>NZ_QGGL01000015.1:0-138921 GCF_003148565.1 Tumebacillus permanentifrigoris
CGCGAAGCCCCCCTCAAGATAAGACTTCCCACACGGTCAACGTGGTAAGACCCCCAGTAGAAGACTGGGTTGATAGGCTGGGTGTGTACGTGCCGCGAGGCATTGAGCTGACCAGTACTAATAGGTCGAGGGCTTATCCTACGCAATACAACGTTTTGAACTCACAAAGTTGCTTTCCAGTACATAAAAAAGCCCCTCATTCTTAAGAATGAGGGGCTTTTTTTATCCGATGCTGTCGACCATGTTCTGGAAGTGCTGCCGGCTGAGCACGACGGAGTTCTGGATGACGTTCTCCGGGTCGTGGCGGAAGACCACCAATTCGACAACGCTGAAAAATTCTTGGTTGAGTTTCTTGATTCCTTGCCAAGAGTTCTGGCTGTCGTTGATTTCCTTTTCCATTTCCAAGTACCCCATGGTGAGGAACAGGTCGGTCACTTGGTTGAAGTTTTTGCTCTGCATCGAGCTCTCCACCTTTTTGACTGCCTTATGCGTTGAGGGATTGCGACTGCGTTTTGGACTGCAGCGCCCGGAAGCGGTAGTACAGCCACAGACGCCAGACAAAGGTGTAGACGATCAGCACTGCGATGTAGTACGAGAGCATGAGTTCGATGTCCGGGAAGTGGTTCGGGAACAAGATCGGATGGTGTTGGAACACATAGGTCCGAACTTCATACCGAATATACGGGAAGCCAAGCAAGAAGATGTAGAACAGAATGTTCGGTTTGAATTGAATCTTGCCTTCACTGTTGAGCATATAGTTGGAGGTCAAAATGTACGGTATCGCAAGCAAGGCACCGTACAAGAATACGTAGCCGATCTGGTCCATTTCGCCACGGCGAATCCACAGCGAGATGATCCACGGCAGCGGCAAAGCCATCAGGATATCCCCGAACAGCAGGCGCAGGCCGTTGCCTTTTACCGGGCGTCTGGTTTCCAAGAATTGCTTTAATGTCATCCAGATGATGATGGCCCAAACACCATAACCAATCAGATCCCAATCATGTTGTGTCATATCGACATCATTCTCCATCCGTAATTTTGTGTTTACGGTTTCATTGTATCGAGCGGTGTTGGATTGTTCATCTGTCTTCTCTCATGTTTTTACATCTCCGCTCGGGTGTAAAAAGTCATGGCTGTGCCTCGTTTTTGTTTGTTACAATAGAAAGAAAAAGCGAAAAAGGAGGTGTCGGTATGCGTATATTGATCGTAGAAGATGATCGACCACTGCTCGGGGCGATCGAGCAAGTGTTCGCAGAGGAGTCCTATGCGGTGGATACGGCGGAGCACGGGGATGATGGTCTGTTGCTGGCCGAACAGGGCATTCATGACTTGATCGTGCTCGACATCATGTTGCCGGGCACTTCCGGGCTCACCATCGTCCAACATCTTCGCAAACGCGGAATCGTCATCCCAATCCTGCTGCTGACCGCCCGTGACAGCGTGGAGGATCGTGTGCGCGGACTCGATGCCGGAGCGGACGATTATCTGGTCAAGCCGTTTGCCGTCGCTGAATTGCTCGCCCGCGCCCGGGCGCTGTTGCGACGCAAGGGTGCGGTCAACCCGGATGGCGAGATCTCCTACGGAACGCTCTCGATCCGCCCGAAACTCCGCGATGGCTTTGTGGACAATCAAGCGTTGAAACTGACGGCCAAGGAATACAAGTTGCTCGAATATCTGCTCGTGAACCGGGAACAGATCCTGACGCGCGAGCAGATTTTCGACCGCGTATGGGGATTTGACGTGGAGACGAACACCTCTGTCGTCGACGTCTACCTGCATTACCTGCGCAAAAAACTCGCCGCCCACGGCTGCGACCATTTGATTCAAACGGTGCGCGGTGTCGGCTGCATGCTAAAGGGGCCGAGCTGATGTTTCAAAAAATTCGTGTGCAACTGGTGACGTTGAACGCAGCTGTGTTGCTCATCCTGCTCCTCGTCAGCGGCATGGCGCTGTACCTGTTCCTCGAACACCGCTTGCTGGAGCGGGTCGACGACGGGCTTCGTGACATGCAACTCGTGGCGGTGCAACAGATGCCCGACCGGCTGGTGGTCCGTCCAAACGGCCGCACCCTCGACATGCCGATGGTGACGATCGTCTATGACAACCAAGGCGGTGTGGTCCAGCAAGCCCCCGACTCCCAATTCGTGAACGGAGATCTAGAGGCCTTGCGCGATCTGAAAATTTCTGATGTGCCGCAATCGATCAAGCTCGACGGGCACAGCTACCGCGTGCTGACCGCGCTGGCACCGTCAGTACAAGTGACGCAGGCGAATCCGTTTTTTCCAGCGGGATTGGATGTGACAAATGTACAGCGGACTCTGCAGGTGGTCCGCAACATCGATGCGGAGGAGGATGTGCTCAGCACGTTGCTCGTCGTGATCGTGACTGGAACGCTGCTCGGGGCGGCGCTGACTGTCGGGGCTGGATTTTTTCTCGCAGGGCGGGCATTGGTGCCGATCCGCCAGGCGTGGGAGCGCCAGCAGCAGTTCGTGGCAGATGCCTCCCATGAGTTGCGCACCCCGCTCGCCGTGGTGCAGTCGCACTCCGAATTGATGCTGCGCCACCCGACAGAGACGGTACAAGAGCAGAGCCGCAATGTCGCGGTGGTGTTAAAGGAAACCAAGCGGATGACCAAGTTGGTCTCCGATCTGTTGACGTTGGCCCGCACCGATTCGAACCAACTGTTGATCGAGGGCAGAGCCCTGCGCTTGGACGAGGTGGTGCGCGACGTGACGGAGGATTACCGGCTGATGGCTGAATTGCAGGAGATGGAGTTGCACACGCAGATTCACGGCCACTTGGAGCTGATCGGCGACGAGAACCGGATTCGGCAGTTGCTGGTGATTCTGCTCGACAACGCACTGAAGTACACGATGGAGGGCGGTTCGATCGAGGTCATCTGCCGCCAGATCGGTCCTGCTCTCGAACTGAAAGTCAGCGACACAGGCATCGGCATCGCGCCTGATGACCTCCCGCGGATTTTTGACCGTTTTTACCGCGGGGACAAAGCCCGCACGCGTGCAGAGGGCGGCTCTGGATTGGGCCTCTCGATTGCGCAATGGATCGTGGAAGCCCACCACGGCAAGATCCGCGCCGAGAGCACGTTACACCGTGGCACAACCGTCACCGTCAGTCTGCCTACCAAGTCGTGACCTTGAAAAAAGGAGCCGACCCACGTGGAGTCGACTCCTCTTTTCCTATAAAATAGTACCTACTGGTAGAATAGTACCTACTGGACTTTCGCTCCGAAGGACTTCGCAAACTGGACGGCTTGCTCCAGATCGATCTTGGTCCCGCGCAAATCAAGTGTGCGCATGTCCACACCGTCCAAGGTAGCACCGCGCAGGTCGGCCCCAGCCAGTTTGACGTTGGTCAGTGTGGCGCGGCTCAGATCGGCCCCGCGCAGATCGGTTTTTTCCAGATTGCATTGAAAAAGGTCTGCTTCCGTCAGTCGCAGCCCGTTTAACTTCTGGCCGCGCAAGTCTTGCAGGCGCAGATTGGTGAACGACCAATCGCCGCCGTTGATCGACAGCCCGCCGATGTTGCTTTTGATAAAGGTTGAACCGGTCATCTTGCACGCGGTAAACCTCGTGACAAATAAATTGGCTTCATCAAACTTGCAGTTCAAAAACGCGCTGTTCGTATGTTCCGACGCGTTCAGTTGCGCATCCACGAAGTCACACTCGGAAAAGACACAGCCCTGTGTGACGAGTTCCTTCAGGTCTGCACCACGAAACGAACATGCGACAAAGCGACAGTCCCGCCACTCTTGGTGTGCGAAACCCTCATGGTTGAAACTCTCTCCTGTAAATTCCTGTCCACTCCACATCAGAAACGAACGCTCCTCTCCACATCCTTATCCAGTGTAACCGACTTCATATGTACAAGGCTACTTCCCTGACAAGTTGAAGGCATGGAAGTAACCATGTTATGATCAGGGTAAATCGTCATAAATTAGACTTATGAAACGGAGGATTCCCGTTGACTTTTATACCGGAAATGTCACAGATGCCGGAGCTGATCTCGCAAGCCGCGACAATTTTATTGGTGCGCCAACATACCTCGCGCGATCGGCTCGAAGTATATATGACAAAACGTCCGACGACGATGCGTTTTTTGGCGCGCCATTATGTGTTTCCCGGCGGGAAGATGGATGCGGAGGATGAAGATCCCCGCTATTTGACACGCTCGATGCCGTTGACCACCGCATGCAACCCGGACAGCCTACCGCTCTCCTACTGGGTGTGCGCCTTGCGCGAAGCCTTTGAAGAAGTGGGGATCTTGCTCGCTCGCAATGCAGCAGGCGAATTGATCGACTCGCAGCACTACCGTTCGCAGCGCGCCGAATTGCTCGCCGGTCGACTTCGCCTGATCGACCTCTTGGAAGCGGAACAACTGGTGCTCGCCACCGACTTGATGCGCTACTTCGGGCATCGCCTGACCCCGCGCCACGTCTCGAAAAAGCGCTTTGATACGCGCTATTTCCTGACGATCCTGCCCGCAGGCCAGACGCCAGAGCCGCATCCTGGCGAAGTGGAGGAGGATGGTTGGTACGATGTGACGACCGCTCTAGAAGGTGTCGCTCGTGGTGATATGGAGATGGTGCCGCCTACGCTCGATTCCTTGCGCGTGATCGGCCGCTTCCAGAGCGCGGAGGAATTGTGGCATTCGGTGGAAGGCGTGGGGACGCCGACACCGGAGGAACTAGCTTAAACAAAGGGGGGAAGAGGGATGGATCTGATTGACGGCACCTACCAGTCACCGCTCGTCGTCCTGTCGATCCTCATCGCGATCATCGCCTCCTACACCGCGTTGGATCTCGGCAGCCGAGTGGCTGCCACCACTGGCAGGACAAGGCGGATCTGGCTGACGGGCGGTGCGATTGCGATGGGCACGGGCGTTTGGTCGATGCACTTCGTCGCGATGCTCGCGTTTGAGATGCCGATGACGGTGCGCTATAGCTTGTGGTATGTTCTGCTCTCCATACTTCCGGCGATCCTTGCGTTTGGGATCGCGCTGTATCTGATCGGCCGCGATACGTTGAGCCCCGGTTCGCTGATTACAGGGGGCTTGTTCATGGGAGCGGGCATCGTCGCCATGCACTACACGGGCATGGATGCGATGCAGATGCAGGCGATGATCTCCTATGATCCGCTGCGGGTTACGCTCTCGGTCATGATCGCTGTGGGGGCGTCATGGGCCGCGTTATTGCTGCTGTTTCGTCTGCGTCGTGACACGACAGATGGGCGGCTGTGGAGTCGCAAGATCGGCAGCGCCGTGGTGATGGGTTTTGCGATCTCTGGCATGCACTTTACCGGCATGTCTGCTGCGAACTTTACGCCGATGGAGATGCACCAGACCTATGGACAGACTTCGCTGAATACGAGTTTTCTCGCCTACGGAATCGGTCTGGGAACGCTGATCATCCTCGGCTGTGTCATCGTCAGCGCCATCGTCGACAGGAGGCTAACGTTCCAATCCTCCAAGTTGGAACTCAGCGAATCGCGCTACAAGTCGTTATTTGAGCACAACCCGGACGCGATTTTCACCATCGATTTGCAAGGCTACTTCGTCGAGGTCAATCCGGCGGCGGAGAAACTGCTCGGGTATCGCGCCGAAGAGCTGATGCAGATGATGTACTTCCCTTTTCTCGACGATGGAGAGCGGGAGAGCACGAAGTTGCATGCTCAGCAAGTGCGCTTGGGCAAGTCGTTGATGTTTGAAATCACGCTGCTCTGTCGCACGCGGCGCGTGTTAGCTGAGGTCACGTCGGTGCCGATCTACGTCGATTCCAAAGTCTCTGGCGTCTACATCATCGCTCAGGATATCACGGAACGCCGTGAACATGAACAGGCGATCAACTACATGGCCTACCACGATGACTTGACCGGACTGCCGAACCGCCGTCTCTATATGAAGACTTTGCAAGACGCAGTCGAGGCCGCCCGCCTGCAGAATCGAAGGATCGCGACGATGCTGTTGGACATGGATCGTTTCAAAAACTACAACGATTCGCTCGGCCACTCATTTGGAGACAACTTGCTGCGCGCCGTCGGGGATCGTCTGCTGGAAGCAGTGCCAGAGGGGGCGCTGGTGTCGCGCATGAGCGGGGATGAGTTCACGGTGCTGTACCCGGACATCGAAGGGGTGAAACAGGCGGAGGCAGCCGCACAGACCCTGTTGCAGGCGGTCGCCACACCGATCCACATCGATGGGTATGACATTCGGATGGCAACCTCGATCGGGATCGCGATCTACCCGGACAACGGGCGGAGCGTCACCGATCTGATGCGCAATGCTGACATTGCCATGTATCGGGCGAAGGAGAGCGGCAACAGCTACCGACTGTTCGATCCGCAGATGGACAGCGAGGCCTTTGACAAGATGGCGATGGAACACGACCTGCGCAAAGCGTTGGAGCGCGGTGAATTCATCGTCTACTACCAGCCCTACGTCGACTTCCGCACGCGCCGAATCGTCGGGGCAGAGGCGTTGATTCGCTGGCAACATCCAGAGCGCGGCTTGGTGCCGCCGTTGCAGTTCATCCCCTTTGCCGAAGAGACGGGCTTGATCGTGCCGATCGGGGATTGGGTGTTGCGGACGGCGTGCGCGCAAGGCAAGCAGTGGCAGGAGCAAGGCTTTCCCCTGCGCATCGGCGTCAACCTCTCCAGCCGCCAATTCCAGCAGGAGGATCTCGTCGAGATGGTGCAAGCAGCGTTGCAAGAGACGGGCTTGGAGCCTGAACATCTGGAATTGGAGATCACAGAGAGCATGACGATGGACGTCGAACGTTCCAACGAGATGCTGACCAAGCTGAAGCAACTCGGCGTGCGGATCGGGATGGATGACTTCGGCACGGGGTACAGTTCGCTGAGCTATCTGCAGAAGTTCCCGCTCGATCGGCTGAAAATCGACCAATCCTTCGTCCGTGACACGCATATGTTGACACACGAATCGGCGATCGTCCCGACGATCATCTCGATGGCGCACAACCTCAAGCTACACGTCACCGCAGAGGGCGTCGAGACCCCGGAGCAGTTCGCGTTCCTCGACGCGCAACTGTGCGACGAAGCCCAAGGCTACCTGTTTAGCCAACCGGTCCCCGCCGAGCAATTTTCGAAATTGCTGGAGGAACGGATGACGCATGGAGAGCCACAGCGGTAAGCCAACGAGAGAAGCCCGACATGCGCAGGAGCATGTCGGGCTTTTTTGACCGGAAAAAAGGACGGTTCCGCGCAAGTGCGGAACCGTCCTCTTTTCGCTAGACGGCGCGGTAGGTGCCCTGTTCGTCGCGGACCCGTCGATCCTCGATCAGCTTGATCACGATGCCTTGGATCGTGCGCTCCGCCACCCACATCACGCTCGGGTGGACGCTGCCTCGGTAGACGGCTTCGACCAGCTCCGCTTCTGTGCGCGGGCGATCCTGCAGGAGCGCGTAGACTTGCTCCTCGCGCTCCAGACGGCGAGAGATGAAAAAGTCGATTTTCGCCTCGACATCGGCGATCATCTCCCCATGTCCAGGTGCGATCCATTGCGCTCGGAAGGTCTTCAGGCGGCGCAGGGTGTCGAGGTAGACGCGCAGGTCGCCATCGGGTGGGCCGATCCAAGTTGTGCCCACACCGACCACGTTGTCGGCGGTGAACAGCACGCTGTCCTCAGGCAACCAGAAATTCAAGCATCCATGCGTGTGACCTGGCGCGTGCAACACGTGCAACGCCAAGTTCCCGACGTGTACGATATCTCCCTCGGACAGCGTCCCCGTCACTTTGACTGGGGCGATTTCCTGCTCCACGAGCTGAACTTCCAGCGGGTGCGCATAGACCGGGCAGTCGAAGTGCTTGGCGAAAAACGTCGCGCCCGGCGAGTGGTCATGGTGGTAGTGCGTCATCAAAATCGCTTCCACTTGCGGCGACCCAATGCTTTCGAGATACTCGACCACCAGCAGGTGGGTTTGTTCGTGTTGAAAACCTGCGTCGATCAAAACGGCCTTGCCCGCGTGGACAACCAGATACACGTTGGTGGTCGTAGCGGGGAATAGCGTCGGCGTGGTGACCGGGAGCTGATGAACGTGCGGGGTGACCTGCATGAGTCGTGTCCTCCATTCTAACTTTTGTACATTTTTAGTATAACCGTTGTTTACAAAGCTGGAAAAATATCTTATAATTCTGACATAGGCATTCGTGGGGAATGCAGATAAGGGAAAAAGCTGTGAGCTGTGCGGTTTGGGGAAATCGTACAGGCACCAAATTTCAAACGCAAACGTCAGGGGGCCTCTCGAAGAGTGAGCCTCTTTCGTTTATGATAAGATCAGACTGGAAAGGAGATGGTAAGCGTGAAAATCTACACCAAATCGGGCGACAAGGGTGAAACTTCCCTGATCTACGGCCATCGCATCCCGAAGGACGCGGTGCGCGTGGAGACATATGGTACGATCGACGAAGCGAACTCGATGATCGGGCTCGGCGTTGCCTATCTGCGTGATGTGCCTTTCCGCACGGAGGATCTGCAAAAGCAACTGCTGGTCATCCAGCGCGACCTGTTCGACCTCGGGCGCGACCTCGCGACTCCGGTGGAGAAAGTGCAGGAGAAGGGCTACTATGTCGGAGCCAAGCATGTCGAGCAAGTGGAGCAATTCATCGACGGATTCGACGCGGAAGTGCCGCAGTTGACCCGCTTCATCCTGCCCGGCGGGCACAAAGCTGCCGCAGCCTTGCAGACGGCCCGCACGATCACGCGTCGAGCTGAGCGCATCGCGGTCTCGCTGTCAAAGGCCGAACCGGTCAACCCGGAGGTCCAACGCTACCTGAACCGCCTCTCCGACTATCTGTTCGTCGTCGCCCGTGCGATCAACCACCGTGCTGGGACGCATGAACCGGAAGTCGATTTCACCTTCTAGGAGTGATCGTCTGTTGAACAACGCTTGGTTACGAGAGATCGATGCCTACCTGATCGACCTCGATGGCACGCTGTACCGAGGCAATGAAGTGATCGAGGACGCTCCGGCGTTTGTCGAATGGTTACAGGCGTCGGGCAAATCCTACTTATACGTCACCAACAACTCCTCGCGCACCCCGGAGCAAGTGGCGGAACATCTGCAGCACTTGGGCATCAAGGCAGAGGCGGAACATGTCTTCACGTCGAGCCAAGTGGCGGCGGAATACATCAAGACGGACGGTCGCACAGGCAAGCGCGTGTTTCCTGTCGGTGAGATCGGTCTGTATACGGCCTTGCGCGATGCAGGCTGTCAAGTGGTCGAGGAAGGCCCTGCTGATTATGTCGTGCAGGGCATCGACCGGGAGTTTTCGTATGAGAAGTTGAAAAAAGCTTCGTTGTTGATACAAGGCGGCGCCGTGTTTATCTCGACCAACGTGGACAAAGCCCTGCCGACCGAAGAGGGCTTGCTGCCCGGCTCTGGCTCGCTTGCAGCGGCGATTCGCACCGCTTCGGGCACGGAACCGCTGGTGATGGGCAAGCCGGCGGCTCGGATGATCGATTTTGCTGTCGAGCGGCTCGGCGTTAGCAAGGAGCGCTCCGTGGTCGTCGGTGACAATTTGGAAACCGACATCCTCGCTGGCGTACAGGCGGACGTGCGCACCGTTCTGGTGCTGACCGGCTTTAGCAAGCGCGAACACATCGAGGGCGCGGAGGGTCAACCGACCATCGTGTTGGAGTCCTTGACCGACCTCATGAAATACGCGAAGTAGAACAAGATCCGTTGCGCCTGTGGGCGTGGACGGATCTTTTTTTATAGGACTTCTGAACCAACTTGTGGGCATCCGCCACGGTCGAATCGAGGCTCGCACCCGTCAAATGAGTTCAAGACCGTTTCTTGCCCGCTATTACGATTCTAGGCGAATCTCGTAGAACTAGCTCGGGTCTAGCGTTGTGCTGGTACATATTTCATAGACATCTAGAGTCTTGACCCTATCCAAATCTAGTGGTTATAATACGTCGGTAGCACAAGCCAACACTACATATGGTGTTTGGGACGGGAAGTAGAAAGGGGAGACCCCAGAGTATGAAATGTCCGTATTGTTCACATATGAGTTCTCGCGTGATCGAGTCGCGTTCGACCGATGAAGCGGTGCGCCGTCGTCGGGAGTGTGAGAACCCAGAATGCCAGCGTCGATTTACGACCTATGAAAAAGTCGAGATGGCCCCACTGATGGTGATCAAAAAAGACAAGAAACGCGAGGAGTTCTCCCGTGAGAAACTGCTCCGGGGTCTCCTGCGCGCCTGTGAAAAACGCCCGATCACCGTCGATGAGATCGAGACGTTGGTCGATCTCGTCGAGAAAAAGTTGCGCAGTGATTATGACAAGGAAGTACCGGTCGAGGCGATCGGCGAGCAAGTGATGGACAAGCTGCGCGATCTCGACGGTGTGGCTTATGTGCGATTCGCCAGCGTCTACCGTCAATTCAAAGACGTGGAGACGTTCGCGAAGGAAGTATTGGGATTGCTTACAATCAAGGGGGAACAGTGATGACTCAAGAACTGCAAGCTGGCATACTGCCATTCACATCAGAGGATTATCTCGCGCCGACAGGGGAGCGGATCGTCTCAGACCGCTACCTGCTCAAGGACACCAAAAAGGAAACGCTCGGGGTCGGCAGTATCGTGGTCGCCGTGATTGACAAAAAGCGCGCGTTCCATGAACTGGCGCGCGTCATCGCGCTCGACGATGCGAAACAGCAGGTGCAAGTGGAATTGCGGGATGGGTATCGACTGGATCTCCCTTATGATCAAATAGATGTACTGCAAGAAACCTCGCCGCGTGAGATGTGGGCACGCATCGCTCGTGGAGCGGCAGCGGCGACCCGCGACCCGCAAGTCTGGGAACAGCGTTTCTACGATCTGCAAGCGGGTTGGAAGTACGTGCCGGGCGGTCGAATCAACGCGTCGATGGGCACGGGCATTCAGACGACGTCCTACAATTGCTTCGTGATCCCGAACGTCGGGTCAATGCCGCGCGACTACGCGTTTTCATTTGGCCAGACGCTGGAGATCCAAGCCCGTTCGGGCGGCGTCGGCATGAACCTCTCGCAGGTGCCGCCGCAGGGCAGCCTGACCCCCGTGAAGGACTTGAAACGCTCCGACGTACAGCTCGTCCTCGACGTCTGGCATGGCGACCTCGTGGACTTCCTCCAATCGGACTACAGCCATTCCACCAAAGTGATCCGGGTCACCCGCGAGTTTTTGCGCGCCGTGGAAGAGGATAGCGAATGGACGTTCCAATTCCCGGATACCTCCGCAGAGGGCTACGATGAACTGTGGAACGGCAACCTCACCGAGTGGCGGGAGAGCGGTCGTCCGGTGCGTGAAGGCGAGACCGTGCGAGCGGCAGACTTGTACGAGCAGATCGTCGAGAGTGGCGCGATGGTCGTGCAGGATGTGATCGGTTTGACACTCGTACCGGGAGATAGCCGTGGAACGATCGCCGGAACGCTTGGCGACATGTGGGAAGCGCTGCTCCAAGGCAAGCGCGTTTCCGTGGTGATGTCTTCGTTGCGCCCGCGTTACAGCTACGTGCGCGGCGTCAACGGACGGAGCTCCGGGGCGTACTCATGGGGGAGTCTGTATGACAAAGGCAACGCTGTATTTGCCAATGGTTTCGGGCCGGTAGGTGTCGGTGAGATCATGAGCGTGGGGTGCCAACTCACCCTGCAAGGCGGTTCCCGCCGTGGGGCGCTGATGCTGATCCTCAACGACAAGCATGCCGACATCCGCTCCTTCATCACCTGCAAGCAAGTCGATGGCGTGATCACGGGCGCCAATCTCTCGGTTGGCGTGTCCGAAGAGTTCATGGCGGCACGTGCGGCCGGCGCGAAATGGTCGATCGGCTACCCGGCGTTGGAGCAGATGAGCGAGTTTGATGGAGACTTCCACAAGTGGGAAGCACAAGGCCGTGAACTGGTCGTCGCGGCGACATTCGACGCGGAATCGCTGTGGGATGAGATGATGCAATCCGCGTGGAAATCTGCGGAGCCGGGCGTCGTCTTCCTCGGTCGCTACAACCAGATGTCGAACTCCAACTACTTTAACCCGATCATCGCGACCAATCCGTGTGGGGAGCAAGGTCTGCCGGCGTATGGTATCTGCAACCTCGGAGCTGTCGTCCTGAGCCGTTTTGCCGTTGGGTTCGTCGGGACGGAGGAAAAAGCGACGTTTACCAATCCGGCCCTCCAGCAGCAAATTCGCACGGAACTTGGCAAGCGCTTTGCGGATGCGAGTGCCGAATTCCTGCTCCACCACATCAAGTGGGAAGAACTTGAGACGGCGATTCGCACCGGGCTGCGTTTCCAAGACGCGGTGATCGACGCGACCTACTACCCATTTGAAGAAAACCGCAAGAACCAGCTCGCGGAGCGCCGTGTCGGTCTGGGGATCATGGGCTTGCACGACCTGATGCTGTTCTGTGGCATTCGCTATGGATCGGAAGCGGCGACCTCGCTCAACGATGTCCTGCTCGGGATGATCGCTGAGTGGTGTTACTTGGAGTCTGTGGAACTGGCGAAGGAAAATGGTCCGTTCCCGATGTTCGACGCGGATCTCTACTTGCAGTCTGGTTACATGCAGATCATGGCGCAGGAAAAGCCGCATGTCGTAGCAGCGATCCGTCAGCATGGCGTGCGCAATGTCACGACGATGACGATCGCACCGACAGGCACCACGGGCACGATGGTAGGTTGTTCGACAGGCTGTGAGCCGTATTATGCGTGGAGCTACTACCGCAACTCGCGTCTCGGGATGTTTGAGGAGAACGCGAAGATCGTGGACGACTTTTACCAAGCGCATCCGGGCGTGACCGAATTGCCGGAGTACTTCGTGACGGCGATGGATCTGACCCCGGAGGAGCACGTGATCGTGCAAGCCTCGTTGCAAAAGTGGATCGATTCCTCGATCTCGAAGACCTGCAACGCACCGAATTCCTACACCGTCGAGGACACCAAGCGCCTGTACGACTTGGCGTATGAGTTGGGTTGCAAGGGTGTGACGATCTACCGCGATGGTTCGCGTTCGGAGCAAGTCCTGACGTTGAAGGAAGAGGAGACGCAGGAGGAAGCGGTCCTGTCTGCTGCTGTGGAGCAGGAAGTGGCGGTTGCGTTGAACGTCCTGAACAACAAACCGAATTACAAAAAAGCGCGCCCGGACGTTCTCTACGGCGCGACCTACAAAAAAGACACCCCGCTCGGCTCGGCGTACATCACGATCAACGACGACCCGGATGTTGGCTTGGCAAGAGAAGTGTTCGTCAACATCGGCAAGGCAGGTTCGGATGTCTACGCCTCGAATGTCGCGTTGGGCCGTGCGATCTCGCTGTACCTGTCCGACTCGACCAACCCGGACAAGGAAGCGGTGCTGGTGAAAAACCTCTCCGGCATCGGGGGTTCCAGTTCGGTCGGCTTCGGTGAGCGCCGGATCACGTCTGTGCCAGATGCGATCGCCAAGTCGCTGATCGAGCACAGCGAGAGTTTCCCGCTGCGCCACCTCGACTTCCTGCGGGACAAGGAAACCGCATGTGCGCACGAAGACGGGGAGCAACAAAAGTCCCTGCGCGACTACAACACCGGCAAAGACTTCTGCCCGCAATGTCACCAGCACAGTCTGGTGAGGCAGGGTGGGTGCAATGAGTGTGAGGCTTGTGGGTTTAGTAAGTGTTAGGGCGGGTACTCATGAACTAAGCAAGTTCTTGGAAAAAAGACTGTAGGAGTAAGCTTTAGGGCATATGCACATGCATGTGCCCTTTTTATGTTGTAGGTTACGAGGGTGTAGTTCTGTCGCTGGTAAATCTATTAATCTATGACAGAAATAAGCCATCATAACGTCCTATAGACAGAAGTATTCCCACATAGCGGGCGATTTGTGTTATATAAATGGATGTCGGTTCTGAATAGTGAAGTTACTCGCACGTCTCAGGTTCGACTCTTTTCCTCGAAGCATGATTCAAATCTATTGGATACGATTGCTCGCTTCCTCCCTATGTAGGGCAGCCACTCGTATCTTTCGAAAAACCTTGCACAAGGAGCGTAAAACAAAGTGGAACGATCTGAACATATTTATGTGCGGTCCAATCGCCTGATTTTGAGACAATTTTCACAACAAGATGTTGATTCCTTTTATTTGTACCGTTCGAGTCCTGAAGTGGCTACATTTCAGTCTTGGGAGAATTATCAATATCACGATGCTGAGTTATTTGTTAGAAAGCAATCGAAGTGTGTGCCAGATCAACCTGGTACTTGGTTTCAGTTTGCGATTGCTTTAGTTGAGACGAATCAATTAATTGGAGATTGTGCTCTTCACACACTCTTGGGTGAGCCTCGAATTGTCGAAATTGGCTTCACTCTCGCCGAAGAGCACCAGGGAAATGGATACGCAAGTGAAGCGGTGAGAGCGTTATTGAGTTATGTATTTACTGGTCTTAGAAAACACAAGGTGATAGCTTTTGCGGATGTTCGAAACGAAAAGTCCATCCGCCTACTTGAACGTGTAGGCATGCGGAGAGAAGGACAATTGTTGGAAAACTATATGTCAAAAGGCCAGTGGGTTGACGAGTATCAATATTCATTACTCCAGTCGGAATGGGAGCACAGTGTAAAGAGGGGCTTGTAAACGATATCCTCGATTGTGGGGACATTCATTTATGCTAGAGTAGAAATATACATAACAAACAGCACGACAAGAGCAGATCATGGAGGGAATGCACTTGGCAGAAACACTCTCACTCACAGTAGAAGACATGCACCGGAAGATGGCGGTGGATCTGTATAATCTCACGTGGACCTTCCTGTCCAAGGAAGACCGAAGCGAAGCGGAAAATGAAACCATGCTGCAAGCCGCCTACGCCTCCCGTTACCATTGGGGCGTGGTGGGGACGGAGATCAACTTTGAGCGTGGCGATTGGCAGATTTCTCGCGTCTTCGCATTTTTGGGGAACGGGCCAGCGGCGATTCGCTATGCGCAGCGTTGCCTAGACCTTTGCTTGGAGTTCGGGATCGGCGACTTTGATCTGGCCTATGCTTACGAAGCCTTGATGCGGGGGCATCTCGTCATCGGGGATGAGCCCAAGGCGCGAGAGTATGAACAACTGGCTCGAAACGCAGCGGATCATATCGCCAAGGAAGAAGACAAGAACTGGTTCCTCAAGGAACTGGAGTTCGCAATCAAAAACCCCGTGATCTGTTTGCAAAACTGATTGCAAAACTGATTGGGTAAAAAAAGGGCGTATGCACAGACATGCAGACGCCCTTTTTTTCTATACCTCGGCAAGACTCCGGTAAGCTCACAGGCCCTAATCAACCAGCCAAATCATAAAGTATAGACAAGTTAGAAAAGTGAGATAAATTAACAATCGAAACAAAAGCAACTCTTCGCCCAAACATGTAGCTCTTATAAAGTAGAGAACCTTCCCGAAAACACTCCTCAAAAACAATCTCCAAAAAACCCCCTTCAAGCCTTACCGTACAAGCCTTTTCCTCTCCACAGAACACTTATCCAAGAAAACAAATTTCAAAAATAATATATTTATTTGTCAAATCATGTTGAAAAGTATGAATTGACGCTACCCTAGAAGCATTGTAAAGTAGGAATTGTAGAAGGGACGTTGAGTTTCTTACTACATACTAAAAATTGAAAGGGAGGAATTACATTGAAAAAAATCATGGTGAAGAAAACCGAGGCAGTAAAATTGACCACCGCTTCCGCTGCTCTGTACGACTGCACCTGTCAGGTTGCTTAAGGAATAACGCATCATCGGAAAAAGTGGGGCCTCAAGCCCCACTTTTTTCATACTTCCAGACAGGGAGGGGTCGTAGGTGGAGGAGCAACGCAAAGTGTATTTGCACGACCTGACATACCTTCCTGAAGAAGAAGGGGTGTCGATCGGGCGGTACGGAACAGATACGTTTGCCGTGTTCCCAGAGGACGGCGCGGAATTGCTGAAACGCCTTGCAGAAGGAATGACGATCGGCGACGCGACCCGCTGGTACCGAGAGACGTATCATGAAGATCTGGATATGGACGATTTCCTTGACACGTTGCGCGAGTTGGAATATCTGCGCGAGGACGAAGCGGGGGCCGAGACGACTGACGCTTCGAGCGCAAAGCTGCGCGGACAAACTTTGGGCCGCTGGATGTTTTCGCCGCCGGCGTTTGTGCTGTACGCGGGGTTGTTTGCGGCAAGCCTTGTGCTGATGTATACCTATCCGGAGCTGCGACCGCACCGCAATCATATCTTTTTTACCGAATACGCCACAGTGGTGATCCTCGGGCTGTTCTTGGGTCAGTTTCCAGGCATTCTGTTCCATGAGTCGATGCACATACTCGCAGGACGCAGGCTTGGGTTGCCGACCAAGATGAGTGTCGGGCGGCGGATGTACATCCTGGTCTTCCAGGCGTCGATGCCGGGCATTCATGGACTCCCGCGCCGCCAGAGGTACTTGCCGTTTCTCGCCGGCATGATGGGAGATGTCATCTGGTTCTCCCTGCTCGTGCTGACCGCGGGGCTGACGATTGTGTTCACCGGAGAGTTGAACCTCTTCGCGAAGTTCTGCGTGGCGCTCTCCTTCACGACGATCCTTCGGTTCGTCTGGCAGTTTTACTTTCATCTCCAGACGGACATCTACTACGTGATCGTGACGGTGCTCGGTTGCGTCAACCTCCAACAGACCACCCGCGAATACTTGAAAAACTTCTGGTGGCGGCTCATCGGAGCCTCGCACAAAGCGGTCGATCCGTCGAACTGGGCGGAACGCGACGCGCAGGTGGCGAGATGGTACGGGCCTCTGTACGCGATCGGGTACAGCTTGATGATCTTGCTGCTGATCTTCGTGATGCTCCCGGTCGCGTATCGTTTCTTGTCAGGCGTGTTCTGGAATCTGCTGTACGGCACGTCTGTGCATATGTGGGACTCGCTGGTCTTCGTGCTCGTCAACGGCATCAATTACGGCGTCGTCATCTGGGTGTATCTGCGCGAGCGCCGCGCGCGTCGCCGTCAGAAAAACCAATCAACCATTGTCCAAGGAGGATGACTAGAGATGAAAGCAGAATTGACTCATCGATGGATTGCGGGGGCCACCCGCTGCGAACGCGTTGTCTTGCACCCGGCTGCATCCGAGCGCACGTTCCTCGTCTCCGCTGACTCCCGGCTGCGCGGTCCGTGCACAGGAACTGGCGACCTTCTCCGCCAACTGATTCCGCACGTGCTGGACAGATGGCCGGAGTTGGTCCAACGTCACGTCGTGGAGATCCTCAGCATCGCCCCGGAGTTGAAGGCGGTGATCCCGACCTCCCGCGAGACGCTGACCTCCTTGGCGGTCCCCAGCGAACGGACACGCTATTACTCGCGTCTGCGGACGTTGCGCATCGCTCACGGCTTGGTGGACTTTTTCAAAAAGTTGGCGGAACCGGAGCGATTGGGGCGCATCGAAGTGGTGTATGAAGACGCGCATGCCTGCGAGACGCTTGACGCCGAATTCCTCTCCGTGCTGTTGCGCCGCATGGAGCCGAGTCGGATGGGCGTGACGGTCTGTTCGAAGCGGGAGATCGCGCAGGAGGCGTTGCGTTCGGCGTTGGAGCAGTTCGCTACGTGTGAAGCCGCGCCGGCAGCTTCTGGGGATGCGGAAAAGGCGGTTTCTACTGCGGAACTCCCGGAGGCAGAACGCTTGGCGCTCGCTCAACGGTTTGTCGACGCGGACGGAACCTCCGAGTGCTCTGCGGAACAGGCTGCCTACCATTCGATTGCGAAGGAAGCGCGGCAGGCGATGCATGACCGCCGGGCGGACGAATTGACCGCGCGAAACGAATGGACGTGGCATCTCGGCGCGATCCCGTGGCACCGCGAGCACGGCAGTTCGCGCGACGCCGCCCTGCGCTCCTTGATGGATGCGTTGGAGTACTGCATCCAGATGGGCTTCTACGATGCGACTGTTGATTTCGGTCAACGCGGCCGCGAGTGGGTGACGTGGTCGGAGGACGACTTTAAGCAACGCTGGATCTTCACGACCAAGATGACCACCTCGCTGGCGGCGCTGGGACGTCCGGAAGAGGCGGAAGCGCTTTTCGATGAGGTGCGCGCCAACACCGAGCACCCGTCCATCCATATGCCGATCGCCTACTCGATGGCGATGCTCTACACGCGCCACCACAGCGAACGCGATCACGACATCGCCCGCACTTGGATTGAACGGGCGATTCAGCTCGCCTCCGAGATCGAAACGGAGAAGGAGAGAGTTTTCCACACGGTGTTCTACCAAAACGGCCAAGCGCTGATCGAACTGCATGTTGGCCGGATCGAGGAAGCGCTGGATCTCGTCAGCGCCGGGCTGGAACGGTTGAACCATCACCTTGAACCGAACGAGCACTTGTTGCACCGCTCCGTGCTGATCTTCAACAAAGCGCAAATTCTCGCTGCCGTCCACCGCTACGACGAAGCGGTCGAGGCGTATACGACCGTCATCCAGCACGATCCGAACTATCCGGAGTACTACTTCGACCGCGGCAATCTGTTCAGCAAGATGGGGCGGCTTGACGACGCGATTGCCGACTACACGCATGCCATCGAAATCTCCCCGCCGTTCCCGGAGGTCTACTACAACCGAGCGGGTGTGTACAACCGCCAAGGCGAGGTCGAGTTGGCGCTCGCCGACTACAGCTACCTGCTCGAACTGGAGCCGACGCACATCGACGGGCGGCTGAACCGCGCCACACTGCTTCTGGAAGCGGGAGACCCGGCAGCTGCGCGGCAGGACGTGGAAGCAGCGTTGAATTTGGAACCTAAGCATGCGCAACTGCTCTGCATCTTGGGCTTGATCGAGATGGCGGAGGAGCGCAACGTGGAAGCCAAGCGTGCCTTCACTGCCGCGCTTGCCGCCGATGCCAGCCTGTTGGAAGCCTACGTCAACCTCTCCGTGTTGTTGTTCGAGCTGGAGGATGCAGAGGGCGCCGTTGAGGTGTTGAGCCGAGCGCTGGAAGACCATCCGCAATCGGATGTGCTCTACTTCAACCGGGCTTGGGCGTTACAGGCGCTTGGGCGATGGGAAGCGGCCTTCACGGATTACTCGATGGCGCTCGACTTACAGTCGGACGAGTCGCACGAGATCCTCTTCCAACGTGGTAGTTGCCTGCTCGAACTCGGGCGCATGGAGGAAGCCTACGCGGATTGGAAACAGCATCTGGAAGCGGGGGAGTCACCTTACTTGGAGACGATCCAGCAGTTGGCACCGACGCTGGGGTGAGAATTGGACCAGCAAAAAAGTAATAGGATAAATTTGGAAGTCCAAAGTGGGAAAGTAACCGCAGCAAACGGTAGTCAAAAAAGAGGTGTGCGCCTGCGAGCGCACACCTCTTTTTTCACATGCATTGGTAGTTGGCGATCTGGTTGAGGTTGTAGCTGAACGGTTCCCACTGTCCAGTGCGTCCGCGCCACCGATACCCGGATAGGTTGTTCCAGCCCACCTGTGTCGGATATGCCCAGAACGGTCTGCCGTAACGCGGCCAGATGTATACATACCGGTGGAGACAGAAGCGGATGCCATGCGGATCGTGATAGATCCCGCCAACTCCTCCACCCGGCCCATGATGATAGCCTTGTGCGTGCTGAGGTTGCGGGATATAGCTCGGCGGTGGACCTGGTGGATGCCCCATTCCCGGCGGATGATACCCCGGACCTGGCGGGTGTCCCGGACCCGGCGGATGATACCCCGGACCTGGTGGGTGTCCTGGTCCTGGAGGATGATACCCCGGACCAGGTGGTCGCGGCGGGGGGGGTTGGCGATACAGAGGTACCAGCGGAACGGGCACGTACTGCCCTTGTGAGCTAGAACTTGAACTTGATCCTTTTTTGCGAGTCACGGAAGAATCGCTCCTTTGCCTGAACGGTACGTGATCCTGAACGATGTCAAGATATGTTCCCAGCCTCGGATGTGCGTATGTCCACCTAAAGTTTTGTGTCGAATCGGGGACGGTCCAAGAATTACCACACCTTAAATTTACCTAAAATTGTTGAGACAATTCCGTTTTTCTGTTACGATTCGACACGTACAAGCAAGCCGAATCCCTAGCGAACTAGGGTACGGGGGACGCAACATCTTGGGGTGAATGTGCAAAAAACCGTTGTTTCAACCCGGTCTACCACTAGGGAAACCTCTTCCCGAACCCGTCAACTAACCTCGGAGGCATCTAGGAGGTCACATACGAAGTGAATAAGTTGTGGAGACACATGATCGCAGCCACCGCCGTACTCGCAGGGGTTACAACTCTAGGGTCCGCAGCACAAGCGGCACCGGAGTATGGGGTACATGTACAGGTGAACGAAGCACTGGTTTCGTTCCCGGATGCACAGCCGTTTATCGATGACAGCGAACGCTTGCAGGTTCCGCTGCGCTTCGTATCCGAATCGCTTGGATACGACGTGTTGTGGTCACCGGTGGGCGACGATGTGAAGGTCACCCTCGCCATGGGCGATCGCAACGTGACGGTGCAAACAGGCACGGATACTGGATTGGTCAATGGCACCCCGCATGACATGGACACAGAAGCGCTCTTGATCAGCGGGCGCACCTATGTCCCGCTTCGCTTTATCACGGAGTCGCTGGGCGGCACGGTGAAATGGGATGGAACCACGAGTTCCGCCCTCTTGGCCACAGATGGCAAGACGTATGCACCGGTGGCCCAACCACTTCAAGTCAAGGCAGCACCTGCGCTTGGCACGCAGATTGTTGAAGGAGCCAAGCAATACCTCGGCGTCCCGTATGTTTGGGGCGGCACGACGCCGAACGGATTTGATTGCTCTGGATTGGTCGGCTATGTCTTCACGCAGAATCATGTGAATCTGCCGCGCACTTCGCGCCAGATGTACGCAACGGGACAAGCTGTCTCCACGGCAGCGCTGCAACCGGGCGACCTCGTGTTCTTTAACACGTCGGGGTCTGGCGTTTCGCACGTCGGCATCTCGATGGGCGGCACGCAGTTCATCTCGGCGACCAGTTCGTCGGGCGTCAAGATCGACAACCTGAGCACCGGTTACTGGGGTGCTCGCTATCTCGGCGCAAAACGCGTGCTGTAACGGCACGTCTGTAAAAAAAGAGCCACCGTCTACGAGACGGTGGCTCTTTTTTTCGATCGCGCCGTTAGCGAAGCAGTTCGATCTCACCGGTGTCCAGATCATAGCGAGCACCGACGACGTGGACTTTGCCCGCGTGGATTTTCTGGGCGAGGAGCGGCTTGGAGGTTTCAATCTGGTGTACGACCATTCGAACGTTGGTGCGAACGGAAGCCTCCACCAGATCGGGAGGGTGGCTCTGCTTGGCTTTTTGTACGGCGGGTTGGATGTGTTTAAAAAGGGACTTGATCGAACCAGACGCGTGTTCGCCCTGCACAACGGCTGTCACAGCGCCACAGCGTTCGTGACCGAGCACGACGATCAGCGGAATTTCGAGATGTTCTGCGCCGTACTCGATGCTCCCGAGCACCTCATCGCTGAGCACATTTCCCGCGACCCGGGTCACGAACAGATCGCCAAGCCCTTGGTCAAACACCACCTCTGGCGGGACGCGCGAGTCCGAACAACTGAGGATCGTGGCGATCGGATGTTGACCCTTGGCCAACCCCGTGCGATGGGCGGGTGTCTGATGCGGATGCAGCAGGTTGCCTACCACGAAGCGCTTGTTTCCTTCGAGCAGCGTTTGCAGGGACGAGTCCGCCGAGGGTGGCGGGTTGTGACCGTTCGCGAGAGCTTGCGGCGTGCAGACAGCGAGCAACAGGGGCAGGACCAGCGTGGACAGCAAGGCTTTTTTCACCGAAAGGAGCACCTCCAATGCGGAACAGGTGAACGTAGTGTGCCCGAGTTTTGTGTGTCTCTAGCTTGCCAGATTGTTCATCGTCTGCTACGACAAGTTGAACTAAAAAAAGCCTCCGCGCCAATCAAATGGCGCGGCGGCTTTTTTCATACATCTTACGTCTGGTTTTTCTGCAGCGTCTGGTACAACTGATACAAGGCGGCCACCAACTCCGCACGGGTGGCGGTGTCGTTGGGGTGGAAGCGATTGTCTTCCTCGCCGCGCATGATGCCGAGGTCGACGATGCGCTGGACATACGGGGTATACCACGCGTTGGCATCGATGTCGGCGAACCGCTGGTTGACGGGTACTGGGGCCACGGGCGGTGTTGGAGTCGCAGGTGTCGTGCCTGTGCCGCTGGTCGGCTGTCCGGTCCCCGTGCTCGGAGCCGTCGTGCCACCGCCTGTTGTCGGTGGGTTTAGCGCACCTTGCGTTGCGATCAAGTCCTTGTAGATCCCGATGATCTTCGCCCCGTAGTTAGCATCAGACGCCCAACGACCCGATAGGTTCTCAAAGGCCGGCGCGATCCCACGTGTCACGAGGCCAAAGCGCGGATCGATCTGCACGGTGTTCGCAGGCAACGGCAGCGAGCTCGAGTACGCATAGAGATGCTGAATCTGCGCTTCAATCCCTGCTTGCGGCGTGGGAAACACGTTGCCGCGCTCTGCTCCGCCGACTGCTCCGATGCCGGCAAAGTTGTTTTGCTCAGGGAGCACGAGGTTGCCGAACCGCCAGTAATTCGTCTCCAGCAGTGATTGGCAAAAGGCGATATCCCCGCGCACGCCGTACTTGCGCCCGATGGTGAGATACCATGTGGAGTAATCGGGCGCACTCGGATTGACTTGGTGCAGGTAGTTCCGCAATTGGAAGGCTGTCGCTTCCGGTTGGCCCAAAATGGGGGTAGGCATGGTGTTCACCTCTCTAGGGTACAGGATTGCCTCATTGTATGACCGATGGACAGGAGGACAGCCCAATTATTTCCTCCCCAAGACAAGAGCCTTTCCCAAAACACCCTCTACGGCATTGTATATGAGTGTCGACAAGACCACCACATTTCATAAGGAGAGTGTTACTTGATGGAAGGCGTATTCGGTCATTACACCCGCTGGGCAGTTGTATTCTTGATCATCTTCGTGTTGTTCTTCCTGCTCGTCCCGCAGTGCTACCCGGTTCAAACCACCACGATGCAATGCCACTAATCCAGTAGGCAGAGAAAAGGCTCCCAGCGATGGGAGCCTTTTTTTATGGGAAATCCCGAAAATGACGATGACACTCATTCTCAGTGAGATTTCGTGGTTTTTCTCCGTTTTTTATAGCCATACGCGAGTTCTCATGATACTATAATCACAACAGAACGTGGGAAAAGGGAGGGACTACATCGAGATGCATACACACAATCATCAGGGTCATCACCACCACCATCATCACGGCCATTCGCAAGCGTCCGTGAACTCGGAGCGGTTGATCCGATATGGGATGGTACTGACCTTCGTGGTCTTTCTGATCAAAATCATCGGGGGGTATTGGACCGGTTCCCTCGCCCTCCTGTCGGATGGCTGGCATCTCGCGGGCGACTTGTTGACGCTCGCTCTGTCGTGGTGGGGCGTGAAGCAATCGTTGAAACCGGCGAATCGCAAGCAATCCTTTGGCATGTTCCGCGCAGAGATTCTCAGCGCGTTTACCGCGAACTTGATCCTCGTCGCCGTGGGCGGCTACATCCTGATCGAAGCGATGCGGGGTTTCGCACATCCGGCTGTCGTGTCGAGCACGTGGATTTTTTGGCTGACGCTGGCGGGTCTGGTGATCTACACGGCCCTGACGTATATGTTGAGCAAGGAGAAAGACAACATGAACGCGCGGTCCGCATGGATGCACTTCCTCGGCGACGCGCTGTCCTCGTTGGCGATCCTCGTCGGTGCGGTGATCATCCACTTCACGAGTTGGTACTGGGTGGACGCTGTGCTAGGCGGTCTGGTCGGCGTCGTCATCATCGTTGGAGCGGGCAAGATGGCCTGGGAGGGCGCACACATCCTCTTGGAATTTGCACCGTCACACGTGGAGCCAGATCAGGTGGAGCAAGTGCTGTTAAAGCTGCAGCACGTATCGGCTGTCACCGACCTGCACATCTGGAGTTTGACGCCGACGCAGCACTTCATGAGTTGCCATCTCGCAGTTGACGTCACGACGATCGGTGATGGGGAGACGATCATCCGTCTCGTGCAACAGACGTTGCTCGATCAGTTCAACGTACACCATGTGACGATCCAATTGGAGACCTCGTCATGCAGCACCTGCTTCCACAATGAGGTCGATCTGGAGAGCCACTGTGTCGAATGTCCGCAGACCGACAACACCTGTCAGATCATCAACATCCAACCGAACTAAGCACGCGGCAAAAAAAACGCAACCGTCAGCGACGGTTGCGTTTTTATTTATACAGGAAGCTGCCGCCGTCGATCGGTTTCATACCTTCGACTTTCGCAAGGTCTTTGGCGAGGCGCATGGCGGCATCGTCTTTTTGCTTGGCTTCTACCATGATGTCGAGGTCAGAACCTCCCAGTTCATGTACAAGGTCGAGGAACGGGAGCAGGTCGGAGAGCTCGATGTAATCTGCATGGCTGCGCAGGTCGGTCTCGCTCTTCGGACTTGAGACATGGATCTTCGGAACCAGCCCGGTGTCGTCCCACGTTGCAAAAATCCGCGGCAGGAGATCGCGCAAGTCTTCGTTCCCTGGGTTGCAACGGTGGTGGTGGATGTCCAGCACCATCGGAATGCCTTGGCGCTCACAGAGCTCCAGCGTTTCCAGCACAGTGTAGGTCTTGTCGTCATTTTCCAACGTGACGCGACGCTTCACTTCGTCCGGGATCAGCGCGTAGTTGTCTTCGAAGCGCTGGATCGATTCGGCCTTGTCTTTGAACGTGCCTCCAATGTGCATGACGAGCTTCGCACGTTGGTCGAGTTCCATCAGGTTGAACATCTTCACGTGGCGCTCCAGATCAGCGATGGAATTCTCGATCACCGTCTCGCTTTTCGAGTTCAGCAACGTGAAATGATCCGGGTGGAACGAGACGCGCATCCCAGAGTCGCGCACGAACTTGCCGACTTCCTCAAACTCTGGCTTCAGCTTGGTCCAGAAGTCCCAGTCCTCGGTCAACTCATGACCGATCATCGGAACGATCTTGGAGGTAAAGCGGTAGACATGGATGCCTTGCGCATGTGCGTGACGCATGACGCGCAACGAGTTTTGCAAGTTCTTGGCTGCGATGCTCGTCAGCTTGCGCAGGGCGGCTTCGCGGTCGATGATCTTTTGGAAATTGGTGACGGTCATCGTCGAAGAAGGTGAGGCGTTTTTTAGGTGGACTGACATCGCGACGAATCCGACGCGTAGTTTCATGGGCGTTCCTCCAGAACATGTGAATATAGGAACAATCTGTGACGCTGTGCGTATACTGGTACTACGTGCAAGACTTCACAAGCATTTTTTCCAACGCGTTTGAGAAACTAGACGCTAAGGGAAATCGAGTCACACAAAGGAGTGAGACCGATATGGCCAACCTTTTGATACTTGGTGCTGGATACGGTGGCATCGCGGCTGCCAAAGCCTTGGAAAAAGCCGGTCAGCCCTTTACGTTGATCAATAAACATGAATACCATTATTTTACCACACTTTTGCATGAACCAGCGGGTGGACGCAACAAGTTTGAAGAATACTCCGTTCCGTTGCGCGATGTGTTGCGCCAACCGACCTCAGAAATTGTCAAAGCGCGGGTCACGGAGTTGAAGCCACAAGGAAATACAATTGTGACGGACCGCGGTGAACTCGCCTATGACTATCTCGTGATCGCACTGGGCAACGCACCTGAATACTTTGGGATACCCGGCATGCAGGAGCATGCACTTGTGTTGCGGTCGCTCGATACGGCCCGCCAGTTGCACGAACACATTGAGAAAACGTTCGCGGCGTGGCAGGAGGACCATGACGACACGAGGCTATGCATCGTCGTCGGCGGTGCCGGGCTGACAGGCATCGAGCTCTGTGGCGAGTTGGCCGATTGGATGCCGGAGTTGGCAGCCCAATACGCTCTGCCGTTGGAAAAAATCCAGTTGATCAACCTCGAAGCGGCCCCGACGATCCTGCCGATGCTGGAGGAAGACTTGCGTGCCGAAGCCTTGCGCGTCCTAGAAAGCAAGGGCGTCCAACTGCGAACGGGCACTGCGATCGTCAAGGTCAACCGAAACCAAGTCGAGTTGAAAACTCGTGAAACGATCGACGCGCAGACGATCATCTGGACAGGCGGTGTGCGGGCGAACCCGTTGATCGAGCAGGCGGGGTTTGAAGTCGATCCAAAGGGCCGTGCCAAAGTCAACGAGTTCTGCCAATCGGTGGATTTTGCAAACGTATTTGTCATCGGGGACTCCGCGTGGTTCACGGGAGCCGATGGCAAACCGTTGCCTCCGACCGGGCAGGCGGCCGAACAGATGGGCGATGCGGTGGCACAGAACATCACCGCACAGCTCCAAAGCTACCCGATGCGACCCTTCCGCTACAACAACCTCGGCACCCTCGCCTCGTTAGGCGCGGAAGTCGGAGTCGGCAGTGTGAAGGGCGTTCGCACCAAAGGTGTGTCCGCCGCACTGATGAAGGAAGGTTCCAAGGCAAAGTATCTCTGGCACTTGGGTGGCTTGCGAATGATCTCACAAAAACGCGGACAATTCAAGCGTAAGGGCTAAGAAACATCGTAGCTCTCCACGACAAGGCCCGACATCCTGCTGGGGATGGAGGGCTTTTTTCGTTTGAACTTCACCCTCTTAGTGTTTCAAAATGAGTCTGGAATATGTTGTGCGGCTACAAATTCCAAGGAGTAGAGAAACAGATCGCGTCGAGGAGGCAGTTGATCTCCTATCAAGAAGACGGATGGTACGGGAACGTTACCCAGAACTTGACGTTCGTGCAGGCGGCCGGTGCTCGCCCCAGCGATCGCATCTTATAGGAAAGCAAGCGGTGCTGCGCGAAACGGAATGATCGTAGGCTTTGTCGGCAGCACGAGCGGGTGCGTTACTCTTGTGCGCGTTTCAAATCTAACGTACAATGCAGGGTGACGAAACCTGAGAGGGGGCACCCGGCATGGCCCGTAGCATGCGTGACATCCTGCAAGAACTGAGAAAAGGCATCGTCCAGCCGGTCTACCTGCTCTACGGAACGGAAGCTCTGCTGATCGATGATGTGGTGCAAGCCATCCAAGCCGCCGCCCTGCCACAAGGGATCGACGACTTTAACTACATGCGCTACCACTTTGATGAATCCCCGATTCAACATGCTGTGCATGAAGCGGAGACGATCCCGTTCATGTCGGAGCGCAAATTGATTCTCGTCCAGAACTGCGCGGTGTTCTCCACGGCCAAGTCGCCACGCGTCGATCACGACCCCGATGCGTTGCAAGCCTACATTGAGAACCCGGCTCCCTACTCGACGATGATCCTCACCGTGAACGCAGAAAAACTCGACGAGCGCAAGAAACTGACCAAGTCCGCCCAGCAAAAAGCGACGGTCGTGCAGTTCGTCTCCCTAAAGGAAAACGAGTGCCGCGACTGGATCGCCAGCGAAGTCAAACGCCAAGGCAGTTCGATCACATCGGATGGCATCGCCCGGATGATTCTCTCCGTCGGCACCAATCTCCGCCTGTTGCGCAGTGAACTGGAGAAACTGGCGCTCTATGCCGGCCCTGGCGGAACGATTGACGAGGCGGCCGTGGACACGCTGGCCATGCGGACGATGGAGCAAAATATCTTCGTGTTCATCGACGAAGTGGTGCGCCTGCGCGTCGACCGTGCGATGCGCATGATGTATGACCTGCTGAAAAACAAGGAAGAGCCGATCAAGCTGCTGTTCATGATTGCCCGCCAAGTGCGGATCATGCTCCAGCTCAAAGTACAGAGCGGACGCGGGTACAACTTAAACCAAGTCGCACAACAGCTCGGCGTCCATCCCTACGCGGCAAAGATCGCCAACGAACAAGGCAACCTCTATTCACCCAAAGAGTTGGAGCGACTGCTGTTCGACCTCGCGGAGCTCGATTACAAGATCAAGACCGGGCAGATCGGCGACCGCACCGCACTGGAGATGTTCCTGCTGACCCTGCCGCACAAAGTCCGGGCCGCGACTAGGACGCACGCCTGACGGGGAGCCTACCTCCTAGATGGCACAACTCTTGGGAGGTGACTCCAGATGGCGCGCAAGAGACGCAGACGCCTGCTGGTCCCCGAAGCACGGGACGCGCTGGAGCGGTTAAAAATGGATGTGATGGGCGTAGCCAAGCCAGAGGACGCCGCGATCACATCCGCTCAGCAACAGAACATCCCGCTTCAACCGGGCGACAATGGTCAACTGACCGCACGAGAAGCTGGCAAGATCGGCGGACCGATCGGCGGTCAGATGGTCAAGAAACTGATCGCCCTCGCCCAGATGCAGATGATCAACGAACAACATCGAGAGCAGAACCGCCCGCATCCCTAAGCGTGGCGGTTCTTTTTTCGCTTCAGAATAGTCAGAAAATACCTATACAAAGGGACGGGGTGTCGCTTATAATAAGACTATCAAGTTTTTAATAGAGACTTGATAAAGATTCGACAAAATTTATCAAGGCGGTGGTCTCCATGAGTCAAGTGATGAACAACGTAAACCGTAAGTACAATGTACGCCCGGATGCCGTAGACATGCGTGACAAAATGTTCCGAACCGCCGTTTTCAACACGCCGGAAGTACTGCCTAGCGCCGTCGACCTGCGCGACAAGTGCTCCCCTGTCGTTGACCAAGGCCAGCTCGGCTCCTGCACGGCGAACGCGATGGCGTCCGGCTTGCGCGAGTATCTGCTGCTGCGCTCCGGTCAGCCGTTTACCCGACTCTCGCGCCTGTACCTGTATTGGCATGAGCGCCTGATCGAAGGAACGTTGAACGAGGATGCAGGTGCCCAGATTCGCGACGGCATGAAAGTGATGCAAAAACTCGGGGTCTGCCCGGAAGCAGATTACCCCTACGCAATTGAACACTTCACGGACAAGCCGACCGACGCTGCTGAAAAATCGGCTGCGCTGTACCGCATCGGCGAATACCACCGCGTCGCGAGCCTCTCGCTCTTGAAGGCCGCGCTTGCCCAAGGCTTGCCGGTTGTGATCGGGTTTGCGGTCTATGATTCCTTTGAGACCCGCGAAGTGGCAGACAATGGTATCGTGCCGATCCCGAATGCGGAGACGGAGAACATGCTGGGCGGTCACGCCGTGCTCGCCGTCGGCTATGACGATGAGAAGGGTCATGTGATCATCCGTAACTCATGGGGCGAGGGCTGGGGCGATGCCGGCCACTGCTACTTCCCGTATGAGATGTGGAACTACAACGCGATCTTGCAAGCGCCGTTCGTGTTCGACATGTGGGCAGGTCACTAGGCATGGCGATCTGTGTACACAAAAAAACGACCCAGGGGTGTACCCCACGGGTCGTTTTTTGTATCCATCTGAGAATAACTCCATCGCTTTGGCGCCAAAGTCATGAAGCTCCTATGGAAAACACGTCTTACGCGGAGAGGTTCGCTTGGTTGAACTTCTTGGTCAGACGGGATTTTTTACGAGCAGCGGTGTTCTTGTGAACCAGGCCCTTGGTGACAGCCTTGTCCAAAGCACGGTTCGCTTGCTTGAGGAGAGCTGCAGAGTTCGCGTCGTTCGCAGCGATTGCTACTTCGAACTTCTTAACAGCGGTGCGCAGCGCGGATTTCGCAGCAGCGTTACGCAGGGTGCGAGTGCTGATGGTCTTCACGCGTTTGATAGCGGATTTAATGTTCGGCATCTATATTCACCTCCAATCAAGGATCAAGTCCAGAAAAAAAGGACATTAGAAATTTTATCATGTCTAGCGAAAACATGCAAGGTATGATCTGCTTCGCATATTTTTACAGCCCTGTGACATCCTAACTGCATCTCGTACTTTGGAAAAAGAGGTGGAGTAGGTGGGCAAAGAGCCGCGTTACAAGTATAGCCAAGAATCGTTACATACGCAATCAGAAGAAGAGATGTGGAACTCCTATAGCGTCTCCACAGACCTCGCGTTGGAGGCGCACCAGATTTTTTCGCCCCAACACGGCGGTTCGATTCCCGGTGTGGACCTGTCCGAGGAGGACGCGGATGGCATCCACATCACGCGCATGTCGATCCTCGACGAGGTCGGTGGCAAAATCATGGGCAAAATCCCTGGCAACTACCTGACGTTGGAAGTGCCCGGATTGCGGTACAAGGACCCGGATCTCCAACGCCGCGTCTCGGAGACGCTGGCTCGCGAGTTCAAGAAGTTCGCCAACCTGACGCCAGAATCCACGGTGCTCGTGATCGGGCTTGGCAACCGCAAAGTCACGCCCGACTCGCTCGGGCCGCAGGTGTGTGACAATCTATTTGTCACCCGCCATCTCTATGACCACATGCCAGAACTTGTGCAGGGCGGTGGCTACCGTCCTGTCGCTGCGGTCGCGCCCGGGGTGCTCGGCATCACGGGGATTGAGACCAGCGAGATCGTACACGGGATCGTCAAAAAAGTCAAGCCGGATCTCGTGATCGCCGTCGATGCGCTGGCGGCGCGGTCGCTGGAGCGCGTCAACACCACGATTCAGATTGCAGATGTCGGCATCTCACCTGGAGCGGGTGTAGGCAACAAGCGCAAAGGGCTGAACAAAAAATCGCTCGGCGTACCCGTCATCGCCGTGGGCGTGCCGACCGTCGTCGACGCGGTGACGATCACCAGCGATGCGATGGATCTGGTCGTCAAGCGATTGGAGCAGGATGTTCCGAACAACGGCATGAGCAAGTTGTTCGCTAACTTTGACGAGCGGGAGAAAAAGCAACTGATCTTCGAGTTGCTTCAACCGATCGGGCAGAACCTGATGGTCACGCCCAAGGAGATCGATACCTTCGTCGAGGATGTGGCGAACGTGCTGGCCAATGGTTTAAATGTCGCCTTGCACGACGCGATCACGATGGACGATTCCTCGCTGTACACGCACTGACGATCAGTGGTTGTGGAAAAGAGAGCCTGTGCGGGAGCGCACCCGACAGGCTCTCTTTTTTGTTAAAATTTACAGATCCTACATTAGGCATGTGAAAATTCTATCTCTTGCGTATTGTTGATGCCTTGTAAGTTTGATATACTAATGTCAAGGTAAATTAATGTAAAAGTGAAGCTCAGTAATATCATACAGTAGAGCAACTTTTGAGGGGGAAGTTGGATGGACAATATTTCGGTGACATCTATTGAAGGAACAGTGACGCTGGTCGATCTGTTGCGCCGTCGCGCGAAGGATCGTCCGCAGGATCGCGTGATGATTGGGCACCACAGCGCGGAGGAAGTGTTGGGGTCTGCGACCTATGCGCAACTCGATGAGCGGGCACGCGCAGTGGGGGCGCTGCTCCAAGGTTTCAAAGCCAAGGGGGAGCGGGCTGTCCTCCTCTACGCCCAAGGTCCGGCCTATCTCGCCGCCTTGTTCGGATGCTTCTACTCCGGAACTGTCGCCGTCCCGGTGCAACCGCCACGCGATGTGCGCCATCTCGAAACGGTACAAGCCAGCGTCGAAGGATCGCGCCCGACGGTGATCCTGACCACGTCGTTGCTGTTGAACTCCATCCGGGATGTGCTCCGGGAGCAGTCCGACTCCGAACTGCACCATGTTCGCTGGATCGCCACCGATGCGATTCCGATCGAATTGGCGAGCAAGTGGCAGGATGCTGGCGTGCGCAGTGACATGATGGCCTATGTGTACCATCCAACCGGTCTCGTGGACGATCCGTCTGCCCACTGTGTGCGTCATGCCGACCTTGTGAAGAACGACTACATCGTTCGCGGCGCATTTGGCGACCCAGAAGCGCAAACCGGCGGTGCCGTGCTGCTCGCAGGACAATTGGGATTTGCCCCAGCCACCGAATAGCCCATCCTCAAAAAAGAACGTGCCCCTTCGCGGGCGCGTTCTTTTTTTATTAAGCATCTGTCAAAAAGTAAGCAATACTGATATAATAGATTCATAATTTATATACACAAAGAGAGGTCGTTTAAAATGAAAACAAACAAGCGTAGCAAAAGCATGGGTCTGGTCGCAGCAGCCGTTCTCGCAGCAGGATTTGCAGGGACGGGCGTGGCTTCGGCTGATGTTCCGGCCAACCAGATGATGAAGCTCCCGCACCACTATGTGGTGTTCGGCGATGGGGTGACGCAAAGCAACGAGCCCGGCCAAGAAGAGATGATGGGCAAGCCATACGGGTACGTGGAGCGCGTCTATGAAGCCTCGCTGTACACGGGACGCACCTTGCTGAAAAACTACGGGTTGGACGGTTTGACCTCTACCGGCTTCAAAAACTACCTCACCGCGATCGAGAGCGGCGAGAACACGATCACGGATCGCATTCAACCGGACCTGCGCGACTTGCGCGCCGCGGGCTTTTTTGCAGACATTCCAGATACCAAAGCCGAACTGCGGGAAGCTGACCTGATCACGATCAACCTCGGCACCCATGACTACGGTGAAAACTTGCCGGAAACCCTCAAGAACATGACCGACGAAGAAGTGACCAAAATGCACAGCCAAACGCTCGCTACATTCGCCGACAACATGCGATCCTCGCTCACCCTCCTCCACGAACTCGCACCAGATGCCAAAATCGTCGTCGCGGACACCTACGCTTCCTACCCAGCCAATGCAGACAAACGCACATACGACCGCCTGATGGAGATCAACGGTGACATCACCGAAACGCTCGATACGATTGCCGCGAGCATGAAAGCACCGACCTTCCATATTGACGTCGCACATGTAGCCGAGCAATTCGTCGGTCATGAGCAGGAATACACCCACATCCTCGAAAGTGACAACCGCCCGAACCAACAAGGCTACGAAGTGATCGCAGAAGCGTTGTCGCAAGCGATCTGGGGTGGCCAATACCGTCATGATATGAATGAGGAACCGATCAACCTCGTGGTGAAAGGAACCGATTTCATTCCGCAATTCAAGCCGGAACTGGTCGACGATCGCACCTATGTCGGGCTGCGCGAACTGGCGACCGCACTGGGGGCGGAAGTTGGCTGGGACGAGGACGCACAAGCGGCGATCCTTTCCTATAAGGATAACAACATCAAGTTCTCGATCGGCTCCAACATGCTGGAAGTCAATGGCGAACTGGTGCAAATCGATGGCACGATCCACCTGCTCCACGGCGGCAGCAAAACCTACGTGCCGCTCCGTGCGATCTCCGAAGGACTCGGCCTCGACGTGCAATACATCCCGCAAAGCAACACCGCCTATATCAACGAATAAGTGTGCAACCTGCTAGAAAAAGAGACCGTGTCCCCTGTGGGGCACGGTCTTTTTTTGTTGGCATATCTAGCAACTGTGTCTCATAGAGTAGAGGCAGGAGAGACAAAGGAGGTCGGTCACGATGAAAAAATTCGATCACGAGCGCAAACGTCGGTTTCGCTCGCTAACCTTAAATTTAAGCAGCCAGCGGGCGCGCACCGCGATCATTACGATGGGGCTTGCCACAGCCGTTTTTTCCATCATCGTCTGTGTGGTGGCGGTGCAATTGATCACAGGGGGACAGAGCAAGGGGCTGGCGGGTCGCATCCTGCACAGCATCTCCGTGCATTCGCTCAACGGGGTGATGTCACAGGAACTCCCGATGTACGCCTCGATTGGCCCGACGCCGACCCTCGCGGAATCGAACGCTTCGCCACGGGGGTTGAGCAACATGTTGCTCTACTTGTTCACCGATATCGACGCGGGCAATCCGCTGACGATGCTCGGGTTCCAAGTGCCGGGGATGGCGGTCAGCGATTTCAAGCTGCTGACCCCCGACCCGACCTACACCGTTCCGCCCTCTGATGACCATGCGGACAAAAACGCACCGCCGCCGAATCTAGAGGCCAAGCCGCGTGAGAAAGTGGAGGACGTCATCCCGGCGAACAACAACGAACCGCTGGTCTACATCTACCACTCGCACAACCGGGAGTCGTTCCTGCCCGATCTGCCGCAGATCCAAAACGCCGACCGTGCCTACGATGCCAAGAAAAACATCGAGCAAGCCGGTTCCGCGATGCTGGAAGAGTTAAAGAAAAATGGCGTGCCGACGCTGCAAACGCTAGAGGACTATTGGACGCAGGGCAGCTTCGACGACGCCTACGACTACTCGCGCGTGACGGTGCAGAAAGTGCTGAAGGAGCACAAAGACTTGAAATTGATTTTTGACATCCACCGCGATTCGCTGCCACGGGACAAGACGACGTTCAACATCGACGGGGTCGATTACGCGATGGTCTACTTCATCGTCGGGGGTGGCAACAATCCGCACTCCGATCAAAACCAAGCGACGGCCACGAAACTGCAAGAATACATGAACAAAATGTACCCAGGACTGACACGCGGCGTCTGGAAAAAAGGCCCTGCGAGCTACGACACCCGCTACAACCAAGACTTAAACCGGAACATGGTGTTGATCGAGATCGGCGGACCGGGCAATTCCTTAGAAGAGGAAAAGCGCACCGCTGCACTGCTGGGCAAAGCCGCTGCTCAATATTTGAAGGACATCAAAGCGCTCTCCCCGGAAGTCCAAGTCCCAGTGGAGAAACCGCTGACCAAGCAACAACAGGATTCGCAACAACGCCAAGAACAAAAGCAGCAAGGCAGTAACTAGGAGCAACTAGGTGACCGTGGACGCGGGTATCACCCGCTGTCGAGCAGGCGATACTGGGTAGCAAACTCAACGGGGAGGAGTTACGACGATGCGAATCAAGTCGATGTTGGAGCACACGGCGGTATACGGAGTGCTGCTGATCATGTTGGCGTTGCTGGTGATTTTCGGGATCTCCACGGCGGAAAAGGGCGTGAACTCGCTGGTCGGCACCAACGACCCCCAAGCGCTGGTGATCAAAAGCGGCCCCCGCGGGGACGTTGACCTGAAAATTCTCGGCAAGGACGTCAAGACGGGCACCAGCACCAAACCGTCGTGGTCGCAAGAACTCAGCCAAGACCTCGAAGGCCAACAAAGCACCGTCGCCGATGGCTTGGATAGCGCGTCTGTCAACATGGGGACATGGATGCAAACCGGAGCCAAGAAACTTCTCGACTCGCTGAGCGGAGTATTTACCTCGAATTAAAGCCCTGCGATGGCGCAGGGCTTTTTTTAATGCTATAATTACGGGCAGTATTGTCTCAGAAGGGGGACGGCATGCACATGGATGCCAGAAAACGTCAAGAGAAGATCCGCAACTTCTCGATCATCGCACATATTGACCACGGGAAGTCCACGCTGGCTGACCGCATTCTTGAATATACAGGCACGATCGCCTCACGCGATATGCAAGCCCAGTTGCTCGACAACATGGACATCGAGCGTGAGCGCGGGATCACGATCAAGTTGCAATCGGTACGCCTGAACTACACGGCGAAGGACGGCATCGAGTACATCCTGCATCTGATCGACACGCCAGGACATGTCGACTTCACCTATGAAGTTTCGCGTTCGCTCGCCGCTTGTGAAGGCGCGCTGCTCGTCGTGGACGCGGCCCAAGGCATTGAGGCGCAAACACTGGCGAACGTATACCTCGCGCTGGAGAACAACCTGGAAATCGTCCCAGTCATCAACAAAATCGACCTTCCGTCTGCGGAGCCGGAGCGCGTTAAGCAAGAAATCGAGGAAGTGATTGGCCTTGATGCGTCTGACGCGGTTCTCGCGTCGGCAAAGTCTGGGATCGGGATTCAAGAGATCCTCGAACAGATCGTAGCAAAAGTCCCGGCGCCGACTGGCGACCCGGACGCACCGCTGCAAGCGCTGATCTATGATTCCTACTTCGACCCGTACAAAGGCGTAATCGTCCAGATGCGGATCGTCAACGGTTCCCTGAAAGCCGGCCAAAAAGTGCGGATGATGGCGACCGAAGCCGAGTACGAAGTTATCGAAGTCGGCAAACTCACCCCGCGCATGGTAGCGGTGGACGAGTTGATGGTCGGCGATGTCGGCTATTTCCACGCTTCGATCAAAAACGTCCGCGACACCCGTGTTGGTGATACGGTAACGCTCGTGAACAACCCGGCCGCAGAGCAGCTCCCAGGCTACCGCGGCATCAACCCGATGGTCTTCTGCGGACTGTACCCGGTCGATACCGCCGAATACAACGACTTGCGCGATGCGCTGGAGAAAATGGAACTCAACGACGCGGCGCTCAAGTATGAGCCGGAAACCTCCACCGCGCTCGGTTTCGGTTTCCGTTGTGGTTTCCTCGGCCTGTTGCACATGGAAGTTATCCAAGAGCGTCTGGAGCGCGAGTTCGATCTGACGCTGATCACCACCGCACCGTCGGTCGTCTACCACGTGTACGCGACCGATGGCAGCATGATCGAGATCGACAACCCGTCGAAACTGCCGGACCCGCAGCGCATCGAGCGCATCGAGGAGCCGTATGTGAAGGCGTCGATCATTGTGCCGAAGGACTATGTCGGCGTGATCATGGAGCTCTGCCAAGAAAAGCGCGGCATGTTCCAGAACATGAACTATCTGGACCAAAACCGCGTCACCCTCGTGTACGAGATTCCGCTGACCGAAGTGGTCTATGATTTCTTTGACCGTCTGAAGTCAGGGACGAAGGGCTACGCGTCGTTCGATTATGAACTGATCGGGTACCGCCCGTCGCAACTGGTCAAGATGGACGTCCTGCTGAACAACGAGATCATCGACGCCCTGTCGATCATCGTACACAAGGACAAAGCCTTCCCGCGCGGCCGTTCGCTGTGTGAGAAGCTCAAGGAACTGATCCCGCGCCAGCAGTTCGAAGTCCCGATCCAAGCGGCGATCGGCAACAAAGTCATCTCCCGCGAAACAATCAAAGCGATCCGCAAAAACGTCCTCGCCAAGTGTTACGGCGGTGACATCTCCCGGAAGCGCAAATTGCTCGACAAGCAAAAAGAAGGCAAGAAGCGCATGAAGCAAGTCGGTTCCGTCGAAGTTCCACAGGAAGCGTTCATGGCTGTTTTGAAAATCGACTAATGCAAAAACGCCCGTTGCGCTCGCGCGCATCGGGCGTTTTTTTATGGTACAATGGAGGTTATCTGGACGTAGATAGAGGGGGATTTTCCATTGGTGTCCAATGAAGATAAGCAAGTAGAGCAACTCGAACAGATGTTGCAACATATAGAGGACTGCATGGCCGACGAACTGTACGACCGTGCCCAAGATGTGCTGAATACCTGCCTGAAACTCGAAGTGTACGACCTGCGCGTGTACCAACGCTATGCGTTTGTCCTGCGCATGCTCGACCGCAAACAGGCGGCGGAGTTGTTTGAAAACGTTGCCATGAACCCGGATGACCCGGATGCTTACTACAAAGTTGCCCAAGCCTTGATGCATGACAACCTGTTTGGCTCGGCGATCAACCCGCTGCGCAAAGTCGTGGAACTGGTGCCGATGGCGGCCAATGCAGTGTTCGAACTGGGCTATTCGTTCCTGAAGGAATTCCGCATGGATGACGCGCTGGTGCAATTCCACAATGCCTACGAATACAACCCGAGCCCGAATACCGCGTTCTACGTGGCGTACACCTCGCTGTTGAACCACAATGTCGCAGCAGCGAAGGAACTGTTCCCGTACATCGAAGGCGAGTATGCGAAAAATGGCGAACAACCGGTGATGCTGAACATTTTGAAGAGCATGGTCGAGCGTTACGAGGCGTTCCCGCCGAAGGACTTGCGCGATTGGCACTTCGTTCAATACGGCACGCCGCTCCTGCGCACGTCGGAGGAAGACATGGGCGAGCCCAATGAAAACCTGAACGGTCGCTACGTGTTCATCAACTACGGCTGGCTGAATGTGGCCCAGACGATCGTCACCTTCAAGCGCATGATCGAAGAAGTGCCGGGCTTCCCGCAGTACGACTACATCATCCCGGCGAGCCTCGATGTGGCACCGATCGCGTTTGCCTTCTCCGAACTGACCGGCATCCCGATGGGGCCGCGCGAGTTCTTGGACACCACGCAAAAAGGCATCCTGTTCACCGCCTGGTCGGATGAAGTGCGCGTGGTGGCCGAACACATCTCGCACAACCCGAATGTCACCCTGTTCGCGTTCTCGATGGGCTGGACGCTACAAGCGCCGGTCTGCCCGGATGTGATCGGCTACCTCGACCAAGCGAACCGCCTGCCGTGGCAGGACACGATGGTGCTCGACGAGAACGGTGAACGCACGCCGCGCCCGGCGATGACGGCACCGCCGGAAGTGATCATGCATTACATCTTGGAGCGCGTAGAAGCGGTAGATCAGGCGGAAGTCGACAAATTGATCGCTTACTACACGGAACGTGCACACCTCTTGAAGGTGGGCGAGAACAGCAACAACCCGCGCCTTGGATTCCAAGTCGAGTCACCGATTGAATCCATCCGCATGGTGGTGTGATTGTGAAGGTCGAAACCTCCTCACTGTACGTCCACATCCCTTTTTGTGCGTCAAAGTGTTACTACTGCGACTTTAACTCCTATGTTTCAACATCCGATGTGATGGATCGGTACTTGGACGGTTTGGATCGCGAATTGGAGGCCGTGTCGGCGGCGTATCTACACAAGCCTTTGCAGACGGTGTTTTTCGGCGGGGGCACTCCGACGATTTTTGATGCCCGCCAGAGTGAGCGGATGATGGAGATGCTGCATCGCCACTTCAAGATGGCGGACGGTGTGGAGATCTCCGTCGAGTCCAATCCGGGCACGGTCGATCTGGAGAAACTGCGCGTGTTGAAGGACGGCGGGGTCAACCGCTTGAGCTTTGGCGTGCAGAGTTTTGACAACGATCTCTTGGTCAAGCTCGGTCGGTTGCACGACCGGGACGCGGTGTATCGCTCGTGGGAACTGGCGCGTCAGGCGGGGTTCCAGTCGATCAACCTCGATCTGATGTTCGGCTTGCCTGGGCAGACCGTTGAGACGCTGGAGGGCACTTTGAAGGCGTTGATCGAGTTGGGGCCAGAGCATGTCTCGGCGTACTCGTTAAAAGTCGAGGAAGGCACACCGTTTTACACGTGGTACGAGCGGGGCAAGTTGATTCTGCCGCATGAGGACGAGGAAGTGCAGATGTACCATCTCGTCATGGACACGTTCCGGGCGAATGGATATGACATGTACGAGATCTCCAACTATGCGAAGCCGGGTCACCGCTCGCGACACAACCAAGTCTACTGGCGCAACGAGCCGTACATGGCGACGGGCTCTGGGGCCCATGGGTATGTCGACGGTGTGCGCTACGTAAACCAAAAGGACGTTCCGCAATACATCTCCACCACCGTCAGTGGCGAACGCCCGGTGACGGAGACGGAAGCGATCGACGAAGCCATTCAGCGCGAGGATACGATGATCCTCGGACTGCGCTTGATCGAAGGGGTGACCTTTGAGCGGTTCCGTGCGCGCCACGGTACTGAGATGCTCGATGTGTTCGCCGCCCCGATCCGCAAGTATGAAGCGCGTGGATTGCTCACCGTGGACGAGACCGGAGTGCGCCTGACGGAGCAGGGGATCTTCCTTGCCAATGAGGTGTTTGCAGAGTTTTTGGGAGCGGGCGAGTAGGGATTGGAAAAATGACCAGACCAACCTGTGCGCATGTGCAGGTTGGTCTTTTTTCGTGGAAAAACGGCTCGTGCGGCCGTTCTATAGTAAACTGGAGACAGTCTAGCTTTCCAGCAAAGGAGTTTGTCCATGTTCCAGATCACCCCGTACCCTGAATGGTCTTGGTCGCACTCGCGCGATCATCTCTTCCAAGAGTGCCCACGACGGTACTTTTATCATTATTACGGCTCCCACAACGGCTGGCTCCGCGATGCGACAGAGGAGCAGCGCACGACGTACCGCTTGAAACAGATGGCCAACCTCTACCTGATCTTTGGGGATGCGCTGCACCAACTGGCGGATATGTACATCCGGCAGTGGCAGGCAAAGGGCCACCTGTTCTCCTTCACGGAGCTGTATGACAAGCTCCGCAACCTGATGAACCAAGCGGTGCTCGAATCGAAAAACGTCCCGCAATGGGCCGAGGCACCGAAAAAGCGCAAGATGCTGGTGGAGATGTACTACTACCAACAACTGCCCAAGAAAATTGTCGAGTCGATCAAGGAGCGGATGGACACCTGTCTGCAAAACTTGCTCGACAGCGAATCCCTACGAGAGATCACCACCGATCCACGCGTGGAGATTCTGGAGATGGAGAAGCTGAACACGATCTACGTGCGCGGGGAAAAAGTCTACGTGAAACTTGACATCCTCTATCGGATCGGGGAGCGCTACATCATCGCAGACTGGAAGACCGGGCAGGAGGATGACAGCATTGAGGAGCAGTTGTACCTCTACGCCTACTACCTGACGCGTGAACTCGGCGTGCCGCTGGAGCAGATTGAGATCCGCACCGAGTACCTGCTGCCTGGCACCTGCAAGAAAACCACCGTCACCGCAGCCAACATTGAGCAGATCGAGGAAAAAATCGTCGCCAGCACCACGGAGATGAAGTCCTACCTGCAAAATCCTGTGCAAAACCAACCGCTCTCGATCCTCGACTTCCAAGGAGCGGCCCACCCGCGCTCCTGCCGCTTCTGCAACTACCGCCAACTCTGCGAATTGAAAGACCGCGAACTGACGGATGCGACAGATGTCGAACTGGACGAGAACGCAGGATAAGGAGCGCCTTGAATCCATCCTCTAAGTAGATGCAGTATCCAAGAAGATGCAGGACAGACCTGTCACGAAAAAATTCGCGGCAACATAATGGCCAGCATCAAGTACGAAATCGACGGGCTGGCCACCTTCTTATATTCAAAAAAAGTCGCTCTGTGAACAACACGCGACTTTTTTTCATTTTTGGTGGGATTCCGTTGACAACGGCACGCCGATTTTGCTACATTTTATCTAGACTTAGCACTCGTAGTGATCGAGTGCTAACAAAGCGACAAAATGGGAGGCGTGCTCGCTATGTTGACCGATCGTCAGAAAGTCATTCTGCAAGTCTTGGTGGATGATTACATTCGCTCGGCGGAACCGGTTGGCTCGCGCACGATCTCCAAGCGACCGGACATGTCGATTTCACCGGCGACCATCCGCAACGAGATGGCCGATCTGGAGGAACTGGGCTACCTCGAACAGCCGCATACCTCCGCCGGGCGCATCCCGTCGCAAAAGGGCTACCGTTTTTACGTAGACCACCTCATGAACCCTGACAACGACGAGGAGAGCAGCGATGTCAGCACGATTCGTTCGAGCTTCCTGACTCGCCTCGATGAGATGGAACAAGTGGTGCAACAGACCGCGACGATCCTGTCCAGTCTGACCAACTACACCGCCATCGTCCTCGGTCCGCAGGTGTTCACCACCAAGTTGCACAGCATTCAACTGCAACTGCTCTCGCTGGAAACGCGCATGGCGGTGGCGATCATCGTCACCGACAACGGTCACGTCGAATCGCGCAAGGTGATGATCCCGGAGGGGCTCCCCCCGGAAGCGCTACAGCACTATGTGGAACTGCTCAACCGCAAACTGGTCGGCGTCCCGCTGCATAAGCTGAAAATGGCTCTGCACACCGAAGTCGCCGACGAACTCCGCCGCTACTCCGAACAGTTTGAGGGTGCGATGATGTTGTTCGATCAGATGGTCGAACCGACCGATGAAGCAGCCGGTGCGCAGAAAATCTACCTTGGCGGTGCCACCCGGATCATGAACCAACCGGAGTTCCGCGATGTAGAAAAGCTCAAACCGCTGCTCGACATGTTCGAACAGACGCAAAAACTGCTTCGGATGCTCGAAGGCACCTCCACAGGCGGCGTCCAAGTGCGGATCGGACAGGAGAACGCGATCGAGACGATCCATGAATGCTCGTTGGTCACCGCTTCCTACACCATCGACGGCATCCCCGTCGGAGCGATCGGGGTGCTCGGCCCCACGCGCATGGAGTACGGACGCGTGATCCACACGCTGCACCAGTTCTCGTCGTCACTTTCGCACATGTTGACGCAATTGTATAAATAATCGCCTGCTGTTTCATACTTGATGAGGTAGTTTCGTAGAGCCAACCAACCAAGAGGAGGGACAACCTCCTCTTACATAAGACGGATAGGAGTTATGCCGGATGAGTCAGTCCCCTAGTCCAAAGCCGCAAGAAGGCGACGAACGGCTGGCCGCGCTGTACTCGAACGCGACCGCCGTGCGCGCCATCGCCTCCGCCGTAGAAGGAACGATCGGTCCGAAGGGGCTCGATACGATGCTTGTCGACACCCAAGGCCACGTGGTCATCACCAACGATGGCGTGACGATTCTCAATCGCATGGAAGTTACACACCCGGCCGCCAAGATGCTGATCAACGTCGCCTCCGCACAACAAGAGGAGATTGGGGACGGCACCACGACGGCGACGTTGCTGGCAGCGGCGCTTTTGAATGAGGGAGTGGCACAAGTCGAGCGCGGAGTTCCGGTCACGCGCGTGATCGAAGGCATCACGTCAGGGGTTTCCTACGCGGTCGAACGTCTGCAAAGTCGGGCACGGTCGCTGGAGGGTCTTGGCGAGGATGTGCTCTACCAAGTGGCGATGGTCGCGGGTCGCGAACACGAAGACATCGCGCAACTCGTCACAGAGGCGGCCCAGTTGATCGGCTATGACAAACTGCGCGATCCACAATACCGCCTCTCCGATCACGTCATGTCCAGCGTCGGCGCGGGCTCAGAAGTGTTCCAAGGTCTGATCCTCAACAAACAGCGCATGTCGCCGCAGATGCCCGACCGCGTCGAGGAAGCCAAGATTCTACTGATCGACGATGCGCTGGAGCCGGAGGAGATCGATTCCGAAGCGCTCGGCACGGAAGCAGGCTTCCAACTCTACCGCCAGTACAAGGAAGATTTCCGCAAAAACGTTGATGCCCTCGTCACGCTCGGAATCAACGTGGTCTGCACAGACCGCGGCGTCTCGCCCGTTGCAGAGGAAGTGCTCGGCGAAGCGGGCGTGATGATCGTCCAACGCGTTGCTTCCAAAGACCTGCGCAAGATCGCGGAGCACACGGGTGCCCGCCCGATCAAGCGCACCGGCATCGCCAAGTCAGCGGAGGAATTGCACCGCTTCCTCGGCTGGGCCGAAGCGGTTTTTGAAGACGAGCGGATGGAGACGATTCGCATCGTGGGTGGTTACGGCAAATCGCTGGCCACGATCCTCGTCGGAGCCTCGACGGAGGAAGTGGTGGGCGAACGTTCGCGCATCGCCCGCGACGCAGCATCGTCTGTGCAGGCAGCCGTTCGCGGCGGCGTCGTGCCGGGCGGCGGTTCTGTGGAACTCTGGACGGCACGCGAAGTGGAAAAAATGCGCGAAACCGTGCGCGGCATGACCGGATTCGGCGTCGAAGCGGTCGCCCGCGCCTTGCGCAAACCGATGACGCAGATCGTGCAGAACGCGGGGTTCAACCCGTTGGAGAAGGTCGAGGAAGCCAATGTCGCCCAAATTGAGCAGGCCTCCGATACCCTCGCGATCAACTGCGAGGATGGGAGCGTCTGTGACATGGCGGAATACGGCATCTACGACCCGACCCCTGTCAAACTGCACGCCCTGCGCGCCGCTGGAGAAGTCACCGTCGCCATCATGCGCATCCATACCATCATTCGGATGAAGGACCGCACGGATGAGGAAGAATAAAGGCTTTTTTAGGAGGTTCAACAAAATGGAAGACAACCGTATGGAAGAGACTGTTGACACCCTGGAAACCGAAGCTGTCGAAACGGAAGCTCCGGGAGTTGAGGACACCCGCACCCGTGAGGAATTGCTCGCGGAAGTGGCACGTCTGGGCGCCGAAGCGGACGATTACAAGACTCGCTACCTGCGCGCACAGGCAGACTTTGATAACTTCCGCCGTCGCAGTCGTCAGGAGAAGGAAGAGTTCGCAGCCTATGCGAACACCAAGATCATCGAGGAACTGCTCCCGGTGCTCGACACCTTCGAGATGGCGATGAAGTCGGCCGACAACAGCGATGCCAAAACGCTGCTCACCGGCATCGACATGGTCTACCGTCAGCTGCAAACCGCACTCAGCAACTATGGTCTGAGCGCGATTGAGTCGGTCGGCCAGCCGTTTGACCCCAATGTCCATGAAGGTGTGATGCAAGTGGAGTCTGCGGATCACCCGGCAGGCACTGTCGTCATGGAGATGCGCAAGGGCTACAAGCTCAAGGAAAAAACCATTCGCCCTGCGATGGTTCAAGTCAGCCAATAACTTTTTTCCTAGAATAGAAAACTAGATACTTCCAGGAGGGAACCATTCATGTCTAAAGTAATCGGTATTGACCTCGGCACCACCAACTCTTGTGTAGCAGTAATGGAAGGCGGCGAACCGGTCGTCATCCCCAACGCAGAAGGCAACCGCACCACCCCGTCCGTTCTCGGGATGAAAAACGGCGAGCGCCTCGTCGGTGACGTTGCGAAACGCCAAGCGGTCACCAACCCGGACAACACCGTCATGTCGATCAAGCGTTACATGGGCACCAACCACAAGGAATCGGTAGAAGGCAAAGACTACTCCCCGCAAGAAATCTCGGCGATGATCCTGCAAAAGCTCAAGTCTGATGCAGAAGCATACCTCGGCGAAACGGTCACCCAAGCGGTCATCACCGTTCCGGCCTATTTCAACGACTCCCAACGCCAAGCGACCAAGGACGCAGGCAAGATCGCGGGCCTCGAAGTTCTGCGGATCGTCAACGAGCCGACTGCAGCAGCACTGGCGTATGGCCTTGACAAGGAAGAAGACCAAACCATCCTGATCTATGACCTGGGCGGTGGTACCTTCGACGTCTCGATCCTCGAACTGGGCGACGGTGTATTTGAAGTAAAAGCAACTTCCGGTAACAACAAACTGGGCGGCGACGATTTCGATGACAAGATCATCGCATACCTCGTCGACACCTTCAAAAAAGAAAACGGCATCGATCTCTCCAAAGACAAGATGGCGTTGCAACGTCTCAAAGACGCAGCGGAAAAAGCGAAAAAAGAACTCTCCGGCGTCACCGCCACCACGATCTCGCTGCCGTTCATCTCGATGACCGCAGAAGGTCCGAAGCACTTGGAAGTCAACCTGACCCGTGCGAAGTTCGATGAGATGACCGCTGACCTCGTGGAAGCAACGATGGTTCCGACCCGTCAAGCGTTGAAAGACTCCGGCCTCTCGCTCAACCAAATCGACAAGATCGTCCTCGTCGGCGGTTCCACCCGGATCCCGGCTGTCGTCGAAGCTGTCAAAAAGCTGACCGGCAAAGAACCGTCCAAAGGCGTAAACCCGGACGAAGTCGTTGCAATCGGCGCAGCAGTTCAAGGTGGCGTCCTGACTGGTGAAGTCAAAGACGTGGTCCTGCTCGACGTGACCCCGCTCTCCCTGGGCATCGAAACCCTCGGCGGCGTCATGACTCGCATGATCGAGCGCAACACTACGATCCCGACCTCCAAGTCGCAAGTGTACTCCACCGCGGCTGACAACCAAACGGGCGTCGACATCCACGTTCTGCAAGGGGAGCGCGAATTCGCTCGCGACAACAAAACCCTCGGTCGCTTCCAGATGTCCGATATCCCGCCGGCACCGCGTGGCGTGCCGCAAATCGAAGTCACCTTCGACATCGACGCGAACGGGATCGTCAACGTATCTGCAAAAGACCTGGGCACCGGCAAGCAACAAAAAATCACCATCACCTCGAACACCGGTCTGTCCGATGAAGAGATCGATCGCATGGTGAAGGAAGCAGAAGCGAACGCAGATGCAGACAAAGCACGCCGTGAGGAAGTCGACATCCGCAACTCCGCAGACTCGCTCGTCTACCAAACCGAAAAGACCCTCAAGGACCTCGAAGGCAAAGTAGACCAAGGCGAAGTCGACAAAGCGAACGCTGTCAAAGAAGACCTCAAAAAAGCGCTGGAAGGCGAAGACATCGAGGCGATCAAAAAGTCGTCCGACGAGCTGTCCGAGATCGTGCAAGCCTTGTCTGTGAAACTGTACGAGCAAGCAGCTCAAGCGGCACAAGCAGCAGAAGGTGCTGAGGGCGCAGCGGGTGGCAAGGACGATGTCGTCGATGCGGACTACACCGTTGTGGAAGAAGAGAAGAAATAAGAAATGAGTGAGCGGTCGTGAGCAAACGAGATTATTATGAAGTCCTCGGCGTCGGCAAGGATGCGACGCCAGAGGAAGTCAAAAAGGCCTACCGCAAACTCGCACGCCAATACCACCCGGACGTCAACAAAGACGATCCGTCTGCCGGAGATAAGTTCAAGGAAGTCTCAGAGGCATATGAGACGCTCTCCGATTCGAACAAACGCGCGAGCTATGACCGCTTTGGTCACCAAGACCCGAACCAGTTCGGGGGCGGTGGCGGCGGTTTTGGCGGAGGCGGTCAAGGATTTGGCGACTTCGGCGACATTTTTGACATGTTCTTTGGTGGCGGTGGTGGTGGCGGTCGTGGGCAGCGCAACGGCCCGCAACGCGGCCAAGACTTGCAGTACCAGATGCAAGTTGAATTCAAGGAAGCGGCATTCGGCGTGGAGAAAACCATTGAGATCCCACGCTGGGAGGAGTGCGACACCTGTGACGGCTCCGGTGCGAAGCCAGGCACCAACGTGTCCTCCTGCTCGACTTGTAACGGCAGTGGACAGCAGGAGCAGGTCGTCAACACACCGCTTGGCCGCATGGTCAACCGCACGACATGCCGCACCTGTGCAGGCACTGGCAAAAAAATCGAGCAGAAGTGCGGAACCTGTCACGGCGAGGGCAAAGTGCGCAAGCGCCGTCAGATGAAAATCAACGTCCCGCCGGGCGTCGACACCGGCAACCGCATCCGCGTGAGTGGCGCGGGTGAGATGGGCGCCAAAGGTGGCCCGCCGGGTGACTTGTTCGTCGTGCTCGTCGTGCGCGACCATGATTTCTTTGAGCGCGAGGGCGAGGATGTGTACTGCGAAGTGCCGCTGACGTTTGTGCAAGCAGCGCTTGGCGATGAGATCGAAGTCCCGACCATCGATGGCAAAGTCATGCTCCGCATCCCAGAAGGCACCCAGACGGGCAAAGTTTTCCGTCTGCGCGGGCAGGGCATTCCGGTGCTCAACCGTTCCAACGTGCGTGGTGACCAGCACGTGCGCATCACCGTCGTCACTCCGAACAACTTGAACGACAGACAAAAAGAGCTGTTGCGCGAGTTGGCCTCGACGATGGGCGAGGATACGCACGAGCAGGAACGCTCGATGTTCGAACGCTTGAAGGACGCTTTATTCCGCAGCAATTGACCCAAAATCCACAGGTGGTAGATCCCGTGTCTAGCGGGCATCCTATCACCTGTGGATTTATTTTTGCAGGTATGGTATTTTTTATTTTGCATGTCAAAAAAGTCTACGATCACCCAAGGGGGTACATATATGCAGTGGGCGGAAGTGCAAGTGCTGACCACAGAGGAAGCGGTGGAAGCCGTCTCAGCGATTTTTGAGCGCTTCGGAGCGAATGGAGTTGTGCTGGAGGACAGCAACGACTTGACCCGCACGTGGGAGGACCGCTACGGCGAAATCTACGGGCTGAACCCGGCCGATTTTCCGGAATCGGGCGTGCGCGTGAAGGCGTATGTCGCAGTGGAGATCTGGCAGGAAGCGATGAAGGAACAGATCGCTGCTGAAATTCGTGGTTTGCAGGAACTCGGCATCGACCCAGGTCACGTCAACGTCGAAGTGCGGATCGCCGATGAGGAAGAATGGGCGAACGAGTGGAAAAAGTACTACCACCCGGTGCAAGTGACCGACCGCCTGACGATCAAGCCAACGTGGGAGGAATACACCCCGCGTGAGGGCGAAGTGCTGATTGAACTCGATCCGGGCATGGCGTTTGGCACGGGCACACACCCGACGACCAACCTGTGCATCCGCGTGTTGGACAAGATCATCCAGCCGGGCGATACACTGGTCGACGTTGGGTGTGGGACGGGTATCCTCTCCATCGCCTGTGCAAAATTGGGCGCCGGACAGGTGTTGGCACTCGACCTTGACCCTGTCGCCGTGCAAGTGGCGCAGGAGAACGTGGAATTGAACCAAGTATCAGAGCAGATCACCGTCCGTGCGAACGACCTGCTCAAGGGCGTAGACGAGAAGTTCGACATCGTAGTCGCCAACATTCTCGCCGAGATCATCCTGCTGATGGTTGCATCGGCTCGTGACGTGCTGAAGCCGCAGGGCACGTTCATCACCTCTGGGATCATCAAGGAAAAAGCGGATCTCGTCCGCACCGAACTGGAGGCCCAAGGCTTCCGCATCGTCGACAAACACACCGAGGATGACTGGGTCGCCTTTGTCGCGAAACTGGCGTAACTTTCAGAAAAAGGAGGGGTCCTGCGTGCAGCGTTATTTTGTAGAACCCAGCGCGATCACCGATTCGCGAGTCTCGATCACGGGCGATGATGTCAAGCACATCGTCCGCGTCATGCGCATGGAAGCCGGGGAGGAGGTCATCGTCTGTGACGGCCTCGGGCATGCCTACCGCGTGCAACTCACCGACCTTGGCGATACCTCCGTGCAAGGCAAGATCGTGGAGATTCTCACCCAGTCGCCGGAATCGAACGTAAAAATTACCTTGGCGCAGGGCCTGCCCAAAGGTGATAAAATGGAGTTGATTGTCCAAAAAGGAACTGAAGTCGGCATCAACCGCTTCATCCCGCTGGACATGGCGCGCTGTGTTGTTCAATATGATGCCAAAAAAGAACAGAAACGCCGTGAACGCTGGCAGAAAATCGCCAAGGAAGCGGCAGAACAAGCGCACCGCAACCTGATCCCGTCGATTGGGGAACCGATGAGTTTCAAACAATTGATGAGCGCTCTTGACGGATTCGACCTCGTAGTCGTACCTTACGAAGGAGAAAAGGCCCGAGGCTTGCGCGAAGTTTTGGCGGAGCATCCTGATGCCAAGCACATCGGGGTGCTGATCGGACCTGAGGGCGGCATCGCCGATTCAGAAATTGAAATGGCCTTGGCACAGGGGGCACTCCCTGTCACGCTGGGGCCTCGTATATTGCGCACCGAAACGGCCGGACTTGTGGCCGCGACATGCATCTACTATCACTATGGTGAGTTAGGGGGTTGAACGACAGATGAGCACCGTTGCTTTTCACACATTGGGTTGCAAAGTCAACTCGTATGATACCGAAGCGATCTGGCACCAATTCCGCAGCACAGGCTGGACGCAAGTGGAGTTTGAGGACATCGCGGACTGCTATGTCATCAACACCTGCACCGTCACAAACACCGGGGACAAAAAATCGCGCCAGATGATTCGCCGCGCGATTCGCCGCAACCCGGACGCGACGATCGTCGTCACCGGTTGCTATGCACAGGTGGCACCCGATGAGATTCTGGAGATTCCGGGTGTTGACCTCGTCATCGGGACGCAAGGTCGCGAACAGATCTTGCAGTATGTGGAGCGCGCACAAGAGGAGAAAAGCCCGTTCAAGGTCGTCTCCTCCGTCCGCAAGCAGCGTGAGTTCGAGGAACTGGATGTGCCATACTTCAACGACCGCACACGCGCGTCGCTGAAGATTCAGGAAGGATGTAACAACTTCTGCACGTTCTGTATTATCCCGTACTCCCGTGGCTTCATTCGCAGCCGCGACCCGCAGAACGTCATCCGCCAAGCCAAAAAACTAGTAGAGGCGGGCTACTACGAGATCGTCCTGACCGGCATTCACACCGGTGGGTATGGTGACGATCTGGAGGACTACAACTTGGCAGACCTCCTGCGCGATCTGGAGGAAAAAGTGCCAGACTTGCGCCGCATCCGCATCTCGTCGATTGAAGCGTCGGAGCTCGATGACAAGATGATCGACGTGCTGTCGAAGTCGAAAAAAATCGTCCGTCACCTGCATATCCCGTTGCAGGCTGGCTCGAACCGCGTGCTTGACCGCATGAACCGCAAGTACACGATCGAACAATTTGCGGAGGCGGTGCGCAGAGTTCGTGGGGCGCTGGGGGATGTGGCGATCACATCGGACGTGATCGTCGGCTTCCCAGGCGAGACGGTGGAAGACTTTGAAGGCACGTATGACTTCATCCGCGATCAGGATTTTGCCGATCTGCATGTCTTCCCGTACTCTCGTCGCAACTTCACGCCGGCGGCGAAGTACAAGGATCAACTGACCGAGCGGGAGAAGGAAGCGCGTGTGACGCGTCTGATCAACTTGGCGAATACGTTGCAAGTGAAGTACTCGACTCGCTTCTTGGGCGAAGTTCTGGAAGTGATTCCGGAGGAGCGCGAGGAGAACGGGCAATTGATCGGATATACCGACAACTACATCAAAGTCGTGTTTGACGGTGGCGATGAGTTGTTGGGTGAGGTGGTCGCTGTGCGCCTCGACGCAGCGGGCCCGCAAGTTTCGCAAGGGACCTTTGTGGAGCGACTGACCTTCACGGAGAAGGAAGCAGCTCCGATCGAGGAAGGGCAATTTGCAGGGGCGATGGAATTGGAAATGCTGTAACGAGTAAATCCCCCAGACAGGAGACTGTGTGGGGGATTTTTTCATGGAGTTTCATCTCAGGTGGGGACAGGAGGGACGGGGCGACGAGGGCATTATTTTTGCAGATGGTGGATGATGCGGCTGTGTTGCTTGGAGCGCTTCCAGAGTTGATTGTTGTGGAGGCGGAGCTTGTGGATGGCCTCCTCGTGTTGGTAGATCTTGTGTGTGATGAAGTCCTCCGTCTGACGAAGTTCATGGACCTCCACATCATGTTCCAACACCACGCCCACCAAAACCTCGAGATCGTTCAAAACCGTCTCGCGAATCCCACGCTGCACGGCTACGAAGAACTCTTGCAGGTCGTCCTTGGTCGCGACATTTTTGAGATCATCCTTGGTGGCGAAGTGCAGCAGGTCGTCCTTGGTCGCGACATTTTTGAGATCATCCTTGGTGGCGAAGTGCAGCAGGTCGTCCTTGGTCGCGAAGTTTTTGAGATCATCCTTGGTAACGAAGTGCAGCAGGTCGTCCTTGGTCGCGACATTTTGCATATCATCCTTGGTAACGAAGTTCTTCATCTCACCGCGGATTGCCGACACCTCCTGCTGAATAGACTGGACTTGCCCTTGCATGCGTTGCTCAAAAGCGATCTGGCGTTGCTCGATCGCATCGATCTTTGCCCCTTGGACTTCGGTGCGTTCGAGGAGTGCGCGGAGCATGTGGTGCATTTCTTCTTGGAGTTGTGCCATGACTGAATACCTCCCAATTTTTCAAATGGAGAACGAATGTTCCACACTTGAAACATTACCACGACCTCAAAACCGTTGCCTAGTCCTTAAATGAGAAAAAAAGTTTCCTAAGCTCTGCTGTTGGGCAAAATATGCTATAGTGGAGTACGATTCTGGAAATCGACAAGTTTTGACAGGCTAGGAGGAATTACATATGCAAGAGATCATCCAATCCGCCCGCACGGCCGTTCAAGCTGCCATCGGCTTCACCCATGAACCCTCTGGCACCTATACCTCGATTGCGCTTGAACAGGTTGCATCGATCATCGATCACACCCTGCTCAAGCCAGAAGCGACCCCCGACCAAATCGACAAACTCTGCGCCGAAGCGAAGCAATACCAGTTCGCCTCCGTCTGCATCAATCCGATTTATGTAGCACGATCAGCGAAAAACCTCGCCGGCACAGATGTCAAAGTCTGCACCGTCATCGGGTTTCCGCTCGGAGCGAACACCGCGGAAGTCAAAGCGTTTGAAGCCAAAAACGCCGTCGCCAACGGTGCACACGAAGTCGACATGGTCATCTCCAACGGACTGCTGCGAGCGGGTGACCTCAAAGCGGTCTACGAAGAGATCAAAGCGGTCGTCGATGCTGTCAAAGGCCACGCCCTGACCAAAGTGATCATCGAAACCTCCCTGCTCACCGACGAGCAAAAAGCGATCGCTTCCCTGCTCACCGTCGCCGCAGGAGCGGATTTTGTGAAAACGTCCACCGGCTTCTCCACGGGCGGTGCCACAGCGGCAGATGTCGCACTGATGCGCGCAATCGTCGGTCCGAACACGGGTGTCAAGGCATCCGGTGGTATCCGCTCCATCGCCGATGCCCAAGCTGTGATGGAAGCAGGAGCTGACCGCCTCGGCTGCTCCGCGGGTGTCTCGATCGTTCAAGGCCAAACCTCTACCGATTCGTACTAAGCCACGCCCTACAAACAGCGCGTGAAAAAGCGCAGGAACCTTTTCAGGTCCTGCGCTTGCTCACGCGGCTTTTTTGTCAGGCATCAGCCAGCACACCAGCTGTGCAAACCATTTGGTGAACGGCCAGACCGCAAGCGAGGAGATCACATTGAACAGCAGATGTGACGTCGCCACTTGTACCGCGATGTCCTGACTCACCCATGTACACATCGCGGCCAGTCCATGTACAAACGGCAGAAACGCCGCCACGCCCAGCACGTTCAGAATCACGTGTGCCAACGCCACTCGTTTGGCGTTGAGCGGCGTGCCGACAGCTGCGATGATCGAGGTGATGCAGGTGCCGATGTTGTTCCCGAGAATGATCGCTATCGCGCCTGGCAAGTCCACCAGCCCTTGCGAGGCCAGTACAATCGTCAGCATCGTCGTCGCCGTGCTCGACGTGATCAACGCGGTCAGCACAGCTCCAGCCAGCACACCGAGCAACGGATTCTGCGAGGAGAATGCCAACACATCACGGAACCACGGCATCGTTGACAACGGCGTTAACGCGCGCTCAATCAATTCCAGCGCGAGGAAGATCGCCGCAAACCCGAGCACTGCGAGGCCGATGTATTTGTAGGTGCCACGCAAAAACACCGACAGCAACACCCCGACCACCAGACACGGGATGATCAGTGACTCCAAGCCAAAAGACAAGACTTGGGTTGTCACGGTTGTCCCAATGTTGGTGCCGAGTATGACCCCGAGCGAGTCGGCAAACGTCATCGCCCCTGCGCTGACCAACCCGATCGCGATGATGCTGACACCTGCGCTCGAATGGATCAACGCCGTCAAGACCGTCCCGGTGAGCAAGCCTCGCGTGGACGTTTTGACGAAGCGTTTGATGATATCTGGCAATCGATCGACCGCCATGCGCTCCATACCTGTGCGCATGATCCACATCCCGGCGAGAAACCCGCCCAGACCTAAGCACAGCAGCAGCAGAGATTTCCACAGCATACGTTCCACCTCCAGGGACAAACTCACATATTAACGTGTATGCGAAGGAGAATGCATCTATGGCTCTCATCAAATTGAAAAAAACGCGCAACATGCGCCTCGAAGCAGGCAACCCGTGGGTGTTCAACAACGAGATCGAACGTCTCGAAGGCAAGGCAAACCCCGGCGACATCGTCGAGATCCAAGACTATCGCGGCCTGTTCCTCGCGCGCGGTTACTACAACCCAAAATCCCAGATCTCCGTCCGCGTGATGACCTATACGCAGGGCGAGGAGATCGACCAAGCGTTTTTCACCCGCAAAGTGCGCGAGTGTTATCACTACCGCAGCCGCTTTGTCGACTCCGATTCGTTCCGTCTGATCTATGGAGAAGCTGACTTCCTGCCAGGACTCGTCGTGGACAAGTTTGGCGACGTGCTGGTCGTCCAGATCCTCTCGTTGGGCATGGAAGTGCGCAAAGACCTGATCCTGAACGCGCTGAAGGAAGTGCTCAACCCAAAAGCGATCTACGAGCGCAGCGATGTCAGCGTCCGCAAACTAGAAGGCTTGGAGCAGCGCACTGGCCTCCTGTACGGCGAACTCGATGGCGATGTCGTGATCGAAGAGAACGGTCTGAAAATGCTCGTCGACGTCGTCGGCGGACAAAAGACCGGCTATTTCTTTGACCAACGCGAAAACCGTGCGGCGATCCGCGATCTCGTCAAGCAGAACGTCGAGGGCGAACCGGGTTCTTCGGTGCTGGAGTGCTTCTCGCACACCGGCTCCTTCACCGTCCACGCGGCGGCATTTGGCGCGCGCAACATCACCACGCTCGACATCTCCGAGCATGCGATCGACACTGCGATCAAAAACGTCGAACTCAACGGATTTGAAGACAAGGCGGACTTCGAGTTTGTCGTCGCCGATGCTTTTGAACAATTGCGCGAGTGGGAGCGGGAGAAGCGTCAGTGGGATGTGGTCATCCTCGATCCGCCCGCGTTTGCCAAAAACAAAAACGCCGTGACCGGCGCCTTGCGCGGGTACAAGGAAATCAACCTGCGCGGGATGAAATTGGTCAAGGAACGGGGCTTCCTCGTCACCGCTTCCTGCTCCTATCACATCGATCCAGACCTGTTCCTCGAGACGATTTCGGAAGCGGCCTTTGACGCGAAAAAAGTCTTGCGGTTGGTGGAATATCGAAGCGCTGGGAAGGATCATCCTAAATTACATGGGATGGACGAGAATAACTATCTCAAATTTGCGATCTTTGAAGTTCGAAGCCGTCGCTAATTTCTGGAAAGTGGCGAGTAAGGGAGGAGAAAGTTCCGCACTCGTCGAAGTAAACGGGTGTCATAGGAGAACAAGAGAGAAAGGGATTTTACTTTTCTCTGCCAATGGCTTATAATAACCGGGTACTTCAATGATCCCTCAGTTGACATAGTTTTACTTGGTATATTATAATGTTCTCTGACGGATTCTCGTTATTTGCCGCGTGTACTTCTCGGCTGATGTTGCTTGGCGGAGGGAGGGAAATTAGATGTCTGAAGTCAAGGTTCGTAAAAATGAATCTTTAGATAGCGCACTTCGTCGTTTCAAGCGTGCTACCGCTAAGGATGGCATCCTCGCGGAAGTTAAAAAACGCAAACATTACGACAAGCCCAGCGTAGCCCGCAAGAAAAAGTCGGAGGCTGCCCGCAAGAACAAGAAGAAATTCTAAGGAGGACGTTTTGAATCATGAGTTTAACCGAACGTCTTACCATTGACATGAAACAGGCGATGAAGGACAAGGATAAAGTCCGCTTGTCGGTTATTCGCATGGTTCGAACGGCGATGAAAAATCTCGAGATTGACGCCAAGCGTGAACTCTCCGATGAGGACGTCATCACCATCATGAATCGCGAACTGAAACAACGTCGCGATTCCCTCCAAGCTTTTATATCTGGTGGCCGCCAAGACCTGGTGGAGGATGCGAACGCAGAGATTCAAGTGCTGATCAGCTACCTCCCGGAGCAACTGTCTGAGGATGAAGTCCGTGCGATCGTCAAGGACTGCATCGCGGAAACAGGAGCAACTGGTAAGTCTGACATGGGAAAAGTCATGTCAGCACTGATGCCTAAGGTAAAAGGCCGTGCGGATGGCAAGCTCGTGAACCAAGTGGTTTCACAAGAGCTCCAATAGAAAAAGCGAAAAGACCATGTACTCATCTGAGTGCATGGTCTTTTTTTTGTCCTCAAGCCATACAACTGGAAAGACCCGCATATGTTCTAAGCAAAGGAGGGTGACATCAGTGCGCGCTTCTTGGCGGCAACGCGTGAAGAAAATGGCAGCCGAAATGCTGGATGTACCAAAGGATTCGGTGTTGGATGTGCCGCGTATCACCCTCATCGGTGGCTTGCAGCTGTACGTGGAGAACTACCGGGGCATCGTGGAGTTTCGCGATGACCTCTTACGCCTCGCCCTGTCGGAAGGCCACTTGCACGTCAACGGCAAGGAACTCGTAATCAAGCAGATCTTCCCGACCGAGGTGGTCATCGAGGGGAGCATCAGCGGCATTAAATACCTAGACTAAACTTACGACGAATCGCAACAGGAGGATCGGATCATGCTCGGAAGATGGCTTTTGGATTTTTGGCGAGGCTATGTAGTGCTGAGCGTGAACGGTGCGCGGGTCCCGGAGTTGATAAACCGGGCGACCGCCTCTGGGATCATGTTCTGGGAGATCCGCCAGACGCAGGAGGACACCTTTCGCCTGCGGATGCATCGCGATGATGTGAAGCGCTTGCGTCACATCCTGCGGGAAACCGGCACGCGGATTCACTTTGAACGCAAACTGGGACTTCCGTTTCTGGCGTGGCGCGCGTGGAGGAGGAAGTTCTTCCTCGCGGGCGCCCTCACGTTTCTCATCTCGTTCTATGTGTTGACTTCGATGGTCTGGAACGTCGAAGTGGTCGGTGACCTCAAACGGGTGTCACCGGAAACCGTACAGGAAGTCGCCAAGGAGGTCGGTCTCCACCGCTGGGCTTGGAAAGACAAACTGCCAGATACGGACATTCTACAGGGACAACTGCTCGACAAAATGCCCGAGTTGGCGTTTGTCGGGGTGAAAGTGCAAGGCACGAAAGTCACGATCCAAGCGGTGGACAAAATCCCTGGCACCACCCCGCAGCCGACCGACCCGCAGAACATCGTCTCCACGAAGCACTCCACGATCAAGGAGATTTTTGTACACAAAGGCAAAGCGGCCGTCGTGCGCGGTCAAGTGGTACAAGTCGGGCAAGTCTTGATCAACGGCAGTCTGAACAACGGCACCAAGAACGTTCACGCCACCGGCATGGTCAAGGCGGAAACTTGGTACCGCACCGACCTCGAGGTGCCGCTGGAAGCACAGAGCAAGGTCTACACGGGCAACGCCGTCGAGAAACACTTCCTGACCTTCTGGGGGCACCCCGTGCAGATCTGGGGCTATGGACAGATCCCATTCCAAGAAATGGAGACGCACAACGACGACAAAGCGCTGACGATCGGCAGTTTTACCTTCCCGATCCAGTACCGTCATGCGCTCTACCAAGAATCGCAAACCGAGAAAACAACGTTGACCGAAGCGGAGGCCGTCGAGTTGGCGCAAGCGTTCGCCAAGGCGGATGTGCTCACTCAATTGGGAAAAAACGGTACGGTGGAGAGTCAAAATGTTTTGCGTCGAGAATTGAAAGATGGTAAGTTAGAGATACGCATCCTGAATAAGGCGATTGAGGACATCGGCCGCCCGCAAAGTTTTACACCTCAAGCACCAGCGGAGCCAGACGCTAAGACGAAACAATAACGGGTATTCTATATAGAACGTATTCAGCAGAAGGAGTGGGATCCTCAATTGGACAAACAATGGGTCACCAAAAAACTCGTACTGAAGGATAACCACGAAGCGACGCTTTTGTTCGGGCCGCACGATGCCTACATGAAGCAGATCGAGGCAGAGTTTGCCGCGAAGATTCACGCGCGCGGCGTCGAAGTGACGCTGAGCGGCGACGCGGAGGAGTTGGAAACGCTCGAGTCGCTTTTCGACACGCTGCTGAAGCTGATACGCAAGGGGCAACAAGTCAAGGAACGCGACATCGCCTACGCGATCAAGCTGGCGAAGCAAGGTGCTGCGGAGGAACTGCTTGAGCTGTATTCGGAGGAGATTGCCACCACGTTCAAGGGCAAGTCGATTCGGATCAAGACACTCGGCCAACGCGACTACATACGTGCGATCAAAAAGCGCGACATCGTGTTCGGCGTCGGTCCGGCAGGTACCGGGAAAACCTATCTCGCGGTCGTCATGGCCGTCCAAGCGCTCAAGAAAAACGAAGTGAAACGCATCGTCCTGACCCGCCCCGCCGTCGAAGCGGGGGAGAACCTCGGCTTCCTGCCGGGTGACTTGCAGGAGAAGGTCGATCCGTATCTGCGCCCGCTCTATGATTCGCTGTACGATGTGCTGGGACAAGAGACCACCACGAAGTACATGGAGCGCGGTCTGATCGAAGTCGCACCGCTCGCCTACATGCGGGGTCGGACACTTGAGGATTGCTACGTGATCTTGGACGAAGCGCAGAATACCACCCAGGAACAGATGAAGATGTTCCTGACTCGTCTGGGCTTCGGGTCCAAGATGGTCGTCACAGGCGACGTGACCCAGATCGACTTGCCGCGTGGCAAGCAATCCGGGTTGAACCACGCGCTTCGCGTGTTGCAAAATGTTGAGGACATCTCGCTGATCTTCCTCACCGAGCAAGACGTGGTCCGTCACCACCTCGTCCAGAAAATCATCCAGGCGTATGACTTGAACGCCGAAGCGTAACTACAGCCCTGAGTTTCAGGGGAGAGGCTGACTGTAAGGAGACGAACTAGTTATGAGGAGCAATCTGCTGAAACATATCCGCCAGATCACACTGAGTCCGGAACTGCGGCAGAGCCGTTCGCTCCGGCTCTCGATCTACGTCGTCCTCTCGGCCTTGCTCTATTTTCTCTTCCTCGGCAACGTGTTGCCTGAGCGTTTTAATTACGACGTCGGCTCTGTGGCGGAGAAAACGATCAAGGCCCCGACCGATGCGCTCGACACGCAGGTGACGAAACGGTTGCGCGATGAGGCCCGCAAGGAAGTGGGGCCTCAGTTCAACAAGGACTTCGAAGTCGAGGAAAAGGTCTACCAGAGCATCAACATCTTCCTCGACTACGTGAAAAAAGTCGCGGCCGATCCTGCGGCAAGCGACAAGTTGGCGGCATTTAAAGCGCTGCATCCACCGATCACCGTCTCTGATGAGACGTTGATCAAACTGCTGGAGCAAAGCCCCGACACGATCTCCTCCTACAAAAAAGAAGCGGCCCGCGTCACGCAGAAGCTCTACTCGGAGAACATCACCGATGACAACCTGCCGAACACCGGCTCCAAGCTCGACGCGCAATTGGCTTACTCAGATCTCGATCGCGAAGGCCGGCTGATCGTCAAGGAGTTCGTGCAACCGATCATCCGCCCGAACATGATCTACGACCAAGAAGCGACCTCCAAAAAGCGGGAGGATGCGGCGCAGAGCACGATGCCGGTGCAGATCAACAAAGGTGAGATCATCGTCAAGCAAGGCGAGCGCATCGACGAAGAGAAACTCTCCAAGCTAGAAGACTTGAAGCTGCTCTCGAAGCGTCCGAACTACCGGATGTACTTCGGGTTCGCTGGTTGCATCCTGCTCTGGATGCTCTGCTTCGCATCCTACCTGGAGATGACCCGTCACAAGTTGGCGCGCAACAACCTGTTGCTACTCTGTGGGAGCATCATCGTGTTGCTGACCGCCTTAGGTATCAAGACGATCACGCTGTTCCTCCCCTTGGGATTCCCGAACATCGGGTATCTGACTCCGATTGCGATGGGCACGATGTTAATAACGATTCTGTTCGACATGCAATTGGGCATCATGCTGTCGTTCCTGTTTGCGCTCTTGACGGGCGTGGCGTTTGACTTGGCGTTTCAGTATGTGTTTGCGTCGTTCATCGGCGGTTTGGTCGGGGCCTTTGCCGTATCGCGAGTCAAGCATCGTCTCGTGATCATGCGGGCGGGCTTCCTGATCGCCGGAATCAACCTCGTGACGATCTCCGCGATGCAGGCGCTAACCTCCTCGACGGGCAGTGAGTTGACGCAGTATCTGCAATCGTTGTTGTACGGGATCATCAACGGTGTCTTCTCCGCGGTCGTTACGATCGGCGTATTGCCGTTCCTCGAGAGCACATTTGGCATCCTCACTCCGATCTCGTTGCTGGAGCTGTCCAACCCGAACCACCCGCTGTTGAAAAAGCTGCTTATGGAGGCACCGGGCACGTACCATCACTCGCTTATCGTCGGCAACTTGGCGGAAGCAGCGGCGGAGCGGGTCGGAGCAGACGCCTTGATCTGCCGTGTCGGGGCCTACTTCCACGACGTTGGCAAGATGAAGCGTCCGCTGTTCTTCATCGAGAACCAGATGTCGAAGGACAACCCGCATGACAAGATCGCACCGACACTTTCACACCTGATCATCACTTCGCACGTGCGCGACGGGTTGGAGATGCAGGAGGAAGCCCGCTTGCCGAAGCCGATTCGCGACATCTGCGAACAGCATCACGGGACGACGATCCTCTGGTATTTCTACAACAAAGCGCTGGAGCAGGACAAAAGCGGCTCGATCTCGCCGGATGACTTCCGCTATCCAGGCCCGAAGCCGCAGTCGAAGGAAGCGGCGATCGTCATGCTCTGTGACGCGGTCGAAGCGGCGGTGCGCGCCATGAACCGCCCGACACCGAACCGCATCGAATCGGTGATCCACAAGATCGTCAAGGACCGTCTCAACGACGGGCAACTTGATGAGTGCAACTTGACGCTCAAGGACCTCGACAAAGTCAGCGATGCATTCCTGCGTACGCTCAACGGAGTCTATCACGCGCGTATCGAGTACCCGGAACTTCCGAAATCGAACTAACCTACCTTGAAGGAGACGACCCCATGTCCGAAGAGAACATCGAGAGAATCATCGTCGAAGTCGTCGACGAGCACGGCGAAGAGTTCGCTTTTCACGTGGAAGAACTGCTGACCCAAGCGATTCGCGCCGCAGCCCGCTACGAAGAAATTGCCGCTGGGGAAGTGGTGGTATCGCTGGTCGATGACGAAGCGATCCAGGAATTGAACAAAACGTACCGGGGCAAGGACGCTCCGACAGATGTCTTGTCATTTGCGATGCAAGAGGGCGAGGACGACGAGATGGAGATCCATTTCGACGAAGCGGATGAAGTCGAGGAAGACACCACGCTCGGCGATATCATCATCTCGATTCCGACTTGTAAGCGCCAAGCAGAGGAGTACGGGCACAGCTTCGAGCGCGAATTGGCGTTTCTCGCCGTGCACGGCTTCTTGCATCTGATCGGTTATGACCACATGACACCAGAGGATGAGAAGGAGATGTTCAGCCGCCAAGAGGCGATCCTCGAGACGGCAGGCTTCACGCGGGGGTGACCCAATTGTCTGGCATCCAGAAATTGCTGAAGAGCTTCTCCTACGCGATCGAAGGCATGATGCATACGCTGAACACCCAGCGCAACATGCGCATCCACTTCGGGGTAGCATTTCTCGCGATGATCTTGGCGCTGTTCCTCGATCTGTCCAAGACGGAGATCATCCTGTTGTTTTTCTCAATCGTACTCGTGGTGGCTGCCGAGTTGTTCAACACAGCGATCGAGGCTGTGGTCGACTTGGTCACCCGCGACTATCACCCGCTTGCCAAGACTGCCAAAGACGTGGCGGCGGCCGCCGTCCTCCTGACGGCAGGTCATGCGGTGATAGTCGGTTTTTTTGTCTTCGCAGACAAAATTGTTCCGCTACATCTACGGCATTGGGATGCGACAGGGGGGATGGCGGTCTACGTCGCTTTTATCCCGCTGGGGTTGCTGGTGTTGCTTCTGATCTCCTGGCGGGCCTACCTGCGCTTCAAGCGCAACCATACATAATGAGGTGAACCACATGGAACGACATCAATTGATCGACCGCGCACGCTCTGCTCGAGAGAACGCCTATGTTCCGTACTCGAAGTTCCCGGTCGGAGCGGCGTTGCTCCTCGACGACGGGCGCGTCATCAGCGGCTGCAACATCGAAAACGCTTCCTATGGCCTCTCCAACTGTGCAGAGCGCACCGCGATATTTAAAGCGGTCTCAGAAGGGAAGCCTACCATTAAGCACATCGCGGTCATCGCCGACACCGATGGCCCTGTCTCACCGTGCGGCATGTGCCGCCAAGTGATGGCGGAGTTCTGCTCACCAGAAACCCCGGTCACGTTGACCAATCTCAAAAACGATGTACTTGAAACCACTGTGGGCGAATTGCTGCCCTTTGCTTTTCTAAAGGAGGATCTCGATGAGTCAGTCAACAAAGCAAACGGATAATACCACCAGCCAACAAACACACTCAGGATTTGTCGCCATCATCGGCCGTCCGAACGTCGGTAAATCGACCCTGATGAACTTCATGATCGGCCAGAAAGTCGCGATCATGTCTGACAAGCCGCAGACCACCCGCAACCGGATTCATGGCGTGCTGACCCGCGAAGAGGGCCAGATCATCTTCATGGACACCCCTGGCATTCACAAGCCGAAGCACAAACTCGGTGAGCAGATGGTCAGAACGGCGATCGACACGCTCAATGGCGTCGAGGCGGTGCTGTTCATCGTCGACGCGACGATGCCCAAGGGCGCAGGTGATGAGTACATCATCGAAATCCTGAAAAAAGTCAAAGACACCCCGGTCTATCTGTTGATCAACAAGGTCGACATCGTGGAAAAAAACACCCTGCTCGGCATCATCTCGTCGTACAAAGACGACTACCCGTTTGCCGAAATCATTCCGATCTCGGCGAAGACGGGCGACAACGTCGACCGCCTCGTCGACAACCTGATGGACCGCTTGCCGGAAGGTCCATATTACTACCCGCCGGATATGGTCACCGACCATCCGGAGCGTTTTATCATCGCAGAATTGATCCGTGAGAAGTGCCTGCACCACACGCGTGAAGAAGTGCCGCACTCGATCGCTGTCGAGATCGAGCGCATGCAATTCCGCGAAGAGAAGGACATGCTGGTCGTCTATGCTGCCATCTACACGGAGCGCGAGACGCAGAAGGCGATCATCATCGGCAAGCAAGGGGCGCTGCTCAAGAAAATTGGACAACTCGCTCGCCATGACATCGAGCGTCTGATGGGCTCCAAGGTGTACCTTGAACTGTGGGTAAAAGTCAAGGAAGACTGGCGTAACCGCGAGCACATGTTGCGCAACTTTGGCTTCTCCGAAGAGTAAGCCACTGGCACGCATTCGGCGCAGAACTCCAAGCAATTCCATAGTATAGGGTAGGGACGGATTGCGAACTCTAGGGTTACACTGTTTGGCACCCTCACTTTGGAACGAAAGGGATGAGCTGCATGCGTGATTTCTCGTGGCGATATTTCGAAAGTACAGGTGAGATTGATGCCTACTTACTCTATAAAGAGCATCAAACGATTTGCAACTCCTGCAGCAGCTCCGAAGATGCAGAGCCGGTCCTCAACCATTCGGAAGGGGAACCGGTGGCGGAGTAAGGAGCGAACGGTGGCAACTCCATGAAAAAAGTAGATGCCCTCGTCTTGCGGACGATCGACTATGGAGAGAGCCACAAGATCCTAACGCTCCTCACTCCAACGTATGGGAAGATCGCCGTGATGGCACGCGGTGCCAAAAAGCCGTCCAGCCAACTTGGTTCGATCTCCCAGCCTTTTACATACGGCACCTACCTGCTCATGATCAGTGAGCGGGGGATGGGAACCGTGGCACAAGCTGATCTGATCGATTCCTTTCGCAAGATTCGCGAGGACTTGTTCAAGACCGCCTACGCATCGTATATGATGGAACTCATCGATCGATTTACAGAAGAACGCGAACCGTCGGCGGGGATCTTCCTGCTTGCGCTGACGTTGCTATCATACCTCGCGGACGACAAGGACCCGGAAGTCCTGATGCGGTTGACCGAAGTGAAGATGCTCGATTTTGCAGGAATTCGTCCCGACCTGTTCCATTGTGCGAACTGTGGACAACCTGTGGAGACGACGATTCGCTTTAGCATCATCAAGGGCGGCCCCTTGTGTAGCGATTGTCAAGCATCTGATGAGCGTGCGATCTGGATCAAGCCTGCGACGTTGCGGCTTTTGCAAACGTTTCAAGCGATGGACGTGCGCCGCTTAGGTGAGATCAATGTCGGAGAGGACGTCCGGCGTCAGATGAACAAAGTCTTGCGTCAGTACTACGACGAATACAGCGGCGTTCAATTGCGCACGCGAGCCTTTTTGGATCAGCTTCACAAATACGAACTCGATTTCTAGCCTTGTGAGGAGTGGTGAACAAAATGGCACAGCCGACGCTTGAGAAGATCGATATCCTGCGCCAGCGTTGCGACATCAGCTATGCGGCAGCCTGCGCTGTGCTGGAGCGCAACAACGGCAACGTGGTACAGGCGCTGATTGAGATGGAGAGCACCGATGGCAAGCCGGATCTGATGGAACAGGTCGAGGAGCGGATGACGGTGATGGGCCACGACTTGTGGGACAAGATCCAAGACCTTGTCCGCAGTGGACAGACCACCAAGATACGTGTGATGAAGGGGGGTCGCACGGTGTTGACGATCCCGACCGCAGTAGGCGCAGTCACCGCGATGTTGTTCCCCTACGTGACGTTAGCCGCCACGGTCGCAGCGATGGCTGGCAAGTACGTCCTCGTCTGGGACAAGCGCCAGCCGAGCAGCACCGGACGGGAAGTCAACACTGGCCACGCGCCCGGCGTGATGAACGTCCACCACGAAGAAGTGGTCGCGACCCCTTGCGAACTCCAGACGGTGCAGCACTAAGCACGAGGAAAAAGGAGCCACCCGCGATCTGCGGATGGCTCCTTTTTTTGCGTAGATGCTGCTTTAGACTGGGTTGGGTGTGGCTTTTTCCTCCGGCGGTTCACTTGATTGTACCGGACGAATGCGGAAGTACAGCATGAGCACCAGCGCGAGTGCGATGACGACGAACGAGGTCCACTGGGCGGCGGTGAGGCCGGCAAAGCGGTCGGTATCGCCGCGCAGGAATTCAAGCATCAAGCGGCCGAACGAATAGAGGATGTTGTAGAACAGGAACAAGTAGCCGGTCGGGAACTTGCGCATCTTGAGGATGAACAGCAAGGCAAGCACGACGAGGTCCCACTGGCCTTCCCAGACTTCGGCGGGCCAGAGCGGTTGGCTGCCGTACACGTCGTAGGCATACGTGCCGGGCGGATAGACCAGACCGAACCCGCTGTCGGTCGGAGAACCGAAGGCATCGCCGTTCATCAAGCAAGCGATCCGCCCGACAGCCTGTCCGAGGATGACGCCAGGGGCTGCGAGGTCAGCGAACTCCCAGAAGTTGATTTTGTTAAAGTAGGTATACAGCCCGCCGCCGACGAAGCCGCCGACTAAGCCGCCCTGAATCGACATGCCGCCGTTCCAGATCGCGAACATCTCGCTGAGATGTTGGGAGTAGTAGTGCCATTCGAAAAAGAGCACTTGCCAGAGTCGTGCGCCGATGATCGAACCAAGGATCGCCCAGACGACGAGGCTGAGCACGTGGTCTTCGTACTTGCCCGCTTGCTTGGCCATGTACATCGTCAGGCCCGCCGCGAGCAAGATTGCAAATGCTACGATCGTGCCGTATGAACGCACTTCAAAGCTGCCGATTTGAAACAAAATCTGATGCAATGTGATACCTCCCTGAGTCTAAGGTGATTGCTACCATTGTAGCGAACCTTGGACGAGAAGGAAAGGTGTCTCAGGCGCGCGCGATCAGGATCGACCCCGCAACGATCAACACACAACCTGCGACGATGCCGAAACTGATCTTTTCCTTTAAGAAGAGCGCGGCGAGGATCAGCGTGAACACCACGCTCAGGCGGTCGATCGGTGCGACTTTGGAAGCAGGTGCCAGTCGCAACGCGCCGAAGTAAAACATCCACGACGCCGCCCCGGCGAGCCCAGAGAAGAGAATGAACAGCAAGGCCTTGAAATCGACCGTCTTGATCTGGCCGAGCGACCCGGTGAACGCGACAAAAATCACCGATGCCCCTGCCATCACCACGGCGCGGATCGCCGTCGCCAAGTTGCTGTCCACCTCGCTCATGCCGATTTTGCCGAGGATGGCGACCAGCGAGGCGAAGGCAGCAGACAACAGGGCCATGACCAACCAACTCATGAGAAATCCCTCCCATTGCGATGTTTATTTCTTGGTATGCCCAAGCAAGCGCGGGGAAATGAATTTTTTTGTGAAAATGGCAGGGGTAGGCATGGCAGGATTGAGTGAACTGCGATATAGTATATACTATATAGCTCATTCGAACTTATCAGTATGTCACAATAAGTAGTAGGCAAAGGTGGTGTGCACCATCGAACTATCAAAACGACAACAGCAGATCTTGGCTATCGTCCGTGAGGAAGGCCCGATCACCGGGGAACACATCGCCGATCAACTCGGCCTGACGCGGGCGACGTTGCGCCCGGACCTCGCGATCCTCACGATGGCGGGCTTTCTCGAAGCACGACCGCGTGTAGGCTATTTTTACGCAGGGAAAAAGACGGGCCAGATCTTTGGCGACCAGTTCCGCAAGATGCTGGTGCGCGAATACAAGGCCGTGCCGATCGTCGTCACGGAGAACACGTCGGTGTACGACGCGATTGTGATGATGTTTATGGAAGACGTCGGCAGTATTTTCGTCGTGCGTGACAAAGGTCTGCTGACCGGCGTCGTCTCGCGCAAGGATTTGCTGAAAGTAGCGATTGGCAACCAAGACACCCGCGAAGTGCCCGTGTCGCTTGCGATGACCCGGATGCCGAACATCGTGACGGTGACCGGTGACGACAGCGTGTATGACGCCGCCAAGAAGCTGATCGATTTCCAGATCGACTCCTGTCCGGTGGTGCGTCCGCTTGATGAGACGGGGCGCAATTTTGAAGTGATCGGCCGCTTTACCAAGACGACCATCGCCAAAGTCTTTGTAGAACTTGGCGACAACCGAGAAGTGTAGGAGGAGGCGACAACCCATGACCGCACCGCTCCCGATTGTGTATGTAGTATCTGATTCCGTTGGTGAAACCGCCGAATTTGTTGTCCGAGCCGCAGCTAGTCAGTTCAACGGTGGACGCGTCGAGATTCGCCGGATCTCCTATGTCGATGACATCGAGCCGATTCGCGAAGTGATTCAAGCGGCCAAGGAAGCCAACGCACTCGTCGGCTTCACGCTGGTGTTGCCGGAGATGCGCGAGGCGTTGTTGCGCGAAGCTACGGAACAAGGCGTGATCGCCGTCGACATCCTCGGTCCGATGATCCAAGCGTTCTCCAAGATCAACAACCAGAGTCCGAAAAATCTGCCGGGCCTCGTCCACCAGTTGGACGACGAGTACTTCCGCCGCGTCGAAGCGATTGAATTCGCCGTCAAGTATGACGATGGCAAGGACCCGCGCGGTCTGCTGCGTGCGGATGTCGTGTTGATCGGGGTCTCGCGAACCTCGAAGACACCGCTCTCGATGTTCCTCGCCCACAAGCGATTGAAGGCAGCCAACGTCCCGCTCGTACCTGAAGTGACACCGCCGGAGGAGCTTTTTGAAGTCAACCCGCGCAAAGTGATCGGGCTGACGATCTCGCCGGACGAACTGAACCTGATCCGCACCGAACGCTTGAAAGCGCTTGGGTTGCGCTCACAAGCCAACTATGCGGCACATGAACGCATCCTCTCCGAACTTGAGTACGCCGAAAAGATCATGAAGAAAATCGGTTGCCCAGTGATAAACGTCTCGAATAAAGCGGTCGAAGAAACGGCCAGCATCATTATGGACATCATCAAACGGGGAGGTCGCGGGTAACGATGAGCAAATTTGTCTACCTTTTTGACGAAGGAAATGCAGGGATGAAGGAACTGTTAGGCGGCAAGGGTGCCAATCTCGCGGAGATGACGCGCGCAGGACTGCCGGTGCCGGAGGGCTTCACGATCTCCACAGAAGCTTGCAACCAGTACCACGTGAACGGCCGTGAACTGTCAGCCGACATGCTTGCTGAGATCGCCTCCGCGCTGACCGACCTGGAACAGCGCACGCAGAAAAAGTTTGGCGACCCGGCCAATCCTTTGCTGGTCTCGGTACGCTCTGGTTCCGTATTCTCGATGCCGGGCATGATGGACACCGTCCTCAACCTGGGCTTGAACGACCAGACGGTGGAAGGCTTGGCTGTTTTGACGGGCAACGCCCGTTTCGCCTACGACTGCTACCGCCGCTTCCTGCAGATGTTTGGGGATGTCGTACTGGGGATCGACCACTACTACTTCGAACAGATCCTCGAGGACGTCAAGCATGACCGTGGCGTCGAACACGATCCTGACCTGACCGCCGATGATTGGAAAGCGATCATCGAGCGCTACAAGAAACTCGTCATCAAGGAGACACGCTCTGAATTCCCGCAAGACCCGCAGGAGCAACTGCGACTCTCGATCCAAGCGGTATTCGCCTCTTGGAACAACCAGCGCGCCATCGTCTACCGCCGCATCAACAAGATCCCTGACCACCTCGGCACGGCTGTCAACGTGCAGTCGATGGTGTTTGGCAACTTGGGCGAGGATTCCGGCACTGGGGTTGCGTTCACGCGCAATCCGTCGACTGGTGAACGCGTACTTTACGGCGAGTTTCTGATCAACGCGCAAGGGGAGGATGTCGTGGCTGGCATTCGTACTCCACAGCCGATCAGCGCCTTGCAGAACGTCCTGCCAGAAGTTTATGGAGAGTTCGAGGCGATCTGCGAACGTCTGGAGCAGCACTATCAAGACTTGCAGGACATCGAATTCACGGTCGAGCGCGGCAAACTCTACATCCTGCAGACCCGCAATGGCAAGCGCACTGCACACGCCGCTGTCAAAGTGGCCGTCGATCTCTGTAGCGAGGGCGTCATCTCGCAACAGGAGGCCTTGATGCGCGTCGACCCGGAAGCGCTTGACCAACTGTTGCACCGTCGCATCGACGCCACGGCCAAGCTCAACGTCATCGCGACCGGTCTGCCGGCCTCGCCAGGGGCGGCGAGCGGTGTGATCGTATTTGACGCGGACCTTGCCGACAAGTGGGCGGGGGATGGGCGTCAGGTCATCCTCGTGCGCCCGGAGACCACCCCAGACGACATCCACGGCATCGTGGCGGCACAGGGCATCCTGACCACGCGTGGTGGGATGACTTCGCATGCGGCTGTCGTTGCACGGGGGATGGGCAAACCTTGCATCTGCGGCTGTGAAGATTTGCGCATCGACCTTGAGGGGAAAAAAGTCACCGTCCGCGACGTTACACTTCGCGAAGGTGACTTGCTCTCCATCGACGGCGGAACCGGTCGAGTGATCCTCGGCGATGTGCCGTTGATCGACCCGGAACTGTCGCCGGAATTCCAACAGTTGCTCGGGTGGGCGGATGAGGTGCGCCGTCTCGATGTGCGCGCCAACGCCGACAACCCAGAGGATGCTGCCAAAGCGCGTGAATTCGGTGCCCAAGGCGTCGGTCTCTGCCGCACGGAGCACATGTTCATGGCGGCGGAGCGCGTGCCGATCGTTCAGGAGATGATCCTCGCCGAGACGTTTGAGGAACGGATGGAAGCGCTTGACAAACTGTTGCCGATGCAACAGCAGGACTTCGAAGGCATCCTGCGCAGCATGGAAGGCCTGCCGGTGACGATTCGCCTGCTCGACCCGCCGCTGCATGAGTTTTTGCCGAATCTGGAAGACTTGGTCGTGGAACTGACCAAACTGCGCCTGCAAGAGGACGTCGAACGCCGCACGATCCGTGCCAAGGAATCGCTGATCCGCAAAGTCCGTGCCTTGCACGAGTTCAACCCGATGCTCGGACATCGCGGTTGCCGTCTCGGCATCACGTTCCCGGAGATCTACGCGATGCAGGTGCGGGCGATCTTCCAAGCGACCGCCCAGTTGAAGGCGGAAGGTGTCGATGCGATCCCGGAAGTGATGATTCCGCTGGTCGGTCACGTCAACGAGTTGAAGGAGATGCGCCACTTGGTGCTCCAGACCGCTGAGATGGTCATGGAAGAGACCGGGCACAAGTTTGAGTTCCTCGTCGGCACGATGATCGAGATTCCGCGTGCTGCGTTGACCGCCGATGAGATTGCACAGGAGGCGGACTTCTTCTCCTTTGGTACAAATGACTTGACGCAGACGACGTTTGGTTTCTCGCGCGACGATGCGGAAGGCAAGTTCCTGCAACACTACCTGCAAAGCAAACTGCTCGCCGACAATCCGTTCCAAGTCCTCGATCAGGACGGTGTCGGGCAGCTGGTGAAGCTGGCGACCGAGAAAGGCCGCACCGTGAAGCCCGGCCTGAAACTGGGCATCTGCGGCGAGCACGGCGGGGAGAAACACTCGATCGATTTCTGCTACCGTACAGGCTTGGACTATGTGTCCTGCTCACCGTTCCGCGTGCCGATCGCCCGATTGGCGGCCGCACAATCTACGATTCGACATGCCCACTAGGCATCTAGAAATCAGAAAAACCCCTGCGTTGCAAGCAGGGGTTTTTCCTAATTTGTGAACGTTATGTGCAAAGAAGGATTTTTTCCAAACAGGAGCGTACATATAAGGGAACACGGGTAAACGATCTTGACAAACAGAACCAAATGCGCTAGAGAACGGAATATTTGTGGACCCGAGGGTCTATACTAGGGACGTATTTGACACAGGAACGCAAATGCTATTTGTCGAATTATGTCCTAGTGTAAAATTTGTAGAAGGAATTCGGTAAGGATCGTAGAATATGTACGATGCTTGATCTGACGGGTGTATTGCCCTGCAAAAATGTGTCGCGGTTGCAGAAGGATATTGTAGAACGTTGGCGAATATCTACCGTACTCGGTTTGTGACCGATCTCGTTTAAAGGGTGATGACCAGTTGAGAAGGCGGATTCCGGATGAGATTGTGGAACGAGTACGCCAACACTTCGACATTGTGGACGTCATCGGGGAATATGTTGGACTGAAGAAATCGGGCCGGGGATCGTATGCAGGACTCTGTCCGTTTCACAACGAAAAGTCCCCGTCGTTTCATGTAACTCAAGACAAGCAACTGTACCATTGCTTCGGTTGCTCAGCGAGCGGCAACCTCTTCACTTTTCTGATTGAAAAGGAAGGGATCACGTTCCAAGAGGCAGTTGAGCGGTTGGCCCAACGGGCGAACATCGCGCTGCCAGCCGAAGAGATGGAGGATGTCGAATCTCCCGAGTACAAGCGGCGCAAGGAGATGCTACGCGCCCATGAACTTGCAGCTAAGTATTACAACCACATCCTGATGAACACCGAGCACGGCAAACTTGGGCTTCGCTATCTGGAAGAACGTGGGATCTCCCGCATCACCATCGAGGCGTTCCAACTTGGGTATGCGCCTGATGCTTGGGATGTGTTGCGCAAATTTCTGCTCAAGCGGGGATTTGCGGAAGAGTTATTGTTCGAAGCAGGGTTATTGTCAGAAGCGCAGAATGGTAAGGGGAGATACTTCGATAAATTTCGTCACCGTGTGATGTATCCCATCCACGACGCCCAGGGTCATGTGATCGGCTTTGGCGGACGGGTGCTCTCGAAGGACTCTGGACCGAAGTATCTGAACTCGCCGGAGACGCCGCTGTTCCACAAAGGTCGGCATCTTTACAACCTACACCGCGCGCGCTCCACGATGCGCTCCGAGGGTCGAGTCCTCGTCCTCGAAGGTTACATGGATGTGATCGCCGCGTACCAGGCGGGTGTGCAGAACGTGGTCGCCGTGCTCGGAACGGCGCTGACGAACGATCATGTGCGGCTCTTGCAACGCAACGTGCAGGAGATCGTGATGATGTTCGACGGTGACGCAGCGGGTCAGAAGGCCGCACTTCGCTCCGCAGAGGTGGTCAAGGACGCCGATGTGAAGACGCGGGTCGCCACACTGCCGGAAGGGCTCGACCCGGACGACTTTCTGAAAAAATATGGCAAGGACGCATTCGTCCGTGCGATACAAGACAATGCTTCTTCGATGACAACCTTCCGCATACTCTCGATGCGCAAGGATTACAACCTCTCCACCGATGTCGGACGGGAGGATTACCTCAAAGCGGTGATCCAAACGGTTCTCACAGATGTCTCCTCACCGATGGAGCTGGAAAAGCAACTCAAGGAGCTCTCCGATGAGTTTGGCGTGTCGGTTGACGCGCTCGATCAGGAGGTCAGGCTAGCGAAGAAAAGCGCCCCCGCTGGGGATAAACCTGACAGGAAGTGGAATACTAATAGAAATAATGCGGATGGAATGAGCGTTGCCAGATCTGGCAACAGAGCCTCTACACCATTGCCTGCAAACATCGTAGCTGAACGCATACTCCTTACTCATATGTTAATCGATGAAGGGGTAGCAAGACAAGTTCAAGACGAGCTTGCTGACGAATTTTCTGTGGATGAACACATGGTGCTCGCCGCCCACCTGTACGCGTTCTACGCGGAACATGAGCGAGCCCAACCTCAACTGTTCATTTCAGGACTCGAAGACCGCGAGCTGGTGAAGTTGACGACAACGCTCCTGCTCAAGGCTGACGAGCTGGACAGACGTCCTGAATTTGTTGAAGAATATATTCAGCGCATCCGGGTATTTCAGCTGGAGCGCGAGTTGAAGCGTTTCGAACACCAGTATATCGAATGTGGGAATCGAATGGACTGGGAAGGAATGAGGGTAGCAAGTGACGAAGTGAAACGTATACAGGCCCTCATCTCAGCCCTGAAGAACGCAACAACCCAATGAACAATAGCAGTCATTACTCCTTAGGGGAAGGAGGGGTCGGGATGGTGAAAAACGTGAAAGACGGAGAAGCACAAACTCTTACGCTTGAGGAAGTCAAGCAATCACTCGTGGAAGTTGGCAAAAAACGCGGCGTGATCACATACAGTGAGATCATGGACAAACTTTCGCCGTTCGATCAAGACTCCGATCAGATCGACGAATTCTTCGACCATGTGTCTGAACAGGGGATTGAAGTCATCAATGAAGCGGATGAAGATCCGTCGTTCCAAGAAGATGATGAAGAGGATGAAGAAGGTGGACCGAAGGGCCGTCTCGAGGAGGAAGAATTCGACCTCAGCGATTTGACCGTACCACCGGGCATCAAAATCAACGACCCTGTACGGATGTACTTGAAGGAAATTGGCCGTGTTCCGCTGCTTTCTGCTGAAGAAGAGATCAAGCTTGCGCAGCGCATCGAGGAGGGCGACGAGGAAGCGAAACGCCGTCTGGCGGAAGCGAACCTGCGTCTGGTCGTCTCGATTGCCAAGCGTTATGTCGGTCGTGGCATGTTGTTCCTCGACTTGATCCAAGAGGGCAACATGGGTCTGATCAAAGCAGTCGAAAAGTTCGACTACAACAAAGGCTACAAGTTCTCGACGTATGCGACTTGGTGGATTCGCCAAGCGATCACCCGTGCGATCGCTGACCAAGCCCGCACGATCCGAATTCCGGTGCACATGGTAGAAACGATCAACAAACTGATCCGTATCTCGCGCCAACTCCTGCAAGAACTTGGCCGTGAACCGGCTGCCGAGGAAATTGCAGCTGAGATGGACATGAGCCCAGATAAAGTCCGTGAGATTCTCAAGATCGCCCAAGAACCGGTCTCCCTCGAGACGCCGATCGGCGAAGAGGACGACTCGCACCTCGGCGACTTCATCGAGGACCAGGACGCACTGGCTCCAGCAGATGCTGCGGCTTACGAACTCCTGAAGGAACAGCTCGAAGACGTGCTGGATACGTTGACGGAGCGTGAGGAGAACGTGTTGCGCCTGCGCTTCGGCCTTGATGATGGACGTACTCGTACACTTGAGGAAGTCGGCAAAGTATTCGGCGTCACCCGCGAACGGATTCGCCAGATCGAAGCGAAAGCGCTCCGCAAGTTGCGCCATCCGAGCCGTAGTAAACGTCTCAAGGATTTCCTTGAATAAATTTTATCGGCACTCACTTTCGCAGTGAGTGCTTTTGTTTTACAATCAAGTAGAGAGGAGGGAAACTCCCAGTATGAATCCAGAGCAAAAGCGAGTCATTCTGCAAGAGATCCGACATTGGCGAGATAGTAAGCTGCTTCCGGCAGAATATTGCGACTTTTTGATGAACCTCTACGCGGAAGGTGAATCTTTTTCCGCTGAACAGAGCTATCCTGAGCGGGGGAGCGGCAATCGGATCAAGGGTTCTGTGAACCGTATCCTGCCTGGTCTCGGGGTGTTGTTGGTGTGCTTGGTTGTTGTCTTTAATTTTACATGGTTTCCAATGCCAATGCAAATCGCCATTCTAACAATCGCTTCGATCGTGCCCTATTTTTTGGCAAAGCGACAGGGCCGCACGCAACCATTCGCCCGCGTGGGCTGGCTGGCTGTCGGTGCATTGCTGTTGGTAGGGGATGGATATTATTCCCTATGGGTCAATGGAGTCGCCGAAGATACCCAAGCGTTGTTGGGTGTGATGACGGTGGTGTTTTTCCTGTGGGTCTTGATCGGGGGAATCGGTCGCTCGAGATTGATTGGCAGCGGAGGCTTGGCTGGCCTGTTGTTGATCTACGCCAAGCTCTTGGAGCTGTCTGCGATGACCAGCACAGCCACGTACAATCTCCTGCACTTATTCTGGATCTTGCCGGCTGCGTTGTTTGTGTTCGTCTCGTTTCTGCTAGGGAGGAATCGCGTCTATCTGGCACCGGTGTTTCTCCTCTTCGGGGTGGTCGCGATCTTCGGCCCAGAAGTGTGGATGCTCGTCAATAGCACACCGATGGACTTGTTTGTCCAAGGCATCATCTTCCTCAAATTGGCCCTGCTGATCTCGTTGCTGATCGTCTTCCGGCTCGACCTGCGATACTGGATGTCGCAACTGTCCGCCTAATTTGAAATGTCTTGCCACAACACAAGTTCTCTGTATATAATGAAAGTAGAAATAATGAATGCGTACTCATTCAGTCCCGTTCGTAAGTGAATGCGCTTACAGAACGGGCTTCATCATGTGCTAGCCCTACCAAATGGTTGGTACAGTTTGAACGATAAGGGAGGAATTACGATGAACTTTGACTTGACCCAAGATCAGATGATGATTAAAAATATGGTTCGCGATTTCGCGGAAGCAGAAATTTTGCCGGAAGCGGAACATGTGGACAAAACTGGCGAGTTCCCGCTGGATACCTTTAAGAAAATGGGCGAACTCGGCTTCCTCGGACTGCCGATCTCCGAAGAATACGGCGGTGCAGGTGGCGACACGATCTCCTATGCACTTGCAGTCGAAGAAGTGGGCCGGGCATCCGGTTCGCATGGTCTGTCCTACGCAGCAGCCGTCTCGCTCGGTTGCTCCCCGTTCTACTACTTCGGTACGGAAGAACAGAAGCAACAATGGCTGAAACCGCTGGCTGAAGGGAAAATCCTCGGCGCGTTCGGTCTGACCGAATCGAATGCGGGTTCTGACGCAGGCGGCACGCAAACCACCGCTGTCCTCGATGGCAACGAGTGGGTGATCAACGGTTCCAAGTGCTTCATCACCAACGTTACTTACGCAGGTGTGTGCGTCGTCACCGCTGTTACCGATAAATCCAAGGGCACGAAGGGCATCACCTCCTTTATCATCCCGACTGACACGCCTGGATTCCGCACGGCAACACCGTATGACAAACTGGGACTCAAAGGCTCCAACACCGCAGAGATCATCATGGAAGACGTGCGCGTTCCGAAGGAAAATATCCTCGGCTCGCTCGACAATGGCTTCAAGCAATTCATGATCACCCTCGACGGTGGCCGGATCTCGATCGGCGCTCTGTCTGTCGGGATCGCCCAAGCCGCATACGAAGCAGCACTCAAGTACTCCCAAGAGCGCATGCAGTTCGGTCAGTCGATCTCCAAGTTCCAAGCGATTCAGTTCAAGCTCGCTGATATGGCGATGAACATCGAACTGGCGCGCACCGCTGTTCACAAAGCAGCATGGCTAAAAGACCAAGGCCGCCCGTTCACCAAGGAAGGCGCGATCGCGAAATTGTTCGCATCGGAAATTTGCATGCGCGCTTGTGACCAAGCGGTGCAGATCCACGGCGGCTATGGCTATATGAAGGAATACCCGGTTGAACGATTCTTCCGCGACGCGAAACTGATGGAAATCGGGGAAGGTACCTCCGAGATCCAACGGATCGTCATCGCTCGACAAATTGGTTGCTAAGATTCGCCATCTTGTGTATAATTTATAGTGGCGAATAAACATTATCCATTTGTTCGGATAGGACGTTTAGCAAGCATCACCAACACACAACCTTTAGCCCCTGGCATTTTGCCTGGGGCGCTTTTTTTTGTTCCTATTTCTGCAAAAGGAATTGTCCTCTCTCGAAACGAATACACCAGTATCGAATATTCTGGATTCGTAGAGGCGAAGGAGAGATTACGCATGGCGGAACTCATGAACACCACCATCGGCAACTTGCTCGACGGAATCACAGCACAATACCCGGACAACGAAGCTCTCGTTTACCACGATCGCGGCTTGCGATACAGCTACCGCGAGTTTCACTCCGTGGTTTCCCAAGCAGCCAAAGGGCTGATGAAACTGGGCCTGCAACGTGGAGAGCACATCGCGATCTGGGCGACCAACTACCCGGAGTGGGTTGTGGCTCAATTTGCAACCGCCAAGATCGGCTCCGTGCTCGTCACCGTCAATACCAGTTACCGAGCACACGAACTGGAGTACTTGTTGCGCCAGTCCGAATCGACCACGCTGATCCTGATGGAAGAGTTCAAAGGGGCCAGCTATCTGGAGATGCTATACGACATCGCACCCGAACTTCGGGAGTGTGCACCTGGGCAGTTGCAGAGTGCACGCCTACCCTTTTTGAAAAACGTGATCTTCCTCGGTGCTGAAAAACACCCGGGTCTGTTCAACTGGTCTGACATCATGGAACTCGGCCGCGATGTCGCGGACGATGACTTGCTGGCACGCCAAGCGACCACGGAGCCAGACGATGTGATCAACATGCAGTACACCTCCGGGACGACCGGTTTCCCCAAAGGTGTCATGCTCACACATAACAACCTGATCAACAACTCGCGCAACGTCGTCTCGTGCTTGAACCTGACATCTGTTGACCGTGTGTGCATCCCGGTGCCATTTTTCCATTGCTTCGGCTGTTCGATGGGGACATTGGGCGCTGTGACGGTCGGGGCTACGATGGTGCCGTTGGTGGCATACAACCCGCTGGAAGTGCTGGAGACCGTGCAGGCGGAACGTTGTACCGCGCTGTATGGCGTGCCGACGATGTTCATCGGCGAGTTGAACCACCCGGACTTCAACAAGTTCGACCTCACCTCCTTGCGCACCGGGATCATGGCAGGATCGCCGTGCCCGATCGAAGTGATGAAAGCGGTCGTCGACAAAATGGGCATGGCAGAAGTCACGATCGCATACGGGCAGACCGAATCCTCGCCAGTCATCACCCAGACCCGCAGCGACAGTACAATTGAGCAACGCGTCTCCACCGTCGGATACGCACTGCCGAACGTCGAAGTCCGGATCGTCCTGCCCGGCACGTCGGAGGAAGTTCCACGCGGTGTACAGGGGGAACTGTGTACGCGTGGCTACCACGTGATGAAGGGCTATTACAAGAACCCGGGCGCGACAGCAGCTACGATTGACGAGGAAGGCTGGTTGCACACCGGCGACCTCGCCACGATGGACGAGGTTGGCTACGTCAAAGTCACCGGGCGGCTCAAGGACATGATCATCCGCGGCGGCGAGAACATCTACCCGCGTGAAGTCGAGGAATTCCTCTACACACATCCGGCGGTGCTCGACGTGCAAGTTGTCGGCGTGCCTGATGAGCGCCTTGGCGAGGAAGCTGCAGCCTTTGTGATCCTCAAGGAAGGGTCCACTCTGACCCCTGAGGAACTCCGCGCCTTCTGCGACGGCCAGATCTCCCGCTTCAAGATTCCGCGCTACATCGAGTTCGTCGACGCCTACCCGATGACCGCATCGGGCAAGATCCAAAAGTTCAAGCTGCGGGAACAAGCGATTGAAAAGCTAGAACAGAAACAAGCGTAACCGCTTTTGCAAAAAGAGACCTGACCTTTTTGAGGTCAGGTCTCTTTTTGGTCTATAATAGGAAAGCAACCATTCCATACATAAGGTGATAACAGTTGATCAATCTCTCAGAACGCTTGCAACGCATCGCCTCCAATGTCCCGCCGAACGTCAAGGTGGCCGACATCGGGAGCGACCATGCGTACCTACCTATTTATTTAGTCCAAAAAGGCGTCGCCACCGCTGCCGTCGCCGGTGAAGTCAACGAAGGCCCCTTCCGAGGTGCCGACCGCCATGTCCGCGAAAACGGCCTCGCAGACGTCATCTCCGTTCGCAAAGGCGATGGCCTCGCCGTGATCGCACCCGGTGAGGTCGATGTGATCACGATCGCCGGCATGGGCGGCTACAACATCCGCGAAATCCTCGAAGCGGGCAAGGACAAACTGCCCGGCGTCTCCCGCCTCGTGCTCTCCCCGCAGGGGGATAGCGACCGCGTCCGCAAGTGGTTGCAACTGCACGGCTGGATGATCATCGACGAGGATATCCTGACCGAGGATGAGCGGATCTATGAAATCATCGTCGCTGAGCGTGGCGAGATGAACATCACAGATGAGATGGAGCTGGAATTTGGCCCGTTCAATCTCGCCCGCAAGCACCCGAAAGTGGTTGATCGCGTCGAGTATGAACAAGGCAAGATCCGCCGTGCGCTCGCTGCGATTGAAAAGACGCCGACCGAGAACGGCCTCGCCCGCAAGCAAGAACTGCTCGCACGGCGCGCACAACTGGAGGAGGTTCGTAACCATGTCCAAACCAACGCCTAACCTCGCCACCGTCCGCCAAGTGACGGCAGCACTTGAAGAGATGGCTCCGCTGAGCCTCGCGGAATCGTGGGACAAAGTCGGCCTGCAAGTTGGCGACCCGACGCGCCCGGTCCGCAAAGTCCTGCTGTCGCTGGATTCCAACGTCGAGGGCGTTATCGACGAAGCGATTGCCCAAGGGGTTGATCTGATCATCGCTCACCATGCGATGATCTTCAAAGCGGTGCAAACCCTGCGCACCGACACGCCGTATGGTCGCAAACTGCAGAAATTGCTCGCCAACGGCATCGGCGTCTACGTGGCGCACACCAACCTCGACATCGCGGAGGGTGGCATCAACGACATCCTCGCCTCCCGCCTGCACTTGGAGAACGTCGACATCCTGACCCGCGTCCACAACACGCGTTTGAAAAAACTCGTGGTCTTCGTCCCCGAGACGCATCATGAACAAGTCCGCCAAGCGGTCAGTGCGGCTGGGGCGGGTTGGATCGGCAACTACAGCAATGTCAGCTTCAACACGCCGGGCGTGGGGATGTTTGTCCCCGAGCAAGGCACCAACCCCTACGTGGGTGAACAGGGGAAACTGGAGCGCGTCAACGAGATTCGCCTCGAAACGGTCGTCCCCGAACACATCCAAGATCGCGTGATCGCGGCGATGATCGCGGCCCACCCTTACGAGGAAGTCGCGTACGATCTCTACCCGTTGGAGATCATGGGCAAGGTCTTCGGCGTAGGGCGCGTCGGCGATCTGGTCGAGGAGATGACGCTTGCGCAGTTCGCGGAATTCGTGAAGCAGCAGTTTGAGGTGGAGCATGCCCGCGTTGTCGGTCCGCTCGATCGGAAAATCCGCCGCGTCGCCGTGCTGGGTGGCTCCGGCGAGGAGTACTTCCCGGACGCGCTGAAACAAGGCGCGGACGTTTTTGTCACCGGTGACATCCGCTACCACTATGCACAGGACGCAGAAGCAGAAGGACTGTGCATGGTCGATCCTGGACACAATACGGAGAAGGTTTGCCTGCCGTCGTTGCGCGCTTACTTGGAAGCCAAGATGCACGAATACGGCTTCGAGACGGAGATTCTCGTTTCACAGACCAACACGGAGCCGTTCCGTTTCGTGTAAGACATGTTTTACAGGACATCCCCATATGTATTGGATGTGGGGGTGAAGAAGCATGGCTTCAATTCTGGTAAGTGCCATTGCGATACTCGGAGCTTTCTTGGTCTTTATATACGCGTATTCGTTTCTCCAATTCATGCTGACCATCACCAAATGTCCTGACTGTGGCCGGATCATGCAGCGTGTGATCTACACGGAGTTGGCGGATGAAAAAAAGAAACAAGTTGTCACCGAGTGCCGCTTCTGCACGGCGAAGCGCATCCGCAAAGTCAGCGAAATTCCGTTGCGCCGCAAGGACACGCTGTATCCCTAAGCCATGAAATGGGACTTGCATGGCAACGTGCAGGGGTGATATAGTATCTTCTTGTGACGGATAGACACGTCTTCAACCGAAAAGTAGGCTAGGCAATCGCCGGTGGATGTTCGCAAGACGCCACGGGAGGAAAGTCCGAGCTTCATAGGGCAGGGTGCCGGCTAACGGCCGGTGGGAGCGATCCTAAGGAAAGTGCCACAGAAAGAAACCGCCAGCGGCCTCGTGCAAGCGGGGTGCGGGCAAGGATGCAACGGTGCGGTAAGAGCGCACCAGCAGTCTGGAGACAGGCTGGCTAGGTAAACCCCACCCGAAGCAAGACCGGATAGGAGTCCACATGCGTTTGCCCGACGCGGACTCGGGTTGGTCGCTTGAGCGTGTTGGCAACAGCACGCCTAGATAGATGGTTGCTGCTCCAGGTGCGAGGTTGACGACCGTTTGCAGCACCGGAGAACAAAACTCGGCTTATCGGCCCACTTTTCGGAGTCTCCTACAAAAATCAAGGCATTCGTACTGTGACGCAGGTTGCAGTATGGATGCCTTTTTTTGGTATACTAAAAAGGGTAAGCAAAGGAGGGCGTTACATAATGGCAATTCAACATCTGACCGATACGACCACCCTGAACAACGGAGTCAAAATGCCTTGGTTTGGCCTCGGCGTCTGGCGCGTCGAAGAAGGTGCGCAAGTCGAGGATGCAGTGAAAAGCGCACTGGCAACCGGCTACCGCAGCCTCGACACCGCCGCGATCTACGGCAATGAAGAAGGTGTCGGTCGCGCGATCAAGGAAAGCGGCGTGCCGCGTGAAGAGATCTTCATCACCACCAAAGTTTGGAATGCGAACCAAGGCTACGAGTCCACGCTTGCCGCTTTTGAAGAAAGCATGCAGAAGCTCGGCCTCGAATACCTCGACCTCTACCTGATCCACTGGCCAAAAGGGGAGAAGTCCAAAGACACCTGGCGTGCCATGGAGCAGCTCTACAAGGACGGCCGCGTCCGTGCGATCGGCGTCTCTAACTTCCATGTTCACCACCTGCAAGACTTGCTGGCAGATGCGACCGTCGTGCCGGCTGTGAACCAAGTCGAGTACCACCCGCTGCTGAACCAGACCGAACTGCGTGCCTTCTGCCGCGAGCACAAGATCCAGCTCGAAGCGTGGAGCCCGCTGATGCAAGGCAACCTCGACCTGCCGATCCTCACCGAACTGGCGCAGAAGTACGGCAAGTCGGCGGCGCAGATCGTCCTGCGTTGGGACCTGCAAAACGAAGTGGTCACGATCCCGAAATCGATCACCCCGTCCCGCATCGCGGAGAACGCGCAAGTGTTCGACTTCGAACTGTCTGCGGACGACATGGCGGCGCTGAGCGAACTGAACGAAAACCGTCGCTTCGGCCCGGACCCGGACAACTTCGACTTCTAAATCATTGTGAAAAAGGGAACCAGCCCGCTCCCAGCGGACAGGTTCCTTTTTTGCCAGAGGAGCCTGCAGATGCAGATCACGAAACAACAGGTTGTTCGATTGAATCTATGGAAGCAAGGCTTGTATCACCCACCGACTTCGAACACGCCAGCAGAGGCGTTGGAGATCTTGCGTAATCTCGGCTGTGTGCAACTCGACACGATGAGCGTGGTCACGCGCAGCCAACACTTGGTGTTCAGGTCGCGGATGCAGGAGTTTCGCGAGGAGTGGTTGTTGGAGTGGTATGAGCGAGGCGAGATCTTTGAGCATTACCTCCATGCGCTGTCGATCCTGCCGATGGAGGAGCACAAGTACTTCCAAGCCAAGCTGGACGCCCATCGTGCCGCGCTGGAACAGACCGATTTGCACGAGGTGATCCTGCAAACGTTGGACGAGCAAGGCACAGTACACGGCAAGCATGTGACCGAACAAGTCGGTGGCTCTGGTCGCAAGCTCGGGACGTGGGAGATGAGCCCGGTGCGCCGGGCCTTTGACCAACTGTGGCGCGCTGGACAGGTGGGGGTCACGCGCAACGACAAGTTTCACAAGCTCTACCGCCGACTCGACCTCCATGTTCCGCCTCATCTAGTAGGAGAGTCTGTGCCGCTAGAGGAGACCTATCGACGCTACACGCAACTCGCCCTGCACGCGATGGGTGCGGCGACGGTGAAGGACATCGCCGATTACTTCCGCTTCAAGGCTCGCACGGTGGAAGCGCATCTATCAGATGTAGGGGCTAGACCGGTCGAGGTGGAGGGGGCGACGTATTACGTGCTGGAGGAGGACTTGGAGCTTCTGCAGGGCTCTCAACTACAGGAGCCTCCGACACACAGCACGTTGCTCTCTCCGTTTGACAATCTGATCTGGTACCGACCGAGGGTGAAAGCCCTGTTCGGACTCGACTTCCGGTTGGAGAGCTACTTCCCGGAGGAGCAGCGCCAGTTCGGATACTTCGCGCTCCCGATCTTGCTCTGCGGGGAGATCGTCGGCACGGTCGATCTGAAGGCGGACCGCAAGCAGAAAACCTTGCAACTTCAACGCCTCGTCTGGCTGGGAGCATCGCATCAGGCGGAACTCGACGAACTCTTGCACCGCCTCCACAGCTACCTTTTTGTGTAAAAAAGAACCTGGCCGTCTGCGGCACAGGTTCTCTTTTTCATGTATGGGCATGTTAGATTGACAAGGGTTGTGGAGAGCTGGTATAGTTGCGTTATGGTAAGTAACTTACAAAAAGTAAGTTCATATAGACGAGAGGAGTTGTGGCAGCATGGCATTGCAACTGTACCCGCCGCATCTGCAAGCGGTCGGAATGTTTGATGGCGGCAAGATCGTGGAGCAAAAACCGATTGGTTTCCCCGGCGAAGGTTCAGCGGTGAAACGGGTCGGGCCGTTGTTCTACTGGGCTTGGTTTGAAGGCAAGGAGGATGGGTTCATCCCGTTTCATCCGCACAAGGGATTTGAGATCATCACCTACTTCCTCGCGGGCAAAGGCGGGCACAAGGACTCGCTGGGCACGGAGAGCACCGTCGAGGCGGGCGGCGCACAAGTGATGCAGACCGGGAGCGGCGCGTATCACGCGGAGACGATGTACAAGGGATCGTCTGGTTTTCAGATCTGGTTTGAACCGTACATGGGCGATGCGGTGCAACGCCAGCCGACCTATGTTCAGCATGAGCACGAGGAATTTCCGGCCGTTGTGGAGGCGGGTGTGACGGTGAAGACCGTCCTCGGTTCCACATCGCCGATCGAATTGGTAGCAGATGCGCAACTGTGGGATGTGACGCTGGAAGCGGGCGCCACTTTCACAACGCAAGTGCCCGCAGGTTACTCCCTAGCTGGCCTCGTGGTCGAAGGCGATACCGAGTGGAACGCCGCGGGCGCTTTGGAATCAACACGAGTGGAGCATCGCGTTTTCGCGGTATACCGTGCAGAGACGGCGACCGAAGTATCCGTGCAAGCGCCAGATGGCCAGTCGGCGCGTGTGATCTTCATCCAGACTCCGTCTGAACTGCCGTACCTCCCGTACAACCGTGTTCGTGAATTCTACACGAATTCCTGAAAAAACCCCTAATTTCGGCTGTTGTTTTCGGGCATCCTATCCCTTACACTTTACGTAACTAAACGTGTTGAGGGAGGTTGATTCCGTGAAGTTTGTGCAAGTGAAAGAACCGGTAAACGCATGGTCCCATCTGCTGACCTGCGCAGCGGCGGTCATCGGGTTGATCTATCTGGTGGTGACGTATTCGGAACAGACAGCGGGCAAGTTGTCCTCGCTGATCATCTACGGGGCGAGTATGATCGTCCTCTTCCTCGCGAGCGGCTTGTATCACGCGATCCGCACGACCCCGAAAAAGGAGCTGTGGCTCCGCAAGTTCGACCATGTCTCGATTTTTCTGCTGATCGCCGGGACGTACACGCCGATGTTTGCCTATGGTCTGCACGGGGCGTGGCAAGTGACGATGCTGTCGGTTGTCTGGGGTCTTGCTGGGATCGGGATGCTGCTTAAATTGTTCTTTATGGGCGTTCCGCGTTGGATCTCCACGCTCCTGTACCTCGGGCTCGGCTGGCTGGCGATCGTACCGCTGTACAAACTGTCGCAAGGCCTCCCGTCCGGCGCAATCCTGTTCATGTTCCTCGGTGGCATGGCGTACACGATCGGTGCTGTCATCTACGGAACCAAAAAACTCGACTTAATTCCCGGGAAATTTGGCTTCCACGAGGTCTGGCATATGTTCGTCTCGGCGGGCAGCGCACTGCATTTCGTGATGATCGCGTTTTTCGTGGCGACCGTGTAACTCATAGGTAGGAAAAAGCCCTCTGTGCGCTGGCACAGAGGGCTTTTTTAGACGATCCGCACCTTGTACTTCCGCATCCATGTGTCGACCTGCGCCAGATACGCGAACAGTTGCGGGCCAGCCATCAGTTGGCCGAACCACGGCTTCACGAAGTTCGGGTCGTTGGCTTTGGCGATCTCGCGGATCGTGTTGGCGTCGATGATCTGGAGCAGCGGCGAGGACTTGTCGTCCAGCACTTCCAACACCATGTCGCGCACGGCGGCGAAGTAGTTCGGGTTGTGCGTCTTCGGGTAGGGGCTTTTCTTGCGGTAGAGGATGTCGTCGGGGAGCACGCCTTCGAGGGCTTTGCGCAGCAAGCCTTTTTCACGTTGCTCGTAAAACTTCATCTCCCACGGCACATTCCACATGTACTCGACGATGCGGTGGTCGCAAAACGGCACGCGCACTTCCAAGGAAGCGGCCATCGTCATCCGGTCCTTGCGATCCAGCAGGGTCGGCATCCAGCGGAACAGGTTCAGATATGCCATCTCGCGCGCCCGGCGCTCGCCTGCTGTCTCACCGTCGAGGTGCGGAACTTCGGCCAGCGCTTGGTGGTAGCGATCTTGCACATACTCCTCGATGTTGAGGCGCTGGCTCCAGTCCTTGTTCAACCACGTTGCGCGGTCGGCTTTGTTGCGCGACCACGGAAATGTACCTGCATTGACCATCTCTTCACGGTAAAACCACGGGTAGCCGCCAAAAATTTCATCGGCACACTCGCCGGAGAGACCGACCGTCGCTTCCTGCTTGATCTCTTGTGAGAACAGCAGCAGCGAGGAATCGACGTCCGCCATGCCAGGCAGGTCGCGAGCGTACATCGCGTCGCGCAACGACTCCACCAACTGCGGGGTGTCGATCTGGATGTAGTGGTGCTCGGAGCCGAGGAATTCCTGCATCCGTTTGACAAATGGCGCATCGGGGTTCGGCTGGAAGTCGCTCGCTTGGAAATGCTGGTCATTGCCTACGTAGTCGATGGAGAAGGTGTGGAGTTTGCCGAGGTTGTCGCGTTCAAACTTTTGGGCGGCAAATGCGGAGATCATGCTGGAGTCGAGTCCGCCGGAGAGGAACGTGCAGATCGGGACATCGGAGACCAGTTGGCGTTCGACCGCGTCTTGGAGCAGGGCGCGGACGTTTGCTACGGTGGTGTTGAAATCGTCCTCGTGCTTGTAGCTGTCGAGTTTCCAATACTGCGTGATCTTCAACCCGTTGCGGCTAAATTGTAGGAAGTGACCGGGTTTCAGCTCGTGAACGCCGCGAAAAACGCCGTGGCCCGGAGTTTTGGCCGGTCCGATGGCGAATACTTCTGCGAGGCCTTCTGCGTCGACTTCCGGCTCGACAGATGGGTGGGCGAGCAAGGCTTTCAGTTCGGAGGCGAAAAGCAACCCGGCCCCGCGCTCTGTGTAAAACAGCGGTTTGACGCCGAGGCGGTCGCGAGCGATGAACAGAGTTTGTTGCTGGGGGTCCCAGATCGCGAAGGCAAAAATTCCGTTAAAACGCTCGACACAGGCGGGACCCCATTCGAGGTAGGAGGTCAGCAGGACTTCGGTGTCGGAGTGACCTTGAAACGTGTAGCCGCGTGCCAAGAGGTCGCGGCGGATGTCTTCGGTATTGTAGAGCTCGCCGTTGTAGACCATCGTGTACGTGTGATCCCCGCGTTGGCGGCTCATCGGTTGTTGACCGTTGTTCGGGTCGACGACGACCAGTCGTCGGTGGGCAAAGCCAGTATGTTGGGACAAAAAAATACCACCAGCATCCGGCCCCCGGTTGTACAGCGTTTCCGCCATATCCTCGAGGACGGCACTCTGTTGGGTGAGGTCCAGTTTCCAATCGGTCCAACCCGCAATTCCGCACATGGTATTCGTTCCCCTCCCTATGGATTCTCGTCGAGACTGTTCCATCGGTGTAGGGAACAGACACTCGCCTAGCATGAGATAACCTATGCGCAGAGGGTTGGCCATGTTGCAAAAAAAGCCACGATCGAGTGACGTGGCTTACGTTTCGCTGCCGTGGAATTGATTGGTAAACATTCTGTGACAAGGCAAGCAATCCGTTATCCACTATGGTACGATACAGGTATACCTTAGATTGGAAAGGATGTTACATACTATGTTCGTCTCCATGAACCGTCTGACCGTTCCGGCCGAATACCGCGAGCACCTCGAAGGCCGCTTCGCCACCGCTGGCGAGCGCATGAGCCAAGTTGCAGGCTGCCTCGAATACCAATTCCTCGTTCCGACCGAAGGCGACGAGCTCGTCGTCTACACCAAGTGGGAGGATGAGGCTGCGTACAAGGCGTGGGTTGAGTCCGACTCCTTCACGAAGGCGCATGCCAATGCGAACCCGAATTCCCCGGTAAAAGGCGATCTGCGTTTGTACAACGTGAAGTTTTCGTCGTAATCCTAAAAACATTCGCCTATGGGTGGTATTGACTGCTGGAAAAGTCCTCATGTGATTCGAACATGAGGGCTTTTTGTTTGCCATAAATTCGGCCAAGCGCAAAGGCGGCGAGTGGGATGGAAAAGGGCTGGGCTTTCGAATGTTCATATCATGATTATTGATTTTATTAGAAAAACTTGATAGAAATGGAAGTTATATGATATACTGTTTTTAGAATTAAAATATTATCGAAAAGGAGCAATACTCTGTGAATAAAATCGCAAAAATGACTGGTTCTATGTTACTTGCACTATCCATGCTTCAACTCCCCGCTGTTTCTTCGGCCTTTGCAGCGGACTATCTCACACCTGGCCAAACACTTTCTCATGACGGAATGATTACATCCGCTGATGGTCGATTTGCTTTCGACATGCAATGGGATGGGAATCTGGTGCTTTATAATCAAGGTACTAGTCTCTGGGGGTCAGGCACTAGAGGCGATCATGTCGACATTTATGATCCGTTCATCGGGATAACTTACCACAGATACGCCGAGGTATTAAGGCTCGACACCATCGGACGTCTTCGTGTAACAGATACGGCAGATCAATTTACGTTTTGGCAGGCGGATACCAATTCATGGATGAATTCCCATTACCAACCGCCAATGATTAAGCCAACAGGCCTCGTTGGTGACAGACTGGTCGTTCAAAGTGATGGGAATTGTGTTCTTTATGACACAACTGGAAACAGTGGCGGCAGCTGGCTACCTGTCTGGGCTACAAATACAGGCGGACGATAAGAACGAACCACGGTTGCTAGGCGGCCAAAAGATGACTTCTGAATTCATTCAGGAGTCATCTTTTTTACTGACCATTGATCAGTTAGGAAGGAAAAAGGGCAAGGCTTCCGAGTACTGAACATGACGAGATCAATTTGAGAATATCTTTTCTGAAGTAAAGAGCCACACATCCCAATACCTGAAACAATTTGATGGTGTAGATCATCAACCGAAGGCGACGATCTGGTCGTCTACACCAAGTGGGAGGATGAGGCTGCGTACAAGGAGTGGGTTGAATCCGACTCCTTCACAAAAGCGCATGCCAATGCGAACCCGAACTCGCCGGTGAAGGGCGAAATAATTGATAGTTAAATACATTTAGACTCTATTGAAACTCTCGTTCACCTGCGAATTCTTCGGTCATGGCCGACCTGAGTTTGTACAACGTGTAAGTGATCTCCGTCAGATAAGAAGTAAGAAAACTGCACTGTTTCAGACTGTGAGGTTTTTACTTTTTACCTGACTTTGAGAAAATCTATTGATAATACCTGCTTAATAGAAGACAATAGAGGCAAACACATGGACGGATGAAATAGAATAGGAGCGAAGCACATGTACAAAATCTTTGATGTGACACAATGGCAGCGTACGGAAGAAAGTGCTTCAGGCTCCAAGGACAAGGAATGGCGAATTTGTCCAGAAAGCCTTCGTTATGGTCTGATTAAAAAGCCTGTTTCTTGCCTTGAAGAAGATCGAGACCCAATAAAACCACATACGGGCGAGGCGTGGTCAGAGAAAATTGCATCCGAGATTGGTAAGAGTATTGGGATTCGAACGCACGATGTAGAAATTGCATATGTAGATGAAGTTTACTGCTCCCTATGCTGGAGATTTCTCGACCCACAAGTCGAAATTTTGGAAGAAGGAGCAGATTTAATTGACCCTTTTGACCGAACGTATGATCGTAAGAAGTTACGTGGTGAAGAAGTCAACTACAATATGAATCTTCTGTACCGTGTTTTTACGGAACTAGGCATGTTACACCATCTCTTTGATATGATAGTGTTCGATGCCTTGGTAGGCAATACGGACCGACATCAAGATAATTTCGGTATCATCACCCACCTTGAAACAGCGCAGATTGTTTTTGCGCCCTTATACGATAATGCGTCATGTTTAGGTAGAGAATTACTGATACCAGATGTTCAAGAGAAAATGACGAACCCCACCAGTTTTGAAGCCTATATTAGTCGCAGTCCGTCTCTCATACGAACGGGGACTGCTAAACGTGGTACAAAACATTTCAACTTGCTTGAGAGTATCTTGGAAGGGTCCTTTTCAAAAGAGATGCGTATCGCGATGGATAAAGTAGAGTTCCTAGCGAGCCGTGAGATCGAGCAGATTGTGCATTCTGTCCCGTCTGAAGTGATGCATGATGAATACAAAAGATTTGTCATCCGATTGTTAACAACACGTAGAGACCGCCTATTACAAATGAGGTGAATGGATAATGAGTACTTTAACAGATAGGTTAATTCTGATGTGGAGTAATCCAGTTACAAAGGCGAATTGTAAGATTGGTTTGCTAAGCAAGAAGCAGACTGGTTATCAATTCAGATACCTCAAGGATGAAGTCCGGAGCGCATACGACGATGGGTTTACCAATTTAGCCGGATTCCCTGACTTGGAAGCAATGTATCAATCGCCTAAATTGTTTTCAGTTTTTGAACGTCGAATTCCAAGCTCTAGCCGAAAAGAATTCAAAGAAGTTATCAATCGCTTTCAACTTACCGAATTTGATGATCTCGATTGGGAGTATCTGCGCGTATCCAAAGGGAAATTGGCAACTGATCGTCTGTTTTTTTTGGAACCGATCAAGATTCAAAAAAACGTTATTCATTTGGAGTTCGAAGCAGCAGGTTGGAAGCCTTTGAATCAAGAGCAAAATTTGATCGATAAAGTAACGCGTGGTCAACAGCTAGACTTACTGGTAGAGCCTGACAATCCGGTAGATCCGAAAGCTATTCAATTGATGACACGAGGTAATCCGCCATTACGAATCGGTTATGTGCCAAAACCTTATAATGAGGCCATTCATTTCTGGATTCAGATGAACATTGCATTTCATGTGGAAATTCGAGCCCTTCTAGATGAAAAACAATGTTTTAGACCCGTGGTTTCCTTAACAGGAACCCTCCCTACTGACCGTAATTTGAAAAACTTTCTGCCGCCTGTTGATGAGTTTATTCAAGAGTCGAACTAAAATTAGAATCAGCATCAACGTTAAAGTGAGCAAACCACTCGTTCAGGACGGGTGGTTTTTTACCCATCATTGTACGGATTGAATTTCACTTCAAGCACAACGCGATTGCCCTCCGACTTCCACAGATGTAAAATATAGAAATCGACAGGTGGAGGAGACAAATTTCAGCAGGTAATTCCTGTGCTCCTCTAAAAAACTCAACCAGCCTGTGGTCGATTGGTACTGACAAGTCCAAGTTCGTTGTACTATACTCCTCTAGTACGTATGTTGATTTTCTGATGTTCGTCAATCTAATAACAAAGGACTGTGAATGATGTCAGAACGACTTACATCGCTTCGGCTATTCGGGGTTTCCATGCTCTGGGGGATCAATTTCGTCGTCAGTTCGTACTTGTTGCACAGCTTTTCCCCGATTTTTCTGTCCTTTGTACGCATCTGTCTGACGTCTGTTTTCTTGATCATCGTCGGGGTCATGGGTGGCCAACTGCGCCGTCCGTCCAAAAAGGAATGGGGCCTGCTCGCCGGGGCCGGGATTTTCGGGACGCTGCTCAATCAGACGTTTTATTTCACCGGACTTCATCATTCGACAGCTGGGAACGCCGCACTGATCATCGCCTTGTCTCCGATCGCCACGTTGATCTTGGCACGGATCTTCCTGAAGGAACGCTTTACCGCATTTAAAATCATTGGGGCAATCGTTGGATTGGTCGGTGTGGTCACGATCGTCACCGTCGGTGGCGATGGGTCGTTCGGGATCACGATCGGTGATGTCTACCTGTTGTTTGCGATGTTGACCTTGTCGATCTCGCTGTTGTTCATCCGCAGGCTGACGGAAAGCATGTCCTCCTATATGATCACGATCTATTCCACCGTGGCCGGCAGTGTGTTGATGACATTGCCCGCAGGTGCGGAAGCGTTGCAAGGCGGGACGGTGGTCAGCCACAGCTTGTGGATGTGGCTGTTGATGATCTCCGCCGGAATTGTGGCCCAAGGCCTCGGCGGGTTCTGGTGGAACAAAGGGGTCGCGGAGATCGGGGCGAGCAAGGCCTCGATGTTCATGAACATCCCGCCGTTTATCGCGTTGATCGTGGCGCACTTTGTCTTGGGCGATCCGATTCACATGGCGCAAGTCATCGGTGGCATTCTCGTCCTGAGCGGGGTTGCGATCACCAACAAGAGATCGATCAGCAGCACGAAACCTACCGTTTCGATCTAAAAAAAGAGGAGTTGGCCGCATGGGCCAACTCCTCTTTTTGCTTACGAGATTGCTACTTGGTGATCTTGATCGTCGCGGTGCTGCGGTCTGCCGCTTCGGAGAGCACTTGGATTTTCAAGCCGTAGCTCGGGAGCTTGAGGCCGGAATCGGAGCTCGACGGGGACCAGTACGCGGTTTTGTCGTCAAAGATCGGGTTCGGGTTCTTCGCTGCATTGTAGAGGTGGAATCCTTTGTCATAGTAGACGTCAAGGTCCGAACCTTTTTTCAGCGAGAACGCTGCGTCGAAGATTTGGTAACGCGTGCCAGCGATTGCGCCGCTCGCGTCGTTGCCGCCCCAGTGGTGGACGTTTTGGTGCGAGTCAACCACGCCGAGGAAGCCTTTGCCTGGATGTGCAGCCGTCCAGTTGTCGTCATACGCTTCATTGACATACCAGATCAGCATGCCCGGATCGTAGCTCATCAAGGACGTGCCACGGCGGATGTGTGCCAGACCTTGGTCAACACCTTGATGGTTGCGCCATTCGACGAGGTAGTGGTGCTTGGTCGCATACTTGCCTTCGTGCTTGCTGAAGCCGTTGAGCGTGAACAGCGAAGTGCCTTCTGCGCCATCGCTGAGCAGGGTGGAGCCGTTTTTCGTCACCTTGACGTTATCCACAAAGAACCCGTCGAGGTTGGTGCCCCAGTCGGTCATGGAGCGGAATTGCAGCTGGATTTTCTGACCTGCATACGCACTCAGGTCGATCGTCTCATGCAACCAACCGCCAGAATCACCGGTGTAGCCCGGCAGATTCGGGATGATGGTCGGGTAACCGTCTGCTACGATGTCGGTCGTGGTGTGCGGAGTTGCGAGCGATTTCCAAGTCGTACCGTTGTCGGTCGAGACTTGGACCATCGAGTAATCCCAGCCCTGTTCCATTTTGTACCAGGTGTCATAGTCGAGCGAAGCAGAAGTTGCACCGGTCAGGTCGACCGTGGTGCTCATCTTGTTGTCCATCTCGTCTTTTCGGCCACCGTAGTATTCATAGGAACCGGTCGCCGGGGTGTTGATGGACGTGACGTTGTCCGGGAGGTCGATCCGCACGACGTCATCATTCGTGCCGTGGGTGGATGCTTGGTCCAGCGTGTAGGTCAGGCCAGCCGCCGGGATGTCCGAGACGCCGATGCGCTTACCTTGTTGCCAGTTGCCGCCGATGGTCTGTTGGTAGAACTCTTTGGCATACGGGGAGAAACCAGTCGGTTCGGAGCCCGGTACGTCGCCCGCCCAAGAACCAGCAGACATGATCGAGTAGTACTCGACCGGTTCGCCGTTGCCCGAGTAGATCGTGTCGTACTCATCCGGCAGGCCGAGATCGTGGCCGTACTCATGCGAGAACACGCCCGTTGCGCCGTCTTCCGGTTCGACGGTGTAGTCGAATGCGCCCATCGCGCCGCCCCAGTACGGAACGGTTGCTTTGGTGCCCGGGATCGCATACGGGGAACCGAGATCCCAACGGTGTGACCAGATCGCCGCATCGCCGAGCGATCCGCCGCCTGCTTCTTCACCAACACCTGCGTGGATGACCATCAGGTGGTCGACGAGGCCGTCCGGCTCACGGGTGTTGCCGTCGCCATCGAGGTCGTAGATATCCTCTTGGTCATAGGAGGACAGCGGGACGCCGTTTGCTGATGCTGCTGCCAGCGCATCGCGGATCAGACCGCGCGGGTTGTTGTCACTGTCATCGACGTTGCCGCCGTAAGCCGAAAAGCCTTTCGGAGCTTTCAGCCAGCCGTACACGTCTCCGTCCACGGTGTAAGAACCGCCGGATTGTTGCAGGTAGTATTGAACCATCGAGATCTTGTTCTTGCCATCCGGGCCGGTGTAGCCAGTTGGGGAGAACAGCATCTGACGGTAGTGTTCGGTGGAGTAGTCAGAGAAGTAGTTATCCGTTTCCGAAGAACTGATGTTGTTGTGTGCGTAGTCGTTGTACTCGACGAGCAGCACGAGGATTTTGTCCTTGCGCAGACTGCCGTTCCATGCTTGCGGTACCGCCGCAGACGGAGCGGTTGCCGAGACGGTTCCCGCTTTTGCGGTGGTGCGCATCGCGGCACGCTTGTCAGAGGAATTGTTTTTTTCGGTGCGCGTTTGGGCGGTGTTGACGCGGGTTTGCAAGTATTGGTTCATCGCTTGTGTCTGTTGTTCTGGAGTCAGGCCTTGCGGGATGACGCCGCGTTCGATCAACGACTGGATCATGCGGTCCTGATTGACGATGCCGAGATCGAGCGGTGCTGCATCGTGACCGATGCTGGTGTCAGGCGCTTGAGCCGCCGCTGGCAGCGTTGCGGGGGTGACGGTGAAGACCGTCCCTGCAACGAGAGCGGAGGTCAGGCCCAACGTGAACAATTTGCGGTTCATGAAAAGTCCCTCCCTTTTTATATATAGAAATTAACTAATACGCTATCCTTATTCAACATAAGACAGAAAACTCCTGTTCGACACCACAGAAATTTTTATATTTTCTGAAAGAAGAATTGAAAGGTGTCCACACTTGGCGGAATTCGGGGCTGTGGTACAATAGATAAGATTGAATGTATGCGATAGGAGAGAAGACATAGATGCATCGTAACCTACGAAGTTTTATCAATACATTGCGCCAAGAGCGGGACATTGTGGAGATCACAGCAGAGGTCGATCCGAACTTAGAACTCGCAGAAATTCACCGTCGCGTCATTGCAGAGGGCGGTCCGGCGTTGCTGTTCACCAACGTCAAAGGAAGCAGCTACCCGGTGTTCTCCAATATGTTCGGCACGATTCGCCGCGTGGATCTCGCGTTTGGACCCCGCCCGGAACAGTTGATGAAGGAGATCATCTCCCTGACTCATAAATTGGTGCCGCCGACGCTCGGCAAGTTGTGGGGAGAACGCAATCTCTTCCTTGAACTGGCGAAGGTCGGAACCAAAAACGTCGGGCGTGACAAAGCCCCGATCCTCGACTTGGTCGATTCACCTGCCAAGCTGTCCGAACTGCCCGTCTTGACCTCGTGGCATGAAGACGGCGGCCCCTTTGTCACGTTGCCGCTCGTCTACACCGAACACCCGGACCCGAACAAAAAAGACCACAATCTCGGCATGTACCGGGTTCAGGTCTATGATGACAACACGACGGGGATGCACTGGCAGATTCAAAAGGGTGGCGGCTTCCACCACTGGGAAGCGGAACAGCGCGGAGAAGACCTCGCCACCACCGTCTTCCTCGGCGGCCCGCCCGCTTTGATCGCATCGGCGATCGCTCCGGTCCCGGAGATGTTGCCTGAACTGCTGCTCACTTCTCTGATCCTCGGAGAAAAACTGCCGGTGATCGCCGATCCGGCAGGTGGACGCAACCCGTTGATCGCGGAAGCCGAGTTTGCTATCGTCGGGAAAGTCCCGCCGCACCAACGCCGTCTCGAAGGGCCGTTTGGCGACCATTTCGGCTATTACTCGCTGGCGCATGAGTTCCCGGTGTTCAACGTCGACCGCGTGTACCACCGTCGCGATGCGATCTATCCGGCGACCGTCGTCGGCAAGCCGGTACAGGAGGATTATTATCTTGGCGACTTCCTGCAACGCCTGCTGTCGCCGGCGTTTCCGTTGGCGATGCCAGGTGTGCGGGAACTGTGGACCTATGCAGAGACCGGCTTCCATGCGTTGGCAGCGGCAGTCGTGCGCGAGAGCTACAAGCGTGAGACGATTGCGCATGCCTTCCGCATCTTGGGCGAAGGCCAGTTGAGTCTGACCAAGTTCCTGATCCTGGCTGACAAGATGGTCGACCTGACCAACTTTGCCGCGACATTTGAACAAGTTCTGGAGCGTTTCGATCCAGCGACCGATCTCTTCGTGATCGGCAACACCTCGAACGACACGCTGGATTACACGGGCCGTCAGTTCAACAAAGGCTCGAAGGGCATCCTGCTCGGTACGGGCGATCCGATCCGCACGTTGCCCGGCCAGTACCAAGGCCCGGACCTAGCGCTCGTCAACCAGATCGAGCCGTATTGCAAAGGCTGCCTCTGCATCTCGGGTGCGTCGTATGAGCAAGACCCAGAGCTCGGTGCGCGCATCGTGCAGCAGCATGCCGATGCCTTGCGCGAGTGGCCGGTGGTGTTCCTCGTCGACGATGCCAAAGTCGCGAAGGCGCAGAGTTCGTTCCTGTGGACGACCTTCACGCGCTTCGACCCGTCGCATGATATCTATGCGGAAGCGGACTTGGTGCGTCACCATGTCGCGTACAAACTCCCGATCGTGATCGATGCACGGATGAAGCCGTGGTACCCGGATGAAGTGGAAACTCGCCCGGACATCGACCAGAAAGTATCTGCGCGATGGACGGAGTACTTCGGCAAGCAACAATTCTAGTACTTGGACACAAAAAATACCCCGGCGGGTGAAGGCCGCGGGGTATTTTTTCTGCTTAGAAGGGTTCCTTCCACTCCGACAACACGTCGATGCCTTGGGCTTGGACGGTTTTGCGCAGTTGGTTCAAGTTGGTGACATCATCCTCGAACTCCACTGCGATGCGGTTGGTGCTCATATCGACCACTGCGCGCTCCACGCCAGACAGTGCGTTCAACGCGGTCGAGACCTTGCGAACTTCATCTGGTGCGGCTTTGCGGATCAAGATGTTTGCGATGGACATGAAAAGCCACCCCCCTCGTGTAACAGTATGAGACAGCGAGGGGGATGCTATGCACCGGATTATCGAGTATCCTAAAAGGGACTCACTTGGAAAGGTCGTGCCCTCTTGTTTACGAAAGTTTTACATATGGTCGATGATCTCACCGATCGCTTGCTCACAGGACGGACTCTGGTGGCGCTAGGGATGGTGTTTTTTGCGTATCGTGATGTGGTGTCGGGGACGGTTGGGCAAGTGGTGATGAGCGCCGTCTTGCTCGTGCTGTACGGGTCGGTGTTTTGGTTTGCCGAGCGGTTGCAGAAACCGCGTGACTTGCTGTTCGTCACGTTCGTCCTCTCGGTCGTCACCGATTTAAATGTGTTCGTGTTCGATGCTGGTTGGTGGAGCGTCATGCTGTTCCTGTTTCTGATCGGGTTCTTCGCCCGCCGCGTGCCGGGGAATTTCGCCGCGGTCCTCTCGGTGATCATCGGTCTGCAAGTGCTGGCGTTGCAGGTGCGTTTTGGCGCGACGGTGCAGGACCGCTTGGGGCTGATCGTCGGGATCGCCTCGGTGTACATGGGGATGCGCGGCTATCGCTTGCGTTTTGAAGCAGGCGAAGTCAGCCGCAAACATCTGGAAGCGTTGCAAAAAGCCCACACCGATCTCCAAGACGCTACCGTCAAATCGATGCACCATGCTGTACTCGAGGAGCGCACCCGCATCGCGCGCGACATTCACGACTCGCTCGGGCACAGCCTGACGTCGCTGATCGTCCAGTTGCAAGCCCTCCAGTATCTCACCACCGACAGCAAGCCAGAAGTCAAAGAGATGGTATCCAACATGCTGCACGTCGCCCGCAGTTCACTGGGCGAGATCCGCACCTCCGTACACGCGCTCGCCGATGACAAGACGGTGGTCGGCGTGACCTCCCTGCGCGCTTTTGTGTCACAAGTCGAAGCGCATACGCACTTGACGTGCCGCTTTCTCGCAACAGATGACATTGATTTGACCCCGGAGACGACGGTGACCCTCTATCGGATTTTGCAGGAGGCCATCACCAACACCGTCCGCCACGCAGAAGCGACCCAGGTGACGGTGGAGATCCTTGAACCCGCACCGGATGTTGTGCAGATGTGCGTTCGGGATGACGGACGTTGGAAACCGGGCGACCCGGTCGTGCCCGGTTTTGGCATGAAGGGGATGCTGGAACGCGTGGCTGCAGCGGGCGGGACGCTGACTTTCACGCCTGTTTCCCCGCACGGCTTGGACGTCTGCTGCACCGTGCCGATGTTTACACAGCAAGGGAGTGACTGATGATGGAGAAAATTCGCGTCGTGCTCGTCGACGATCAAAAGATGATCCGCCAAGGCTTTGGCTATGTGATCAACGTACAACCGGACATGCAAGTCGTCGGGGAAGCGGAAAATGGGGAAGAGGCGGTGCGCGTCGTGCTGGAACAGCGCCCCGACGTGGTGCTGATGGATGTGCAGATGCCGAAAAAAACAGGCATCGAAGCCACCCGCGAGATCGTAGCCGAACTGCCACAGACCAAAGTGGTGATCCTGACGACGTTCGATGTCCACGAGTACGTATTTGAAGGCATCCGCGCAGGGGCGGTCGGGTATCTATTGAAGGATTCTGATGCACAGGAGATGCTCGATGTCGTCCGAGCGGCCAATCGTGGAGAAGCGATCTACCGCACGGCTACCGCTGCCCAAGCGCTCGGGCAGATGCTGGCGGCACAACCCGCCCAATCAGCACCAGCCGAACCTAGCGCCGGGTCGCCAACTGTCAATCCGCACCGGCTCGCTACCACAGACTTTCAACTGCTTGAACCGCTCACCGAGCGCGAGCGCGATGTGCTGCAACAGATGGCTTACGGATTGCGCAATGACGCGATCGCGCAGAAGCTCTCGATCTCCGAAGGCACCGTCAAAACCCACGTCCACCGCATCCTCCAGAAGTTCGCCGTCGAGGACCGCACCCAAGCGGTCGTGCAAGCGTTGCGCAATGGCATCGTCCAGTAGGAACAGCCGTACAGCGAGAGGGATAGAGAGATAGGTAGAGCGAACGGTAGAGCGCATGTACAAAAAAGGGTCGGCTCTATCTGTAGATAGACCGTCCCTTTTTGGATAAATCATCCGTGCGATAGATTCGGCACCCCCTCGTGCTCGCGTACAATAAAACCAAGAGATCAACCAACAACAAGGGGTGCTACCAAATGGATATGCAAAACGTTGTCATCGGCCTCGCCATTTTCATCATCGTCATCCGTGCGCAGCTGCGTTCTCGTCAACTCAGCAGCCGTCAATTTTTCCTCCCGCTACTCGTCCTGCTGTTCGGCATGTATTCGGCCGCCAGCATTTCTGGAATCGCCGTCGGTGACTGGATCGTGCTGTTCACAGCCACACTGCTCGGGGTCGCCGCTGGTTTGGTGCAAGGCAAGTACGTCCGCGTCTATCAAGAAGGCAACACATGGTTCGTCGCTGGATCGCTCGCTTCCATCGGGCTCTGGCTGCTGTCGATTCCGATTCGTTATGGTGTCAAATACGGCATGTCCGCGCTGATTGCCACACCGGAGCTGTTCTCTGGCGACCACTTCATGATTCCCTTCCTGTTCTCGATCGCCGGTCTCATGCTCGGTCGCATCGCGATGGTCTGCATCCGTTACCCGAAACAAGCGATGGGCTGGATCAACGGGTAAGGTATAGGACATGAACCTCCCGTTCTCCCCATATGCTTGTGGTGTGACAGGAAAAAGCCGACACGGCTAAGGGAGGCATGGCTGTGCAAACTAGAACCAGGGGTGTTCGAGCAATGACCAGAGGTGAGAAGAAACGTCTGGATTGGCTGACTGAGAAGTCTCGAGCAGGTCGATTGACCAAGCAAGAACAACTTGAGTTAGGCGAAGCACACCTGGAACCGATTCGGCACACGACCACCAAGCCTCACAAATAGGTATGGGAAAAATGATCTCTTTCTCCTCTGGAGGAAGGGATCTTTTCCATTCGAAACGAACAGGTGTAGCATGAAGAGGTGTTGTGCAGATGAAGAAGGTAGTTTGGGATGCAATGGAAATCAATGGCATCACCTACCACGTAGCGAAATCGTCCAAAGGGCTGGTGGCGATGTCGCTAGGTGGAGAGGACGAGGCGACTTTTGCCAAAAGCGTTCGCAAGCGCGTCCCGGACGCGGAGCTGGTGCATGATCCAGCTGCGCTGGCGGTGGAGTTCCAGCAAGTGCGCGAATACTTTGCTGGCGAGCGCCATACGTTTGACGTGGCGTTAGACGTGCGCGGTACGGCATTTCAAGAAGCGGTGTGGGCGGCGATGTGCGACATCCCATATGGGGAGACGCGCTCCTACCTCGACATCGCCCGCACGATCGGCAATGAAAAGTCGGTTCGCGCCGTCGGAGGAGCTTGTGGGGCGAACTCGATCCCGCTGATCATCCCTTGCCACCGCGTCGTCGGCAAGTCGGGCGCGATGACCGGTTTTTCCGCAGCCGGAGGGATTCAGACCAAGGAACATCTCCTGCGCTTCGAGGCGGAGCGCAGCCAAAAAGGGCTATTTTCGACCCAGTAAAACGTGAACGACGATCTGAGAGGAGCCATTCCTGATGAACACATCCCGTGAACAGTACGTCCGTGAGGTCTTCGTTCGCGAAGACGAAACGTTGCTGGCGGTTCGGCAGTCAATACGCGACGCCGACATGCCTTCGATCTCCGTAGCCTCTGAAGTCGGCAAACTTCTAAGTCTCGTCGTGCAAATGACCGGCGCCAAGCGCGCACTGGAAATTGGAGCCCTCGGCGGGTATAGCGGTATTGTACTCGCGCGTGCCTTGCCAGCAGACGGCGAACTGGTCTCGCTGGAACTGTTGCCGGAGTATGCAACGTTTGCACATGAGAACCTCAAAAAGGCCGGACTTGGCGACAAAGTCCAGTACCGCACCGGTGAAGCGCTGGACTCGTTGCAAAAGCTGCACGAGGAAGGCCAACGCTTCGATGTGTTTTTCATCGACGCTGACAAAGTCAATTACTCCAACTACCTCGACTGGGCGATTCGTCTGGCCAACCCAGGTGCTGTGATCACCGCGGACAACGTCCTACAGGGCGACCGGATTTTTGACGAGGGCGAGCAAGGGGAGAGCGTGGTCGCCATCCGTGCGTTCAACCAAAAAGTCGCCTCCGACGACCGCTTGGAATCGCTTCTGCTGCCCTTTGGCGATGGACTCGTCATCGCGCGCGTCAAATAGGACTGCTTGCCTTTTTCTGAAAAAGCACTCTTCCTGAAAACGGGTGGAGTGCTTTTTGACGATTCTGTGATAAAATGGTTTGGAACTTTATCGCCTTTTTTTCGTATATCTTTTTACAAACGATAAAACGGGGGGTGAATCTACAGGTGGCACGATTGGAGTACCGCTTGTTCGACGAGGGAAAGCAATTTCCCGTGCAATATTTCTACGATCGAATCGGCAAGCCGGAGATCGCGATGCGCATGACCTGCGATTACTTCGTGAAGGCAGGTCAGATTTTTGAAAAAACATCAGTCGCCATCGACGGCGGAACGTACGTGATCTACGTCCAACCAGCCGTCGAGGAGCATGTCGTCGACCCGAAGCAAAAAGCGGATGGGAAGACGATCCGCATTGAACTGCGTCAATTTCAGGAGGATGCCGCGTATTACCCGGTGATTCATAAGTACGAGTTCCGCGATGAGATGGAAGCGCTTTTGCACATGCAGAGCAATTTCCTGTATCTCTATGGCAAGGAATGGGAGAAAACCTCGGCGGAGATCGACGAGGACCGCAACGTGTATGTGTGGTACGCAAAAGCAACAGAACTGGGAGGATAACGGGATGGATACCAAAGAAAAGGGATTCACCAAGTCGGCGTTGCTCGTCGGAATGTTTGCCGCAACAGCGTTGGCGGTGGGTACCGGGTGCTCCAGCCAACCGACGTATTCGAGCCAAGACGTCTGCGAAGACGATAACGACGACGGATATTGCGATGACGACAACTCTGACGTGGATTCTGCGCACTTCATCTATATCGGCGGGCACAAAACGTACTATAAAAAAGGGCATTACAGCAGCAGTGGTGGCACATCCTACGGGTCTTCCGGGCGGACGAACGGCTCCACGACCTCTGGCCAGCCCGGAACGTCGACGAACGGTTCCGCCACCGATGGCAAAAATAGCTCCGTATCCCCGCCGTCCAGCAGTGGAGGCACAGGCAACGTCATCGGGCGTGGTAGCAATGGCAGCGTCTCCAGCGGCAAGTCGGGTGTCGGCAGTTCTAGCGGGTCGAGCAGCTCGTAAGCAGGAGACGAGAACACGGGTTGGATGTCGTATTGAACCTGTTCAGGCGAGGGGGACAGCAGATGCTGGACTACGCAAAGCGGCGGGATGCGATCTATGGCCCGCTGCGTGACGAGGGCGTCTTCACATGGGATTGGATGTATGGCGAGGAGTATGCGTTGGCTGCGCTGTATGAGATCACGCCAGAACAACGTCAGGAACTGACCGATGCGACAGAGTGGTTGGGGCGGATCTTCCACAAGGTCGTCGGCATCGTCCAACAGGCGCCTGATGAACTGTTGCTGGAGCTGGGCATTCCAGCGTCCGCGCTTGGCGCTGTGCGGGTGCTGGTGCAGGACGATGTGCCGACCTTGATCGGGCGATTTGATTTCGCCTCGACCCCAGACGGGCTCAAGATGCTGGAGTTCAACAGCGACACGCCGACCAGCATCGTCGAGGCGTTCCACGTCAACGGTCGCGTCTGTGCGCACTACGGCGTGTCAGACCCCAATGCAGGTATGGTGCAACAACTCCGGGCTGGCTTCCAACGGCTCGTGCAGCGCTATGCTGAACTGGGCTATCCCAGCGAGGAGATTTACTTTAGCGCGCTCGACTGGCATGAGGAGGATGCGGGCACGACGAAGTATCTCCTGCAGCAGTCTGGGCTCGAGGCGCAATTCGTGCCGCTCGCTGATCTGCGTCTCTACGAAGACAGCTTGGCGGCGCTGAAAACGGATGGCGAGGCGTGGGAACTGCATCGCATCGATGTGTTGTACCGCTTGCACGCCTTTGAAAAAATGGCGGAAGAGTGTGATGAGGAGGGCTTCCCGACGGGGGCGCACATCCTCGATCTGATCGCTCGCCGCCGTCTCGCGGTGGTCAATCCGCCGCAAGGGTTTCTCGCCCAGACCAAAGCGTTGCAAGCGCTGATCTGGAATTTGCACGAAGCCGGGGAGTTTTTCACGGAGGAGGAGCAGGCGGCGATTGCTCGTTACATGCTGCCGACCTACATGGAAAACCGCTTCCTCGGGCAGTCCGGCTATGTCACGAAGCCGATCTTCGGTCGCGAGGGCGGCGGGGTGGTGCTCTGTGACGCGTCAGGCGTGGCGGAGGAGCAGGATCGTGAGGCGTTTTATTGGGAACAACCGATGATCTACCAGCGTCGTGTGGAATTGCAACCGATCTCCGTGCAGACGTTGCGCGGCACGTATGAGGGGCATCTGCTGTGGGGCTCGTTTCTGATCGACGGGCAAGCGTCCGCACTTGTCGCGCGTGTCGGCGGACGGATCACCGGGAATCTGTCGTACTTTTTGCCGGTCGGAGTCAAACCAGACTAGACTGCGGGGAGGAACTGGAGGAATGGAATTGGAAATCAACGGATTTATCAACTTTTTACTGTACTTAGGTGTGACGTTGCCCTTGCTGGGGTTCGGGCTGTTGGTGTTTGCGTTCACCACGCCTTATAAGGAGTTCAAACTGATCGCGGACGGTGCCAACACCGACGATCAACAAAAAGTCAACGCCGCCAAAGCGGCCGCGCATGACCTCGGCGGCAAGATCATCGGTCTCGCCATCGTGCTGGCTTCGGCGATCTATCACTCGGTCAGCTTGGTCGATCTCGTGATCTGGGGCTTGATCGGGACGGTGTTCCAAGTGATTGTGTTCTACCTGTTCGAGCTGTTCACCCCGTTCAAAGTTGTTGCTGAGATTCCCAAGGGGAACGTGGCTGTCGGGGTGTTCGCCTCTCGCTTGAGCATCGCGACCGGTCTGTTGATGGCCGCGTTGATCAGCTACTAACGTTCGCCCGTGTGGAGAAAAAGGGACGTGCCCGTTGCGGGCGCGTCCCTTTTTTATCGGAGTTTCTGGAGGAGGTCAGCAAGCGACAGCTCCGCCATCGAGGAGATCTGCGCGTCGTAGGTGTCGAATTGCAGTTGAGCGGTCAGCGTGTTCGGGACGGTCACACAGTACATGCCCGCTGCTTTGGCGGCACGAGTGCCGTTCGGAGAGTCTTCGAAGGCGACCGCATGTTCCGGGGCGACACCGAGGAATTCGAGGGCGCTCAGGTACAGGGCAGGATCGGGCTTCACGCGTTCCACGTCATTGGAGGTGCGAATCACCTCGAAGTAGTCCAGCAATCCGTGATCGCGCAAGTGCTTTTCCACCCATTCGCGGTTGGAACTGGAGGCGAGGCCGATGCGCAGGCCGAGTTCCTGGGCTTGGCGCAAGTAGTCCTCGACGCCTGGCCGGATGCGTTCCTCTCGCATCAGTTCTTTATGGCGACGGTGCCACCGATCGCGTGTTTCGTCACGGTCAACCGGTTGGCCGCTCACTTCCTCGAGATGCGCATACAGATCAAACGCGCTGATGGACGTGCCGAGCACACGCGAATAGACTTCGAGCGATAACTGCACACCGCGCTCCTCGTACAATTCTGCCATCGCCCGGTACCACGGGGTCTCCGTGTCGATGATCAGCCCGTCGCAGTCGAACACAATAGCTTGGATCATATGGGGTTCCTCCTCTCACCTACTACGAGTCCATCTTACACCAAGTTGGTATGATATAGTAAGACAAGAGATCGTTCGGAAAGGGCGGTTTGAGATGACTGCTTTACAGATACTGGCGATTGTTGTCGCTTTCTATTGGGTGCCGATGTTGGGGATTCACATCTGGGGGCTGCCGAAAGTGCCCCGCTTGAAAAAAGTGCTGCCTCCGCTCGCGGACGAGCCCTTGGTCTCGATCATCGTGGCGGGCAAGGAAGAGGAAGCGTCGATTGTAGCCACGCTCGAAAGCCTGCTGGCGCTCCAATACGCCCAGCTCGAACTGATCGTCGTCAACGACCGCTCCGCCGACCGCACCGGCGAACGCATGGAAGCAGTGCGACGCCGCTGGGCGGAAGAGCGAACGCAAACGGAGCAGGAAGGCAGTTGCCCAGCAGATTCGCGAAGTGCGGGTGGCGCTGGTGTCGTCCGATTCGAGGTGGTACACATCGACGAGTTGCCTGCTGGATGGCTTGGCAAAAACCATGCGCTGTACCAAGGCTACCTGCGCGCGCGTGGAGACTACATCCTCTTCACCGATGCGGATGTGCATTTCACGCCGTTCGCCGTCCGTTCGGCGATGGCGTTTTTCCAAGCGTTGAAGTTGGACCATCTGACGGTCTCGCCATTTCTGGTGGCGAAGACATTTTGGCTGCGGGCGTTTGTGCAGTTTTTTCTCTACTCGCTGTGCTTGCTGAAATGGCCGTGGAAGCCCAACGATGACACGCAGCACAAGGACGGCTTCGGGATCGGCGCCTTTAATTTACTCACGCGCGATGCCTACGAGCAGGTCGGCACGCACCGCGTGATCGCCATGCGCCCAGACGACGACTTGATGCTGGGCACCAAGATCAAGCAAGCCCGTCTCAAACAACGCATGGGCATCTCGCCCGAATTGCTGCAAGTCGAGTGGTACCCAAGCGTTGGCGACGCGATGCGGGGTCTGGAGAAAAACATGTTCGCCGGGTTGAACTACTCACTCTGGATGGTGCTCGTGGCGACGATCGGGCAGCTGGTGTTTTTCTTCCTCCCGTTTCTGGCGATGTTCACGGGCGGTTGGCAGGGCTGGTTGTTCCTCGTAGCGGTCCTCTGCAACGTGGCGATCTACCTGCTCTACACGCGGAAGATGACGACCTACTCCGGGATCGAAGTGGTCGCGCTCCCACTGACCGTCCTGCTGTTTCTGTTCATCTTCCTGCGCTCCACCGTTCTCACCTTGAAGCGGGGCGGCATCTACTGGCGCGGGACGTTTTACTCGCTACAAGAACTAAAGCACCCACCGCAATAGCGGACGGGTGCTTTTTTCACGCAGGATGTACGTCTAACTCGGAGGTGCAGTGCCCACATCTCGTCGCCTTCAGCGGGATCGTGCTGTGGCAGTACTGGCATACCTTGGTCGTGACCGGCTTGTCTTCCTTGCGTTTGAATCGGTTGATCTGGCGCACGACGAGGAAGATCACAAAGGCGACGATCAGGAAGTCCAGCACGTTGTTGAGGAACATCCCGTAGTTGATCGTCGGAGCTCCAGCTTGTTTCGCTTCTGCAAGCGATGCGTAGTGACCGCGGTCGAGGGCGATGAACAGGTCGGAGAAATCGACTTTGCCGACCAGCATCCCGATCGGTGGCATGATGATGTCATTGACTACCGAGGTGACGATTTTCTGAAACGCACCGCCGATGATCACCCCGATCGCGAGGTCGATGATGTTGCCGCGAAGGGCAAACTCCTTAAACTCTTTGAGCATGGGTCTGAACATACTCGAGCCCCCCTTCCCTTATGTAGAGTTAGAATAGTATTCGGCAGGACGAGCCTTTTTAGTGCCGTAGCGAGAAAAAAGCACCGATGCCGCGTGGCATCGGTGCTTTTTGGTGAAGTAGATTTACAGAGCCGTTCTCGGTGCGGCCGATTTGATCGCCTCGGAGACGGAGCCGAATTTCTCGAAGTTTTTCACGAAGCGGCCTGCGAGTCCGAGCGCGGCTTGGTCGTAGGCCGCCTTGTCTTCCCAGGTGTTGCGCGGGTTGAGCACGTGCGCCGGAACGCCCTTCACAGCGGTCGGGATCGAGAGGCCGAAAATCGGATCGGTCACGAACTCGACTTCGCCGAGACGGCCTTCGATGGCTGCCGTAACCATTGCGCGGGTGTAGGACAGCTTCATGCGCGAGCCTGTGCCATACGCGCCGCCCGTCCAGCCGGTGTTGACGAGGTAGACTTTCGAGTTGTGCTCCTCGATTTTCTTGCCGAGCAATTCTGCGTACACGGTCGGTTGCAACGGCAGGAACGGAGCGCCGAAGCAGGTGGAGAAGGTCGCTTCCGGTTCGGTGACACCGCGCTCTGTACCTGCGAGTTTGGAGGTATAGCCAGACAGGAAGTAGTACATCGCTTGTTCCTTGGTCAGTTGTGCGATCGGCGGCAGGGTGCCGGTCGCGTCTGCGGTCAGGAAGACGATCACGTTCGGGTGACCCCCGACAGACGGGAAGACTGCGCCTGGGATGAAGTCAAGCGGGTAGGCAGCGCGGGTGTTTTCGGTCAGGGCGGCGGAGTCGTAGTCTGCAGCGCCCGTCTCTTGGTCGACGACGACGTTTTCCAGCACGGTGCCGAAGCGGATCGCGTTCCAGATCTCCGGTTCGCCTGCTGCGGACAGCTTGATGGTTTTCGCGTAGCAGCCGCCTTCGAAATTGAACACGCCGTTGTCCGACCAGCCGTGCTCATCATCGCCGATCAGTTGGCGGTTCGGGTCTGCGGACAGCGTGGTTTTGCCAGTGCCAGAGAGGCCAAAGAACAGGGCGACATCGCCTGCTTGCCCGATGTTCGCAGAGCAGTGCATCGGCATGACACCACGGCCAGGGAGCAGGAAGTTCATGACGGAGAAGATCGATTTTTTCATCTCGCCCGCGTAGTGCGTGCCGCCGATCAGGACGACGCGCTTTTCAAAGGAGATGAGGATGTAGGTTTCGGAGTTGGTGCCGTCTACGGCCGGGTCGGCCACGCAGTTCGGGACGCCGATGACGGTGAACTGCGGGAGATGGTCCTTCAGTTCCGCTTCGGTCGGACGGATGAAGAGTTGGTGGACGAACTGGTTCTGCCACGCGTACTCGTTCACGACGCGGATCGGCAGGCGATATTCCACATCTGCACCTGCAAAGCCGTCGAACACGAACAGCTCTTGCTTGGTTTTCAGGTACTCCAGCGCTTTATTGTAGAGGCGGTCGAATTTCGCCTGTTCAAACGGTGCGTTGACTGGCCCCCACGCCACTTGGTTCTCGGTGATCGCATCGCGCACGATGAATTTGTCCTTCGGCGAACGGCCGGTGTATTTGCCGGTGGTGACGCTCAGGGCACCTGTGTTGCTCAGGATTGCTTCACCGCGCTTGACGGCTTCTTCAACCAGCATCGGGACGGACAGGTTGTAGTGAACGGTGGTGTTGTCCAGAATGGTTTGCAGATCGGTGGTGGCAGTCTTGGTCGTCATGGTGGGGTAATTCCTTTCCATTGGGGAGTCGGTAAGTATGTTCTATAATAGGGTGGTCAAGGCGGGAATGTTCCACACTCAACCGTTATATGAGTTATACTAATTGCTCTGAGTATAGCACAATCAAGGGTTCGGGCAAATACTTTTTTCTTGAATTGGATGACTGAATCTTGACAGGTGTGTTCGGAAATGGAGTTATTTCGAAAGTAAATCCTATTCACAAAGTCGAATGGTATGTTATAATTGGAGTCCCTGTAAGCAGGGGAGTGGAGCAAGGGGGAGACGAGATGATTCGTGTGATTGCAGTCGATCTAGATGAGACGTTGCTGGCACCGGATAAGTCGATTCCGGACGCGAACAGAGCAGCGCTGCAACTGGCTCGTGAGCGAGGCGTACAGGTGGTGCTGGCGACGGCGCGCGGCTGGGGCCGCACAGAAGCTTTTTATCGAGAGCTCGGGCTGGATACGCCCGTGATCGTCTCGTCTGGCTCGCGATTGGTGGATGGCAGCACAGGGCAAGACTTGTGGTTGAGACGTTTGCCTATGGACTTCGCACGCGAGATCTGCGCGTTCTGCCAGGAGCAGGACATCTCGATTCGCGTCTATGTCGGGGCCGAAGTTTGGAACAACCATCAGCACGACCCGCTGTTGAATACGCCCGTGGCGCAGGCCCAAGTTCGAACCGACATTGCCGAGACTTTGATCGAAGCGCCCTACCAGATCTACACCAAGGGCGAGCGCAATGTATCGGAGTTGTTGACGCGCTTTGGCGGTCGAGGCGACGGCTGGATCTTGAATGTCACCAAGTATGCGGACGGCATCCCGGAGATGATGATCATGAATCCGCAGAGCACCAAGGGTGCGGCGTTGCAAGCGCTTTGTGAGAGCTGGGGCATCCCCTCCGAACAAGTGATGGCGCTCGGTGACAACTTCAATGACTTGTCGATGATCGAGTGGGCGGGCTTTGGTGTTGCGATGGGGTGGGCGGCTCCAGAAGTACAGGAACGAGCCGACTATGTCACGGCACCCGACGATGTTGCAGGTGTAGCAACGGCCATTCGTTATGCTTTGTTTGATCGCAAAACCTCATCCGCGTCTTAAATAACTTTATAGAACTCATTCGACCTATACATATTTATGTATAGGTTTTTCTAGTGAAGGAATAAATAGGTAGACATAGAATTCAATATTTGTCATAGAAATGCTGTGAAACTGTTTTTGCAAGACGTACATGTTGAATTGGGGCGAACAGGATGGTTCATACACATACATTGTTTGAATGGCACCCAGATCTGATCTGGACATTGGACGTAGAGGGACACATGCTTTCCGCCAATCGGGCCGCAAGCCAAATTGGCACCCAATCTTATGAGGAATTGCTGTTGCCAGCAGATCGCGCCAACGTCCGTGCGTGGCTGATGGGCGCGGTTGCTCAACAAGTTCCACACGGCGGTCAGTCCGCGCTGGCCCATCCCGTGCAAGGGCGGCTCCAGGCGGCTTGGACCGTTCTGCCGATCGTGGAGGCGCAACAGACGGTCGGCCTGTACCTGATCGCCCGCAATCTAGCTGTGGAGGAAAGCCCGCCACCAGATGATGAACTGCGCGAGGTCAAGGAACTGTTGGAATCGGTTTTCCGGTATACCAAGGACGCGATCGTGCTGTTCGATCCCAACGGTGTCGTGTTGCGCGTAAATGAAGCGTTCGAGCGGATTTTTGGCTACGAGCGCAGTGAGTTGATGGGGCGGTGGCTGCCGGTAACACCAGAATTTGAAGTGGTGGCTGTGCAGACGCAGTTCAATAAGTTGATTCAGGAGGGTCATTCCTATACGGAGCACGAAACGAGGAAGCTCTGCAAGGATGGACGTCTGCTCGATACGTTGGTCACGCTCTCTCCGATCAAAAACCGCGACGGTCAAGTCGTAGCCGTGACCGGGATCGTCCGCGACCTCACGGAGAGCAAGACTACGCAACAACTGCTCGTTCAAACGGAAAAACTCTCCGTCGCCGGACAGCTCGCAGCGGGCGTTGCCCACGAGATTCGCAACCCGCTGACGGCGCTAAAAGGCTTCGTGCAACTGATGGAGGGTGGGGCGGTGGCGAAGGAACCCTACTTGCGCGTGATGGCTTCGGAGTTGAACCGCATCGAATTGATCACCAACGAACTGCTCATGCTCGCCAAGCCGCAAGCCCACTCCGTGAAGGTGCAAGATGTGGGCGCGATCCTGCTCGAGGTGATCGCGCTCTTCGAAACACAGGCGATCCTGCGCGATGTGCAAGTCATCGCGGAGTTGGAGCGCGATCTGCCGCCCTTCGCCTGTGATGAGAACCAGCTCAAGCAAGTCTTCATCAATTTTTTGAAAAACGCCTTGGAGGCGATGCCAGCCGGCGGTCGTATCGACATCGCACTTTGGCACGACGGAGACCTCATACGCGTCTCGTTTGCTGACCAAGGAGGCGGGATTGCCCCGGAGTTGTTGACGCGGGTCGGCGAGCCTTTTTTCACAACCAAGGAAAAGGGCACAGGTCTAGGCTTCATGGTCTGCAAGCAGATCATCGAGAACCACCACGGCGAGATCCGCATCGAGAGCGTGGTGGGCGCGGGAACGACGATTGAAGTGCTGTTGCCGCTCTAGGGAGACAGACGCGCAGCCAAAAAAGAGGCGACCCTCGATGAGGGTCGCCTCTTTTTTATTCAAGCCTTATGCGAGTACATCGCGGCGGGTGAAGGTCAGGAAGCTGACGAGCAGACCGCCGAACGTCCACAGGGTCAGGATCGCCAGCGAGAATCCGAGCGTGACATCTGGAATCGGCAGCGGGGTGCCGTTCACATAGTCGGTCAGGCGCAAGTGCGAGGTGAACAGGTACTTGGCGAGCGGGAAGTCAGCAGCCAGTTGCACGAGGATGTTGCCACCGATCAAGATCGCCAGCATCACGCCCATCCCGGCTGCAGTGCTGCGAACCAGCACCGAGACCATGAAGGAGAGCGTGGCGACGACGATCACGGAGATCCAGCCGAGTCCGTAGTTCATCAACAGCAACCGCCAGTGTGGAATCACTTGCACGTGGCTGGCATCGAACGTGCCGTTGGCGATCTGGAACCCGGTGAACATCGGCGCGTCCCAACCTTGGTAGCCGAAAAACAAGCCAGAGATCAGATAGCAGGCGACCCCCGTGATCACGACGGTCAGCGTGGTGTAGATCAACAGCGTCAGGTACTTGGAGAGCAGGATCTTCCAGCGCTTGACCGGACGGGTCAACAGGAGCTTGATCGTGCCTTCGGAGTGTTCGCTGGAAACGATGTCTGTCGCGACGACGATCACGAGCAAGGGCAGGAACAGCGAGACGCCATACTGCATGAAAAAGCGCGTGAACGTGGTCGCCCCGGTCGATTTCGGGTTGATGCCCCGGTCGAGGTAGTATTTGTTTTGCTCGACTTGTAGGGCGAGGATTTTTTTCTGCTCGTCTGGCAGGTAGGACGATTGCATGCGGTGTTCAGTTTCGGTGATCTGCGTTTGCAATTGTGCCTTCCAGTCGGTGGTGCCGACTTTGGCGAGCAGGCGCTGTTCTGAGGTGTACTGCCCGTAGGTGAACAGCGGGATCAGGCAGAGCAGGATCAGCACGACGACAAAAAATCTGCGCTTGCGCAATACTTTCAACGTTTCGTTGCGCGTGAGGGCGAGGAGGTTACGCAATCGACTCACCTCCTGTGATCTGGAGGAACAGTTCTTCCAATTGGTTCTGAATCGTCACGCTGTAGAGGTGAACGCCAGCTGCAATCAGCTTTTCGTTGATCTGAGCGGTCTGGGCGCGCGTCACGGTGGCGACCAGTTTCGTGGTACCGACCTGTTCCAGCGGCTGGTTCCTCAGTTCCTGAGCGATCACGCGATGTGCGATGTCGAGCGGATCGACCGTCCATTCCACGCGGTTTTCACCGTGCTCGACGATGTCGTGAACAGACGTGACCTTGACGATCTCCCCGCCGGAGAGGATCGCGACGCGGTCGCACATCATCTGAACTTCAGCGAGCATGTGTGAGGAGACAAAGACAGCCAGCCCCTCCTCAGCGGCGAGCGTGCGGATGAATTCGCGCAGCTCGCGGATGCCGGCCGGGTCGAGACCGTTGGTGGGCTCGTCCAGAATCAAGAGCTTCGGACGACCGAGCAGGGCCTGGGCGATGCCGAGGCGTTGGCGCATACCGAGCGAGTAACTTTTCACCTTGTCATGGATGCGTGCGTCCATTTTGACGAGTTGGACGACTTCGTGGATGCGCTCCTCGGTGCAGTCGCCAAGCATCGTGGCGAAGTGTTCGAGGTTTTGCCAGCCGGTCATGTACTTGTACATCTCCGGGTTCTCGACGATGCAGCCGACTTTGTGCATGGCCGCGAGGAAATCGGTGCGCACATCATGCCCATCGATCAAGATACGACCCGCCGTCGGCGCGATCAAGCCGACGATCATGCGGATCGTCGTCGTCTTGCCGGCACCGTTCGGACCGAGAAAGCCGAACACTTCACCCGCCTGTACGTCGAAGGTGATGTTGCGAATGATTGTGCGTTTGCCAATGGTCTTCTGTAAGCCCTGCACGGAGAGGGCGATGGCAGCAGGTGTATGGGTCAACGGTCTCACCTCAATTCTAAGAGTAGGAAAAAACGCCTATGCTCCTATCATACCGAATCTGTGCTACACTAGATAGATCAAGGAGGTGTCTCGATCCCATGAAAAATACATCTTGGTCGTGGAGAATCGTCTCTACGCTCGCGATTACCAGTGCACTTGTCCTCGGTGCGGGGTTCGTCATGGCCCTACTCGGACCCAAAGGAACCACATCCGCAGCTGAGATGACCGATACGCTTCAAAAACAAACCGCCCCGGCGTCCGCCGCCACACAGACCGATCAGACCTACTCCGTTGTCGCACTTGGAGACTCGCTCACCAAAGGTGTCGGTGACAAAAACGGCAAAGGCTATGTCGGCTACCTAAAAGACAAGCTTGATGCAGACGGTCGCAAAGTCACGGTGAACAACCTCGGCGTCTCTGGCCTCGAATCGCCAGAATTGCTCAAGACCGTGCAAAGCGCAGGCACACAAGCGGTGCTCAAGGATGCCAAGCTGATCCTGATCTCGATTGGCGGCAATGACATCACACATTCGGTGGGGGATATCAGCACCATTCTGACCACCAACAAATTCGACGAGACCAAACTGCTCGCCGCCCAAGACCGCTACACCAAAAACCTCGACGAGATCCTCAAGCTCGTGCGCACCAGCAACCCGAACGCACCTGTGCTCGTCGTCGGCCTGTACAATCCGTTCGAAGGGATCGTCGAGGACGGGGCCAAATTGACCGCGCTGCTCGACGGTTGGAACGCCAACGCGATCTCCATCGTCCAGAAGTACGCCAATGCAAAAATCGTTCCGACCGCCGACATCTTCGAATGGAACACCGATCGTCTGCTCTCCGGCGACCACTTCCATCCCAACGAGTCTGGTTATGAAAAAATGGCCGAACGCATCAAACAAGCCTTACCAAAATCGATTCTCTAAGCCTGACTGTCACCTATGAAAAGACAAAGCGCTCTCCTTCGGGAGGGCGCTTTTTTGTGATCTGGTGCCGGATTAAAAATGAATACGGTTTCATTTATATTTCTCGTCCGATTAATCAAAAAAGCAATCGCTAGGCACTTGCACAGAACCCAGAAATGCGTTTATAATGTCCAACAAGAAAACACACAGGTACACTAAGAGTGTACACTGACAGTGAACACAGGGGGAGAGCAAGCCATGAATCGCAAAGTGGTCAAGGTCGGATTGTTAGGACTCGGCACGGTTGGGTCGGGTGTGGTGAAGATGTTGCGACAGAACGTGGAAGAACTGGCGCAAAAGTGCGGCTATGAAGTAGAGATTCAGCGTGTTCTCGTTCGCGACTTGGAAAAAATGCGGGCCGTCGACGTTGAGCGACACATGCTCACCCGAGATGTGCAAGACATTCTCGAAGATCCGGAAGTACGCATCGTGATTGAGGTGATGGGCGGCGAAGAGCAGACCAAGGAGATCGTCTTGCAAGCTTTGCAGGCTGGCAAGCACGTGATCACGGCGAACAAAGACTTGGTCGCACTGCATGGTGCGCTCTTGCACCGAGCTGCCGATGAGAACGGTGTGGAACTGCTCTACGAAGCGGCAGTCGCCGGCGCGATCCCGATCGTTCGCGTGCTCAAACAGTCGTTTGCGGCAGACAACGTCCGCGAAGTGATGGGCATCGTCAACGGGACCACGAACTATATTCTTTCCAAAATGACCGCCGAGGGTGCGGCCTATGAAGACGCGCTCGCCGAAGCCCAACAGCTCGGCTATGCAGAAGCCGACCCGCATGCAGATGTCTCCGGGCTCGATGCAGCGCGCAAGATGGCGATCCTCGCTTCGATCTCGTTCCGCCAAGCGGTAGAACTGGCAGACGTCAAACTCGAAGGGATTGAGAGCGTCACCCAGCAGGACGTGGAACGAGCCAAGGCAGGGGGTCAAGTGATCAAACTGATCGGCCGCGCTCGTCGGGAAGGGAGCGCCATCGAGGTATCCGTCGCCCCGATGTGGCTGGAAGCGGCGCACCCGCTGGCAAAAGTCGGTGATTGTTTCAACGCCGTGTATGTCTACGCCGATGCGCTCGGGGAAGCGATGTTGTATGGACGCGGGGCTGGCGAGATGCCGACGGCAAGTGCCGTGGTCGGTGACTTGCTTGCCGTGCTACGAGGGCGCAAGTTCGCAGCCGCTCAACCGCAACAGATGGCGAGGTGGGCGTAATGGCAGTCTGGAAAGGACTTCTCCACGCCTACCGCGACTGGCTCCCGATCAACGAACGGACGCCGCTTTTGTCGCTCTGTGAAGGCAATACACCGCTGATCCCGGCACCGAATCTGTCAGCCCAGCTCGGCGTAGAGATTTTTTTGAAATTCGAAGGGTTGAACCCGACGGGCTCGTTCAAGGACCGCGGCATGGTGCTCGCCGTCGCCAAAGCGGCAGAGGAGGGCAGTAGCACCGTGATCTGTGCCTCGACGGGCAATACCTCCGCCTCGGCAGCAGCCTATGCTGCACGACTCGGGTTGCGTTCCATCGTGTTGATCCCAGATGGCAAGATCGCGTATGGCAAGCTGGCGCAGGCGATGATGTACGGCGCGGAGATCGTGCCGGTGCAGGGGAATTTTGATCAGGCATTAGAACTCGTGCGGGACGTTTCTCGTGCGCATCCTGTGACCTTGGTCAACTCGGTCAACCCGTATCGCATCGAAGGGCAAAAGACAGCAGCGTTTGAAGTGTGTGAACAACTGGGTTCTGCCCCGGACTACTTGGCGCTGCCCGTCGGCAACGCGGGCAACATCACCGCTTACTACAAAGGATTCCGTGAGTATCACAAGGCAGGCATCGTGCAGAGTGTCCCCCGGATGCTCGGTTTCGAAGCGGAGGGGGCTGCGGCGATTGTGCGCGGGGAACCGATCAAGGAGCCGGAGACGATCGCCACGGCAATTCGCATCGGCAACCCGGCATCGTGGGACAGTGCGGTGCGTGCGGCGCAGGAGTCTGGTGGCGCGATCGACAGCGTGACCGACGAGGAGATTTTGGCTGCGTACAAACTGTTGGCGCGGGCGGAGGGCGTGTTCTGTGAGCCCGCTTCGGCTGCCTCGCTCGCCGGCGTGATCAAAAGCCGTGCCGCAGGTCAACTGCTGTCCGGTGCTCGTGTCGTCTGTGTCCTGACAGGCAATGGGTTAAAGGACTCCGACGTTGCGCTCCAAGTCAATGCGCTTGAACTGAAAAGCATCCCGGCCACGCAAGAGGCGGTTGTACAGACGATCTTGCAAACGAACTAATTTATAGGGAGTGTGAGCGGGTATGCAAACGCGATGGAGGGTTCCAGCGACGACGGCGAACCTCGGGCCGGGATTTGACGTGTTGGGCATGGCTTTGGATTTGTACAACGAGATCGAGATGGAGGAGATCGAACAAGGCTTAGAGATCACGGTGGAGGGGGAGGGAGCGGCAGACATCGCTCGCGATGAGAGCAATCTGGTGTACCAAGCCGCGCTCGCGGTGTTTGAGCGAGTCGGCTACGCACCTGCGGGACTGCGGATTCACCTCTGCAACCGCATCCCGGTCACGCGCGGTCTCGGCAGTTCATCTGCTGCGCTGGTCGGAGGTCTCGCGGCGGCCAATCGGATCTGTGGCGATGCGCTCAGCCGTGAGGAGTTGCTAGAGATTGCGACGGTGATGGAGGGCCACCCGGACAACGTCGCTCCGGTTCTGTACGGCGGATTCTCCGTCGCAGGCCATGTGCGCGACAAGTGGCGCGTCCAACGTCTGACGCCGCCCGCTGGACTCTGTGTCGTGGTGGCGATTCCAGACTTCGAACTGCACACGGAACAGGCGCGTGCTGTCGTGCCACAACAGGTCAGCTTGGCAGATGCGATATTCAGCGCATCGCACGTAGGTCTGATCGTGGCCGCGTTGCAAAAAAATGACCTCGAACTCTTCGGTCAATGCTTGGAAGACCGCCTCCACCAGTCCCATCGCGCCGAATTGATCCCCGGCATGAATGACGTGTTAAAAAGCGCCGAGGAGGCAGGCGCAGTCGGCGCCGCACTGTCTGGTGCAGGGCCGACCCTGATCGCGTTCACAGAGGGCCATCGCGATGAAGTCGGACACGCCATGCAGCAAGCGTTCGCCGCACATGGTGTGACCTGCCGAATCATGCATCTGTATCCGGATTTGAGTGGTGTGTGCGAGCACGTCGTCGTACCCACCATCGTATAAAAAAAGCGTATCGACTTCCCGAGCGGGAAGTCGATACGCTTTTTGGTTAGCCGAATACGTTCGCACCTGGCTTGATCTCTTCCAGCCCGTTCAAGTACTTGCGCAGCGCTTGCGGGATGTAGATCGAACCATCTGCGCGCTGGTGGTTTTCCAACAGCGGGATCAGGATGCGCGGAGTCGCCACAGCGGTGTTGTTCAGCGTGTGGCAGTATTGCAACTGTCCGTTCTCATCCCGATAGCGAATGTTCGAGCGGCGCGCTTGGAACTCCAGCAGGTTCGACGCCGATTGCGTCTCGCCATAGTTTTCTCGCGACGGCATCCACGTCTCGATGTCATACTTTTTGTAGACTCCTTGCCCGATATCGCCCGTACAGACAGCGACGACACGGTAGGGGAGCTCCAGCAACTGCAACAGATCCTCCGCATTTTTCGTGATCTCTTGCAGAATCGCTTCCGAGACCGCAGGGTCGTTTTTGCAGATCACGACTTGCTCGACCTTGGCGAACTGGTGGACGCGGTACAATCCGCGCGTATCGCGTCCGGCCGCGCCTGCTTCGCGGCGGAAGCAGTTCGAGACGCCGGCAAAACGGATCGGTTGGTTCACATCGACCACTTCACCCGCATGGTACGAGACCAGCGGAACTTCGGAGGTGCCGACGAGCCAAGCGTTGTCGCGACCTAGTTCGTAGGTCTGCTCCCGACCGAGCGGGAAGAAACCAGTGTTCGTCATCACATCCTCGCGCACCATCATCGGCACATCCATCACCGTGAATCCACGCTCTGTCAGCAGATCGATCGCCAGTTGTTGGACGGCGCGGTGCAAGTACAGCCCGATGCCCTTCAGGTAGTACTGGCGCGTTCCTGCAACCTTCGCCCCACGCGGGAGGTCGAACAGGTCGTAGGTTTCACCGAGCGTGACATGATCTTGGATCGCAAAGTCAAACTGTGGCAGCTCGCCGATCTGGCGGAGCTCGACGTTCTCCTCATCAGATGCGCCAATCGGCGTGTCCGGCGAGATGATGTTCGGGACGCGCAACAACAACGTGGACCACTGTTGCTCCACGTCTTGGAGCAGCGCTTCCTGTGTGGTCAAGTTCGCGTTAATCCCGCGCACGAGTTCCTTGATTTGCTCGACCTCGTCCTGATTTCCATCCTTGGCGAGGCGCGGGATCGATTGCGAGAGGTCGTTGCGCTGTTTGCGCAGACCTTCGACTTCTTGGAGCAAGGCGCGACGCTTGCCGTCGAGTGCTAACAGATCGGTGATCGAGACCTCAATTCCTTTTTGCTGGGCGACCGTTTGCACCACGTCCGGGTTTTCACGAATATACCGAATGTCTAACACTTCACACCACTCCCCTTTAAAAAAATACAAAGAGCGCCCTCATCCGATTGGGACGAGGAGCGCTCTTTTTCAAGGTCTCGCGGTGCCACCCAACTTGGCCTGGTTCTCTCATAGAGAGAGTCAGGCCCGCTTTGGTGTCACGGTAACGGGTGACTCCCGGCTCACTCTTCGCAAGCGCCTCTGAGTTGGATGCTCTTCCACGGCATGATCACGATATCCATAAATGTTTTTACATTATAAGGTATCCTCGACTTGCTTGGCAAGGGCTATACCTTTTCCACTCTGGGGAAAAATAGTACAATGGAGCAGTTATCCTCTGCAAAGGATTCCATCGGAAGGAGTTACATATAGATGCGAACTGACCTCAAGCGTGAAGACATCGAGTTGCTCGCCCCAGCAGGTACGTGGGAAGCGATGCGTGCAGCGGTCGCCAATGGAGCGAACGCCGTCTACTTTGGCGTTGAGAAATTCAATGCCCGTGCTCGTGCGAACAATTTCCTCATGGCTGAATTGCCACAGATCATGGAGTTCCTGCACACCTACGGTGTGAAGGGTTTCCTCACCTTCAACATCCTCGTTTTTGAAACGGAACTGGAGGACGCCAAAGAACTGATCCATGCTTGCATTGATGCTGGTGTGGATGCAGTCATCGTCCAAGATCTCGGCCTCGTCAAGATGATCCGCGAAATCTCGCCAGATTTCCCGATCCACGGCTCCACCCAGATGACGATCACCTCCCCGGAGGCGGTTGAATTCACCAAGACCTATGACATGGAACGCGTCGTGCTCGGTCGCGAGAACAACCTCAAGCAGATCAAGAAAATTTCGGACTCGGCAAAAGTCCCGCTCGAAGTGTTCGTCCACGGCGCGCTCTGCGTGTCCTACTCCGGTCAATGCCTGACCTCGGAGATGTGGGGCGGTCGCTCGGCGAACCGCGGCGAGTGTGCACAAGCCTGCCGCCTGCCGTATGACATGATGGTCGATGGCGAGCAAAAAGACATGGGCAACATCTCCTACCTGCTCTCGCCCAAGGACCTCAACGCGCTGGAAATCGTCCCGGAGCTGATCGAAGCAGGCGTGACTTCCTTTAAAATTGAAGGCCGTCTGAAAGCACCGGAGTATGTCGCCAACGTTGTCTCCAAGTATCGCAAAGCGATTGACGCGTACTTCCTCGGCGCCACCGACTACCAGCCGGACCTGATCGACATCCAAGAACTGGAGCAATCCTTCTCGCGCGGGTTCACAAAAGGCTTCCTGACGGGTACCAACAACAAGCAACTCGTCGACGGCACCTACCCGAAAAAACGCGGCGTCTACCTCGGCCGCGTGAAAAAAGTCTACCGTGACGCGATCCTCATCGACTTGGAAGCCCCGCTGAAACGCGGCGATGGCATCGTGTTTGACTTTGGCGACCCGACCCAGCAGGAAGAGGGCGGACGCGTCTACGACATCCGCATCAAGGGTCAAAAAATCGAGGGCGGCGTTGAATCTGGTCTCTACGAGATCGTCATGGGCCGCAACGACGTGAACCTCGGGAGCATCAATGTCGGGGACAAAGTGTGGCGGACCTCCGACATGGAACTTGACCGTCGCCTGCGCAGAACCTTCGAAACGGAAAAGCCGTACCACACCTTCCCAGTCAACCTCGAAGTCTACGGAGCGGTCGGCCAACCGCTGGTCACCGTCTGGACCGATGTGAAAAAAGGCAATTCCGTCACGATCAATTCTGAGCAACCGGCAGAAGAAGCGTTGAAGCGTCCGTTGGACGAGGAAGTTCTGCGGGAACAATTCGGTCGTCTGGGCGGCACCGTCTATGAATTGGACGAGCTGCATGTCGAACTGACCGGCAGTGTGATCATCCCGAAGTCGGAGATGAACCGCATCCGTCGAGAAGCGGTCGAGCAACTGTTCGAACAGCGCATCGCACCGCCGAAATACACCAAGCGTGAGGTCGATCCCTACGAGGACACCGTGATCCCGGAGCCTGTCGATGGTCAGGAAGCGAAACTGGTCGCGCTCTGCCGTTCGCTGGAACAGATCGAAGCGGCGGGACAGACGGACGTGGACTACATCTACGCGGAGTTTGAGTTTGTCAAAGATTATCCAAAAGCGGTCGAAGCCGCTCGCCGTCATGGCAAAAAAATCGCCCTCGCCACCCCGCGCATCCTGATGCCGGGCGAAGTCAGCATCCTGCGTCAGATGCTCAAGCACCAACCGGACGGCATCCTCGTGCGCAACACAGGTGCGGCGCACTACTTTGCACAGGAACGCCCGGCGGGGATCGAGATCATCGGTGACTTCTCGCTGAACATCGCGAACCACAAAGCGGCCAACCTGTTCCTCGACAGCGGTCTTGACCGCGTCACCGCTTCCTATGACCTGAACACCGAGCAGATGATTGACCTGCTGAGCCAATCGCGCTCAGAGCGCGTCGAGGTGGTCATCCACCAACACATGCCGATGTTCCATATGGAGCACTGCGTCTACTGCACGTTCCTCTCCGAAGGCACCGACTACACCAACTGTGGCCGTCCTTGTGAGGAGAAAAGCATCTCGCTGAAAGACCGTGTCGGCATGGAGCATCCGGTGCGTGTTGATACCGGCTGCCGGAACACCGTCTACAACGCGGTCGATCAATCGGGTGCCGAATATCTCGGCGAATTCCTCGGCAACGGTGTGCGCTATTACCGAGTTGAATTCCTGGAGGAAGAAGGCAAGCGCGTTCGCGAAGTTCTCGATCTCTACCGCAAAGCACTGAACGGTGACGTCAGCGGTACAGACGTCTGGCGGAACCTCAACGCAACCAACCAACTGGGCGTCACCCGTGGACAGCTCACGAAGTAAGCAAAAAAGACCCTTCGCCACGTGGCAAAGGGTCTTTTTTTCTACACGCTGACTTCTGGTTGGGCGGGTACCTTCGTCCGGCGAGAGAGGCTGTTCATCGTGCGAGCGTAGAAGAAGAGACTCAGCATCCCCACCACGAGGAACAGGGCGAACATCGTCCACGACGACACGTAAGCACCGAGCGTGATCGAGAGACCGCCGAGCATCGACGACCCGACGCCGGTCAACCCGGCGACCGCCATGTAGACCCCCCGGTTCTCGGTGGGGGCGAGGTCAGCGAGAATCGTCTGTTTCACCGGGACCCAAGTGATCTCCCCGATGGTGGCGATGATCATGGAGATGCCGAGCACCAGTGGCCAATTGCTGACGATGATCACCGCGTATCCGATCGTGCTGAGCGCGACCCCCAACAGCAAGGCGCGGCGATGACCGAAGCGGTGTACCCACTTGCGAACCACAGCGGAGAACAGCACCACGATCATCGCATTCATGGCTTGGAGAAAGGCAAAGAGTTGCAGCCCATCAGCTGTGAACACCCAACTCCCGAGCGTGAAGATCGTTTGTGGAGTTGAGATGTCATCAAAGAGCCGCACGCGTCCGTAATTGTTGGTGATGTTCTCCAGAGATCCGCACAGCAGCGCGGCTCCGAGGAAGATGATGAAGATGCGGTTTTTGAAGACAGTCATGTAGGTCGCCACCATCCCCGCTGGTTTTTCCCCGGCGGGGAGCGGCTTGGATTCTGGCTTGGTCTCCGTGATCCAAACGATCAGGACGACGAGGGAGAGGGCGAGGAACAAGGTCATCGCACTGAACAGCTCGAACTTGAACGAGCGGAACAGATAGCCGCCGGCGATCCCACCGATGACGAGGCCGAAATTGTTCGACCAATAGTCGACGCTGTAGACGAGCGTCCGCGACTTAGACGTGGTGACGTCGATCAGCATCGCCTCTGACGCCGGGCCGCTCAAGCCGTCACAGAACCCGATCAACAGCATGCCGATGCAGGTGACGACCGCGGATTCGTACCACGGCGAGTTGGAGAGCGCCACGACCGCGAACAGCAGGACACGGGCTGTCTCCGCGTACAGCTTCACCCGTTTGCGGCCAAACTTGTCAGCGAAATGTCCGCCATACGCGCCTGCCGATACGGTGATCGCGATGTGTAGCACGATCAGCAAGCCGGTCAGCGAGGGACCGATCGCTTCTGCGAAGTAGATGGCGAGGAAGGGAAAGACCATGCTGCCGATCATGTTTCCAATAAAATTTTGAAGAAGCCGAATCTTAACATTAAGATGTAGTTCACGAAAGGTCAAAGTAATCCCTCCAAATACCAATGTATTTCCATGTTATCACAAAAATCAAAATCCGCCTCCGTCTGGAGTCGGTTTTTGGGATATAATAAATGCAGTTTACAGGAAGGAGCGACCCCACCGTGATCCTGATGATCGACAATTACGATAGCTTTGTGTACAACCTCGTCCAATACCTGACCGAGATGGGCCATGAATTGCTCGTCCGACGCAACGACGAGATTACAATAGAAGAAATTGAACAACTCAACCCGCAGGTTCTCGTGATCTCGCCGGGTCCGTGCTCGCCGACCGAAGCGGGAATTTCGATGGAGGCGATCCGTCACTTTGCGGGCAAGATTCCCCTGTTCGGCGTCTGTCTGGGCCAGCAAGCGATGGCGCAGGCGTTCGGCGGGCGGGTTGTGCAAGCCGAGCGGATGATGCATGGGAAAACATCGCCGGTACATCACGATGGCCGGTCTGTTTTTGCAAACTTGCCGAGTCCGTTGACCGCGTGTCGCTACCATTCGTTGATCGTCGAGCGTGAGACGTTGCCAGACTGCTTTGAGGTGTCCGCATGGACGGCAGAGGGGGAGATCATGGCGATCCGCCACCGAGAACTAGAGGTAGAGGGTGTGCAATTCCACCCGGAAGCGATCCTCACCGAGCACGGGAAGGCGATGCTCCGAAACTTCATGGAACGGCAGGGATTGGTATGTACGTCTGTTTAAACGGCAAGATCCTTCCGGTGGAACAGGCGCAGGTGTCGGTGCTCGACCACGGCTTTTTATATGGGGCAGGACTTTTTGAAACGATGCGCACGGTTGGTGGCGAGCCGATGTTTTGGGCGGAGCATTACGCGAGACTGGTGGAGTCTGCGGAGGCGTTGCAACTCGTAAGTCAAGTGGGCATATCCGTTGCGGACGATTCGCTTTCGCAAGCAGGGTTGCCGTTGCCTCAAGCGAATGCGACGCGTCTGGATACGCCGATTTCAGCGGATTCGAAACGTTTCCCTTGGTCATCCTCTGACTTGCACGACCTGATCACCGCCACCGTCCGTGCCAACGATTTAGAGGAGGCCTATGTGCGTCTCTCGCTCACACGAGGCCCTGGCGCACTGGGTCCGAGCGGCAAGACCTGTCAGACGCCGACGCTGGTCATCTACGCGAAACCACTCGCGTTGCCCGCAGAGGACGTCTACCGTTGCGGACGTGACCTGCTGATCCTCCAAACTCGCCGCAATTCCCCAGAGCTCCCCGTGCGTGTCAAATCGCTCAACTACCTCAACTCACTGCTGGCCTATGCTGAACTTGAAGCGCGGGGCGGGGGAGAGGGCATCCAACTCACCAACGAGGGGTGGATCGCAGAGGGTGCGGTCAGCAACCTGTTTTTTGTCGTCGAGGGTGAATTGTGGACGCCGAGCCTCGACACGGGTATCCTGCCCGGCATCACCCGCGCTTGGGTGTTGCAAACCGCGCGCCAACAGGGCATCCCGACCCGTGAACACCGCTTCACACGGGCAGAGCTTCGTGAGATGACCGAAGCGTTCACCACCAGTTCGGTGGTGGGAATCCTCCCGGTGGTGTCCGTGGAACAGACCCCGATCGATGCGGGCGTGCCCGGTCCGATCACAAGCTACCTGATGCAAAAGTGGCGCACGCTCACTTCCAGAAATAACTAGTCTCAAAAGGGTTGCACTAGAGTCAGGGCTCGTGATATATTACTATCTGTCGCCACGAGATACGGCGTCACGGTGAGACACACGAGCCATTAGCTCAGTTGGTAGAGCACCTGACTTTTAATCAGGGTGTCGAAGGTTCAAGTCCTTCATGGCTCACCAGTTTTTCGCGGAAGTGGCTCAGGGGTAGAGCATCGCCTTGCCAAGGCGAGGGTCGTGGGTTCGAATCCCATCTTCCGCTCCATTTTCATCCTTGCAATACATGCGGTCGTGGCGGAATGGCAGACGCGCACGCTTGAGGGGCGTGTGGGGTTTCCCCGTGGAAGTTCGAGTCTTCTCGACCGCACCATGTTTTTGGGGGGTTAGCTCAGTTGGTAGAGCACCTGCCTTGCAAGCAGGGGGTCAGCGGTTCGAATCCGCTACTCTCCACCATTGCCTTTTTAGCTCAGTAGGTAGAGCGCATCCATGGTAAGGATGAGGTCATCGGTTCGATTCCGGTAAAAGGCACCATTTGTTTGGCTCGTTGGAGAAGCGGCTTAACTCATCGCCCTTTCAAGGCGACATTCACGGGTTCGAATCCCGTACGAGTCACCATTTTCATCCTGTTTTGGCTCGGTAGCTCAGTTGGTAGAGCAGTAGACTGAAAATCTACGTGTCGGCGGTTCGATTCCGTCCCGAGCCACCATTGAAACTCTTAAGTGTTCGAGCCTATCAGCACCCTATAGTGTTTCCGAAGCGCCGTGTGCACACACGGCGCTTTTTTGGCATACCGTAGCCCGAAGGAGGTGCTGCGACCATGCCAATCGGAGGAATTAACGTGTTCGCGTTCAAAGTGAACACCGTCGATAAGGGAACCATCAACATCGGGCCGTTGTTCGTACAGGATTGGAACGGCATCAGCAAGCAAAACTTCGGTTCCGGGGAGGCCAACGGCGACGGCAACTTCCAAGCTGCCGGCGCGACGATGATCCAAGACACGGATGGACTTGATACTCCTATCATGAAAAATAGCATCGTGTAACGCAAAAATCGTCGGCCAGCCACCAGGCGCCGACGATTTTTTTAGGGGATCCGTTTTTCAGTTTTCAAAATCATCTGAGTCTCGCGCAATCCGGATCCGTTTCTTCGGCTCTCCACGCCGTTTCAGTCGCGGCAACACAATCTCCAAAATGCCGTTCACGTACCGCGCCTCGATGTTCTCCTCATCGACGGGCTCTGGCAGTGGCACCATCCGTTTAAAGTCCCCCACGAAGCGCTCAGCCAACAGGGTTTGTTCCCGGCTAAATCGGCGGCTGATGTTCCCCGTGACCACGAGTTCGCCGCCTTGGAGGTAGATATCCACCGCTTCCACGCTGCGCAAACCAGGCAATTCAATCTGCACCAGCAACAGCTTCTCCGTGCGAAACACATCCACAGCCGGTTGTGGTTTCGAGGACCGCACGGCGCTGGCTCCTGTGTGTGGCTTGGTTTCCCGCTCCTGTGTCGTCTGTTGTGCTGTGTGCTGCGCGGGTGCCGCTTCCGCACCTGGCATCACCGACAAGATATCATTCCAAAATTCATCACCAAAAAAGCTCCGAGCCTGTGACTCCCAGCGTTTCAGGTCCTTTGGATTCTTCACACCGCCGTTCCTCCTCTCCGCCCCGTGTATTGCTTCCAGCCTATGCATGCACCCTGATGGGCGTTCGCACATACAGTGCAAGGGAGTGAGGCGCGAGGAGAAGGGATGAGAACCGGATGTCTTTCACGATCAACATCTTTAGCATCAAGGTCAACAACGTACAGAATACGGCAGTATTTACCGAGGAGTTAGAGGAAGTTGTAGCGGAATTTGATCGAGGTGATGGTGTCGTTATCGTGGACTTGGACATGTTCAATCAGGTCGTGGAAGAGGGAACGGAGTTCGGTAATGTTCTCAGGATCAATTTTCTTGGACTGATCCAACAAATCGTTAGCATAGGTTTTATGTGTCTCCTGCTTCTGAACTTCCTCCAACTGTCGATACGTAATGTTCATCTGTTCATCAATCAGCTCAATTTTTTGCTTGATTTGTTTCATGACCTCTTTGAACGATTCTTCTGTGTAGAGTTCTTTTTCTAGGGTCATTTCGACTTGGTTTTGGACAAGTTTTTTCTGTCTCGTTTCTAATTCTTTCATGCGATCTAAAAGATGAGAGTCATCGTTTTTACCTTGGGCAGAAGGAATATGAGCTTTTGCTATATAGGCCTCCAATCGTTGTAAGAGCTCTTGGAGTAAGAATTGTTCTAAAGTTTGGCCTCGGATACCGACCGCGTCGCAAGATTCTCTTCCGAAGCGAAATTGTTTGCAACATTTGTAATAGCGGAAATTGTTCCCTTTTCGTTGTTGGCAAACCATATTACTACCACATCTCGCACATTTCACGATGCCGACTAGCGGATACTTGGCCTTGGTCTTATGACTATTATTTGTAGCCCGTTTATTCATGATCTCTTGAGCTTTCCAGAAGGTAAACTCATCAATAATAGGCTCATGCGTGTTTTCCATTGTAATGGGATCATTGGCTTTTGCATGAACTTTTTTCTTTCCGCTCTGATTGTTCTTGTCGTCGTACACCCGAACCAATTTGTTTCTGGTCTTTCCATATACGGTGTGTCCGATATACGCCATATTCGAGAGCGTGTTGAGGATATGGGACTTGTCAAAATCATTGCCACGAGCTGTTTTGAAACCTTTGCTATTCATTCGTTCGGAAATTTTCTGTGTCCCAATCCGTTCATGGACGTACCAATGAAAAATATTTCGCACGGCCTGTGCGGATTGTTCATCTACAACTAGTTTTTTCGTAGTCTTGTCAACAACATAGCCCATAGGGGATTGAATGGCCGCCCATTGACCTTTTCGTACTTTGTTGCGTAAGGAAGTGCTCATGTTGATACTCAGATCATCCGAGAATTTTTGATCCATAACGCCGCCCAATGTGAGGAAAATCTTCGATTCGGGATTATTTGAGTCGTAACCGCCTCCCAGAACAATTTTTAGCCTGACTCCATGTTGTTCTAAGATATTGGGAATCTTGCTGATTTCTTCACCATCACGGGCAATCCGATTTGAGTGTTTTACCATGACCATTCCAATCTTGCTGGTCTTTGCGTCTTGAAGAAGTCGATGCATGTCTTTTCGATCATTAAGCAGGGTAGAGTAGGCACTAATCCCTTCGTCTTTGTACCAGAGGGTAGAGTCGGTGAAGTATTGATCTGAATCCGGCATACGTGCAAGAGCTTCTTCCAGCATCATAAACTGATGCTCAACACTATCGCCCTTGGCTTGTTCTTCACTGGATACACGGGCATAGAATGCCACTGGAATTTTGTTGTTCATGAGAGACCTCCTGTAAATACTGGCGCGTTTTAGTATTGTATATATCCTACCATTAGAGAAAAAGAAAAGACAAGAGCTTACGCGCTCTTGCCATGTTGATCTTCCTTATGCAAATCCACTTGTATCAATTCGATCTCGTGATCTCCGTACTTTTCTTCATGCAAATGGACAAGTTTCTGTAGAATCCATTCGCTCACAGGCGAATCGCCGTATTCGACTTTCAATATTTTCATCCGATCTCTCCTGTATTTGCTACACTATATGTTCCGATCAATTTGTCCTATGGGTATATGTGCCCTCTATGTTGCGGGTGAAGAGGACTGCTTGAAAGATATTAACCCATACGTAACTACACATATACACACAATATAAAGGGCATTACCAATACGCATATTTATAATTTCTTTTTTAGCTGTCGTATGTTGCCTTCCGATACTTCAAGAAGTGTGGCTAAGTCGCGATTCGAAGCGTTTGGCATCTCTTGCAGCAGTCCACGGAATTTCTCCAGTTTAACTCTTGCCTTCTCCTGCCTACTTGCTTGATATTCATCCCTAGTGGGCTTGCCTTCAGCTCTACGTTTCGCTTCTCTGCTTTTGTTGGAGCGGCGATACTTTTCGTCTTTTGAGATGATTGTTGTCATAAATCGCTGTTCTTGATTGGTGATTCGAAGCATTTCAATGATTCGTTGGTTGCTCACGTTCAGCCCAGCACTCGGATAGCCTAACGCTCTAGCTTTTTGGAACTCAGTCTCTGAAATGAAGTTTTTATAGTAGTTCTCCACGCTCTTTGTTGCTCTTACAACTTCGCTGTCAGGAAGTGGGTCAAGAAATTGTGAGTTAAAGTCTAGCGTCTGTCTCAATGCTTCAACGGGGTCAGATACGTAGCAACTATTCCAATAACGATACAGGTAACAGCATTGTTCACGACAGCCATCCATATCTCCATTGCGATTGGCAACTAGGTTGTTCAAATCGAACATTCGATCTCGATGCAACGTCCAGACTGAAAATTTATGGGGATTTTTCTGTGTTCGATTTTGTGAAGAACTGAATTTTGCGCGCTTGTTTCGTGTCACAACTTCCTCTGGAAGATACTCCTCTTTGATCTCATTCAATGTGTAGCGTTCTGAATGTCTGTGTTCCAGATAGACAAGATTCCCGTTTTTGGAATTGACTGAGCCTGCCAGTCGAAATACTCTAGCCGCATCCAGCGAACAAGGATCAGCACCATACTCTTTTAAAATGCTGTAGAAGTATCGTTGGATTCTCTGCCACAGAGGAAGCGAAAAGTTTCTCGTTGGCTCAATAAACCATTGGAGAACCAATCCTCGACCCGAATACGTGATGCAGTTAGGCTCAGGTATTTTGGTTCGAAAGCAGTCCTTTTCTAAGAGCCATACAATATATTGCGGATCGTAGGGATGGAGGACACGATAAAAATCAAGGTCAATGTAGAGAGTTCGTAACTGGCGTAAAGTGTCCACTCGTCTTCGAGGAATGAAGAAACTGTTTTGCGAAATGTAGATGTCGTTGCCTTGCCAATGATCCAAGTTTCTAAGTAGCTCGCTTGGCAATAATGTTTTTTGTTTGAATGTTCCGTTTTCTTTCTTTGCAATGGTTACATATCCGTCAGTTGCATTGTGCAGTAAGTCTAGATGTTGTAGAGCGTTATTGATCAAAAAATTCTTCCTCCATTATTTTTATATTCTTAAATTAGGATCAAACTCATCCTTCTGGTTGCATGTTACCAGAGGTAGTAAGAGAATGTCAATAAAAATTCTTATTTTCACTTTATGATATAAATAAAAATCAGTCAATCTATATTCTTTGTAGAGTTCTCAATTGCAAGGGGAAGTACTCATAAGTTGATTCATATGCCTGTGGCACTCTGTGAGGCTCATACAGGGGTTTTTAGGGGGGCAAGGTATGTTTATAGCCATCTTGAAAAACAGGATGGATATGAGGGGATATCCCCCATAAAACTGTAATTTCATTGGGAAGGCATCAGGAAAAATGTGTCCCAATAAGTCGAGGATTAGCTCCAGTGTGTTGTTTATTGAAGCTCTTCTTGTTGGAGATGGAGGAGTCTTACTTTGGGGGAAATCGTAAAATGCAAAATGACACACCAAATTACTTTAGTCAATACAATCCTGTTTGCGCTTTTCCAATTTGTCCAAGAGCCGATGTTTTTGCCTGTCAGAAGAATGGCGGATCGATTGTCCAACGCAGATAAATATTCTCTTGTTTTTGTTGGCTTGCTTCATTGTCATGTGGTCAGTTTCTTCGTCAATCCTTGGACAACATACGAAATCACATTGGACATAATCGTCGCTTGCGGCCAGTTGGATCGACACGCTTTCTTTGTCGAGGTGGAATTGTGCAGACTATCGCGGCGAAGGAGTGTAGCGGAGAATGTGAGGAAATCCAGCGTTGCAAAGTTACGGATCACAGTAACATGAGTAGTCGAGGCTGTGAATGACAGAATGAGATAAATGGCAGTAGAACACATCAATCTCCTTGATCCTGTTATCTACCGATTCCGATTAAACATGCCATTTTCGGCGGTGAAAATGTACTTTAGGCAAGGAAAATAGGCATTCCCTCGATTGCGTTGAAAATTGCAATTTTAGCATGTCGATTGTGTTCACCATACGAAACTATTCAGACCATCTCAAAAACACTGTACAAGCCAAATACGCGGCGAATAAATTGATTAGGGGAGCCTACAGCAGGCTTCCTTTTTTGTTGTTCGATCCGAATTCAACCACTCGCTGCAAATGCCTTCTACGCCATCTCATAAGTCACAGACGATACGCCAAGCCCGTGCCCTACCTTAACTAGCCCGCCAAGTCTGAGAAGCTGAGACGAGCGTGTAGAAAGCGAAATACAAGACTGAACGAAATACTTACTACATTCAGAATCGCAGTAACGAATTGTATACTTCTTTTGTATAAATCGCTATAATTGAAATGGTCTGTGATTTGATCATTGTTTTACCTTTAAAGACAACTCGTTCATGGAGGGAAATACATGAGTACGATAGAGCATACAGCAAGCGGAACAATTGGGAAAATCCAGATTGGGAGACGTATATCTGAATTGATGCAGGAACGTGGCGATGCGTTCTCAATTCGCGCTTTTTCCGAACGCATCGGTATGAATCGTGAAACGTTTAGAACTATCCTCAAAGGTGAGCGACCAATCACACTTCCTGAGTTAGAGAAAGTTACGAAAGGGCTTCGTATCTCGGAGGAACGTTTGCGCCAGATGGATTCTTACAAACAGCAAAATGAGCTTGAAACCTTGCTAAACGCTAATGAGAGAACAAAAACTATGATGCTTCGTGCCCAAAAAATTGCCAATGAACTTGTAGAGGTTGCTCTGGGGTTGACAGAGCGTTGTGTTTACTTGCTGTACCTTGGTCAAGCGCAATTCTACCTTCAACAATACGATGAAGCGCATAAGTCATGGTTGTCTGCTATGGAATATGCGGAACGAGTGAACAATGAGTATGATGATAGCACCCTTCTATATCACCTTACCTCCTTTTTGCTAATCTCGTTTACGATCCGTAAGGAATATACGAGTATCCAGCAGACTCTGGATGTGGTGGAAGGAGCGTTTGCGGCAGACCCAATGAAAATGGGGTATGCGAATTATGCAAGAATGAAATGGCACGAACACAGAGGTAACATCGACAAGGCAAAGGAATATTCCTATACCGCATTGGGAGATTTCCAGCAAACGAATGACAATTCTCAAATCGGAAAAGCTCATATCAATGTAGCGCATTTTGAGTATCTAACTGGCAACTACCAGAAGTCAAAAGACATGTTGCTCTTAGCAATGAAATACTTGAAGCCTTACGACTATTTCTACCTACTTGCCGTCAAGGATTACGTTAAAGTGTTGTTGCAACTCAACGAGAATGAATTAGCAAGTCAGGTAATTTTGGCAAATTCCGATCTCGCAAATGAGTACCCAGATTTCAAGGGAATGTTTCAGGTCATGTTCTCAGTAGCACAAGATGACCCATCGTTCGCAATATCTGTGAGTGAGGATTTAAACATGAGTCAGTGGATTCGTAACATAGCATGTAAATCACTTATGGATTACTACACTTCTAAGGGTGACGCTGTTTCTCTTATGCGTTACTATGAACAAGTAAGAACGTTATCCACCAAGAAGAATGAATTTTTTGAGGAGGGATTCTAAGTGAAGAAACTGTTTGCACTAGGTATGGCGGTAGCAGTCATGGTTTCCGTATTCACCCTTAACGCAAGCAATTCCAGTAAAGTAGCTTCAACCGCTCCACCTGATCCTAAATTAAGCATCGTAATACTACATTAGTCAAAATCGCCATCCCCTCGAATAATCATTTTCGAGGGCTTTTTGTCATTTTGAAATTTGACATCATTATATGATACTTACGCTACGGCATACAAACATTGGAAAAACCATCCCAAGATCAATGGGATGGTTTATTGTGTTTATAGGAAATAACACAAACACGGAGGTGGTTAATGTGGAAATCCAAGAATCCGTGGAGACTGCTTATGAACACATGGAAAACAAGAAATTCACCCTTGCAGTCATCCATCTAGAAACTGCGATCCAGTCGCAAGAGTTCAACACGTCTGATATGAAGCATCTGATTTACCACAGCTTAGGCGTTTGCTACTTGGAGCTGAAGGCATTCGATGATGCGATCAGCGCATTTCAAGCCAGTCTAAACTTTGCCCCCAAACCAATCGAAACAGCAGATTACGTCACCCTGTCCGACACGCACCACTTTATTTCAAGGGCATACGAGGAGAAGTCTGCATTCGGTAGGAATCTCCTCCCGTTCGTTGGAGGCAATCTGGTGTGTCATTAGACCTAGCCGAAACAGTTGGGGAACGATTGCAGCGACTACGTGAAGAAAAGGGTCTGGACGTAGATCAAGTCTCGTCAGGGCTTATCAGTCCTGAAATGCTCCTGCTTGTTGAGAATAATATGGGCTACCCTTCCAAGAGGGTATTGGCAACGCTGGCAACTCGTCTAGGAGTTACGGTTGACTACTTCCATGAGACCGCAAACAAGATGCGGAAGCGTCGAGTTTGGGAGCAGATCGGCAACTCCATTATCATCGAAGGTCGCAAAGGTATTCTGTTTCAACATACGTACTTCCCTCGTCAATGGTTATTTGGCGGTGACATTGTGCTTGCGGATACGATGAATGAAGCCGTTAGTAAGCTGTCACAACATGCTAGGCTAATGGACTTCTTTGCGAAAACCGACTACTGGTTGCCTGTTGACTGGAAAGCCATCGAGAAACGACATTTGCCATCATTACGCATGAAGGGTACAGGTGACAAGATTTACAAGCACAGGCTGGAAATCGACTTGTGGCGGTGGAACGATTTTGTATGCTACGCCCTGACCTATGAAGAATGGTATCAAACAGTGATGCGGGAGCTAGTCGCCAAACTGCGGAGTCTTGCATGAGACAGCCAAAGACTAAAACTTATGCAATTCTCATGAATGGTGTTGAACGCTTCCAGATCGAAGCAATCGGACAATTCACCGCGATCCACAAGGCGTTGGACGATCCTCGTTTTCATGCATTCCGCAAACAGCAACCAAACGTCTGCTTCATGGTAACAGCAGTAGAAGTGCCTTCGGCCACTGGGGAGGTAGCAACATGACTATCACAACAAATTGCCAAACGCTGTACCTGTTCTCCGTTTTCATCGACGGTGAATTAGTATGTCAGGTACATGCAGAGAACCAAATTCTTGCAGTCTGGAAAGCTAAACGGACAGACGAATTTGTTGAAGCAGTTGAGAAGTTTACCGACACGACATATGTAGTCACAGCTTGTCGAACGATGGAATCATGATATGAGTCTAACAACGGAATGGGATCAACCTGAATTGCACCGCTTCAATGTTTTGATTGATGGTGTAGAAGTGTGTCAGGTACATGCAATCAATAAGGCACATGCAGAATATCTCTCCGAGTCTAAAACTGAGTTCCAAGATGCAATCAGCGGAAAAAAGAAATACGCTTTACAGGTTCGTATGGCAAATGACTAGGAGGTGATGCCTGGAATCAAAGTAGGCTATGTGTATTGTTGGGGGAGCAACTAGACAGAGAGATGCTACACGGATGGTTAAGGACGGTTGTGGTGTGACACAGAGACGGATACACGGAACTTTGCTTCATTGGATCGAAACAGTTTTACAACGCATTCTGGCGACTCTCTAGGGAAGGGTCGCTTTTTTGTTGTCTTTGAGTAATTGATGGGGTCGGCCTCAAAGGTTTCTCTTGTAGATCGGCAAATCAAAGCTGTCCAATCAAACCCTACGGGATCATATAGATGGAATTACTTATAAGCATTGGTGTATATAGAGTATAGAAGTATTTTTATAAAAAGTCATAGATGACACTTTATAAAATCCTTTCCATCGTCTATAATAGAGATAGAAACTTATCGGATGGGGGAAGCAAAATGGAAGAAGTGTTCGGCTACGTTCGTGTTAGTACAGAGACACAGGTGAAAAGTGGTTATGGTGCTGATTCACAGGAACAGGCAATTCGTGAATGGTGTAAGGCGAACAACAAGAAGCTCGTTAAGATTTTCTACGATCTTGGGGAAAGTGGAACGGTGGTAAATCGTGAAGGACTTACCGATCTGCTGGTTAGCTTCAACGGCGTGAGGAGGGTTGTTGTCCTGAATACCTCCCGTTTGTGGCGTAGTGACACGGCAAAGGTGCTAATCAAACGAGAGATAGAGAAGATGGGTGCTGACGTTATCAGTATCGAACAACCGACCTACAGCGTGTTCACCCGTGATCCCCACGACTTTCTTATGCAAGGCTTCCAAGAGCTTCTGGATGCCTACGACAGAATGAGCACCAATATGAAGCTGGCGAAGGGACGAAAGACGAAAGCTAAGAGCGGCGTTAAGGCTTGTGGGGAGGCTCCAATCGGGTACAAGTGGCAACATGACGGGGTTGATAAGCCAATCGTTGTAGTTGAACCTGATGCGGTTCATATCGTGACTACGATTTTCAAGAAGTACTTGGAGCTGGGTAGCGTAGGGAAGGTTCGTAAGTTCCTGAACGAACAGGGATTCAAAACGAATCGCGGCAAAGACTTTAGCGACATGTCAGTCCTCAATATCTTGAAAAACGACTTCTATGTTGGGAAAGTCAGATGGAATGATATGGAGCAGGATGGGCAACATGAGCCGGTCATTAGCAAGATTACGTTTGGAAAAGTTCAGGCACAGTTGCAACGCCAGAATAAAAGAAGTAATGAGAGCTAGAGCCGCCTAGAAGGTGGCTTTTTTGCATAGGGGGGTGGGTAAACATCTGTTACCCTGAACGACTCTCGCTACAGGCCAAGAGCACATCCAGCCTTCCACCCTATGAAAATTCTAGATACCGATTGATATTGAAAGACAAAATCCTAGAAAATGAACATTTTAAAAAGATACATAAAAAGATATAATGGTAAGAGAAGTATTCATTATGATATTCTAGAAATAACTTATGAAACGCGAATCTGGTCTTTGAAAAATCACGGAGGTGGTATTTATGTTCCCACAAAAAATACAACAAATCAAAAGGTGTTTCTCGATGATTAATAGTCCTATAGCAATGGAAGCAGTGAAATGTTGCGATGAACTCATAGAAAGCCCTTCATTGGAGAAGATTAAATTACTTTACGATTTTTCTCGTCTTGTATTCGGTGTAGTACCTTTGGACAGATACAATTTTCTTGAAACTATCGTAACCCTAATATCTGGGATTATATTGGAATCAATAGATGTAATTCAAACAACTACAGAAGAGAAGATAGAATTATTTACAAATATGATGAATATAAATTCGATGATGGCAAGGGCTTTGTCGACACTGGGGTTATTTGGACAATCTTGGAATTATCAAATGTTAGCATTTGATCCGTTGTGGAAAGGAGAGAGAGAGATTGATTATGGCGAAACAACGGGCATGTGGGTAATCGCCATAAAACAGGGGGTTTTTGATATTAATTTGCAAATCGTGGAAAGTTTATCTAATTTTTTTTATTTAAGCAGACATATGGGGCACAACTTCGAATTCTGTCACCAGTTGTTTGATTTTATGTCACCATATATCAATTTGGGCAACGAAAAAGCGGCCGAAGAGGAAGTTGAATGTGTCTGCTATTACGGTGGCATTCTAGCTATGTTTCCAAAAGAACCAACTTTGACAAAAATTTGCATCGCATTGAAAGATCAATTTCAAATTGAATATTATCGGAACCCTCAGCTTAGCGTTCGAATTGCTGAAACTCTAGCAACACGATTTGGAGAAGTCGCAGGTGAGGATATAATTTATTGGGCAAGAGTGGCGCAGAATGTTCCAAGCGTAAGATTAGAACCTAACCAAAAAGCTAGCCTGATGCTCAATGAGCTTTTACATGATAAACCTCTTCGATTACAAGCAATAAAAGAGTGTATCCTATCATTTCTCAATTCCTTGGACGAGCAAATATCCGATTTATTAATTAATAATTTACAAAGACAAAGATTGAGTCAATTGATTAACCGTGTTATCAGTGTTGCTTACCACCAGGGTGAATATTCATTTATCGTACAGATGGCATTTATGTGGCGAACTAGCAGATTCGGTATTGAATTTCAAATACCACGAGAAGAGGTACTTTTAGTGGTCATACCTAATATTATGAGAGGATCCGTTGTTTATCTAATTTGGGATAACGGATTCGTGAAAATTGTTACAACTGAGAATTCGTTGTCACTTGAGGAACTTTATCAATCCAGGTCTGAGTTTGACGGATCATGGACTGTAGTCTTAGATCAACAAGCGTCACAGTCCCCACCTTCTCCTTTAAGACACCCTAATTATGAAGGGTCTGAAACGTATGAAGCATCTCTGAAATTATTTTATTGCCCAGGGGTTATCGCCACTGAGCTTGAAAAGATAAATAAACCTGTGCGACTATTAGAAACATCTTGGATGAATATGCCTTTAGGTGCATTGATAGGTTTACAAACTGATCTCTCAATCGCAACTTTTATAAACCCTACAAATACCGTTTCTTATTCGGATATCAAAAGAGTTGTGTTGTGGTGTGATCCAACAGAAGACCTTTATTATGCTAATCTTGAAAAAGATTCTGTAGAGAAAATTTTCACTAAACACGGCATAGAAGTGGAGGTATTTTCTGGAGAAGCATGCACTCCTGAACTATTCCTTGAGAAATACAAGGATCCAAATATTGATTTGATATGGACAATGTGTCATGCAAGCTTTAATGCAGATGATCCAACTGAATCTTTGTTGGTTGTTTCCAAAGAAAATGGAATAAGCTTGGGTCGAATTCTTGATTGTAAACCTGATCGAGATCAGAAACGTTTGTTGGTGTTAAACTCGTGTGAGAGTGGTATGTCTGGACAAAGGTCTGACGCAATGGGACTTATTGGTTTTGGGCCTAGTTTATCTAACGAACAACAATCTGTTATAGGTCATTTATGGACGGTTGACTCGTTTGGGGCAACTATTTTGGGAATATTGTTATCCATACATCTTTTGGGGTCGCCATCCTGGGGGCACGCATTAAATCGAGCTATTAAAGACATGTCAAAAGGAAATTGTCATGTACAAGAAATCCTAAAAATCCATCTCGACCATGATGCAGATGTAATTCGACTATTAAACAATTATCCTATTGATAAACTAGGGTATTGGGGTTCAGTGGCACTCTATGAATAGAGTTTGACCGGGTATTTCTATATATGGGCGATTCTCATATAGAGGTAGCGATTGGAACCTAAGAAGAAGTTCACAAAGAGATACAAATTGAAATGCTTATGGAATTTGATTTATTAGTAAATAAAATACTCAATTTATGCGAAACCGTGTCCCTCTCTGGATGCGGTTTTTTGTTAGAAGAGGTAGTGTAAATACTGCCGTATCCTACGTCGAGAATGCCTCCGCGTTGAATGTCGGGCAAAACCTGCTCAACGACTGGAAAAACCATGCCAAATACAACCAAGGCTTTGGGCAAGTGATAGGCGATGCCAACAAACAAAAAGCGATGAAAACCCGCGTCGATGACCCCGACATGTTCGACGCTCCAATTCGTGACACATCTGTGACGCAGCTGCCGTCACTATTGAGGTGAGCCCATCATGCAGATCCAACTCGGAAACCTGAAAGTCAATACCGTCGACCGCTCCTTTGTCAACATCGGACCTTCCGTAAAAGTGCGCTTGCGAGCCAGCGCACGGATCAACCAAGGCCAAGGCGAGATCGTCGGGGACCACAACGTATCGCAAGGTATGCACCTCGTCAACGACCGCGATGTCGTGGACACCGCCTATTGGAGCAAGCGCGTGCAGGTGAGGCGCGGATGAAAGTGATTTTTGATGTCAAATGCATTCGTGTCACCAGCATGGACAACGCGGTCATCAACGTCGGCAAGAACTGGAACGTCACCCAAAAAGGCAAAGGCAAGGGGGCGCGTGACCATGTGGAGCGTCTGGGATGTCATCCGGCAACTGGAGAGCCGCATCCGAGCGCTGGAGATCGAGAATATCGAGCTGCGCCGGGTCGTGCAAGAGGTTCAGGCGAAGTCGAAGCGTCCGCTGCGAGTGAAAAAGCTGGTCTACCACGTACACACCCTGCACATTGAGGAGATGAGCGGCACGCTGAACATCGGCTTGAACGGCTCGTTGCAGGAGGAGGAGATGGAAGAGATCGAGTTGGAGATGCACAACCAGCAGGATTGAAAAACGGCCCTGTCGTCGTGACGATGGCCGTTTTTTTTGCGCCTGCTCCGTACTTGTCCGTATCGATCAGACACCCACTTGCATTCGATACTTGTATGAACAACAAGGAGGTGCAAGCAAACATGCCAACCAGCATCACCACCACGAATCGTCAAGTCAGCGTCACCGGACAAAACTTGACGCAAATCAACATCTCGCGTGGCGGTTCGGTCAACCAATCGGCGACTCAGATCTCCGTCACCCGTCAGAGCAACAACCAACTGATCATCATCGGAGGTCGTGGGACGGGCTCCCACAGTGGCCCGAGCTCCATCTCTCGCCACACGGACATCGTGGCGATCGCGTTCCGTCGTCGTAGCAATGGGCAACGTGTCATCGATGGGTTCACGATCATTGGCCGTGCCAATCCGTGCCGTCGCTTCTTGCGTTTCAACCGCCCGCTCCGCCCGGCAGTCGTCTGCCTGTTGGACAACGGTTTCCGTCTCGTCGCTGCTCGCAACGGAATTCTGGTCTTTGTGCGCCACCGCTAACCGCATCGATCTGAAAAAAACGCCTTCGAGGTTGCACTCGGAGGTGTTTTTTCTTATTTTGTAGCAGGGCAAAACTTACCTTGTGACGAACACTATAAATGAACGCGTTTTCAGATGAGATACACCTACCGTCCCTTTGTTTGGGTGGGTAGCAGATAGAAGGAGGTACTCCCATTGGCAATCAATAAGGTTTACCAAAGTGCGATGGACGCCATCGCCGACATCCAGGACGGCGCGACCCTCATGGTCGGCGGCTTCGGCCTTTGCGGCATCCCGGAAAACCTCATCCTGGCGCTGCGTGACAAGGGTGTCAAGGATCTCACCGTCATCTCCAACAATTGTGGCGTCGACGACTGGGGCCTCGGTTTGCTCTTGCAAAACCGTCAGATCAAGAAAATGATCTCCTCCTACGTGGGCGAGAACAAAGAATTCGAGCGTCAGTTCCTCTCCGGCGAGTTGGAAGTTGAACTCGTACCGCAAGGGACGCTCGCTGAGCGTTGCCGTGCGGGCGGTGCTGGGATTCCGGCGTTCTTCACCCCGGCGGGCGTCGGTACCCCGGTGGCAGAAGGCAAGGAGAGCCGTGTGATCGATGGCAAGGAATACATCCTTGAACATGCGCTCCGAGCGGACTTCTCGTTGGTCAAAGCGTTCCGTTCGGATGTGATGGGCAACCTGATCTATCGCAAGACCACCCAAAACTTCAACCCGATGATGGCAACTGCGGGTGTGATCACGATCGCGGAAGTCGAAGAGATCGTCGCTGTCGGCGAACTCGACCCGGACTTCATCCACACGCCAAGCGTCTACGTACAGCGTGTCGTGCAAGGTGCGTTCGAGAAGCGTATCGAGCGCCGCACTGTGCGCCAAGGCTAATCAAACGGGAGAAGAAAGGGGATATTACGCAATGGCATTGACTCGTGACCAGATCGTACAACGAGCTGCACAAGAAATCCAAGACGGCTTTTACGTCAACCTGGGGATCGGCATCCCGACCTTGGTGGCGAACCATATTCCGGAGGGGCTGGACGTTGTCCTCCAATCCGAAAACGGACTGCTCGGCATCGGCCCCTACCCGACCGATGTTGAAATGGACGCAGACCTGATCAACGCAGGCAAGGAAACCGTCACGGCGATTCCGGGCGCGGTGTATTTCTCCTCGGCCGAATCGTTTGGCATGATCCGTGGTGGGCACATCGACATCGCGATCCTTGGGGCGATGGAAGTGTCCGAATCCGGCGACCTCGCGAACTGGATGATCCCAGGCAAGATGGTCAAAGGCATGGGGGGCGCGATGGACCTCGTACACGGCGCGAAACGCGTGATCGTGACGATGGATCACACCAACAAGCATGGGGAAGCGAAGATCCTCAAGCAGTGTGCTTTGCCGCTGACCGGCAAGCAAGTTGTACACCGCATCATCACCGATTTGGCGGTGTTGGATGTGACCGATGCAGGGCTCGTGCTGCGTGAGCTCGCACCGGGGCATACGGCGGAGGAGATCCAAGCCAAGACCGAACCGACGTTGATCATCCCGGCAGAGGGTGTCAAGGAGATCGCGGTCTAAGCGTTGTTGGAGGGGTTATGAAAAAGCACCTGAACCGTTGACGGTACAGGTGCTTTTTTCTAAGTCGATTATTTTTGCGAAACTACTTGCGCGGAGCTGACAAAGGTGGTATATTAGTTCTTGTCGCCGAGAGCTTCTCGCTGACAGCGGTTAAGTTTCTTTCTCATAAAGTGTTACTCTCATGACGAGTAGTGCGAGAGCCATTAGCTCAGTTGGTAGAGCACCTGACTTTTAATCAGGGTGTCGAAGGTTCAAGTCCTTCATGGCTCACCAGTTTTTCGCGGAAGTGGCTCAGGGGTAGAGCATCGCCTTGCCAAGGCGAGGGTCGTGGGTTCGAATCCCATCTTCCGCTCCATTTTCATCCTTGCAATACATGCGGTCGTGGCGGAATGGCAGACGCGCACGCTTGAGGGGCGTGTGGGGTTTCCCCGTGGAAGTTCGAGTCTTCTCGACCGCACCA
>NZ_QGGL01000015.1:139020-141342 GCF_003148565.1 Tumebacillus permanentifrigoris
TTGCAATACATGCGGTCGTGGCGGAATGGCAGACGCGCACGCTTGAGGGGCGTGTGGGGTTTCCCCGTGGAAGTTCGAGTCTTCTCGACCGCACCACAACCAAAGACTTGGGCCGTACAGCTCAAGTCTTTTTTCTCACAATACGGAGAGGTACCGAAGTGGTCATAACGGGGCGGTCTTGAAAACCGTTAGGGGGCAACCCCACGCAGGTTCGAATCCTGTCCTCTCCGCCAAACTAGGATACGTAAGGCTTTGTAGCACTTTTCCACAGCGTGTGGATAGACCGAGATCGCGGACAGACCGTAAGGGAATCCGTTGGAATTGCGGTCTAGTGCGGTTTCGAAATTCGTTGGAGTAAACCAGTGGCTCTTTAGCTACTGGTTTTTTTGTTTTTTGGGCTCCGCGTGCTCCTTCAAAACACACTGGAGGATGATCACGTTGGAAATGGACAAGTTGGAGACGAAACGTCCGAAGAGAAAGACGGAGCGAACCCATAAGGCACTGGAGCTTGAAACGAATGAGATGCTTGAAGCGGTCGAGACGGTCACACTTGAACAGGCCATGAACGACTTCATCGTTGCGAAGATGGCGGAGCGAATCGCACCACGAACGCTCAAGGATTACGAGGCGCATTTTCGATACTTACGAGGATGGCTGGCGGATCACCACCCGGACATTACGTTTAAGAAGATCACTGCCACAATCTTGCGGGAATATGTGACGTGGATGACGAACGACAAGGAGAAATTCAGTGGCCACCACAGCAAACGACCGAAGCCCGGAGTAACCGGATTGTCTGCGATGACGGTGAACATCCGTATTCGCACCCTGAAGGCGTTTTTCAACTGGTGTCAAGGAGATGGGCTGCTGCGTGTATCTCCTGCCGCAGACATCAAACTTCAAAAAGTAGACGAGGACAAAATCAGGTCGTTCACCTCGGCCCAACTCAAGAAATACATTGCGACCCCGGACAGAGGCACATACTCGGGTTTTCGTGACTACGTCATTATGATGACCTTGTCGGATACTGCGTTACGGATCAGCGAGCTTTTGTCCTTGATGAAAACAGATGTTGATTTCAAGGAAACGTGTATCACTGTCCGAAGCGAGGAAGCAAAAACTCGCAAGTCCAGAACCGTACCGATCTCAAAACAGGTAGCCAAGTTGCTTGCGGAGTTGATCAGGGAGAACGAGGACTTTGGGCCGAATGCCAACTACCTGTTCTACTCGGTCACAGGCAGGAGATTCACCCCGGACGGATTCGACGAGCGATTGAAGTTGTACGGAGAGCAAGCCGGTATTGACGAAGATAAGCGATCAGCCCACCCCTTCCGTCACACGTTCGCCCTACATTGGATTAAGAGGGGGGCGACCCCTTCACGTTGCAGAAAATCCTGGGGCACACGGACTTGTCGATGGTAAAGCGTTACGTGAGATTGTCCCAAAACGACCTGAAAGAAAAGCATCAGAAGTTCTCTCCAATTCACACCTTGTTCAGCTAATGTACGGGAGGCGATAGTTTATGGGCGATCATAAAGCCATTCTGTTGCTGCCGAATGATCGGATAGGAGATTGGTGGGCTTCGATGAGTCACATCAAGAATCCCAAGAAAGGCGAGGAGGGGCGTCAGGAGCTACTGCGTCGGGCGATTGAAATTGGTCTCGATGTAATGGAGGGTCGAGTGGTAACGGTCTCCCCTGAGCAGTATAACGTGCTGACCGCGTTCGAGGTTTTAGGAAAAGGCGGCTATCTCGGGTTAATACATTTGGACATGATCAAAACGATAAAAGCTAAGGATGAGGGCGGCGAACCGTAATGGTTCGCCGTCTTTTTTTGTTGGATCGGAGAGATCGAGGCAATGGCAGCCTGACGATCTGCGTGGTGCAACCTGTAGATTGGTGTTGATGCCAAAGTAGGCATAGCTGACGCAGGAGACGCGAGGACATGCGTGTAACTCGGAAATTCCTATAGGTCGCAGACCAAAGGCGAATTTTAGACTGGATGGGACTCCGTTCGGTCTATTCGTGCTTCGCAAAATGTTTATTGGAAGGGTGAGAATGGGAATGGACAATTATTAGGCGATGGCTTACGCGAAGTTAGCAATAAAAAAAGTGGGGCTTGACGAGGAGACCATGAGTGATGTGTTGCAGGAGATGTACTGCTTGTTCGATCTGTTGACGGAGGAGGAAGCGGAGGAGCGAGCTCAGAAAATTTAAGGTCGATCTGAAAACCATGAGGGCGAGGTAGAGAACTGGCTCACCGATCAAGATCAGGAGTCGGAACTTCAAGCGAATCCCCAAGCCTCCATGCACACCCCTCAAA
>NZ_QGGL01000016.1:0-30426 GCF_003148565.1 Tumebacillus permanentifrigoris
AAGAGATCATCCGGTATTAGCACTCGTTTCCAAGCGTTATCCCAGTCTGCCAGGCAGGTTACCCACGTGTTACTCACCCGTCCGCCGCTGACATCCATGGAGCAAGCTCCACATCAGTCCGCTCGACTTGCATGTATTAGGCACGCCGCCAGCGTTCGTCCTGAGCCAGGATCAAACTCTCAATTAAAGTTTGATTCAAGGCTCGAATCGATTCTCATCTATCACTCGTTTAGTTTTCAAGGATCAAACATATCGCTCAGAGGCGACGTTGACTAGATTAGCACACAACCAGTCATTCTGTCAACCACCGAGTTTTAAATTCGTCTCTCGCGGCGACAGGAGTAATCTTATCATGCCCACCTGTACATCTCAACGCGCCATCTGAAACAAAACACGACAAATCCAAAACTCCATCTCCCCACCACACGCGCAATCTCACGAATTCTCGACATCTTTCGCCACCTTCACTGTGGATAACAGTGTGCATTTCTCGTGAGTTATCCACATTACACACAGGTTTATCCCCAAAACCCCTTTTCTTGTCCACATTTCATCCCCGTTTTCCACACGTTTATTCACAACCCCGCCATTTTGCCACCAAAAAAGGCCCGGCTCCTGATGGAGTCGGGCCTTTTTTTATCCACATCTAGACCTTATCTAGACCTTGATCTCGAGAATCTCATACTTGAGCGCGCCCACTGGCACGTTCACTTCAATGACATCCCCGATCGCACGACCTAACAATGTACGCCCAACCGGGGATTCGTTGGAGATTTTGTTCTCGATCGGATCGGCCTCGGCGCTGCCGACGATCGTGTATTCCATGATGTCACCGAATTCAAGGTCTTTGATGATCACCGTCGTGCCGATGCCGATCGTATTGGCCTCGACTTCGCTGGCACTGATGATGCGTGCGTTGCGCAGCATTTTTTCCAGCGTGATGATCCGACCTTCTATGAAGGCTTGTTCGTTTTTCGCATCATCGTACTCCGAGTTCTCCGAGATGTCGCCATAGGAGATCGCGATCTTGATTCGTTCCGCGACTTCACGCCGTTTGACCGATTTTAGGTGGTCGAGTTCGTCTTCGAGCTTCTTGAGTCCGTTATGAGTGAGGAGCACTTCTTTTTCCGCCATTTGTCTCGATTCCCCTTCTCTTGATACATCTAATTGTCAGAAATTATAGAATCTCCTTCGATTACTTGTCAAGACATTTCCATTAATTAAAGCTGACACCTGTATTTATTACACTGAATTTTATGCATACGTCCTTTTATGTGCAAAAAAGCCGATGTTCCCTCAAGGGAATCATCGACTTTTCGCTATCGTTTAGAGCGTGATTTCTGCTGCTTCGCGTGCCAACAAGGTTTCGAGGTAGAAGTGCAGAGCATCCTTCAGCCCTTGCGAGGTTTCGATCAGGTTGATCTCGTCGCGAAACTTGTTGGACTCGTACAAGCCCTTGGTGTACCACGCGATGTGTTTGCGCATCTCGCGGGTTCCGGTGTACTCGCCCTTCTCCTCGACCAGCAAGTCGGCGTGGCGGAGCGCGACTCGGATGCGATCCTCAACGGTCGGGGACGGCAACTGCTCACCAGTTTTGATGTAGTGCGCGACTTGCTTGAAGATCCACGGGTTGCCAAGCGATCCGCGTCCGATCATCACCCCGTCCGCGCCGGTGTGCTTGAGCATCTCCACCGCTTTCTGCGGGGTCGTGATGTCACCGTTGCCGATGACATTGATGTTGACCGCTTCCTTCACCGCTTTGATAATGTCCCAGTCGGCATGGCCCGTGTACATCTGCTTGGCCGTGCGTCCGTGTACCGCAACCGACTTCGCGCCAGCTTGCTCCGCGATTTTGGCGATCGCAACGGCATTGATGTTGTCATCGTCCCAGCCCTTGCGAAACTTGACGGTGACCGGCTTGTTGCCTGCTGCCTTCACAACCGCTTCAATAATGCGACCTGCGCTCTCCGGGTCGCGGGCCAGAGCAGCACCAGAACCGGCTTTGTGGATTTTGCTCGCGGGACAGCCCATGTTGATGTCGATGATATCCGCTTCGGTTTCGGCTACCAACTCCGCCGCAATCGCCATCGACTCTGCATCACAGCCGACCAGTTGCATCGCAACCGGCTTTTCCTCCCCGATGATCTTGAGCATCGAGCGTGTCTTCGCATTGCCATGCTGGAGTGCCTTGGTGGCGACCATCTCCGCGCAGACCAGACCAGCGCCCATCTCCTTGGCGAGGATGCGGAACGATGGGTTGCACACGCCCGCCATCGGCGCTAGGATCACGTTGTTTTCCAATTCGACGTTGCCGATTTTCAGCATGAACTTGCACCTCCGTACATGCGAAAAACACAGGCTCGATCCTTCACCTGTGCTCCGCTCGTAATTGTATGGTTCCTATGATACACGTCTTCGATTCATTCCTCAACCGCCAAAAGTTACACTCTCGCCACGCAGCTCCTGCTCCGTGACGCCCAACACATCATGAATCTGGCGCATGAGATCCGCGCTAGGCGCACGCGTGCCGCGTTCGATCGCACCGACGATCGCGATCGAGACATGGAGTCGGTCTGCTAGTTCTTGCTGTGTGAGGTTTTTTAATTTTCGGTAGGCTCGTAGTCGTTTGCCAATGGTATCTTGCATAGGTAGACCCCGTCCTTTCCTTCTACTCGATTTGCCATGACTGACACGGTCTGACGAGTCACCGGGTGGACGAGATCACCTGCAAGGTCTGCAAGAGGGAGTAAGACGAACGCGCGGTCCGCCATCCGGGGGTGAGGTATGATGAGGTCGTCCGTGTCCATGACCTGATGATCCACTAATAGGATGTCTATATCTATCGTTCGTGGTCCCCACTTGATATCCCTTTGTCGACCTAGCTCGAGTTCTGTAGAACTGGTGATTTTCCATAACTTTTTGGCATCGAGCTCTGTCTGTAGCTCCAGAACGAGGTTTAAAAAATCCGGTTGGTCGAGGTAGCCGACCGGCTCTGTTTCATAGATCGGGGAGACACGAGTCACATCGATCTCGGGATGTGCATCGAGGATCGCGATGGCCGTACGCAAGTTCAAGCGGCGATCCCCGAGGTTGGAGCCGAGCGAGAGATAGGCGGTCTGTACCTTACTTGCGTCCACGGACAATCTCCACGGCGACGCCACTCATCGGGCCTTTGATCGGCGGGTTCGGTTTGGTGACTTTGATCTGCACTTCTTGAATCAGCGGGAAGTGGTGGAGCAGCGACGACGCGATGCGCTCCGCCAGCGTTTCGATCAATTGTACAGGTTCGCCGTCCATGATCTCGCGGACGCGGTCATAGGCCTCTCCATAATTCACGGTCAGGTCGAGATCGTCAGACTGCCCCGCCTCTTGCAGGGGAACGATCATCACGACATCTGTGTAAAAACGTTGCCCCAGTCGCGTCTCTTCCTCAAACACCCCGTGGAAGCCGTAAAACTCCAGTCCGCTCATGTAAATTTTGTCCATCACGAAACCCTCCCAATCGATCTCTTGTCTAGGTTTTTAAAAATCAAATCGCGTGCGCACCATCGCATCGGTCATGCGGGCAATACGCGCCATCTGTTGGATATCATGTACGCGAATCATCTCCACGCCCTTGGCGATCCCAAGGGCTACTGTCGCCGCGGTCCCTTCCACGCGGTCCTCGACGGGCAGATGTAGCGTGTTGCCGATCATCGATTTGCGGGAAGTGCCCAGCAGCACCGGATAGCCTAAGTTGCAGATCGCATCGAGCTGTTGCATCACGTAAAGGTTCTGTTCGTAGGTCTTGCCGAATCCAATGCCAGGATCGAGCCAGATCTGTTCGTCGCGGATGCCTGCCAGATGGGCAAGCTCCACACACTCGCGAAGTTCGCGCAATGTATTCGGAAGCACATCCGTCTCATGCGGCGTCTCGCGGTTGTGCATGAGGATGACCGGCACGTCCAGTTCTGCGCAGGTCTTCGCCATCTCCGGGTCGGCCCGCAGGCCCCAGACATCATTGACGAGGTGTGCGCCCGCTTGAACCGCAGCGCGGGCGACCGAGGCTTTGTACGTGTCGATGGAGATCGGGACGCCGGGCAGTTCCTGAGCGAGACGTTGAATCACCGGGACGACGCGCGCGATCTCCTCGTCTGCGGAGACCGGATCATGACCTGGGCGGGTCGATTCGCCGCCGATGTCGAGAATGTCCGCGCCCGCTGCGACCATCTCACGGGCATGTTCCAGCGCGAGGTCTACCTCCGACCAGCGACCCCCGTCGGAAAAGGAATCGGGCGTGACATTGAGGATGCCCATGATCAACGTGCGGGTGCCGATTTCAAAATGATGAGCGCCGATGCACAGCCGGCGTTTTGGCGTATGTAAGTTGTAGGAGTTCTCAGTCACAAAAGGTACCCTCCTCGTTGCGTTGCAACTATTATAGCACGGCTCTAGGAAGGATTGCGGGTACGTGATCGTGATTCTGCAGATGTGTGTGTTAATAAAAAGGTACGATAAGCCGCCACCCCTAACCGAGCCAACTTCTTCGTTTGTGCAATTTCACAACCCCATGCTCGTCCACACTTGTAAACACACGCAAGGGAATGAAAAAAAGCACGAGCCCCATCTGGGACTCGTGCTTTTTAGCGACGCTTATTCGAATTGGAACAGTGCGGTCGTCAGGTAGCGTTCGCCGGTGGACGGAGCTACGGTGAGGACTTTTTTGCCTGCGCCGAGTTTCTTGGCGATCTGATGGGCCGCGTAGACGTTACCGCCAGACGAGATGCCGACGAGGATGCCTTCGTCCTTCGCGAGACGGCGTGCGTATTCAAACGCAGCTTCGTTGTCAACTTGCACCACTTCATCAAAAATCTCCGTGTTCGTGATCGTTGGGACAAAGCCAGCGCCGATCCCTTGGATCTTGTGCGGGCCCGGAGCGCCGCCGGAAAGCACCGGAGAGGCGGACGGTTCCACCGCGACGATCTGGATGTTCGCGTTGTGTTCCTTCAATACTTCACCCACGCCGGTGATCGTACCGCCCGTGCCTACGCCTGCCACGAAGGCATCGAGGCCACCCATCGCTGCTTGTGCTTCGAGGATCTCACGCGCCGTGGTCTCGCGGTGGATCTTCGGGTTCGCCGGGTTGTCGAATTGCTGCGGCATGAACCAGCCGTTTTCCGCCTGCAGTTCCTTCGCCTTCGCAATCGCACCCTTCATGCCTTCTGCGCCTGGGGTCAGGACGAGTTCCGCCCCATACGCTTTCAGCAGGTTGCGGCGTTCCACCGACATCGTGTCCGGCATGACCAGCACCGCGCGGTAGCCCTTGGCCGCTGCCATCATCGCCAGACCGATCCCGGTGTTGCCGGAGGTCGGCTCGACCAGCGTCGCGCCCGGTTTGAGATCGCCCGCGAGTTCCGCTTCGGTGATCATCGAATAGGCGATACGGTCCTTGACGGAACCGCCCGGATTGAAGGACTCCAGTTTAATGTAGATCTCCGCTTCGTCCGGACCAGTGATCGTGTTCAGCTTGATGATCGGGGTTTGACCGATCAATTCGGCAATATTGTTCGCAACGCGCATACTTGTTGCCTCCTCATCTATAGAAAACCGAGTAAGATCATTGGATTTACTGAATATCTAAAGTGTACGACTGAGCACAAAATCTGTCAATCCCTGAGTTACTTCGCTTCCGCTTGCTCCAACAATTCTTGCAGATGCGCTTCTTCGAAGTGGTACTTTTCATTGCAGAAGTGGCAAACCAACTCCGCCTGCTTCTCCTCGGTCAGAATCGAGCGAATCTCCGAAGCACCGAGCGACAGCAGGCCCCGTTCGAAGCGATCACGCGAGCAATCACAGGTGAAGGCCACCGGGTAGGTCTCCAAGAACTTGATCTCGCCCGGAATCAGTCGCTTGAGGATGTCCTCTGGCGTCAGACCTTGCACGAGCAGCGAGGTGATGTGCGGAAACTTGCTGAGTTGTTGCTCCAAGTAGTCGATATCCTCCTCGGTCACCCCTGGCAACAGTTGGATCAAAAAGCCGCCCGCGGCTTTTACAGACTGGTCCTTATCCACCAACACGCCGAGTGCCAGCGCCGACGGGGTCTGCTCCGATTGTGCGAAATAATGCACGAAGTCCTCGGCGATCTCGCCGTTGTGCAGAGGAACTGAGCCGGTATAGGGCTCCTTCATGCCGAGATCCTTGATCACGAGCAGGAAACCTTCGCCCACGCCCGCGCCTACATCTAGTTTCTCCACGTCGCCATAGGCGCCGCCTTCTCTGGGCGGAAGTTCGACCCGCGGATTTTCAATATAGCCCGTCACGTGGGCCTCCGCATCTGCAGTCACGATGATCTTGCCGAGCGGTCCGTCACCGCGCACTTGCAGCGACAACGTCTCCTCGCCTTTTAACATGACCCCCATCATCGCGCCCATCGTCGCCGTGCGTCCCAGTGCAGCGCTGGCCAACGCCAAGCAGCCATGACGATCCGACAACTCCCGCACCAACTCTGTGGTGATACAAACAAACGCACGCAATTTTCCATCCAAAGCGGTTGCCCGCACGATATAATCGTTCATCTGAGGTTCCTCCTCCAAGTTACACTCTATGTAGTCCCATGAAAAAAATGGCGAAGACTTTCCTATGTTAGCATGATCATTACCCGGTTGTAAGTATGCGGCCTTCCACATACATATAGGAAATCTTGCTCATCCACCACCCTTCAGGAGGTACACCTCATGGCCCGCACAACTCCGCTGATCGGACTGATCACCTCTGATGCCCTGCCCCCGCCCGCACAGGACAGCCAATGGCAACTGCTCGCCAACGTTGCCATCGATGCTGGCGTGGACGTGGTGTTTTTTCACCCGGATCAACTGAATGCCCGCACGCGTCAGGTTCGCGGCCTTTCCTATAGGTCGGAGCGCGGTTGGCTCACCCGATCAACCCCGCTCCCTCGCGTGCTGATCGACAGCGTCACCGTCCACTACGCCCGCACGAGCAGACGCTTTTCTGAGCAAAAAAAGACCCTCCGTCGCGCCGGCTTTCAGATTCTCAACCCGCGCTTTCCAGACAAATGGGGCGTTTGGCAAGCGTTGCTCACCTCCCCCGACCTCGTGGCGAACCTGCCGCAGACCACACTTTTGCAAGCACCGGGGGATGTGGAAGCATGGTTGCAACGGCACCCGGCCGTTTTTCTCAAACCGGTGCGCGGGTCTGGCGGTGTCGGGGTGGTGGAAATTCGCACGGTCGACAAGCAAACCTACCAGCTCACCTCTGCGAAAAAATCGCGCATTCTGTCCGGCGGACAGTTGCGACTCTTTATAGAAGGGCAACTTCGCCAAGGCCCGCATCTCCTCCAAAGCGGCATCCCGCTGCTCGATCTCGACGGGCGCAAACTCGACCTGCGCGTCTATCTACAACGCGATGGTCGTGGGGACTGGCAAGCGATCACCACCGTGCCGCGTCTGGCCGCAGCAGGTCAGGTTGTGACGAACCTCGCACAGGGTGGCGTCGTCCGCAGTTTCGAGTGGTTGGAGGAAGCCACGAGTTCCCACAGCATACAGCTCCCCTCGCGCGCTGAAATCGAAGCGGTGGCGATCACAGCGGCCCGAGCGCTGACCGTCAAACGCAAGACGCTGGCGTTTCTCGGCATCGACATCGCCCTCGACCACGACGGGCACGCCTATCTGCTCGACATCAACCCGCGCCCGGGGCGCAAAGCGCTCACCCCAGCGGACAAAACACTCGCGTTCCGCTACCTGCTCGACTTTGCGGCCAGCCTCCTGTAGCTGATTTGGCAGGAGGCTTTTTTGTGGTATTCTAGTGGAAACAAACGTTCGGATCGGAGATGAGAGTCGCGTGGAGCAGCGGACGATTTTGCATTTGGATATGGACGCATTTTTCGCCTCCGTGGAGCAGCGGGACTCCCCGGAATTGCGCGGTCTGCCTGTGATCATCGCACACCCGACCGAACTGCGGGGCGTAGTTTCCACCTGCTCTTATGAGGCGCGGCGCTTCGGTGTGCATTCCGCGATGCCCACCTCGCAGGCGAAGCGGTTGTGCCCGAACGGCGTCTTCATCGCGCCAGACCATCGGAAGTACTCCGCAGTTTCGAAGCAGATGATGGCGATCCTCGCCCGCTACACCCCGTTGATCGAGAAACTGTCGGTCGACGAAGCATTTCTCGACGTGACCGGGTGTGAGCGGCTGTTCGGTGACGGTGTGACGATGGCGCGGCGGATCAAGGAAGACATCTCCCGCGAACTGAACCTCACCGCTTCGGTCGGCATCTCCTACAACAAATTCCTCGCCAAGCTGGCATCTGACTTGGAAAAACCGGACGGTCTCGTCCCGATCACCCCGTCCGATCTCGAAACCCGCGTCCATCCCTTGCCGATCTCCAGACTGTGGGGTGTCGGGCAAAAAAGTGCCGAGCAGCTCACGCGCCTCGGCCTGCGCACCATCGGCGACGTCGCCCAGATGAACGTCACCCGGATGCGCACCTACCTCGGGTCGCTCGCCGATCATATCTATCTGTTGGCGAACGGTCGGGATGAACGTCCCGTGCAGCCCAACCGCGAAGCGAAGTCGATCGGGCAGGAGACGACGTTCGCGGAGGATGTGCGCGATGTCGTTTTTCTGGAAACCACGCTGCTCGGACAGGTTGAAAAAGTCGCCCGCCGCTTGCGTCAGTCCGGCTTCGAAGCGCGCACCGTCACCTTGAAATTGCGCTACGCACCGTGGCAGACGATCACGCGCAACCATACGTTTGCCCACCCGACCGATCTGGAGACGCCGCTCTACACCGCCGTCAAGGGCCTGCTCGCCAAGTGCGGTCTGAGCCGGGAGGACGCGATCCGGCTGATCGGCGTCACCGTCGGCAACCTCGTGCCCAAGGGGACTGTGGAGGAGCAAACCCAGCAATTGTCGCTGTTTGACGCTCCGACTCCCACGGTGGAAACAGACCCGCGCCAGCAGGAGTTGAGCCGGGTCGTCGATTCCTTGAAGGATAAGTTCGGAGATAAAATTTTGACCCGGGCACGCTTGGTGCGCCGGGAGGAAGAGTAGCCACAGGTGCAACCCTGTGGCTTTTTTCAAAAAAAATTCGCCTCGGCTGTCACAAAACCACCTTCGGCGGTGTCATCCTAGTGAACGCGGAGAAAGGGGGCTGGGAATGGAGGATTCCGTACACATGGTGAAGCATCCAACCACAAGACCTGTCGCTGTGTCCTCGGAGCAGTCGTTTCAGGATCTATTCAGAAACCACTACCCGCAAGTCGTACGGCGCATCTGGAGCATTACGCACGATCAAGCGGTTGCCGAGGACTTGGCCCAGGAGGTGTTCGTCCGCCTGTACGCAGTTGATCTGCCTTCCATTGAGAACATCGGTGCGTGGCTTACACAAACCAGCACACATGTCGCGTTTAACCACCTGCGCGGTGAAAAGCGCCGGGTCGCTCGTGATGCGCAGGCAGCCGACCCCCACTCTCTTTCTGAACCGTCCACCGAGGAGCGCTGGCTCCAGCACGAAGAGATTCACGATGTTCGCGCCGCACTCACCGATTTGGAGGAGCGTGACCGGACGTTGCTCCTCTTAAAATACTCTGGGTACGACTACAAGGAACTAGCTGCGATCACTCAACTCGAAACCAATTCGATCGGAACTCTGTTGGCCCGCGCCCGCAAGCGATTCCGCGATCTGTATCAACAAAGGAGGGGAAGCGAGCGATGAGTATTTGCCCCTATCAGTCCCGCATCCAAGCCTACCTCGACGGAGAGTTGCCGCGTGAGGAACGCAAGGGTCTCTCCTTGCATCTAGATGTTTGTTCCGCTTGCCGATCTGCGCTGCATTCCCTCAAGCGCATCGACGACTGGACAGAGTCTGCTCTGCGCGAAGCCTTCTCTCCTCCAACGCAAGCCCCCCTCGTCGAGATCGATGTCGACGCGGCTTGGACACTATTCGAAACTCGATTGGCGGCGCGCACCCTGTCTGCGCCCGCCCCTATACCTTCCAAAGGGAGATGGACACACATGGCGAAAAATACGAAAAAATGGTTGGTCGGCACAGGTGCCGCAGTTGTTTTGGTAGGCTCCTTGGCGATCCCTGCCGTTCAAGCGGCGGCCGATGAGGTGCTCTCACTGTTCCGTGCACAGAAGATCCAAACCATTCAAGTCACCAAGCAAGACCTGAACCAGATGCAGGAATGGATCTCAAGCGGGGCAGCAGGCGAGATGTCCCTGCAAGGTCTCGGCAAGATCTGGAGCACCGACGATTCCCATACGGTACAAACCTTCAACTCTGCCGCCGAAGCACAAGCGGCTGGCTACACCCCCGCCGTCCCGACCGGCTTCCAACTCAACACTCTCACCGTCCGTCCAGAGCACACCCTGCACTTCCAACTCAACGTCGAGCGCGCCAACGCACTGCTCAAGCAGCTAGGTTCCAAGTCCACGCTGGACAAAAACCTCGACAACCAAGACTTTTCCGTCCATTTCCCGCAAACACTCATCACCACGCTCACCGCAACCAAGGACAGCAATCAACACTACACCTACACCACGTTCGCTTCTCCCGCTCTGCAAGTGCCTCGTGGTGTGGATGTGAACCAACTGCGCGAAACGATCTTGCAACTGCCGATGTTGCCGGAAAACATCCGCAAGCAACTCGCCAGCATCGAAGACTGGCAGCACACCGTGCCGGTGCCAACCCTCGCTGGTTCGGGGCAAAACCTCACCCAAACCACCGTCAACGGTGGCGACGGCCTCTACTTCACCGAAGGTCACCAGTCCTCCCTCTACTGGCAGGCGAATAACCATCTGCACTTGATTGAATCCGCGTCCACTGACGAACGTGCGATCACGCAGGACACCCTGCAATCTCTCGCGAAATCCTTCAAGTAAGTAACCCTAACTACGTGCGCACGAAAAAAGAGCATCCCGCCTAGCGGGACTGCTCTCGTGCTCGTTCTATCGTTTGAAAGGAGCTATCTATGTCCGACATTGTGATTTCTACATGGGGCTTAACCAAGCAATTCGATGGTCGTGCTGGCTGTCGCGACATCACCTTGCAAGTACCCCGTGGTGTTGTGTTTGGATTTTTAGGGCCGAATGGAGCAGGCAAAAGCACATTTGTCCGCACGATGCTCGGCCTGTTGCACCCGACAGCGGGGCGGGCCGAATTGCTCGGCAAGCCGATCGGTAACATCGAAGCGCGGCGCAAAGTCGGCTACCTGCCGGAACTGTTCCGCTACCAAGACTGGCTGACCGGACTTCAACTGCTGGAAACGCATGCCGAACTCGCCGGGGTGCCGCGCTCGTTGCGTCGAGAGCGGATTCGCCACCTGCTCGAACGCGTCGGTCTTACCGGACGCGAGAATGACAAGATCCGTGGCTACTCCAAAGGGATGCAGCAACGCATCGGCATCGCCTGTGCGCTCATCGGTGACCCAGAACTCGTATTTCTGGACGAACCCACCTCCGCGCTCGACCCGATTGGTCGACGTGAAGTACGGGATCTGATGATGGACTTGCGCCGCGAGGGCAAGACCGTTTTCCTCAACTCCCATCTGCTCAGCGAAGTGGAGAACGTCTGTGACCATGTCGCGATCGTTCACAAAAGCGATCTCGTCGTCCAAGGCGAGTGGCGCAAATTATCAGACGTACAAACCCAAGTCGAGATCCGCGCCGAAGGGGTCTCCCTCGCCCTGTGGCAAGCCCTGCAACATCTGATCGTCAGCGCCAAGCCGCTGGAATCGTCCGTTATGATGACCGGAAGCCGCTGGCTGATCCAGTTGTCTCATGAGGAGCAGGTGCCCGATCTAGTCGAATGTCTGCACCGCGAAGGTGTCCGACTCTACGAATTGACCCCGCGCCAACCCGCCTTAGAAGACGTGTTCCTGCACTGGGTCGGTCGGAAGGAGGCAGAGCATGCTCACCATCGCGAAACTCTCCTATAAGGAAACGCTGTACAAGCGCATCTTTCTGATCACGATCCTGATGACGCTCGCCTATGTGTTGTTTTACGGCATCGCGACACACTATGCAGCCAAACAGATCGGCGATCAACTCTCCAACGAGATCGGAGCTGCGCAGATGGAACAACAGATGCTCGCCACGCAATTGATTGGCGTAGGTCTGTACTTTGCCAGCTTCATCACCGCGTTGCTGTCCATCCTCGCGACGGTGGGCAGTATCGCCGGAGAGATTGAAAGCCACCAGATCGACACGATCCTTTCCCGCCCCTTGCACCGCCGCGATGTCGTCCTCGGCAAGTTCATCGGGCTCGGCGGACTGCTGGTGATCTACGCGGCTTGTCTGTTCATCGCAATCTTGCTCGTCAACCTCAACTTCGGCGGTGCTTTACATGTGTCGGTACCCGCCAGTTCGATGCTGACGGGGATGTTACTTTTCGCCTTGCAACCGTTGATTCTCATCGCCGTTGCGTTGTGGTTAAGTGCGCGGATGTCGACGATCAACGGAGGCATCATCTTGATCATCCTGTACGGGATCGGCTTTGTCGGTGGGTTCCTCGAACAGATCGGGCAGGCGTTGAACAACCACGCGTTGGTCAACATCGGCATCGTCAGTTCGCTGGTGTTCCCACTTGACTCGCTATTCCGGCGCACCATGTCCCAACTCTTCAACTCCGCGAACGACCCGCTCAACATCGCGGCCCAAGGCTTGTTCGGCAGCCTCGCCGAGCCCACCACGTCGATGCTGATCTACACACTGCTCTACGGTGTCGTGTTCTTGCTGTTCGCGATGCGGAAGTTTTCCAAGCGAGATCTCTAAAAAAGAACCACACCTGTGCAGGTGTGGTTCTTGCGTCTCCCTTTTACAAAAAATTTTCCGATTTTACCAACTCTTCCATCTCCTAATCTAGTATAATGAAGGCATCTTGCGAACTATAATTAGGAGGATTTCAAACCTTTATGAAACGTTCTTCGAAGTTTGCTACGATGGCAGTAGCCGCGTCCTTGCTCAGCACCATTTACGGCCCGCAAGCGTTTGCGGCGGATACCAAGACCACCACATCGGCTCCGACCAATCCGACCCGTTCGGACATCGAATTGGCGCACGACAAAGGCGCGATCACCGGCTACCCCGGCGAGACAGACCTGCATCCGACTCAATTCGTCACCCGTGGCGAGCTGATCTCGATGATCAACCGTGCAGCAAAACTCGAGGATGTCGACATGAAAAAAGCTCCGTTCGACGACCTCGAAGGCTGGCAGCAACAACCGCTCGCCAATGCACTGGCCGCTGGCATCGTGCATGGCAATGAGTCGGGACAGTTTGAACCGAACCGCGCCGTCACTCGCCAAGAGCTGGCAGTCCTGATCGGTGCTGCGCTGAACGGCGGCCACACGCCGACCGTCAACCAAAACGTCCTCAACTATTTCAAAGATAAAGACCAGATCTCCGACTGGGCGAAACCTTACGTCGCCTACACCACGCTCGGCGGTGTATTTGCCCCGACCCTCGATGGCGCGTTCAACCCGAACGCACCGCTGACCCGTGCCGAAGCGGCAAAAGCGCTGAAGCCGCTGCTGTTTGATGTCGTCGACGTTCTCACCACCAACGACATTCACGGCAATATCGAAGTGACCACCGACAAAAAACGCAACAACCAACCGCAGGGCGGCCTCGAAACGTTGGGCGGGATCGTCAATGATTTCCGTTCCGTCAACCCGGAGCACACTGTGGTCGTCGATGGTGGCGATGCATGGCAAGGCACGTTGATCTCGAACATGTTCAACGGCAAGTCGGTCATGGAAGGCATGGCAGATATCAAGTATGATGCGGCTGCGATCGGCAACCATGAGTTTGACTTCGGTCGCGACGTATTGATCGATAACATCAAGAACGCAGAATTCCCGATCCTCGGCGCGAACATCATCGATGACAAGACGGGCAAGCGTGTCGACTGGACCCAGCCCTACACGATCGTGGAAAAAGGCGGTCTGAAGATCGGCATCATCGGCCTCTCCACCCCGCAAACCAAGACCACAACCAAGTCGACCAACATCGAAGGTCTGACGTTCGCAGATCCGGTTCCGATCACGAAGGAACTCTCTGCAGAGCTGCGTGCGAAGGGTGCAGACATCGTCATCGTCACCTCGCACTTGCCAGGCGACCAAGTACAGGCGTCCGACAAGATCATGGATGAGCTGGCGGATCTCGCCAACGGCACCGGCAACGGGACCCTCGATGCGATCGTTGGCGGCCACTCGCACAAGCGCGTCGTCGGCAACGTGAACGGAATCCCGGTCATCGAAGCCCAGAACTGGTTGCTCGCAGTCGGTCACATCCAACTGTTCGTTGACAAGGACACCAAAGGAGTCGTCTCCTCGAGCGCGTCTCTGCTCGAAACCTACACGAACCTGACCACCGGCGACAGCGAAGTCCACAACATCGTCGATTCCTACCACCAGCAAGTGCAAGAAAAGGAAAAGAAAGTGATCGCGACCACTGGTGAATCACTGACCCGCAAAGGCTATCGTTTTGACATCGACGGCGGTGTGGAACGCGATGGGATCACTCCGCTGGGCGCAATGATCACCGACGCGATGCGCACCAACGAAAAAGCGGACGTTGCCTTCACGAACATCGGCGGCATCCGTGCAGATATCGATGCTGGTGAGATGACATTTGGCGAGATGTTCGCCGTCCTGCCGTTTGGCAACACCGACACGGTTGGCACGATGACCGCGAAGCAGATCAAGACCGCGCTGGAAGTGCTCGACAAGTACTCCAACCTCCCGGCGCTGCAATTCTCCGGTCTGAAAGTCGAGTGGGACAACACCCGCCCGACCGGTGACAAGTTCACCAAGATCACGCTGACCGACGGCACCCCGCTGTACGTGGACGGCAAGTTCAACGAGTCCCGCACCTTCAAGGCTGTCACCAACGACTTCATGGCAACTGGCAAAGGCGACGGCTTCACCGTCTTCGGCGAAGTCAAGGACTGGAAGATCGGTGACGTCATGCTCGACGCGTGGATCAAGTACGCGCAGAGCCTCACCAAGGACGGCTCCAAAATTACGTTGCCGGACGATGGTCGCGACATCCGCCTCGACCTGAAAAAGTAAGACCCTGCATCCAGCACGTACAAAGACCCGAGGGTACACACCCTTGGGTCTTTTTTCAGCTTTACACCCTTTACACCCAGCCCTTTGTCGATTAAAAAAGCCAGTCTCTCGAAGAGACTGGCTTTTCTCGTCTTACTGATCCAATTGATGTCTGTCCAGCGAAGCTCGTACAAACTCGCGGAACAGCGGTTGCGGGCGGTTCGGGCGCGAGGTGAATTCCGGGTGGAACTGCGACGCGACAAACCACGGGTGGTCCTTCAACTCGATGATCTCAACCAGTCGTCCGTCCGGCGACGTGCCCGAGAACTCGAAGCCTGCGTTCAACATCGCATCCCGGTACTCGTTGTTGAATTCATAACGGTGACGGTGACGCTCGTACACGAGGGTATCGCCATACGCAGTCGCCACCTTGGAACCTGGCTCCAACTTGCACGGATACAGCCCGAGGCGCAGCGTGCCGCCCAGATCTTCGACTTCCTTTTGCTCCGGCAACAGGTCGATCACCGGGTGCGTGGTCAGCGCATCGATCTCCGAGGAGTTCGCGTCCGTATGACCGAGCACATGACGGGCGTACTCGATGCACGCCACCTGCATCCCGAGACAGATGCCGAGGTACGGAACTTGGTTCTCCCGCGCATACTTCGTCGCGAGGATCTTGCCTTCCACACCCCGATCGCCAAATCCACCCGGCACGAGGATGCCGTCCGCGTTGCCGAGCAATTCCTGCACGTTCTCCGCCGTGACATCCTCCGCTTGAATCCAGTCGATCTCGATGTTCGAATCGGCTGCAAAGCCCGCGTGGTACAGCGCTTCTGCGACGGAGATGTACGCGTCGCGCAGCGCCACGTACTTGCCGACCAGCGCGATGCGGGTCGTGTGCTGGAGGTTTTTGACCTTGTGTACCAGTTGCTTCCACTCCGTCATGTCCGCTTCTGGCACGTCGTATCCGAAGTGGCGCACGACCAGACGGTCGAGGCCTTCCTCTTGGAACATCAGCGGCAAGTCGTACAGGGTATCCGCGTCACGCGCTTCGATGACCGCCTCTGGGTCCGTGTCACAGAACATCGCGATCTTGCGTTTCACATCCAACGGCATCGGCTCAGCCGTCCGGCAGACGAGGATGTTCGGCGTGATCCCGATCGAGCGCAGTTCCTTGACGGAGTGCTGCGTCGGTTTGGTTTTCATCTCGCCCGCTTTGCCGAGGTACGGGATCAGCGTGACATGGATGTACATCACATTCTCGCGACCGACATCGTTTTTGATCTGACGGATCGCTTCGAGGAACGGCAACGACTCGATGTCCCCAACCGTGCCGCCGATCTCCGTGATCACGACGTCCGCGTTGGTGTCCTTGCCCGAACGGAAGACCCGCTCCTTGATCTCGTTGGTGATGTGCGGGATCACCTGAACCGTGCCGCCGAGGTAATCGCCACGGCGTTCCTTGGTGATGACCGAGCCGTAGACTTTCCCTGAGGAGATGCTGTTGTTTTTGGAGAGGTTGATGTCGATGAAGCGCTCATAGTGGCCGAGGTCCAAGTCGGTCTCTGCGCCGTCATCGGTGACAAACACCTCACCATGTTGGTAGGGACTCATCGTTCCTGGGTCCACGTTGATGTATGGGTCGAATTTTTGAATGGTGACTTTCAGACCACGATTCTTCAGCAGCCGTCCGAGCGAGGCGGCCGTGATCCCTTTTCCGAGCGAAGATACGACGCCACCGGTTACAAAAATATATTTTGCCATGCCTTGTTGTGCCCCCTATGTACGCTTGTTGTCCTTAGTTTGCCAAGTCCGGTTCTAAAAAAAACACCTTTGCTATCGTAACTTTCTCACTCCGGCTTGTCAATAGGAGGCCAGCGAAAAGAGCCGCACCCCGGAGACCCGGTTTGCGGCTGAAACTGCGATTTTCGCTTTTGTAAAAGGGAGCGAGGCTTAGAACTCTTCGTCTTCCTCGTAGGAATCGAATTCCTCTTCCTCAGCTTCTTCCGTTTCTTCGACTTCGACTACTTCGCCTTCGAACTCTTCCTCTTCCTCATCGGCGGCATCTGCGTCATCGTCAACGGCTGTGAACGCAGCGGCGAAGGTATCCACTTCGGCATCTTCGTCGTCGTAGGACTCTTCTTCCTCGTCGTCGTAGAAATCGTCGTCGTCTTCGTCGATGTCCTTGCGCACAAATTTCTTGCCGCTCGTGCTGGACTTCTCCGGCGCTTTGTCTGTCGGGTACCAACGTTTCAGTCCCCACGTGTTGTTGCCGATGCAGATGAAGCGACCATCGATATTGATCTCCGTATAGAGACGTGCGATCACTTCGTTGATTTGTGTCGGCGTCAGACCTTTCAGACGTGCGACCGTCTGCATCAGATCGCTGAACAGGAACGGCTTGTTCGTCTGTTTCAAGATCACAAACGCCAAGTCAACCAAGGATAATTCGCTAACTTTCTCTGGATCAAGCTTTACTGCGTGAGCTTCTGCCAAAGTCAGCACTTCCTTTCTATGTACCCCAGAAACTGCCACATCCTAGTCTAGCCAACTTCAGGGAGAATATTCAATTCCGAAAAATAGAGAGCAAAATAAATCATACCACAACCGATTTGCGAGGGAAAGAGTCATTTTTTCAAAATCCCGACAACATCGTGGACAAACACCGCCAGATCAAGCTCCCACGCAATCCGTGTCCCTGCTGGAGCTGCCACCTCCGAGGCACTGGGCCGGAAATCAGCGATCGTCTGCCCGCGTGTCAAGCCACTCCCCGTCTCCACCTGTACGTGACGGCGGGTGAACTGCAGCGCATCCTCCCGGTTCAAGGCAAACACAGGCAGCAAGTCGTGCAGCGGCGCACCAGACAGCGCCCGGTTCTTGTCTTGGTAGTAGCGATAGTAGGTATCATAGAGCGGCTTCAAGGGCGTCACTGCCGCCTGCTCCGGGGTGAGGATCGCTTTTTGGGTCACGTTTAGCGGAAAAAGCGTGACGTCCGCGCCGGACGTCAACACCAGATGGGCCGCGATCGGATCGCCATGCAGATTCGCCTCTGCCACCTCGGAGATGTTCCCCACGCCAAACGCCCCGCCCATCGCATAGATCGGCACCCCCCGCCAGCGCGCTCCATACAAAAGCGTCAACGTCGCCAGCGACGTCATCCGCCCCAACTCCAGCACCACAAACTCGCCTGCGCGCGCCAACAGCTTCATCAACTCCGGCAGCTCAGCTCCCTGTTCCTTGGTCAGCGGCAATTCATACGGTCCCAGCCCCTGCGCACCGTGGACCTCTGGGAAAAACGTCGGGTTCTCGCCGGTCATCGGGCGCTCACACCCGGCAAACACCGGGATCTCCTCCCGACCGGCCTGCCGCAACAGCCACTTCGCATTGCGCACCGCGAGATCGCGCGGCATATTCCCATACCCGCCGACGATGCCGAGCACCTGCAACCGCGGGTCGTGAACCGCGTACCAGAGCGCAAACGCATCGTCCACACCCCCATCGACAAACAACACGACTTTTTTTCTCATCACAAACCCCACCTTCCTTCGGATGAGTGTCCCTCGATTCGGCAACAACTAACGCTACCATGTTTTTGCAAAAGGGAGTCGGACGACTATGGAACACACCCACCTCCCCGCTTCGCTTGATGCGGCAGTCAAACAGGTCAAACAGGCGCTGCCGATCAGCGCCGACCTCGTTGTTCGCACGTTGCACAAGCGCAGGATGGGGGTCCTTTTTGTCAATACCTTGCTGGACACAGAGCTGTTACAACGCGCCGTGCTCGCCCCTTTGCAACGCCTCGGCGGGCATGCGCAGACCCTACAAGCGCTGATGGAGATCATCCCGATCGCCAGTCTGAAAGTCACCGATAACCTCCAGCAGACGCTCGAATTTCTGTTGCGCGGCTGGGTCTACCTGCACCTGGACGGCATCGCCCAAGGCTTGCTCATCCAGACCGACCAGTCGCCCCAAGGCGTGATCCCCGAGCGGGAGTATGCCGTGATCGGCCAACAGACCGCCTTCACGGAGAGTTTGGAGAACAACGTGGCCTTGATCCGCAAATTGCTACCTGACACCCGTCTATGCAACGAATCCCTGACCGTGGGTAGACGGAGCAAGACACGCGTCAGCATGCTCTATATCTCAGACATCGCCGACGAACAAAATGTAATCACCTTGCGTCAACGCATGGAGGACTTAGAGGTCGACAGCGTGATCGCCAGCTCCATCCTCACGCAGTTGATCGACGACAACTCGTGGACGGTCTTCACCCAGATGCTGTTGACCGAGCGTCCCGACCGCGTCACCTACGATCTGCTGGAAGGCAAGATCGCCTTGCTCCTCGACGGGAATTCGCTGGCGATCCTCGCACCGTGTACGCTGTGGGACTATATGAAAACCTCAGAGGACTACAACACGCGCTGGAACTTAACGATGCTTATTCGTGCGATGCGAATTGTAGCGATGTTCGGCTCGACGCTGATGACCGCGCTCTACGTAGCGGCGCTGACCTATCACTACCAAGTCATCCCGATCAATTTGCTAGACTCGCTGATCGAATCGCGGTTGCGCGTCCCCTTTCCCCCGCTGTACGAAGCGCTGTTGCTGGAAGTGATCATCGAACTGCTGCGCGAAGCCGGTGCCCGCCTGCCCACCAAAGTCGGTCAGACGATGGGCATCGTCGGCGGTATCGTCATCGGGGAAGCGGCGGTACAAGCAGGCTTCACCAGCAACATCCTGATCATGCTGGTCGCGCTCGGGGCCCTGTCTTCGTTCACCTCGCCCAATTATATGTTCGGCATCGTCATCCGACTCTTGCGCTTCCCGATGATCCTCCTCGCCGGGTGGCTCGGCGGGCTCGGCATCCTCTTGGGCATTGCGTTTTTGATGCTTCACCTGTTGCGCATCACCTCGCTTGGACATCCGTTCCTGTGGCCGATGTACCCGTTGCGGTTGCGCAACTGGAAGGAAGGTCTGTTGCGCCTGAGATTGCCCTCATATGCCAAGCGATCAGACTTCACGCGCCCTGAGGATGCGGAGCGATACTCCCCTGCGCAAGCCAAGCAGATCCATGACATCGATGAGTGAGGAGGGAACCCTAGACATGAACACCACCCCGACGATCCCCAAACGACTGCTGTTTAACGCCTCGATGCTTGTCTTTGTCATCCAAGCCAACCAAGTGGGAGTGGGGGTGCTCGGTTTCCACCGCCTCATCGCGAAGTACGTTCGTCAGGACGCATGGATCGCCATCGTGATCGCGGGGCTCGCCGTACACCTCATCCTCTGGGTGATGGTCGCCACACTGCGCATGTTCGATTCGTCCGATCTGTACGGCATCCACGATGCGGTCTGGGGCAAGTGGCTGGGCCGCGTGCTGAACGCCCTGTACACCGCAATGCTCGCCGCACCGACGCTGGTGATCATCGAGACGTACATCGAAGTGATCCAGACGTGGATCTCTGTGGACATCCCCTCGTGGTTTGTCTCCCTCTCCCTGCTGTTGCTGGTGATCTACGGCGTGCTCGGCGGGTTGCGCATCATCGTCGGCTTCTGCTTGCTCAGCGTCCTCTCCACGATCTGGTTGGTGCTGCTCGCCTACTACCCGCTGCAATACGCCGTCTGGAGTCACCTGCTGCCCGTGTTCGAAGCCAAACTCCCAGACTTGCTCACCGCTGTGCAAAAAATGGCCCTGACCCTGTCTGGCTTCGAGATCATCTACTTCGTCTATCCGTTCGTGCGCGACAAGCACCATGCCTATCGCTACAGCCAGATCGCCGCCCTGATCACCAACCTGATCTACCTCATCGCGATGTTGACCGCCACCGTGTACTTCAGCCAGGAACAACTCCTGCACAACATCTGGGCCCAGCTCTCAATCCTCAAGATCATCCAGCTGCCGTTCCTCGAACGCTTCGAATACCTGATCATCCCGCTGTGGGTGCTGGTGATCCTGCCCAACATGCTGCTCTACACGTGGGCGACCACCCGTGGTTTGAAGCATGTCTTTCACCTCTCGCAAAAAAAGGGCGTCTACGCGGTCGCTCTCATCACCTTGGGACTGGGATTCCTGTTCAACACCCGGCAGAAAGTCAACCAGCTCAACGACCTGTTCAACACGTTCTATCTCTACGCCGTCTTTCTCTACCCGTTGCTGTTGTACGTGGTAGCCTTGATCAAAACGAAATGGCAGCGCCGACAGGAGGGGAAGCAGACATGAGAGCTCGACGCGTGCTCTTGATCTCTCTAGCCCTCAGTCTGTTCACCACCGGGTGCATGCGCACGAACATCCTCGAACAGACCGGCCTGATCCTGATGGTCGGGTATGACGACGCGGGTGAAAATAAAATCCGCGGCACCTCCCTGCTCTACCAAGTCGATCCGCGCGCCAAGGAGCACACCCAAGTGATCTCCAGCGTCTCCGCTAGCAGCAAAGGCTCCCGCGAGATCAACAACCTCGGCATGGCCAAAAAGCTCGTCTCGGGCCAGTTGCGCGTGGCGTTGTACAGTGACGAACTCGTGCGCAAAAACGGCTTGTTTGGCTTGGTCGATACGCTCTCTCGCGACGCCAACGTCGGGCGGATGGTCTACATCGCCGTCTGCAGAGGCCAGGCGCAGGACCTGATGGCCTACCGCTACCCAGAGACGTCGAACCTCGGCTCGTTCCTCTACCAAGATCTCAAGCAGAACACGCTCAGCGGCAACCTCCCCTCGGCGACACTGCACGAATTCATCCGCGATTACTATGAAGTCGGTCGCGACCCGGTGTTGCCGATCTTGGAAAAAGAGAAAAATAAAGTCTCCATCACCGGCATTGCCCTGTTTCAAAATGATCGCTTGGCCGGTGAAACCAGCACCCGAAACGGGTACTACATCAAGTCATTTCGTGACCCGCACAAACCGATGTACCTCGAAGTGCGGGTCAAAAGCCAAGCACTGAAACCCGTGCTCAAGCAAGCGCCCAGCAAGTCCGAGACCGCCATGATGTTCTCAACCTTAAAGCAAAAACCCCAGATCAAGCTGCTCGACCCCCAAAACCTCCGCTTCCAAATCACCCTGCAGATAAGCGCCGAGCTGCTGGAGGTCTCCGAACCCGTTGACCTCTCCAAACCGGAGACCGAAAAGCAACTGGCAGACGCGATCGGGCATCAGATGAGCCTCGAGTTGCACGAACTTCTCACGCAATTCATCTCGCTCAAAACCGACCCGATCGGACTCGGCGAAATCTACCGCTCCAGCGTTCGAGGCAGCCACTTCACACGCGACGAGTGGCACGAGATGTTGAGCAAGGCTCAGCTCGACACCCGCGTCGAGGTCATGTTCGTCCGCACCGGCATCGTGGATTAATCACCCGATCAGCAGACCCGCATAGAAACCCACGAGGATGCAAAAAATGACACCAGCATCCTGCGCAAAGGAGGCCCATGCCTGTGAATCCCTATGTCTACTCCTACACGCTGATCGCCATCTCTGTCGCCGTGCTCGTCGGGGCGACCGCTTGGTGGACGTACTCCAAGTACAAACGCAAAGCCTAGTCATGAGACCTAGTCATGAGAAAAACCGCCTCGCAACAGGCGGTTTTTTTCATCACGCAGGATGCCTTACCAGATCCAGTGACCGATCCGGTTCCAAAACGACTCAATGTTACGGACTTCCAACTCATGGTACTTCGTCACCCAAAACTCATGATACATACTCGATGATTCCCTCCACACCTGACACTCTCTATTCTGTGTCCTCACTCGATACACAGGATATTGTCGAACTGCGCCAGATGTGCATGAAAAGTAAAAATCAATAAAAAAGCCCAGCTCTCGATTAAGAGAGCCGGGCTTTTTTTATGCGGTGACGGTGGAGGATACATACGCGCAAGCAAGCATCACGATGAGCGACAGGAACATGAAGCCAGCGAGACCTTTTTTACGCTGCTTGATCATCGAGACCATCGTGAACCCGCACAGGATCGCGCAGATTACGAACGTGACCGCTACCGAAATCGGGTGAAGCGTCATGCCTTCGTGGAGAGACAGCATTGGATAGTCACCTCTTACCTTCAGGAAATAGGAGATCTTGCTATAAGACCGTACTACAGACTATTTTATTATAAAGAACACGTACAGGTTGTGTCAAAACAGGGAACATTATTCCCCCGAGCCACATCGTTGCAAAAAAGGCACGCCCAAACGGGTGTGCCTTCCGTATCGCGACAAGTTAGCCGCGTCGGCCACCACGGCCTCCGCGCTTGGATTCATTGCGTTTAAGGGCAGACAGACGGTCTTCACTTTCCTTGAGGAAGCGAGTCAGTTTGTCTTCGAATTGCACCGGACGTTCCGGACGTTGACCGCCACGGCCGCCACCACGGTTGCCGCCGCCCATCGGACGACCACCACCGCCGCCACCCATCGGACGACCACCACCACCACCGCCGCCCATCGGACGGTCACCACGCGGACCACTCGGGCCCGGCGGTCGATCGCCACGCGGACGATATTCACGCGGAGCTTCGCCTTCTACAGGTTCCTTGGCTTGGCGGATCGAGAGGCCAATCTTGCCGTCTTTGTCGACGTTGATGACCTTTACGGTTACCTCATCGTTGACTTTCAAGTGTTCGTTGATGTCTTTGACATAGGTGTCCGCGATCTCCGAGATGTGCACCAGACCCGTCACGTTACCTGGAAGCAACACGAACGCACCAAAGTGCGTGATACCGGTTACTTTCCCTTGCAGTTTGCTGCCCAATTCAATGGCCATGTAGAAAAAGCTCCTCCTTAAGGATTAACGAACGTATTCCATCTAAATTATAACGATTGCCAAGGAAAAATTCAAGAAGCCCTTAGCGTTTCGGGACTTCTTGCTTCGGTTCTACCAGTAAAGTTTCCCCGTCTTTCACCATCATAAACTGACTGCGTGCCAGTTGTGCGATATAGTCGGGATCTTGCAGTTGCTCGATGCGCTTCTGCAAGTCGACATTCGACTGCTGAACTTGCGTCATGTCTTGGTTGAGGGTTGCCTGTTGCTGTTCCAGACGCTTGAGATCGGGCGATTGAACAAAGAAAAACACGTAGGCAGCCCACGCCATGATCCCGAACATGAGAATGCGGCGCGGCTTCCAGCGGCGCTTCGAAGTTGCTTTGCCTGCCACAGGAGATGGTGCCGGCGTCGACTCCTGTTCGTTCATGCTATAGACGTTGGTGCGTCCTGTCTTGTTCATCGTCCCGTCGTTCCTCCGTTCAGCGCTACTAGGGTTTGCGATCCTCATCATCTTGGTCGACTAACCAATTCGCCACAGAACGCAGTATTCCTCTCCACTTTTGCTTGACGCGTGCGATATATTTTTTTACAGGCTGAAAAACCGGCTTGACCAACGGGAGGATCGTCCACTCGTACAGCTTGCGTCCGAGCCACTCCATCGAAGTCAGCAGTGGGCCGAACGGCCAGAGGATGACTTTTTCCAACGTGTTGGCGAGGGAGTCGATGCCGCGCACCAGTGCGAGGAACAGCGACCACAGCCAGAGCAGCGGAGTGATCACCGTCAGGAACAGGAAGCGCCCGATCACTTGCAACAGGTACGTGATCGTCTTGATCACGCCGACCGTCGAGCCGACGACGATTTTTCGCAACAGCAACCGATACAAGCCAAAGCCGATCAGCATGACGAGGAACACGTACAACCGCACCTCGCCGTCGTTCGCCCAGTGGATCGAATAGAGCACGAGCAGCAACGCAAAGATCCAAAACGCGAAGTCGAGGATCGGCCCTAGAAATCTAAGGTATTTCCACTCCGCCAAAATGGTGCGGTACACATCATAAACAGCACCAAGCACGGCGCCGCTGGCACTCATGGCAAACACGGTCAGATACTGCGTCCAGAGGCTCATCACGTCCTCCCCCTACCGGAACAGCTTGCTGAAAAACCCCTTGGCCTTCTCCGATGGTGTCACACCTTCGTCAAAGTAGCCGATGTCGAGAATCAAGCCTTCGATCGCGACAAAGCCATTTTCCAAGTTCAGCGTTTTGATATGCAAGTTCTCCCCGCGAACTGCGAGAAATCCAAAGTGCGTCGCCAGCACGAACTCCTGCGCGTCAAAACTCTCCACATTGAGCACGCCGTTGACTTCGAGGCTTTGCCGGTTGCGAAGGACCAGCTCGTGGTTTTGGTATTGTTTGGGACGTGGGTTGCGTTCATCTGCCATCTCTTCCAATCCTCCCCGTAGACACTTGATTGGTACAAGATATGGCCCGATGTACAAAAAAAGACCAAGCCTGTGCAGGCTTGGTCTCTTCGTCTATTCCTCGTCGTCGACAAACTCCGGCTCGATCACTTCGCGCCGGGTTTCCGAAACGATGGTATACATCTGTGCTGCGAGATCTTTTTTCGCCGATTCTTGGAGCATCTCGACGCGGGCTTCCACGATCTTCTGCCCGAATGTAATCGTCAACAGGTCGCCGGCCGCGACGCTGGTGCTGGCCTTCGCCTGACGTCCATTGATCACGATGCGACCTTGGTCACAGACTTCCTTGGCCAAAGTGCGGCGCTTGATCAGCCGCGACACCTTGAGGTATTTATCGAGACGCATCTTACTTCGTCGCTTCTTTGAGCTTGTTGCCCGGTTTGAAGGCCGGGATCACCGATTCCGGGATCGTGATCTCCTCGCCTGTTTTCGGGTTGCGGCCGGAACGAGCTGCACGCTTGCGGGTTTCGAACGTACCAAAGCCGATCAGTTGGACTTTGTCACCCGATTTGAGTGCTTCTTCGATCGATTCGAGGAAGGAGTTAACCGCGAGTTCCGCGTCTTTTTTCTTCAGGCCGGACTTCTCAGAGACAGCCGCGATGAGTTCCACTTTGTTCATGGTACAGTTGAGCCCCTTTCGCAATACACTTCTGGATTGTGGGAAAATGAACCTCTTGCTTATTCTTGATCCTCTATGGAATTCCTGCAAGATTGCATGATTTTACCTGTGTTTTTAGGAACGTTCCTGCTTTTTGGCGGCGTTCCACAGGTTGTCCATCTCCACCAACGTGCTTTCCGAGGGTGTTTTGCCCTGTGCGCGCAGGGCGTCCTCGATGTAGGCAAAGCGTTCGCGGAACTTGCGGTTGGTGCGGGCGAGGGCTTCCTCCGGGTCGACTTTCAAGAACCGGGCGAGATTCACCAGCGCAAACAACAGATCACCCAGCTCCCCTGCAGGGTCGTCTGTCGCCTCCAGTTCCGCGATCTCCTCGCGAACCTTGTCATACACATCCGCGAGATCATCCCAGTCAAAGCCGACAGCGGCGGCTTTTTTTTGAAGCTTGTGCGCCATCAGGATGCCGGGCAGAGCGGCGGGGACGGAGTCGAGGAGATGCTCGTCGACCTCGCCTTTGTCCGCCCTCTCCTGTGCTTTGATGTCTGCCCAGTTCGCGACGACGTCCTCCGCCGTTTCCGCCTCTGCGGTCGCAAAAACATGCGGGTGGCGACGGATCATTTTTTCGCTGGCCGAGCGAATCACTTCATAGATATCGAACGTGCCTTCCTCGCTGGCGACTTGCGCGTGCAGCACGATCTGGAGCAACAGGTCGCCCAGTTCGTCCGCGATGTCGTCCGGTTCGTCGCGGTCGATCGCATCGGCAACTTCAAACGCTTCCTCCAGCACATAGGGGCGCAGGGTCTGATGCGTCTGCTTGAGATCCCACGGGCAGCCGGTCTCCGGGTGACGGAGGGCGGCGATGATGTCGACGAACTGCCAAAGTTGGCGGTTGATCACCGCTTCCGCAAGCGTGGCGGGCAAGTAGACGGTGGTCATGTGGTCGATCCAGTCCAAGCGGTCGATCTCGTAGAGCGGCATCGTCTCGACGCGCTCCAGCCCCTCGACACCGATCGCACGAGCGACGGTGACCGGGTAATCGTCCGGGTATTGCTGCATCAGAGTCAGCTTGACATCAGACGCGACATCGCGGGAGTAGACCTGTGCGATGACGGTGTGCAGGCTCGGGTTGACCTGACGCGGGAACAGACTGGTCCCGTCGAGGAACAGCAAGCCGTCCGTCGGATCGACGCCGACCTTCACGAGCAGATCGTCGAGGAAGGAATGCCCTGGGCCGATCACGATCTGGACGTTTTGGGCAGATGCTTGGCGGCGGAGGTTTTGAACCGTGATCTCCGCGACGCCGGGATGACCGGGCACGGCGTAGACGATGTGCCCGTTTTGGTGCGCCTGCTCGAACAGGTGATTGGCGATGTTCTGGTAGACCTGTCCAAAATCTTCTCCTTCGTCATAGAAGGAATCAAGCGCAACAAAGACGATCCCCTTTTCCCGGAGATCGTCCACGACTGGATGGCGTTCGGTGCGCAGAAATATCGCGCCCGCCGCCGCTTGTTGGGTTTCTAAAATCTGATAGGAGCCCAGTGGCAGCCCGGTCCAAGAACCGGGCCCGAGGCCCACGATGGTGATCTGTGCCATTGTGTGTTATTCACTCCATGTCTGCAATCTATCGAATCATGCCTAGTTTGGCAAAAAAGCCCGCGAGACGTGGCCCGATCTTCGGAACTGCTGCGATGTCCGCACGCGTGACAGCGCCGGTGACCATCAGCGCGATGCCATAGACCAGTCCGGCGGCAGTCATGGCGGTCATCGCTGTAAGCGCGGCCACGATCCGACCGTCCTGCGTGATGCTGTGGAAGTAGGGCGTCATGTACTGCACGACCCCATACGCTGCGACGCTCAGGAAGAAAGTTGCGAACAGCGGGCGGAACAGCATCGCCCGCAAGTCGAACACGACACCGGTTCGTTGATACAGCGCGATCAGGTTGAGGATCGTCGCGATCAAGTACGAGATGACGGTGGCGAGCGCCGCCCCGTTAATTCCTAGTATGGGTACGAGCAGGAAGTTCAACCCCAATTTTGCAAGTGCGCCGATAAACAGATTGCGCACCGGTATGTAGATGACACCCACACCTTGGAGGATCGCAGAGGACGTGAGTTGGATGCTGGAGAACAGCGTCGCCGCTGCGATGGCGACGATCGCTTGGGTGCCTTCGTTGTTTTTGAACAGCATGATGTCGATCGGTTCCGCGAGCAGTGCGAGACCGACGGAGGAGGGAAGGGCCACCAGCATCGTCATGCGCATCGCCATCTCCATGCGGTAGGAGACGAGGCGTTTGTCGCGCAGCGCGATCGCCGCAGAGATCGCGGGCATCAGGGCGGTGCCGATCGCGGAGGCGAACGTGGTCGGCAGCAGCATCAGTTTGAAGGCACGCCCCGTGAGCAGGCCGAACATCTCAGTGGCTTGCTCTTGTGTGAAACCGCATTTTTTGAGCAGATTGACGACGGTGATCACATCGACGTTGTTCATCAGCGGAACGACGAGTGCTCCAAGTGAGACGGGCAGCGCGTACCAGCAGAGTTTTTTCACAACTGTCCATGTGCCTTGGGGGGCGACTTTGTTTTGGTAGCGCGGGTCGTGACGGAAGTAGTGGCGACGGTTCCAAGCAAAGATCAGAATCGTCAGGAAGCCCGCCAAACCGCCGGTGAACGCACCAAAAGCCGCACCCGCCGCAGCTCCTGCTTCCCCGTAGCCCCACTGCAAGAGCAAAGTGGCGAGTACGAGGATCGTGCCAACGCGCACGAATTGCTCGGCCAACTGCGAGGTAGCGGTGGGCTCCATGCGTTGCCAGCCTTGGAAGTAGCCGCGAAAGGCGGACATGAGCGGTACGACGAGCAAGGCGGGGGCGATCGTGCGGATGGCGTAGACGGCTTCCCGGTCACCGAACCAGATCGCGAATTGCTCCGCGCCGAAGTAGAGCAACAGGAAAAACCCGACGCCGGTGAGGGTCAGCAGGAGGCTGGAGACGCGAAACACTTTTTTCGCACCTGCATAATCGCCGAGGGCGACATGTTCCGCGACAAACTTGGACACGGCGACCGGAAACCCGGCCGTCGAGAGGATGAGCAGAGTTGAATAGATCGGATAGGCCATCTGATACAAGCCGATCCCACGGTCCCCGATGATGTTTTGCAAAAAAATCGTATAGACCGACCCGAGCAGCTTGGACAAGATCCCCGCAATCCCGAGAATAAGTGCACCACGCAAAAACAGGTTGCGCTCCGACATTGGCCGTCCCTCCCAGTATACCATCTCCTCCCATGATATGAGGACAAGGGCGCAGGTAGGACAGAACTGTCGGCGATGATCGCACGTAATTACGGGGAAGTTATAACGCGGCGCGAAGGCCAGCGCGATTGCCACCCACCTTATATTTCCTTTCCTTCACCGCCGGAGTATAATTGACCCGTGATTGCTGAAAAAGGAAATGTCTTCCCCTGAACGATCATGGACAATGTTGCACCCCTATTCACGTACCCAATATCTCCGAGCAGCGTTGACGGCATCCGCAGGTCATGGTGTTGCTTGCAATGGAATTTTGGAGGGAAGTCTGCGAACGTAACTTGTCCATGTAAGAGGTGCACGAAGCTGATGAATACGCCCGAGTTTTCGTTTGAAGAAATCGGCAAGCGTTTCGGGAAACTCCTCACGTGACCTCGGCAACATGTACGGAAAGAGAAAAAGGAGAGTATGAAAAATGACGATGGGAGTAGGTTCACGATGAAACGTGTCACTGGAATCGGCGGCATCTTTTTTAAAGCGGAGCAGCCTGAGGTGTTGCTGGCTTGGTATGAAAAACATCTGGGCATTCAGTTGGCCACAGGTATGCTGGGTACTGTGTTTGAGTCTGCAGGGCAAACCGTATGGTCTATGTTTCCAAAAGATACGAAGTATTTCGCCCCCTCGACCGCTCCATTTATGGTAAATTACCGGGTGGAGAATTTACTGAAATTGGTAGACGTGTTGCGTGAAGAGGGCGTGGAGGTTATCGATACGATCCAGGACTCGGAATACGGCAAATTCGCCTGGGTGATGGACCCCGAAGGGAACCGGGTTGAGTTGTGGGAACCCCCGGCGCAATCCTCGGAATAGGTGTGCGAAAAGAGAGGCGAGAACTGACGCCCCTCTTTTGAATAAGCAAAACCACAAAAAAGACAGGCCGCGAATCCGGCCTGTCTTTTTTGCTTTAGATCTCGATTTTCTCGACGCTCGACTCGACGATGCGGGCGGAGAGTTTTTCCACGGCCAGTCCCTGCGGGAAGCCGAAGATTCCTTTCTGGATCACGAGGTCCATGACGTCTTGGATTTCGGCGGTGGTCAGATCGTGACGCGGTTCGGGGATCACCAGTTTGACTTTTTTGTTGAGGTTGGTCGAGAAGTACAGTTCAAGGTCGCGTTTTTGCATGAGCGTTCCCTCCATTTTGGGTGTGAGTTAGATGCGGGTCAGGTCTTGGCGGTTGAGCAACTGGATGTGGTGCAGTCGGTACGAGGTCAAGCTTGCCAGCGCTTCCCCGACCG
>NZ_QGGL01000016.1:30519-106494 GCF_003148565.1 Tumebacillus permanentifrigoris
CCATTTTGGGTGTGAGTTAGATGCGGGTCAGGTCTTGGCGGTTGAGCAACTGGATGTGGTGCAGTCGGTACGAGGTCAAGCTTGCCAGCGCTTCCCCGACCGTGTACACATCGACTTGCGTTGCCGATGGCAGCACGCGGGAGTAGGCTTTGTCCTTGTACTGCGGGGAACCTTTCTCGTCGAAGCCTGTTTGCAGACGCAGCACCATACTCGTCCAGCCTTGGTTGGAATTGATCATCTTGGCATCCCTCCTGGGTGTGTTTGGCCTTACACTCTTACCATGCAGCGAGACGGCCATTTCCGGGACAGGGGATCAAAAAAACTTTTTTTCTCTCCATATTCGGTTCAATAAAATCGCTATGATAAACACCAAAAGGAAAGACAGGCCGTTGGTGAGATCTGACTTCAGAACCGTCTTTCGGTTAAAAATTAAACATTATTGTTTCACATTACAAACTCATATATAATTATAAATCGCTAGCAGATTGTATATCACTCCAAGGAGGAGTACGTATGAAAGTAAAGAAATGGGGACTTGGAATTCTAACTGGTTTACTAGGAATATCGATCGGAACAAGTGCCGCATACGCTTGGACATTGAATTCTAGAGGCTATGCGACACTCCCGGCTTATGTCCACGCCTATAGTGGTTTTTCGCCCGAGACGAAACAAGCGATTAGTACCGCATGCGCCCAATGGAACAACGCAGGTGCAGGTGGGCTCGTCTACCAAAGTTCGTTTGAACATTCCTTGACATCTTATCCAATGCAAAACAATTCCAATGACCTGACACGTGGAACCCGTGGAGACAAATATCTGATGAACACCGCAACATTGGTTAGCTCCTCGACCAACAAAATCGTCGAGGCCGATATCGATATCAACGTCTCATATCCCTTTGCTAACGATGGGTCGAGTGGGAATTATGACATCGGCGGGAATGTTACCCACGAACTTGGGCATCTCTTAGGACTCGAGCATACCACGGATACAGAGGCTACCATGTATGGAACCAGCACGATGGGAGAAACGAAAAAACGGACACTGGAACAGGATAATAAAAACGGAATCCTGTACCTTTATAAATAGGAGGATGAACCATAATGAAGAAAAGAATTGCTACAATCCTCGCCGTTTCCACCGTAGCGGGAGCACTTGGCTATCTTGCTTGGTTTACCCCCTCCCATTCTGAGCAAGTCATTGCAGCAGTCCAACCGAAACCAGAGACACAGCAAGACAAGCCCGACAAGATGGTGGTTCATGGCATCGTTCCATCTAAAACCAAGGCGGAATTAGTCGGAGAATCTGATGTAATCATTCGTGGTAAGGTCAAAGAACTTCTCCCAAGCAAATGGAGTAATCCGAACTGGGAACGTGGTCAAGATGTTAGTAACGTTATTCAGACAGATATACTCGTCCACGTAAACGATATCTTCAAAGGAAAACCCTATGACAAAGACATCGCAGTACGAATTGATAAAGGAAAAGTCGACAACATGACCTGGGAGTCCGACGGATATCCAGACTTCTTACCCGAAGAGAATGTCGTCCTCTTCCTTCGCCAAGACAACAGTGACTTAGCCAAGCCCCAAGAAAACTACTACATTCTGACCGGGATGTTTCAAGGGAAATTCAGTCAGGACTTGAAACACCCCGAGGACATACTTCTACATAACGGCAAGGATGTCCTCGACCCAGCTACGATGTCCGAAGAGATATCAAAAGAAGGAGAAAACTACAAAAAGCTTCTGAAACCCACAGAACCAAAAGGGAACATCTAAGGATTACAAGGCAAGCCCCGAGAGATGAAGTGCTCATTTACTAAAATACAATCAAATACGAGATGAGTGCTCGCACAATGAAAAACCCTCCTGTCAGATGGGCACTTCAGTAGACTCTAGATAAAAACAGGCCGCGAATGGTAATAACCCCCATGGTAGACAAGAGAAAAAGGAAATCGATGAGATGGACTTAATCCTGTCTACCATGAGGGGATACTACCAAAATCCGGCCTGTCTTTATGTTGCCGAGATCTCGATTTTCTCGACGATCCAAATGACCCAAAGCTGAAGTTATTGCCTGTCCAAAGACTGACGGATATAGTGATCACCGCATACATCCTAAAAAGGAAAAGACGACTCTGTATGATGTGCCACTGCGCCAACAGTTGCACCAGTGTCATCCCCCAAAAACGCATCGTCATTGTGTCAAATTTTCAGCTCAAAGAAAATGGAGAACGAGGTGTTTCGTTCGGAGTGCAGAACAGCATATCTACTCTGTGTGTGAACATGACCTTTTCGTAATCGGAAGCCGGAGTCGTACAGTGCGTAAGCCCACCGGTGAAAGAATCACGTACATCATTCGACGTTTACGCTGTAAAGGTTGCGAGCGGTGCTGTTACTTCGTCTTTTTAATCTCATCTACAAGACTATTCTTGTCTTTGCCAGCAAATTCGTTTTGCAGAAAGAAAAGGTCTCCCGTTTCATTGCGAATCTCGTTTTGAACTGTGGCTAGTATCTGTCCAGTCCCTTCATCGAAACGAATTTTGCCTTGGACAGAGCCTGTGATGGTGAAACCCCATTTGGGATCTTTGGTGTCTTTTAGAAAGACGATGTATGAATATCCTGGCTTGATGACGGGCGACCCTTCGCGAGTAACCTCTTCGATGCCTGCAGGCTTTTCGTGACCGCTACTACGTACTTCGTTACCCTTTAGTTTCGAGAAGTCGGAGATACCACCGGACTCTGTAATCGGCACCGTTTTCAAGTTGACATCGCCTTTATATACTTGCTTTACCAGAACATGGGACAAGGTTTGTACGGATGCTGCCGTGTCGCCAAGAATCGTCTCCTGATCCTGTACCTTTACCTCTGCAACAAGATCTGAATTTTGATATAGTTCAACCACGCTCGAATACAGCTTCTCGTAGCTCGCATGAGTTACGACCGCCGGATCTGTAGTTTCATCAATCGCAACAGGCACAGCCGAGCTATTTCTACTCGTTAACCCCACGAAGAGATAAGCAGCAGCACCTACAACCAGAAACATTCCAGCTATAGACCATTTGGTAGTCAATTTCATTTTGCAACCATCCTCTCGGTAGTCGAATCAGTACAACTTGCCGTAAATCTCTTGCACACCGGCAACCTCGTCGTCCGTCGGGCCTTTGGTTCCATAATTGTCGTAACTCGAAGAAGTCTGCAACATCAAGCGATTCGCCGTCCACGAATAGGTTCCGATGTGATCCAAGCCGAATCCATGCCCTGCTTCATGTGCCAACACATGCTGTTGCTTGCCGTTAGGGTCATGATAGGTTGCAGAGGAGTTGAACCAAGAGATTGCAGAATTCGAGTTAATATGCATCTGAGCCCAAGACCATTTCGTCACTCTAGGATCACACGGACTGTTCCCGTCATAGAATGCGGTCCAACCCAATTCGTTCACATCTGCATGATACTCGGAATGGAAGTCCATTACCGAAGCTTTTTGGTCTGTCGTCTGATACATGTAAACTTTCGTGTTCGGTGTCGAATTCCATGCATTCATCGCGAGATTTGCATTGTTCTGTGCATTATAGCCGCCCAGATTCGTTGTAACCCCACCAACCCAGTAATACAAATGGTACGGATCCTGCGTTAACCGCTGGCCGATTTTCGCGTAAGCAAAAGCACTTGAAGCAACACTCAGAGTTACAGCCCCCACCAAAATGCCCACTATCTTTTTCTTCACTTTCATATTCATTTTCCGACCCCCATATATCCGATATAATTAATATAGAATACTGTATTTTCTATTTAAAAGAAACAAGCGTCAGACGTTGTCATTTTATTAATAGTGAATCCTTCTTGTCGATTCTGATAAAAACAGATTTCAAAATATGCCAACGCTACTGGTTTGCCACTATTAGACCTACAAAGGTGTTTTAAGCAAAAAAGACAGGCCGCGAATCCGGCCTGTCTTTTTTGCTTTAGATCTCGATTTTTTCGACGCTCGACTCGACGATGCGAGCGGAGAGTTTTTCCACGGCCAGTCCCTGCGGGAAGCCAAAGATGCCTTTCTGGATCACGAGGTCCATGACGTCTTGGATTTCGGCGGTGGTCAGATCGTGCCGCGGTTCGGGGATCACCAGTTTGACTTTTTTGTTGAGGTTGGTCGAGAAGTACAGTTCAAGGTCGCGTTTTTGCATGAGCGTTCCCTCCATTTGGGTGTGAGTTAGATGCGGGTCAGGTCTTGGCGGTTGAGCAACTGGATGTGGTGCAGTCGGTACGAGGTCAAGCTTGCCAGCGCTTCCCCGACCGTGTACACATCGACTTGCGTTGCCGATGGCAGCACGCGGGAGTAGGCTTTGTCCTTGTACTGCGGGGAACCTTTCTCGTCGAAGCCTGTTTGCAGACGCAGCACCATACTCGTCCAGCCTTGGTTGGAATTGATCATCTTGGCATCCCTCCTGGGTGTGTTTGGCCTTACACTCTTACCATGCATGACGAAGGGCCATTCCGGGACAGAGAACTCAAATTTTTTCAATAGAAAAAGACAGGTCCATGAGGGGGACCTGTCTTGAATAGATAGATGTTGAGTACGATAATAATTATTGCTCCATCTGTTTAGCGAAGAAGCCGGCTGCCGTTTCGGCGAGCTTGACCGCAATCCCAAACCGGATTACCTTCTACATCGCAGTTTATTCTAGTTTGCTTGACTTACTGCAAGAGGTTCGAGGTGTTATATTCTTGCTGTTGGCAGTGATTGCACTACGACTTACTATCGTCTGCGGGGCAATTCTCAACAATCTGAAACCTGTTTAGCACATCTTAGCAGACCTAATTTTAATCTTTCTTTGGCGATTGGTGCACATGTACACGGTTACCTACACGGTCGCTAATCAAGTTGAGCGCAGTTTGTGCACCATGACCTGCAGCGACAATCGCTTGCGATGCCACGCCAACAGCAATTCCGGTTGCGTAAACATTCCTCCTAGTAGTACGACAACGATCGTCAATTTTAATTTTTTGTTTGACGTACGGTTCATCGTTCTCAATCACTTCAACTCCCGCTAATTCTGCGGTGCCGAATACAGGACCTTGTCCGTTCGCCAGAATCAGTTGACTAGACAGATAGGTTCCTTGTTCGGTGGTGACTCGGATCTCGTCTTCTGCATAAACAATCGCAGTGACAGTCTCGTTGAGAACCGTGACCCCGCGATCCTCTTGCACTTGCTTCAGAGCGGTTTCCAAAAGGTTGGCACCTAAAAATGACTCTCGAATTCCAAGATAATTACCCACCCATGCAGATTTCATCATGCTTCTACCATCGCCTATTACAAGCGTGTTTACATCTTTGTCAGCTAGGAACATAGCAGCACTGAGTCCAGCCGGGCCTGCACCTAAAATAATAACATCGCACTTCACCTAAAGACACCCCTTTACATATTAGAAGAAGACTCTATTAATTCATAATGATATCAATAGCGTCAGAGTTTGTCCAGTGATGTTTTCGGATATCAACAAGCGTTTATCCTTGTAACTGTTTTACGAGAAACTCAGTAGATTCAAGGTTTCGACATATCGTGTTGTGGTAGATACCGATCATATTGCCCTCCAAGTCCCAACGTCCAACCTGTGCATCCCAAGAACCAGTGAAAAATTCTCGGCTGTCTTGAGACCAGGTGACGTACGCTATTCCAGATTGGTGATGTTTCACATGCAATACCTTTTCACCTGTCTGGAAATCCCACAATATCGCAGTGTTGTCGTACGAACCAGTCAAGATATATCGCTTGTCCGGAGAGAATGCAACAGATTTAATCGACTTACGGTGTGCCTGTTCTTTGAAAATGAATCGTTCACGAGACTCTACGTCAAACACTCGGACGGAGAGGTCACGCGATACGGTGACAACATGACGACCATCCAAAGTCACATCAATCGAGTTGATTAGCGAATCGTGCATCTTGATTTGTTCCTTCAATCCCCATGTTGTAGCATCCCAGATGCGAATGTAACCGGAATTATAACCAGAGAAGAGTTCGTTGTTCACCCACACGACAGCTTTGCACTTGTATCCCGTGCCATCAACCATTGTGGCGATATTCGCTCCAGTGGCAACATACCAAACTTTCAAGTCACCGTCATAACCGGCCGTCGCTACTCTTTTCGAGTCGGGGCTCCAAGCAACACTATTTACTATCCCATCATGGGCCACGATGGCCTGGATCAATTCTAAATTGCTCATCTGGAAGATACGCAGTGTCCCATCGTAAGAGGTCGTTGCAATCATCTCTTGGTTCGGAGATATAGCCAACCCTTGTACGAGGCTTTCGTGTACCAATTTTTCCAACATCACTTCGCCGCTTTCACGATCAAATACGCGAAGGACGAAGTCGTCACCACCAACGAAAACACGCTGGTTATCTGGAGATAACTTCACGACATTTACGCCGTGAGTTTTGCCCATCGGAGTTGCCACTTCTTCGCCGTTAAAGGGATTAAACATGCGGAATGATTCGCCGAACGAACCACAGATCATGTACTGGCTAGTCGGATCCCAAGCCAGCGAGTTTTCCCATTTGTGGTAGCCTTCGATGGTATGGAGGCACTGGTGAGTTTCAAGGTTCCAAAGTTTGATCGTCCTGTCGTAGGAGCCACTGAGAAGGTACTTGCCGTTCGGACTCAACGCTAGGCGCTTGATTGCACTTTTGTGCCCTGTGCATTCCCCGAGTAGTTCTTGGGTAAACGGATTCCAGATGACAACTCGACCGTCATGTGCACCAGTGGCGATAAGATTCATATCGTCTGAAGACCAAACCACCGAGTTGATGTGTCCTTGATGTCCAGCAAGTTCCGCGATTTCCTCACCTGTATTTGCATTCCAAATCACAACTCGGGAATCGTCACCTGAAGTAGCGATATAATTCCCATCCGGAGACCAAGTAGCAGAGTTTAAGTAATTGTTATGTCCACCGAGAGTTAAAATGACGCGACCTGTGTCAATGTCCCACACCTTGGCCGTGTGGTCGAGGGATGCTGTTACAATGCGCTGGTTGTCAGGCGAAAATACGCACCACATTAGATCATCAGCATGTCCCCACAAACGACGGTATACAAGCCCTGTCTTGAGGTCGATGATTGCAGCCGATGCATCGGCTGCAGCAGTTGCCAAGTACCGTCCGTCTCGCGAGAAATCTACCGCTTCAAGCAAGTCCGTGTGGAAATCCCAGGTGAACACCACTTCACGCAGTTTGGCATCCCACAGCTTGACTTTTTTGTCGTAAGAGCCAGTTGCGATCCACTTGCCATCTTGGGACCATGCTACCGCTCGAATCACAGATTGATGCAAGTTTGAGTTCGTTTTCTCCCAGAACATGTTTTGTCCTCCTTAAACGGTCTTCATCACCTTGTTGAAAGAAAGACCTTGCATGAAGCGATCTAACTCGTCCATGTTGGGTCTATGACAGACAACGATGTCACTGGCTACATCCATAACTTTCAAAATGATCTCAGAACGGCTGTGCAGGTTGGCGAAGACGTGGAAGTCATGTTCAGTAAATTCCTTCGCTTGTGCAATCCCTGAATGCTGGTTGCCCAAGTCTACGCAGACTTCCTGATCATTTACGTAATTAATAGAAGCGTAGATCCAATCTCCGTTCTTCAGCAAAAAAGGAGTTGGTTTATTCGGCACTAGTAACGGTTGCGGACGGCGGACGACGCGAAATCCAGTAAACCGACTTGGATGTTTACCGTGGCGACGAGCACAGCGGGCTAGATCCAATAGATGCTCGGCCGTACCTCCGCGTAAGATCCGATACTTTAGATAATCAGGGATCTGAATTGGCATCCCTTCATAAGGGGCATTGAACGAGCGAGTCATCTCTTCTACATTCCCAGCGATGTCATAAAGACCATATGGAGAATTCGCTTTTGAGGTATGGCGGACAGGGAGCACGTGCCCGTGCCCGCACTCCCGGGTGTTAATGCGTTGCGGTTGCTCAGCATCGCCCCACGGAAACTCGCGCGAATCGGTGCCGCGTGCAGCTTTCTCCCACTCTTCTTCCGTTGGCAAATCGTACGTATATCCATCATCGTTCTTTGTCAGCCATTTACAAAAATCTTCCGACAATCCAGCAGTTGTAGGATACACAGGATGGTCCCCTGGAACCGTGCGCAAATTTTCTTGAAGGAGTTCCGGCAATCTCTTCACAGGATAGTCGGTTTCCCTGATAAAAGCTCGCATCATGTCGAACGTTACGGGAATTTCCGCGATATCATACGCAGGCAGTTCAAGTTCACGTTGCGGAACTTCCTTGATAAACCAGTCCACGAACACCGTGTATTTTTCCATGAGGTATTCCATGTGATTTCGGTCCCACGTAGTCCCCATCAAGAATGTACCTGCCGGAATGCTTACAAACTGTAGATTGTTCAAAATGTCTTCTCGTGAGAGAGAGAGCATACGGGGATCTCTCCTGTCAATTTTGGTATTTAACACAGGACTTTTTGATAAGGTGATTCAGACCTACCGCCCAAAGAAGCAACACGCCAACCCCAAGCACAAATGCAGTGCCCAACGAAAACGGAAACTCAGGTGGCACTATGTTGGTTGCGATAATAGTCGGAAATGCGGTAGCGAAGTAAGCGGGGTAGATCAGCACCAAGATGATTTGTATCGGTAACGACCTCAGCACGAGATGTATCGGACGCGTGTAGAAACGTGTAGCTGGGCTGCCCAACCGAATTGGTCGCGTGGGGTCCCAATACGCTTGAATGATGTGAAACGCAGAGGTGAGGATCATATGGGTAAGTACCCCAGTCAGGAGGACAAGCAACACCAAAAACGGGTTACTATCACGCTCGACGACTGAAAGCCCTATCGCACCCAGTCCGGCCAAGGCACAGAACGCGAACTTGGTGGTGTCCGTCCGGAAAAAGAAGATCTTAAGCAGAGGAGTACCGGGTGTCAGCAAAAAGTAGACCGTTTGTCCACGTACTAAGGAGGTGCAATATTCATGAATGCCAGCTAAAAATATTGCATCACCACACCCATCGACGCAGATCATGATGCCGATGAAGATTAGCAGATCCACCACTGGAATCTCAACATGATTGATCACGTGGAACAGGGAGAACACCGTCACTGCTTGCATAACAAAAAAAGAAATACTTGGTAAAAATTGAAAAAATTCACTAACAAATCGATTGGAAATCGAGAATACGGTCGCCTTCCAACAACCCTTTATGACTTTTAAGTTATCGGCCCACGAACTACGAATAGATTGCATAACGTCTCGTCCTTTCTGCTCGAATGGCAATTAGCAAGAAGAGGAACAGCCAAATTATGCTGGACATAAACATGATCAGTTGCATATGGATCATACGATTCTCACTCATGTTAGGATCGCCGAGTATTGCCAAAATAGGTGAAGTTACAACGGTGGAGAAGGGATTCAGTATCAGCGAAAGAACGGAATTCTTAGTTAATATTCCAATCGGGAACAAAGCGCCCGATAGCAATGTTGACGTAGAACGCACAATGGAATTGATGATATCGCGGTAACCTCGAGGAGAATAGTAGCGTGTAAAGACACCAAACAGTATCAGGTTGACTGCACCGATAACGATGTTCAACAGCATGATTGGAATGATGTAGATCGGAGCGCCGTGCGCAACAGCAAGCACGACCAAGATGATCAACCACAGATGAAAGAGCCATAACTTTGCCAACTTACCTAAGTAATGGCCCAAAAAAATCGGGGTAGCACCACCGGGCAGCAGATCTACGACATGCCATCGACTCATCTCCATCAAATCCACTTGTTCTTTGCCGACACCTTTGATAGAAACCAATGTCCACAGTGGGAACGACATAAGCGAGTATTGAACAAGATACATCCAGTCGTAATCGCTGAGTGAGCCCGATTGATACCAGATCACGCAGTCCGTCAGAAAAATTAAGAGGATGAAATACAACATACTTCTCCAATCGTTAGCGTCAGTGTTCGACTTTCTCGCCCAGATGAACATGTTGCGCAGAACGTCACCAGTCAAGTTCAAAACACCTCCAGATAACGACGTTCCAATTCGTCTGCGTCGATCTCAGCCGATAAGTATTCGTTTGTGATGTAACCGTCTTGCAAAAAGCCACCTCGTACACAGGTGGTAGTCAAGTCTTTAAGGTTGTGAGATGTCATAATCCCGCAAGCATTGTGTAGTTCTAGGTAGTTGTTGACCATCTTACGTATTTGCAAAATGGCCGCCGGATCCAGACCGACAGTCGGTTCATCCAGAATCAGAATTTCTGGCAAACAAGCCAATGTCAGCGCAAGTTCAAACTTGATTCGCTCCCCAAAAGACAACGAAGAAGCCCAACGCTTCAATTTGTCATCGATTCGGAACTCGACCAATTTTTCTCGGAACCACTTATCATCAAATCTATCGTAGATGGCACTGTACATGGCTACATGTTCACCAAGTGTCATGGTGGAAAACAATCGGGAAGAAGCCCCCGATACATTCCCGATACGACGTTTCCATTGCCCGTCGTGCAGATTCGGACGCTTCTTTCCGTCAATTATTATCTGACCCTTACTTGGTTCGTAGATTCCCATGATCAGTTTGGCAAGCGTAGTTTTACCACAACCATTCGGTCCAACTAGACCGTATAGTTCGCCACGCTGGAAATCTAAACTGATATTCCTCAAGATCGGAGGGCGATTTTCTGAATTTCTTTTCAATATTTTCTTTTTTTCTTTATATCCAAACTCCAAATTTTGAATCGAAATCATGAGAATCCCTCACCATTTAGAGTATTTTGTGGCGGATCAGTCGGGTCATGCCATCGTCGCTAACACGATACGCACGCAGATAATTACCGCGACCTCCGATTAGCAACAGAGCAGAACCATTTTCGTCGACGCGTGCTGCCATTGATTTCGGGAAGTCAGGCATCTCACGCGAGTAACCATTTAAGGTTACGTTACTATAGCTGTACGAGGCGACTTGAGAAGAGTAAGAGATGCATAGGACATGGTCTTTCAGCAGAACGCAATCTTCAACCGTGTTCTGCGTTCCACCCGTAAATTCATGAACAATATCCAAGCCATCTACATCGAGTTCGTAAACAGAATTCCCACCTGCCAAGAACAAATGGCCGTTCTCTAGACGCCGGAAACGCTTGCTAATCCCTCTGATTTCGATAACACCATATTCAGATAGATCTGGATTGAACACATCCAAGTAGACCTCGCGTCGTGCTACTACAATTTTGCCGGAAGCACTATACCCACAGGTCCAGATCGCATACGGCAACTGTTTCGTTTGCATAACTGCACCGGTCTCAACGTCCAACTCCCCAAGCAAACCCTGGTCGTTTGCAAAGAGCACCCGTTGAAGGTCCGGTGAAAAGTCGATCGCTTTACCCAAACCGTAAAAATTCTTGCGCCAGAGAAGCGCCCCATTTTTCTTGGCGCGGAATACCCAACCAGTGCCTGTGATGGCGACAAATGAGCCGTCTGCCAACGGTTTTACACGGTACAAGCGACCAAAGTCGTACTTGAAGTGAGCTAGCTCCTCGATGTCAATTTGGCCGTACTTTCCATTTTGGTAACGAATGATACTCAACGAGCCGTCTTCCATTGCGCAATATAACGTGCTGTTATCTCCGGGTAGCTCTTCCATCTGCCAGATCGCGTTCGCCTTGTCTTCGAAGGTGGAGGCGATGATAATACCTTGCGAGTTAAAACGAATCAGTTCACCGGACTGCAAACTAGTGTAGATTTCGTCGTCATGTACATGAATGACGTTCGTAGTTTGATATTTGAAAGGTCCGATAACGTTTTCCAGTTCCGGTTCCAAACCTAAGTTACTGAACACGTACACGTGGTGGTCAAAGCAGGAGACGTACGCACGGGAGCAGTCTTCGTCGAACGAAATCCATTCAATATCGTCATTGGTGAACTCATACAGTTTTGCGTTCTCACCATCAAGGTCGATGGTCCCAATTGAGTTGCTATCGTCAGTCGAGAACCAGAAGCGATCGTGACGCTTGTCATAGGTGACGCAGTGAGAGGAACCGCGTGCAGGTTTGACTAGTTTGGAAAAATCGCCATCCTCCATGTTGCCAAACATCATAGTACCGCGATAGTCTGAAATGACGTGTCGGGTAGGATGTTCCAAACAAATACCATCCAAGAAAGGACCTACTACTGCGAGGTCCAGGACGCGAATGACATTCATCGTTTTATCTTCATATTCAACGAATTGACCGAAAGCGTTCAGCGTGTAGACAGAATCATTTTGGTTAAGTAGAAAACGCGAGGCGGTCCAATTCAGATCGTCATCTTCTTCGTATGCTTGCTGATCTGTGACGCCGTCGCCTGTGACCACATCAAGCAATTCCAACGTATGAAGATCCCACTTCAAGAGATTGAAGTGGCAATCCCGCGTGAAGATAAAGTTCTCACCTACCGTTATCGCGGTTGCGGCTGCATGAAAAGGCGAGGCTGGAGAGGAAGCTACAAGCTGCAAGTCGGAGTCAAACGCATGAACACGTCCAAAAATGTCACCTCCTATTACTTGTTGGGTTACAGAAGAGTATTTAATTCGTCGGATTCGATCACGTATCTGGGCCATGAGCAATCTCCTTACTATTAAATATATTTGTTTTAAAGGAGTTCGTTTATATAGTGAAAGGCCGAAGGCATCTACCTTCGGCCGAGGGCACAGCTTGCAATTACTTCGAAGCCGGTTTGTCATTGAAACGGATCGGGCCTTTTGCCTTTTTCATTTGCGATTCCCCCCTAACTTTATGTAAAAAACAAACTCGTAAGCAACAATTGAATATGTTGCTAGTATTGATAATATCCATTTTTTTATAAATAGTCAAATTTGGCAAAATCAAGATATTCGGTGAAAAAGTGAGGAAATATCGGTCTAAGTCCCAAAACCAAAATAAATCAACTATTTCGCACTCATTATTAAAGTGTGTTATATATATACGACCGATTTTATTTGTCCTGTTATATTCTAAGATCATTCACATTTACATCCCCCACCCGAAAAAGCCTTTACAAATGTTCCCTTTTTGATTACTATACCTACACAATACTAACTAATAAAGCACTTCAATCCGTTCACAGGTTTAGGAGGTAGCAAGGAACATGGCACAGACCCAAATCGCTGAAAATCAGTCTATTCAACTCCCTACGCTGTTCGGGGACTTTATGATGAAAGCTTACGATCCCGAGGTGTTAGGAGAACAACCGACAGTCGTCATTTTCAAGGGAGATCTGCAAGGGAGAGAAGACGTGTTGGTTCGTTTCCACTCCGAATGCCTAACCGGTGATATTTTTGGTTCATTACGATGCGATTGTTGGCAACAACTACAAGAAACGTTAAAGATGATTCATGAGGAAGGTTCAGGTGCTGTCATCTACCTGCGCCAAGAGGGTAGAGGCATTGACTTGGTCAACAAACTCAAAACGTACATCCTGCAAGAGCAAGGGTACGATACGGTCGAGGCCAACGTAGCACTGGATTTGCCGGTGGATGCACGGGAGGACAGCGCATGTCTTCGTGTTCTGAACGATTTAGGAGTCCGCTCTATTCGCTTGGTAACCAACAATCCTGACAAAATTGAAAAAGCCAGAGAGTTAGGCATTGAGGTCACCGATCGTGTAGAAATTGAAGCTGGCGTCTGTGATGCTAATGAACGATATCTACAAACTAAGAAGGAAAAAATGGGACATTTCCTGAAAAAAAACCAGCAGGAAGGATTTTTGATATGAGCAAACTAATTTTGCATTCTGGGCCTACTTTCTATGACGACCCTGATATCTCAAAAGCCTACTGGGAACGTCGTAAACGTGGGTTAGGGGCCAACACCCTTCTTGAGTACCCAATTTTCACCGAGTTGGTAGGATCTGTTCAAGGATTGCGAGTCTTAGACTTGGGGTGTGGGAGCGCTCAGTATGGGGTGGAGCTCTTGAACCAAGGATGTGAGGCTTATGTAGGGTTGGATGCTTCGGTCAACTGCTATGAGATGGCGAGAGAAACGCTCGCTGGGACTTCAGGAGAAGCCCGATTTGGTACAATTGAAGAGATTGACTTGCAGACGGAGAAATTTGATTTGGTGGTCTCTCGACTTGCCTTGCATTACATAGAAGATTTGGAGGCCATTTTTCAGAAGATCTATCAGTGTTTAACTTCAGGTGGACGGTTCATCTTTTCGGTGGAGCATCCAGTGATTACTTCTTGCAATGATAGTTATGTTGAGGGGCAAATTCGTGGACGATGGATTGTCGATCAGTACTTCGTTACGGGACGCAGGGAATACGATTGGCTGAACGGAAAAGTAGTGAAATATCACCGTAAGGTGGAGGATTTTTTTCTTCTGCTTCGAAACTCTAGATTTAGAGTGGATTTCTTAAGGGAAGCGACGCCCAACCGCGAGCATTTCGCTACAGAAGAAGAGTATGCACGTTGGGTAAAGGTCCCGATTTTTATGTTCTTTTCCGCTACAAAATCATAATTACAAATCGCGATGCTTATTTCTATGAAAAAGAATTTTTAGGTTGATAGTGCCTTTCTGGTCGCACAAATTGTTCATGAATTGCAGGCTGAATTAGTGAAGTTCGAAGTCTAAACAAGTCACGCAAAAAAGGAGACCTGCCGATGGCTTGTCTCCTTTTTTCTATCGATGTGTGCTCAAAGAAAAGACAGGCCGTTGGTGGGACCTGTCTTCAGGCAGATCGATGTTGAGTACGATGATAACTATTGCTCCATCTGTTTGGCGAGGAAGCCGGCAGCCGTTTCCGCGAGCTTGACTTCGAGGTCGCCCATCTTGGTGTTCTCTTCACGCGAGAGGATGATGACGGTTCCGATCGGGTCGCCACCGGCGATGATCGGTGCGATGACTTGGGAGGAAAACGGTTCTGGTTTCTCACGGGTGATGCTAAACTCGCCTGCTACAAAGCTCGTTACCGTCTTGCGGTCTTCCATCGACTTCTCAACGTCGCCGCCAATCGGTTTCTCCAAGAAGTCTCGCTTCGGTCCACCTGCGACGGCGATGATCACATCGCGATCGGTGATCAAGGTGATGTGACCCAGCGTCTCACTCAACGACTCCGCATATTCCTTGGCGAATGTACCCAGCTCGCCAATCGGCGAATACTTTTTGAGGATGACTTCGCCATCGCGATCGACGAAGATCTCCAGCGGGTCACCTTCACGGATGCGCAGCGTTCTACGGATTTCCTTCGGAATTACGACACGGCCCAAATCGTCGATTCTGCGTACAATACCTGTGGCTTTCATGTCTTCGATTCGACCTCACTTTCCGTTGGGAACGTTATGTTTTTTCGAAGATAGGTTGGCTGTATGTGTGTTCTACTAACTACTATCATCGTTGGTATTATCTTGTCCAGTTGTCGGCGTTTTTACCAAGAAACTGTTCTGGAATCTACTGGGTGCTCCTCGATCCTCCTTTCAAGTGGCTCCTTTTTTTTGGGGGGAAAGTGAGGATAGTATGGGGTGCGGGCAGAAGGTTTATACACGAATTGGCAAGACATAAAAAATCCACCCGGTCAGGTGGATTTTTCGCTACATTTGGTTACTTCGGTTGGTTACTTCGGCAAGATGATCTGAATGCCCGCACGTTGTTCGGTCTGTTCGTAGTACGCTTGCCACACAGCATTCTGTTTGTCTTCGAGCGCTTTTTGCTCCGCATCTGGCTTGACATCTTCGAACTTCGGGTTGGAGCGCTTGTCCACGCGCAGGATGTGCCAGCCATAGGCGGTGTGTACCGGGTCAGAAAGCTGTCCCACCGGAGCTTGGGCCGCCGCTTGGCGGAAGTCCTGTTCGAAGCTGTCGAACGTGACGTTCGCCATCGTCCCACCGTTGAGCTTCGCCGTCGGATCGATCGAAACTTCCTTGGCGACTTTGGCGAAGTCCTCGCCTTGGGCGAGACGGTCTTTGACTTTTTTCGCCTCCTCCTCGCTGGCGACGAGGATGTGCGAGACGGTCCCCGTCAAGAAGATCGACGGATCGTGGTCAAAAAATGCCTGGGACTCCTGCGGCGTCACCGTTACGTCCTTGGTCTTCTGCTTTTTGAATTCGCGGAGGTAGTAGTCGTCCACGACCAGTTGCTTGATGTCGCCGTCGCTGAGCTTGTACTTTTTCATCTCCGCTTCTAACTTGCTGCGGTCACCGCTGAATACCATGTCGGTCACTTGGTCTTTGTACTGCTCGATGTCGCCGGAGATGGTGGTCTCGTCGATTTTGACACCGGCTGTCTTCGCTTCTGCGACCAGCACTTTGTGCAGGGTGATGTACTCGTGGAGGAAACTTTTCTTGTTCTCCTCCGACTCTTGGTAGCTTGGCAGGAGCAACGAACGCTGGAAATGGAACTGCTTCATCATCTCCGCTTCCGTCACTTCGCCGCCCTGGTAGGTAGCGACAACGGTCTTGCCCGCGTTGCAGCCCGCCGTCGGAACTAGCGCGACGGCGAGACATGCAAACAGCGAGAGTGTGAGCGCGAGGCTTTTTTTACGGCGAGACATTCTCCAAGTCCTCCTGACGTTTGGGCACGACCTTGTACAGCTCCATGAATTTTTCTAGCATGGAGAGGATCTCTTCGTCCTTGAGACCCTTTGCCTTGAGCGTCACGATGATCTGCTGTTGCGCGGTGAGCTTCATCCGGTTCGGGAACTCACGCGTCATCGCGAACAGCTTCTCCCCGTCGATTTGCTTGTTCTGGGATTCGTCGAGTTTGAGCAGGATCTCCCCTTGCGGCGTCTGCTTGATCTCATTGAAGCGGTACTTGAGGGCATACGCCTTGAGCCTCGAGACGGCCAGCAAGTTGCGAACTTCCAGCGGGATGTCGCCGAAGCGGTCCTCCACTTCCTCTTCGAGATCGCGAACGTCTTCCAAGGCGCGCGCACTGACGAATTTTTTATAGATTTCGATCTTTTGCATCGAATCTTCAATGTACGTCGTCGGCAAGTAGGCGTCGACCGACAGTTCCACCACCGGGTCCGGCACTTTCTCTTCCTTGACCCCACCTTGCTTCAACTCTTCGATCGCTTCCGCCAGCATCTGGCTGTACAGGTCGAAGCCGACCGATGCGATGAAGCCGTGCTGTTGAGCCCCTAGCAAGTTGCCCGCGCCCCGGATCGAGAGGTCGCGCATCGCGATCTTGAAGCCGGAGCCAAGCTCCGTGAACTCCTTGATCGCTTGCAGTCGCTTCTCTGCCGTCTCGTTCAGCACTTTGTTGCGTTGGTAGGTGAAGTAGGAGTAGGCAATCCGGTTGGAACGTCCCACGCGACCGCGCAACTGGTAGAGCTGCGAGAGGCCGAGGTGGTCGGCATCCTGTACGATCAGTGTGTTGACGTTGGGCACATCAAGCCCAGTCTCGATGATCGTCGTCGAGACCAACACATCAGCTTCCCCTGACAGGAAGTCGAGCATCGTGCGCTCCAGTTCGTCCTCTGGCATCTGGCCGTGGCCGACGAGAACTTTGGCTTCTGGCACCAGTTGCTTGATGTGGTTGGCCGTCTCTTGGATGCCGTTGATCTTGTTGAAGAGATAGTAAACCTGCCCGCCGCGTCCCATCTCGCGCTCGATCGATTCGCGCACGATGCCGTCATTGTGTTCGACGACGTAGGTCTGCACCGGGAAGCGGTTCTCCGGCGGCGTCTCGATGACGGAGAGATCGCGCACCCCGATCATCGACATGTGCAGTGTTCGCGGAATCGGCGTCGCGGTCAAGGTCAGGCAGTCGACGTTGGTCTTGAGCTGCTTGAGCTTTTCCTTGTGCGTAACCCCGAAGCGCTGCTCCTCGTCGATGATCAACAGGCCGAGTTCCTTGAATTGCATCGTCTTCGAGAGCAGGCGGTGCGTGCCGATCACGATGTCGACCGCGCCTTCCTTCATGCCTTTTTGCACTTCGGTGATCTGCGCTTTGGAACGGAAGCGGGAAACCAGTTGCACGTTGACCGGGAACCCGGCCATGCGCTCGCTAAACGTTTGGAAGTGCTGCTGCGCGAGGATGGTCGTCGGCACGAGCACAGCGACTTGCTTGCCATCCATCACCGATTTGAATGCGGCGCGGATCGCCACTTCGGTTTTGCCATAGCCGACGTCGCCACAGAGCAGGCGGTCCATCGGTCGGATGCGCTGCATGTCTTTTTTGATCTCCTCGATGCAGCGGATCTGGTCCTCCGTCTCGTTGTACGGGAACATCGCCTCGAACTCGCGCTGCCACGCCGTATCTTGAGAAAACGCGTGTCCACGCGTCGCTTCCCGTTCTGCGTAGAGCTTGATCAGGTCTTCTGCGATGTCTTGAACCGCCGACTGGACTTTGGTGCGCACGCGCTGCCAGTCGGAGCCGCCGAGGGCGTAGATTTTCGGTTCCTTTTCCTCGGAGCCTACATACTTCTGCACGAGGTCGATCTGTTCAACAGGGACGAACAACTCGTCCTTGCCCTTGTACTTTATATGCATATAATCCTTGTGTATGCCAAGGATGTCCTTCGTTTCGATGCCCATGTACTTCCCGATGCCGTGGTTGATGTGGACCACGTAGTCCCCGACCTTGAGGTCTTGGTAGGATTTGATTTTTTGCGCGTCCGATAGCGTTTTCATTTTGCGCGTCTTTTTCTTGGTCGTGAAGATCTCGGTCTCGGTGATCACGGCGATCTTCATCGTGCTCAGTTCAAAGCCGGTCGCGAGGTTGCCTAGCACGATGATCGGTCGCGTGCGCGTACCGTCCCAATTTTTCACGATATCCGCTTGCATCAGATAGTCTTCGAGCACGCGTTGCAGGCGTTCGGCCCGCTCTTGGTTGGCGGCGAGGAACACCACTTGGAAGCCCATTTTCGTCCAGCGGTCGAGTTCGGTCTTCAACACGTTCATCTGACCGTGGAAGTTCTGCATCGAGCGGGTGTTGGTGTTGATCACCGCTTGCGGGCTGACCCCTGGAAGCGCGCGGGTGAACAGCGAGAACAGCAGTTTCTGCTTGGTCTTGTCGGTGAACAACAGATTGCGGTTGTTCTCGCTGACCAGCCCTGGCAACATCTCGCCGTGTTCGAGCGCGGAGAGGAACCATTCCTGCTCCTCGCGTTCGACGACCTTGATCGTCTCCCGCAGGCGGGATGGCTCGTCAAAAACCCACAGGGCATGCGGGGAGAGATAGTCCATCACGGTCGGTTTGCTCGGTTCGAGCAGTTCGATGTAGCGCACGAGGTTCGGCGTCGGGATGCCTTCCTGCATCGTCTCGATGTCTGCGCCGATGTTCTCGCGCAATTTGCTCACGATCTCCTCGTCGTTGATTTTGGCGATCTGCTCGTTGAGACGCAACGCCAACGCCCCGGCTGCGGCCCGAATGCGCACCGGTTCCGCGATGAATTCGCGGATCGGGTAGAGGACGACGTCGCTGATTTTTTCCAGCGAGCGTTGGGTGGTCGCATCAAAACTGCGGATCGAATCGATCTCGACGTCAAAAAACTCGATGCGCACCGCTTCATCACGAGTGAGCGGGAACAGGTCGAGGATGCCACCGCGCACGGAGAACTCGCCTTTGGACTCGACCATCTCGGCGCGTTCGTAGCCGAGGTAGACGAGGTGCTCCAGCAATTCGTCGAGACTTACTTCATCACCGACGCGCAGTACGCGACTGGCGCTGGCAAAGTGGCTCGGGGCGGTCAGCGGCTGGTGGAGAGCCGCGATCGGTGCGATGACGAGCGGCAGTTCGCCGCGAACCAGCGCTTCCAATACGGAGAGGCGATTCGAGGCGAGTTCTGGCGAGTACGCCATCACATCGGCAAACCCCATCTCGCGCTCGGGAAACAGCCGCACGGTATCTGCGGGCAATAATTCGATCAGGTCTTCGTAAATCTGCTGGGCGCGGCCCATGTTATGGGTAACGATCAAGAGCGGACGCGCCAAAGAGCCTCGCAAAGCGGCGAGGCAAAGATGTTGGGCCGACCCGGTCAGCCCGGTGATCAATTGTTCCTTGAGTCCTTCTTGACAACCGGTCAGGATACGCTGAAAGTCCTGATCCGTGCGGATGACTTGTACCAATGATTGCACGTTGTTCCCCCTCCAGCAAGCAAAAAAAGCCTTGAGCATCGCCAAGGCTTATGGGATCTATCGGCTACTGCAAAGGATTGCTCAACAGGTTTAACTCTGGATGAGCCTCCAAAGCTTCCTGGCAGTGTTCGCAGACCGTTTTGACGTAGGTTGAATTTTGAATCGAGTTATAAGAAATTATATCGGCGGCTTCCTCGGGAGTCAAGGAATGCAACCCAAGGCGCGCGTCATGGACGTGCGAGTCTGGCAGTTCGCCGATCTGGTGCTGGCAATGACGGCAGTAGTAGATGATGCTCATACGGTGTCCACCTCCTCCGTAGAAGCATACCCACTTTTTGCCGTGCTTAGCCGTTGAAGCGGTTCATCGCGATGGTAAAACCTTGGTCGATAATACAGTCTATGACGTTCGGGATTTTTGAGACCGCTTCATCCATCGGTTCCCACTCATCGGGACGAAAATTCATCAGGACATGCTTGATCACATCGGTGCCCGGATGTGGACGCCCGATGCCCATGCGCACGCGCTGGAACTCCTGTGTGCCCAGATGTGCAATCAACGACTTGATGCCATTGTGCCCGCCGGCGCTGCCCTTGGTGCGCAGACGGAGCTTGCCAACTGCGGTGTCCATATCGTCGTAGATCACGACGATGTCCTCCGGCTTGGGCTTGTACCACGTAAGCGCCTGGGAGACCGAGTCGCCAGAGCGGTTCATGTAGGTCATCGGCTTGAGCAGGACGATCTTTTCGCCCTTGTGCATGCCTTCGCCGTACAGTGCTTGAAATTTGTTTTTGGTGACGTCGATGCGCAGGTCTGCTGCGAGCTTGTCGATCGCCATGAATCCGATGTTGTGTCGGGTCTTCGCATATTCCGGACCCGGATTGCCCAATCCGATGATGAGCTTCATAGGATAGAAGTCCCTCCTCGCGTTACCTTTCTAACGATACAGAAAAGAAGACCCGACCGCAAGCGGCTCGGGTCTTTTTTTACTTGCCTTGGATGGTCACGTTCTTCAAATCAAAGTTCCGGCCCTTGCCTACATAGTGGAAACCTCGGACATAGGGTTTGATTAAGATCTGGCCCTCTCTGAAGGTCAACGGAGTGACCGCCGCGTCCTGCAAGACAAGTTGCTCCGCTTGGACGAGCAGTTGCGAACGCGCGCTGGCCTTGCGCTCGGCGTTGGCTTGTTTGAGCAGTGCGTCATACGCTGGATTGCTGTAGCCGGCTTTGTTGTCGATGCCATTGGTGCTGAACAGGCCGAGGAAGGTCATCGGATCGTTGTAGTCGGCTCCCCATGTGTTGAAGCAGATGTCGTACTTGCGCGTATCTTGGAGACGGTACTTGTCGGTTGCGCTCACGAGGTTGATTTTCACATCGATGCCCAGTTTGTCATGCCACTGCTTCGTGAGGAACGCAGCGATCTGTTCGGATAGGTCGGACTGTTCAATCGTGAAGGTCAGCGGCGGCAATTGGGTCAAGCCCGCCTCCCGCAACCCATCGGCTAACAACTGCTTCACTTCTGCGTCGTGGTTCGCGGACTGTGAGACAGTGCCCGCATGTTGGCGGAAATCCCCTCCGCCACTGCCGTCCGACACGCCCGACGGGACGAGCCCAACAGCTGGCTTGGCGCGACCTTGGAACAAGGTGGATGTGTACACACTCGGGTCGATCGCGTAGCTGAAGGCGCGGCGAATCTTGGCGTTTTTCAGCGCTGGGTTGCTCTCGTTGTAGATCAGGTAGGAGGTGGTTGGTTCGGGTACCATCTGATAATCTCGGTTGTTTTTCAGCGCGTCGTATTGAGCGAGCAGCAGCGGCATCTCATCGATTGCACCGCCCTCGTACAGGGTGTAGAGGAACTCGTCATTGAACGCCGGGGTCAGTTGCACGTGTATCTGATCGAGTTGCACATGCTCACGATCCCAATAGGTCGCGCTCTTCTCCATTTGCATATCAAAGTACGGAAACCACTTTTGAATCGAGAACGGCCCGTTGGTGAGGCTGAATGTCTTGCCGTCAGCGAACTGGTTTTTCTGTGGGGAAAAAATCGGTTCTGCGGTCAGGAGCGGGAACCACGGCATCGGGTGCTCGAGTTTGACGGTCAAGGTGCGGTCATCGGTGGCATGGATGCCCACCTCGCGCAAGGCGCCTGGACCGTAGTGATAGGAATGCACGCCTTGGATCTCGTCGAACAGGAAGGACAGCGGCGATTCGGACTTGATGTCGATCGCTTGCTTCCAACCTGTTTCAAAATCGGATGCGATCACAGGGGACCCATCTGACCATTTGGCGGACTCGCGCAGGTGGAAAGTCCAGGTCAGGCCGTCATCAGACGTTTCCCACGACTCGGCAACGCCGGGGATTGCCTTGCCTTGCTCGTCGACATGGGTCAATCCTTCATAGAGTTGTTGCAACAAGTTCCACTTGTATTCGTTCGTGACGAAGGCCGGCGCAATCGTGAGCACGGGATCGTTCATATACATGTTGAACTGCTTTGTGGTGGTAATCGGCTCTGGCGTCGAGGTGATCGAGACGGTATTCGTGTTGCCATCCCACTTCACATCCGCGCCCAACGCTTCGACGAGGAAGCGCAGCGGGATCATCGTGCGTTCGTTTTGCAATTCCGGCGGGGCATCGAGCACTTTGACCGCTCCGTTGACGGTCGCCACGCTTTGATCCGGCATGAGCGTGACGAAGGTGTTGCCTTTTTTGACGATCACTTGCGTCAAAATTTCGTTCCAGAACACGTGCGCGCCGAGTTTTTCCAGCACACCGCGCAGCGGGATGTAGGTGCGGTCGTTTTTGACATACGGTGCGACGTCAAAGGTCTGCACGACCCCATCGATCACGATGTGTACAGGATCGGCAGCGTGTGATGCGGTCGGAAGGGTCAAAAGTGAAAGTGCGGTCAGCACAGACAAGGCAAGGGGCAGAGATTTTGTTTTCATTCGTTGTCCTCCAGATGGGAAAATTCCCAATATTTACACTGCTATAAACATACACGAATATCAACATAAATGGAAGTAAAAAAAGACATGTCCCCGTATGGGAACATGTCTTTTTTTCGCGCTGGATTGCTTAGACCTTGGTTTCCTTGCCCTTGCCTTCGGTGTCGTGGACGAGTTCTGGTTCCTTGGGCTCGATCTCGGTTTCCGGTTCTGGGTTTTTCGCTTCGATCGCCATCGCGATCACTTCGGTCAGGTCGTGCTCAAGCGCGACGTTTTGCGGCAGTTTCAGATCGCCACAGGTGGAGTTCTCCCCGACTTCGAGGGTCGAGATGTTGTGCAGGATGTACTCTGGCACTTGCGTCGGCAGGCAGCGGACGGTGACTTCGCGCAGGAGTTGTTGGATGACCGCGCCGCGCTTTTCCACCGCTTCCAGCCCGTCGAGGATCAGTTGCACATCGACGGAGATCGGTTCCCGCAAGTTGACGGCGTGCAGGTCGATGTGGATCGGGCGGCGGTTGATCATGTCGCGCTCGACTTCGTTGATCATCGCGGAGATCGTGCCCGAGCCATCGAGTTGGATATCGACCAACACTTTGCCATGATTGCGGAGTTGCTTAAACGATTCGCCCTTGATGTAGATCGGAGTCGGCGCCTGTTCTCTTCCATAGACGATCCCCGGAATGTCGCCCACGGCGCGGATGCGGTTGCGTTCGCCCTTGGTCATCGCGGTGCGTCTGTGTGCTTCCAATGTAATGCGGTCTGCCATCAGTAAGAGTCCCTCCCGGAATACGGTCTGTACGTGCATACTTGGTCAGGATGTCCACTTTTGGGCAAAATAAAACACGGCCTGCAAACTACAGGCCGTGTGGTGTCCACTTATTCCTTGTCAAAAAGCGTCGAAACCGACTCTTCCTCATGGATGCGGATGATCGCATCGCCGATCAACGGAGCGATCGAGAGCGTGGTCAGCTTGGTGCAGCCGTTGCGCTTCTCCTCGTCGACTTTGATCGAGTTGGTGACGACGACTTCCTTGATCACGGAGTCTTGCAGGCGTGTCATCGCCGGGCCCGAGAGCACCGGATGTGTGCAGCAGACGTAGACTTCACGGCAACCGTGTTCCATCAGGTATTTTGCACCTGCTGTGATCGTGCCGCCCGTGTCGATCATGTCGTCGATCATGATCGCAATTTTCCCCTTGATGTCTCCAATGACATTCATCACTTCGGAGACGTTCGGCTCCGGGCGACGCTTGTCGATGATCGCAATCGATGCGCCCAGACGGTCTGCCATGCCGCGTGCGCGCGTGACGCCGCCCATGTCTGGCGAGACGACGACGATGTCCTCTAAGCCCTTGTGCGAGAAGTAGTCCGCGAGGATCTTCTCGCCCAGCAGATGATCGACCGGGATGTTGAAAAAGCCCTGAATTTGACCTGCATGCAGGTCCATCGTAATCACACGACCTGCACCTGCCGTCGACAGCAAGTCTGCGACCAGCTTCGCCGTGATCGGCTCGCGGGCGCGGGCTTTGCGGTCTTGGCGCGCATAGCCATAGTACGGGATGACCACGTTGATCGACTTCGCAGAAGCGCGCTTGAGCGCATCAATCATGATCAGGAGTTCCATAAGGTGTTCGTTTGCAGGTGCCGAGGTCGGCTGTACGAGGTAGACGTCACAACCGCGCACGCTCTCGGTGATCTTCATTCGAATTTCGCCATCGCTAAAGCGAATTACGCTTGCGTTGCCAAGGGGCACACCTACGTGATGGGCGATTTCTGCAGCCAGTTCCGGATTCGCATTGCCGGTGAAAATCTTCAACTTCGCATCGCTATATCCCATTTTCGCGCAAGCTCCTTACTACTCTTTTTGATCCCGCAAGCGGGCTTTCAATTTGTCGGTGTAGCCTTCTTTGGTGGTTTGACGCTCACGAGCAACGGCCAGCGCTCCGTCTGGCACGTTGTCGGTGACTGTCGAACCGGCCGCCACATACGAGTTGCTGCCAATCGAGATCGGCGCGACCAAGTTCGAGTTGCACCCGATGAACGTGTTGTCGCCCACCACGGTCTTGTGCTTGTGGAACCCATCATAGTTGACGGTGATCGTGCCACAGCCGACGTTGATGTTCTCACCGAATTCCGCATCGCCGATGTACGACAGGTGCGAAACTTTGGTGCCGGCACCGATCTTGGCGTTTTTCACCTCGACAAAGTCGCCGATCTTGGCGTTGGCGCCGATGTGCGCCTTCGGACGCAGGTACGCAAACGGGCCGACGGTCGCTCCGGTCTCAACCACACAATCGGTGAGCACGGAGTGCTTGATCTCGACATCATCCGCGACTTGCGCGTTCGTCAGATGCGAGTTCGGGCCGACGACACAGCCGGAGCCGATCGCCGTGTTGCCTTCAAGAACGGTGCCCGGCAGAATCACCGTGTCGCTGCCGATGGTCACGCCAGCATCGATGTAGGTGTTCTGCGGGTCGATCAGCGTGACGCCGTTCATCATGTGCAACTGGGCGAGGCGTTCACGGATGATCGCATTGGCGACCGCCAACTGTGCGCGGTTGTTGATGCCGTGAATTTCCTTGGCATCGCCCGTGATGTACGCCGTGACGATCTGCCCCTCGTGGCGGAGCACTTCGAGGCAATCTGTCAGGTAGTATTCACCTTGGGCATTTTGGTTATCAATCTTCGACAGCGCCGCGAACAGCAAGGCGTTGTCGAACAGATAGACGGAGGAATTGATCTCGCGAATCTGACGTTCCTCATCGGAGGCGTCCTTCTCCTCGACGATGCGCAGGACGTTGCCGTCCGCATCGCGGATGATGCGGCCGAGGCCAAACGGATTGCTCGCGACCGCCGTGAGCACGGTGACCGCCGCACCTGTTGCTCGGTGATGTTCCTGCATCGCACGCAGCGTCTCGCTGCGGATGATCGGAGTATCCCCTGCGCAAATCAGCGTGGTGCCCTCCGAGCCTTCCAGCATCGGGCGCGCCATCATCACCGCATGCGCTGTGCCGAGCTGCTCCTCTTGGACCGCATATTCGCGATCCCCCAGAGCTGCCATCACTTGCTCCTTGAGCTTGCCGACGACGACGATCTGTCGCTCCACACCGGTCTCGGTCAGCGTATCCAGAATGTGCTGGATCATCGGCTTTCCGCAGATCGGATGCAAGACTTTGTGCGTGTTGGATTTCATCCGTGTGCCCTGACCAGCCGCCAGAACGACCGCAAAGGTCCCTGCCATATCCATCCTCCTGTCTGGGGTTTCTTCTATCTATAGGTATAAAAAACGGATTTTCAAAGCGTATCCCTTTCACACTATATCTTAAAGGAATATTTCTTTCAACCGCGTTCACAGGATCGTGAGAAAGTTTCGGGAAGCCTTTGAATATCGACGGAATCGGTGTTCGTTTTCAACAGACAAAAAGACGTCTCCGGCCAGCGGGGGGCTCGGCCTTAGACGTCTTTTTGGATACGTATGTGTTTTATAACGAACTACGCGATCGTCGCTTCTTCTTCCGCGTCTTCGGTGCGGTTGAAGACATCCAGGACCGCGTCTTGGATTTTCTGACGGGTCTCGGAAGAGATCGGGTGCGCAATGTCGCGGAATTCGCCGTCCGGCGTGCGTTTGCTCGGCATCGCAACGAACATACCGTTGTTGCCGTCGATAACGCGAATATCGTGGACTACGAACTCATTGTCAATCGTGATCGATGCAATTGCTTTCATACGACCTTCGGTGTTCATTTTACGAAGTCTGACATCAGTGATTTGCATCACGGTTCACCTCTTCACCCATTTATGTTTGTACGTGTTGCCTAACTTAATCTTATAATATCACAATTCAGTGCTTAATGTCTGCATATTCAGCAATATTTCATAAGAAAATTTTCGCATTCACTATTGTTTCATTACTTCGCCCTGTAGCCAAGTAATAAAAAACGCTCCCCCAAGGCTTGGGAGAGCGTTTTTCAGGCTTATTTCGTGATGGCCACGAGGTCGATTTCCACGCCGACATCCTTCGGCAGGCGTGCGACTTGTACGGTCGAACGCGCCGGGCGATGGTCGCCAAAGTACTGTGCGTAGACTTCGTTGATCTCGCCAAATTGGTTCATGTCCGCGATGAAGACGGTTGCTTTGACCACGTCGTTCAGCGAGGAACCCGCCTCTGCGAGCACCGCTTGCAAGTTCTTGAACACTTGGTGCGTCTGTTCTTGGATCGGGCCGGTCAGCAGCTCGCCGTTGGGCAGGAGCGGGATCTGACCCGAGGTGAAGATCATGTTGCCAGCCTTGATCGCTTGGCTGTACGGGCCGATCGCGGCCGGTGCGTTGGTGGTTGCGATGATTTGCTTTTCCATGTGAAAAAACCTCCTATGCAAAATACGTCCCTGGCGTGATCGCCACTTCGCGCGTCGCCTCGTTCATCTCGGAGAGCGTCGCGAGTGAGACGTAGTTGTCGATCATCTTGTCTAACGGGTCGATCGTCGAGATGAAAACGCCCACGCCGACCACTTCAACCTGAAACTCGCGCATCAGATCTGCGAGCGCTTTCGCCGTGCCGCCAGCCTTCATAAAGTCATCGATGATCAAGACTTTGGTGCGCTCCGGCAACGAGCGGCGGGAGAGCGACATCGTCTGGATGCGGCGCGACCCCGACACGTAATTGACGGAGACAGACGACCCCTCGGTGACTTTGTGGTCGCGGCGCACGATGACCATCGGGACGTTCAAGTACTTCGCCGTGGCGACGGCGAGCGGGATGCCCTTGGTCTCCACGGTGACGACGAACTCGGCACCGGCTTCCCGGAAGCGGCTGGCAAACATCTTGCCCGCCGTGTCGAGCACATCCGTTTGACCCAATACGTCCGACATGTACAGAAACCCGCCCGGCAAAATGCGATCGCCGCTGCACAGCCGCTGTGCGACTTGTTGTACGAACTGCTCCGCGAGATCAGCGCGCAGCCCTGGCACATAGCGCACACCGCCCGCTGCCCCCGCCTGGGTCTCCAACGTGCCCAACCCTTCAGCTTCCATCACATCCCGAATGATCGCCAAGTCCTCACTGAGCGACGACTTCGCGGAGGCGAGCTTTTCCGCCATCTCGGTCAACGACAGCACGCGGTGCGGGTGTTCCAGGAGAATCTGCGTCAGCCGCACGATGCGCTCACTGCGTCGCATTTTACTCACAAGCTTATCCCCTTCCAAAACACGAACATTGATACAAGAAATATATCACTTCTTTCGTGTTTGTGGCAACTGATCTAGAAAAAGCGGCAGAGGTACACCTCGCGTGAGAATCCGCGCAGGGCGTTGCAAATTCGGATCGCCTTCTGTTCGCGCTCGACGAGGGCGAACAGCGTCGGTCCGCTGCCAGACATCAGCGCCCCTTGGGCACCGAACTTCAGAAGTTGCAATTTCAAACGCTCAACTTCTGGGTACATCGCGAACGTGACATTCTCCAGCACGTTGCCGAGCTTCGAGGAGATCTGCTTGACGTCTCCCGTGAGCAACGCCTGCATCATGCCCGCTGTGTCGGGGTGGTGAACGATCTGATCGGCGCGCAATTTGCCGTAGACATCGGCGGTCGAGACGGCGATCGGCGGTTTGACCAGCACGACCCACGTCGGAGCGACATTGGGCAAGCGCTCGATGAGTTCGCCTCGCCCACGCGCGATCGCGGTGCCGCCGTAGATGCAGAACGGCACGTCAGAGCCGATTTTCGCGCCTAGCAGGGCGAGTTCATCGAGCGAGAGGCCGAGGCCCCACAGACGGTTCAGCCCGCGCAGCGTGGCGGCGGCGTCACTGGAACCACCTGCCAGTCCGGCTGCGACCGGAATGCGTTTTTCGATATGAATATGGATGCCCTTCGAGACACCATACGTCTCCTTCATCAGCTGGGCTGCTTGGTAGACGAGGTTCCGTTGGTCTAGCGGTATGTACGGAGCCGTACAGTTCAGCACGATCTCGCTGTCAGACCGCTCAGTGAATTGGAGATGGTCAGACAGATCGACCGTCTGCATCACCATCTCCACCTCATGATAGCCGTCGGGACGCTTGTAGTGGACGTCGAGGGTCAAGTTGATTTTCGCTTGTGCTTTTTCCGTCAACATGGGCTTGCATGACCTACCTTTTGGAGTAGCGTTCGTTCAAATTGATTTCGTAACAACTTCAATAGGGTAGGCCAATTTCCTGCCACAGAACGTGAAAAAAAGCGTGAAACACGCTTTTTTTCACGCCGCCCTTTAGACTTTGGCGTACTTCAGCGACATATGCGAAACGGAGACCGCCTCGTGCCTCCTCAAAACGTCCATCACCGGAGCCAGTTTTTCATAGAAGACCACGACCAATTCCCCGTCTTGGAGATCGGACAGCGCCGCTTCCAAGGCGTGTACTTCGTTGTGGATCACCCGGCACTCCTTATCGGGTGAGACGCTCTGGATCGCACGCTCCAACAGATTCGCCACCTCGCCCGGACGACGTCCGCGCAGATCGACATCCTCCTTGACGAACAGCCGATGGAATCCGTTCGCCGCCGCTCGTCCAGACTCGCTGACGATGTCGTCGTTGCGATCGCCCGGCACCCCCACCACCCCTGTGACGCGGACGTTTGGCAAGCGGCCCGCCATCTCACAGATCGCTTGGAAGGCATGCGGGTTGTGTCCATAGTCAACCAGCACATAGGAGTTGCGCACTTGGTAGAGGTTGACGCGCCCTGGGTTGTGTACATCGCTGCGGAATTGGCGCAGCGCCGTGGCGATTTTTTCCCGTGTCATGCCGTGGGCGCGGCAGGCTGCGATCGCCGCCATCGCGTTTTGGACATGGAAGTGGGCGGCGCCAAGCATCGTCACGGGGATCTCTTCGGCGCGCAACACGCGGCGGGCATGTTCTCCACGGGCTTCCATGATCCAACCGTCCTTGAAAAAGTAGCCGGTGCCACCCTCTGAGAGGTGGCGTTTCAGAACGCGCGAGTTCGGGTGTAGCGTGAAATAGACAAACTTGCGTCCGGCACGGTGGCGCGGCTTCATGTTGCGTGGCAGGTTGGCGAGAATCGGATCGTCAGCGTTCAAGATCACGGTGCCGCCCGGACGCACGCGTTCGGTGACCAGCGACTTGACTTGGATGAGATCCTCGACCGTCTCAATCCCGTCACAGCCGAGATGATCCGGCTGGATGTTCGTGATGATCCCGACATCTGCCCAGTCAAAACCAAGCCCGGCGCGCACGATGCCGCCGCGGGCCGTCTCCAACACCGCGACATCGATGCCCGGATCGCTCAGAATCGCACGGGCGGAACGCGGGCCGGTCGTGTCGCCTTTGGCAATGCACTTGCCATTGATATAGATGCCATCCGTCGACGTCATGCCGACCGTCTTGCCCGTCGCTTGTATGACATGCCCGATCATCCGGGTCGTCGTCGTCTTGCCGTTGGTGCCTGTGATCGCGATCACGGGAATCCTCGATGGGTGGTTGGCCGGGTAGAGCATGTCGACGATCGCCTCCCCCACGTTGCGCGGATCGCCAAATGACGGGCTCTCGTGCATGCGGATGCCCGGCGCTGCGTTCACTTCGATCACACAGCTGTTGAGTTCATCGAACGGTTCCGCGATATGCGGGCAGACGAGGTCGATCCCGCAGATGTCCAGCCCCACGATGCGCGCGGTGCGCACGCAGACTTCTGCAATCGTCGGGTGGATGTCGCCCGTTACATCGATCGCGATCCCGCCTGTGGAGAGGTTGGCGTTGTCGCGCAGGATGACGATCTCGCCCGCATGCGGCACATCGGAGAATTGACGGCCCTCACGTGCGAGCACGTTGTGCATCACATCATCGATTTTGATCTTGGTCAGCGGTGCTTCATGCCCATCGCCACGGCGCGGGTCTTGGTTTTCCTGTTCAATCAATTCACGGATCGTATGAGTGCCATCGCCTGTGATATGTGCAGGCATGCGTTCGGCTACGGCGGCCACTTGTTCGCCGACGACCAGCACGCGGTAGTGACGTCCTTCGAGGAAACTTTCCACGATCACCGCTTCGGAGTAGCCCTGTGCGATGCGAAACGCCTCGCGAACTTCTTGCTCGGTGACGAGATTCAGCGAGACACCCTTGCCTTGGTTGCCATCGAGCGGTTTGACGACGACGGCGCGTTCAATCCCCCGAAATTCCTGCACCGCTTCGTCCTCGGTGTACGCGACACCGCCAAAAGGCACCGGGATCGCCGCGAGGTCGAGCATCTGCTTGGTCAGTTCTTTGTCACAAGCGATGTCAACCCCGATACAGGAGGTGCGCTCCGTGATCGTCGCTTGGATGCGTTTCAGATAGCGGCCGGTGCCGAGTTGAATCAACGAGCCCGTGTTCAAGCGGTAGAAAGGGATGCCCCGCTTTTGCGCCGCTTCCACCAGCGCTTTGGTCGACTGGCCCAGACCTGTGCGTCCCGCCTGTCGCTTCGCCTCTTCCAACTCGGGTTCCCAGTTATAGGACTCCCCGCGCGTGAGAGCCTCGACCAGCGCAAACGCGGTGCGCAGCAGATGCGCCATGCCCGCTTCGTTGGTACACTCGACAAATACATCGTAGACTCCCTCTGCAGCAGAGGTTGTCTTGCCACGATTGGCACCGATCCCAACAAGTTCGGCCATCTCAAGCGCCACATGTTCGATGACGTGTCCGATGTAGGTCCCTTCGTCCAATCGCTCGACAAAGCCACCTGGCTCGCCCTTGGCGCAGTGGTGATTGCGCAATCCAGGGAAGAACTCAAGCAACTTTTGATTAAGTCCTGCGAATTCGTAGGACTCCTTGCCTGCGCATTCTTGCAGATCTATGCGCATCACCATCGCCGGGAGATGCGAGTAGAGATTCGGTCCTGAGATGTACCGAATATCCTCGATTTTCATTCGTTGTCCACTCCTCGTTGTCTTGCAATCGTGGTCCGATCGCGCAAGTGAAAGCCGTAACCGCTCGGCAAGATGTGCACGTTGATCCCGCACAACGCCAAGTCATCGCCTGCCCGCACATCTTCGATATTGGAATGGGTGAGTTGGCCCGCGTCGATCACGTTGATCGCGCCAGTTCCGATGACTTGAAACTCCAGACCGTCGACGATCATCGCCGTGTTCTCATCGATGCCAAGGCCCAGATGGTGCGGATACTGCGCCACGGCAGAGAACAAACGTCCGAAGCGCCCGCGTTGGGCAAAGTGCTGGTCGATGACCACGCCTGAAATAAACTCCATCCCCGGAGCCATCTCGACGATGCCGATCTTGGGATTCGTCTCACTGACGCCCGAGACGATCATCGTGCTCGACATCATCGACGCCCCCGCGCTGGTACCCGCCAGCAACAGACCGGACTCAAAGCGTTCATGCAGCGCCGCGTCCATTTTCGTGCCCCCGAGGAGCTTGGTGACGCGAACCTGATCGCCACCTGTGAAAAAAACGCAGGTCGCGTCTTCGATCGCTTTGATTGCACTGTTGGCATTGGCCGCCTCGCGAGTCGAGACGTCAAACATCCGCACATCCGCAACACCGATCCGGTCAAACACTTCGATGTATTCGGCTCCGACATCAATGGGGAGTTCCGTCGCGACAGTCATCACGACGATGCGCGCATGTTTGCCGCCTGCGAGGCGGACCACTTCACGGAGGATTGTCATGTCGTGCTTTTTGTCCTCCGCACCGCCGATGATGACCAATTTACCACGTCGTGTACTCAATCCGCTTTGCCTCCTCGCTTGGGTACGTTTCAAGTGTGCGTGGGCTTGGAAACTCTGCTGGAAATAGTGCCTCAGGATGTAAGTCTTCCCTCTTATCCCCAGCGCTTATTCATGATTTCATGGAAAGACCAGAGCCAGTTCGCGCTCTGGTCAAGGAATTACCGCTCTTGGTCGGCCATCGCTCGTTCTGCGATCTGCAGGGCTCGTTTGACCATGTTTCCCGCGTCCTTCGCTTTGATACCGCCCCAGCCTTCCTTTTGGACGGTTTCGTAGATGCCCATCTCCTTGGCGATCTCATACTTCAGGTGTTCCGACATCACGCCACGACGCTTGCGTCCCATGATGGAATCCCTCCTTGTCACCTTTGAGGTACGCGGGTAGTATGCCCAGACAAAACAAAAAGCGTCCTCCTGCAGGGAACCCTGCTAGAGGACGCTTTTTTGTCTGCGATTATCTGGCGTACTTGCGGATCAGAAGCAAGCCGCCGGCCAACAGGAAGAGCACCCATCCCACCACTTGCAGGAGCGACTCCTGCTCACCCGTTTGCGGGAGCATCTGGTGACCATTCCATCCACCTACTCCCGGCTTTGCAGGAGTAGCCGGATTCCCCGAGTTGACCGGGTCAGGGGTTCCCGGATTGCCCGATGGAGCAGGAGTACTCGCATCGTCCGTTTTGACGAGTCCGGCGTCAATCGAGAGATTCGCCTCCCCTTCACCCAAGGTGATCTGCTGGGTCCAACCTGTCGCGGCAGCATTGGAGTCCGACTGAGCGTCTCCGCTGGCCTCCGCGACCGTGAACGCGTATCCGACTGGTGCGATAAGTTTCAATCGGTACTCGCCCTTTGGCAAGTCGGCAAACAGATACATGCCCGGCTGGCCCGAATCTCCGCTGGTCAAGGCGGTGGACAGCAGCGTACCACTCTCGTCGTACAACTGAACGGTCACCCCGTTCAGGCCGCTTTCTCCTGCCTCCTGAATTCCATTTGCATTCGTGTCAAGCCATACGCGATCACCGAGTTTGCCAAGCGCGTTCGGCTTCTTGCCTGGGAGCAGACCGGCATCGACAGACAGGATGTTCTCTCCGAGACCCAGCAGGAGGGTCCCGGTACGTCCGGTTGCTGGATCGACGTCCGAATCTCGTTCCATAGAGTCGCCTTTGCGGGCTTCTGTGAACGAATCGGTCGCAGGCAGTTTGAATCGGACTTGGTAATTCCCCGGATCGAGGTTATCGAAAAGGTAATACCCCGGTTTTCCATCGTGGTCAGCCGTTACAACGGAGCTGACCCGTTCGTTTTTGGCGTTGTACAGCTCAACGGTAATACCATTTCGACCTTTCTCACCGGCGTCCTGTACCCCGTTGGCGTTCGCATCGTTCCAGACTCGATCGCCCAGACTGCCTTTTGTCAGCGTCGAGAGACCGCCAGGCCAAGGGATGTAGACCCCCGCATCGATCGTGTCGAGGTTCTCGCCCGGCAGGAGGGTCAGGAGTTCTGTCCACCCTTGTGTATCCGCATCCGAGTCCTTGTCTTTCTGCGCACCTACGTGCTTGCTCGTGAGTGCATACGGCACGAGGAATTTTACATAATAGTTGCCCGTCGTCAAATTATCGAACAGATAATAACCAGCCGCACCTGCACGGTCGGCGGTGACGGTTTGCGCGACGAGCACCTTTTGATCGTTATACAGTTGAACCTTCACTTGATTCAAGCCTTTTTCAGTCGGATCTTGAATCCCGTTGTTGTTCATATCCATCCATACGAAATCGCCAATCGACCCCACAGGCAGTTTGACGAGACCCGCGTCAACCTTCAAATTCTCTTCGCCTTGTACCAGTGTGATCGTATCGGTATACCCCGTGTCCGGGTTAACGTCTGAGTCGAGGCTGGTGATCGCTCCTTGATTCTTTGGCACAAATCCATACGCGGTCGACGGTAACGCGACCTTGACTTTGTACGTACCTGGGTTCAGCTTTCGGAAATCATAATAGCCGTCTTGGCCGTTGTTCGTGGCGGTCGTCGTCGTGGACAACAACAGACCCGCTCCGCTATACAACTCGACTTTCAGTCCGTTCATGCCGGTTTCAGCGGCATCCTGTTGCCCGTTGCCATTGGCATCGAGCCATACGTAGTCACCGAGAACCGCTTTTTTCAGAACCAATCCGGCGTCGACAGCATGGTTTTTCTCACCGTCTGTGAGCGTGATCAAACCGGTGGTCCCGTTTGCAGGATTGGCGTTCGAGTCTTTTTCGGGGTCTGCTCCTACACCCGCTGCCGTCACGCCTTCATAGGTAGCCGAAGGGCGGAACACGATATAGTAGTTCCCCGCGTCGAGGTTCGGGAACAGATAGTATCCCGGATTCCCCGCGAAGTCGTTACCTGTAAGCGTTTCGGAGAGCTTCGTGCCCCCTTCGCTATACAATTCCGCCTTGACGCCATTCACACCCGGTTCGGCGGCGTCTTGGAGGCCGTTCTCGTTTTGATCCAGCCATACATAGTCACCGATTTCGGCCTTCGGGCTCGCCAGAATTTTGATGCCGATCTTGAGCGGCTCGGACGGCAGAACCGACCCGCCGCCTGCTTTGTCCATCTTGTACCCGAAGGAGTTCCAAGCGAGTTCACCGCCGGTCGGTGCTCCTACCGGCGCCACCATCGGCCACTCAAACGTCATGCTGTCTAGCGGATCGATGACGTAGTTGTCATCGAACACAAATTTGATGGCGGTGACAGACGTCAGGTCCTGTGGCGGTTCTTGCGACCACACCCCGTTGTCTGCGCCCGTCGTGGCGTTCATGGTGACCCCGGTTGTCGTGGAATAGTACGGCGTCACGTAACTCGGAACGACGACCGGCCCCGTCAAGAGCGGACCCCACTGACTGCTGCGTCCGACCGAGCCATTCAAGACCGCATTGTCACCGATGCGAGCAAACGTGTTGACGATCGTCAATTTGTTGGTGGCGATATTCCCGACATTCAAAATTTTCAATCGGTACATCGCGCTGCCTCCGGGCGCTGTCAAACCGCTGTCGGGGTATTTGCTCCAGTCGCTGTCCAGTTCGCCCTTCACCAACATTTCAGATTGCAGCGCGACATCCTCATTCACATTCACGCCCACCACTTGGAGGAGTGAATAAACGCCATCGCTCGGGACGCAGCTCGGGCATTTTTTATTGTTGAACTTGGTATCATTCAGGTACTTCGAAGAGAGGACCTGGAACCGATTCGCAATCGACTGCTGTTTCGTTCCAGCTTTGAGCTTGGCGTCGAACGATATGCTGATCGTCTCACCGATTTGCAAGTTACCCGGATTGGCATCATCCCAAGCCCATGTCAACTTGGTTGTGCCGTCCGCTTGAGGAACCGCCGTAAATGTCGGAGCCGAAGCCATGCCTGCAGGCTTGGTGATCGTCCAAGTGTCCGGCTGGTATTCAAATTCTGCGGGAAGCAGATCGACGAGGATTGGATTTTCCAATTTGTCGCTGCTGGTGTACGTCTCATTGGAAACTTTCAGCGTATACTTGGTGGTTTCCGTAGGAATCAAGGACGCTTTACTGCTGGTTTTTTCGAGTTTGAGCAAGGGGCGGCTGCTGACGATATCAACCCCAGAATTGCTCGTTGCCGTTTTGTTGATGCCGTTAAATTCATAGTCCAGCGTGACGTAGTTTTTCACCGTTTCCGTGGAGTCGGCCGGCACCACAAAGGTAGCGGGAACCTTGTACGTCATTTCAATCGGTTCACTTTGCACGAAATTGATCGGTAGCGTTCCGATGCGGAATTGAACTCCCTTGACGTTGCCCAGCGCTGTGGCATCCAACGAGGTCGGCGGCGAGGCGTTCACATGAGTCCAGAGGTTCCAATCTGCGCTGGTCGGGTTTTCGACGAGCGTGTAGTACACGTCATAGCTGCCGACCCCCGCAAAAGCAGCCGTTTTTACCGTCTGCAATCTAAAATCGATGGGCGTGCCGTTTACCGTTTTCGTCGGGGTCATATCTTGAATGACACCGGAGTTCAACGACAGATTCGCCTTGTTTTCGAGGCTTGCGATGTAAAACTTGACCGTCTGCCCTGGAGAGATTTCCCTTTGACCGGAATTCGTCCCTTTGGCAATGCTTGTGCCCAAGTCAAGTGGCGTGGTGACAAACCCATGCTTCACTTGAGCGGTGACCGTGGTCGGAGCTTTCCCAAGCGGCGTGTAGAGCGCTTCTGCTTGATTGGTCACCTCGGTGGCTGAGATCGAATCCGGATAATTCACGATCAACGTCACGCGTTTGCTGTCGCGCAGGTCGTCGTCGAGATGCCAGACCACCGTGTTATCCGGCCCCGGCGCTCCGCCATTGTCAGCGGAGACAAACACCGCGCCATCCGGTAATTTGTCGGTCACCACGATGTCTTTGAGATTCAATTTGCCAAGCGATGTAGAAGTCGTGAGGTCGCGGAACACGATCTCATACTGGACGTCGGAGCCTTTAAAAGGTTCAGGAAGAGGGCGGATTTTTTTCTTTTCAATCGTCCACTTTGCATCCGCTGTCGCCGTAACGGTGACTTCATTGGATTCCAGTTCAACAGGGGAGCCGTCAACGACGGCCTGATAGATGATTTTGCCCGTTGCAGCCGTTCCGTCTGGTGTCACGTAGTTTTCGAATTTGCCGTTTACAACCAGCTTGCCTGCGGAGCCGGCTGGCAAAACGCCATTTTTAAAGGCGAAAGTCACTTCTTTTCTGCCTGGAAAAGCAACGCTGTCCCCGACCGTACTCGACGTGTTGGTACTGTCCGTCTTGCTCGTATAGGTGACCCCTTCCGGCAAGGTAAACGTAATTTTCGGGTCTGTAAAGTTACTGACCGTGCTGGAGGCGCTGTAATTGATGATGTAGCTGAATTCTTCCCCAGCGGCTACGACAGGCTTGCTTGCCTCAAATTTCAAGATCAGACCTACGTCCACCGCATCGGCGGCTTTTGCGCTGAACGGAGTCAGCACTTGCATCACAAGCATGAAGATGAACATCAATACCAGAGGTTTATTTCTTGTCTTCCACGGTTGCAACTTGAGTTCCCCTTTCTTGGTCTAGCGTTGCTTTGACGATGAGTCGATGGGTTGGATTGCGCATCGGATGACAGGTGATCAGGGTCAAGTCCGCCTCGCCGGGCCGGGAATCCAGAACGCTCAGATCATCCGGGTCCACCAGATAGGACGCTTCAACGGAATAGGTAAACACTCCGTTGGCCGATTCGATCTCGATCAGGTCCCCGCGCTCCAATTCACCCAGACGGTTAAAATGCTTGCCGGGCTTCAAACTCCGATGTCCCGCCAGCACAAAATTCGTGGGTTCGCCTGGCAGCCTGTCCTCCTCCACCACACCGATGCCAACCTGCAACGGAAGTGGGTCGGCCCCTTTTAACAAGGGCTCATGCAAACCTACCTTGGCTATGGTGATCGACCCCATGACGGGAATCCCGTCGATATCCTTCCACAGCGCGTTCGGACGCTCTTGAGCAGAATGGGGCAACGGCGCATCTGTGGTCGCCCGGCTCTGAGCGGTCCAACCGGCCAAGAGCTCGTTCTGCTTTTGTTCCTGCATGATTTCATCGATGCGTGGTACAGCGATCATCAGGCTACCGACCACCAACAGGAGCCAGAGGATGATCGGAACGGCGCGGCTATGTTGCCAGACAGCCTTCAGCACAGACGTTTCCTCCCTGCTAGCTGGTTCTAGGCCTTTTATCCTATGTATTATAGTATATAAAATGATTCTGTACAAATTTTTCAACTCTTTTATGAGCTGAATTTTTGATATCATATTAATAGTAATTCATGGTATTGATCGTACTGTTGTAGGCACAAAAAACCACCCATGCCGATGGCGCAGGTGGTTTGGTAACGAAAAAAACTTCTCCCACGACGCCCTCTGGCGCACTGGAGAAGTTTTTCGTGGTTCATTTATGCATCGTGCCCATTGAGGGTTACACGTACTTGACCCTCATCACTGCAGACCATCAGTTCCACCGTGGAGGTGAGGATGTCTGCGTAGCTGTAGGAGACGCGCTTAAAGGAGTTCTCCTGGTCCAGCTTGATCACAAAAACAGAAGGGTATGTTTCTTCGAGAACGCCGGTGCGCTCGATGGTTTTGCGGCGTCCACCGTTGGCACGCAACAAGATCTTCTCACCTACGTGACGATCCAAATTGCGCTTAATCTCGTTCAGTGCGTTTTTCGCTGTCATACACACCACCTCTTTCCATCACTGAGTATAGCATGCATGACGAAGATTGTCAAATGGGGTTAATTATTATATCAGCGACCCGAAAAATCTGTCAATGGCTTTTATGTGGAATCTTGGCTACTTAAGTCGAGCTGAACTGTCAGAATGTTCTATCTGACTCCATTATTCTCTTTATTTTAACTTATTCCTTAATAAGGAGAGCGCGGCAACCCGATGCGATACTTGCCGCGTGTCTCCAAACCTCCCAGTCCGTCGGTGCCGGTGATCGTCGCTTTGACCACGTCGAAGATGTTCACCGTCTGGTTGATCGGCGTGTAGGCGATTTTTTCCGCGATGAAGACCGGGTCGAGCGCATGGATGAGGATGCGGTGCGGCGAGGAGGCGAAATTGGCCCCGGAATCGAGCAACGCTTCATAGTGCGACTGACAAGCCCCGGCAAAAATGATCAGGTCGTCAAAGGAGCGCTCGTAGCGACGCGCAGCACGCACCGCTTTGATGAAGTTCTCCGAGTTGCGGTAGTTGTACACGTTCGACAAGTCCTGTCCCTTGCGCAACAGGCCGTCATGCCCCGTCAGGATCAGGATGTCCGGGTGGTACTGCTCCAGAAAGTGCGGCAACACCTCTGCCATCCGCGCTTCGCTGACGTGGTGGCCGATCGCCGGGATGCGCAGCTCTTCATAGAACAGCAGGCACTTCTCTAAGTACGAGCCATCGCCGTCTATATGCAGAACCCGTCCCGGCTTCTCAAAAAAATCATGGCTCGCTCGAAATTTGGCGTCCGAGCGCAGCGAGCGCTTTTCCTCCTCGATCAGCCGGCGCATCCGAATCAAGCGCAAGGCGTCATCCTCTTCACGCCGGTAGCCGGCGGTATAGTCGCGAAGTTCTGTCTCCGTCACAGATTCCAGATCGGTCAACGGGGCATCGGCGAGCAGGCGGACTTCCATGCCTTTGAGGATCGCGACGTTTTGGCTGCGGTCGATTTCCACGATGTGAAAACAGATGTCTCGACCATACGACTTGCGGGAGACCAGCTCCCCGACCTTCCACATCTCAGTCCCTCCTTTTCAGTGCGTGATTATTGTATGACACCGCTCGCCAGATGGTCACTTGCCGCATATAGTAGGGAGACAGGAGGTGATGCTCGTGTTTGCCGTGATCCCTGCCCGCAATGAAGCCTCCCGCATCGCGTCTGCCATTCGCAACGTTCGACTCGCCGGAGCGACTCGAATTCTCGTGGTGGTCAACGGATGTCACGACGGCACGAGAGAGGTCGTCCACGCGTTGCAAGCGGGCGACCTGACGATGCTCACCTTCCGCGAGGCGCTCGGCGTCGACGTCCCCCGCGCCATCGGTGCCGCTTATGCGTACAGCCGTGGTGCCCGCCACGTGCTTTTTTACGACGGAGATCTGATTGGGCAACACCGCGATGAATTGGCGCGGCTGGTGCGCTCTGCGCAGCGTTTTGATGTGGACTTGGCGCTGACCGATACCTACGGCATCGCGCACGACGCACAGGAGGCTCGCGACACGCTGATCAGGCTGCGCTATGAACTCAACCACAAACTAGGCCTGTCCGCACGCCTCGGCCTCAGCAACCCTGCTCACGGCCCGCACATCGTGTCCCGGCGGCTGATGCGCGAAGTTCCGCTGGCCTACTTCGCCAAACCACCGCTGCTGCTGACCAGCGCCGTGCAACAAGGTCTGCACATCGACACCCTCGCCCACATCGCGCACGCGCGCCTCGGTTCTGCACACAAAGGCCCCGCCCATTATGAACGCATCCGTGAGACGATCATCGGAGACCTGCTCGAAGCGCTGTGCCTCACCCAAGACCGCCCGCCCTCGCGCGAGTTGCGCGGGCTTGCGTTCGATGGCTACAATTCAGAGCGCAGGTTTGATCTCTTGGAGCGCTTTGTGCAGTCGTTGCAAAAAAAGACTCCGCTCTTATGAGCGGAGTCTTTTTTCAAATGCCTTCACGATGTTCTGGAGCAGAATCTTGAGGTCGCCCTTCGCCCGGTAGCCCGCAAAAAGCGAATAGCCCCAGACGATTCCTTGATCCATCCCATCGACTGTGCGAAACACAGCGGCGGCGTCAAGTTTGTGCTTGATCGAGAGCTCTTGGCGGATGTACATCCGAATCTCCACTTCCTCGCCACGCGCATACCCGACCACCGATACATCGGCGCCGAGATCGAACAGCGCCCGAGCCGCGAAGGTCGGGATGTTCGAACCGATCTCCGTCACCATCACATGATAGCCGTCCATCTCATGGCGCTCCGCTTGGATCGCCGCTTGGCAGATCGCCCCGCGGTCGCGGCGTTCATCCGCCATGTAGAGGCTCTGAATCTCCTCATGCGTCAACCCACAGGTGTCCAGTATCTCCCCAAACGTGCGGAACGCTTCTGCGTCCCCTTTGTGGAAATTGATCGTGTCGGTCATGATCCCCGCCGCCAGCGCGAGGCCGGTTTTGCGATCCAGCGGGGCATCTAGTTCCTTCAATAGACGGTAGACCAGCTGGCAGGTTGACGACACCGGGTCATACAGACCCCCGAGCGCCAACTGCTGCAAGTCGTTCTGCGGATGATGGTCGACAAACCAAAACCGTTCCGGCATCGACTCCCGCAGTTGGACCGGTGAAGCCGCATCCACGACCACGACATGGAGATAGGAAGTGGTGTCTGGCGCGATGACCACAGGCAACTCCAATTCTTCAATCAGTCGGTGCGTATGGGTTGCCACCGCCTGCGGAACGCCGACATCTCCCCCGATGTAACGGGCGAGCGCATAGGCCGCTCCGATCGCATCGCTATCCGCTTGATCATGGCAGAGCAAGAGTGTATGCTCACCTTTCATTTTCGCGATCGTCTCAGAAAACTTCATGAAACCGTTGCACCATCCTATACATTTATATGCACTATATGCACGAATCCAGTAGAGTTTCAAATCTTATTATATAGGATATGAGTCCACGAGGAAATGCGTGATTCTTGTCTTACTTTCTATCATCCCCGAAAACACGAGCTACATCCGCCTATTGTAGCACAAAAAAGGACCAGTCTCCGCAGAGAGCTGGCCCTCGCCTGTTACTTCAACTCGCCTTTGGCATCGGTGACCGCGAAGTTGTAGTTGACGGAGCGGGTGAATTCCTCGCCCTGTTCATTGATGCCCGTGATGTCAAACGAAACGTTGTACACGCCCGGCTCGGTCGGGGTGGCAAAGGCCGTTTTGTACGTGCCGGTGCTGTCTTGCTTCAGCGAGATGTCGCCGAGCATCGCATTGTGACCGTTTTGGTTCGCTTTGATCAGCTTGGCATTTTTGACAAGGCCCTTTGCTTTGACCCCTTGGAGGTTGACGTCGAAGGATACGGTCGGGTCCTTGACCGGATTGTGGACTTTTTTGGTGGTGGTGACCTTCGCCTGTGTGCCACCCTCGACTTGGGCGAGCATGAAGTAGGCGTCTTGGCTGCCCTCCGCTTGGAGCGTCCAGTTGCCTTTTTCCGGTTTGTCGATCTTGATGACGTTATGCGAAGCTTTGGCGAACAGCGCCGCGGTGTCACCCTGGGCTTGTGCTTTTGAAGCGTTGTAGACCTTGCCAGAAGGCGAGATCAGCGAGACGTTGCTGTCGGTGGAGGCCGTCATGATGTCGACCGTCGCTGTCTTCAGACCGGATTCCAGCGAGAACGTGTTGGTGGTCGCCCCGTCGATCAACCCACCGAGCATGATGTTGCTGGAGAGTTCCGGCAGTACCGCGCTGCCGCCTTCGAGGCTGGTCTTGTTCGCCGAAGCGGACAGCATCGGGTTCGTCAGCGCTGCGAAGGAAGTGGTGCCGAGCTTCGGCTTCACTTGCCACCAAGTCTTCGATGCATAGGTCATCTGGGTGTGCGAGAGACGTTGCGAGCCATTGTCGGTGAAGCTGTAGACTCCGTTCGGCAGGCCGAGTGCTGAGTAGGTCGAGACCGCCCCATCATCGCTGCCCGGCAATACAGCGTGCGCGTACCAGTACGCGGAGAACCAGCCGTCATCGCCGGTGCCCGCCGACATGTAGGTGCGGGTGTAGTTGTTCTCCGTCGCACCGTCTGTCCAGCCGCGGAAGTTGTTCATATAGGAAGTTTGCAACGAGTAGACCGCATCGTCCTGCTGGCCCATGATCCAACCGATCCACCATGTCCACGACCCGTAGGAGAGGTCGGCCAGCTCAGAGCCTCGGTTCGGCGTGGAAAGTTGGTGAACGACGTTGACATACGGGTACGCCCCGTAATACACCAGCGCGGTTTGTGTGTCGATCCCGCCCTTGGAATGTGCGATCACGTTGATTTTCGAACCGCCATAGTAGGAGGAGACTTTGCGGATCACGTCGGCCAGCGCCGCACCGTTCGTCCACATGTCCCCACCGCCACCGTCTGCATCCTTTAATTGAACAAACGCGGTGCGATAGCCTGCGTTGTACGCCGCATCGTAATAATTGTCCCCACCGTTATACCAAGTGGTGTAGTCGGAGTGCAGGCCTTGGACAAACAGGATCACCGGCTTGGAATTGTCCACGTTCGGCGGCACCGCGCCCGTGTACCAATCCCCGAATTTCCCATAGCCATTGTCATCATGCAGAGCTGGAGCCGGGGCTGCTGCAAAAGCCGCTTGCGGCACGACCATCGCACCGAGCAGAGCGGCGGAAATTGCCAGTTTTACAAATTTGCGCTTCAAAGTTATTACCTCCTTTGTAATATTTAATTCACTTTCTGTTATAAGTACAATGTACCACTTTTTTGATGGTTGTAAATACATGGTTCATAAATATTTTATTGAGAAATGCGATTTGCGCAAAAAAACACCCTCGCCAGTTGGCAAGGGTGTTTTTTCAAGAAGGCTTGTCCTATTTCAGGTCGTTGTTGCTGTCGAGAACTGCGAAGTTGTAGTTCACGGAACGGGTGACTTCTTCGCCTTTTGCGTTCAGTGCGGTCACGTCCATCGAGACGTTGTATACGCCCGGCTCAGACGGAGCTGCGAGTGCGCCGTGCAGCGTGCCATCCGCGTTGACAGACAGGGTCACATCTTGCATGACGCTGACTTTGCCGTTTTTGTTCGCCTTCGCGAGTTTCGCTTTTTTGGTGGTGCCGTTTGCTTTTGCACCGTCGACTGCAACGTCGAAGGAAACGGTGTTCTCAGACTTCGCGAGGACTTTCTTCGGCGAGTTCAGTTTTACTTTGGAACCGCCTTCAAGAGTTGCCATCATGAAGTATGCATCGTATTCGCCTTCGGTTTGCAGGGTCCAGTTGCCTTTTTCCGGAGCGGTGACCGTGAAGACGTTGTGAACCGCTTTGTCGAACAGGATCGCATCGTCAGTGCCTTCGGTTTGGGTCGCGGTGTAGACTTTCCCAGACGGAGAGACCAGTTTGACGCTGGTTGCTTTGGAGGAGGTCATCACGTCGATGTTCGCGCCTTTGAGACCGCTTTCCAATTGGAAGGAGTCGGTTGCCGTGCCGTTGATCGGGCCACCGCGCATGATGTTGTTGGACGCTTCAGCGACCATGCCTTCGAGTTGGGTTTTGTTCGAGGAAGCGGTCAGGTTGGCTGCCGGTACTGCACCGAATACTGCGGTGGACAGTTTCGGTTTCACTTGCCACCAGGTTTTGGACGCGTAACGCATCTTGGTGTGCGAGAGGCGTTCCGAGCCGTTGTCGGTGAAGGAGGAGACGCCGTTCGGCAGGCCAAATGCGGAGTAGATTGCTACTGCGCCATCGTCTTCGCCCGGCAGGAACGCGCGGGAGTAGTAGGTGGAGGAGAACAAACCGTCATCGCCCGTACCGCCCGACATGTAGGTGCGAGTTTTGCTGTTCGCAGCCAGACCGTCCGTTTGCGCACGGAAGTTCGCCATGTAGGACGTTTGCAGCGAGTAGACTGCATCGTCTTTTTGACCCATGATCGCTGCGATCCACGAGGTCCAGGTGCTGTACGCCATGTCCGCGATCTCCGAGCCTTTGTTCGGGGTGGAGAGCTGGTGAACGAGGTTTACATACGGAGCTGCACCGTAGTGAACCAGTGCGGTTTGCGTATCGATCCCGCCTTTGGAGTGTGCGATGATGTTAAGTTTCGCACCGCCGTAGTAAGCGGAGATCTTTTTGATCATGTCAGCCAGAACCGGACCGTTGGTCCACATGTTCCCACCGTTGCCGTCTGCGTCACGAAGTTGAACGAAAGCGGTGCGGTAGCCTGCATTGTAAGCGGCATCATAGTAGCCGTCGGAAGTGTTATACCAAGTTGTATAGTCGGAGTGCAGACCTTGCACGAACAGGATGATCGGCTTGGAGTAGTCTACGTTCGGCGGAGTTGCACCGATGTACCAATCGCCAAAGTTTGCTGTTGCGTTGTCATTGTGCAACGCCGGAGCTGGTGCTGCGAACGCAGCTTGCGGGATCGTGAAGCCGCCGAGCAGTGCTGCAGCCATTGCCAACTTAACAATTCGTTTAGCCATTTTGGAACGCCCCCATTGAGATATTTTTTGACTTACAAGTTACCTGACTCTTATTTACCAGAAAACACTGAATGGTAAGAATATGCTTTAATAATAGCATGTGAATTTTACATACCTGACTAGTCAGTACAAAAATAAGTATTTTCTCTAGACCTGAGCCCTACACCAGTTATAATAAGAAGTGACAGCTTTGTGGCAACAGCTCGACTACTTGGGGGATATTAAAAATTATGAAAAAACTTTGGGGGAACCAACCAAAAGTCTTGATTTTGACCGCGTTGGCGCTGGGGATTACGATGATCGGGAGCCGTTCAACGCAGCCGGTTACGGAGACCGTGAACTTGACGACACCACAACAGCTTGAGAAAAAACCGGTGATCGAGGTCGAGGAGATCGCTCCACAGGACGAAGACGCCTGGTTGAATCGCAAGCGTCTCGCCAAAGCACAGGTGCCGGACAATTTGAAGGTTGCGTTGCAAAGCGGCAAGCCGACTGGCAACCTTTTGCGCAAATTTCCGTACCCCTTCCGCTCGATGCTGGCGCTCACGTCTGACATTGATGACACGACGCCGGAGGAGTTTTCTGACTATCATCGCTTTTTAAACACCAAGGAACAGACCGAGGGGGGCCCCGGTCTTGGGCTTGATGTCGGGGATTCGTTCTGGATGTTCATGGCGAACAACCAGCCGAACCACACCGACAGTTACGACCACGGACTGGACGGCGTGATGACCTATTTCAAAGGAACCGACTCCACGCAAAAGCACTTCGACGCGGAGATCAAACACTACTGGAAGGTCGGCTGGATCGATTCCATGCACACGTTCGGGGACTTCTCGCGCAAGGATCACTACGATCCGGTGTTCAAGCGCGAGTACGCAGTCGCCGCGTGGGATGCGTTGAAACAGGACGGCATCAACCTCGAAGTTTGGATCAACCACGGCAATGAGGCCAATGTTGATGCATTTGGCGGGTACGACCCGCATCGTTTTTCCGCGTATCAAGCGGGTGACAACCCGAGTTCGCCCCACTACCACACCGATTTGACGGTGAAAAACGGCATCCACTTCGTCTGGAATTCGATTGGTGAGCCGCAGATGGGGTGGGAGTCGCCGCTGTTCGAGATCAAATTGCGCGATGGGCAGAAGCTGTGGGGCTTCCACCGGTACACGCATGACCTCACCAAAACCGGCCTCGATTGGAACTGGGTGCCGCGCGAAATTCACCGCCAGATCAACACCGGCACGCTCGACAGCCTCGTGGAACATCAGCAGTACGCGCTGCTCGCCCAACATTTCGGCGGCTACGACCTGCGTTTTCCATTTGATGAAAAAGGCGTGCAGGCGCTCCGCTTGCTCGCCCAGTACCAAGACGATGGCAAAGTCTTGGTCGCCCGCACCACGCGCCTGTTGAAGTACGAAGTTGCGCGCAAGTTCGTGCAGGTGGCGACGGCAGAGCAAGGCGATGAAACGTGGCTGAACGTCACCGCGATCCAAGACCCGATCTTCGGTCCGCAACCGCTGTCGATCGATGCGGTGCGGGGCTTGACCTTCTACGTGCAGAACCCGGAGAAGACCCACCTGTTGGTCGACATGAAGCCGATTCGCCCGGAGGACTACCAGTTCAACCCGCCGGATGCGACCGGCAAGGTCAGCATCGGATTCAAGTGGTTCAAGCCGGACTACACCGATTACTCGTTCACCTCGACGCGGGACGCTTCTGCTCTCTAGAAAAAACAGCTCGACTCCGCGGAGTCGAGCTGTTTTTGTTCATACAAATTCAATAACTCCCTTCTATAATAGAGTCTAGAATCTATCACCGAAGTTCGGGAGTGAATGACGAGATGATCAAACGCATCAACAAGTGGCTGGCAGCAACGCTCGTGTTGACCACGGCCCTCGTGCCGAGCGTCGCATCGGCAGCAACCTTTACCGATCTCACCAGCGCGGACCTGTGGGCACAGGCCGCGATTGTAGAAGGCCAGAGCGCAGGACTGTTTGCTGGCGATCCAAGCGGACAGTTTCGCCCATTGGAGACCATTTCCCGTCAAGAGATGGCGAAGGTGTTCGCCAACGTGTTGAGTCTGAACCCGCTGGGCAGTTCGCCAAGTGCATATTCGGATGTCGCAGATGCCGACTGGGCGCACGGAGTTATTGAAGCGTTGCGTGCCAAAGGCTTGATGACAGGCGACGGAGACGGAACCTTTCGTCCTGACAGCTCCATCACCCGCGAGGAGATGGCGGTGCTGTTGGTCCGCGCTTTCGGACAGGCAGATGTGACGGGACGGGGCACGAATTTGACCGTGGCCGATCGCAAGCAGATCAGCAGTTGGGCGCAGGATTACGTGCAGGCGGCGATCGACCTCGGGTTGATGAAAGGCGACGGGGCCTACTTCCACCCGCAACAAGCGGCCACGCGCCAAGAGGTGGCGGTGGTGGCGATGAACTTGCGCCAGGCGTTGCAGGTGCCGATCACTGCCTCTGTGGTCACCCAAGTCACCAGCGGTGGCGTGACGATCGGCGGCATGAAGTACGGGGTGAGCGAGGGCTTGAAAAGTCTGTTCAGCCCGGCGAACGCAGCCGCGCTGCGAGGAGCAAAAGTCGATGTCGAAGTGAAAAATGGCGTCGTGACGCGGCTCAAACACCTCGAGCTCACGGCGGCAGGACTCGCTCCGGCCGACAGCGCGGCAGAGTATAGCGGCAACGTGGTCTTCAACGGGCATGGACAGACGGTGGACGGAGATGTGCGGGTGCTTGGAGACTATGTGACGCTGCAGGATGTTGTGGTCGCTGGCGACATGGAAGTGGCGTCCACGGTGCAAAATGACTTTGCGGCGAACGGGGTCAGCGTGCAAGGTACGTTACGGATCAACGGCGGGTCGGCGGACACGGTCACGCTCACGGATGCCCACCTGAACGTGGTGGAAGTCAACAAACCCTCGGTGCATGTCGTGGCGGCGGGACTGACGACGTTGCGCGATCTGACCGTGAAGTCGGATGCGTATCTCTCGGCGGAATCTCGCGTGTTGATCCCCTCGCTGACGATCGGCAGCGGGGTGACCCATGTCGATCTCAACGGGAAGTATGCCAAGGTCAAAGTTATAGACAAGCAGACGCGCATCAAACTGGTCGGGACGGTGAAACTTGCACAAGTGACGATTCCAGCCGATGCGCAAGTCTGGACGGTGTTCCAAGATTACGGTACTGTGCAAAGCATGATCGACCTCGTGAATGGCGAACCTGTCGATCATACGAAGATCCCGGATGTGGTGACAGGTACGGTGACCGTTGCCCAGTTGACGATCTCCGCGATCAACAAAGCGGCCGATGCGAGCGTGATGCAGAGCCTGTTGGAGCACAACGCGAACACGCTCGGGATCGTGGTGAGCGCAGGTTCTGAGTATGCGATGCTGACCGACAAGTCTGTCGTTGCTACTGCCGTGCTGAACGGCAAAGGCACGGGGTATCTGACCACCGCGCAGATCAAGGTCGCATTTGAAACCGCCGTGCAAGCGGAAAAAGCTCTGGAAGCACAAGTTCCGCTACCTTGATAGAAGAAAAAACCGCTCGGGTCGAGGACCTGAGCGGTTTTTTTAAGTATCCTAGATTGCCAAAAGTATAAAGAATCACAGTCGATAAGAGAATCAACGGTGGGTCTCGTCTTGTACGACAAGTCAATCATAGAAGGCATTGTAGACATCAAGTAGGATGCGGTTGCCATCGGCAAACATGAGTTTGACTTCAGTATGAGTAGAAAAGCACTACTTGAACAACTTGCGGAAAAACGCCAGCGCTGGCTCGGTGCAGACCTGCTCCAAGTGTGTGAACAGGTGCGCCTTGGCTTCCTCGCGGGAGAGCTCCCGCACAGCGGAGCCTTTTTGCTCCAACCAGCGGTCGGCAAGTTCGTAGCAGGTGGAGTTCCAGCCGTTTTTCTGGCCTTGGTCGTTGAGGCGTTCGGCGATGCCTGCAATCACGAGATCGCCGGATTCTTGGAGTTCGACCAACGCTTTGTCGTAGTCGTTTTTGGAATCCTTGTCCTGCATCCCGACCACTTTGCGCAAGGCTTTGGTGTCGATCCCGCCATCAGCCGCGACCGCCTCATAGACTTTTTTCGCCGCATGGGACAGTTTGCCATCCGCATAGCGTTCCTCGACGGTCAACTCGTCACGAAGCACCGCCTGCAAGTAGGGGTACAACTCAAGCGATACGAGGATCGGTTTCTTTTTGAAAAAGCGCCCGTAGGCCGCCACGCCCTCGCCGGCCACACGGTCACGCCACAGCCACGGATCTGTTTCCGCGCCGGTGTGCCACGCGTCCTTGGGCGTGATCGATTCGAGCGACGGATGTTCCGGGATGAAGGACGACAACGGAAGGATGCCGACCTCGCGAATAGTCTCGCTCACTTGCTCATATGTATGTACCACTGTCGCGATCAAACTAGTACCTCCATTCGAAATTTCCACACTGTTTTAGTAACAGTATAACCTAAGAATCAAGAAAAAAGCACCCAACGGGGTGCTTCCTGACTTAGACTCGTGTGAAGCGATCGGCAACTTTGGAAGCGACAAACGACTCGGGCTTGATTTTCGCCTCATAGCCGCTGCCTTCGACCCAGCCGACCAGATCCTTGATCAGCACTTGTGTCGCCCCGTTGCGACCGACATCGAGATGGACTTCCAGATTGCGCTTTTGCTCGCGGTTCAGGAGCGCCAACTGCTGACGCAGTTCACCGCAGACCAGCAGCGAGAGCGAGGCTTCGGTGAAGATGCGTTGGCGCATATTGTTGATCAACGGACGATGGCGACGGTGGAAATAATACTTGGCGCCTTTGCCGATGCGATGTACGATGATCGCCGTCACGAACGTGGTTCGGTGGCGCGATTCTTTGTTTTGCGAGTCGGAGCCGATGATGATGCGGTAGTCGCTCTCCGGCGCTTCACCAACAAAGTCCAACATGTCCCGCACGACGAGGGGCAGCGAGAGCATACCTCGCGTTGGGTTCATAAATTCCATGGGAAATCACCGCCCTTTAGAGCTAGTTTATTCGGACGGTGCTGGAATCATGTAAGCGATCAACCGAAATGGGCGAGCAGACTTTCGGCGGTGTCGCGGATGATCGACGGTTTGTCTTCGAGGCGTACTTTGACGACGTGCGCTTCGTTGAGCGAGCCGTCCGGGTTGCAGTCGCCGTTAAAGTTGACAATCGGGTGGAAGGCGAAGTGCAGGATTTTTTTGACATCCTCAACGCTCATGCCCAGTTGATCCTCGTTGAGCACGATCACCTGACCGGCATGGCGGAGCAAGCGGTTGTTGCCGACGAAAATGTCACCCGACTGCACATAGTTTGAGATCACGTGATCGTAGTCGCCACGCAGGAATTTCATGTGCTCCTCATGGTTGGCTGCGTGGAGCGCACCAGGTCCATTGAAGGTAGTCGCAACGGTGTTGAACGACATCGCCGCTTTCTGTGCAAGTCCGCCGCCGAGGGAGTGCCCGGTGATCGTGAGGGTGTGATCCGGGTACTCTGCTTGTACGGCGCGGAACAAGTCGATTGCATCGTCCATCTGCGGGTTGAGACGCTCCATCAAACGGCTGGCAAACGCCGCATCCGCCACCCAATCGCCGATGTTGTCCGGCTCAGTGCCACGGTAAGCGACGATCACCTCGTCGCTTTTTCGAAACGCAGCCCCGAAAAAGCCGGACGCGGGCCTGTCCATCAGATAGACCATGCGCCAGTTCCCCACGACTTCAAGATCAACTCCCGAGCGCCAGTTCGAAAGCGCGGGCTGCATGTCTGCGATGGTCTGCCCAGCGGGTATTGTGTGCAGGTTGTCCGTGTAGACGAAATTGCTGAGTTGTACGTATTCTTGGAATGTTGCCATCTCGATCGACCTCCGCTTACTTTTTGTAAAGTGATTACTTTCATTATAACCCGTTTGATCGATAAGAGAGTAGGGAAAAGCCGAACCGCTGGGAGCAATATGCCAACCTTGACACCTTTATGTATTCATTGGATACTTATGATAGATTGATCGTGTAAAAACTAGTTTTAGTTATCTGGTTTTTACCATTTCATGATGCTAAGTAAGGAGTGATATGATGCCGATAATGAAGAATCCTAGTGTAGATTTCGTGCCCTCCGTTATTACGGGTAACCTAGCCAAAGAAATATCTTCCGAAATAAACCGTCCGGCTGGTGGACGTCAGGTCGCCGCATTGAAAAAGGCGATGAACAATCGCGTGGCGAGTGGGAAACGCATCAAGTAAGGGTGGGTAATCAACTTGGTCATTAACCGATCCGATTTAGATTGGGAAACTCTTGACGTGGAGAAACATGACGTTGGGGGTTTCCTTTTTGATAAGCATGAGGACAACTTCAATCACTACTTGAAACATCAAGCCAACATTGATCAGGCAAATGGTGTAAAAAGAACACGACTCCTGATTCATAACGAAACAGAAATACTGGGCTTTTACACAAGTTGCTGCTCAAAAATTCGAGTAGACCATAGTGAGGCGCAAAGTGTCAATGGACGAGGAGACGATTTGTATGTACCAGCACTCGAGATCCCTTATCTGGCAGTAGATCTTAGGTACAGAAAGCATGAATCAAAAATCGGAACCCTTGTCATTGATGAGATCCTTGGGTATGCCTACGATCTCTCTCAAGAAGTTGGGTGCCGATATGTGTTTCTTCAAGCGATAAACGAGCAATGGCTTGTACAATGGTATTGGCACAACGGGTTTGACGTTACCCAAATACCGGGCAACCGAAGTGATGGTTATACGGTACTCATGCGTTATGCGATCCCTCAGGGGATCATTTTGCCTGAAGAAGATATTGAGGCTGAAGCCGGGATTTAAAAACTATCATTTTTGGACAGACTGACTCATAGAATGGCATCTATACAAAACACAAGCGAAAAGGGGCGTGTTTTGTCGTGGCGCATGATCATGAGTACGTCATCAAGGGTAAGCAGGCAAAAGAGATACTCGATGAGCTCCATCGGCCTCCAGATCAGGCGAAGGTAGACAGAATGAAAAAAGCGTTAAAAAACCGTGTCGGCAAAAAACAAAAAGGTTCCGAAAAAAGATCCTACTAGGCTTGCTCAGTTCACTTCTCCATTCGTGATCCTGTGTGTGCCTTTTTTTTGCAAAAAAAGAGACAGACCCTCATCCGAAGGTCTGTCTCTCGTTACTCGATCTAACCTACACCAACGCATCCGCCAGCAAGGCGTACTCTTCCAAGGAAAGCGTCTCCCCGCGTCGGGTCGGGTTGACACCGGCGGTTTCCAAGGCGGCGAGGATCGTTTCCTTGTCCCGCTTGGGCTGGAGGTTCGCTTGCAGGTTGTTGAGGATCGTCTTGCGGCGCTGGGCGAAGCAGGCCTTGACGAGGTGGAAGAACAGTTTGTCGTCCTTCACCTGCACCGCCGGCTCCTTGCGCACTTTGAGCTTGATCACCGATGACTCGACATTGGGCGCTGGCATGAACGCCGATTCTGGAACGCGGGTCACGATCTCCGGCTCTGTCCAGTACTGCACGGCAATCGACAGCGTGCCGTAGTCCTTGCCACCCGGTTTCGCTGCCATCCGTTCCGCCACTTCGCGCTGCACCATCACGACGATGTTGCGCAACGGGAGTTTCTCCTCCAGCAACTTCATCACGATCGGCGTCGTCACGTAGTACGGCAGGTTCGCCACGACCGAAACTTCCAGCCCGTGGAACCACTTCTCAAAAATCGCAGGCAAGTCCGCTTCCAACACGTCATTGTGCTCGATATGTATGTTTCCGTACTCCGACAGCGTTTCCTTCAGCACGCCCAACAGACGGCCGTCCTTCTCCACGGCGACAACTTGCTGTGCCGCTTCACACAGTTCTTGGGTCAGCGTGCCGATCCCCGGCCCGATCTCCAGCGCGCCTGCGCCTTCATCTAATTCAGCCGCTTCGACGATCTTATCCAAAATGTTGCCGTCGATCAGGAAGTTCTGCCCTAGCGATTTCTTAAACTGGAATCCGTGCCGTGTCACCACGTCGCGCGTAACGGACGGCAGGACGAGACGTTTTTCCGTCATGAGGTACTCTCCTCCTTGATCTCGGTGAAACAGGCTTCGAACTCCTCGCGGGAGACCCCGAGCATGTTCAGCTTCTTCCACATCGCTTTGGCGTTGCCATATCCGATGCCGAGCTTCTCGCCCAACACCATCCGGCGCTGTGCCGCAAATTCATGTGCAGTCAATCCGTACTCGATCATCTCTTGCCACGAGAACTCGGACTCCTGCCCCGACCACTCCGTGCGCACGCTCTCCAAGGCACGGCGAATCGACTCCGGCGAGGCATTCTCGATGCCGAGATCCCCGTTCAACGTCGCTTCCCGCTTGGGCAAAAAAGCGTGCTTACAGCCCGGCACACGTCGTGAAACCAACCGCCGAATCCGCTCCCCTGGCCCATCCGGGTCGGTGAAGACGATCACCCCGCGCTCCCGTGCCGCGCGCTCCACTTGTTTTAAGAAGGTTTCGCTGACTGCAGAGCCGTTCGATAACAGACAATCGGCCTCTACCGCCGCGTCGATCGCCTGTTTGTCGTGGTAGCCCTCAACGACGATCACTTCCTTGATTTTCATACTCACGGTTCACCTCATGTTTGGAAAAAAAGCGAGGACCGTGACCGGCACTCGCTTTGCATGCGCTGCATGTGTGTTACGATACGAAACTTAGCTTCCGCCGCCGGAGCCCGATGTTCAGGACGATGCCGGTCAGCATGAAGTTGGTGAGGACGGACGAGCCGCCATACGAAATAAACGGGAGCGTGACGCCGGTCATCGGCATCAATTGCAACGACATCCCGATGTTCTCGAAGATTTGCAGGGTAAACATCCCCGCCACCATCGAGCAGATGTACATTCCTGTGCGGTCACCCGCTTGCAGGCCATTGGCTACGATCCGGTAGATCATCAGGAAGAACAAGAAAATCACCGCGACCGAACCGACAAATCCCAACTCCTCACCGATCACGGTGAAGATAAAATCGGTCTGCTGCTCCGGCACCCAACTGCCTTGCGTCTGGGAACCTTGGTAGAGACCTTTGCCGAACATCTGACCAGAACCGATCGCAACTTTTGCTTGGTAGACTTGATAGCCTGAACCAGCCAAATCGCGCTCAGGATAGATGAAACTCTCGAATCGCCCATATTGATGCTGTGCGAGAATTCCCTTTTTCACCAAGGTATCGAGCAAGGTGAGAAACTGATCCGGATACATGAAGACCGCGACGACGACCACGGCAAGCACCACGAGCGCAATCCCAGCCAGCGTCCAAAACACCCGCGACGGCAGATGCACAAACATCGCAGCCGCGAGGATCGCCATCAGCACCATCGTCTGCCCAAGATCCGGTTCTACGACGATCAGACCGATCGCCAGCACACTGTAGACCGCGAGGAACAAGTAATTGCGGATGGGGTCTGCACGACGCCCTTCCTCGTCCTCCTGTTCATTGGCCAGATACTTCGCCACCATGAGGATGAAGACGACTTTGAAAAACTCGGACGGCTGCAACGCAAACCCGCCGAGTGGAATCCAACCATGTGCCCCATTCACCCGTTCAAAGAAAAACACGAGGATCAGCAACACGATCGAAACTCCATACCCAAACTCGACATAGCGGGTCAAGTTGCGATAATCGGTGCGAACCAACCAGATCATGACGCCGAGGCCGATCAGACCCCAGACCACTTGCTTGATGACATACGTCTTGCTACCGCCCTCCAAGCTATGTGTAGCGCTGGAGATGGCGAGCATACTGACCGCGCAGAGTGCGAGGACCACGAGGATCAGGAAAATATCGAGATCCTTAAACCAACGAACTTTGTAGCTACTCATAGGTCGTTCTCTCCTACTAGTAGTCTGTACTCATATCTGACGTACCGTCCCATTATAACAAAACAGGTCGGGAAAGAGGAGAAGAAAACCGTTATTCTCTAGATTTCCCAACGAACTCATCGTCATGCACACAAAAAAACCAGCCGAGAATCAGGCTGGATTCCGTATTGAATTTCCCTCACCCCAACTCGGGGAACTCATAGTAGGTTCCCGTCTCCTCGCGCAGGAGGTGCAACCATTCCTTTTGTTCTTGGAGCGGGGTTTGTTTGTACGTGAAAATCGTCTGCAACAGCTGGAGCGCTTCCTTCATCTGGTCGAGCGTGGCCGGCTGGTCACTCTGTTCAATCGTGTGCTGGATCGCCTCGATCCGTCGATAAGGAGCGATCACACACCGCTCGTAGTCGCGCGCATCAGGATTCAGATTCGGCGTGGAGACGGCGATGGTCAGGCACCGACCGAGAAAGTGCGGCACATGTTGTTGCTCGATGCGCCCCGTGAAAAACTCCACCAACTTCTGGCGATCCGTTCGTTGGTCGAAACAGTACGCCTGCATGTCCTCCACGTTGCGCGACACGAGTGTGGTGAGGACGTTTTTCGGGCCGATCTCGATCGCTTTGGTGATGCCTTGACGGTGCAGGTAGTGCATCGTTTTTTGCCACTGCACGGGTTTCGCGATCTGTGCGGTCAGGAGGTCGACGATCGACTCCGCACCAGGGTAGGGAGCACCTGTCACGTTGCTGATCACTGGCCAGCGCAGCGGATAGTACGTGTGCGCGGACAATTCCTCCCGCAACCGATCTGCCGCCTCCTGCATCAGCGGGCTGTGATACGGCGGCGAATCTGGCAAGCGCACGACCGAGCCGCCATTGGACTCCACCCATCTCTCCAACTCGCGCACCGCCGCTTCCTGCCCAGAGACCGCGACTTGGCTATCTGCGTTGTAGCAACTGACCCCCACCATCCGGCCTGCTTGCGTGAGGCGGCGGCACTCTGCTTCCACCTGCGGGATCGAGACTTTTTTCAAAATCGACATCGTCGTTCCGCCCTGCTCGACAACTTCTGCCGCGAGACGGCCTCGGCGTTGCACGATGCGCAGGGCATCAGCGAACGAGATCGCACCGCTGCACGTCAGCGCCGCGTACTCCCCTAGACTATGGCCCGCACAGAACTCGGGCAGCACGCCAATCTCCTGTTGGAACACGCGAAATGCCACCACGCTCGCCGTCAGCACCGCGGGTTGCAAGGTTTCCGGTTTGGACAGTTCCTCGGGACTGCCGTGCTGACAGATGCGGGCGAGGTCGAGCCCGAGCACGTCGCTCGCTTCTTCCATTGTGCGTCTGGCCATCGGGAACTGATCGTAGAACCATTGAGTCATACCGGGGTATTGCGACCCTTGCCCGGGAAATAATAACGCGATTTTCTCCATATGTCTGCTGTCACCTCAATGATTCGAGATACTTCGCCACGCTCTCGATGGTCAAATGCTTGAGAAACTCACCCGTCTCCATCTGCAACCCCAACTGTTCATTGATCCGGTGCAGAATCCGTATTCCGATCACCGAGTCTCCGCCGAGGTCGTAAAAGTTGTCCTGAATGCTCAATTCTGGAATGCCGAGCGCTTCACACCAGACGCGCGCGATGGTTTGCTCGATTTCCGTGTACTCGCCTGTGGGACGTCCCCTGAGCTGATCGGCATAGGCGATGAGTTCAGGGGAGCCTTGCTTGGTGGAGGTGGAGTCCAATGCAGGTGCGGTTTCCGGGATGTTCAGCCAGCACCGCGTTTTCTGAAAGGGATAAGTAGGGAGGCTGACCTTGGCGTGAGTTTGTGTGTACCCTGCCGACCGCGCGTGCCAGTCGATGACTGCACCGCGAACGTACTGGACGCAGAGTTTCTCCAAGTCGTTGCGCGGCGCTCGCTCGTGCTGTTCAAAAAACACCCCGTCAAGCGGGGTGTCCAAGCCCTCTGTCCGAAGTCGGTGCAACATCTCCAGCACTTGCGCGCGATCCTGCACCACCAGCGCCAACCGGTGCTCGTAATGCCCACGCCCCGTCTGTGCGGTGTAACAGATGTCGCGCAGCGCGGGGACGTACTCTTTTTCGAAAAAGTCACAGTAGCGGGCTACCAAGGCCTCCAAGGAAGCACGACTCTTGGCCGAAAGTGGCAGGATGTCGAGACCACCCTGCCCGTGACTTGCGCCTGCTTCGCGATACAGATCAGCATTCGTGATCGCACCGGGTTGCCCCGATGAAGAGTCTCCGCTGAGGCGGACAGACTCTTTTTTCCCCAGCGGGGGTTCCTGTAGCACGAGGTGGCAGTTGGTGCCGCTGAATCCAAAGGAGCTGATGCCGAGCCGTCGCGGAGTGCCAACAGGTGTGCGCCACGGGCGCAGTTTGGTGTTCAGGTAGAGCGGCGAATCCACAAAATCGAGGTAGCGGTTCGGTCGCTTGACATGCAGTGTCGGCAACAGCTCCTGATGCTTGAACATCAAAATTGCCTTCACCACGCTCGCCAAGCCTGCACACTCGTAGAGATGGCCGATGTTCGGCTTCACCGATCCGATCGCGCAGACTTGTTTTTTGTCTGTATAGCGGGCAAATGCAGCCTTCAACCCCTCGATCTCCACCGGGTCCCCCATCTGGGTCCCTGTGCCATGCGCTTCGAGATAGGAGAGCGTCTCCGGGTGAACCTTCGCCGCTTCCCAAGCCTTCACCAACACCTCCGTCTGTGCGTCCGGGTTCGGTGCGGTGATTCCCATCGACTTGCCGTCTTGGTTGATCGCACTGCCCTTGATCACCGCATAGACCTGATCGCGATCCCGCAACGCGGCCCGCAACGGTTTGATCAACACCGCAATCGAGGCTTCTCCAATACCAGCTCCGTCCGACTGGTCATGAAACGCGCGCGTCCGGTGGTCGGACGATTCCATGCCGATCTGGTAATTCTCATCATCCAGCGGCACCGTGTGCAATTTGACCGAACCGACCACCGCCTGCTCACAATCGCCCTGGCGAATGCCTTGGCATGCCAGATGCAGCGCCACCAAACTCGACGAGCAAGCCGTATCCACCACCATCGTCGGCCCCTTCAGATCCAGCAGATAGGACAGCCGCGTGGGCACCATCGCTGGCAAGTTTCCCGCGATGGAGATCGGAACTTGGGTCGGTTCCACGTCGATGATCATTTTCTGATAGCTGTCCTTGACGGTGTTGGCGAACCCGACATAGACGCCGGTCTGACTGCCCGACAGCCGTTCCCCGCCATAGCCAGCGTCTTCGAGCGCATGCCAAGCCGTCTGCAGGAACAAGCGTTGGTTCGGGTCCATCAGGCTGGCTTCCTTCGGTGACATGCGGAAAAACGCATGATCAAACTCGTCGATCCGCGGGAGGTAAGCCCCCTCCCGATACGTCATCTCCGCATCCGGCTTGCCAATCCAGCGCAAGTAGCGGTCGATATCTGCGCGGCGCTGCTTGGGGAACGACCGGGTGGCATCGACTCCCGTGCGCAGATTCTGATAGAAGTCTTCCAGCGAATCCACCCCGGGCAAGTCGGCCGCGACACCGATGATCGCGATGTCCTCGTGGGGCGGCTTGCCCTGTTGGCGAACCCATTGCAGCGCTTCGACCGCTGCGTCGCGCTCCAAGTTCCCGGCAGCCGCCTGTTCGAGTATCAACTTGAGAAGCTGTTCCATGCTCGTCCCTCCCTTGCCCCCATCTCCTACTCTCGCAAAAACGCCAGCGCTTGCTCGATCGTACACCTGCCCGCCGCGATCTCATCCAGCAAGCGATGCAAGTCGTCCGCACTGTGCTCGGGGCGCTCCGCCTCAACAGCAAGTTCTGGCGAAGGCGGTTCGTCTGCCAGACGTTGCGCCAACCGTGCAATCGACGAGTGGGCAAACAAGTCGGTCAGCTTCACCTGTTCTGGGTACAAGCTCTGCAAGTGTCCAAACACGATCTGCAACAGAATCGAATTGCCGCCCATATCAAAAAAGCTATCCTGTATGTTGATCTCCGCAAGCCCCAACACCCGGTAGCAGACGTCTGCGAGTTGGCGTTCGATGTCGGTGTACGCGTTGTCCTCCCGACCGGTCAGCACGATCCCGTTGGACGGGGTGCAGACCGAGCCTGGGAATTCCTCTGCCGTCACCGCCACCTCGTTGCGCGCAGGTTGTGCAGTCTCTGGAACGTCCACCCAGCAACACACCCGGTCGAATGGGTAGGTGGGCAGATGCACAAAGTCGATGCGTTTGCGCGCATACACGCGCTGGAACTCCACCTGTTCTCCGCTCATGTACGCATCGGCGACCGTCTGCATCTCCTCGGTGCTGGGCACGAGCTGCCCCGATTCCAACCAAGCGATCAGGGCAGACACAGCCTCTGCTTTATCAGAAGCGACCACCGCGATGCGATGGGAAAAGTGGGCTCGTCCCAAGCCCGCTGTGTAACAGACTTGCTCCCACGTCGCTTCTGACGCCGGTAACGTTTCCACAAAACGCTGCGCCAGTCTGCGCAACGACTCCGGCGTCATCGCCGAGAGCGCGAGCAGCTGCGGCACGCGGCGCTCTGGCGCTTTTTCCCGCAGGGGGGCTTCCTCCAGCACGACATGTGCATTGGTCCCGCTGAATCCGAAGGAGCTGACCCCGCATCGGCGCGGTGTCTCCCCCGCCGACCAAGCCCGCCGCCGGCTGTTCACGTAAAAAGGCGTCTCCACAAACTTGATCTGCCGGTTCGGCTCCTGCACGTGCAACGTGGGCGGAAGTTCGCGATGGTGCAGGGCGAGCGCTGCCTTGATCAGCCCGACGACTCCGGCCGTCTGGTAGGTGTGCCCGATGTTCGACTTCAGCGACCCGATGCCGACGAACTGCTTGCGATCGGTATAGCGTGCGAAGGCGCGGGTCAGTCCGTTCAGTTCGATCGGATCCCCGATCTTGGTCCCCGTTCCGTGCGCCTCCACATAGGACAGCGTCGACGGGTCGATGTTGGCATCCTTCCACGCCCGCACCAACACATCGGTCTGCGCCTGTGCATTGGGAAATGTGATGCCTGCCGAGAGACCGTCTTGGTTGACGGCACTGCCCTTGATCACTGCATAGATCGGGTCGCCATCCTGCAAGGCTTGTTCCAGCGGCTTCAACAGCACACAGCCCACGCCTTCTCCCATCGCCGTGCCATCTGAACGGTTGTCAAACGCCCGCGTCTTGCCGTCTGACGAATCGATGCCGACTTTGGCATGTTCCTGTTCGAGCGGGATCAGGTTCAAGCGCACCCCACCGGCCAACGCCATCTCGCAATCGCCCGTGCGGATCGCCGTACACGCTTGGTGCACGGCGACCAGCGAGGAGGAACAAGCGGTGTCGATCAGCATCGCAGGGCCTTTCAAGTCGAGCAGGTAGGAAATTCGGCTGGCGACGATCCCCGAGAGATTGCCAGGAACGGATGCCGGGCGCATCAGTGGATCGACATCAAGTTCATCGATTAACTGCCGATAATTGTAGCCCGCGAGGTCCCCGACATGCCCGACATAGACCCCCGTTCGCGTTCCGACAGCTCGTGGACCGCCATACCCCGCATCCTCCAACGCCTCCCACGCGCATTCCAAAAACAACCGCTGGTCTGGGCTCATCAAACTGGCTTCGGTCGGCAACATCCGAAAAAACTTCGCATCGAACCGTTCGATGCCCTCCAGATAGCCGCCTGGGGTGTACGTGCGCTCCGGCGACTTGCCGATGTAGTCCAAAAAGCGATCGGCATATCGCCGCCGCTCGATCGGAAACGACTGCGTACAGCCCACGCCCTCGCGGATGTTGTGCCAAAACGCCTCCACGCTGTCTGCCATCGGCACGCGCAACGCCATGCCGATCACCGCGATGTCCCGCTGGCGGATCTCCTCTGGAGACGGGAGATCGACTTCAAAGTCGTCCAGTACGAGCTGGTCGAGCTGTAGATCAGACAATTGCAGCATGCTATTCTCTCCCGCTCGAAGATTTCCCCGCTAGATGGAGCAACAGTTTGACGTAGAGCGTCAGCAATTCCTTCATTTTGGCAGCACGCAGACGCCGCCCGGCAAACTGGCAGGCGAGTCGCAACCCGTCCTCAAACTCCTCCACCCAACAGACCAGATCGAAGACCTGCAACCACTCCACATGCCCCACCCGCGTCTCGCGGTGGAAAAAGCAAGTCAGGATGCCTTGCTCCTCCTCCCGGCGCGCCATCCCGAGCAATTCGGAAAACGCGATGAGCTCCCGCGGCGTGGCCAGTTGCTCGCGCACATGATGGAGCGCATCCGATAGCGACTCCACAGCGGACAAGTCCAACTCCAGTGCGGCGACCTGATCGTCTTCGATCACCACCGACAGTTGGACGCTTGCCTTCGCCGTGACTTGGGTCAGCAAATTCGCGAAGACCAGCGCGAGCAAGTCTAGCAAAGACCCCTGCATCTCACTCGCCAACTGCCGCAAAAGCTCCACGATCGGAGCCGGAACTCGGGCGTGCAACGTCTCGATCCCGCCCACTTCATGCGGAGGCGCTAGGTAGGCTTGCGGAAATTGCACAGGCTTTAGCGTGACCGCACGCGGTGTAGCGAGGATGTGATCCGCCATCTGCCGAATCGTCGGCAACGAGTAGGGATCGCTGATCTGCACACGCTGGGGATAGAGCGCCTCCAATTGACCGACGATCTGGGCGACCAGCGTCGACTTGCCTCCGAGTTCAAAAAAATTGTCCTCCACGGAGATCGACTCCTGCTCCAGAACCTCCTGCCACAGGCCCAAGATCGTCGCCTCCACCTCGTTGCGCGGCGGGATCACCTGCACCGCCGCTTCCAACTCTTGCATGTACACCTGCAGATCTGCCAGTGTCATGTCGAACTCCCCACTCTGGAACTGCTCCCCGAGCTTGTAGCGTTGGACTTTTCCACTGGTGGTCTTCGGAATCGCTCGCACAGGCAACACATGGTCAAGTTGCAACCCGACCAGGCGAGCGATGTAGCGTTTGAGTTGCAGGGCGAGCGGTGCAAACTCCCTGAGGTGGTGCTTGAAGGCCACGAACAAGAGGATCAGATCGCGCTGGAGCGTAGGGTCAAAAACGCCGGTGACGGCGACTTTTCCAAGCTCGATGCCCTCGATGCCTTCCGCGACACGCTCCACATCGTGTGGGTAGATGTTCTGCCCGTTGACGAACAGGATGTCCTTGGCACGACCGGTCACCACCAGTCGCCCCTCGCGCAGGAATCCGAGATCGCCCGTGTTCAACCAGCCGTCAGCCGTGCGGACAAGCTCGGTCGCCTCTGGGTTGTTGTAATATCCCGGCGTGACCGACGCGCCGCAGATCTGGATATACCCGACGTGCATCTCGTCCAGCACTTCCCCCGCTTCTCCGCAGATGCGCAGCTCCAGCTCGCGAATCGGTGTGCCGACATCGACAAAGGAAGACTCGTACATGTGGCTTTCCGGCTCCGTCACTTCCTCCACACGACCTCCGAGCACCAGCGTCCGACGATCGACGCGGACTTGGCGCATCTCTTCGCCTGGCGCGGGAAATACCGCTCCAACCGTCGCTTCAGCGAGGCCGTACACCGGGAACATCGCCGTGCGCCGCAACCCATACGGAGCCAAGTCATCCAAAAAGCGGTTGCACAGCTCATAGGAAATCGGTTCCGCTCCATTGAAGATGACGCGCAGGGCAGACAAATCCCATTCGGCGGCACGCGCAGGCTTGAACGTGGTCAGGAACAGCTTGTACCCGAAGTTTGGCGATGAGGTCAGCGTCACGCGATGTTCGCTGATTTTCGCCAACCAGAGCGCAGGTCGACGTACAAACAGCGGAGTCGGGATCAAATAGAAGGGAAGACTCGCATACAGCGCCATCAAGTGCATGCCGATCAGCCCCATATCATGGGTCAGCGGCATCCAACTCAAAACAGAGTCACCGGCACCCGCTCGCACGCCGGCGACGATGGCTGCGAGATTGCTCACGACATTGGCGTGTGTCAGGACGACACCCTTCGGATCGCCTGTGGAGCCGGACGAGAACTGGATGAAGGCGATCTCCTCTGGCGTTGCTTCATAGAGGTCACCAAGTGGTGCGTCTGGAAGCGCAGCGGCGCGGACCAGTTCGTCCGTGTAGATCAGACGACTCTCCATCTCCCGAACTGCGGGTTGCTTGTCCATGTGCGCCACGAAGTGCTGCCACCCGTCCGCTGTAGTGACCAACATCGGTTGCTGCAGGACGTTCCAGATCTGCACCAGCTTCAAGCGATGTTCGGCTGTCGTTCCGACGGTGGAGGGCACGGGTACGATTCCCCCCAGCACACAAGCCCAAAACACATCCAAAAACACCTGCTCCTCCTGCACCTGCAAAACCAGTTCTTGGCGCGGACGCAGACCTTTTTTTTGCAAGACATGCAGGACGCGTCGTGCACGCGTGTAGAGGTCTCGATAGCGAATCGACGTTTCGTCGTGACTGCCGTTGATCAACATGACCCCGGTTTCAGCATGTTCCTGCACCCGTTGCAAGGTATCGATCAGTGTCTTGTCCTGCCCCATTGCTCCTCCACCTGCCCAAATGAGATACGTACTGTATTGAACGATAATAATAAATTAACCGAGCCAATTCGACTTAGAAACATTATATCGCCTACATACCCAAAAATCTAGCAAATTGTTAAGTAAAAGAAAGGATATCATAAATGCATCTTCAATAAAACATGCCAATATTTGTATACGGCTTTGGTGCAAAAAAAGACCGCCACGCGCAGGGCGTGACGGTCTTTTTGGAACTAGCGGTAGGTGCCTTGGAATTGGGCGGTGACGGGGACTTGTTGCTCGGTGAAGCGAATCGTTTGTTCCAGTTGGTTGCATACTTGGGAGACCTGTTGCAAACGTTGCAGCGCGACTTCGTGACCTTGCAGGCTGAACTGGATGTTGCGAACGGCTTGCTGTTCGCGTTGCGCCAGTTGTTGGAGGACTTCGGCGTTTTGGCGTTCTTGTTGGAGCATTTGTTGGTAGACTTGGTTCGCTTGCTGCGTTTGTTGCACCAGTTGTTGAATGGCTTGCTGGCACTGTACGAGTTGTTGCTGGATCTGGGTCGTTTGCGTATTCGGCATGGAATCAGCCTCCTCAAGTTGGGGTTGTGTGTTTGACCACCTCCGGTAGTATGGCAAAAAGCAACCCCCTGCACTCGTCGAGTGGCAACATTGCACAAAACTCTCGCCAGTACCTTATTTAGGCTCTTCTCGACCCGCTATTACATAGTGATTATCCACCTGCAGAACCCACACTTCCGACTGACCGTTTTTATCCAGTACTGAAATCTCCAGTTCAACTCCTTGGTACATGGACTTTCCTTTTGGGATTTCCGGAACTCCCCCAATTCTCACCAATTGGTAGCCCCGGTCTGTAAAAGCAGTCATCCAAGCATCAAAAGGCTTCACAGGTTTGCTAATGTCCTGCGAACCATCCATGATGTAACTGGAGGCCATATCCCATTTCCCTTGAATTAAATAGCGCAAAAAGCCTTCCGCAACATTTCGGCAACCAACTTTGAAATCTTCTACCTGCTTAGCAGAAGGTTCCGCACTTGGTATTGACGGTACATTCTCCAAGGTCGGAGGTACTTGACTCGTAAGCTTCTCAGACATAGTAGATGGCATTTTAAGGGTGATGACGATCAACATACAAATCGAAATGGTTACCCCGGCTGTTGTCAACATGCGGGGCTCCATAAAACGATAAGGATTTTTGGCCGGTTGTATACGAGGATATTCAAAACGACGTTGCATTTGGTTTGAGAAAAACATCAGGCAGAGAATCGTAAGCGTCATGGCTGCACCAGCACTCAAAATGATCCAAGGGTAGGAGCGGATCACTCGAACGCCATACGCAATCATTCCCCCCCATTCTCCAGTGGTTGTCAGCGGGAAAAAGTTCCCTTCCCCGACACCAAACATCTCCCCACCACCAAAAAAGAACCCTAACACTGCCAACTGTCCCATAACGAACAAAACTTGCACCAGTTCCACGATGGCTGCATAGATCAATTCCAGCCGCAGTTGTGGAACGAGATGCACCCGCATGATCCGCCATGTGGAAGAACCCATCGTTCGTGCGGAATCAATATACAAGCTATCTCGATAAAATTGCGCTCTCGCTGAGAACTGCCCCGCAATCTGAAAGACTCCCAAGAACACCAACAAGCAGATCAAAATCACGCTAAACAGCACGCCTCCTGATTCCCCTATGGATTGAAACCCCAAACCTTGTTGGGAAAGTCCGTAGAGGACTGGAAATACTAGCAACAAGGAAGGAACTGACGATGTGATGATGTTCATCCAAGCCAACGGTTCTTTACCCTTGCCAGTCAGTCCTGACCACATCCCCATTGGTACACCGATGAGTAGCCGTAGCACCGTTACGCAGAGAGCAAATCCAAACGTATACCGCGCCCCGTTTACCAATAGACTCAGTACGTCCAAACCCCTGTGATCAGTACCCAACCAATGTCGGCTGCTTGGAGCAAAGGGGGGCGTGACATACTTGACGACTCCGTCGACCTGCTCTGTGATCCATTGAATCCGATCTCCCGTACCGATCGTATGCGGCATCAGCCACCCGCCTGCCACAATAACGAACACCAGAAGTGAAAATGCGATCCAAGACAGCCCGTACAAAAGGCTGTCTTTTCGCGAATATGGCTTTTTCGTTGCGCTGATGGCTCCACCTTCATGTTTTATCGAGAATTTGCGTTGCATGACAAACGATACGATGTGGGCTGTGATGACGACAACAGACAAAATCGCACAGGTCGTTGTGAGTGACGTGACCCGAACCAAATCTTTGTTGACCGCATATCCACCCAGCCCAAAAATACCGCACATAACTTCCGCAACAAGTAACGATGTGATCGATAACGCAATGGTACGTGGGAGGACTGCAAGTAGGTCAGGATAGGTATTTCGCAAGATATGGTGAAACAAAACCTTGCTCTTGGACAGCCCTTTACTGTAGGCCGTCCTCACATAGGACTGCTCCCATTCACGCTCGATGGCCAGCCGCACGACACCATACAGCAAAATCCCCGGCAGGATCGCAATCGACAACATCGGAATGACAAAGGGGATATCATCTGAAAACTGCATAATGGAAAACACTTTGTATCCTGTTCGTTTTGCAATCATAATGGCACCAAATTGAAACAGCGTCACCATGAAGAAATCCGGGATTCCGAACAGTAACGCGTGAACTCCGTCAAACCATTTACCTAGTCTCGGTTTCCACGCGCCCAACACAACCAAGCCCAAACTACACACGACCCCAAGTCCAAGACCCGCCAGCAAATAGCCCAAAGACCTGGTCAATAAAACCATAAGTTGACCTGAAATATCGTACACTCGCTCCGGCCTTGATTTATAACTGAGGCCACCAAACTCGCCCTTTGCATACTGCATCACTTGTTGCTTGATGCTATACAAAAGTTTTTTTAAACTATAGTGCGGCTTCACTGTGACTTTTTCGACCTGTTTCACGCCTGGTAAGCGTTGCAATTGCTCTTGTAAATCATCAACCGCTCCATACGGTATTGCCACGAGACCTTTTTCGACGTCCAAGACCTGAATTCCCGAAAAGTTGGAAGTCATGTCTCCTAGTGCCATTCCCGGTCGGACGATGACCTGTAATACATCCTGTTCGTACTTGATAAACCCCTTGTCCAAGTTGCTAAACAGAAGCAAGCCCAAACACACGGCCAAGAGTAAACTGATCACCTTCCCAACTTGTTTCAAAATCCAATCACCTTCTCCCAGGGATTAACTCGCGGCCGTATCTAAATACCCTAACTTCCCAACTAAATCATCGAACGAATTGACAAAATCCATTTTCAATATATCCCCCTCGTCACTGAGGTAATAGAAAGCAGGACTTTTTTCACATAATACAGTTCCAAAGTAAGTGTAAACACTCCCAACCTGTTTCCCAAACACGGAGCATGAGATAATCTTTCCTCAGAATGAAGCGAGGGGGATTTTTTTATGCCTCAAACTGAGGGTAGACATGAATAGGACGAAACATCAAGAAGTTTCGGATTAATTCGACTTAGAATACTACTTCTAGGATGAATTACGCCGAGTAGATCCATACCTTCGGATGTTACAAACTGCTTATGTTTCCCTATCGGGGTAGTAGTCACCATTAAAGTACACATCTAGAACATACTTGCACAATTCCAATCGCAAGTGAGGTATCGATTTTCCCTTCATGATCTCATCAATCAGAGCAAGAGCTTCCTCTTTGTCAAAAGGCAGACCGTTTGGCAAGTCAAGTTTTCGCTTGATGCGTTGATACATTTCTGTCTTCATATTGAAATCATGTTTTAACATGAATGCGTCTAGGTCATCTGGTCTCAAAAGAAAAAAATCAACTCCTGTTTCTTTACTCGATAATGGTTAAAGTTCTCCCGTAACGAGCTATGTAACGGATGACTCACGAAGAATCGTTGTCGGTCGTAATCCGTGTGGTGAAACTCTGATAAATGGATTTGAGAATCAGGGAAACGGCGATCATCACTGACTGTCATTATTAATTTGGCACAGGTTCATGTCATCTCAATAATGACAAAATAAAGCCCCTCGTCTACAACTGCAACGAGGGGGATGGGGTTCTTAGTCTGTAACGGAAACGATTCCTGACGGCTCTGGTCCATACCATTGCGCCGATTTGGTAACGCTCGTACCTGCAAGCACGAATCCAGCTACTGCAAGAAACGCAAGACCGAACAAGATTCTTCCTTTCACCCTAAAAGCCCTCCCTATCATAGAACTCGGAATTATCGCGCGAATATTTCCGCTCAAGTTCATAGTAACGCATTGCAGACTCAGCGTCACCACGTTTCACGTAATACTCGAAAAGGCACTTACACGCAAGGGTTTGACCTTCAACACTAGCTTGTAAATCCATTGCAATATTGTCAGCGTATGTTGGGTCATCCTTCAATACTGTATACATGACCTGTAACTTACGCCAATCATCGGGGAACTGTTTTATGACCGATTCATGCTGTTCTGCAATCTGGATTGCGGTCTCATACTGGTGTAACTTAATAAGGGCACGTACATACTCCTTAACAGCACCAACGAGAATATCTTCGCAATCTAGAATACTATCGAATACGGAATCCAACACCTTCACAGAAGCTTCATAATTCCCTGAGAGATACTCGATTCTCGCCACGTTGAGATGCCCGTAGCCAATTTGCTTCATATTATTGGTTTTACGGAAGTATTCAAGCGATTCATACGCAAATTTCTTCGAAGACTCCAAGTTTCCACGATCACCATACATCACCATTCTGGCGTAGGCAATCATGCCTAATGTGTTAGGATCATCAGCAGCAGTCCGTTCGACAAATTGGAGCATTTCATTCGCACCGCCATAGTCTTTAAGTCTGGTACTTGTCAACATCAGGTTCTCAGAAACGATCTTCAACAAACGAGTGTCCTCGAAAGCGCGTTGCATTTCTCTCGCAAAGAACAACGCTTTTTTCCACGATTCATGTGCATCCTCGAACTGTTGCATGAGATACTGCGCTCTACCTAAGTTGTTGAAAGCAAATCCACGTTCAGTTGAACCAAACGCAGTCTCAACTAGTTCGTGAGCAATGGAATGCGCGCGCATGAGCATCACTTTCGTTCTCGTCGTGGCTTTCAGCAGAGTGACCAATTCCTCCTCCTTCTTGAAGGTGTCCAATTGCCGTAGGCGTTGTTCTGTCAGGCCCAACCCGTCTGCAATCTTTTCGACCAACAAAAGCGAAATCGGACGATTGCCCAACAGAGTCTGTCTGAAAGTTTCACGATTCTCACCCAATCTCTCCGCAAAAGCTCGAATCGTGAAAGCATTCCCTTTTTCCTGCATGATTTCGAGAATCCGTCTGCCAATCGGAATTTTACCAATGGTCATTGTAGCTGTATATTCAACCGTAGTCATAGGCTCCGTACCTCCGATGTTGAATTTCTATGTTTAATGGTAAGAAATTGGTCATATTATTCCACCGTTCAATTATAGTGAACTCGCTATGATTTGTACATATTCTGTTTATACAATTTAGAAATATCCTTGCAACTTTGTTCATGTTTGTTCACGGGTCCTAGAAGCTCGTTACAGAAGCGTGGCATCAGGCTAGACATGCTGGGATTGGGTCTAGACCATGCTTCATGAAGCACGGAGGGGTGTTGGCAAACAATAATTTTTGCATCCGACGACAATCGGCTTGATCGCACGTTCACTTCGAATACGCGACCGCCAGCACTAGAGCGCCTTTCCGCAAAACGCGGGGCTTCTGAGTCGCAGTAACACCGACAACTCATCCAAAACAGGGTAGCTACGCTCCTGTCGGATGATAGGTCGCTCTTCTGACGAGAGCTGTTTGTTCTCACTCTCAATGGCAAAGAGACGATTGCAAAACTGGAAACCCTCCCTCGCCGTGACAGCTCCAGTTGACCAAAAAACGCAAGTAACCTAAGTAAAAGAGAGTGAACGGAAACGTTCTCTCTCTTTTTATTGACCATTCTTCGCGCAAAAAAACACCCCTACTTAGAATTCATTGAGGAAGCCTTTTCTCAATGACTACTTGAAGGGGTGCATATGAAACGAAATGACAAGCGGGTACCCATTTAGTAAAACCTAAAAGCGGAAAATCTCGTTCGCATTCTTGGTCGTCTGCAAGGCGATCTCTTCATACGAGAGCTCGCGCAGGGCGGCGATTTTTTCTGCGACGTGGCGGACGTAGGCGGGTTCGTTGCGCTTGCCACGGTGCGGTTCGGGTGTCAGGTATGGGGCGTCCGTTTCGACGAGCAGGCGGTCGAGCGGGACTTTGGCGGCCACTTCCTGTGGGCGTTTGCCGTTTTTGAACGTGACCGGGCCGCCGAAGGAGATGTAGAAGTTCAGCTTCATACACTCCTGTGCCATCTCCCACGATCCGGAGTAGCAATGCATGATCCCGCCGATCTGCGCGGCGTTTTCTTCCTTCAAGATCTTCAAGATGTCGCCGTGCGCCTCTCGGTCGTGGATGATGATCGGGCGGTTCAGTTCCTTGGCGATCGCGATCTGCTTGCGGAACATCTCGTCCTGCAACTCCGGCGTCGTCGTGTCCCAATGATAATCGAGGCCGATCTCCCCAATCGCCACGACCTTCTCCAACTTCGACCACTCGTAGAGCTTTTGGTAATGGTCATCTGTCAGGTCATTCAGGTCACACGGGTGGTAGCCGACTTGGGCATAGATGCCCTCGTACTGCTCTGCGATCTCGATCGCACGCAGGTTTGATTCGTAGTCATAGCTGGGGATCACGATCTTGCCGACCCCGTTTTCACGGGCACGGGTGATCAGGTCGCCCACTTCGTCTGCAAATTGCGGCGAGTTCAAGTGGCTGTGCGTGTCAATCAAGTACACATCCGACATCCTACTTCACCTGTGCGCCGTTCGGGATCGGCCCAGATACGGTCGCCAGCACGAGGTCGTCGCCTGCAGATGCTGCGAGGATCATGCCGTGCGATTCAACACCGCGCAGTTTGACCGGCTTGAGGTTGGCGACGAGGATGACTTTTTGGCCGACGAGCGCTTCCGGCTCGTAGTATTTCGCAATGCCGGAGACCACTTGGCGCTGCTCATCGCCCAGCGACAGTTGCAGTTTCAGCAGTTTGTCAGCCTTCGGGACACGCTCACACGCGATGACTTCTGCCACGCGCAGCTCCACTTTCATGAAATCGTCGATGCCGATCAGTGCGATGCCTTCAATTTCGGGGGTCGCAGCCGGAGCAGCGCCCGCCGGGGTTGCTTCGGTTTGCGCAGCTTCCGTTTTTACAGCTTCGCTGGTGGTTTTCGTTTCCAGGGTTGTGTGGGTTGCATTCGTTTCAGACACAGGTTTGCCTCCTAGCATTTCTACGATGGCCTCGACCTCGACTTTCACATCAAGGCGCGGGAACAGTGCATTGCCTTTGTTCACTTTGATACCGCTCGGCAAGTTGCCGAACTCGCGGGTGGACTCCCAAGACGTCGCCACACCCGGCTCCAACCCCAGTTGCTCCCAGATCAGCGCCGGAGACTTGATGAGGAACGGTTGCACCAACACCGAGGTGATGCGCAGTGATTCCGCGAGGTTGTAGAGCACGGTGTTCAGGCGGGACTTCTGTGCGTCGTCCTTCGCCAGCGCCCACGGTGTGGTCTCGTCGATGTATTTATTGGTACGGGACACGAGATCCCAGATCGCGCCAAGTGCGAGCGAGAACTGCATGTTGTCCAGATATTCCTCCGCTCGCTTCACGCTGTCGGTCGCCAACGCATACAGCGTCACATCAAAGTCGGTCGCGTCCCCACGCTCCGGGATGATCCCGTCGTTGTACTTCTCAATCATCGCCACCGTCCGCGACAACAAGTTGCCGAGGTCGTTCGCCAGATCGGAGTTCAGACGGTGTACAAACGCTTCCGGCGTGAACTGCCCATCCTGCCCAAACGGCACTTCGCGCAGCATGAAGTAACGCAACGCATCCAACCCATAGCGCTCGATCAACGGCACCGGATCGACGACGTTGCCTTTGGACTTCGACATTTTGTCGCCGCCGGAGAGGAAGAACCCGTGTCCGAACACTTTTTTCGGCAACGGCAAGTCGAGCGCCATCAAGAAGATCGGCCAGTAGATCGTATGGAAGCGCACGATGTCTTTGCCGATCACGTGGACATCGGCCGGCCAGAACTTGTTGTACTTTTGTTGCAGCTCCGGGTCATCTGAACCGTACCCGATCGCCGTAATGTAGTTGGTCAGCGCATCCAGCCAGACGTAGATGACATGCTCCGGGTCGGAAGGCACTTGAATCCCCCACGAGAACGTCGTGCGCGAAACGCAGAGGTCTTGCAGACCTGGACGCAGGAAATTGTTCAGCATCTCGGTTTTGCGGGACTCCGGCTCGATAAACTCCGGGTGCTCCTCATAGTACTGGATCAGGCGATCCGCGTACTTGCTCATGCGGAAGAAGTACGACTTCTCGCTCGTCTCTTCCACGCCACGGCCACAGTCTGGGCAGTTGCCACTCGCACCCTTGATCTGCGTCTCCGTCCAGAACGACTCACACGGGGTACAGTACAGGCCGGAATATTCCGCGAGGTAGATGTCGTCTTGGTCGAGCAGGCGTTGGAAAATGCTCTGCACGACGACTTTGTGACGGTCTTCGGTGGTGCGGATGAAGTCGTCATAGGAGATGTCGAGCTTGCTCCACAGGTCTTGGATGCCCTCCACGATGCGGTCGACAAATGGCAGCGGGGCCAAGCCCGCTTTTTCCGCGCGCTCTTGGATTTTCTGGCCGTGTTCGTCCGTGCCAGTCAGGAACATCACATCGTAGCCGCGCAGACGCTTGTAACGCGCCATCGCGTCGCAAGCCGATGTCGTGTACGCGTGACCGATGTGCAGTTTGTCAGACGGATAGTAGATTGGGGTCGTGATGTAAAACGCAGGATTCGCCATCCTGAAACTCCTCCTTAGATGTACAAATAAAAAAAGCCCTCATCCCGAAAAACTGCCGGGACGAGAGCTGTCTCTCGCGGTACCACCTGGCTTCGCGCTCTGCCTCACGACAAAACGCCTCCACGGGTCTATCGCTAGACCACTGGGCGCTAACGGGCCCTCCCGTCAAAGCCTCAAGTCGTTTCTCCATGAAAAAACGAACTCTCGACTCCAAAAGCTCCGGAACCATTTTCGCCGCGCGCTGCTCCTGCCGGTTTCCACCCTCCCGGCTCTCTGGTGAAGTTCGCTTGCGGGTACTTATTCCATCATCGCATAGACTATCTTTTCCACACGCTAACACAATATACATACACCGTCAAGATTGCGGTTTCCATTTTCCAATCAGAAACTGATTTACCGCTCATTTTCGAAAAAAAGGGCATTCCCAGAAAATTACTCACCCAAAAGTTCCTATTTTCCTCCCAAACCTATTGACTGTTATGGGAGTAATTGGTACGCTAGTGATGTCGAAAGTTTGTCGAACCATGTAGAATCAAAATACAGATAAAAATCCGAACAAATGGGAGAGTGTCAACAATGAAATCTACAGGTATCGTACGCAAGGTTGATGAACTGGGCCGTGTCGTCATTCCGATCGAGCTGCGCCGAACGCTGGGTATTGGCGAGAAGGACGCACTGGAAATCTACGTCGATGGCGAGCGCATCGTCCTGAAAAAATACGAGCCGGCTTGCGTATTCTGCGGGTCTGCTGACGAAATCATTCACTTCCGCGGCAAGAACATCTGCTCTGCATGCATTGGCGATATGAGCCGCTAAGTATAGAGTACGGAAAAAGCCTCGGAGCCTTGGTGCTCCGGGGCTTTTTTGCATCTCGATGCACGTGCGACTGCGGAAAAAAGGCAGCGGGCCCGTTTTGGCCCGCTGCCTTTTTTGCGTGGAAATGGGCGTTAGTCCACCATGACTTCGTTGTAGACTTCGCGCTTTTGCAGGCCGCGGTCTTTGGCGACTTGCTTGATCGCGTCCTTTTTTGCAAGCCCTGTTTCGACAAGTTTTTCGACATGTTCCGACAAATCGAGTGTTTCCCACCACGGTTTTTCGACAAAATCTTTTACCAGTTCTGGTGCTAGTCCGGCGAGCACGAGGACGTATTCACCACGGGGTTGATTTTCCGAAAACCATGCTATTGCATCGCTGATTTTCCCACGGGAAAATTGCTCAGTTCGACTTGAAATTTCTGGGTTGCACGGTGATTTCTGTTACTGTAAGATGTAAATGCAGAATTCGTTACATAATAATTATGAGGTATAACAATGAAAAAATTTTTGTTATTGTCGGTCGGCTTTATCGCATTAGCATCTATTGCAAATCCAGCATCCGCCACCCAACTTCCCAAAGCAAAAGCCAAGATCTCTGGAACAGTAACCAATGAATTGACCGCTCACTACGACAATGTACCTAGTGAAATCTTGGAGAAGTTCAGATTAATAGCAGCCAATGACAATAATTTCAAGCTCTATGAGGACAAGAAGGGTAGTGTAGACGTTGTAAAAGTGTACCCAGCACTTCAGGGGTTGGTATTTGTAAACGGACAAGCAGCAACCGTTGCTCCTGATGGTTCTTACACAGCCGAAGTAGAAATTGGAAAAGACGTTTCTGTCGATTTAAAAGTGAATGGGAAAATAAAAGCACAGCGTATCGCCAATGCTACTGGTGACCTCCAGATGAACATCAAAAAGACCCAAGACTTTGATAGTTTCTTTGCAAGTATGGCCGCTTCGCCAACAACGCCTTCCAATGGAGATGTTCAAGGGGTGGTTATTGGCGATGGCAGCAGTGGCCCCTACCCTGGGCAAACGACTGGCCAATATGTTCGTTTCGGCGAGCATGTCCACTGCAATCGTTTCAACGGCCCATACTCTGACAATCGTTACTGGCCGCAAGGTTACCCAGCATCCATTGCTGATTTTGATGGCAGCGATTGCGATATTGCAAATATCTGGTGGGGTTGTACTTCTCCAGGGGCAGACACAGAGTGTGATGGATTGAATGTATATGGGTACGGAGTTTATGATTGCTCAGTCTACAATACCTCATCTTGGTACATGACCTTCTGGCCGAGAAGCCGCGCTGGTCTCTAAGCGAGTTGCAGATGCGATCTCTGACGCTTGCATTGCTGTGCACCTTATTTCTGATAACTGGTTGCCAATCAAACACCAAGGTTACCGCAGACATTCAAGCCCAAAAACCTGCTGAGTCTGCCAATCCGTATACGGAGCTGCATTCTGTTATTACATCTCAGCTACATGGGCATCACTGCGTATTAAATATCCGTTTTCAAGGTTCTTATGTGCTAGCAGATGCTGACAAAATTACCGCAGAGCTTACAGGGTCAGGACTGTCCGCCCCAATTCCTGTGGAAATAAGAAAAGCGGGTACGAATCTGTACGCTGGACAGGTGATGACACCTGGAAAAGGTACTTGGCAAGTAGTCGTTCGAATCCATGATCAACAGAATCATTCTCAAGAATTTTTCTACGACTTATCTGTTAACGAATAATCGAATCAGGAAAGGAGCTTACTTTGAAACTCTTCGTACGATCTGGGATTGTTCTTGTAGCTGGGTTCATCTTGTTGTCCCTGTATTGGCATTCCCCTTTTCGGGTACAGCACGCCATTCAACAGGATCTCTCAAATCTATTGGAATCAAAAGATCAGGTTGCAATGGCTCAGGTAGCTGACGATGCTACCGCGAAGTTCTTGCATGGACTTCCGATACATGAAGAATTCGAAAGCATCACTGATGCCCAAGGAGCCAACAAGTTGTCAACTGGCTATGAATACTATCATGTAGGGGTTCTGCAAGATCGACATGTTGACATCTATGTTCAAGAGGATCGGGATACTTGGTTTCGTAAAATCTTCCCCTTTGATTACGTTACTAAGTTCCAAGTGCGATGATGTTGAAAAAAGGCAGCGGGCCCGTTTTGGCCCGCTGCCTTTTTTTTGCTGGAAATGGGCGTTAGTCCACCATGACTTCGTTGTAGACTTCGCGCTTTTGCAGGCCGCGGTCTTTGGCGACTTGCTTGATCGCGTCCTTTTTTGCAAGCCCTGTTTCGACAAGTTTTTCGACATGTTCCGACAAATCGAGTGTTTCCCACCACGGTTTTTCGACAAAATCTTTTACCAGTTCTGGTGCG
>NZ_QGGL01000016.1:106592-130791 GCF_003148565.1 Tumebacillus permanentifrigoris
TGCAAGCCCTGTTTCGACAAGTTTTTCGACATGTTCCGACAAATCGAGTGTTTCCCACCACGGTTTTTCGACAAAATCTTTTACCAGTTCTGGTGCGAGTCCGGCGAGCACGAGGACGTATTCTCCGCGGGGTTGATTTTCCGAAAACCAGACAATTGCATCGCTGACTTTCCCACGGGAAAATTGCTCATAGCGTTTCGTCAACTCGCGCGCCAGCACCACGTCGCGGTCCCCGAGATGTTCGAGCAGCGCTTTCAGCGTTTCCTCGATGCGATGCGGGGCTTCGTAGAACACCAGCGTTTCGGTGCGCGCCTTGAGTTTGCCGAGCTCTTCGGCGCGTTTTTTCTTCTCCCGGGGCAGGAAGCCGATGAAGGTGAAGCGGTCGGTTGGCAGACCGGAGGCGATCAGCGCCGTGACACCTGCGACACAGCCGGGGATCGGGACGACGGTCAGTTGTGCTTCGACAGCTGCGCGCACGATGTCGGCGCCAGGGTCTGATATGCCTGGGGTGCCGGCGTCGGTGACCAGCGCGACGTTTTGGCCCTCGCGCAGGAGATCGAGGATCGCTTCTTCCTTGCTGTGTTTGTTGTGCTCGTGGTAGGAGATCAAGCGCGGACGTTCGATGTTGAAGTGGGTGAGCAGTTTCCGCGATTGGCGGGTGTCTTCGGCGGCGATCACGTCGACGTTTTTCAACGTCTCGACGGCGCGGTAGGTCATGTCTTCGAGGTTGCCGATCGGTGTGGCGACCAAGTAGAGCGTACCGGTGGTCTGTTGCTCTTGGAAACTGAAGCGGTGGTTCATCGGGCAAACTCTCCTCGTCCAGCATAGATGTCTTGGATGGCTTGGGTGTACACGCCATCGTCGGTATGTACAAGCAACGGCGGGTCGATGCGCAGTTCTGGTTTGCCGCCTTTGATGCCCTCGATGAGCAGGATATTCGGGCGCAGGTGGGCGCGTGGGTGTACGAGCAGGAGGCGTTTGGGCTCCAAGCGGTGGGTGCGCATCAGGGCGATGATATCAGGCAGACGGTCCGGACGGTGGACCATCGCGAACTTGCCGTTGAATTTGAGCAATTTGGCCGCGTTGACGATGACGTCCTCGAGCGTGCAGGTCAGTTCAAACCGAGCGATTGCGATGTGCGGGTTGACGCTGGCGTCCCCGATCCCTGCGGGTCGGTAGGGTGGGTTGCACGTGACGACGTCGAACGACTCGTGTCCAAAGTGTTGGATGGCTTCGCGGAGGTCGCCTTGGACGATCTTGATCGTGTGCTCCAGTTCGTTGCCGCTGACATTGCGTTGCGCCATGTCAGCGAGGCGTTCCTGAAGTTCGAGACCGACGATCTCCTCGCGGCGCGGCAAGTCACTGCGCGAGGCGAGCAACAGCGGGATCACGCCGTTGCCAGTGCCCATGTCGAGGACGCGGTCACGGTTGCGCAGGCTTACATAATGAGCGAGCAGAACGGCATCGAGGGAGAAGGAGAACACTTCATCGCTCTGGATGATCCGCAAGTTTTTCGTTTGCAGGTCATCGAGCCGCTCGCCCGGTTTCAGGTCAAAGGTCATCGGGTTGGAGCCTCTCTTCTGTACAATCTCGCTATCCCCTTCGACATGATGTAGGGTATCCCTGCTGATAGGATGCCCAAAAACAAAACGACCGCTCCCCGATCGAATCTCGAGTGGCGGTCGTCGTATACTCTGTTTCCTTCTATTCTGGGGCTGCTATCTGCTTGGCTTACTGCGTGACATCCGTTTTTGCCGTCTCCTGGCTCAACGCGCCGCCCTTCCAACGCTTCGTGAAGACGATGGTGAACACCAGCGCCATCACCATCGGAATGCCGTGCAACAAGCCCACGACCGCGACCGGCCGGTAGAAATCGAACAGCGGCGAGCAGATGACCATCCCCACCGCAAACCCGACGGTGACCATCGTCGAGGAAACGCCAAATACGCGTCCACGCCGTTCGTCAGGCACTTGTTGCAGCCGCATGTTGTAACAGATCGCGGAAACGCCGTCCGAAATCCCTGCCAGAAACGCAGCCGGCAAGATCAGATACGGAGTGTCCCAAGCGAAGACCAAGATGAAGAACAAGGACATCAAAAACGTCCCGATTCCAAACATGCGCTCCATCTTGGACTCTTCGTTCGCTTTGTAGTTCTTGGTCATATACCGAGATCCTGCGAAGTTCCCGACCGCCCAGACCGCCCAGATGAAGCCCATGTACAGCGACGGATTGGCTGGGTTCAACTGGGTGGCAAAAACGGGCATCCCGACATTGTGTGCAGCCGAACCAAACGTATCCAGCAATCGAATTCCCATCAGCGCCAGCAACACCGGCCACAATCGCAGGTAGCCGAGGATGAATTTGACTTCGGACAGGAACGACTGTTTGGCACCTTTTTGCCCACTGGACTCGCTCGTCTTGATCGGCAAGGAGATCAGATTCAACGCGGAGATCAGATAGGTGAACGCATCGATGGCGAACAAGAACAGGTAGCCGACCACTCCGAGCAACGTGCCGCTCGCCACCAAGCCGATGACCATCGCGAACGATCCCCACATCGAGAACAGCGCATTGGCACGGACTTGGTTTTTCGGTCCGACGATCACGGGCAGGCTGGCTTGAAACGCCACATTGAACATCGAGCCAAAGACACCGATCCCAAAAGAGACGATGAACACGAGCGTCACATGCCATTCAGTCGGCAACACGACCAAGAGCATCAACAGCACGAAACGGGCGATGTCCGCGACGATCATCATCGTCTTGCGATTGAAGCGGTCTGCGAGCACGCCGGAGTAGAACCCTGCGACGAAACTTCCAAGCAATCGAACTGCCATGAACAGTCCCATCAAAAAAGCGCTGCCTGTCAACACATACACATACAGATTGATCGCTACCATGTTGATAAAGGAACCGATATCCGAGGCGGTTTTCCCTGCTAAAAGCTGATAGAGGTAGCGATCTTGTTTTTTTTCATGGACTGGGTCGTCGTAAGCTGTCACGTCTAAACCTCCTGAGAAGCTTTCTCTTCCTTGCGCACAGAGAAGGTGACCAATCGCTCCGCTTGCTCATAGGTTTCAATGATCGATTCATACGAATCCCCTCGAACCCAACACATCAGCAGGAACACTTCTTCGTCATCTCCATCAATTTTCGTACCGATCGGGTAGACCAGACGAGAGAAGACCATGCCGGGTAATTGGTTCAATTCCTCCAACCCTTCCACCGCTTCAAAGACGCCAGAATGCGGTGGATACAGGGTGAACATTCCGTATTTCTCGTCCTTCACCGGATAGGCATCCTGCAATTCAAATGTGCCTGTCGCTTGCTCGACTTGCGCCTTCAGCACGTCGAACCCGACCAGCGCCTCCAAACTATCGGCTACGCACATGCCCCCGACGCGTGGGTTGATCTCCAGAATCTGCGGACCCAAGCGGTCGTCATAGCGCAACTCCACATGGGACAAGCAGTTCTGCAGCCCGAGTGCGCGCACGGCGGAGGTGGCGTAGTCCTTCATCTGTTGCACCTCTTCGTCGGTGAATCGCATCGGTGGCACGACGAGCAGATGTTCATAGAAGACCCGCTCGCCCTCCGTCATGACGATTTTGTCGTGGACGAGCAGCGGAACAGCCTCCTGCTCCGTGATGACCATCTCCACGCTCGCTTCCCGACCCGACAAGTAGCCTTCGACCAGCATTCCTTTTAGCGGGTCGAACTGATGCTCCACGCCAGCTCGATCTGCGTACACGTGCGCCCCTTCGTAAATGGAAGCGTTCGCAGAGGTCGGAAGCTTCTCAAGTGCCATCCGGAAGCGTTCGATCACTTGTTGTTCGTCCTCGCATTTGAGAATCAAGTGCGAGGCAGCGCCCGTGACCGGCTTGAGGATGACCGGGAATCCGATGCGGCGCGCGTGTTCGACAGCCGTCTGCTCGTCATACGCCATCCCAAAATCGACCGTGGGCACGCCTGCATGGCGCAACGCATCGCGCATTAAGTATTTGTTGTTGGCCCGGTAGAGGGCATCCGGGTTCTGTGTCGGAACCCCCAGCTCAGCCGCCAACGTGGCGGTGTGCGCTCCGAGCAGACCGTCGACGGTGAACAGGCCGAGCATCCCGGTCAGTCCCTTGACATCTGCTTCGGACGCGATCGATCGCACGAGGTTTCGCAGGTGTGGCAGCTCAAAGCAAGTTGTCGTCTCGATGCGCTCGAACAGGTGCATGCCGAGGTCTGCTTCCATCTCTGCGAGCGCCGCTTGTTCGAACTCCTTCAGCGGGGAATAGATCAGGTAACACGCGTAGCCTTGTTTTCGAGCGTAGGCAGCTCGGCGCAACATCGGACGCAGTGCGACATTTTCCAGAAAGATCAGCGCTTGTTTCATGCCAGCACCTCCGCTTGGTCATGACCGTCTAAGTAGTAGGACACGATGTATCCATTTTCATCGATCTCGTGCAACGGCGGGAGGGCCTCGCTGTCGGAGTAGGCCATAAAGTCAGCCGCTTTGTACGGCGTCGTTGCCTTGATATAGCTCTGTCCGTCGATGTCTACATAGGTGAAGGGATGGTTCGGGCCTACACGGTGCTTGCCGACCTGCGTGACATAGACGTAGTGAGGCGCCAAGCTGCCGGAGAGCGGCGACAGTTCGCGTAAAATGTCCACGCCTTTTTGGACGGATGTGCGAAAGTGTTTCGCTCCGATGACCGGCATGCAATGGAACAAGTAGTACGGCACGATCCCGACACAGTTGAACAACTCGATCAGCTCGCGTATTGTTTTCGCCTCGTCGTTGATGCCTTTCATGAGGACCATCTGGCCACGGATGGCGAGGCCGCGTCGAATCATTTTTTGCGAAGCTCGAACCACTTCGGAGGTCAACTCATCCCCGTGGTTGATCGACAGACCGATCGAGATGTTTTTCGATTGGCGGGGGTTGCCGAAGTCGATGTAATTGTACTTCGCGATCATATCCGCCAAGTCATCGGTGATGTTCTCCGGCGCGAACAGGATGTTGCGCGTACCGATGCGGATGTTGCGCACATGCTCAATCTGGTTGACTTGCTGGAGGACGTTCTCCAGCAACTGCGGTTCGATCAACGGGTCGCCACCTGTGATCAGGACGGTCTTGATCCGAGAGTCGGCCCGGATGTAATCGATCGCCGCCGCGATGTCATCGTCGCTCATTCGCTTCGCCTCGCCACCCAAGGTGCGAGTTTTCTTAAAACAGTATCGACAGTACGCCGAACATTCAAAGTACGGGGTTAACACAGCACGGTCTTCGTAGATGCGCTCCAAGCCGTAGATGCCGCGATTCATTTTGCCCTCTTCAAACGGCGCATCCGTGCCGAAGTCCAACGCTTCGTAGGGCGATGGCACGAATTGCTTGCGGACTGCGTCCGACTGTTTCACAATTTTTGCGAGTGACGGACTGATCTTGGAGCGGAATTTTTTCAGAACCTCTTTTTGCATTTCACGTTCTTGTGAGGTTAGCCCTTCAATATCAAATAGTCTTGACATGCTGTAATCCCTGCCTTCTCCTGTTATTGTCACTCAATCAGCGCATGCATTTTTATAATTATGTGAATAATGTACGATATAAGAACGTTATAAATCAATTACTTTATAAAAATAATTGATACTGCAACTCGTGTTGAGGGGGATTAGGCCCTCCATCTACAACCTGACTGGCGCCTCCTGCACAAGGAATCTGTACAAAAAAAAGGACTCATCTCCGCGTGGAGATGAGTCCTTTTTTGCTTTAGCTGTGACAGATCACTCGGTTGCGTCCTTCCAACTTGGCTTGGTACATCGCCTCGTCTGCACGCCGCAGCATCTCCGCGTGTGACATCCCGAGTCTCCACTCGGCAATGCCCGAGGAGAACGTGATGCGGAACTGGTTCTCGGTGGTGCTGGCGACCGTCTCGCTGCGGACCACCGACAGCACGCGCTCGATCACGAGCTTCGCTTGGTCGCCCTCGGTGCGCGGCATCAGCACGACGAACTCCTCGCCACCGTAGCGCGCCAGCAAGTCGGTCGGGCGCAGGTTGGATTGCAGGATCTTCGCAAGCCCTTGTAAAACCATGTCACCCGATTGGTGCCCATAGCTATCGTTGATCGCCTTGAAGTTGTCGATGTCGATGAAGGCGAGCGAGATCGCTTCGTCGTCGCGAATCGACCACTCCAATTCCAAAAGCAATTGGTGGTCAAAGTAGCGGCGGTTGAACACACCGGTCAACCCGTCGCGAAACGCCATCGATTCAAACTGTCGGGCGCGCGAGATCACGTTGTAGACGCGCGCTTCCAACTCTTCGAACTGGAACGGCTTGGTCACGTAATCATCCGCACCGGAGCGCAGACAGCGGACTTTGTCCTTTAAGTCCTCACGCCCGGACAGCACGATCAAGGGCAGCCAACGCATCGTCGGGTCTTCTTTTAAAAACTTGAACATCTCGTACCCCGACTGCGGGTACATCATCAAGTCCAGCAACAACAGGTCATACGGCTGGTCGTACAACTTGCGCTTGGCCTCTGCGACATCCTCTGCTTCGTCCACCTCATAGCCATACACTTGAAACTGCTCGGCGAGGTAACTTCGCAGGAGCGAGTCATCGTCAATCAGCAACAGCCGGCCTGGCTTGGCGATGCTCTCGCGCTCCCATAAGCTTTCACGCACGGTCAGGTCCGCTTGGTTGCGGGCGATCTCGTACTCGATCTTCAAGCGGATCAGATGGGTGTGCGTCTCGCTGAGGATCGACGTCAAGGCGCGATCGGCACCACTCTCTGGCGATTGGTTGCTCCACTCCCACAGTTCGGTGAGGTGTTCTGCGATCTCCCCTACGCGGTTCAGTCCAAATGTCGGGGCACTGCCCTTGAGACGGTGGGCGCTGCGGTAGATGTCCTGCGCTCGTCCGCTGTCATAGCTCTGTCCCAGCGAGGCCAGTGTTCCTTCTAGTGTGGTGATCTGTCGGTCTAGTTCCACAATGTACTTGCTACGCCCTGCTTCGACTAGCTTTTTGATTCTCTCACTCTTGCTCATCCTCTACTCACCCTTGGCTAAGATCTCTTCTACATCATCACATACAGTCATCTACTGGTCTTCTTCCCGCTCGGGGAACATGATCACACCGGTTTTTTCACGGTGCAAAAGCGTCTGCAGGATCACGTTGGAGAGCTTGCTCGGTTGGTACGGCTTGGTCAGGAAATCGGTCGCGCCCTTGGACAGACCCAGTTCACGGTCATCCAATGCCGAGGCGATAAAAATCGGAATGTTCTTCGTCGCCTCGTTCGCTTTCAAACGGTCGATGACATCCCAACCAGAGATCGAGTCCTTGAGCATAATGTCGAGCACCACAGCGTCTGGCAAGTGCTGTGCAATCTGGTCGACCGCCACCTCTCCATCGCGCAGGTGGGTCACGGTAAAGCCATTGTCTTGCAGTTCCTCCTGCAGGAGGAGTGCAAGCGAATCATCATCCTCGACGATAAACAGGCGCGGCTGATCTGTCGTCAGGGCCACAGCCACTTCCGAATAGGCGGCCAACACCGGGACGGTGACATCCTGACGCGGCAAGTGGATCGAGAACATCGAACCGATGCCGAGTTCAGACTGTACGGTGATCTCCCCGTCATGCGCCTTGACGATCTCTTTGCAGATCGCCAGACCCAATCCGGTGCCGCCGATCTTGCGTCGGTCGGAATTGTCGATGCGGTAGAACTTGGAGAACAGCTTGCTGAGCGCATCCCTCGGAATGCCCAGCCCTTGGTCGCGAATGATCACCACCAGCGTCTTGGGCAGGCAGCGGAATTCGACGGTGACCTCGCCGCCCTCCGGCGAGTACTTGACCGCATTGCCAATCAGGTTCACGAGCACTTGCTTCAATTTGTCGGCATCGCCGCGCACGAAGGTCGAGGCGGCTGGAGGCACGACGCGCAGGGTGTGCTTGGTATAGTTCATGGTGAACGACTCCATGACTTCCTGAACGATCGGCAACATCTCGACATCGGCCATATCGTAGGACTGGCGGCCCGACTCCATGCGCTGGATGTCGAGGAAGTCGTTGATCAGTTGCGTCAGACGCTTCGCTTCCTTGTGAATCGTCGTCAGGTATTTATGCTGACGATCTGGCTTCAATTCCTTGTTCAGCATCAGTTCGGTGAACCCGAGAACGGAAGAGAGCGGTGTGCGCAGTTCGTGCGAGACGGTGCTGACAAACTCCGACTTCATCTGGTCCACTTCGTACTCGCGGGTGATGTCACGGTGTACCAACATCGTGCCGACGACATGGTCGCGCGCGTCGTGGATTTTTTCATAATAGACTTGGATGACTTTGGTGCTATCGGTCTGTTGCAGTTGGTAGATCAGCTTGGCGTCGTCCGCCAGCGTGCCGTCGAGCGCTTCCTTTACGAACTCGCAGAGCTCGTCCGAATTGTCGACCAATTTCTCAAACAGGTCGTAGAGACGATGCGTCACTTCACGGTCGTCGCTGTCGAGCACGTACTCACCGATCCACGATGTCCACGTCTCGTTGACCTGAACCAAATTCCCTTGCTTGTCAAAAAGTTGCACGCCTTCGCGGATCGAATTGATGATCTCTTGATTCAGTCGGCGTTCGCGCTCCGAAGCCTCAAAGGTGTGGAGTTTCTCGATCGACAGCGAGATCTGGTTGGCCAGCGCACGGGACTGTTCCAACTCGGCCTCGCTGAAGTTGCGACCCATCCGGGTCAGCACGACGAGAGCGATCATCCGACCGTCCGACGCATGGATCGGCAGGTAGAGGTCAGACAGCTCGATGCGCTCGTCGTGGTAGCCCTTCTCTCTCGGAAGCGCTTCACGGCTCAGGACGAACGCACGACCATCCATCTGCAGGCGGGCCAACATGCTGTCTTCTAAGGTATCGATGAAGCGGTGCATCTGTTCGGGCTTGATGCCGACCGCCGCGTGCGGGTGATCCTCTTCCAACAGCACGATCGCACCCTTGTCCGCATGTTGAATCACTCGAACGTTTTGGATGATGCTTTGGAGCAGATCCGTTCTGTTGAGCGTGTTGACGAGCGAGGCGTTGAGTTCGTTCTGCGCTTGCAGGATCGCCTCTTTTTGTTGCATTTTCAGCAGCGTCTCGCTCAGTTCGTCCTGCGAGTGCAGCAATTCTTCCTGTTGGGCAAGCACTTCCTCGTTTTGTTCGATCAAGTTTTGCTCCGTCTCTTTGATCCGGCGGATCATGCTCTGCAGCGAGCGGGTCAAGAACCCGATCTCGTCACTGCGCTGGCCATACGGCAGTTCCAACAGTTTGCCGTCCTCATGGTGCTGCGAGCTGAGTGCAAGCCTTTGCAGCGGTTGCCCGACATCCTTGGCAAAGCGGATCGCCAGCCATCCGACAATCGCCGCGATCACGACGAGGTAGCAGGAAGTCAGGATCGCCAACAGATCGAGGTTGCGGTTGTACTTGGCTTGTAAGGCATCGATCTTCACCCGTGTCGCCACCACGTAGTCGCTGTTGTGTTGGAACAGCGAGTCGAGATACGGGGTAAAGTTGTTGTCCTGTGAATACTTCAAAAGTTCAGCGCGGTTGGTTGCAGCATCTGTCATCTTCACAGCGGCCGGCACGATTTCGTTGAAGACTTTGTCGTAGCCTTTTTGCAAGTCTTCGAGGTACTGGCGGTCCTCCTCCGTCAAGTCGAGTTTGCGGAATTCCTGCATCCCGAGTTCCCAACCCTTTTGCTTGACGTGGATCTTGTCGATGAAACTTGGCACGGCCACCGCGAGGTACCCGCGCATATCGGCGATGACGCTGAGCGTGTGCTGTTGGATCTGAATCGAGAGTTTTGATTTCTGATCCAACTGATTGACTTCGGCGTAATAGTCGGTTTGTAATTTGTGCTCCACAACGTACATAGCACCGCCGCCGACCATGATCAGAAGGATCAGCACGAGCATGTAGTTGGTGATGCGGCGCGCGATTCCCTTTTTGATGGCGTTATTTTTCATCGAGAATTCCCTCGATCAGGTTGACCAACTCCATCGGGGAGAACGGTTTGGCGAGGAAGTAGTCCACGCCGGTCTTGCGCGCCAAGTCCTGATCGGACTTTTGGCTTTTCGCGGTCAACATCATGATCTTCACATCGTGCTTGCCTGCCAACCTGCGGGTTTTTTCCACGACTTCAAGCCCGGTCATCCCTGGCATCATATAATCGAGCAGGACGAGGTCATAGCTATTCTCTTGAATTTTCTCAAAAGCCTCTACGCCGTCTACCGCTTCGTCGATTTCGTATCCGCAGTCTTCCAGCGAATCGACGACGAGCATTCTCAAAACGTCTTCATCTTCGGCCAACAAAAGTCTAGCTGTCAAGTCTACCACCTCATTGTGTTATGTGTTTAGTGAATACACCAGTAGAGCAGGATCTGCTCGATGCTTCGATCGTGTTATGCGCGAGAATTTTGAAAGACTTGGCTTATACTTATCATATTACCATCTCCGCTTGTCGACTCCTATCGAAATTTCATAAATCGTCACGAAAGATGATAAATTAATTATATAAAAAATACCCGGCGATTTCCGCCGAGTATTCTTCACATCTGATCATCCTGTTGTTATTTGTGTAAAAAGGAGAGGCAGAACAGGCAATCTCCCTCTGTTCGCAGACTCCCGTAATGCAGGTTGCAGATGTGGAATCCTTCCTGATAAAGCCGTGCGAGGTTGTCATACCCCTCGCCAAGCATGGGAGCATGCTCCCCTGCCTTGGTGGTTTTGTCTAAGCGATTCCGCAGGTTTTCGTTCTCCATCGTCAGCTTTTGGTTTTCTTCCAAGAGCTCGACGATTTTCTGTTTAAGCGAGCCCAGTTCTCGGTAGAGTTCGCCGATGCGTTCCTCGACATTGGCAACCTGAGCAAAAACGGCCTGTTTGTCCACTCGCGCTCACCCCGCTCGCAAATCAAGTCTAGTGATCGGAATTATCCCGCTGCTTGCCTTTGCCATGCGGCTTCGAACTACCAGCGGCCACTTCGACTTTGCTGCTCTCGCTATCCTCATAGCTCTCCGTTTCAAACTTCAAGCAGCACATGAGGCGTCCGCACAGTCCGGAGATCTTCGCCGGGTTCAGCGAGAGGTTCTGGTCCTTCGCCATCCGAATCGAGACCGGATCGAAATCTCCGAGCCAGCTCGAACAGCAGAGGATGCGCCCACACGGTCCGATGCCGCCCAGCAGTTTCGCCTCGTCGCGCACGCCGATCTGACGCAGTTCGATCCGCGTGCGAAACACCGACGCGAGATCCTTCACGAGCTCGCGGAAGTCCACCCGACCGTCCGCTGTAAAGTAGAAAATGATCTTGTTGCGGTCAAACGTGTACTCGACATCGACCAACTTCATCTCCATTTTGTGGTCGATGATTTTTTGCTGACAAATATGAAACGCCTTCTTCGCGGCGACCTTGTTCTCATCCACCTGTTGGGCGTCGCGGGGATCTGCAATGCGCAGGACCCGCTTCAGCGGCAACACCACGTCTCCTTCGGAGACCATTTTCTTACCGATGACCACTTCTCCGTATTCCACGCCACGCGCGGTTTCCACGATCGCAAAGTGTCCCTTCTCGATGGGGAGATCAGCCGGGTCGAAGTAATAAATTTTACCCGCTTTTTTGAAACGGATACCGACGACGGCAAACATACCTAAACCCCCTGCAGCCTCAAGATCATCTGCTCTAGCGTCAATTGGACGTTGGCATTGCCTTGCAGGCGTTTTTTGGTCGTGAGGATGATTTCAATCATCTCGACGAGTTGATCTGTGCGGTACTGCGCTGCCTGCGATCGGTATTTATCTAGTTGGCTATCTGCTGCCACGGCTGTATCCAGTCCAAGGCTTACGTGCAAGACATCGCGGTACCACCAAGCGAGGCAATCCAGCAGCGCATCGACCTCTGCTCCTTGCCAACTTGGTTTGATGACTTTCTCCTGTATCGTGAAGAGGGGATTCCCTCGACGTGTTGCAAGTTCCTCACTCAATTGTACCATCAGCGACAAGATTTCCGCAAATCTCTCCTGACTGGCAAATTCCTTCGCTGCCCCATAGCTCTGCTTGAGGTAGGCGAGGAATTTGGCACGGGTGGACGACACCCCATCTGCGACCAGCAAATCCTCGACTTGTCTGATCGGACGGCGCTCGAAGGCGATCAGCATACAGCGCGAAATCACCGTCGGCAACAGCTTGGCTTTGGAGTCGGCCAGCAGGATCGCCACCACAGGAGTTGTCGGTTCTTCCAGAAACTTTAGCAGCGCATTGGCCGCTTCGACGGTCATCTTGTCCGCATGGTGGATGATGTAGACTTTGGAAGCGTTCTCCATCGCTTTGCGGGAGAACGCTTTTTGCAGCTCACGAACTTGGGCGATCTTGATCGCATTGCCGTCCGGTTCGAGCGTGATCAAGTCCGGGTGGTTGTGTGATTCGACCCGTCGGCACTGCGAACAGACCCCGCAGGGGCGCTCGCCCGCACTCGTGCAGAGAATCGACTTCGCAAAGTACTGCGCCGTCTCCACCTGTCCAGAGCCCTCAGAGCCGAGAAACAGGTAGGCGTGCGCCAAGCGCCCGGTATGTAGGCTCCGGGCCAGCATGTCGCTTGCTGGGCCAGGTACAGGCCAAGTCATCGCGACCCCTCCTAGAAATACAGATTGATCAACAGGCCACGGATGTCCCCGATTTTTTCGAGGATTTCAAGGTTGTCCTTCTCATCGGCCATGACCTTCTCCCCGAGTTCGGCCATCAGGTCGTCAATCTGCGAGATGATTTTGTATAAGCGCATCCGACCGCGCTTGTCGAAGCCTTGCTTTTCCTTGGAAGCAAATCCCTTGACGACTTGTTCCAAAAAGCGGCGCACGCGTTCCTTGTAATCCTGGACCGATTTCCATGTCATCTGTTTGGCGAGCAGTTTGCCCATGTCGTCGACTTGGCGCATGAGGTTGTCCATCTCGGCCTTGGTGAACTTCTGATTGGCTTGTTGGAACAGGTCTTGAAAAGCAGGGGCTTTGAGATCTCCTGCTGGTTTATCGTCACGCAGACCGAGCGTTTCCACGAACGGTCTGTTGTTGCCTCCGATTTTCATCACAACCGCTCCTTATTAAAAATGAGCGAAGATCTCACAGAAACTGGCGGATGTCCTGCCAGATCGCTTCGGTGACAGCATCGATGGACTGTGTGCCATCGATGACCACGATGCGCTCTGACTCCTGCGAAGCGATCTGCAGGAACTGTTCGCGCACCCGACGGTGATAGTCGAGGTCGCGCTGTTCAATCCGGTCGAGTTGCTTGCCACGCCCAGAGGCCGCCCGTTGCAGTCCAAGCTCGCTCGGGACGTCGATCAGGTAGGTGCGAGTCGGCCAGAGGCCGTCAGTCGCGTGTTCGTTGATCTGGCGCACCTGCTCCAGCGGGATGCCAAGTCCGGTCGCTTGGTAGGCGAGGCTGGCGTCGATGTAGCGGTCGCAGAGGATGACGCGACCCGCCGCTAGGTTCGGGCGAATCACTTCTGCGACGTGCTGGGCGCGGGAGGCGGCGTAGAGCAACATCTCGGTTTTGGCGACCATCGAAGAGTTTTCCGGATCGAGCAACATCGCTCGAATCTGGTCAGAGATCGGGGTGCCGCCCGGTTCCCGCGTGGTATGAACTTGTATTCCCAAACTGCCCAGACGTTCAGCCAAGCGACGAATCTGTGTCGACTTGCCACTGCCGTCCGGGCCTTCGAGCGTAATGAAAAGACCCACTGCCTCCTAAACTCCCTTCTTACGTTCGGAGCAGAACCCGTACTTCTAGTAGTTGGCTGTCTTCCACACCTTGGAACCGCACCTGGGTAGCGCGGAGAGCTTCGACGTGTGCGATCAGCTCCTCCGTCCACACTTCACCGGGTACGATCAGCGGGATTCCCGGAGGATAGGGGATCACCATCTCCCCCGCGCATCGTCCCGCCGCACGTTGTAAGGGTACACTTTCCGTGTCCATCTCAAACGCAACATGTGGGAGAAACTTGGCTTCAAGTGAGGACCATGACGAATTCGCGGTGCTCTTCGTCTGTGCGGACTTTGTTAGCTCCTCCGATGGAGAGCGTGCTTGCAAGACCTCATTTGACCTGAAGCCTTCGCTCGCTCCCTCCATCGGAATCCCCTCCAGCGCTTGCACGAGGCGTTCCACTTGCCTTTCACCATCTGCATAACTGAACACGGCGAGGACATTTTGTGGATCGGAGAGTTCCAAGGTGAGGTGTTTTTCTGCATGCAGGTACTCGTACACGTGCGAGCCTGTTTTTCCAAGCCCTGCGACGGAGATCGTCCACTTTAGCGGATCGACCTCGAAGCCGCCGGGCGTTTTTTGCAACAAATGCAGGTGCGGGTGCGCCCGGAGGCGCTCTGCACCTTTTTCAACAGCCTGGAGCGCTTGTTCCAGCCGCGCATGGCCCTCTGTCTGCATCTGGTGACGCGCGACGTCGAGCGAGGCGAGCAGGAGATACGAAGGGCTGGTGCTCTGGACGAGCTGCAGCCGCTTGCGAAGTCGCGTGCGATCGACGCGTGTCCCTTGGACATGCAGCATCGACGCTTGTGTCAGCGCACCCAATGTCTTGTGCGTGCTCTGCACCGCCATGTCGGCCCCCGCCTGCATCGCCGTCGCGGGGAGGGCTTCATGAAACGCAAAGTGCGCTCCATGCGCCTCGTCCACCAACAACATCATCCCTGCCGTATGTACAATTTCTGCCACCGCTCGCAAATCCGAGCAGATGCCGTGATAGGTTGGAGAGACGATCAGCAGCGCCCGCGCATCCGGGTGGGCCTGCACAATTTCGCGCACAGTCTCCACCGCAACACCCGACGCGATGCCAAACTGCTCGTCCACTTCTGGGTGATAAAAAACGGGCTGTGCCTGTGCCAGCACGAGTCCGTTCAACACCGACTTATGCAAATTCCGCGGTACGAGAAGTTTCTCGCCCGGTGAGATCGCCGTCAAGATCATGGCGAGATTCCCCGCCGTACTGCCGTTTACTAAAAAGTACGTCTCCTGTGCGCCAAACGCTTCTGCCGCAAGACGCTGTGCCTCGCGGATCGCTCCTTCTGGCGCGTGCAGATCATCCAGCCCTGGGATCTCCGTGAGATCGAGGCGGGACGCTTGCGAAAGCCAGGAGCCCATCGCTCCATCCAATCCCCGTCCCATCTTGTGCCCCGGTACATGATAGCTGCCCGGATTGCCTTTTAAATGAGAGAGGATTGCCTGCATAATGGGAATAGTAGAGATGCTCATATATCCATTCCCCCACGTACATAATTCGCTCCACCGAGCTGGGAATCCTTTTTCCTATTATAGTGCAGGGGCTTTGGGGCAAACAAGTTTGGCGAATTTGTCCTGATCAGTCTATTGATTGATTACATAGGAGTGTTACAATAGAATGCATATTTTCCGGAACCCAGGAGGCAAAAAATCATGGCATCAGAACGTACTGCCGGACTCTCATTGATCTACCGGCTTGAATTGAAAAACAGCTCGCATATCTTCGGACTCGTGGCACACCACATCGGGGAGGAGGACGGCGACATCATCGGCGTGGACGTTGTTCATGTTGAGCGGGATATTGTGGTACGAGATGTGAACGTCAATGTTTTTGACCGGGAGCATGGGCGCCGCATCCGCGAACGCCTCGATTCGGAGGAAGGAATCAAAGTTATCAATCTCTCCGACCGAACCTACCTCATGCACCTTGGGGGAAAAATTGAGATCCGCTCCAAAGTCGCCGTCCGCAACCGGGACGAACTGTCGCGCGTCTACACCCCGCACGTGGCGGATATCTGCAAAACGATTGCCGAGGACCCGTCCAAAGCCTTCAAACTGACGATCAAGAAAAACACGGTCGCGGTCGTCTCTGACGGTACGGCCGTGCTGGGCCTCGGTGACATCGGCCCGTATGGCGCGATGCCGGTCATGGAAGGGAAAGCGATGCTGTTCAAGCAGTTCGCCAACGTCGATGCCTTCCCGATCTGCCTCGACACCAAGGACACGGAAGCGATTATCGCGCACGTCAAAGCGATCGCGCCGGCCTTTGGCGGCATCAATTTGGAGGACATCTCCTCCCCGCGCTGCTTCGAGATTGAAGCGCGCCTGAAAAAGGAATTGGACATTCCGGTGTTCCACGATGACCAGCACGGCACGGCGGTCGTCCTGCTCGCTGGTTTGATGAACGCGGTCAAACTGGTCGAGAAGGACCTGTCCAAGCTGAAAATTGTCGTGGTCGGCATCGGGGCGGCCGGGATCGCGATCACCAAGATGCTGTCGCTGGCAGGTGTCAAAAACATCGTCGGCGTCGACCGTGAAGGGATCATCTCCCGCCACCAGACGTATGAAAACAAGATGTGGCAGTGGTACTCCGAGCACACCAACCCAGACAATGTTGTCGGGAACTTGGACGATGCCATCGAAGGAGCGGATGTGTTCATCGGCGTGTCCGGCCCGGGCGTGTTGAAAGTCGAGCATCTGCAAAAAATGGCGACGGACCCGATCGTGTTCGCGATGGCGAATCCGACCCCGGAGATCGACCCGGAGATCGCCGCACCGTATGTGCGCGTGATGGCGACGGGTCGTTCCGACTACCCGAACCAGATCAACAACCTGCTCTGCTTCCCAGGGATCTTCAAAGGCGCACTGGACTGCCGCGCCTCCGATATCAATGAAGAGATGAAATTGGCTGCGTCCTACGCGATCGCCTCGGTTGTCGGCGAGCATGAGTTGTCTGAGCAGTACATCATCCCGTCTGTCTTCAATAAAAAAGTCGTCGAAGCGGTGCGTCTCTCGGTGATCGAAGCCGCCTATGAGACCGGCGTGGCGCGTCGTCGCTACCGGAATTACAAGGATCAGAAGTAGTCTTGCGAGGAAAAAAGGGAGTGCGCCCGTGTGGGTGCACTCCCTTTTTTGATAAGTTTACGCCCGGTAGCACTTGCCAGCCTCTTCCTGCTCAGGCAAGATGGTAGTATCTGAGGGGAGTGGAAACGTATGTCGCAAGCGTTGCTTGTTGTCGATGTACAGCACGGCATGTTTACCATTGACGTACCGGTCTACCGGGGGGAGGAGCTGATCGTCCGGCTGCAAGACTTGATCGCACGCGCTCGGACGGCAGGAACTCCGGTAGTTTTTGTTCGCCATGATGCAGGCCCTGGGAAGTTGCTAGCCAAAGGCACGCCAGAGTGGGAGATTCACCCGGGCCTCGCGCCGCAAGCGGATGATCTGATTGTGGACAAGAACAGACCGGATTCGTTTTGGAACACCACGTTGCAGGAGGATCTGCAAGCGCGAGGGATCACAGACTTGGTGATCTGCGGGATTCAGTCGGATGTCTGTGTGGACACGACGACCCGTCGGGCGGCGAGTCTGGGCTATCGCGTGACCTTGGTCGCGGACGCGCACAGCACGTGGAACAATGCGGTTTTGACTGCACAGCAAGTGATCGACCACCATACGCAATTGCTGACTCGGTTCGCGGATGTAAAATCTGCGAAGGAGATTCATTTTTTCGGGAAAGATAGTACAGAGAACAACTAACGGAGGAACAACTTCTATGACACAAAACTTTGCTGCGCTGGGCATTCGCCCGGAGCTGGTTCAACTTTTACAACGCAACGGCGTGATGCAACCGACGCCGGTACAGGAACAGAGCATTCCGTTCTTGCTCGAAGGTCAAGACCTGATCGCCCAAGCACAGACCGGTACGGGCAAGACGCTGGCGTTTGTCCTGCCGATTTTGGAGCAGATCGATGTGGAGTCTGGTAACGTGCAAGCGTTGATCGTCACGCCGACACGTGAATTGGCGTTGCAGATCACAGATGAGGTGAAAAAGCTCGCAAATGCCGTCGGCGTCAAAGTGTTGGCGGCGTATGGCGGGCAGGATGTCGATGCCCAGATTCACAAGCTGCGCGGGGCGATTCATATGGTCATCGGGACGCCAGGGCGATTGATCGACCACATGCGCCGGGAAACTGTGGACTTCTCGAACTTGAAGATGTTGGTGCTGGATGAAGCGGATCAGATGTTGCACATCGGGTTCTTGCGCGAAGTGGAGCAGATTCTGGATGTGACGCCATCCGACCGCCAGATGATGCTGTTCTCCGCGACGATGCCGCCAGCTGTGCGTTCGATCGGCAGACGGTACATGAAGGACCCGATCGAAGTGCAGGTAGAGAGCAAGCAGATTACCTTGGACGAGATCGAGCAAGTGGTGATCGAGACCACCGACCGTGGAAAATTGGAAGCGCTGGTCGATTCGATCAAAAAGTACAATCCGTATCTGGCCGTGATCTTCTGCCGCACGAAGAATCGGGCGAAGAAGTTGACCGAGGAACTCGCAGACTATGGGTATGAAGTCGACGAGTTGCATGGTGACTTGTCGCAAGCGAAGCGGGAAAAGGTCATGAAGACCTTCCGCAATGCCAAGCTGCAATTGTTGGTGGCAACCGATGTCGCCGCACGCGGGTTGGATGTGGAAGGCGTGTCGCATGTCTTCAATTATGACATTCCGTTTGATGCGGAGAGTTACATCCACCGGATCGGCCGGACGGGTCGAGCGGGGCACGAGGGTGTGGCCGTGACATTTGTGACGCCGAGAGATCGGAATACGTTGCAACTGATCGAGGAAGGCATTCGCAGCAACATTCATAAGCAAGTGGTGCTCCCACCGCGTTCGGGGGAAAATCGTTCGTTTGGTGAAGGCGGCGAACGAGGCGGACGGGATAAAGGCCGTGGCAGATCCAATGATCGCAATGATCGTGGCGCTTCCCGTGGCGGGCGTTCTGGGCAGCAGGATCGCAATTCTGGTGGGCGTGGTCGTGGGGAACAGCAGGATCGTTACCAAGGTGGGCGCGGCCGCGGTGAGCAACAAGATCGCAACCAAGGCGGCGGCCGGGGTCGCGGGGAACAGCAAGATCGCAACCAGTATGGCGGCGGTCGCGGCGCTCAACAACAAGATCGCGGTCAATACGGCGGAGGTCGGGGCGAGCAGCAAGATCGCAACCAATACGGCGGCGGTCGGGGCGCTCAACAACAAGATCGCAACCAATACGGCGGCGGTCGGGGCGCTCAACAACAAGATCGCAACCAATACGGCGGCGGTCGGGGCGCTCAACAACAAGATCGCGGTCAGTACGGCGGTGGTCGCGGCGAACAGCAAGATCGCGGTCAGTACGGCGGCGGTCGCGGCGCTCAACAACAAGATCGTGGCCAATACAGCGGTGGTCGCGGTGGACAGCAACAAGATCGCGGTCAATACGGTGGCGGTCGCGGCGCTCAACAAGATCGCGGCCAATACGGCGGTGGTCGCGGCGCTCAACAAGATCGCAATCAATACGGCGGTGGTCGTGGCGCTCAACAAGAACGCCCCTCCTACGAAGATCGTTCAGACGTACCGTCGCAACACCGTAGTCCCTATGGCGTTCAGTCTGTGCGCCCGGAACCTGTTACCAGTGGTCGTGGTGGCTACCAAGGTCGTGGCAAATCCGGCGGCCCTCGTGGAGGCGCTGGCGGTCGTGGTCGTACAGGCGGCGCTGGACGACCGTCACCTTCCGGCGGCGGTCGCGGCGGCAGAGGACGCTAACCCCCATCCTTACATCCCTCATGGTAAAAAGATCATCTGTCCTTCATGGGCAGATGATCTTTTTTTCATTCAAATGCAAGTGAACTAAAAAAATGGCATGGAAAACAATTGCCATTCACGACAGACATGCTTATAATTCATAAGGAATCACATAATAGACAGGAATTGGGGTATTAATATGAAGAAATTTCAGAAAATTACTTGGAGTTTGACTGCTGTGGTCATGTTCGCAAGTATCAGCATGGTCGGTTGTGGCAGCAAGGATACCGAGACCACCGCGACCACGGGCGGCTCTTTGGATAAAGACCAAACGCTCAATCTCACCCTCAAAGGCGAGCCGTCCACGCTGGACATGTCGCAAGCTACGGATGAAGGCTCCTTTTCTGTGGCCGGTCAGATCATGGAGGGTCTCACCCGTTTGGATAAGGACGGGAACAAAGTCCTTCCGGGTGTCGCGAAGTCTTGGAAAGTTTCCGCCGATGGCTTGACCTACACCTTCGATCTCCGTGATGATGCGAAATGGTCAAACGGAGATGCTGTCACCGCACATGACTTTGAATTTGCTTGGAAGCGCACACTCGACCCGAACACGAAGTCCCAGTACGCCTTCATGGTCGCTTGGATCAAGGGGGGTCAAGCCTACAACGAAAGCAAAGGCAAGGCCGAAGAAGTAGCGATCACAGCCAAGGACGACAAGACGCTGGAAGTCACTTTGGATAGCCCGAAGTCGTACTTCTTGCAACAGTTGGCGTTCCCTGTGTACTACCCGCAAAACGAAAAGTTTGTCAAGGCCCAAGGAGACAAATACGGTGCCGACACCGACAAAGTTCTCTCCAACGGTCCGTTTAAACTCACCAAGTGGGGCCACGACCAAGACATGGCGCTCGTCAAAAACGACACCTACTGGGACAAAGATGCGGTGAAACTCACCAACATCAATTTCGCGATGGTCACCGACAGCGGTGCCAAAATGAACTTGTTTGAATCCGGACAAGTCGATTCGATCCCGCTCGTTCGCGAACAGATCGAACTCTTCAAGGACTCCAAGGAACTCGCGACGAAAAAGAAAATGACTTCGTGGTACGTTCAATACAACCAACGAGTCAAAGCCCTGACCTCCGCAAAAGTTCGACAAGCGCTCACCTATGCGATCGACGCGAAGGCATTTGCAGAAGTAACGCTCGGCAACGGTTCCGTCGAAGCGACCGGATTGACGCCGTGGGCGGTTGGTGATGGCCAAGGCAATGAATACGTGAAGTCCCTGGGCGATCTCATCAATCGCAAGGACAATGCTGCGAAGGCAAAAGACCTGCTCGCAGAAGGTTTGAAGGAAGTTGGCGAATCGAGCTTCCCGAAAATCAAATTCCTGACCTCCGACGGCACCACTTCGCGTAAACAAGCCGAGTTTATCCAAGAACAATGGCGCAAAAACCTCGGAATCGAGATCGAATTAGAACCGGTTCCGTCCAAACTGCGCTTCAAGCGTTCGGCTGACCATGACTTCGACATCGTAGAATCGGGTTGGTCCCCGGACTACAACGACGCGATGTCGTACCTTGAGATGTGGACCAGCGACAGTGATTTCAACGAAAGCGGCTGGAAAAACGCGGCGTATGATGACCTGATCAAACAGGCCAAAGCAGAGCCGGACCCGAAAAAGCACACCCAACTGGAGCAAGACGCAGAGAAACTGCTCATGAAGGAAATGCCGATCGGCCCGCTGAACTTCGATGCCTCCAAGGAACTGACCAAGTCCTACGTGAAAGACATGGTCGAATTGAGCATCGGCCCGGACTGGGATTTGAAGTATACTTACATCTCCGGCAAGAACTAATACCGGCTAGTACGAGTCACACAAAAAAGGGCGCATCCCCAACGGATGCGCCCTTTCCCCTCCTGCCTTCCCCCATCAAAAATCAAAATCATCCGGGTCCGGCCCCACACGCAACCCTTCATTCAACCCATCAATCTCTTCCATCTCCTCAACCGTCAACGCAAAGTCAAACACCGACGCATTCTCCACAATCCGCAGTTCCTTCGTCGACTTCGGAATCGTCACAACCCCATTCTGCAAGTCCCAACGCAGAATGACTTGCGCGACCGACTTCCCATGCCGATTCGCAATCTCTTGCAACACCGGATGGTCCAACAACTGCCCTTGCATCAACGGAGACCACGCTTCGAGCTGAATCCCCTGCTCCAGACAGTACGCCCCGACTTCCTTTTGCGTCAACCGGGGGTGGTACTCCACTTGGTTCACCATCGGCTTGACCTTCGCAACGGTCAGCAAGTCCTCCAGATGATGGACTTGGAAATTGCTGACCCCGATTGCCTTCACCCGTCCTTCCGCATACAGCGATTCGAGCGCTCGCCACGCCTCCTGATACTTACCTGCTACCGGCCAGTGGATGAGGTACAAGTCCAGATACGCCAAGCCCAGCTTCTGCAAGCTCGTCTCATACGCCGCTCTCGTCTCTTCGTACCCGAGATCTGCATTCCACACTTTTGATGTGACAAAAAGCTCTGCACGCGAGATTCCAGTCGCCTCAATCCCCTCACGAATCCCTTGCCCAACTCCCTCTTCATTGCCATAGATCGCGGCCGTATCAATGCTGCGATACCCATGTACAATCGCGGTCTTCACAGCAGCCACCAGATCAGGCCCTTCCTCCACTTTAAAGACCCCGATCCCCAACCAAGGCATCTCGACACCGTTGTGCAACGTCGTTGTATCTTGCAGGTTTTTCATCATTTGGCGAATCCTCCTCTAGTATCTCTTCGTTCAAGAGCCCAACTCCAACCAGTGAGCAACACAGCAGCCAGCACCATCAACGAACCAATCCACGCGGTGTGAATCAGCCCCATCGAATCGGTGATGACGCCCCCAACATAGGAACCTATCGCAATTCCAGCATTAAACGCCGCGATATTGAGTGCAGACGCCACATCCACGGCACCCGGTACAAAACGCTCCGCTAACATCACCACATACACTTGCAGTCCAGGCACGTTCATAAAAGCGAACATCCCCATCACGAAAATCGTCAGCAATCCCGCTACCTTGAACGGCGCCGTGAACGTCAAAACAAACAGCACGATCGCTTGCAAGAGAAACATATAGAACAACGCCTTGATCGGGTTGCGATTCGCTAACTTCCCGCCGATCATGTTGCCGATCGCAATCGCAATCCCGTAGACCAGCAAGATGATCGCAACGGTCCCTTCCTTGATTCCGGTGACGACTTGGAGCAAGGGAGACAAGTAGGTGAAGACCACAAACGTCCCACCGTACCCTAATGCTGTAATCACAAACACCAGCAACAACCGACCCGTGGTCACGAGTTTGATCTGATCGCGAATCGTGGTACGAGCCCCTTTTTGTAAATCAGACGGCACCAGCAGGCTGTTGGCGAGAAAAGCGATCAGACCGATCGCAGCAATCCCTACAAACGCGAATCGCCAGCCAAACTGCTGTCCGATAAACGTACCAATCGGTACCCCCGTTACGGTTGCGACGGTGAGCCCCGTAAACATGATGGAGATCGCACTCGCTCGACGATCTTTGGGCACGAGGTCCGCTGCAATCGTCGAGCCAATCGACATAAACACACCGTGGGACAAGGCGGAAATCACACGCGCAACCAGCAAGAAACCAATGCTCGTCGCACTCGCCGCTAAACTATTTCCCAAAATGAAGACCACCATGATCCATAGCAACAACGACTTGCGTGACATGCTCGAGGTCACAGACGTCAGGATCGGGGCTCCAAATGTAATCCCCAACGCGTAGAGCGAAACGGTCAACCCGGCTGTGGTCACCGGGATTTTTAGATCTCCTGCAATCAGTGGCAAGAGTCCGACACTGATAAATTCTGTCGTTCCTATGGCAAATGCACTCACGGCCAAAGCCAACAGAGCCAGTACACTTCTTTTTTTATCTCTTGTCATGGCTGCTCCTCCTACGTTTGATTTGTGAAGCGAGTATGGTACTTCTTCGTCGACAAATGCTATTATGAGAGATACCCATCAGATAAGGAAGTACGAACTTTCAAGTCCTGTAGGGACTACAAAGTTCGGTAGGAACTTTTTTGTTCCCATAGAATCAGGAGGTTTCGCATGGAGAAAAAGAAGTACAACATCTCAGTCGAGGCGACCTTGGAAGTCATCGGGGGGAAGTGGAAGACCGTGATTCTCTGCCACCTCACACATGGCAAAAAACGCACCAGCGAATTGCGCCGCCTCATCCCCGGCATCACCCAGAAAATGCTCACCCAGCAACTGCGCGAGTTGGAGAACGATGGCGTGATCACCCGCACGATCTACCAACAGATCCCGCCCAAGGTGGAGTATGCACTCAGCGAGTATGGGTGGAGTTTAGAGGGGATCTTGAACTCACTTTGCGCATGGGGAGATAGACACATTACTCGCGTGTACGGAGATCGAAATGCGATGCTCGAGGATAGCATTTTGAATGATATCACGTAAGTATCTGCAATAAAAAAAGGCACATCCATAATGATATGATCCCCTTCAAGTAGACAGTAGGAAGAAAGCCCCCTACTATCTATTTGAAGGGGGTTTTTCATTTATGGGAAACATTCGAAAGACATA
>NZ_QGGL01000017.1 GCF_003148565.1 Tumebacillus permanentifrigoris
ACTGGGGCTACTGGGGCTACTGGGGCTACTGGGGCTACTGGGGCTACTGGGGCTACTGGGGCTACTGGGGCTACTGGGGCAGCAGGTGGATTATCCGAATTTGGGTACATTTATAACCTAGGCGCTCAAGTTGTACCGATTGAGGCCGATGTTATTTTTGACTCGAATGGCCTTATCACACCCGGAATTACGCATGCCCCCGGTACTTCTCAGATCTTATTTACAACTCCGGGTCAATACCTGATTGATTTCTCAGTGTCGGGTGTAGAGCCTAACCAATTCTCTCTATTTTTAAATGGTGCCCCAATTGCCGGGACTGTTTACGGATCAGGCGCAGGTACTCAGCAAAATAACGGACAGGCGATCATAGCTATTGCAGCAGGCGATGTCCTTACTCTTCGAAATCACTCTTCCGCTTCAGCTGTTACACTTCAAACTTTGGCTGGAGGCACTCAAACAAATGTAAACGCCTCAATCGTTGCTTTGAAATTACAATAACCTCAAAAAACAAAAAGGCGCTTCTCAGCGCCTTTTTGTTTTTTAAACCAGAATGAACACTACCTTCGTTTTGTAACTTGAATGAATTCTGGCTACAGACTCGGAGTACTACTTTTGTTCAAAAATGGACTCCAAAAAACTCTTATTGTGCAGAACACTCGCATGAGTAGGAACATATTTCCTAGCAATTTCGTTATGTTCAAAGGCAAGTTTGTACTGTCCTAAGTTTGAATAACACACACAAAGTTGCAAGTGAGGCAGCCAAGTCCAGCAGGCATGATTGAGTAATCCCCATTTTTCCACTGGTTTATCTAGTTGTGTCGCCAGTTTATACCAAAAGACTGCTAAAGGATACTGGTTTTTATTTAAAAACTGATACCCTAGTCTGCAGCAAAAATCTGCACGTGGCGTATCATATTCAAAAGATTTAAAAATAGATTGCCGTTCACGTTCATGATCGCCGAGGTGTTGAAAACAATCGGCCATTTTTCCGCAGGCGGAAATCATGTCCTCAACCCAACCCTGTCCTGTTTCTAAAAATTTCTGATAGTATTCGATAGCCTGTTCATGATATTGATGGTCTACTAACTCATTGGCAAAATAAAAAAGATCTCTTGGCGAAAATTTTTCTCCTCGAGCCATACGACTCTCATAGATTCGGAGATTTCTGTCAGAGTTGTGATGTACCTTTGTATGGGTGACCGTAATGTCGCTGTTTATTATATTCCCCCAAACTTCAAGATACTCGTGAACAGCCCCATGCCACCTATAGTGATTTTTCCTTTTTATAAGACGATTCCGGCGAAGGCTGGATGTTACAGATCCATGCTCATCGGTAGCAAGACTATAGATCATCGAAATGGAATCGACATGAGGATTGAGCGTATCTTTTAATGATGAAAATTTCTTACGATCATCTTCCAATAACACATCATCAGCGTCTAACCAAAAAATATAGTCCATCGTTGCATGGCGGAAAGCGAAATTCCGAGCAGCAGAAAAGTCGTCAATCCAAGGGAAGTCAAATACTTTATCGGTATAACTACGCAAGATTTCTTTCGTTCTGTCGGTTGAACCGGTATCCACTACAATGATTTCATCTACGAGATCCTTGACCGAATCTAAGCAACATGCAATGGTGTTTTCTTCATTTTTCACGATCATGCAAAGGCTAACAGTATTCAACTTTAGTCCCCCCAATAACAGTAATGTTGCTACCACATACATATGCAAGTGAGGAGCTATCTGGATAATTTATCCGCACTTTTCCGCTAATGGTTTCTTCCGAACCCACGCATTATTCACGAATAATCCTCATTGTAGAATCGTACCCGACCTCCTGTTCTCGACATTCAGACCGGGAATACGGAGATTGTTCTCCTTCAAATAGTCCAACATCTCCGAATGAGGATACTTCCTTGCAAAGTCCACCACGGAGAGCTTATATAAGTCCTCGAAGATCGCGGGAATCTCGCACTCGTTATCTCCCACTCTGAAAAGAGGGCCGAAGCACTGAATCAATTCAAACTCTGACGGATCGTCCGTGGGTGCCACGTAATGAATCTCCACGTTACCGTCAAAAATCACCAAGACAACTTTCTCCGATACGAGAATGCCATTTATTTTGAATACCCCGTCCTCATCCTCATTGCCCCATCTCACCGTCACTGCTTGTATTGACTTCTCTATGCTCGATCCCATGCGATCCCCCCTCCTTGCTACACGATTCCAGTTCCCTGGCACGATCCCAATCACCATTTTGGAAGGCGGCCCATGCCCAGACACGATACAGTTCATATCTGTCTGGATGTGGGCTAGGTAACCACTCATTCGCCTGTTCGCAGACTTGAAAGGCCGATTCATGCTGATCAAGAATCTCGTACAGTTGCGCCAGTCTCAAATAGGCAGAACCGACCTTGGGCGGGTTCTCCAGCTAGGTCAAATCTTGACTTCCACTGCAGGAGTCCTCGCATCTGGCTCCAACAAAATTTCTTCAAGAAGCTCCGCCGCCGTGCGATAAAGTCGGCTGGCGATAAACCCCCGTGCCATTTTGTACTTGCTGGAGACCTTCATGTTGAGGTTGGCATCTGCCAGCAAAAACTCCAATGAGACGTCAAGCCGCTCCGCGATCCCGACCAAGACGTCATGGGACGGACGTGCTCGTCCACTCTCCACCTGACTGACCATACTAGGTGTGCAAATCCCTTCGGATAGTTCCTGTTGTTTCAACCCTTTTTTCATTCGAAGTTCTTTGATTCGTTGGCCTAGAATATTCGGATTCAATGAACTCACCTCGCATCATTTTATGTGATGAGTCTACATTTGATTTGTCACATGGAGCAATTCCTGAATGTGCTTGCACTCACTAATAGACAAGTCAGTCTTATATCAATTGTTGTTTACTTAACAGAATTATCGTATAATAGTTCTGAATGTTATAAAACGAGGTGATGATGTGAACCTTCCTTTACATACAAAAGAGACTCTTGGAGAAAGGGTCAAAAGATTTCGCACCGAGCGCGAGATGTCCCAAGCATACCTAGCAGAAATATGTAAAGTTACGGATGGCTGGATTAGCAAAATTGAAAACGATAAATACGCACCATCTCCTGAGATGATTACCAAAATGGCCTCTGCATTCAAGATTCCGGTATATGAGCTTTTACAAGAGGAAGACAAACGTATGGAGTTGGTCAGTCGGATTCGCCTTATTGAGGCTTTGTTGGAGCGTAACCAACCAGAGGAAGCAGAACTTTTTGTCAAAGAGTTAATGGACCACCCTGATCTAACCGAAAAGGATAGGATCTCGCTCGCTGTTCATCTGTCTGAGTGCAGGTATCAACAAGCGAGGTATGACGAGGCTCTCAGCATCCTACAACCATTAGTGGAGCGCTTAGAGAACGCAAATTATCATGATGCTCATATGTTGGCTTGGCTCCGTAATAAATTGGGGAGCAACTTTTTCAAGAAAAACGACTTTACGTCCGCCTACTACAACTATCAAAAAGCATTTGATTTAACACCCAGATTCGAAACATTTGATTTTCTGGCAGCGAAAATATCTTATAATGTTGGTATGACTCTGCGACGAAAAGGAATGTTTAAGACTTCCATCCCCTTTTTCGAACGCGCCATAGGACTGTTTAAGGATCGGCAAGACCTCTGGCAACTTGGACAGTGCCTTCTTGAACAAGGTCTTAGTTACAAGGCTGGCAAGAATTACGACCTCGCTTCACAGGCTTTTGAATCAGCTAAGTCAGTATTCCAAATGATGAATCTCAAAAAGTGGATTGTTGAGGTACAAATAAGCTATGCAACTGCAATTACTGCTTTAAATGACCCGCTTAGAGCACTGCAGGAATTGAAAGAAGCCGAAACATATTTTGACGAAATAGCCGATTATGCTGGATTGACATATACAACAGTCAAAATGGCAAGAGTCTATCTAAGCACAGAGAATTTTGTTGAGTGTTGGAATGTTTTGATTGCTGTGAATGAACTAATTGTGATGCATGACTTAATCGAAACGCCCGAAGCTGCCGATTTTTACTCCGTGAAAGCCAGCTACCATAATTCACAAGGCGAACATCAACAGTCCATAGATGCCGCCTTAATATCTTCATCTATATTTGGTAAAATGGATCTGATACGTGACCAAATCGATTCTCTTAAGATTGCTGTTGACAGTTATCACGAACTAGGAAACTTAGAAAATGCATTCAAACTAGAACGTCAACGGAACGAACTTTTAGAATCGATATCACAGGAGGTTTCCATTTTATGAAACGAGTCTTGAAGTATGGCTTTGTTTGTTTGTTACTGGTCGGAGTCTTTCACTTCGCTGACAAGAACGATCCGTTGAAAGTTGCGTATGACCGTGGCGGCGAACCACTAACCATTGCATCAACAACCAAAGAAGTATAATAAATTGCACCCATTCTTGGGTGCTTTTCTTTCCCTTTGAAATTATTACATGTCTGGATACGTGGGTACAGGAGACCCCTGGTTCTCCACACACTTGGTTCTGCTCGACAAAAAATAGCTCAAAAAAAGACCTCACCCGCATCAAGCGGTTGAGGTCTTCTCCTTTCCTCCAAACAACTTCCTCCCCGCCAACACTCCGGCGAAGCAGACCCCGAGAATTCCGCAACAGATCACCAGCGAGAGCGCCGGCCCCGTCGTCGCGATCGTGCGGGTGAAGATCGCCAGCAACAGCACACGCGTCCCCATGCCAAACGCATTGAAAAACGAATTCACTCGTCCCATCAAGGCATTGGGCACCAACTCCATCATCACCGTGTTCCGCGCCACCCGCGTCCCGGCATTGCCCCAGCCCAACAACAGCTTCAATGCCATGTACAGCCACGTCAGCGGGAAGAAACCGATCAGCCCAATCGCCACCGTGTACGACGAGAACGTCAGCACGATCGACCGAAACGCCCCGAGGCGGTGAACCAACACCGGAATCGACAACCCTGCGAGGATCGCCCCGATCGCATAGCACATATCGGCCAGCCCCAACACATCCGCACCCGCCTGCAATTCCTGCGTCACATAGATCGGGAACAAGTAGTTGCCCACCATCAACACGAGGAACGTCATGAACGAACAGGTCAAGAACAAGGTCAACAAGGGCTTCTCCCGGAGATAGCGATAGCCCTCGCTGATGTTGCGCCAGACGGATATCGGGGCCAGACCTGCCGGACGCTGTGCCCGCTTGTACGGGATGCCGAGGAACAGCAGGAACCCGACCGCATACGTCGCAGCGTCAAACATCAAGATCGTCGAGAGCTCGATGCGATCGAGCAACACGGAGGCCAGCGCTCCAGCGATCATCGACGCGGTCTGGTTCTGCACTTCCATGATGCCGTTGAGCATCTGGTATTGCTCCCGGTTGAAGATCTCCTGTGTGAACGCAAACTGCGTCGTGAAGTGCAAGGAATAATACAACGATCCACCAAAGTAGGTCGTGATCAATTGCCACGTCTCATACTGTCCAGCCAGTGCGCCCCAGAGCGCCATGCAGAACACGATGCTACCACCAACTACCTCCGAAAACAACAACACCTGCTTGCGTGAAAAGCGATCGACGATCACACCGATATACGGCGAGACCAAAAAGAGAATCATCGTCGTCCCTAACGTCATATACCCAAATACCGCTTCGCCCCCTGCACGATTCACCAACAGCCACGGCACGCCGAGCATCGTGATGCCAGACCCGATCGACGAGAGGATGTTGGCGAGGAGCAGAAACAGCATGCGACGGTCTTGTAAAATGGTCAGCATTACGTCACCTCAACACCCTACTTCTTCGCAGTGTCAGACAAGTCCTGTCTGTGCTATGCTGGAGATGAAACTTTCAGAAAGGTCGGAATCCTTATGACTCGATACCTGCGCGAATTTTTTGGTCATCTGAGCATCGCCGCAATCCTGTTGTTTATCGTCGCAACCGCCGCACTGCTTGGCGCACATTGGGCCGAGTGGCAGACTTGGGTCGCAACGCTGGTCGGCGCACTCCTGTTTTTCTCCACGGAGTACACGACGCACCGCTATCTCTTCCACATGAAGCCGCCACGCAATGAACGACTGCGCAAACTGCTCCACCGTCTGCACTACGACCACCACGAAGTGCCCAATGAACTGCACCTGCTGCTGCTGCCGCTCTGGTACAGCATCCCGAACTTCACGATTCTCTGGGGGCTCGCCTACCTCGTGACGGGCCAGGCGATCCTGACGTGGTCCGTCGTGCTCGGCGGAGTGCTCGGGATGTTTTACTACGAGTGGGTTCACTACGTGGCGCACCGTCCCATCAAGCCGCGCACCCCGTGGGGCCGCTGGATGAAAAAAGTCCACCTCTGGCATCACTACAAGAGCGAACACTTCTGGTTCGGGGTCTCCAATCCGCTGATGGACTACCTGATGGGCACGTTCCATGACGAAAAGACGGTCGAGATGTCCCCGACCGCCCGCAAACTCAATCTCTAGCCTCCCAACAGGAAATCCCCTCCGCAAGTCGCGGAGGGGTTTCTCGTGGTTCCACAGGACCTTACAGCACGTCGAGCTTGACAACCAGTGCGAGCAGAACTTGTAGCAGAAGTTGGATGTTGACCGCTGCATCGGTGTCAGTCGTGGTGACATGCACGTCATGGGAGTTTTCAATCAGCAGTTTTTGACGCGTGAGCTGGGTGGTTTCGGTGCGTTGGGTGAGTTCTTGTAGAATCGAATCGCTGTTCGGGGAATCCCCGATCGTGATCGAGAGCACGATGGCAATCGCCAATTGCAGGGCTGCCTGCAAATTTACTGCGGCATGCGTATTGGTGGTGTGCACGGTGACGTCTTCGGAATCGCGGATGATGATGCACTCATGCGAATCTTGGAAGGTCTCTTCAACTTGGCGCGCCTCTTGCTCAACCGCGTCTTCAAAGGAACCTTCTACTTCAATCGCATCGATGATGTCATGGACGCGCGTTTCTTTTTTTGCGTAGGAATGGTTGCTTTTCACCGGGCTTTTGTAGCTCGGGCGAATCATCTTGGAGCCTGCGGTTTTCTTCGATGTCTTTTTCACAGTGATCCCTCCAGGTTTAGTCGTTGCGGCGCAAGGTGAGTCGGCGACGCGGTTTTTGTGGTTTGTTCGCACTCGCTTTTTGCTTGTCAGTTCCTCTGTCACGGGTCAACGAGTCCAGATGCGTCTGGATCTCGTGGGTGACGTTGCGCAGGCGTCGCTTCTCGTCTTCGGTCAAGCGACGGCGCTTGACGTTTTTGAAGAGATGCTTGGCAAACAGGTCCAGCAGCGGATTTTCCTCCATCTCGTGAGCTCCTCTCCGAAAGGTACAGAAATTACAGAATGTCCAATTTTGCAACGAGAGCGACCAGCAGTTGGAGCAGAACTTGGATGTTGACCGCGACATCGGTGTCGGTGGTCGTCACGCGGACATTACGGGAGTTCTCGATCAGGGTTTTTTGGTGGTTCAGTTGTTTGACGGAAACTTTTTGCAACAGTTCTTGGGACACTTTGTTCGCATCGTCGCTGTCACCGATCGTGATCGACAGGACCAGTGTGACAGCAAGTTGCAGGGCCGCTTGCAGGTTGACGGCTGCTTTGGTATCCGTCGTGTGAACGTGTACTTCGCAGGAATCGCGGATGATGATGTGTTCTTCCGATGCTTGCACCGTTTTCGATACTTGTGTTGCCTCTTGCTCCACCGTTGCATCTTGATCGTGGTGGCAGTTTGCCGGATGTGCCGTTCCTTCCAGTGCAGACCATTTTTTGCTCATGGGGTGAATCCCTCCTTGGCGTTTGCTATATCCTATTGCCGCCGGGTTGGACTTGGTAGGGACAGATGACCTACGACAAACACACAAATTGAAAGCCGTGACAGGAACTGTCACGGCTTTTCGCGAGTTGCTGGTGTTTTTAGTTGTTGTCTTGCTTCTTTTTCGGCAACGAGAGGCGACGATGCGGGCGTTTCGACTCCGTCTGTTCCGCAACCGCTGGGTCTGTCGAGGCACTGGCCGGGACGTTGTTGCTGTGCGTGATGACCGGCTTGGTCTCACTGGTTTTCTGCAGGTACTGTTCCACCTGCGCTTGCAGGTCTTGCACGAGGTTGCGGACTTGTTCCTTTTGCTCAGGGCTCAAGTTGCGCTGCTTTTGCTCGACACCGTGCTTGAGGAAAACGTCGGTGATCAGCAGGTCGCTCAGACCTTTGGTGATGTGCTTGGGGTTTTGCTCGCTCATGTTCGGTTCCTCCTCAGGATCGATACGCTACGCTCCCTACAGGCTATGAGCAACAGGCCTAGAACGTTTGGGGCATACGCCCGGTCTGGACAAAAAAACCTCCCCGCGCACAGGCGGAGAGGTTTTTTCATTTAGAGCGGCGCAAAACCAGCATCTGGGTACCCTGTTCCAACAGGTCGTAGCTGGTGCGAACTTGTTCGTGCCCCCAGCCTTCTGCTTCCGCGAGTTCGAGCACGGCGGGCAAGAACGGAGAAACCTGCTGGTTGAGCGAGATCAGCGGGAACAACCGGATCTCCTCGCGAGTGACGCGCATCAATTCGCGGGTCGCCTCCAAGTGGAACTCCAAACCCAACTGGTCAGAGTAGACAAATAACAGGTTGCCCGACAGCGTGAGATCAAACTGCTGGTCTGTGAACGGCAAGTTCGGCAAGCTGCCCGGCACATAGCGCGTCCCGTAGCCGTGCTTCTGCATGTCGGCCACCGTCTCGTGGAGCGTTTCGGTCATCTCGTTGACCATGTTGGCGAAGTGTGGGAATTTCTCGCGCATCGCCGCCGCATTCGGATGAGCGTCGACCAATTGGCGCACGGTCTCCAGATCGGACAACCCCTTGGGCAGCAGTTCTGCGGGCGAGAAGTGGTAGGCGATGTCGCAAGCGGTCACATCGAAGCCACGATCGCGCGCCGTCATCGTGAACGACGCGGCCCCACCTGGGCAATCCAAGACGTTGCGTCCACGAAGATCCGCTTCGGTCAGGTTAAACATCTGGGAATAGTCTCGCCATGTTCGACCGACGAACACGACATGCTTCAGGTCATAATTGTGAGTTTCGCTCATGATAGACTCCTTCTCGATAATGTTCTGTACTCCTATAAGAATACCATGTTTTTTCATTATGTCATCATCTGCATATGTTGATTTGTATGCAACGGAGCGTCCGAATCGAACCGATGCCCATTTTTCCCGTTGCGTTTCACAGCGTACATCGCTTGGTCGGCGCCTTCCACCATCGCTTGGTACACACCGGTTGGGCCAGCCCCTGACACTCCGATCGAGGCCGTGATCGTGACCGTGTGGCCATCTGCGGTAGCGAAGCGCAACTGCGAGATGCGCACACGAAGTCTCTCGGCAAGCTGACGGGCACTCTGCTCGTCGAGATGGCAGAGAAACAACACCATCTCCTCACCGCCAAAACGTCCTGCGACACCGTGGGCGTGCCCGAGAGCAGCACCATGCACCGAGTTGTTGCGATCCGCCGCTTCCTCTAAGAGGACGGAGGAGACTGCTTGCAACACGAGGTCGCCAAATGGGTGACCATACGTATCGTTCACCCGCTTGAAATCGTCGATGTCAAAAAAGAACAGATAACCGCGGTCCCTCGTTGACAGCGACTGCAAACGATCCTCGACTTCTTGGCGGAAGATGTCTTTTTGCAACAGACCGGTCAGCGGATCGATCAGAGAACGTTTGCGCAGCAACTCGTTAGCCGATTGCAATTGGCGGACGAGATTGGCCATCTCGCGGTCTTTTTTGCCCAAGTAGGCACCGATCCCACAGTCGATCGAGAGTGCCAGCGAGTCGAAAAACAACCAATACCCGACATACCCGGCCTCATGCGGGGCGACGATGGTGTGCATAAACAGGTAGGAGGGGACGATGAGCAGCACCCCTAGCCACTCGCGCTTCCATTGGCTGGCGACGTAGCTGTAGGTGATGATCACCAGATGCAAGAACACGACGCCGAAGTGTACGAGCGTGGCTTGGTAGACCAAGCCGATCATACATAACTGTCCCATCGTGTACAAAATCAGCCTCGGGGCCCGAAATGAATGCAATTTCGTCGCCCGCAAGGCAAACACACAGATGCCGAGCATCCCAATTCCAAACAGCACGCGCCGCGTCGAGGATTCGACCATCAGATCGGGCACGAGCAAGCAGATGATTACTACGACCGCACTGTATGCAATTGCACTGTATCGCAACGTCGTTAACATGACGATCACGCCTTTCACTTGATTACCACCAGAATACACAATTTATTTTAAAATAGAAAGAGTTTACTTTCATATTTTCGAAATTAAAAAATGGAGACTCGATTTTTACGGGCTGTTGAGCCGTAGCTCGATACAATTGATCCATTTCCGCCCTGCTTGTATACTGAATGATGTGAATCGATAGTAGGGAGATGAGCGGATGACTTTGCAAGTCCACATGAAATCTTCGTTTCTGCCAGAGGAAATCAGCGCGATTGCGGAATTGGAACGGGTATGCAACGCGGCGGAGCAGATCGAAATCAAAGCGGGCGTCGAATCGTTGCCCCAACGCCCGACCGAAGGCATCTGGGACATCTTGTGCTACTCTGAGGAGAAGTTGATTGGATACCTGTGTTTCTATACATTTGACGGTTTTGTCGCCGAAGTGATCTCGATGGTACATCCGAAGCATCGCCGTCGCGGTGTGTTCCGCGCGATGCTGAACACCGCGCTCGCCGAGCTGCGCCGATGTGGAATTCAACAAGTCTTGTATGTCGTGCCAGCTCCGTCCCAATCCGGGCTGGGCTTGATGAAACATCTCGGCACGGAGTTTCACGAGGCGGAGTACAGCATGCACTGGGCTCGTGAGCCGCAGGCGTTTGCCCGCAACCCGCACCTGCACTTGTCTGCAGCAGGCCCGGAGGACTTCGAGTTTTTGGTTCGCTGTGCCTCGCAAGCGTTTGAAGATCCCGAGGAGATCACCCGCAACATGTTGCACCGCACCAACACGCCGGATCGCACCTCCTACCTCGCCCTGCACGAGGGGACGCCGGTCGGGATGTTGCGCGTCCAGCGCATCGGCACCGATCACGCGGCCGTGTTTTGTTTTGCGGTGTTGCCTGAGCAGCAAGGCCACGGCTATGGTCGTCAGATTCTCACCCAATGTGTGGAGCTGTTGCGTCAGGAAGGGCGGACGCAGATTGAACTCGAGGTCGTCACCGAGAACGAGCGCGGGCTACACCTCTACACCACCAGCGGTTTTGATATCCTGTCTGCGTATCGCTACTATAAAAAGCCTTTATAAAACCGACCTATAAAAAAGGAAGCCCCTCAGGGCTTCCTTTTTTCTCTACCTTCCGACTTAGAGACTCTTGCCTTCAGTGAAACGGATGATGTAGTCGGCCACTTCCTGTGGGTGTGAAACCATCAGCGGGTGCGGCGAGTTCGGGATCTTGACCGCTTGGGCGAGCGGGAATTTTTCCAGATAGGCTTGCAGGGCGGTGTCATAAAACTCCGGTCGATTCGCAGCTTGCAACACCAACACGGGGGTCTTCAACGTCGCAGCCAATTCGTCCAAGGAGAATGTAAAGTACTCTGAGGCATACGAGACAAATGCTTCATGCGGCAGGGCGAGATAGACGCGCCCGTCGTCTTTTTGCACCGTTTCACGTCGGGTTTGTTCGTCGACGAAGTCGGTGACATGTTCCCCGTAACTTTGGCGAACGCCAGCGATCATCTCCTCCATCGTGGAGGTCGAGAACGGCTCGCGCTTCTGCAACGCCTCCAGATCAGCGCCTGGCATCTCCACATTGCGGGCAAACCCACCGTCCAGCAGGACGAGTTTGTCAACGCGATCTGGGTACTTTGCGGCGAACTGTTGCACCGGTGCGCCTGCGAACGATCCGCCGACCAAGGTCGCTTTTTCAATCCCTTCATAATCCAACACTTCGAGGATGTCGTCCACCAACTGCTCATTGGTATACGGCCCCACCTGACTGGATTCACCATGTCCGCGCAGGTCGAGGCTCAGGATGTGGAACTTTTCGGTCAGAAAAGGAATCGTGCGGTTGTACGATTCCTTGGTCGAGGCCAAGCCATGAATCAGCACCAGCACCGGTGCGTTTTGCTTCTCATATACGTCGTAAGCCAATGTGATTCCGTTGAGTTCCATGTTGAGTAAACCTCCATTTTTTAGAAAAACGTCCCTACTTGAAGTATACACATCTCTGCGCACAGATGGATATCAAAAACTGGCAGGTTGCCTATCCCTCCAAATCATAGTAACCTCTCAGGTGTGAGTACACTAACTGACGGAGTGAATGATGCAAATGAAGCCACAATCGATGCTGTTCACCATATATGGAGAATACGTCCGCCACTATGGCAACGAGGTCTGGATCGGTAGCCTGACCCGCTTGCTCGGCGAGTTTGGCATGACGGAACAAGCTGTGCGCGCCGCGATCTCCAGGATGCAACGCCAAGGTTGGCTGGTCTCGCGCAAGATCGGCAATCGCAGCTACTACTCGATGTCCCCGCGCGGGCAAAAGCGGCTCGACGAGGCCGCCAAACGGATCTACCCGCGTCAGGCGGAGGGCTGGAACCAGCGCTGGTGCATGATCTCCTACAACATCCCGGAGGAACGCCGTCACCTGCGCGACCAGTTTCGCAAGGAACTTAGCTTCCTCGGCTTCGGCCTGCTGACCAACTCCACGTGGTTTTCCCCGAACGATTTGGCAGAGCAAGTCAAGGAGCTCACCGAAACCTACGCGATAACCCAACATGTCGAGCTGTTCACCGCCGCACATATAGGCTGGAGCGAGCCGCAACAGTTGGTGGCGAAGTGCTGGGACTTGGAAGGCATCAACGCCTCTTACCGGGCGTTCATCGAGACCTATCGCCCACAGCTTCAAGCCCTCCAACCTGCACAAGACCTGCCCGACAACCGCTGTTTTGTGGAAAAAACGCAGCTCGTACACGAATACCGCAAATTCCTGTTCATCGACCCTGATCTGCCGGAAGAACTGTTGCCCGAGTTGTGGCTGGGCCGTGAAGCCGACAACCTGTTCAGCGCCCTGTATACGCTGCTCGATCCAGGTGCGAAGCGCTTTTTCGAGACGATGTACGAATCCGCTCCGCTGGGGTAAAAAGAGAGAGGGACGCCCCCCTCTCTTTTTTGCGTCCAATTCGTAAGCGCTTTCTTGCCGAACTATATAACGGAATGTTATGATAGCGTTATAAAAACGTAGTACGTTCGAAGGGGGATTCGAGAGATGATCGCACAAACGTATGAGGAAAAACGCGCAGCCTTCCTCGACAAGATCGAGCACGGGGGCAAAATCGAAGCGGACGACTGGATGCCGGACGACTATCGCCAACAGTTGATCAAGCTGATCTCCATGCACGGCATGTCGGAGATCATGGGCGCACTGCCAGAGAAGGAATGGGTACCCAAGGCCCCGACCTTGCGCCGCAAGCTCGCGATCATGGCGAAAGTACAGGATGAGATGGGCCACGGCCAACTGCTGTTGCGCGTTGCCGAAGACCTGCTCGCACCGCTTGGCAAAAACCGCGAAGATCTCTTGGAAGACCTCTTCACCGGCCGTCTGAAATTTCACAATGTGTTCCATATGGAAGCTCCGACGTGGGCCGATGCTGGCGTGATCGGTTGGCTGGTTGACGGTGCGGCGATCATCACACAGACGATGTCGTTGGATACGTCCTACGCGCCGTATGCTCGTGCGCTGTACCGGATCTGTGCGGAGGAGAAATTCCATGCGCAGCACGGCGAGAGCATCGTCTTGGCGCTTGCAGAAGGCACGCCGGAGCAACGCGCGATGTTGCAGGAATCGGTCACTCGCTGGTGGCCAGCGCTCTTGATGTTCTTTGGCCCGCCGGAGGATGGCAAGATCTCTTCGAACCAACAGCAGAACATGGCCTACAAAATCAGATCGCAAACCAACGAAGAACTCCGACAGGCGTTCTTTGACAAATACGTACAGCGGATCTTCCACCTCGGCCTCACCCTGCCAGACCCGACCATCCGCTATGACAAAACCGAAGGCAAGTGGCACTACCAGCAACCGGACTGGAACGAGTTCAAACAGATCGTCACCGGTCACGGCCCGTGCTCCGTCTCGCGCCTCGACCTGCGCAAACTGTCCTACCAACAGGCGCAATGGGTGCGCGATGCCCTGCTGAACAACACGCAACAGGCGATTTAGAGCGAGGGGGACCCGATCATGAGCGAACAAACCAATTCGAAACAGACCTTCGACGTGTACGAGGTGTTCAGCCAACGCACGCATACCTCCAGTTTTGCCCACCAATTCAGCCTGCTCGCCCCGAACCATGAAGTGGCGATGACGATGGCGCGTGAGAACTTCCTGCGCCGCGACGCGGTCGTGAACATCTGGGTGGTCAAGCGCGACGACATCTACGTCTGCCCGCCGGAGGAGCGCCAATACCTCGAACGCCTCGACAACAAGGCGTACCGCGAGACCAAGGGCTACGGCGACCTGCAATCGAAGTGGCGCGCCCACCGCGAGCGCTACGAACAAAACCAAACGAACAACCAGTAGTTGAGGGAGGATTCCACGTGAAGAACCTGCGCATGGAAACGGCACAAGCAGCGAAGCAAGACACCACCTATCTCCAAGCACTCCAAGAACTGCTGTTCCAACTGGCGGATGACGACTTCATTCTGGCGTACCGAGGTTCGGAATGGTTAGGATTGGCTCCGCACATCGAGGAGGACGTGGCGTTCTCCTCGATGTCCCAAGACACGATGGGGCACGCGGTGATGTTCTACGAGATGCTCGAAGAATTGGGCCTTGGCACTGCCGACGATCTTGCGCAACTGCGCAAGCCTGAGGCATTCCGCAACGCCCTGCTCGTCGAGCGCCCGAACGGCACCGGCCATTACCTGAACAAACCCGAGTACGACTGGGCCTATGCAGTCGCGCGCAATTATATGTATGAATTGTACAAGTGGGTGCGCTTGGAAGCGCTGATGCACTCCTCCTACGTGCCGCTGATGCAAGCGGCGCGCAAGATGATGACCGAACTGCGCTACCACCTGATGCACTGGCAGACGTGGACCAAGCATCTGGTCAACGGCAGCACCGAATCCCGCACACGCCTCGAACACGCGTTGGAGACTGTCTGGGTAGACATCGACGGACTTTTCTCGCTCGGCGCACAGGCAGAGCAGATCGTCACCCTCGGTCTGATCGCAGACGAAGCGACGCTCAAGCAACGCTGGTTGGAAAAAGCGACCGATGCACTCGGCAAAAACGGCCTGACCGTGCCGGTCGCATTCCCAACCCCGGCGCTGGACGGACGTTCTGGTGAGCATACCGCGGACCTGACCGATGCGCTGAACACGCTGTCCGCCGTGTACCGCCTCGATCCATCCACAGCTTGGTAAGGGGGCACTGACGATGACGGAAGGAACCATTTGGACGATCCTCCAAGACGTCAAAGACCCAGAGATCCCCACCGTCTCGCTCGTCGAGATGGGGATGGTCAACAAAGTGTCGGTCGCGAACGGTCTCGTGAACATCGAGGTGTTGCCGACTTTTGTCGGGTGTCCGGCGCTGGAGATCATGAAGCGCAATATCGTGGAGAAGCTGACCCCTGTCGATGGGATCACAGAGGTACAAGTCAAGTTCGTGTTCGAGCCGGCGTGGTCATCCGATCGCATTACGGAAGTCGGCCGCGAGAAGCTGACCGCCTTTGGGATCGCGCCTCCGCCACAGTCCGACCTGCTCCAACTCGAGGAGATCTGGGAAGTCACATGCCCGTTCTGCGGATCTGAGAAGACGCGGATGGATAACCTCTTCGGCCCCGCTGCCTGCCGCAGCATCCTCTATTGCGAGCAGTGCAAGAACCCGTTTGAAGCGATGAAGCCCGTCTAAGCAAAAACGCCCTTGCTGTGCAAGCGGGCGCGTAAGAGGTACGCAGAGAAAAACCGTCAAGCGAGCTTGACGGTTTCTTTTCGTTATCATGGAAGCATTTGCTGATGCTTCTCAACCTTGTGGTTCTACGAGATACAGCTCCCACTGCTTGGCGCGAATTTCGTCACTCGTCGGCTCCACTGCTTCTTGGTAGTGGTTGCGGAATCCCGCCTCCAAGTCTTTCGCCTCTGCGGGATGATGCCACTGCACGAGGCACTCGCTGCAGCGTACAAACAACGTCCCACGCTCCACTTCCTTGCGAATTTCCACCCAGCCTTGGTTGCATCTAGGGCACCACTCGGTGCGATGAGGATACGGGTTCATGTTGCAGTTCGCTCCTTCTACTTGTCGCGTTTGAGTCTAGAGGGAAGGATATGCCGTGATGACTTTGCGATTTCCTGATTCTGTAATGATCGTCAAATAGTTCAACACCTGACCAAACCCAGGCTTTGTGGGTCGTCCCCCCTGCGTACCTGCATTCGGGAACGGGATGCGGTAGGTATCGTCAGTAGCAGTCGAAGTGGCGACGACTCCGCCTTTGTTCTTCCAAGCGAGTTCCGTCATCAGGATCGCATCGCCCGAGAAGATACCGTGAATTTCCTTCGCAGAATTGTCATTCTCATGAAGTCGCACATGACTCGGATCATTGAAGATAAGTTTATGATGCACGCCGTCCGTTGGCATGTTGCTCAGGTGGTAATACCACGTGTCGATCCTATTTTTTTGCGTTGTAAATTCGGCTCGCAAGGTAGCTCGATTATCATAATAAGCATCCATGTCGGCGGGGAGTGCGGCCTCCCAAATTCCATACGCTGCAAAATCTGCCTGCCAATTCGCTCGATCCGGATCTGGAACCGGTCGAGGGAACTTTAGAATTTGCGTCCAATCGCCTTGTTGCTTAGTCCAACTATTGCGCAGTCCTCTGTCCCCCAGGTCTTTTGTCCACGCGGACCATGCAGCCTGCTTGATTGTGGCAAGTCTCGCCTCAGCCGCCATTTTCACCTGATTGATGAGCGTAGACACTTCACCTTCCAAGGTATTTAGCACTTCATACTCCGATTCTGTGTTCGCAGCGCCATAATCGTCTCCGTATGCGTCACCTGCTTGCGATACATAGTTCGGAATTTCCTCCAGTATCTCTTCCACTTCATCACCAGTTTTTTCAGCGACCGTATTGGCGATGTTTTCAAGCACTTGTTTGATGGCACGCATTCCTTGACCGAGCGCAACATTTTCGTCTGCAGATTCCTCCGACTCATGAGCGGATTCCTCTGCCTCCTCGACTTGCGCTTTCCCTCCTCCCTTGCCCCCGTTCGCGTTCCCGCCACCTTTCTTTTTCCCAAACTGCACAGGTACCCCCTGCCGCAAGAGCTGGGTAACCGCCCGATTGCCGTAGAGCGCTTGCAACTGCAAGATCGGGTTCGTCGGTGTACCGCGTGTAACGCCTACACGACTCTGACTGTCTATTTCCGTCGCTTTGGTCGATTTTACTTGTGATTTCATTCGAGCACCCCGCAGGATAAGTCTTCATTCATTATATCACGGGCGATCTCGAACCAAAAAAACCTTTGCAACAACGGTTGCAAAGGTTTTCACGAACTTCATCAAGTTGTGACCGATCGTCCTGTCGCGACCTGCTTGCGACGACTTTGACGGCGAACCTTCGCCTTCAAGGCCCAGATCGTCAGCCCCGTCACCATGAAGAACAGCGGAAGCACGCCGATCAGCACATACAACAACTTCGAGAACGTCCCGCCCCACGTTCCGAAGTGCAAGCCAGCTCGCCACGTCGTGTAGGTGTTCAGCCCCGAGGCGGGATTGGATTTCCACAGCAGGTTGCCCGCGTAAGGATCGACATAGACATTCGTGTTGCCTGTGCGTGTCGGGCTGTAGCCTTCCTCCAGGAACAGGCGCACCGATTGATCCTTCGCTTTCGGCAGCGAGATCCGCATCAGTTGGGTGTTCGGATGCGCTTGCTGGACGTTCGCCACCAGTTGGTCCAACGTCAGTTCCTTCCCGCTCGGCGTTGCTTTCAGCGCCGCTTTCGGTGCTTCCTCACGCGCCGATGCGCCAAACCAGCCGAACACATCCTTGTCTAAGGTAAACGATGCCCCCGTCAACGCCAACACGAGCAGGAACGGTACCGAGATGATCCCGAGCGACTTGTGCAGACCACGTTGTAGCATCAATTGACCTTTTTTCCGAATGATCTTGAACCCGAGTGCAAACTTGCGCAGACCTGGCCACCAGACGATCGCCCCTGTGATCAGGACAAGCGCTAAACCTACCCCCATCGCCGACTCTACATAACGCGCCGTTTGGCGACCGAACACATCGCCCAACAACAAGTACTCATGCAATTTGATCATAAAGTCCAGAAAGGCCCCGTTGCCACCCTCCGTCTTGCCCAACACATGACCCGTGCCCGGATCGAGATACAAGTCGCGGTTCTGGGTCTTGCCGTCCGCTTCCTGGGTCATGCGGACATGAAAACGGCCGTCGGCCGCCTCCGGTGTCTCCAACAAGGTGATGCGCGAACCGGGAAGTTCCTGCAACGCGTTGGTCTTGATGAGTTCCAATGGGACCCGCCCCGCCGTTGTTTCATAAAGTTCGGGATGCGCCCATTGCTTGAGATCCTCTCGCAACACCAAGACACTGCCACTTAAACAGATCGCAACAAAAAACACCCCGACCACCAAACTCAGTCCTAAATGAAGCTTCAACATCCATTTTTTCATTCCGAAACCCCTTCCCCATATCCGTCTCAGTCGTACTATGCGAATGAGAATCATTTTCAATTACGTCCCTCATGCTAATATCTCCCTGTCATTCCTGTCAAGCACCAAAATCAAATGTTGACGCGTAGCCAAATCAAGCATACAATTATGAATGATAATCATTCTCAATGTTACGGAGCTGAATAAACTCATGAATAGATCGAAACGCAATGCTTTCCTTGCTGTGCTCGCGATGAGCTTGACCGCCACCACCCTCGTCGGTTGCAACACCGGTGAGAAACCAGAAGCATCTGCTGAACCGGGCAAAGGCAGCGGAGCCAAAGCGCTGACTCGCACCGGCCAAACATTTGACACAGCTGGCAACATGATGGCCTACGCAGAGTTCGAGCTGTCTGGCGAACCGATGGCAGAGCGCCTTGGTCTCAACCTCGATCTGCTGGACCCGCAGAAAGTCAACGATCCGACCCCCTTCGACTACACAGCTGGGATCAAGTCCTACGAATACTCGGAGGAAGCGATGTACGAAGTCGTGGAAAAGTCCGGTCTCGGCCTGCATCTGATCAATGGTCCGATCAACCTCACCCGTGGAGCCAACGGTGCTGAATCGCTGGCGAAACGCTTCCAAGAACTTGCGGACGCAACCGGATACAACCAGGATGAGATCTTCCAGAACATGTACCCGACGATGATCGAGTATGCCAGCGGCGACCCGCAATACCCGCAGAAACTCGACCTGAAAAAGTTTGGCGATGCCAAAGACGGCGTCTACACCCCGATGATCCAAGTCGATTTCGCCTCCACCCGCTGGAACCGCGACAAGATGGAAAAAGCGTTGATCCCGTCGGCGTATGGCGGCGTTTTTCTCAAGCAAGCGCTGTGGCTGGGTGACTTCCTCGGCAACATGCACAGCACCGAGGCAGATGAAGAGACCGAACCGACCAGCGCGGACGCAGACAAGGACGGCAAACTCCGCCTCGGGGTCTCCTCCACCGACGGCTTCCAAGGCATGTTGCTGACAGAGGAAGTCTGGAACAAGCTCGCCTACATCCGCGACAACCTGTTCTATGACGCGTCCACGGGCAAGCTGACCCCGGCAGTGGGCAGCCAATACAACCCGAGCAAAGGCTTCGTGTACCTCCCGCATAAAATCGAAGTCACCGAAGAAGGCAGCAACGGTCTCTACAAAGCAGGCTCCCTGAAAGTCACCGATGCCCGCAGCCTGCTCTCCGACCAGTGGAGCCTGCTCTGGCCGGCCTCTGAATTCTACGGCACGACCGACCAACGTCCGTCCAACCCGAACCTCAACCCGGCGTTCCAAGGGGTATTTGACGGCGCACCGTTCGCCTCTGCACCTGCGGCGAACCTCGATGACAAAACCGACAATGATGTCAAAGCGACCGATCCGTACTCCGTCAACCGCGACATCCTGCTCAACGTGTTCTCCAACCTGAAAGCGATGCACTGGAACGCAGACAAGGGCTCGCTGGTCAGTGAAAACGATGGCAAAGCCCAAGGCAACACGGTCGATCCGTTCAACGTGGGCTACACGATGGAATCGCTGCGCATCTTCCAACGCGCCATCGACGGTCTCCCGGTCGGCTACGCGAGCGGTGAGAGTGCGAAGGGCCTCGGCACGGAGGAAGGCAAGGCGGCGCTCGACATGATCAAGCGCCAAGGCGACTTCCTGATCACCAACCTGATCGACAGCAAGGACGGCCTCGTCGCCAACTCTTATGACCTGCAAGCGGGCAAGGCAGACAGCGGCGTGAAAACCCTGCAAGCCCAACTCGGCGCCATCCGTGGCTTGACGGCCGCGTTCCTCGCCACCGAAGACAGCAAGTACCAGCAAGCGGCGCGCGACCTCTACCTCGCGACCGACAAAGCGTTCTACGACAAAACCAACAAACTCTACAAAACCAAAGCGGACGGCAGTGAATACAAATACACCCCGTGGATTGCTGGCGGCCTCTCCGCGATGTTCCGCATGGGCACCGATCATCTCAAAAACGATCAACCGCAAACGGGTGCTGCCGAAGTGCTGAACCTGAAAAACCTCACCGAGCGCTACACCGAGTTCTACGACAACGTGATCGATGGCATCGACCTCGGCCACGGCATGCAAGCATCTGAGATGTGGGACACCGGTGACGTTTATAAGGAAGGCGACGATTCTGGCAACTCCGACCAAGACCACATTTACCAACTGCAAAAAGCAGGCGGCCCCAACGGCACCGCTCCGATCCTGCTCGATGCAGAGTTGAAGTAGGCCCGCCATGATCAAAACGCGCAACAAATACCTGCTCACCGCAGCGCTCGCGCTGCTTGTCATCGGGGGTGGCACGCTGTACGCCACCAGCCAGCAATCGGCAGCCCCTGTCGATAGCACCGTTCGCAGCACATCGACCCACAGCGGGTCGGTCGTGCTGTCTGCGGATGGTCGCTATGCGTACACCTCGAATGTCGACGTGGACACCGTCACCATCGTCGACACGGAAAAAAACAAAAAACTCGCGGAGATCGAAGTTGGCAAGGAACCGCGCAACCTCGCACTCTCCCCGAACGGCAAGTACCTCTATGTATCCGCGATGTATGACAACGAAGTCGATGTGATCGACCTCAACAAAAAGAAAGTTTCCCAAAAAATCCCGGTCGGCGTCGAGCCTGCCGGGCTCTTGAGCGATCTGGACGGCAGCCACCTCTACGTCGCCAACTACCGCTCCAAGTCGGTGAGCGTCTTGGACGTCACAGCGGGCAAGGTCGCCAAGGAGATTCAAGTCCATGACAACCCGTATGCACTCGCCCTGACAGCAGACGGTCACAAATTATACGTCACCCACTACCTCGACGGTTTAATCTCGGTCGTCGACACCAAAAAGCAAGCGGTCAGCAAGGAAATCACCTTGCACGACAGCCCGGAACCGGCGAACCATGACCAGAAAGTTTCACAAGGCACGCCGGAGGAGTTGGAGAGCATCACGATCGACCCGAGCGGCAAAGTCGCGTGGGTTGCCCACAATCTCTACAACACCGACACGCACATTCAATTCGAGTCCTCGATCTTCCCGACGATCTCCGTGCTCGATGTGCAAACAGACCAAGAGCTTCCCGACCAGCGCAAGGAACTGTTCAAGGCGATGAACATCCGCGACAGTCAAAACAAAACCCAGATCGTCTCCAACCCGACCGGCGTCGAGTTCCTGCCGAACGGTGAGAAAGCCTACGTCCTGTTCGCTGGCAGTGAGGACATCCTCGTGTTCGACACCCGTCGCGGCGGAAACGCTGTGCAGTTGGTGCGCCGTGTGCCAGGCGACAACCCGCGCGGGATGGCGATCACCCCAGACGGTTCGACGATCTACGTACACAACGCGATGTCGCACGACCTCGCCAAACTCACGACCGGCGGTAGCGATGCCTACGCCCAAGCGCAAATGAGCCCCGACGCCCTGAAGTTGATCGCCAAAGACTCGTTGCCAGAGCAAGTGCGACTGGGCAAACAGATCTTCTACAGCGCCAACTCTGACAAGTACGCGACCGACATCACCGGCCAGAACTGGATGAGCTGTGCGTCGTGCCATGCGCTCGGGTATCAGGACAAAAACGTCTGGATCACCGACAAAGGACTGCGCCGCACCCCCAGCAACGCGGGTCTGAAGGACAGCGGGCTGATGATGTGGGACGGCACCCGTGACGACATGGGCGACTACATCCTGACTGTGCAAGGCGAGATGGGCGGCATGTCCAAGCTCGACCCGAGCCAGCCCTTGCCTCCAGAGGTGCAAAAAATGTTCGACGCCCTCGACGCCTACATCAAGTACGACCGCCAGATTCCGGTGCCACAGAGCCCGTATCGCAACGCGGACGGCACGATGACCACCGCCGCCCAGAACGGCCAGCATGTGTTCCAGACGGCCGGCTGTGCAACGTGTCATGCAGGGTCAGGCTACACCGACAGCAACCTCGCGCTCGGCAGCGACGGCAAACTGACGATCACCAACACCACGAAACTGCATGATGTCGTCACCGCCAACGCCAAGGACGTCGGAACGGCTGGCGACGCGCGCGGCAACATGCAGAACTCGCGCACCCCGCAACAGTTCGATACGCCGACCTTGCTGGGGATCTACTCCCGCGCCCCGTACTTCCACGACGGCAGCGCCAAAACGCTGGAGGAAGTGTTCTCCCACCCTGGTACCCATCATGACAAGACACAAAACCTCTCCGAATCGGATTTCAAAGACCTCGTGGAGTTTTTGAAAGAGTTGCAATAACGACGAGACACAAAAACCCCTTCGGCGATCATGCCGAAGGGGTTTTTTCCTGATCAATCCTGCAGGCCTGTCAATTTCGTGCTGACTTCCCAGAGCCGACGCGCGATCACAGGATCGTTGGAGATTCGATTGGTTTTGGCTGGTTTGCAATTGACAAAAAACTCACCGCTCACCGCCTCCACATCCGTTGAGGAGGCGAGGTAGACCGGGGTTTTCGCCCCTTGAGCCTGCCCGACCGCTTGGAACGTAAATGCCACCTGCATCCACCGTGGCATGTCGTGTAGCAAATTGGTTTTGACCACCCCTGGGTGCAAGGCGTTCACGGTGACTTGTGTGCCGCGCAACCGCATCGCCAGTTCCTTGGTGAAGATGACCAGCGCCAACTTGGTGGGCGCTACCGCACGCATGACTGAGTACTTTCGCTTGGTCAGGTTGAGATCGTCCAAGTCGATGTTGGTAAAAGCGGTCTTCGACGCCACGTTGATGATCCGCGAGGGGGCGCTGGCTTTTAAGCGTTTCAACAAGAGATGGGTCAGCAGGAAGTGTGAGAGATAGTTGACGGCAAATGTCTTTTCAATCCCTTCCTCCGTCTCCTCGCGATTGGGCAGAAACACGCCGGCGTTATTGACCAGCACATGCAGATGTTCGAAGCGTTGCTGAAACTCTTCGGCTGCCTGACGAACCGATTTTTGCGAGGCGAGATCCGCGACGAGCAACTCCACTTGGGGATTGCCGCTGTCCGTCTGAATCGCCCGCACCGCGAGTTCGCCGCGTTCCCGACTTCGACAGAGCAAGACGACCGTAGCTCCCTTTTTGGCCAGTTCAAGCGCGGTGGCTTTGCCGATCCCCGAGTTCCCACCTGTTACTAAGCAAACCTTTCCCTTCAAGTAAATCAACCTCTTCCCCATACGTTTTTTAAATTATAACACGTTTATACATACTAAAATAGTAAGAACTTTTAAGTGCCTAGTGCTTGCAAACACGGGAACAGACAACAAAAAAAGGAGGTTGGGCCTCTGCCCAACCTCCCGCGAATTCCGCTCTAGGGTAAAAAGAAAATCAGTTCGCCTTTGGCCGCCTTTTTGCTGGTGTCGCCGATGTTGATCAGCACTTTGGTCGTGATGTAGTTCCCGACGGTTTCTTTCATCTCCACTTTGATGTAGAGGCAGTCTCCCGGCTTGACTTGGTTGTAGAACCGGAAATCCTTGCTCTGCACCAAGTACGCGATGCGTGGCTCGGTCGTCTCCGACTCCTCCATCGAGATCGCCAAGAGCATGCTCGCTTGAGCCGCCATCTCGATCATCAATACCCCTGGTACAACCGGTTGTCCAGGGAAGTGGCCCGCAAAATACGGCTCGTTGTACGACAAGTTTTTGACACAGACGATCTTCTGCGCTTCTACCGACTCCACCCGGTCAATGAACAAAAAAGGCGGTGCCTGTTTGAGCAATTCGTGGGGCATAACACTTTTTACATCCATGAATGAGCCTCCCCTCGGTCTCTTTTCGAGCTTCCCTTCGCTAGGAACGAATGTTCATCAGCCGTTCGCGGACAGATGGGTCTCGGAAACGCTCGCACAGCCAAGTCTTCTCCAGTTCCAGATGCTCCGCCAGCCCGTCGTCGCGATTCAACAACGCCTTCATCCCGACGATCGTGTCCGTTCCACCCGTCAGAAACTGGTTGCACAACGCCTCCACACGCGCCATCATCTCGCTGCGCTTGTCGATCACTTCCTGGAACAGCCCCCAATCGGCCGCTTCCCGCGCCGTGAACATGCGTCCGGTCAACAGCAAGTCCTTCGTGCGCGTTTGACCGATCAGGCGCGGCAGAAAATAGCTGGAACTGAGGTCGGGCGTGATCCCCATATAGTAAAATTTCTCGATAAACTTGGTCTTCGCTTCGGCAATTCGGTAGTCGCAGGCCAAAAAGACGTTCAAACCGCCGCCAAATGCATACCCGTGCAGCGCGGCGATGGTGATCTTGGGCGAGGTGTGAATCGCCATGATGAAGGCGTTCAGCTTGGCGGCCACGCGTTCGAGATCTTGGACCCCATCCTCGCGACTTGCCAGTTCGATCATGCCCTCCAGATCCGGGCCGATCGAGAAATAATTGCGGCCCGTCGAAGTAAACACGATGATCTTGCACTCCGGGTCGGCATGAACCTGCTCCATCGCCGCAAGCAACGCGTCCGCCATCAAGGGATCGAGGGCGTTTTTCTTTTCCTGATCGTCCAGTTCCACATAGCGCACAGCCCCTGCGTTGCGGATGTTGACAAGACTCATGACGATTGCTCCTTCGTCAATATTTTTTGCGAGAGTTTGTAGCCGGACAGCAACACCGAGACGACACCACCGCCCGGATCGGTCCAGTGCCCCGCCACATGCAGGCCCTTGATCGGCGTTTCATGTTGCGGACGCGAGATCATCTGCTCCATGTTTTGATTCCAACCGTAGATCGAACCGAAACTATTGTTCGTAAATCGCTCCATCGTCAAGGGCGTGCCCGATTCCACAAAGTCCAAATGCTCGGACAGGCCTGGGATGACTTTTTCCGCCAATTTGATCAACGCCTGCTCAAACTTCGGCTTGGCATCTGCCCACGGCTCCCCGATGTCATAGGGTGCAAACGTGGTGAGGGCGATCGTCTTTTTGCCTTCCGGTGCTAGACTTGGATCGACCAGCGAAGGGATGGAGATCGCGAGCATGCAGACGCCTTCTGCGCCCAGTTCTTTGAGGTTGTGGTGATTGTCGTAGAGCTTTTCATAATTATAGTCGGTGTAGAGGAACGTCTCGTGCGCGAGGCCCATCTCTTCAAGCGGCAGGTCTGTGCCGATAAACACTTCGAAAGCCGAGAAGGCCACCGCCAACTTGGAGATTTTTTTGATGTAGCGGCTGGGGAAATGTTCTTCGCCCACGAGGTTATGAATCATTTTTAGCATGTCACCGTTGCAGACGACCAACGGCGCTGTCACGTATTCCCCTGTCTGGAGCCGCACGCCTTTGACCTGCTTGTCCTCCACGACGATCTGTTGCACTTCGTTGCTCAGGCAGACTTCGCCGCCGAGGGATTCGATCCGCTCCACGAACGCGTTCGCCATCTGCTGGAAGCCGCCTTTGCAATAGTAGATCTCCGACTTGAAATAACTCATGATCGCGTAGGCGAAAAACATCGCGCTACCGGTTTTCGGAGACGTCCCATAATAGCCGCACAGCGCTGCGAAGGTATAGATCGCTTGCTCGTCGGTGAGGAAGGAGTGCAACATCTCGTGGAAGGTCAACGAGCGATACTTCATGATCATCGGATTGGACAACACTTGGAACGGGTCGCGGGCATGGATCATTTCGATCATCGCTTCGTACACCGCTTCCATCTCCGCGACCAGCGCTTTGATGTTCGGCTCCTGCTCAGGGAACAGATCGGTGTACGTCTGCACCAACCCTTGCACTTGCCGAGGCACGGTAAATTGATGTTCCGGGTACCACGCCGCATAGACTTCATCCAACCGGATAAATGGCAACTTGCCCGTCAACCCAGCAGCTTCCAGCAAGTCGGACAAAAGCCCATGCTCCGCTCCAGCGACGATCCGCACCCCGGCATCGAACGTGTACTGATGGCGACGGAAGGAATGTGTGTAGCCGCCCGCCCGGTAATGTCGCTCTACCACCAGCACCTTGTACCCCGCTTGGGCCAGATAGGCGGCCGTACCTAGACCGCCCATTCCGGACCCGATCACGATCACATCGTAGTGGTCATGTTTCGGTCTTCGCGCCAACGCCTTGCCCCCCCTTACAAAAGTGCCCGATCTCGAAACTCCTTGGCCTACAGGATGGTTTCGTTGCCAGCTGAGATGTGGATGTTTTGACCGCCAAGGTTTTTCACCGGCGGGTTGACCAAGAAATCAAGCGCCGGGATCATCTCCTGCCAGGACAACAGCGTCGGTTTGAGGCCGAAAATTTCCACAGCTTCCTTGATTCCCTTTTTCGTTGGGCTGTCGAAGTTCTCGTCATAATAGCCGAATGTCATCGCGTTGACCGCCAACTTGAAGGCCGTCAACTCCTTGGACAGGCATTTCATGAACGAGATCTTGCCTTGGTTCAGGACCGGAGAACTCGGATAGCCCGCATAGTGCAAGACATCGAAGAACATCGGGAAAATGATGCTGCCCGACTTGCGGCGCATCATCGTGCTGACCGCCACGCGGTTGAACAGGTAGATCCGACGGAACGTCTCGGAGATCATTTCCCCAAAATTCAGCGGATCTTGTTCGAACAGGTCTTCTTCGTTGAGCATTTCGTTGCCGTGGATCAGGACATCAAGTCCCTCCATGCGGGTCCCCGCCTCTGCGAGCACGGCCGTCACCGTGTCGAGGGTGTAGGCATGCTCCACCAACACATGCAGGCGTTCACGCTGCTCCTCCGCAGTCTCTTGCAAGTAGCTTTCCGCCGCAGTTGCCTCTTGGAACAACACCGTCACGCGATGTCCCTGACCCAGCAAATGATTGGCGATGAGGCGGTTGAAGGTTTGGTCGCCGTTGGTCAAAAAAATGGCTTTGCTCATGTTTGCTCCTCCTATCGAAGGAAACCGCCATCCGCATTCAACACGATGTTGGACAAGTAGTTGGACATGTCACTTGCGAGGAACAAAACGGAATTGGCAATTTCCTCGGTTTCGCCAAGGCGTTTTTGAATGGTAAAACGCAAGAAGTTATCAAGTTTCGCTTTTGGAACATGGCCGATCATTTCCGTATTGATCATCCCCGGTGCCACCGCGTTCACATAGATCCCATCCTGCGCGTACTTGCGCGCCAGCAGTCGGGTCAAGCCCATCACAGAACCCTTGGACGCACCGTAATTCGTTTGTGCTTCTCGACCCAACACGCCCGTAACCGAGACGATGTTGACGATCTTGCCGTATTTTTGTGGCAACATGTACTCCAGCGCTTCGAGGCTGCAGACATAGGTGCCGAGGAAGTTCGTGCGATAGACCGCATCCCATTCGTCTTCGGTCATTTGGAACGAGATGTTGTCGCGCACGATGCCCGCGTTGTTGACCAGCACATCGATTCGTCCGTGTTCCGCCACGACTTTGGCCATCATCTCGGCGACGAATGTGCGGTCTGCGATGGAGCCTTTGTAAAATTGCACCTTGTGCCCTTGTTCCGTGTATTCCGTCTGCAACTGCTCCGCTTCACGGTCGCTGCTTGCATAGATCCCGATGCACGTCGCGCCTGCCTCAGTAAATGCTTGCAAAATGCCTTTACCGATCCCGCGCGTGGCCCCCGTGATGATTGCGACTTTGCCACTCAGCAACATGAGGTCACCCTTTCTGCTCACTCCGTGATGAGCTCGTTTTGCAAAAGCAATTGTTTGGCGAGGTTGTATCCGCTCCACAGGGTCCCGGTGTACCCACCGCCCGGTCGCGTCCATGCCCCGGCCAGATACAACCCGTCAATCGGCGTCGTTTGCGGGAGACGTCGTTGGAAGGATTGATCGAGCGACTGCACCGCACCGTAGATCGCGCCCACTGGATTTTTGGTGTAGCGAATGTTCGTCATCGGGGTGGACAGTTCGAACATTTCCACTTTTTCACGCATACCGGGGAAGCGGTCTTCCATGCGTTTGAGCAGGATGTCCATCGACTCTTGTTTTTTCTGCTGGTATTCTTGCTCGGTCAGGTCTTTCCAGTGCGTGTGATCGTTGAGCACGATCAGCGAGAGCGTGGTTTTGCCAGACTTTTGGTAGTTTTTGCTAACGTTTTCGTAGATCGTCACGCACAGCGGCATCGTTTCCAACTTGTTGTCCACCGTCTCTTGATATGCGCGATCCAAGTCGTAGTACTCGTTGATGAACAACTCGTGATCTCGCACACCATACGTTTGTGCAAAATCCATGTCGAGCAACACGTAGGCTTGCAACGACGCGAGGCTCGGTTTTAGTTTCTCGATTTTTTTGACGTATTTGGCGGGCAGCTGTTCGAAGCCGACCAGATCGCGGAACGTGTGCATCGGGTTGGCGTTGGAGATGACGATGTCGGCGTTGATGACATCGCCTTTTTTCAATTGCACCCCGGTTACGCGACCCTCTTCGGTGAGAATGCGTTCCACATCTCGGTTCGTGCGCACCTCGCCACCATGCTCGACGATGATGTCCCGCAGCGCATTGGAGAGCGTCTGCGAGCGTCCTTTCGGGTAAAAACCACCGTAGACGTGGTATTCCGTCCACAGGTAGGCCATGATCGTGCCGGCCAGTTGAGAGGGAGGTAAGCCCAGATACACCCAGAACTGACCCAAAATCGATTTCAAGCGCTCCGAACTCACGTGGCGGCTCACGATCTGGTCAAAAGTCGAGGTATAGTCCACGAGCAGCGTTGGGACATCTGAGAAAATGTCGACCTTCTCTCCGTTGTTGGTTTTCTCAGAGAGATAGAGAATGTCCCTGCGGATCTCCATAAACTCAGCAAACAGCGCTGCAATTCCCGCTTGCTCTTCCGGGAAGTGAGCGCTCAAGGCGGCCTGATAGTCCGCAAGACCTTCGGGTCCGCCGCGAACGGTCAACTCGAAGTCCGGGTATACCACTTTATAGAGGCTGTGTGCCTCGAGAAACTCGACCCGTTTGTCGAGTCCGACTTCCTTCATGATCTGATTCATCGCTCCGCCCTCTCGCAGATCGCCGATCATATGAAGAGAGACTTCGAATTCGTACTGATGGCGGCGAAACGAAGTCGCATAGCCACCCGGAATATAATGGCGCTCAAAAACGCGCACCTGATGTCCAGCCTGAGCGAGCATGGCTCCGCTCATCAATCCCCCCAGACCCGATCCAACTACCACAACATCCGCCATATGAACACCTGCCTCCATTCCGGTTACATAATAGGTTGGTCTAGAGGAGAGTTCCTCTAGACCAACTGCAATCTTGACCAGAAGTTGATTATTCGCCCAGTTTGGAAGCGATGAATTGCGAAAGGGTTTCGACCGAGAAGAAATGTTTTTGGATCTCATCTTGCGGCAGACCTTGCAATTTCACGCCGAATTCTTCTTCCAGACCTGCTACAACGTCGAGCGCTTCAACCGAATCCAGACCCAGACCTTCGCCGAACAATTGGTCGTTGTCGTTGATTTCTTCAGCGGTGATATCTTCCAGTTCCAGACGTTCAATCAAAATGTTTTGCTTGATCACAGATTTGATTTCTTCGATCGTTTTCATGTGTGCATTCTCCTCTTTTTATGAAAATGTATAAGGACATCTACCAATGAGCTTAGTTTACGGCGCTGACAACGACCGCAATGTTGTTGCCATTGATAGAAGAACCAACCACGAGGCCATGTTGGAATCGTTGGTTTGCTGACAGCGACTCCCCAGCAGCAGCCACTTCTTGCCAAGCTGTTTGCTGGTTTTGATGGCTGGAGATCATGTCGGCCGCCACATACAAGTGGTAGAGGGCGCTGGTCGATTCCCCGTAGCCAAACACATCGTTGAAGCAATAATTCGGGATGTTCTGCTTGCCGAACATGCTGTCGATCGCGTCCTGCTCCAACCCCGCCGTGTGCGGAAGTCCTGCGGAGCTGAACAACACGAAGTCGACATCCTCGACGCGCAGACCAGCATGTTCCAGAGCGGTGTTCACAGCACGGTGCAGTTGTTTCTCAACTTCCTGCTCGCTCGCACTGAAGGTCAAGCCAAAACCGCTCAGTTCCGCATACACTTTCATCCCGTTTTGCTGAGCCGATTCCAAGTTGGACAGCAGCAGCGAAGCACCGCCCTCCGACAGTTGGAAGGGACTTTGATCGAGGCCCAACGCGCGGTCGATCGTCGCGGACAATTCGGAGCGCTCATCCCCGGCTCCGACCAAGCAATAGGTCTGGATGTTGTTTTTGATCGTCTCATAGCCGTACAACGCGCTCATCAACCCGTCGTTGCCACCGGTGCTCAAGGACGTCCCATAGCCTTTGAGCTTGAGTTTCTTCGCCATCTTCCCTGCTGTGGAGTTCAAGACCATGTCGGGGAAATAGATGCCGCTGGCAAACTCCGGCCCTTTGTTGAAGATGATGTCTAAGTACTTTTGTGCGCTCTGCAAACTGCCACGGGAAGTCCCGTAGATCAGACCGACTTGCGAAGCGCTGACATCCGCTTCCTCCCACCCTGCGTCTTGCAGTGCGAGATGGGTCGCCCCGATGCTGAATTGGGTCAGCGAGTTCATCCGGCGTTCGTACAGATTCTTGTCATACGCCTTCAGATCGAATTCGCAGGGTACGACGGGCCCGTCCGTGCGGGACAGCCACGGCAAGATGCTGCCCGTTTCGTACCCGTGGTGGTGTACCATGCCCATGCCGGAGATGACCACGCGGCTGTGGTTGCGCGAGCGCTCCGTATCGGTTGCTTGGTTTTGCTTCCAGTTGCGCGATACGATCGAACAATTGTGCCCGCCGAACGCAGAGTTGTTGCACAGGAAGAACTCCGGTTTTTCTTCGCGCATGCTGTTGACGATCAGGTTGGCGTCCTCACTGCCTTTGCGCGGTGCTTCAAAGTGCAAGGTGGCAGGCAACAAGCCTTGCTGCATCGCCAAAAGCGTCGTCACGTATTCGATGGCGGCAGCAGCGCCGAGGTTGTGCCCGAAATACGCTTTGCTCGACGAGATCGGCAGTTTCGAGAATTGCTCCTCGCCGAACAGTTTTCGCAAGCCGAACAGTTCAGCCGAGTCGTTGGCGGCCGTTCCCGTGCCGTGTGTATTGATGTAGCCGACTTGGGTCTTGTCGATCTCCGCTGTCTTCAGCGCCAATTCCACCGCGTGCTGGATGCCGCGCCCTTCCGGCTCGGGAGCCGTTTCATGGTACGCGTCGCTGCTCAAGCCGTAGCCGTTGACTTCTGCATAGATCTTCGCCCCACGCTGCAACGCAGATTCCAGCGACTCCAACACGACGAACGCCGCACCTTCCCCAAGGCTCAAGCCGTAGCGGATGTTGTAGGGAGAGCATGGTTCTGGATTCAAGGCTTGCAACACATTAAACCCGGCATAGACGGAGATCGACATCGGGTCGGAACCGCCGGCGAGCATCATGTCCGCATACCCCTCGGCCACCATGTCGCTCGCAAAACCGACCGCGTTGCCGCTAGCCGCGCATGCGGTGTTGATCGTGTTGACGGGTCCGTGCAGGTCGAAGTGTTTGGCGACAGCATCCCCTTGTTGGAAGAAGGGGTACTTCGCCGTGTTCTCCTTGTCCAGACCCTCTACCGTCCATTGCACTTCCAGGGAGTTGATCCCCCCGTTACAGGTTCCGAGCGCGACTCCCATGCGGTCACGTCCAGCACTGTCCAAAGACACATGCGTGTCTTCTAGCGCCTCTTGGGCAGCGATGATCGCGTATTGCGCACAGCGATCATAGCGGGCCAACTCGTCTGGGGAAAAATAGCTCTCCGCCTCATACGCTTTGACTTCGGCACCCATTTGGCTGATGAACTTCGAGGTGTCAAATCTCTCCATTTTTGCAATTCCGGTTTGGTTTTCTTTCATTTTGGCCAGAACTTCTTGTTTGTTATTGCCCAAGCCACAAATGATCCCGATCCCGGTGACAACCACTCTTTTTCTGGTCCCCATTGAATATCCCCCTCTTGGAATGATTGGTTCCAAACGATAAGGGAGAGGCCTCTCCCGCTCTCTTTTGCTACGACCCGTGCTACGTACTAATGCTCGACTTACAATTGTTTTTAAATTAAAAATATATGTGTATTACCGTGTTTCAAGTAGCAAACAAAGTTGCTAAACTTTCGGTTCCAGATTATCTGAACTCTATTACTTTGTCAATGCAAATTACCTAACTTTTCATTAAAGTACATAATATAAAATACTTATTTGTTTGCCACCATCAATAATTTGTATTTGTTTTTTCGTCTGCTCCTCGAAAAAAAAGACCGAACCCGCACCCGGATTCGGTCTTTTTTGGCGTATCGATCTGGTTCTGGTGTCGCACAGGACGTTAGTGGCGCTCCGACTTCTTCAACGCCGCCTGAATGCCGTCGATGACCGTCTTCAGCACTTGAATCCGCGCATACTTTTTGTTCTCCGCTGCAACCAACGTCCACGGAGCGTAGTCCGTGTTCGTCTGTGCAAACATCTCTTGTGCAGCCTCGACGTAGTCGTCCCATCGCTCGCGGTTGCGCCAGTCTTCCTCCGTAATCTTCCACGCTTTCAACGGGTCAGACTCGCGGTCTTTGAAGCGGCGGAACTGTTCTTCCTTGGAGAGGTGCAGCCAAAACTTGAACACGAGAGCGCCATCATCGGTCAGCATTTTTTCCAGCTGGTTGATCTCCGTGTAGGCACGTTGCCACTCCGCTTGGGTGGCGAATTTCTCCACCCGTTCCACGAGCACGCGTCCGTACCAAGAGCGGTCGAAGATCGAGATCGCCCCCCGCTGCGGCAAGCGTGTGAAGAAGCGCCAGAGATAGTGGTGTTCACGTTCCACATCATTTGGAGCGGCGATCGGATGCACCTGGAACCCGCGCGGGTCGAGCTTTTCGGTGAGGCGTTTGATCGCCCCACCCTTGCCAGATGCGTCCCACCCTTCAAATACGAGGACCAGTGGGATGCGCTTCTCGACCAATTTACGCTGCAAGCCTACGAGCTGAAGCTGATAGGTTTTGAGCAAGTCTTCATATTCTTTCTTCTCCAGTGCAACAGAGAGGTCTACCGATTGCAAGTTCATAGGGCTCGTTCCTCCTTGAATGATCTCTCCTCAACGCTTCCCTCTATCATACCATCTATTTACGAACCAAAAACCCCTTCAACAGGTGAAGGGGTTTTTGACAAACGGGCTTAGCCATTCTGGTGGAGCTCTTCTAACTTCGACTGGTTGTTGCGCAACCCGGAGACGGTGTACCCGATGATCAGCAACGAGATCGGGTAGAGAATCCACCACGAGAACGTCCCCATCACAGCGACGACCAGCAACAGGGTGAGCACGCCGAACACTTTGTAGCTAGTGCGGGGCACCAGTTTCAGATACGCAGCCACGCTGAGGCCGTACAACAGGAAAAAGTTCTGCCCGGCCACTTGCAACAGCGATTGCAACGAGATGACCTTGGTGGCTTGCAACACCACCACGCCGGAGAACAGCAGGATCACGCTGACCAACGCGATGCGCGGGCTTTGTGTCCCTGCATCGAGACGGCTCAAGACCTTGGGCAACAACCCTTCCCGAGCGGATGAGAACACCAGCCGAGACGCGGCCCATGTCGCTCCGATCAAGTTCGCCGCGATGATGACCACGCCTAGCACACCCACGAATCGTCCGCTTGCCTCTCCCAAGAACGAGAACAGCAGAGCGGCGACAGGCGCCGTTGTGACATGTTCATTCGAGGGAGCGAGCGTCAATTGGACCGCCAACGCAATCCCCAGATAGAGCAAGATCACGCTGATGAAACTCGCGGCGACGGCGATCGGGAAGTCGCGCTTGGGATTGCGGTATTCCTCTGCAGTGAACGAGAGCATCTCCCAACCCGTGTAGGCAAAAAACACCATGCCCATCACCGGGAGTCCGTTCGTCCACTCGGCCAGCGGAGGGACACCCGTGCCTGCCGTGGTATCCCCGAACAGCAAGGCGACGACAGCGACGATCACCAAGAGTCCAATCAGCGTAAATGCTAGGACTTGCTGGACACGTCCTGAGACTTTCGCACCCAAGAAATTGACCAGCCCTGCCATGAGCAGCAGCCCTAGCGTCGCGGCGATTGCGGTTTTTTCACCGCCACCTACCGCAGTTGCAAAATAATTGCCGCCCGTCAACGCGATCGCAGGAATGCCCAGCGAAAACGTCCCGAGGAGCAACACTTCTGTTGCGGCACCTGCCCGTCTGGAAAAACCGGCTTGTAAAAAGCCGGCAATCCCACCCGCGCTCGGAAAGTTCGCGCCTAAGAATGCGAAAATGACCAACAGCGGGATGACGATCAGTGCGTCCACAATCCAAGCGTAGAGCGCCGCACCCTGTACTTGTTGATACGCCAAACCGGGCAAAACCAGCAGGCCGCTTCCCACCACGATGGTAATGGCTAGACCGATTGCTTGTCCAACTGTGAGTGTCTTGGCCAGTTCCGTCGAGTTCTTGGTCATGCAGGGGTCGACTCCATCAATTTGATGATATACAGGCAACCTTGTTCGCCTGCGACAGAGGAGTGCAGCGTGCCTTTGGGCAGCAACAAGCGGTCGCCCGAATCGCATTCCCACGACTGTTCTCCGATGGTGAACGTAATCGTCCCGTCGATGATCAGCAGCGTCTCATCAACTGGGTGTGTATGCGTTGGGTGTTCACGATGTGGGGTGTCTCGTTGGACTTCGACAGAGCCGGTGACCGGCAACGTTGCCATCACTGCCTCTTCCAGCGTTACGCGAGAGCCGCGTACAATTTCCGGTGATGCAAAGTGAGTCGTCAACTTCATACACTCCTTTTATTTCTGATCTTTGAGCATGGCATGGAACGGACATTTTGCAGGTGATTCATTTTCATCCGTGATGAAGTATTGCTTCCACTCACGGTTGGCTTCATTGCCATAGACCCCCATCGACGGGTGCAATTCGACATCGTCGTAGGCGGCGAGACGTTGGCGAACCAGGGCGCGGCCCTTTTCGCCTTTTTCACCGTGCAGTTCTTCAAAGACCCAGCGCGGTTGGAAGGTGATGAGGAAACCCTTGCTGCGGCGGCTGCGGCGCAGTTCGTGCGCCGGTGTGTTGCAGACGACAAAAATCGGTTCCCCGTTGAAGCAGAACTCCCAGAGCGGGTCATCCGCATTCGTTGGAATCTCCATCGGCCACGCTTCCGGATCGTGTTCGTTCAGGAAGCGCAGCACGCTCCAGAACAGGTTTTGGTACTCATCCATCGACAGCGTTTCATCAAGCGGCTTGAAAAACGATACGAACGAGGTCATGCGTCCTAGTTCTCGGAACATCTGCGTGTAGGCAACGAGCGCATCACGCAGTTGCATCAGGTCTTGCTCGTTGGTCGGGTCTTCGGTGAAGGTGTAGCAGAGCAGATCCTTTTTGAAGCCTTCTACACCAAACACACAGGGAAACGGTGCGCTTTCCGAGATCAGGTCATGCTTCAGAGATTCATAGACCTCCATCCCCCAAGCGGGAATGTCGGCTCCGTGCTCGATGTCCTTGCGTCTGAACAGCTTCGTAGAGGTATCTTGATGTTGTAGTTGGTTGGTTGTCTTTTCAGCCATTACTACCACCTCATTTTTTTCATAGTATACAAAATAATAAATTAGAAGTCAAACTAATAACGTTTTAATTATAATAATGCATTATTTGTGTAAATATATTCATTCCAAGATGTACAAAAAAACCCTTCGCGCGGTGCGAAGGGTTTTAGCGGGTTGCGGATTCGATTTTTCGCAAGCGTCTGTACGTCTCCTCGTCGCAGATCACAAACAAGCTGGCTTCAGCAGGAATCTCCTCCTCCAACCGTCGGTTGATACTCAACTGTGTACCGTCTGCAATCAGCGTCGCGCCTTCCTGCAACAGTTCCACAAACGCATCTCGGTAGGTCTTCCATTCCGGTCGCGTCCGCAACTGGTGCAGTTCCTCACCTTGACCGTGCTTCAAAAGTTGCGAGAGGATGTTTGAAGTACCAGGGTGGAAGGCGGAGCGGACAGCAAGTTGCGAGATCGTGTCATGTCCGAGGATGAACTCGTCGATTTTGACATGCTGGAAGTTTGGGAGGTTCTGTTCGTCCTTGATTTCGACGATGGTATGTACGTGGCTGTAGTTGCGCTCGATGGCGGTGGCGATCAGCAGGGTCTTGCCATCGATGAAGGAGGGATCGCGAACGACCGTGTAGTTCTCCGTGACGTCATTTGCAAAAATAAACACCGCACGGGCTGCTGCTAAATTGGCGGATTCGAGCACCTCTGCTTTGACTGGGTTGCCTTGGATATAATGAACGCGCGGGTGTTGAATCGGTGTTTTTTCCAAGGTGTCGATGATCACGACCTCCGCTTTTGGGTCGGTCTGGAGGATTTGTTGCGTGGCGAGTTCGGCGTGTTTGCTCCAATCGACGATGACGAAATGGTGCTTGCCCGTGAACTTCAATTTTCCTTCCTCCTTCCTGTGCCGATAGACAAACAACGCCCCCGCCACCTTGGTGATCGTGATCGAGAGCAAGCCAATTCCGAAGATGTAGAGAAAGATCCCGAGACACTTGCCCGCGATCGTATGCGGATAATAATCGCCGTACCCGGTCGTGGTGACGGTGGTCATCACCCACCAAAACCCATGAAACGGTCGGCCAAATGTATCAGGCTCCAACCAGTAAGCCAGCCAAGAGGAGACGAGGAGCAGCAAAACAGCGGTTCCGTAGATGAGACCATTGTTCATGAGGAAGATTCTCATGAAGATTCGGGTGAGGAAGATCATAGGTACCTCCTTCCAGCATGTTGGGAAGTAAACGTATTCCTTCTATACTACATATAGTCGCCCTCTCCTGCTGCATTTTAACACCCGATCTGGATCTAGAGGTTCACTTATACAAAAGAAAACCCGTTTCGATCAATCGAAATGGGTTTTCTTTTGTACAGAAGACACAACCACAATAGGATCTAACTTCCAATCACGTTCTCCATATTGTTCAGGGGCGCGAACATCACTGGTTATTCCTTCGGCAATCAACCTATCGCGTAGTTGTGAACTAAGTAGTGGCAAGCGAATCAGGCGATTTCCAGCCACTACTTCTTCCTGTGTTGAAACAAAATCTCCGAACTGACCTTGTAGGAGGGAGTCCTCATAATAAACAGGGTATTCAAGGTAGCCTCTCCGATCACATCGAGGACATTTCCTAGCGCCTACAAACTCCAGTTTCGGATTCTTCGCACTCCAAGGTGAGAGCTGTTGAGAGGGTACAAGTTGATAAGCGGGTTGCCTGTCTTCGTCGCTACCTTTATGTAGAACCGGGTGGGTCTCATAGCCCTCGATCCCCCAGTCTTTAAAACGTGAGAGCAACCGCTCAGAAATGACGAAGTGCTCATGGTCAACGTGTACCATATCATACTCTTCCAAGTACGACGTATCAATCACGAGTGGCGACACTACTTTTTTTCGATAAAGCCTACAGTTGTCGCATACGATCTCGGTCTCAAACTCCGCACCTTGATCCTCCAGATAGACGTCCGGGTTGTTGCCAATTCCGCTGATGAGAAAAAACGGGGCTTCATGGTAGTCCTTTTCTTCATACTCAAACCGATAACTGCATGTAACATTCAGGATTCCGATCGCTCTCAATTCCTGCGAGATCCTTGCAAATACATCAGGATTGTAGAGAATATCTACCTGATAATCGAGCGAATTCATTTGACTCGCATATCGAGGAAGCGAATCCGATGGTGTTTGATTGACACCATTGCTCTTGAAAATCTGATCGACGTGCAAACGATCACTTTGCTTGGAGGTAAACAAAACTTTCATGTAAATCTTCATGCGATCGACCCCCTACAAGCTGTTGGACGGAAAAAACTGTTGGGGGAATTGTTCCCTCAACAGTTTAGTTCTTAATATCTCCACTGACCTGTTTCTACGAACTTGGCCAAGAAGTTCCAGTATTCGTTGCCTGTTTCATAATACATTTGATAATATGCCTCTTTATGCGCCTTGAAAATCTCTGCGTCTGTTAAGAACAGATAGTTTGTTCCATAAGGAATCTTTTGCTGTAGTACATTTGTTACTACCTTATGATAATCATAAGGCATCGCGATCGCAAGCATATTATTCTCCGTGGTAAGATAATCCCAACCGATATAGGGTGCAAACCTCTTCTCAATAATGTGATGCCGCTCCCAATTGACCGGTATCGTTTTGTTTTTCAAAGTTCCGTATTGCATCACCCCCACTTTCAAGGAATCATGCAGAAGAGAACTATTTTCAATCATTCGTTTTACGCCACTTAATGCGGGAACTCCAGGGAAGACAATTGAAGCACCATCAGCAAAAACCCAGAATCCATTCCAAAATGTTGGATTTGCATTAAACTCAGCCAGAGATAGTACAAAACTTCCTACATCAAAAATCGTCTCAAAGAATTGTGGTTCGATCAGTTCCAACTCTTCCGTAGAGATCGGATGTACGTCGATCCCTTCCAGTCGATAGCCGTTTTTGAGATTAACAAACGACCGTTCGTCAATTGTAGTACTAGGAGTTAGAAAGAATTTTGTCTTGATGACTCGACCTGTTTCGTCGCGAAGTAAAACAACTGCCACACGGTCCGGCATTTTAGCAACACGTTCTGCCTTTTGAACGGACTTTTTTTGTTCTTGTTTTAAAACTACTGGTTGATCAGGCTTGGACGAAAAAGCTAAAGCTTTTACATCCGTGAGGCTTAGGAAAGTTACAATCGCCATCACTAAGCACATAATATTCACAAAGAACTTTTTCATAAAATACCCCCTTTTTATTCACAATATTGTAATTATAATATATCAGTCATAGATTTTGCATGTAAATATAAAAGAAAATAAAGAGATAGGGAGTGATCGCTTCCGATGTTCAACGTTACCCTTTTCCATGAGGTCGAAGTACAGCGAAACCTTCGGTTCGGTAGGCGGATAGATAACGACGAAGAGTTCGCTTAGATAAACCCGTTTGCTCACAAATGGCTCTCTACATTTAATTGATCTTGCCTGGGTCAACCCCATCAACTAGGAGAGGTGGACTACTAATAACGAGAATTAACTTCAACTGTGGAGAATAGAATAGTACATCCAAACTTACAGAAAGTATTTTTACAGTCAGTCTCCTCCTACAAAGTGGGTTAATGAGATCCTCCATACCTTTACTAAGACAAAACAATATGTCTCCAAATATTTCAGTGTAAATAAACTAAATTTATGAACGTTTATCTTGATCTACTCTCTCCTAATCAGTCTAAAACAACGCCTATTAAAACTATGTCACTTACTACCCTCACATTTGAAAAACCTTGTATTGCAATGGATAACGGCCAGATGTTGAAAGTTGAGCCTGGAGCATCTATCATTACAAATAACCCCCCTCCAATACCATGGAGGGGGGTTACGTCGTTAATCTGCTATCAAAACACTTACAGCACCTTCGCCTTATCAGCCGGGATCAAACTCTCATCATACACCGCGACCCAACCGTCCTTGCTCTCGAAGATCCGAATCGCCTTGACCTTTTTCAGATCGGTTAGCGTGAACCAGTGACGCGTGTACGCCGGTACCGAGATCAGATCCCCCGGATACAGGATCACGTCAAAATACACATCATCATGCGGCCCCTTGATCGTGAAAATGCCTTCGCCATCCACGATGAAGCGAACTTCATCCTCCGTATGGTGATGCTCATCCACGAACTTCACCAGCAGTTCCTCGATGTTCGGGGTGTCCTTCGACAGCACGACAATGTCCTGAGACTGGTAGCCGCGTTTGGCAGACAGCGCCTTGATCTCCTCACCGAACACGTCGATGATCGACTGTTGCAACTCCGGGGTCACTTGGTAGCTGTCTTTCAGTTCGCCTTGCAGGCGGGTGATGTCCCAATTCTCGTAGATGATGCCTTGCGTTTCCAAAAACTTCGCTACGTTCTCGGTGCCTTCAATCAGTTCTTGCGTTTCAACAAAACGGATTACTGCCATGGTCAAAAAACCTCCTCAGATCGTTGCGATTAGAGTGCTGCCAACTCCACCGGCACGGTTGCGCCGCGCTGGTAAGACAGTTTCAAGAACAGGTAGTTGAACATCCATTCAAACGCTTGCACATGACGCTTCGCTGCAAATACATCCGCACCCCACGCGTAGATGCCATGGTTGCGAATCAACACCGCCGGAATCCGCGGGTCCAACACGTCACCGATCTCCGCCGCCAACTTCGGGATGTCCGCGTAGTTCTCCACGATCGGGATCTCGATCGCCGCGTTCTCCTCCCAGATGTTCAGCGCCTTGATCAGTTCAATCCCTTGCAACCGCACCTTGCCCTGCTCGAAGAAAATATCCGAGATCAGGTTGTTGTACAGGGTGTGTACATGCAAGCACGCCCCAGCTTCTGGTACGCGCTTGTAAACTTCTGCATGGATCAACGTCTCCGCAGACGGCTTCAAGGTCGTCGGTTCAATCGCCTTGGAATTGCCATCGACGACGAGGATGTCGTGAACGGTGAGGTTTTCCTTGTCCTTGCCGCTTGCCGTCACACCAAATGCCAACGGCTCCCCACTCAATTTGATCGACAGGTTGCCCGAAGTCGCCGGGAACCAGCCTTTCTCTGCAAAGTTCTTCGCCACATCCACAAGCCCTTGGGCTACACGGATGCGGTCTTCTTGGTTAAATGCGTAGGTCATTGGAAAACCTCCCCCTTCACGAGTTGTTGTAGTACCGCGATCACATCATGGAACGTTACAAATGGTGCATGTGCAAGCCCGAGCGCTTCACAATCCTTCAGCAATTTCGAACGGGCGATGACAAAGTCCGCCCGCTTCGCCGCTTGCAAATCGGTGATCGAGTCCCCGATCACGATCTTGAACAGGTCTTCCTCCGGAAACTTGCGCAACACAGTCGGTTTGCACATGCCGCAACCGTTGGTACAATGCTCGTCACAGGCATGCGGCCACGTGATGCGGATCGTCTCGCCGGAAAAATCACTGCCGTTGCAGTAGATCGGGTTCGCGATCGCATAAGGCTCCAGCAACGGTTTGACAAAAAAGTCGATGCCGCCGCTCGTCACCCAGAAATCGATCTCTTGCTCCTTGCAATACTCCAGAAATTCCGGGAACCCAGCGCGAATCGCCGCCACTTCCTGTGCATAGGCGGCCACTTCGTCACGGCGGGTGGTGGAGATGCCGTGGAACAGCGTACCAACGCCCTGTTGAATCGATATCTCTTGGTTAAGAATCTGATCCTTCGTCGTCTCCCAACCCGGCGCGCCAAAGCGTTCCATGATCGTTATGATCATGTCCCGCTCGGTGATCGTGCCGTCAAAGTCACAGAAAATCGCAATACGTTTGCTCATGGTTCCTCCTTTATTGTACAAACAGGTTATTTTTCAGACGGGTTGCCCCAAAGTGCCAACGCCGTCTCGAGCTCTTGAGAAGTCTCCGCCGTTTCGGAGAGTGTCTTGCCACTCAGCACACCCGCAATCGCCGCGCCAAACGCACGACCGCCAGCCGCTGCGCCACCCGGATGACCGTGCACGCCGCCACCTGCATTGATGATCTGGTCATTGCCCAGATCTTGGTACAGGTACGGCACCAATCCCGGATGGATGCCTGCACTCGGCACCGGGAAGGCACGCTTCACATCACCGCGCGCCTCCGTGAGAGCCTGTGCAATTTTCAACGTCTCGTTACGTTCCAGCGCCACGGAACCGTAAGCGGACGGGTACAGCACGATATCTGCCCCTGCGATGCGCATCAGTTGCCCCAACACGACATGCGCCGAGATGCCATACTGTGCCGAAGGGTACAACGCCCCCGCAAGTGCCGGGTGCGCCATGATCGGCACATTGATGCGCGAGTCTTCCGCGAGACGTTGCAACACGTCATAGCCGTAGGTCAGGACGTTCAGCAACAAAGCCGATGCCCCTGCGTCGACCGCACGGCGCGCCTTTTCAAAAATTTCAGTAACCGGACCCGTCAGGTTCGCCGCATACAGCGTGAACTTCCCCGTTTCCGCCTGCGCCCGTTCCGCAGCTATGCGGCACGCCGCGATGCGTTTTTCAAACGGTGCATAGGTCTCGTCAAAGAAAATCTCATCGTCCTTGACCAAGTCCACGCCGCCCAGTGCTTGTTGGTAGAACTGCTCCGCCAGCGTCTCGGTGTCATACCCGATGACCGATTTGAAGATGCTCATCAACAGCGGTCGGTCGTAGGCGTTCAGTTGCTTGCGAAGTCCGTCGATGCCGAACTTCGGGCCTGGGAATCGGCTGGAAAACTCGGTCGGGAGTTCGATGTTCACGAGGCGGATCATGCCGTCCATCGAGAGCTTGCCGAACACGGAAGTCAACAGCGCCGGGATGTCAGGCGTGAAATTGACGGTCGGGTACGCAATGGTCAGCAAGGCTTGTTCCAGACCGTTTGCATCGGTGCCGACGACTTCTGCCGAGACGACATGGCCGAGATGCTTTTGCATCGCTTCCTTGCGTGCGGCCGGCAATTCCGTCCACGTGCCAACGGTGAGCCCGATGGCGATCCCGTTGGCTTTTTTCTGCCAGTCGGTGCCCGGTTTGCTATGTGCGAGGTAGGTGACGTGTACAAACTCTGCAGTCTGCGTCATATGTGAAGGTCTCCTCTCGAAATCCATATAAAAAGCCTCTTTCTCAAAAAAAGACAAGAAAGAGGCATGCTTAGTGTGAAATAAGCCTTCGTGCCTCTTATCTTTCAGGAACCATGAAACTAGGTGTATTCCTGTAGGAGTTAGCACCGTGTATAAAGATACCGGTTGCCGGGCGTCATCGGGCCAGTCCCTCCGCCTGCTCTGGATAAGAAGTTCGTGCAATATTTATTTAATTGTCTTGCAACTACGAAACTATATTACAGGGTGTACCCCCTGCTGTCAATTGCTTTTTTGGTATTATTACAAGGAGAGTTTTACCATGCGATCTACAGCTTCTTGCAGGCGCTGCTCCGAAGTTAACAGACCCACGCGCACATAGCCTTCTCCGCTCACGCCAAAGCCATGGCCCGGCGCCACCATGACATGCGCCTGCTCCAGCATCATGTCGGAGAAGTCCAAGGACGTGAAGCCCTTGGGCACAGGTACCCATGTGAAAAATGATCCCTTTGGCATCAGTACATCCCAGCCTGCATCGCGCAAACCGCCGACGAATACGTCACGGCGGCGTTGGTAGGTCGCCGTCAGATCGTGTACGCAATCCTGCGGTGCGTTGAGCGCTGCAACCGCCGCCCGCTGGATGAACGAGGGCAGCGAGACGTAGTAGTGGTCTTGGATCAAGTTGATCGCCGCGACGACATCCTTGTTCCCCAGTGCGAAACCTACGCGCCAGCCTGCCATGTTGTATGTCTTGGACAGCGTGTAGAATTCGATTCCGACTTCCTTGGCTCCCTCTGCTTGCAGGAACGAGACCGGTTTCTCCCCATCGAAGCCGATCGCACCATAGGCGAAGTCGGACGCGACGACGATGTTGTGCTGGCGAGCGAATTCGATCGTGTCTTCATAGAAGGAAAGCGGTGCGGTTGCCGAGGTCGGATTGTTCGGGTAGTTGAGGAACATCAGCTTGGCCTTCGCAAGCTTGTCCGCCGGAATGTTCGAGTAGTCGGGCAGGAAGGCATTGTCCCGCAGCAACGGCATCATCACCATCTCGGCCCCGGCCAGCGCGACGCCCGACCAATAGTCCGGGTAGCCCGGATCTGGCACGAGCACCGCGTCACCTGGGTTGCAGAGGCATTGCGGGAGTTCGACGAGGCCGGTTTTGCCGCCAAACAGGATCGCGACTTCGGTCGCTGGGTCGAGATCGACGTTGAATTCGCGCTTGTACCAGTCGGAGATGGCGATTTTTAATTCGATCATGCCCGCGAACGGCGGATACTTGTGCGTGATCGGGTCCAGCACTTCGGTGCGCAGCGATTCGACGATATGCGGCGGGGTCGGCAAGTCCGGGTTGCCTTGACCGAGGTTGATGACGTCATGTCCAGCGTTGATCGCTTTGTTGACCTTCGCGACCATCGTGGAGAAAAATTGGGTGGGGAGCGCTTGCAGGCGGTCCGCTTGCTTTATGTTCATGGGTAAAAAAACCCCTCTCTCTTCAAGATTCTTTTTTACTATACAGCGAACCCAAGAGAAAGAAAAGTCTAACGATCGACGCACCAAAAAAGCCCCTCCCGCAGTCAAGACTGGGGAGGGGCTTTTTCCAGTACTACTTGCTGTAGACTACACCACGGTACGGGGTGTAGCTGAGGCCGGTGTAGTAAGACAGGGTGCGGGTAACGCCGCCTGCCGGGTCTTTGATAGTGAAGTCAGCAGCAGACGCGCCGGTGGTTGCGTAGCCGGAGATGACGACGAAGTGCGTGCCGCCTGCCGGTTTGTTCATGCCGACGATGTACGGTTTGCCGGAGTCAAGCGCTGCTTTCGCTGCGCTGTAGACGGTGCTCCAAGCGGTCGGCGAGGAGGTGGCGACGGTTCTGACGATCCCAGCGCCTGCCTTCGTGACTGCATCGCCGTAGACGAGCGGGCATGCGGATGCGCCCATTTTCACATTCAATTGACCTGGGTCAATGGCAACGCCGTAGTATTTGAAGACCATTGCGGTCGAGGTCAGCGTGCAACCAGCAGCAGAGATCGTGCTGCCACAGGAGGACATGACTTGGGAGCTCCAGGTCTGGCCCGATTGGCTGTAGAGCGGAACTGCGAGGGAAACGGATTGGATGGTGATGCCGTTTTGTTGCGTGCCTTCCGGAGTGGTAACGCCCAGGTTCGGGGATGCCATCGCCACTTGCGTGGTCAGCGCCAGAGCGGCGGTCAGTGCTACGAGAAATTTCTTCTTCATTTGAAAACCTCCCTATCTTTAATAATTCTGATTATATAATAGATAGGTTCTATTTTCAATAGTTTATTTATTATTTCCTTGCATAATTTATGACAAGGACGCAAAAAAGCCCCGTCCCTGCAGATCGCGGGACGAGGCTTGCTGTTCTACTTTGCATCAATTAAGTTGTCGGCATCGGGGTCGGCGTCGGTTGTGCGTAGCCTTCCTTGTACTTGCCGTCGATGATGTTGCGGATCTCGAGGACGGACTTGCCAGCTTCCTTGAGGTTCGCGGAGGTGACGGCGATGTTCATGCAGGTGTCGCAACGGGTGCCGTGGTCATCCCAGACGACCGTACCGTCTGATTTGACCTCATGGATGAAGCAGGACAGGTTGCTCATGTGACCTGCACTTCCCCCGCAGCCGCAGTAGCAAGGCATTTGGCTGATGAGGTCTTTGTTCGCTGCGGCGACTTTGTACGCCTTGATGATTTTCGGATCTTGGTTGAGCAGGAATGTCGGCAGGTCGGTCAGCGACTTGGTCTCCTCCTGAATGTCGCCATTGGCGACTTGGTGCTGATGTTCGGACAGTTTCATCACGGGTGCAGCTTGCGTGTCCGCAGCTCCGCCATTGTTCGCGGTCTGCGTGGCTGCACAACCTGCGAGCAGCATCATCGATCCAGACAGTACGCCGATGGCGATACGTGTAAATTTCATCGCTTGTTCCCTCCTCAAAAGTCGTTTCTATGTGTCACCAGTGTGAGCATTTCTGAGCTTGGACGATCCTTTTAACCGTAACTTTTTTCCTAGGCAAAGTCAATCCGGCGAATTTTTCATCAGGCGCATCCCGTTGGCGATGACGATCAAGGCAGCTCCGGTGTCAGCGAAGACCGCCATCCAGAGGTTGGAGAGACCGACCAGCGTCAAGGCGAGAAAAACGACTTTGACCCCAATCGAGAACCAGACGTTCTGCTTGATCACACCGAGCGCCCGCCGACTGAGGTCGAGAGCGAAAGGCAACTTGTGCAGATCGTCAGACATCAGCACGATGTCGGCCGTTTCCAGCGCTACATCAGTCCCAGCTCCCCCCATCGCGATCCCAATATCTGCGGCGGCCAATGCGGGGGCATCGTTGATGCCATCGCCAACCATCCCGACGTGTCCGAAACGTCGCTTGAGCTCCTGAATGCGCTCAAGTTTGTGCTCGGGGAGCAATTCAGCTTGCACTTCATCCAATTGAAGGCGTTCGGCGATCGTCTGTGCCACGCGTTCATGGTCCCCCGTGAGCATCACGGTGTGCGCAATGCCAGCGGCGCGGAGTTCTGTCAAGGCTTGGGCGCTCTCTTCGCGGAGGGTATCGGCGATGGCGATCAACCCATGAACGTGATGTTCATCAGCAAGCAGGACGACGGTGCGACCTTGGGCATGGTGTTCGGTGACAAGATCAGACCACGTTGCCTCTTGGGTGTTCTCCAGAATCCAAGCCGGACTTCCGATGCGGTAGAGCGTGCCGCGAACGAGACCTTGGGCACCCTTGCCGGGGATTGCTTGGAAGTTCTGAACGGTGGAAAGCGGCGTCGGGTCGAGCGTTTGGCTATGCGTGACGATGGCGCGGGCCAGCGGATGTTCAGATCGGGATTCGAGAGCGGCGGCAATTGCCAAAATCTGATCGGGCGGCAGGTCGCCAAGGGGTTCGATCTGCACGACACGCGGCTTGCCCTCCGTCAGCGTGCCCGTTTTGTCAAACGCGAGCGCTCGGAGCAGACCTGTCTGTTCGAGGATGGCACCGCCCTTGATCAGCACGCCATGTTTCGCCGCATTGCCGATGGCGGCGACGATGGAGACCGGGGTGGAGATGACGAGCGCACAGGGGCAGGCGATGACGAGCAGCACCAAGGCACGGTACAGCCACTCCTCGAACGATCCAAATTGGAACAGCGGCGGAAGGATGGCGACCATCACCGCAAGCAGGACGACGAGCGGCGTGTAATACGTGGCAAAGCGGTCGACGAACTGTTGCGACGGCGCTTTTTGCGCTTGGGCAGCTTCGACGAGGTGGATCATCCGTTGGATCGTGGAGTCCTCGACGCGCTTGGTGACACGGAATTCGAAGGCTCCCTGTTCGTTGAGCGAACCTGCGTACACGGTGTCGCCCGTTCGTTTGAAGACAGGGATCGATTCTCCGGTGACAGCCGCTTGGTTGATATGAGAGCTGCCGTCTGTGATCACACCGTCCATCGGGAGGCGAACACCTGGACGGACGATCACGATGTCGTCGAGGCGCAGGTCGGTGAGCGGTAGGGTCAGTTCTTGGTCATTGCGACGAACGAGCGCTTCCTTGGGCGTGAGGTTCATGAGATCGCGGATCGAACGGCGGGTGCGTTCCATCGTGCTGGCTTGCAACCAGTTGCCGACGGCAAACAGGAACACGACGGTCGCCCCTTCTGACCACTGTCCGATCGCAGCGGCGCCGACGGCGGCGACCGTCATGAGAAAATTCATGTCGAGCGTGACTGATTTCAGCGCGTAGAGACCTGAACGAGCTGCGTAGAAACCTCCGGAGAGCATAGCGAACAAGTAAAACAGGATGGCAGTGGTGGAGCTGATGTTGCCGTAATCGAACACCAGACCGACGGCGAGCAGGAGGCCGGAGATGGCGGTGAGCGTTGAACGGAAATTGCGCGCTGGCGAGCCGATGGCGAAGCTGGCGTTTTTGCCCTCGTCGAGGGTGGTGTCGAGCAGAGTGGGTTGGTAGCCAACTTGGGAGACCGCCTTCGCGATCGAGCCCAATTCAGCCGTGGCGGCAATGTGGATGACGATCATCTTGGTGGTGCTGAAATTTACATCCACGTCGCGCACACCGTCAAGTTTGCCAACTACGCGTTGGACAGTGCGGGCACACTCGCCACAGTCCATGCCATCAACTTGAAATACAGTTCGTGCCTCACCTGCTTGCAAGTCGCTAGGCAGCGTGGGCGCGTCGGAAAACATCGCAAGCTCCTCGCCGTGGCAAGAGCCGGAGTCGCAGCAACTGCCCGTGCTGGATGCCGGTGTACTACAGCAAGAGTCTGCGGAATGCGCGTGGTTCCCATGCTCATGTTCGTGGCCGTGTCGATGCTCATGCCGATGTTCGTGGCCATGTCCATGCTCGTGGCCATGCTGCTCATGCTCATGCTCATGCTCATGCTCATGCCCATGCTCGTTGTCCTGCCCGTGTCGGTGTTCGCTCATCTGCTACCCCTCCCTTCGTTTCAGAGTTATCTATGTGTGACGTGATGAAGACCGGTTTCAAAAAGCGTCAGGATATGTTCATCATCCAGACTGTAATAGTTCATGCGCCCAGACTTACGGCGCTTGATGATCCGCATGTTGCGAAGGAGTCGTAATTGGTGGGAGACAGCAGACTGCGTCATCTCCAGAGCGGCGGCGAGATCACATACGCACATCTCGCTGACGCTAAGCGCTCGGATGATGCGCACGCGCGTCGGATCGCCTAGCGCTGCAAAAATTGCCGCCAAGTCTGTCACTGCTTGCTCGTCCATCGCGGCCTCGCGCACTTGCGTGACCGTATCCTCATGAATCACATTGCAACAGGAATCTGTCGTCTCCAGTGGCTGCATACCCTCGCCCCCTCCTTGATGTATCTATATGATAACATATGAGCAATTGTTCATGTATCACAAATCAAAAAAAGCACCATCGCCGTCTACTGACCGGCGATGGCGCGTTGGAGCATGCCATCCATCTGAACTTTGGAGAGTGCGCCCTCACGGCGTTCCTTCACGATGCCGTTTTTATCGATGATGAACGTAGTCGGCACAGACACCACTCGGTAAGCGCTCTGCGCTTGGCCATCGACGTCCTTCAGCACCGGGATCGAGATCTTGAGATCCTGCAAAAACTTGGTGACGTCGTTCAGATCATCCTCTGAAGTCAAATTGACCGCATAGAACTCGACTTGATCCTTGTACTTTTCATACGTGGCCTGCAAGTCCGGAGTCTCGTTGCGACAGGGGCCGCACCAAGCAGCCCAGAAATTCACGACGACGGGCTTGCCCTTCAACTCGTCGAGCTTGACCGTCTGCTCCGTGCCCAAGGTCGCCAGTTCGAAACTAGGCGCACGATAACCAGATTGCGGCGACGGAGCGACGAGACGAGGATCGGCAGCGCCCGTCGGTTGTTGGGTGTCACCCTTGTACGTGGTGAGCACAGCCGCGCCTGCGAGCAGGACAAAAACGAGACCGCCGATGATGAGAGATTGGGTACGAGCCATAAAAATCCCCTCCCGCGCTTAGAAACCGATAAAACCGCCAGACAAGCGTAGCAACCATTGCGTAATCAGCGTCATGCCATTCGTGATCAGCAGAATCCCCATCAGCACCATGCCAAAGCCACCGATCTTGGTAATCAATTCGGAGTACTTCAACAGCCAGCGCACCGAACCGAGCGTATACGCCAAAAAAATGAACGGCAGCGCAAAGCCCAGCGAATAGAACAACATCAAGCTGCCCCCCGAGACGGGGTTGGTTGCAGCGATCGCCAGAACAGAGGCCAAAATGGGGCCGACACAGGGAGTCCAGCCGGCGGCAAACGAGATACCGACGACGATGGCGCCGAGGTAGCCGACGGGCTTGTTGCGAGTTTGAAACTTCTTGGTCTGCATCAGGAAGTCGATCTTGATCAGGCCGGACATGAACAGACCCATGACGATGATCAGGATGCCGCCGACTTGGCGAATCAAGACCTGATAGTCCATAAAAATCGTCCCGATCGTACCGGACGTAAAGCCGAGTGTCACGAAGATAATCGAGAAGCCGAGCACAAAAAACAGCGAGTGCGTCAGCGCTTTTTTCCGAAGGGTGCGCGTATCGCGCTCTGCGCCATACATCTGGTCATACGTGACGCCCGTGATATAAGACAGATAGGACGGATACAGCGGTAATACACAGGGTGAGACAAACGACAGCAGCCCTGCAAGAAACGCGATGATGAAGGTCGGATTCGAAGATGAGAGCACTTGAGCGTCCTCCTTTTGACTAGCTACTACTATACAGGAGAACCAACGCCCCTTCAAATGAACGTCCTGTGACTAGTGACCTCCAGCCAGTGGCAAAGTAGTCGAGAGGTGATCACCAATGCCAAAGACGAAACCCACGATCCCCCGCCTCGGCACCCAAGTATGGGTGTTGCTCGCAGGCGTTTTGTTTACACACTTGGGGACCTACATGCTCCTCCCCTACCTCTCCATCATTTTCTCCACAGAAAAGGGCCTCACGTTGGCACGTGTCGGCCTCGTGCTAGGAGCAGGCTCCGTCGCCTACCTAAGTGGTTCGCTCCTTGGAGGATTTATCGCCGACCGACTCGGCAAAAAAACGACCATGATCGCCGGCTTGCTCCTGCGCGCGATCGGACTGCTCCTGTTTATCTGGATGGGCACATGGATCGCGCTGTTCCTCACCAACCTGCTCGCCGGAGTTGGCAGTGGGCTCTACATGCCGGGAGCCAAAGCTGGGATCGCCGCCTACGCGAGAGAAGGCAGTAAGACCACTGCCTTCTCCTATCGAGGAGTTGCCGCCAATATCGGGGTGACCGTAGGACCGATGCTTGGCATGGTGCTTTTGAGACAATCTAGCGCTTGGTTGTTCGCAGGAGCTGCGATCGTCTATGCAGGACTGGCCCTCTCCCATGCCTTTCTACTAAAAAAAGACTGCATCGGACCCGACTGTCCCGAGCTCCCCAAAACAAAATTCCGGGCCCTGCTCACAGACCGACCGTTTCTCGTCTTCAGCTTCGCGACGATCTTCGTCTGGGCACTGTTCACCCAATTTACGCTCGCGTTGCCACTCCGAGCGGAACAAATCAAAGCCGCGCACAACATCGGTCTGATCTGGACGATCACGAGTCTCGTGGTGATCGTGTCACAGAGTGCGGTGACACGATTTTTCACCAAGCACCTGCATCCATTGGCCACGATGGCGACGGGTATGGTGATCCTCGGAGTGGCACTGGGATCCGTGGCATTTAGCCAAACGTACTGGCACTTGATGGCAAGTGCAGTCTTGTTCACGATTGGTGAGATGTTCATCATGCCCACATCGGACGCGATCGTGTCCGAACTAGCGACGCCGGAGTCGATGAGTGCGTACTTTGGGGTGGCGTCGTTCGTATTTGGGGCAGGAGAAGCGTTAGGCAATATCGGAGGAGGTCGCCTGATGCAAGCGGCCGTCGACCAAAACTTTCTCGAACTGCCATGGCTGCTCTATGCGATCGTCGGCCTCCTCCTCGCCATCGCCTATTACGCGATGTCAAAATGGGGCCCCCTCCAAACGCCGCTCACCACCACCCTCCAAAACCGAGTAGGCACTGAACCATTGCGCCCCAAAAAGAAACAACGAACCTAACCCACCACAAACAAAAACATACAAAACCAAACAAGCAAAAAAACAGCAAACACGCACAAAAACACAAGGGGCCACGCAAGCCAAGGGGGAGGGGATATGTGTAGTACGACTTTGATTTGCCATTCCTACCCTTTGAAATGTTTTACTCAATCAAAAGGAGAGGCAATTCACAGGAGTGCGGAGCATATCCCCGACCCCTGGCGCCACCCCTAGCGTCACCCCGAACTCCCCCTCTAACTCCCCCGAACATAAGGAAGTACATATCCAACATCTCCCTCTCCGTGGTACACTTAGGAAAACGGTTTCGTAAAAAGGAGATCGTCACATGAGTGCTGCGAAGATCAGCTCAACCCGCATCCTGCTCTTGTTTTTATTCATGAACATCATCAACTACGTCGACCGCCAAGTTGTCTCTGGGGTACTCCCGCTGTTGAAAGACCACTTCACCCTCACAGACACCGCACTAGGGCTACTCGGCACCGCGTTTATGATCACCTACACCCTGACCGCCATCCCATTCGGGGCTTGGTCCGACCGATGGAAGCCGCATAAAGTCGCGGCGATTGGCGTAGCAGTGTGGTCGCTTGCCACCGTGTCCTCAGCACTCGCTTGGTCGTTCGCGTCGCTGTTCATCTTCCGAGCCCTCGTCGGGATCGGAGAGGCGGCCTATGTATCAACAGCGAGTACCATTCTCTCCAACGTCTACCCAGAAAACAAACGCTCAGGAATCCTCGGGCTGTTTAACCTCGGGATGCCGATTGGCGGCGCGATTGGGGTTGTACTGGGCGGATGGATTGGTGCAAAGTTCGGTTGGCAGTGGGCGTTCTTCCTCGTTGGAGTGCCGGGATTGATCCTTGCCTACCTCGCGTGGAAACTGCCGTTGCCTAAGCCCGTCAACGCTCCGACCCGTCCGAAATTCAGTCTGCGAGAACTTGGAGTGTTGATGAAAAACCGCGCCTTCTTCTGGAGCGCGCTGGGTTACGCGGGGATCTCGTTCGCATTCGGAGCGATCGTGCTGTTCGTCCCGACCTTCTTCCAACGGGAATTGGGCTATGAACTAGGAACCGCTACCATGCTCGCCGGAGCCCTGCAAGTCGGAGCCGGATTGCTTGGCGCACCGATTGGGGGGTACGTTGCGGACTTCTGGCAAAAACGGGATAAGCGTGGCCGTGCCTACACGCTCGTGCTCTCGATGGCGGCTTCAGCGATCCTGTTGTGGGGCGGATTACTTTTCCACAGCTTGACACTGTTCTTCCTCTCCGCGTTCTTCATGCTCTGGCATGTAGGCGTTGCAGCCTCCCTGATCTTCGATGTGACCGAGCCGGGAGTGTGGAACACCGCCAATGCATTTGCGATGTTCATGATGCACCTCTTGGGAGACATCCCGAGCCCAGTGATCGTTGGCTACATCTCGGACAAAGCGAGCCTCACCACTGCATTTGCGGTGATGCCGATCGCCATGCTGTTCGCCTCCGTATGCTTTTGGCGAGCAAGCCGGCACCAATCAAAAGAAAGTAGCAAAACCCCGCGTCTCGTCTAGAGATGCGGGGTTTTTTTTGCCATCAAGACTTCACATAGTACACAGTGGCGATACAAGCGATCGCCACGATCCAGTAGACCACTTTAAGCATCGCTTGCTTGTCTTTCGGTAGGCGTTCTAGCTCGATCTCCGCAATCTTATGCTTGATCTGCGGCTCGTTTTTGAGATAGATACGCTCCCAGTTCGGGAGATGCCGATACAGAATCCCGGCTACCATCACGAGCAACGCCATCGTACTGCCCAACGGTTGATCAATCCAGAGGAAGAAACCTACCGCCCCGAGAATCACAAGCGTCGTCGCGATGACGATGTAGCGGATCAAGAGGACGAGCAGCACATAGGAGAGGACGATGATGATCAGCGGCAACGGGTACAGCGCTAGGATCGCCCCGCCTGCCGTGGCGAGTGCTTTGCCCCCGCGAAAACCGGTGTAGAACGAGAACACGTGACCGAGCACCGCACCTGCGGCCGTACAGAACGCGAGAACTTGATCATCCGTGATCAAGAGAACGAGCAGAGTCGGGATCAACCCTTTTAAAATGTCACAGACCAGTACGGTAACCGCTGCACCCTTGCCGTACACAGCAAGCGTATTGGTTGCGCCGGGATTGCCACTTCCTTGGGCGAAGATATTACCGCCCCTCGCCTTCGAAACCAAGAAGGCAAAAGGGGTTGAACCTATGATATAACCGATCAAGAGAACCAACAACATCGTATACGTCATCTCGTCACCTCATGTACAAACATTCAGAATAAGTACCTCTATTGTAGCATGAAAAAAGGGCCATTGGTGGTTTTCTTTACCAACGGCCCTTGCGTTTTTTAAGTTTGTTAACGATCCCAAAGCTCCATCTCGCGCAAAACCTTCACGACGCGGTCGGGGTAGTCGCTACAGATGCCATCGACACCCCATTCGAGCAATTGCCGAATTTGTCGTTCCTCATTAATCGTCCACACATGCACTTTGACCCCGTGCCCGTGCGCGATCTCGACGGAACGCGGAGTGACCACCGGGATGCCATATTGCGAAACTGGCACTTGAAACGCATCGACAGGCGGCTTGTAAAATTTCTGCATCCCACATCGCCAGTACGCGACGAACTCCACCATGTTGCGCGTGTTCGCACTGGTTGCGACTTGGCGCAGGCCCAGCCGTCGAAACCGCTGCATCGTCACACTGTGAAACGAAGTGACCAAGACGCGATCCTGTGCATCGTGCCGCTTGATCGTCTCCACCAAGGCCAATTCCAGCGGTGGTGTCTTTTGCTTGATGTCCATGTTGACACGAATCGTCGGAAACTCTTGCAACACCTCGTCGAGCGTCGGAATCGTCACGCCCTGACCTCGAAATGGGTACGTTCGTCCACCATCGGTGGAAAACTGATAGCCGAAATCGATCGACTTGAGCTCGGCGAGCGTCATGTCCCTGATCCAGCCCTTGCCGTCGGTGAGCCGGTCTACCGTCTCATCGTGACTCAACACAACATGCCCATCGCGCGTCATGTGGATGTCGGTCTCAAATGCGTCAGCCCCCATCTCGACCGCCAGTTGAAACGCCTCGCGCGTGTTCGATGGCGCATGACCTGACGCCCCTTGGTGTGCAAGCACCATCGGGCGCGGCAGGTCCAGATAAGGCTTGGTCTTGCTGAGCCTCATGTGTCTCCCCCGTTTCTTTCTCTCTCCCCGTCATCGGGCACTACTCGATTGTGCGTTGGATCATCTGGGCGCGTTCTGGGTGGGTCGCAATCGCAACTTCTCCACCAGCCCCCCGAAGCGTCAGACGCCCCGTCTCTTGCGCGAACACCTGCGCGCCTTCTAAGGCAAACAGGCGTTTTTCCGTGGACGTGAGACAGACGACGCCGTCGAGGACGGACAGGTAGAGCTTGGCACCCTCTGCTACCCCATCCAAGGTGCCGCGGAGGTACGTAACCATCCCTTCGTAGCGGACGGCGCGTTCCTCGTAAGCGTCGCGGGCGAGGCGGAGCAGCCCGCTTTTTCTCGATTCAAAATACTGCCCGATCGTGATCCCGATGAGGATCAGCGTGGCCAAGATGCCGATGAACATCTGTGCCGCCCCCTCTTAGGAATGACCTTGTGCAGCATAATCATCAGCATGCCAAGCCCCGATACTGCGCAGAATCTCCTCGCGTTGGCGAAGGTAGTCGTCCTTGGCGATCACGGGTTCAAGGTCAAAATTGCTGATCGACCGGTCCAATTTCAGCCATGACTTGCACCCGCTGTACTCGCTCTCGACTTTGATCGTCTTGGGTTCCGACAGACGGTAGGCGCGCAGGAGCAGGATGTGCAGAGGTCTGTCCGCTTGCCACTGCAAGCGCTCCTGTGCATAATTCGGCGTGAGGATGTGGTACGGATCGAACTTCTTCAACAACTCCTCGTCCGCCTTGATGGTGATGTCGTCGGTGACGTGCCCGACATGCGTGATCGTCACTTGTCGAGGCGGCAGTTCCCGGCCTTCGAGAGTCTGTTGCAACAGGTCTCGATAAGCGGGCTTGATCAAGTCCACATTTTGATGCTCGTAGGTCGGGTACAGGTAGAAGGATTGTTCCTCCAACCGGAAATCCTGCGTCTCTTCGGTGATTCCGCCCTTGCGGATCAACACGACTTGCTCACCTCTGGCGATTGCTTCGATGCAAACCGCCCACTCCTTCAACGCCACTTCCTTGATCGGCAAGTGCGGGCTGTGCAAATCCACGGAGAAAGATCGGAAGCTCACAGACATCTGGTTCACTCCTTCGATTCTGGTGGCACGTCCTGAAAGGTTAGTTTTGCCAAACGCCGCTTTCTTATCACGCGATATACAAACGGCGCAATCAACGACAAGACGACGAGCACGATAATCCAATAGCGGAACGGATAGACGATCTCCTCAATCCGATGCAAGCGATGGCTGACATACTGCCCGAGCAACAGAAACGTCAGCGCCCAGAACAACGCACCCGCGTAGGCAAACGGCGCGAAGATGCGGTACTTCATCCGCGTCACACCTGCCGTGAGCGCCGTCACATGGCGAAGTCCGGGTACGAAATAGCCGAAAAAGATCATCATCCAGCCGAACCGTTCCATATAACGCTCGACTTTGAACAAGCGCTCCTCCGTCAAGTGCAAAAACCGCCCAAACCGCGTCACCACCCCACGGCCGACAACTCGTCCAATCACATAGCTAAGCGAAATCCCGCAGATGCTCCCCAGCCAAGCAGCCGTCAGCGATCCCCAGAAATTCATATGTCCTTTGTGTATCGCGATCCCGACCAGCGACAACAACGCCTCATCTGGCAACGGAATCCCCACAATCCCCAATAGAAGCAACACAAACAGTCCGAAGTACCCGTAGTGGTCCAGGAACTGCATCCAATGTTCGATCTAAATCACCCCACCGATCTTGACACTCCTCATTCCGGCAACAGCGAATTGAACCATTCCCCTGCGAGGTAAATCACCAGCACCGACGTCACGGACCACATCATCATCCAGACAAACTTCCGCATCTATGTACCCCTCCTGAACATCGTATGACTAGTACGTAAGAAAAAGCATGCATCCCTGCATGCTTTTACTATGTCCAGAAGTAGGAAAATCCCTTACTCCGCCGCTACAGCAACGAAAGCCGGGCCGCTGATCAACTTGGACTCAACGCCATTTTCCTTCCACTCTTCGATCAGGACATCAACCGTCTCCTGAGCAAGCGGGAAGATCTGAATCACGATGAGCATATCGAGCATGGCTTTTTGCTCGTTTTTACGCGCACGTTGAAGAACGTCCGCGACGGTGTCCATCTCATCCGGTACCAGACCGCCCTCAGCGGCATGGATGTTGATGATGTTTTGACCGAACGCCACTTCGTAGACGTTGTCAGTCTCAGCCGGTGCTGGGAACTGGCGATCCTTGAAACGGGAGGTCAAGCCCATTTTCTGTACCGGGTTCAGTTTGGTGCGCTTCAGCAGGGCTTTGATATCGAAAGTTTCATTCATTTTAGGTTAGCTCCTTCCAATAAAACTACAGATCCTAGTATAACGGAAACCGCGCCAATCGTCACGAAGTCATCTGCGTCACAGGCAGCCAGATCGTGAAGGTCGTCCCCCGATCGACTTCGCTGGCGATCTCCATGTCACCGCCGTGCGCCTCAATGATCGACTTGGCATTGTGCAGGCCGAGTCCCGTGCCTTTGCTTTTGGTCGTGTAAAACGGCTCGAAGATATCCTGCAAGGAATCCTCAGGAATCCCTTGCCCGGTGTCGCGCACCTCGATGCGCACAAACTCCGGCTCCTCTGCGTCGCGTTGCACCGTCAATTCCACCCGTCCTCCCGCTGGCGTCGCGTCGATCGCGTTGCCCAACAGGTTCAGGATCACTTGGTGAACTTGGTCGCAATCCGCACGGATCGAGCCGACTTCCTGGTAGTGCTCGACCAGTCGCAAGTTCGCTTCCCGGAACACCCCTTGCATCAGGTTGCAGGTGCCTTGCAACAGCTCGACGATCTCGCAATTCTCGAAGTTCGGCGTCTGCGGGCGGGAGATGTTGAGGAAGTGGTTCACGAGGTCTTCGATGCGACGGATCTCGTTGAGGATCATTTTTCCTTTTTTCTCGGACTTTTCCGAGAACTCTTCCTGTCCGAGCATCAACTGCATCGCCAATTTGATCACCGCAACCGGGTTGCGTATCTCATGGGCGATCTGTGCAGAGAACATGCCCATCGTGGACAGGCGCTCCGAGTGGCGCATGTTGCGCTCCAATTGCACATAGCGCGTCATGTCCCGCCCGACGAGCAACAGCCGAGACTGGTGGTCCAGCGGATCGATTACCCAACGAGCATCCCAGAAGAGATGACACTCCACACCCGTGCGCGGGTTGGGGAGTTTTTCATGGAAGTCGGTCAGGTCACGCTGTTCGAGCAGCGCGACGAGAGGGGCGCTTTTTTCAGAAAAAATGTCTTGGAGCGTGCTGGCACCTCGTGCAGGAACGAGGTCTTCAGCGGAGCGATTGCGGTGCAGTATATGACCATCCCGATCCGTGATCAGGATCAGGTGGTTCGAAGTTTCCGTGAGTTTCTGCTGCAACAGCAGGGTGCGGTAGTGCTCAGACTTCAACACCATCGCCGTTTCGATGGCGTGGCCGATCGAGAGGACAGTGCCCAGCATGTAGGGACTGTGTTCCGTCTTGTACGCGGCGATGGCGAGCGCGCCGACGATCTGGCCGTTCTCGTCATGCAATGGCGCCGCCGCACAGGACATGCCATGCAGACCCTGCAGGAAGTGATCCTCCCCGACCATCTGCAACGGGCGATTCTCCTCCAACGCAGTGCCGATCGCATTGGCGCCAAAAACGCGTTCGCTCCAACACATGCCGAGCGTGGTATGTTGCTTCAACAATTCGTCTGGCAAGCGTTCCCCGCGCGTGGCGAGCAGGATGCCATCGGCGTCACAGATCGCGACGATGCACTCGCTCTCCACCGTGCGGTAGAGGTGATCGACATAGTGGAGCGCTGATTCTAGCAGGCGAGAGTTCGCCATGATGCGCGCTTGCAGTTCAGTGCCTGTGACAGGTGTGACCGACGGCAACACATGCGGGTCGATCCCATAGGAACGGGAGCGCGCCCACGCGTGATCAAACGAAGACGACTGGTGCGGATAGAGTTCATTCATCGCTTCTGGGTTCCCTTTCAGGTCGATTGATTATCATTTATTATAGCAGATTCGAAAAGGGTTGTTGGGACGAACGTCGAAATAAACAGGGACTTGAACAATCTGGAGGACTTTCATGAAAGTAACAAGACACCGCCCTGACTTCGTACTGTTCCTCGTCGTGATACTCCTTGCGCTGATCGGTTTGGTCGCAGTTTACAGCGCCAGTGCGATCTACGCATACAAAATGAAGGACACCCCGGACTACTACTTCCTTCGCCAATTGCTGTTTTTCGCCGTCGGGATGTTCGGGATGCTGTTCGCGATGAACACCAACTACCGCTTGTGGTACCGGTTGTCGCGTCCGATGCTGCTGGTCACCTACCTCCTGCTCGGCATGGTGTTGATCCCAGGCATTGGGGATACGGTCAACGGCGCGAACCGTTGGATCGGCCTCGGGCCGTTCTCGTTCCAACCGACAGAGATCGCCATGATCACGATCAATCTCTACCTCGCCTACCTGCTCACGAAAAAAGGCGATCGGGTCGACGACCCGAAAGCCTCCTTTTGGCCGTCCGTCATCCTCGTGGTCATCGGGTTCGTCCTGATCATCTGCGAGCCGGACATGGATACCGCGATCACATTCGCCGCGGGTCCGTTCCTGATCATGTTCGTCGCAGGCGTGCCGATGAAGCACTTGCGCAACACGTTCTTGCTGGCGGTGCTCGCCGCCGTACCGCTCGCCTTGATGGGCTATCGCGGCGACCGGATCAAAACCTACTTCAATCCGTTCGAGCACATGGACAAGGACGGGTATCAGATCGTGCAGTCGCTGTTTGCGATCTCGACAGGGGGTTGGACCGGTCGGGGCTTGGGACACTCGATTGAGAAGTTCTCGTACCTGCCGGAAGCGCACACCGACTTTATCTTTGCGATCTTCTCCGAGGAGTGGGGCTTGCTCGGCGGTCTGTTCCTGATCGCGCTCTACGGAGTCGTGATCTGGCGCGGGATCTACATCGCGCTGAACGTGCAGGACAAGTTCGCCCAACTGACGGCGATCGGCATCACGTCGGTCATCGCGATGGCGGTGTTTTTCAACATCGGTTCGGTGTCCGGTCTGCTGCCGGTCATCGGGGTTCCGCTACCGTTTATCTCCTACGGCGGCACGTCGCTGCTGCTCAAAATGTTCATGATGGGCATCCTGTTGAACATCTCCCGCTACACGGGCAAGCCGGGCGAAGTGAGCACGACTCAGCCGCCCGCAACCGCACCGCGCCTCAAGCACGGTGCGACGATCGACATGACGCGTTCGCGTTTTGACACATAATGAGGTGATGATCCAGATGACGAACATTCCACAAGACTTGCAACATGGTGTCTACATGATCGACCTGCTCGAATCGGGAGAGCGTGGCCGCACCGCCTCGTACATCGTGCGCGGGGATCAACAGACCGCGCTGATCGAGACCGGCTCCTCGCACTCCAGCCAGCGCATCCTCGACAGCATCACCGCACTTGGTCTGTCGCCAGCTGACATCGACTATGTGATTGTCACACACATCCATCTCGACCATTCGGGCGGCGTCGGCTACATCCTGCCACAGTTTCCGAATGCCAAAGTCGTTTGCCACCCGCGTGCGTCGCGTCATCTGATCGACCCGACGCGTCTGATCGCGGGGGCGAGCGCTGTCTACGGCGATGAGTTGGAGCGGATTTTCGGCACGATCCTGCCGGTGCCGGAGGATCGCGTGTTGGTGCGCGAGGATGGCGAGACGATCGACCTCGGCGGTCGTGTGCTGACGTTCTACGACACACCGGGCCATGCTCGTCACCACTTCTCGATTCAGGACAGCGGTTCGAACGGGATCTTCACAGGCGACACGGTGAGCATCCGCTATGTGCCAGAATTGACCGGTTGGGACTTCACCTGCCTGTTCCCGTCGACCTCGCCATCTGAGTTTGATCGCGACGCCGTGTTCCGCACGATCGAGCGTCTGGAGCAATTGCAGCCGGAGCGCATCTACCACACGCACTTCGGTGTGACGGAGCCCGCATCTACTGCATTTGAGCGCACGCGGCAAACGATTGCCGACTATGATGATTTCGCACGCGAGATGTTCCGTCCCGGTCTGCCGTGGGAGGATCTCGCTGAACGCATCCGTGCGTACATCCGTGCCGATCTAGCCGCGCACGGGCACCATGTGGTCGACTTGAGCGGCATCGAGCTGGACATCGAGTTGAACGCCAAGGGCTTGTTGTTTGTGCTCGAGAAGGAACATGCGCAGAAGCAGTAACATCGAAAAAGCACCGAGTGCCAAGGCACTCGGTGCTTTTTTCCATTCCCTTAGAACTTGAACTTCCCAACCAACATCGAGAGTTCCTCCGCCAGCATGGAAAGCGAGGACGCCGACATGGCGATCTCGTTCATGGAGGAGAGTTGCTCCTGAGCGACAGCGGAAACGTTCTGCGTACCGACCGCAGTCCCGGTCGCAACTTGGGAGATCGTCTCGAACTGATGCACCACTTGCGAAGTGCCAACCGACATCTGATCGGAGGCGCTCGATACCACCCGGATGCGCTCTGCTACTTGGTTCACCGCTTCGAGAATTTGCTCGAACGATTCCCCGGCTTTGTTCACCACGCTGATCCCTACGGTGACTTCCTCGTTCCCGCGATCCATCGACTGCATCGCTTGTAGCGTCTCGTCTTGGATGGCACGAATCAATTCACCGATCTCCAACGCCGACATGCTGGATTGCTCCGCCAACTTGCGAACTTCGTCAGCGACGACAGCAAAGCCACGGCCTTGCTCGCCCGCCCGTGCGGCTTCAATCGCCGCGTTGAGCGCCAACAGGTTGGTCTGCGCGGAGATCTTCGTGATCGCCCCCAGGATGTTGCCGATCTGCTCGGAACGCTCTCCGAGCTTCTGCACGACACCTGACAGACCGCCGATCGTCGTATGGATCGACGTCATCTGGTTGATCGCAGAGCGAATTGCTTCGTTCCCCTCGCGTGCGATCTGGGAAGTCTGCTGTGCCATATCCGACACGCTGCCCGCATTGCGAGCGATCTCTTGCGCACCGGAGGACATGCGCTCCATCTCGCCTGCACAAGAACCGACGCTCTCGACTTGGTGATCTGCCCCCGCGGAGATTTCACGGATCGTGCTGGAGATCTGCTCGGTCGCAAGCTTGGTCGACTCGGCACTCGTGTTCAATTCCTCCGAGGAGACGGAGACCATGTCCGCACTGACACTGATCTGTGAGATCAGATCGCGCAGTTTTTCCGTCATCTTGTTGTACCCGATGGCGAGGTCCCCGATCTCATCGTTGTTTTTCACGTTCAATCGGCGCGTCAGGTCGGCATCGCCCTCGGCGATCTCACGCAACTGCAGGTTGATCTCGCGAATCGGGGCGAGGATCGTTCGGATGAACACGTAGATCGCAAATACCGCCACGACCACCGCGCTGGCACCTCCGTAGAAGATCCAACCCTTCGCATCTGCGATCGCTTGCTGGCCATCTGTCCAGACGATTTTCCCGATCTTCATAAACTCTGCCATCAGCTTCTCGTCTGAGGTGCGCAGGACGGCCATGTCCGCATCCACCTTGGCGACCGCAGCCCGAGCTTCTGCCAACTTGCCGCTTTTGCCCAGTTGAATCTGTGTGTCCAATTGTACCTGTAGATCTTTGACTTTCGGTAGGACGTCTTTCTCGACGAGGTCTTTGATCACGTCGTGGTTCAGTTCGCCGCTCCGAACCGTTTCAATGTCCTTTTGCAATTTGGCTTGGGTCGCTTGATAGGACGAGAGCGAACTCTCTTGCCCATTCAACAGATAGCCGCGCACGCTGTTCTGCATCGAGACGAGATCGGTAACCAGCGCATCTGCCGCTTTGTTTTTCGGCTGTACCTGTTCAACGACTGTACCCTCCAACTGCTCCAAGGAGATAAAATGTTGGTAACATCTCCAACCGATCAAAAGCAGTAGGAACACGACGATTCCGTTCCAGATCACCATCCGTACACGCAAAGAATAGCGCATCTTCTTCATTTTCATAAGTCCGGGTACCCTCCCATTGCTCAGGCAAAATACATGTACCTACTTCGACAACGTAATGCGCAAACCTTTTTAGTTAAATAGAACATAATCAATCATATATTACTGATATTTCAAACTAATAAGATATAAAAAAGAACCATGTACCCTCAGGTACATGGTTCTTTCACACATGTTCTTAATAGCGGAATTTCCCGACCAACATCTGCAACTCGTCCGCCAGATCGGCCAAGGTCGACGCCGACGTGGCAATTTCTTCCATCGAGGCGAGTTGTTCCTGTGCAACAGCGGAAGCATTTTGCGTACCGGAAGCTGCACCTTCTGCCACATGGGAGATCGCTTCGAACTGGTTGACAACTTGCGACGTGCCTGCAGACATCTGCTGCGAGGCAGCCGACACTTCGCGAATCTGTGTCGCCACATCGGTGACCGCTACGAGGATCTGTTCGAACGAAGCACCGGCGGTGTTGACGACACTGATGCCGACAGTCACTTCCTTGGTGCCCTTTTCCATTGAGGCGATCGCTTGGCTGGTCTCGTCCTGGATGGCGCGGATCAGTTCCCCGATCTCCTGTGCGGACGAACTGGACTGCTCGGCGAGCTTGCGCACCTCATCTGCGACCACGGCAAAGCCACGGCCTTGCTCCCCTGCACGCGCCGCCTCGATCGCTGCGTTGAGCGCGAGCAAGTTGGTTTGGCCGGAGATCGCGGTGATCGCTTCGATGATCTCCCCGATTTGTACAGAGCGTTGGCCAAGTTTCTGCACCACGCTGGAGAGGTCTTCGATCGTAGCATGGATCGAGGTCATCTGGTTGATCGCCGAACGGATCGCTTGGTTCCCCGTCGTCGCGATCTCCGACGTGTGGTTCGCCATCTGCGAAACGTGGTTCGCGCTGGCTGCAATCTGTTGTGCCCCCGAGGACATCTGATCCATCTCCGCCGCACAATCGCCCACACTGCGCACTTGGTGGTCCGCCCCTTCGGCGATCTCCAAGATCGTGCTGGAGATCTGCTCCGTCGCTTGCTTGGTCATATCGGCGCTGGCGTTCAACTCGACAGCAGACGAAGCGACCTGCTCCGCGCTGACACTGATCTGACCGACCAGCGAGCGGAGGTTGTCGACCATGCGATTAAACGATCTCGCGAGGTCGCCGATCTCGTCGTTGTTTTTGACTTTGATATGCTTGGTCAAGTCGCCATCGCCCGCCGCGATCTCTTCCAATTGACGGTTGACGTTGCGAATCGGGTAGAGAATGGTACGGATGAACACGATGATGAAGATGACGGCCGTCAGAACCGCCAACGGGCCGACGCCCAAGATCCAGACGCGAGCTTGCTGGGTCTTGCTCTTGCTCTCATCCCAGGAATCGTTGGTCAGCTTGGCGATGTCCACGCTGATCTTGTCATAGATGGCGCGGAATTGATCCATCGCGGCCTTGCCATCGTTGATCTTGGCTCGAGCTTCCTCCAATTTGCCGCCTTTGACAAGTTGAATCTGCCCCTCAAAGTAGCTCTGCACGCTCGTGATCTGCGGCAGGGCTTGGTTTTCAACGAGGTCCTTCATGATCGGGTGTTCGTCCTCATGGAGGCGGATCGTCGCCAAGTCTTTGTCCAGTTGGGCTTGACCAGCTTTGTACGGGTCGAGGAATTCCTCACGACCTGTGATCACATACCCACGCACGCCGGTCTCCATGTTGACGAGGTCGGTCAACAGGTTATGTGCGGCGCTCCCGGTCGGGATCGCATCAGTCACAATCAGGTTCGTCTGATCTTCCAACTCCCCGAAGATCTGATAACAAGCCACACAGATGAAGATGAGGAAGAAAACAACAACACTGTTCGTGACACTGACACGAAGACGCAAGGGAATACGCATTTTCTTTTTCATGACGGTTAGAGATCCTCCCCATTGCTATTCAATCAAACCTTTTTCTTATAGTTAAGAAGTTCGACATGGAGGTTAATAACCCTTCTTACATTGAACGTAAAAAAAGTAGGCGGGGTCACACCCCTGCCTACTTTTTTCACATGCCGAGCGCAAATCTGTGTCGGATCGGATACTGCGGTCCGTTTTTGCCAGCGGAGACCGATTCGTAGAGGTGCAAGCCCCCCACGCGCCACGTCATTCCAGACGGTGGTGACGCGACAGACTCCGGTCGAAAGGCAACATCCGCGCTGTGCAAACGCCCGAGCGTGATGTGCGGTCGAAAGGCACCGTGGTTGTAGGAATCGACTTGGAAGGCGGTCGAGAGTGCCTGTACGACGTTGCGTTGCAGCTCTTGCAAGGCATTCATCGCACCTTGCACACCACACCAGACCACTTTCGCCCGCGGGAACCAGCCCACTTCACCCAGTTCCAACTCAAAAGCAGGCAATCCGCGCGTCGCCGCCTCCACCAACTCGATCAGTTGTGTCACCTGCGCCGCTTCGAGGTTGCCCATAAACTGCACGGTGAGGTGCAACTGATCAGGATTGTACCAACGCTTGACGTCGAGGTGCGGTTCGAGACGCTTTTGCAACGCGATCAATTCGGGACCGCACACGTCCGCTGGAACATCCACGCCGAGAAAATACCGTCCCGCCATGCCTGCATCCTCCCTTGTAGAACCCAGATTCTTACGCGAAAAACTGCTCCGCACGCTGCAGGTCGTTGTGGTCGTCTACTTCTACCCAACGCAGGTCGCCGACGTCGACGACGCCGAGCTTCCAGTTCTCGCGGATCAACTCTTGGAAGGCGCGCTCGTAGTACTCGTTCAACTCGCCTTGTTCCACCAACTGCGCGAGGTGGCGCACGATGGCCGGCACATCTGCGGAGTTCATCTTGCACAGGCCGATCGATTCGCCCAGACCGCGCTCGACGGTGATCTCTTTGCTGAGTTCGGTGACATGGCCTTGCTCATCGAGGATGAACTTCATCGCTTCCTCATCGAGTTTGGACTGCATGTCCACCGCCAAGTGGCTGGCTGGATGATTCGCCACGCGGCGCAAGATCTCGCTGTCCAGCAACAAGTCGCCGTCGGTCAGCACGAACCCGTCCTGTAGGAACTCCTGTGCACAGAGCAGCGTGTAGCCGTTGTTGGTCTCGTCGTAGCGTTCGTTGTGTACGAGACGCACGGGCGTCTGGTGCGTTTTTTGCCACTCCTCGACGAACGCGGCGATCTGCTCCTGCAAGTAGCCGGTGATCAGCACGACTTCGGTGAACGCGCCGACTTCCTCCGCCCCTTCCAAGAAGCGTTGCAGAATCGATTTGCCACCGATCTCAACCAGACACTTGGGTCGGTTGTCGGTCAGCGGGCGCAGGCGCGAACCCACGCCTGCTACTAGGATAACCAGTTTCATATTCTCACCACTCCTATTCGACAGTTGCGGCTGCTTCGACAACTGCATCCGCACTTTGCTTGAGCTGGAAACCGCGCTCCATCAAATCGAGGAACGCGCGGACATGCTCCTCACGCACATGACCGATGTTGGCGATCTGGAACGCACGGCCTAGCAACGGCCCTTTGCCGCGATAGATCACGTAGTTATGTTGCTTGACCCAATCGTGGAAGCCTTCGACGTCCACGTCTGCCGGGTAGAACACCGTCGTCAACACGCGCGACATCTGCTGCTCCTCGACCGGGAACGACATGCCGAGTTTTTTCAAGCGGTTGCGGATCAGGCTGGACAGGTGACCATAGTGTTGCATGCGCTTCTCCAGCGTGTCTTCCAACAGTTCGTCCAGCGCCGTCTCCAGCGCGTAGAACAGCGAAACTGCCGGGGTGTTCGGCGTCTGGTAGTGCAGGTCTTCGAATTCGTAATGTCTGTACAAATCGAGGTAGCGGGTGTGGGCAGGAACGTCCCGAAGCGCTTGAAAAGCGCTGCGCTTGCCACAGACGAACGCGAGGCCCGGCAGCGACGCCAGCGCTTTGTTCGCAGACGCGGTGCAGAACGTGATGTTCGCTTTTTCCACACTCAACGCTTCAGCCCCGATCGAGGACACGGCATCGACGAGGAAGTCCACGTGATACGGTTTGAGCAGTGCCCCGATCTCGTTGATCGGGTTGAGCATGCCGGTCGAAGTCTCGTGGTGTACCATCATCAGCGCGTCATAGTCGCCTGTGGCGATGGTTTGCTCGATTTTGGCGAGGTCCATCGGGTGCGTCCAACCGAATTCCAGCGCGGTGTGGTTCAGGTTGTGACAACGGGCGAGGTCGAGCAAGCGGTTGCCGAACTCGCCATTGGAGAGGATCAGCAACTTTTTGCCCGGCCCATAAGAGGAGAGCAGAGCTTCGTTGGCGGCAGTGCCGGAGCCGGTGATGATCACATTGGTGTATTCATGGTTCGCGCCATAGACGTTGTTCAGCTTGGCACGGCAACGGGTCAGGATCTCGATGAATTCCGTCTCGCGATGGCCGATGTCGGCGTGCAGGAGTGCGGATTTGACTTTTTTGGAGACCATGACCGGGCCTGGGCAGAGCAGGACTTGTTCGGAGACTTGTGGTGCAGCGACTTCCTCGCGCGTTTCCGTAAACAGGCGTACCGCTTGCAAGTAGTCGGTCACGAAGTCGATCTCAATCCACGAGTTCTCCGTCACGGCTTGCAACTCGAACGGATGCCCGACTGCGATCTCGTTGAACGCTTCCTCGTAGTAGCCGTCCTTGTGCGAGGCGAGGGCGGCAAAAAACGCCTCATTCGCCTCTGCAGAGATCACGGCGACACCGACGAATTCGCCCAGCGAGCGATCGGTGGCGATTTTTTTGCTGAGGTAGACGTGGCCATCGGCTGGATCTTGGGCGACTTTCATCTCCTCTGGTGAGGAGATCGATTTCGCTTCATAGAGCAGGGTGTTACCCGTCAGTGCGATGAACGATTCGAACACCGCGTCTACCGCCACAACGTCGCCGTCCAGCAGGAAAAACGAATCCCCGCGCACATGATCTGCTGCGAGCCATGCGGAGTAGGCGGTGCTGGTGGTTTTGTAGTGGTTGTTTTCTACGAAGTGTACGTTGCACGGCGGGTTGGACGCGGCGAGATGTTCGCGGATCGCGTGTCCTTCGTAGCCGATGACGACCGTGACGTCGGTGACGCCGAGGCTTGCCAATTGACGAATCTGGCGGGAGAGAATCGATTCTGAACCGATCGGCAGGAGCGCCTTCGGGAGCGTTTGTGTAATCGGGGCTAAACGTTCGCCGTCGCCGGCTGCCAGGATGACTGCTTTCATGCCCGACACCTCATTTCATCGAGTAATAAGATTTCCATGCTTTGAACGGTTTGTAGACAGCAAACAGAGCGGAGATCGCGACGATGCCAACCAGCGTCCAATAAGCGCCGACGATGGCCGCAGCGAGCACGACAAATGCGTACTGCTCGTCAATCGAGAAGTCGATCACGAACTTGCGACGACCTGCGGTCGGTCGACCGAGTGTCGGACCTGCCGATGCAGCCGCTTCTTGTTGGGCTTGATCCTGTTGCGGGATCGCACGGTTCATCTGGCCGTAATACTCCAACAGGAACAGGAAAAACAGAGCGCCGAGCGCCCAGAGATAGACGGTGGTGTCGTCATGCGTGCGAGCATAGCCCCATGCGAGGGTGGAGACGAATGCAAATTCCTTGATCCGGTCGCACATCTGATCCAACCACCCGCCAAACGGGCTCATCTTGCCGGTATAGCGTGCAAGTTGCCCATCGCACCAGTCGAGGACGTAGGAGACATAGAGGATCACAGCGCCGAGGATCAGCGAAAGGGTCGAGCCTTCATAGAAGAACCCGCAGGCAGTCAGGCCCAGCACCAACGAGATCAGTGTCATATGATTGGGGTGCAGCCCCATTTTTGCCGCCGCATCCGTGATCGGAATTGACAGCCACGTGTAACACTTTCCTAAGTAGTAGTTGCTGTACTTCGTCACCGACTCAATCTGTCGGTATCTCTCCCGTAAACTCATCGTGTACATCCTCTCCCCTTATGTGAAAAAACTAGCAGACTCTTTACAAAAAAAGACTTGTTTTTCGATAGATTCCACACACCAGCATACATCCAAATCGGAGGAAAGACAATAAAAAAAAGCACCCAATTGCCTCTAGCTTGGGTGCTCGTTATTTCCTACGCAATACTTAAAAACGACTCCAATCGACATGCTTGTTGAGAATCGACACGAAGGTCTCCAAACCCGCACGGTCGGCGTCGTCGAAACGTTCTGCTACGGGCGCGTCGATGTCGAGAACTCCGATCAGGCGGTCGCCATCGAGAATCGGGACGACGATTTCCGAACGCGAAGCGGCATCACAGGCGATGTGACCTGGGAAAGCGTGGACATCCGCGACAACGATCGTCTCGCGATTGCCAGCAGCCGTGCCACACACGCCTTTTCCCAGCGGGATGCGCACACAGGCTGGCTTCCCGATGTGTTCCATACACAAAACTAGATGTGTTTAATCAAGGTTGCAACAAACTGCTCGAGGTATTTGCGATCAACATCATCGAATCGGTCGGTTATCGGGCTGTCGATATCGAGGACCCCAATTAGACTGTCGCCAGCGATGATCGGCACTACGATCTCAGAGCGTGAAGCTGCGTCACATGCGATATGACCCGGGAAAGCGTGAACATCTGGCACGACGATGGTTTCACGGGTACTGGCGGCGGTGCCGCATACTCCTCTTCTCAATGGAATGCGAACGCAAGCCGGGAGCCCTTGGAATGGACCCAACACAAGTTCACCATCCCCATCCATTAGGTAGAATCCAACCCAGTTGATTTTTTCAAGAAATTGGTTCAGAAGCGCGGAGGCGTTCGAAAGATTCGCGATGAGATTCGTCTCGCCCTCGATCAAAGCATCCAGTTGCTTAATAACCAAATCGTAGTTTTCTTCTTTCGTGCCAGTGTAACCTTGTGCCGAGAACATAATAACCCTCTTTTCGTCTTGGTATGAAGAAAGTATACTCTATGAATCTGCTTCTTTCTATTTTTCGTGTTACAGTTATATCGCGGTAGGAATGCTATCGTTAAGAAGCATTCCTACCGCTCACTGCTCACAGTACTGAATCTAATTGGAAGTAGGATGAAAGAATGGATTTTGCCGATGGCACTCGTATCGTACATAACTTGCTCACTCTCCGTATACTCGCGATCAAAACAGAACAAGTCGTTGTAGAACTGGTGATTTACCAAAACCCACTCAATCAAGGCAAACTGATCTACGCAACATACTACCTATACCGTCCTGAGCCTTTCGAAGAATCCGAACGCATCGAAGAGTGTATTTATTACGATGGGAAGGTCTCCAACAGAAAGTTACTCCTAGCCCTGCAAGCCGAAGTGTGCGAGAAATTTCTGATGGGTCGTTCTGATGAATGGTTGTTTGACGCGATCTCCGATGCATACGAACAAGAACTACAGGCTTTACAGTAACAAAAAAGAGCCACTCCACTGCGGGGCGGCTCTTTTTCGTGCGAGCATGATACACTTGAATTGCGGCCAGCAACAATAAGCACCCCTTGCATAAGGAGGGAAAGCAATGCGGATGGCTTTTTGTCTAATGTACGGTTGTCCTAAAACGACCGTTACAGTGTATCGTCGATCAGCGGGTACCAGCGGAAATTGGATGGTTTTGTGCTTTCATAGTTTCCTGTGAACCCACCATCATAATTGGACCAAGAATAGTATCTTCTCGTTATTAGATCCATTTTAAGGTTCGGGTATCTGTACCACGAATCATAGTAACCGCCAGTTAATTTTTTCGATGGCATTTTTGCTACAACATCTCTACCTATTTTCTCCTGGAAGTCTTTTAACTCTTGCTTCACTTTAGTACGGTTTTCTTGGGTGATTTTATTGCTGTATTGTAAATCGTAGAAAAAAGTTGAATCATATTTTACCTGTACCCAATAATCATACGCTGAAGTAATGGAATTATTTTCGTAAACATTGTACGTAAACCAAGTGTCACCTATTGATGTCTGTAAGTTGGAGTAATTGTTTTTCAGATAGAATTGAAGGTCAGTTGCCGTTTCGAGTTTTTGTGTGGCTGATCCGCCGCTCGAATTCGATACTAGTGAATTAAGGCTAATCGATGCAGTTGTATCATTCCCAACGGTTAAGAAACGATCATCGAAAGGACCGTCAATTTTGTAGTCAAGATTCGTTATTTTTGAAAGATCGCTTTCAACCGCCACAACTATGTTTCCTTTTTTAATTACCTTACCCATGAATGTGCCACCAACCGAATCGGAATAGCTCAAAGACTTTCCCGCTTCTGCTTGTTCTTTAGTATTTAACACAAGAGTCCCTTGAGAAGGGAACCAATGCATTACTGCGTTTGATGTGTTCTCGACCTCAACTTCCATTACAACTGCATTAATTGGTGTTTGGTACTGAGTACTTTTGTAGGAATTATGTAGCGAAACACGGGAGATATGCATTTTCATGGAACCACTTATAACGTCTACATTAACTGCATAACTTTTGTTTGTATCTGTTGTACCCGACGAAGGTGAGTTCGAATTTTCCGATTGGGCGGGTTGTTTGATCTTATCGATTGTAACTGTATTTGTATTTGCTTCCCAACCGACATTAGCTCCGAATTGTTCGGCAACAAAACGCGCAGGTACGTATGTCCGTCCCTCATATTCCAATACCGTGTAACCAGATGGAACCGATTTTTGCACTCCATCGAACTTGAAGTGGATATAACCTGCATCATTGACCATCAGAGTCGCAGCTCCCGCAGTTGCAACACTAGCTAACACACTACCAACAACAAATCCACTAACCCATTTTTTCATTCTTCTCGTCTCCGTTCTAATGGAAGTAATATAGTTCACGAAGTAATGATTCAACTGTGATACTCAAATATCCTTTCTATATCAAATCCTTTAAAACGCAGGATTTTACCTATTACCCCCAATACGACCCCGATCTATGCCGGGGTCTTTTCTTTTGCCTTCCCTCGCTTCCGGCGCTCCTTCTTCTCAGCCTCCGACTCTTCTGCCTTCTCCAGCTCGTTGTGCAGCCATTCTGAGTCCTTCTGCGCATACTCCACCCGTCGGCGCTGGATCTCGCCAGAGACTTCCTTCCACGGGCGACCGAACTGCCGTGCGCATGCCTCGCGCCGCGCAGTTCGGTCCTGCACATGCGCCGGCGGCTGGCACATCTTGGCGATGAACGCGACCTCTGTCTTAGAAGGGAGCTTTTTCGTGACCACCGCCTCGTACTGGCCTAGCGATCGCCAAGCCTCCACCGGGTCGAGCGGCGCGATGATGGCGGCCAAGTCCTTGAACGCCTGCACATCCTTGCTTTTGTACATGGTGACCTGTATGCCTCCGCTCTGGAACGCATCCCACAGCTTCCCTAGCTGTGCGCGGCTATGGCCAAACATGACCAGCTTGCAACGGTACTTACGCAACTCGACCGCTGCGTCCTCACCGAGCTTGGTCGCCATCTCGCCCCTTATGAATCTGTGAGGTTCATCGAGCAGGACGACGAACGGTTTGCGCTTGCTCCGATCCGCGATGTCGACGCGGCTATACGCGGCCTCCAGCAGGACCTTCGCGAGCATGTAGGTCATGATCGCCTCTTGGCCGTCAGGCCCGAACGAAGACTTGTCACAGTAGATCGTCACGCAGTAGCCGTAGCCACCTTCCTCGTTGTCGGCGTACTTGCGGAAGTCGAGCGGTTCAACCGGCTGTTGATAGAACAGATTGGTGCGGAACCGATCGGAAGACAGGGCCCGGAGGCGGCTCATGATCCCATCGCGGGAGATGTCCTCCGAACCACGACGCGCTTTGTCTTGGAGCGCCTGCAGGTCAAGTGCAATGTCCAGTTGAGCGGCGACGTCAGGGCGCGACAGCAGCTCCTCACGGTAGGCCGGGCTGTTCAGCGCCAACTCAATGTCGAGCGGCGCCGAACCCGCCGCGCGCGACACGGATGCAAGGTAGCGCTCCATTCGATCGGTGAAAGCGTCCGTGGCGATGCCGGCGACGAACTGCCGCAAGAACATACGACCTGCCTCGCGGGACTTCTCCGCTTCGAGTTCGGCGTCAGCCGTCACTTCATTGAACTTCGGATCGAACGCCCAGCGTAGAGCCACAGGCCACGCTTTGTTGGTCAGGTCGATGTGTATGATCTTTTCTGGCGGGTAGTCGGTCGGGAGTGTATTTTGAAGCTCACGAACGGCCGCGCCGTCGGCAGTATCGAAGAAGAACACCGTCTGGCCGTTCGTGATCGCCGCGTGCGCCCGGTGCTTCGCCTCACTGGTCTTGCCCCCACCCTGCTCCCCGAAGACGAACTCTGGCAGGCAGTACGCGTCGTTGACCTGCTCCTGCGAGGTCGAACCGAACGCCTTGAGCGGAACCCTCGCCGTCCTGTTGGAACCACGCTCCACGACCGTGCCGATGTCGATACCTGGTACGTCCGCCAAGAACAACTCATCGGGCAGGCTGACCTCCGGTTTGGTCACGGCATCGATCGCGCTGTACTCCTCCTGCAGCGCCCGTTGCGGCAACTTCACAAAGTGTGCAATCTCCGCACCGGTTAGGATCTGACGTTTGCGGAATCGGAGCGGCACGGGAAGTCGCCGGCGTTGTAGGTCGCGCAGCCAGCGCGCCTTGAACCAGCGCCACACACGTTTCTCCACCAACACGTTGTCCTGATCCAACTGCTTGAGTGCACACCGCACCCCATTCGCGAGGAAACGTCTCCGGCGCTCGTCGTCGCTGGTCACGGTAATGCGGATCACCGTATCGAAACCATAGCCTGCGGTCTTCATCTCGCTGGACTGGTGCAGCGCCCGCTCCTTCCCCCACCAGCGCGGTTTTTTGGCTTGGGCAAACTCCTCGCGGGCACGTTCGGCAACGCGACCCCACGAGTTCTCCGCCGCCTGCATGCCGATCTGGAGGACAACGCGATCACCAGACGACATACCCCGCGTCAACTCCGCGATCTGCGCAAGTGGAGTTTCTTGCATGCGTCGATCGGTCTTCAGCGAGAGAAATGCGGGTCGCGCCAGCCGGAGCTCATAGAACGTCGACCGCCCCGGCTCGATCCCGGACGCTGGGCACTCCGCATCGGCCAGCGTGACATTCCTCCAGACGGAGCGCGCATGTTGTTGGACCTGCTCATACAGTGACGAATTGGTCGTTATGTAGGTGCGGAAGCTCTGCGGCTCCAGCACCGTTTCAAAGAAGATGCGGTCCGGGTCTTCGGCGCGCCCACTTGACCACCGTTGCCAAAGCTCGCGGTAGGAGTCCGCGATAACCCGCGTGAAGTGCTCGATGTTCTCGTTCTTGACGCTCGCGTGGGGGATCAACTGAAACGTGCGGTACGCGGGCACAACGGCGGGCTTCTCCTGTACCGGCGACTTCATTTCCTCGAGTATCACATCAGCGCCAGCGTCGGGCATTGCGGACGTTGCGGCGACCTCCTCCAAGGTGACCGCCGACTCTTTTACCGGAGCAGATACAGGGCGGCGAGCGGGCGGCACAAGAAACGCCACACTCACCCCGCTGCCGGTCTGCCTCGTGACCATGAGACGGTTTTTCACGCCATCACCATCTTCCATAGGAGTTTGACGAACTGGACACCCTTCACAACGCCGCTGTCCGGCACCCGCACGGCGAACTGGACTCCGTAGATTGCGCCGAGCATGAACCCGAAGGTAAGCCCGATCAAGAGTCGCATCAGGACACCCCCGTTGTGCGCGCTACTTCGAGCAGGTGCAGGAGCTGGCCGTTCAACCAGGTGAAGACGGTAGCGATGAGGAGTGCTCCGGCTTCAGCGCAAAAGATGCCACCATAGACAAGTCCGCTGATGAACCCCAGCTTCTTCCCCCATTCCTTCTTGATTGCGAACAGAAGGACTACCGCGATGAAATCGTATTCCACCGACGCGATCACCGCGTCCTCGAACGGGTGGGCCTGCGATGCCCCTGCTACTCCTGCACCAACGGCGAATGCCGGAGCGGCGGTGAGTAATGCGGCGGCGGCCAAGGTGCACGCAACAGCTACTCGCTTCGAGGTGTTGCGCGTAGCGGTCGGTGTATCGATCATCCGGCCCGACGCGCGCACCTTCTGGTTCTTCGGAGACGGCACCGCCGCCTGAACAACCACTTCGTTCACCAGACACCCATTGATTTTCACGATCATTGCAGATTCCCCCTCAAATTGGTATATTCCCGCCCTCCAACCGCATACGCTTGCAGCAGAGCGCTTGCGCGGCGCTCGCGAGCTCCATAGGCAAACTCTGACCGTCGGGAAACCGGCGGTTTTTTTATTGTTCTGCTTGGCGCTGTGCTGCACTGTGCTGTGTGGCGTTGAGTTGTGCTTTCAGGCGTTCACGGCGTTGCCGCTCTGCGTTGGCGAGTTGCTTTTTTACGAAACCTGCGAAATTCGGGATCTGCTTGAGATACTCGTGCGCGAGATAGTCCTCCTCTTTCCCCAGATTGAATTCGACCGGCTTACGCACGACTTGACGCACACCATCTCTCATACCCACTCGCCATCCTTCTCGATCCGGTCGATTTCGCGCTCGACGGCTGCCATCAACTCAAACACCTTGTTCCAGTGCTCGTTGAGGCCCTCCAAGTCGGCTTTCAGTTGCTCTACACGCTCCATCTCGACACCCCCATATTGTGCTGTGCGGCACTGTACTGCGTTGTGTGGTGTGGCACTGTGCCGTGCTGTTGGTAGAGCATACGACGTACCGCTTGTCCAATATGTCGGAGTTCAGAAAAGTATCAAGATCGACATTTTGGACAACACTGAGGACATCAACCGAAAGCGACGGGAGGTCCTTATATGGCTTGGTTTGGTCTTGGCAAAAACAGAAGTGCATTGGGGCGCTTTTTAGATACGAGTGGAATCACGCAGCAGGAAGTCTCGAAAAAAAGCGGCGTTCCGCACAGCACGATCAGCGAATGGTGTGATGGCAGTAAGCGTACTCGTCCCATCCGTCGAACAGCCTTAAAGGTCTTGCGGGCGATAAAGGAGTTGACGGGAGAAGCCAAGGAGTATGAGGATTTTTGGGCATGAAAAAAGGACACCGCCGGGCTTATCCCCCTGCGGTGTACTTTGGGTATCCAGACTTTCGCCTCAGCTCGCGTACTACGCTAACAGGTGCTACCTATGCCTGCAAACCAGACTTCTTCCTTCGCTGCATTCTCGTCCAGCAAGTTGAATATGGTTTGGACAAGGAGTGATTTCGATGACGATAGAAGTCATGCTCATGGCGTTCAACAAACTTGATAAATACGAACAGATCCCATTTGGCCCAATGTCGCCCACTGATACGAAGGCCCTTATTGAGTTGGTTCAAACCTGTGGCCTACAGTTGGGAGGTTCGGTATACGCATATCGTAGCGCCACCATTGACCTGAGAACCAAGCGACTTGCTATTGTTCTGTTCGATGACGATGACGATGACGATGACGAGGAGTGAGCACTGTGATCAAAGTAGTGGTGATTGATGGAGAAAGTGAATTCGAAGATATCTCATACGGAGAGATGTCCCCTGCCGATGCAAAAGCCTTTGTGGACCTCATTCGGGAATACGGGTATATGCTGAAAAAGGAGTTTGATCGGAAATTTGAAAATGCCTTTTTCAACATTGGTGATTCCCTGTTGGAGATCTATGTATGCCCTCCAGATGATGTTGTCAATGGAGGACTATGAGCAACCGCCCACCACAGGCCGTTGCTTCCAGTTATTATAATGCATACGTATGTACTCAGTTAAGAAAAACTACTTTAAAACGTTCATGTTTAGTGTAATTTATGCTTTTCCGATCTAGGTACGGGTATTCTAATTGTTTATGAGTTAGCAACTATGATAATATAAAATTACAGAACAGAAGGGTTGACAGCATTCCGTGCTTTATGTTAACTAGACAGTTCTGTTTTAGTGTTCATGTTTTTGGAAATAATGTAGCGAGGGGTAATCCTAATGAATCTGAACTTGCTTTCAATGTTACTTTGTGACGAGGTTGAGCCCACAAAAGACCGAACCAATATTTATGGCATTTTCCGGTCATTGACTTTCCAATCACTACCAAATACTTACACGTTCACTTTAGCAGTAGAGCTTGATGTTGTGGCGGATGGTAGTGACCAATTCCTGCTTAAAGTACTAGTGAAGTCGCCTAACGATGAAATTTTAAAAAAAGGGGAAGGGCCTGTGATTTTGCCTCCTGTTCCCGAAAAACTCCCAAAAGACAATAAGATGGTTGTAACAGTTGGATTGGCATACTCATTAAAAAACATCCAATTGTCTGAAGAAGGGATGTACAGTGTGGAACTGTTTGATGAGGATGACGAACTTGTCGGATCCTCCAGTTTCTTGGTGGGGTTGGTGACTGACGATGACAACGATTGATGCTGTAATTGGCGAAGAAGAACTCAATGCCTTTGAGCCTTTCGCAACAAATCGATCTTCGTTTTCTCAAACAAATAATCAATTGGTTTTTTTCAGAACCTTGTGGGCAGTTGTTTTGATGATGACTACGCAAGTAGGTCCTGTAGATGCGGACAAGGCTGCGTTTCAAGGGCCGCAAATTTCAGACTGCACGGAGTGTATTGAGGATGCACCAGTCATAAGTTATGCAACCGCTAGAATTGGTGATAAAAAACAAGCGGTTCGACTTGCGTACCCACCTGCATATCATGATACAAGAACATCCACCTCTGAGGAAAATGTGAAGATGAACCTTGGTTCGCAGACAAAAACTTTCGAGTACTTTGTAAAAGCTACGACTCAGGAAACGCAAGTCGATGATGAAAGTGAGGTGATCGAAGTGGATCCACGACGCGCTACTGCAAATAGCCAATTGAAAAATGCCTATAATGGTGCTGTGACTACATTTGGCATTTTGGCATTTTTAGGAGTAGTCGGGGTGGTTGTTGTCCCTTCAATATATCGCCTTATACCTGGTGTTTTTGCGTTAATGTCAGTAGGAATGGGCACGGTCTTCTTTGTGGACTACGTGTTGCGAGGTAAAAAAACTTGACAACTACACCTACCCCTGAGAATACCTCACAAGTCCCTTCGTTGCCTATGGATGCATCGATAGGATTCACCGACCCATTAACTGCACTTGCTGAAAACATGCCTTGGAGGAAGCTCACTATTCCAATCATTGGAGTTGTTGCATTGGATATGGTGGTGGTGGTCTTCTTAGCTTTTATGTACTATGTTGCAGTGGGCAACAACAGAAATGCCGAATCAATCGTTGCTTTTTATTCAGGCATAGGGCTAGTTGCTCTCCATTTGGTATTCATTGCTTGGTACCTGATCATCTCTGTGCGCCATTGGAGAGTATTCCTTGTAGAAGCCGGTCGGGATGCACCATCCACCTCAGCTAACAACGCACCAGTCCCAAATATTACTTGAATCATAAATACCCCAGCCTAGTGGCTGGGGTATTTTACTTATCTGGTGAGAATCCCTCCGCGATCACCTTCAACGCCTTTAGGCCGTCGTGCTCGCGGATCGCCTCACCTGCAGTCTTGATGGTGGCAAGCACACGGTCGAGCTCCGCAACGGTGACCTCGTGACCGGTGGTGTTGGTCAGAACCTGTGCCAGGTATCCGCGTTGCCACGGCTGCAAGTCGTCGATCTCCAAGCCGATGAACGTGATCGCATGCACGGCAGCCTCGCGCACGCGGGCGAACCGCTCAACAAGCGCGATGTCCGGCGCAGAGGCAGCAGCTACCTCCTGCACGGCAGCTTGCACATCCGGGCTGTTGTACCGGGCGGAGAGTGCGGAGAACAGGTGCCGTAGCCCGGAGTGCCCGCCGACGGCGAGAGTGGCGTATGTGCCGCCTGTGAGCACGGCTTGCAAGTAGTCGCCGGCACCGTGGAGTTGCGGTAGCTTGGTCAGCACCGCAAAGCCCGTGCCGACGACCGCCAGCACCACGGGGATGAAGCGGTTATCGAGGTTGGTACTCTTCTTGAGGAACGCGCCGAACAGCGCGAGCGCCGCTACGATCAGCGCGGTCACCGGGTCGGCGGTGAGTTGTTGGAGGTCGAGTTCGGTCATGAGGATCATCCTTTCGAGTTCCGCCACCGGTCATGCGCGCCGGCGGCGGGTCAGTAGATTGATTGACAGACAGACGCTACAGCGCACGGAGGGCATCCGCGGCGATGTGGTGGCACTCCTGCGAATCCGGGGATGCGGTCCACCACACGGCTTGCGTGAAGGCTTCCATGCGGTCTGCCGCTTCTACGGTAGGCTTGCCAAGGTCGGTTGTGATCGGGATGCCGGCGGCGCGTCGGACGGCGTTGGCGGCGAAGTTGGCCGCGACCACCATAGCAGGCGTTGCTCGCTTCGCGAGCTGGCCGTAGAGTGCGATCACATCCTCCGCCGCTTGCTTGTCGCAGGTCGGCGCATGCGCAGGTGTTGCGGTAGGGAACGGCACACCGTAAAAGGCGCAGAACTGACGGGCAATCATCGGCGCGAAGTCGTCGATTCGTGCTTGAATCTTGCGTAGGTCGTCGGTATCGATGAAGCCGACCTCGAGGAGCATTGCATCCATATTCGTGCCTGCGATCACGCGCCAGCCAGCGCCGTTCTTGCCGCCATCCCGCACGGCTTGTCCATGTACACCGCAAACGAGCGAAACGTCACCGATGATGCCCTTAGCAAGCGCCGCAATGGGGCCGCCGTCGCCGTTCACGTAGATCTCAGCACCGTGCCCGCCGCCTGCGTTGACATGGATCGAGAGGAACACATCCGCACGCGCAGCGTTGGCGATCCGGCAGCGCTCGTTCAGATCGGCGTTGACGTTCGTGGCACCGCCCGGAGACGCATCGCTCTCGCGGGTCATGACGACTCCGAATCCTGCGCGCCGCAAGATGTCGCGGAGTTGGAGCCCGATGTGCAAGGTGATGTCTTTCTCGCGGACCCCGCCGTAGACGGCACCCGGATCGTACCCGCCGTGACCCGGATCGATGCAAATAATATCGGTCATGTGTTTCATCCTCTCTTATTTAAAAATCTTCGTAATAAAACGACCCACCCAACTAATACTAGGCGGTTTTTTTTAAAGTCTCTTTGATGTCGTGCAGGTCGACGGCCATCTCGTCGTATTTCTCGCTCAGGCGATCGATCACGTCGATCAGGCGACCCTCCCGTTGTTTGTTCTCACGGAGGTTCCACATGAACAGAACAACAAACAACAGCGCCCACGGCCCTTGACCTTGGAAAATGGCGATCAAGTTTTCTTCCACCACCCTATAACCCCTCCCCTACATCGGTTTTTTATCGATCACAAACATGTCCACGCTGTCCTTGCGGATCAGGATCACCTCGTCCCCAACGACAAGTGTCCCTGAGCGTGAGCAAACGGGAACGTTTGGCGTCGCCGTACTCGCGCCGTTGATGTAGACGTTCACCCTTTGAGTCGTCGCGGGGCCTGCGGAGACAGCAGACACCTTGCCGTATGCAATGAGCTGGCCGACTGCTTTTTGTGCCTCTCGACTAGCGATCCGGCGGATGATCCGATTCATTCGTTTCCAGAACATCCGAATTTGAACTTTCATCTCTACGTCACCTTCCTCACGCGGGTCGCTTCACCGGTCATCAGACCACCACCATCCGGTCGAAGTCCGATACTAAAGCGCACCAGCTCGAATTTATCACTCGTTCCGGTATCTGAGTCGATGATCGTGATGACGTCACCGGGCTCGTGTAGGTAGTTCGGCCAACATTCGAACTCGTGCTTCTCTGGGAGTTTAGAATGCTCCCCCAGTTCGTAATCAGCACGATACTGCGCGTGCGGAACATCGACGATCAACGGTTCAGGGGAGCCGTTGTTGTAGTGGAATATGCGTTCCCCTATGTTGACGGTCGAGATCGGGTTATTCGGGTCGTTGTTGACAGCCACCGCGCTGACTGTGGCCGTTTGTGAACTTCCCCCGACCACGACAACTTTGTTGTACAGATTGGCAGAGTCGAACGACTTGCGAGCACCAGCGTACAGCGTGAATTGCGAAGTGTCGTATGTCCAGCAACTTGCCACGGTGGACACATCTTGCAGGAGTGGACGGAAGCGAAGGAACCCGTTGAAGTCGTAAAACAAGTCATATACGGCAGCGGCGGCCAAATCTTTCATGGCCTTCCCTCGCGCATCTGTCATTTGGTACGGGAGATCATATGGAACCAAAGTTGCGCAGTTTTCAAACGCGAAGTTCGTCTCGCCCCCTGTCTGCGCCTGGTCCATGATGGCTTGGAAGATCGGCACGTTTTTCAGGATCGTCGTCGTGTCGGTGAATTTCCCGCGATTCGATCCGTCGAACAACTTCCACTTGTCTCCACCCGCGAAATACGCTTCTTGCGACTTCGAATCTACAACCGCTTCCTCCAACAAGAAAACCCCTCTAGGCACATAACTTATCGCGCCGGTCGGGGTCTCCAATCCAATCCACAACTTGATTCGTTTATCAATCCAGATCTCACCGCCAACTGACCACGTGAAATCCCCGTTGTTGATGAGTGTCAGGGAGAACTCACTGCGGACATCGCGTTTGCTGTCCGCCGAAAAATTCAACTCTTTTACCGATCCGTCCAGTCGCTTCAAAAAACGCTCCTGCTTGTCCAACAAGTCAACACGCGCATGCACCCTCGCGATCGGCGCGATCATGGCGTCGATGAAACTTTGAGAACCAGCGATCATACAGGCGCCACCTCCTTCCAATCGACTGAAACGTCTCCATATTCTCCTCGTCCATGAATGTGCGGCTCTGCTCCCGTGAGATCTACACGGAAGACGAACCCGCACTGAAACTTCAACAGGTACGTCCGAACAGAGTTACACATCGCATCGAGGCGTTGGTACAGACTCAAAAGTTCGGACGGCGACCCGCTGTCCGTCAACATCATTGCGCTGAGCGTACCGGATTTACCGCGAGCGTGTTGCTTGTGGCCACGCTCGTATTGACTGAACGTTTGTGAATAGTTCGTTTTTGGTGGCGCGGACATCTTCGCCCCTTCCTGATTGTAGAGGAAGTTTATCGAGTTAGCGGGCACAAGCTCGTCTATAATCCATTGACCTGCGAACGCGTGCGTGACCTGCGCCTTTCCGTAGTCGGACATTGAGTTTGATGGGGAAACGCTACGCACTCCATATTCGTAAACCCCCGCCGAACAGGTGTAGTCAACGTATGGTGAGGTCGCCCCTTGGGCGATTCGCTTCCATTCGCTATCTGAGGCTCCAACCGGGCGGCGATAGACATCAAAACCGGAGATTGGGATGTTACCAGCTTGCCATACTGTCGGGGCGTTACCCGCTTCGAGCTGTAGTTGGTCGATCCAGATTGATTGACCTGCGGCCAGCGTGTTCAGGACGAAGAGGACGTAGCACGAAACCGCACCGGGTAGCGCGGCCGCTGAAAGACTCACACGCGTCCACGACGAACCGATTGCCTGCGATGCAACCGACGATGTCCCAACAAACGCTCCTGCTGCGTTGTACCAGTAAATGCGCGGCGCCACATTATGGCTGGCCACCGATGTTTTCAGGTAGGCGCTAAATGTGTATGTTGCGCCGGCGACGACAGGGATACGGGCGGAAGTCAGGGTCTGCACAGTAGCTGACATCGATGTTGCGGCGAACATCTTCAACGACCCTCCAGACGAAACGGAATTTGCGCCGTCTATCGTCAACTGCAGTCCACTGCTGAAATCCGTTGTAGCAACAGGCTTCGCTTGCGCGATGCTCAGGAGGTTTTTGTACGCCGCGGCCCAAGTAAGCTGAACACTGGCGTTTGAGTAGTTGTTCAGAGCGGACACTGTCGGTGTCATAGGCGGTGTATAGGTGACGGAAAAAGGAATTTTTCCCGTTGAAGCTACGATTCCGTCCTGGGAGGTTGCCGTAAACTCGATCATATAGGCTGTGTTGTTTTGAAGACCTGTAAATGTTTTCGTGTTATTGGTTGCTGCAGAGTTAGGGATGTCCTGGCTGTCCTGCAGTAAAGTTGCACCGGTAGAGTCGTAGATCTTATAGCGATAGGACAATTCCGCAGACCCGCCTGCCTGTGAATATGTCCCACTGAACGTGTAGGTGTCGCCCGTTACGGTGCTGGCTGGGATCGCCACCAGCGCAACCTGAGGCGCGGCGGAACATTTAAAACTCAGGATTTGCGACCACGGCGAGACGACACCTTGCGAGTCGTATGTTCGGACTCGCGCTTGATAGGTCTTGCCATTCGTGAATTTGTTCGCGGGAATGGAGATCGTGACTGTCAAATTGGCCGGTACGCCAGTCTTCGCCAAGGTCCAGACTGCGACAGCCGGGTTTGAAGCGTCGTAGAACTCCGCCTCGACGGCACTAGGGTAGTCACCCGGCGTGTCGTTGTGAAGTGCAGTCAGCGTTGCGGCCTGCGTTGCATCGTAGTTCGCTCGTGTCAAATTGGACGGGGCCAACGGCGCGGTGTTCGGCAGGATCTGGTCGCTTTTGATCGTGTTGTTGTCAACATACACGAAGCGGCATACATCGTCGTTGTTCAGGTTGTGCCGCGACCAGATCACAAATGGCCTCGTCGCGCTGTTTGTGGTATTGGCCGTGATGTCCGATGGTGCTCCCCACCCTGTCCCGTCGTTGGAGGCCGTGCGGATTTGGTCGTAGGTTCCCGACGAGCGACCGGACCACAAGGCGCGCCGCTTGCCGCTCGATTCAACGAACGGCGCAGGCGATAGCTGGTTGTAGGTGTTCCCTGTGGTGATCTTGGTCGGCGCGGAAAACGTTGAGTAGTCCGTCGACCGCGTATGCCGGATGTTGAACGCTGCGGTGTCTACAGCATCTTTTCCGTACCAGTAGACGTCGATCGCGTCTGACGAGGAATCTACCGTAGCGACGGGGTTGAACTGAGCGTAGGTCCCGCCATTGAAAACGGGATACGTTGTCCATGTGGTACCATTCCAAACGATCGCATCGATTTTGTACGTCGTGGACGTAGCTGTGTTCATCAGCACCACCGGATTCCCGTTGCCGCGAAGCACCGCCGACACATTCGTATGATTGATTCCGTTGGTGGTTTCGTTCGTGAGCGATTGTAGCGCCGCCCATGTGATTCCCCCGTCTGTCGAGGATGTGTACCGCAAGTTGTATTGACTGTACCCGCCCCACTGTGCAGACCAAAACGCCCATAGCTTGCCGTTTTGGTCCGTCACGAGACTGCAGGTACTGAATACATAAGCCTCAGCTGAGGACGGAGGGGTGAGTTGCGACAGTGATCCATTGTTGAGTACGGTCGTTGCATCGAACGAGAACATCCGAACCGCTGTATCCGAAGCCTGGTCGAGAGAGCCACACGTTAGCAAGTACACTTTCGTGCCGTATGATGCGATCGAGGCAACGCTGACCTGCATGGTCGAGTAGCAAAGCTGTGTCCACGTCGTGCCGCCGTCCTTGCTTACGAAGAAGTACGGGTTCCAACTAGAGTTCCGTACCAATACAACCTGCCAACCGTTGCTCAGGCGAACCTCCTGACGAGCGCCGCTCATGAAGTCTAGCGCCGGGGCCGGGAGGACGGTCGGGTCGATGATAACCGGGTACATGCGCGCCTGATCGGCAAGCCATGAATACTCGACCGCCGTGGCGATCTGCAAGCGCCCCGCGTTGAGAGGGGAGCAAACATACTTGCCCCCCACCTTCGCCCCGCGCTGGTCCCATGTATCGATGGACGGTAGGGTGAAGACTGGCGTTCCGTTTCTATCTACGAGTTCCAGAACGGAAGCCGTGAATTCCCCCACTACGAAGCGGCCGTCGGCGCGCAACCGGAGCTTCGGGTCGAACTCTACGATGTCAGTCGTGGCCAACAACGGTGCTTCTAAAAAATCATCCGGCGGGCGGAGGTCGGACTTGATGCTCATGTAGTGCTTGAGCCGCCCTGCTTCCAATTGCCAGTAGCTTTCCACGAGGGGGTATACTTGTCCCGCCTGCACGTTCAGACCACGCGAGACGACCGGGGAGGAGGCGCTGTCAGCGTCGTACAACACATCTTCCAATCCGTTCGCCAAGTCGATGTATTTAGTGTCGCGGGCGGTGATGGTAAGTTCGTAACCGCCAGAGCGGTACGAAACCTTGCCACCGACGAACGATGCCTGCGTTTCGCCGTTGTCGCTGGTGAGGATGCCATCGATCTCCTCAAGGGGTACAGGGTCCAACGGTGTGCTTTCTACGACGACTGCCATACGCGCCGCCTCCTCTCTTATCGTTGGTCGAAGAACAGATCACCGACAGCGTCGCTGATGCGCGTGATCGTCAACGTGGTGCCATCTGCCAGCGAAGCTACAATCGGCCACGCTGGTTTAAAGGCCACACCGCCGCGCCGCCAGTATTCTTGACCGTTCATGAGGTACAAGGCGACGGAAGGTTCTGACGAGCTGCTGATTGTGAATTGCTTCATGAGGTCCGGCGCGACCGCCGAAACGTTCACATCAGATGGATCACCGGAGCCACCGGTCAGCTTGCCGTTGTCGATCATCGTTGCTTGCCATTTGGTTGCGTTGATCATGAAAAAATCCCCCTTATTTATCGTCTTCTAGTTGCCCTACAGAGTTGATGAGTTCCCAGACATCGTTTCCTTGTTGTTTCCACATCCGGTCGAAGTCTTGGGCATCCATCCCTTTGGTCACGTTGAGAGGCATATTGAACTGTGGTTGCACGATTCGCGCACCACCAGCACCTGCGGCGTACACATCCTGCGGCATCGCCTGCGGGCTGGATGCCTCTCGGAAGGAGCTCACCGCCGCCGACATGATGCTGTCGATAGACGTTTGCCTCGACATTGCCGATTGCATGTAGGCTTCATACGTTTCGTTCCCTGAAACAGAAAGAACCCTCTCTCCCGCTTCAAGGGTGAAGGTTGGCTCTGCACCTGGTAGTCCCGGCACACGATCGATTCCCGTATGAAGCTTCGGGAACGACCACTTACCGGTCTTGTCGTCGTAAACCCCGCCTGCACCGCTACCAAGTTTGGTGTTTTCGTCGTGCAAACGATCACGTTCAGCTTGGGACGTGGCTTGCCCCCAAGCGGCACTGTTCGCCGCCATCTGTGCTTGGATAGCGGTGAAATCTACAGATGATCCGCCGCCACCGATGAACGATCCGGTGGACGATGCAGGAATGAGGCCACCTGCAGCCATGATCTCGCCCTGCTTTTTGGTGTACTCGTCTTGGATGAGCTTCAGGTACGTTTTCACGTTTGCCAACGTGGTGTCCAGCCCATTTTTCTGAACCGCAGCGCGGGTGTCGGAGTTAATGCGTTCACTGGATAGTAGGTCCTTCCAGTACGCTTCGTGAGCCGCCTTCTTCTTGTCCTGAGAATCGCGCAGCTCCTTCATTTCTTTGTCGTATTGCTCGCGCTGCTTGCGATTCTCCTCGTCGCGTTGCATATCTCCGATGCGTGTCTTTTGATCGGCGATCTGCTTGTCCAACTCCGTCAAGCGCGCGGTGTCAGCGGTGCGCTTCTTCACGAGATTACCCGATGCGTCCACGTCGATGATCTCGAATCGAACATCCGCCGCGACCTTGTTGCGCTGATCCTCCAGATCGGCTAGTCGCTGACGCTCGCGTTCGAGGTCGATGAGGTATTTCGTCGCCGTAGCCTCTTTTTCAAGACCGTCGAGTTTGGATTGTTGCGCTTCCAATTCGGATTTGAACTGCTCCTCCAGGGCGGCCATATCTTTGTCGCGATCCATCTCCCGTGCCTTGCGAAGCGCTGATTCGATTTGGTTTTCCAGTTCGATCGTTGCCTCACGCAGTTGCTCAGTAACCTTGATCTGATCCTCGGGGTTGTACTGGGCCTTTTTGGCGTTGACTCGTGCCCATGCGTCATACACGCCCTTGGCGATTTCGATGTCCGTCAGCCCTGCATCACGAGAAGTCTTTTGGTACTGCGCGATCCAGTTCTCAGACTCAGCGAAGTCCGCGCTTTTTGCTTCTTTGCTTGCGCGGCGATACTCTTCCTCTGCTTTCTTGCGATCTTCTGCGAGTAGGCCCTGTCGATTAGCGACCCGTGCCCACGCCTCTTCTTCCATACGAGCGATTTCCAAGGTGGAAGCGCCAGATTCGATCATCGATTGCTTCTTGTCTTTGATCCACCCCTCGGAGTACCCGAAGGATTGGTGCTCGATCTCGTTGATCAAACTGAACAAATCAGAGGAGTTCTTTGCCAGCCAGTCGGAGTACGAACCACGAATTCCCTTCAAACGATCAACGTAACCCTCCTCGTTGATCTCTCCTGTCGTGAGGAGTTGCTTTGAGTAAGCCATGTCACGCTCGAATGACGCCCGACGAGCGGCGTCCGCCTCGCGAGCGAGTTCTTCGGCGCTTTTTCCTTTCTTCTCGTTGGTATCCGGCGTGAAAACGTCAGATCCACTCGACGGCGGGGTAGGAGCGCTGTAAGGGGTGCCGTTTTTGATCCGGTTGTAAGCATCTTCGATGGCGGCGATGTTAACTTTTGAGGTCGCTACAACACTCTCGGCTTTTTCAAGATACGCCTGTTGGCGTTTGGCGACGTTTGTAGGAATCTCGATATCGTTCCCGGTATTCCCGTCGTGATTTAGTGCTTGCTGAGCTTTTGCAAGCTCTCTAATCGCCTCAATCTGTACGGTGTACGACTTAACTCGTTCCTCTGCCTCTACTTTCAAAGAATTAAGAGTGGCATTTGTCGTGTCCTCAGTAGTTTTTTTCTCATCTTTGAGGGCGCGAATTTTATCACCGATTAGGTCGGTGTTTTGAATAATGATTTTTCCGTTTTCTAGTTGCAGGGTGTTCAGGCCCGGTATCTGAGATTTGAGGGCAGTGACCGCGTCATTGAGTTTCGCTTTCTGTTCTGCGTTCAGATTTTCCTCGGCAGAGAGAGACTTATACGCTTGCTGTGCATCCTCGATTTTATTGATCGAATCTTGTAATGTTACGAGTTTGTCAACATCGGTTTTGATCGATTCCAACCCCGCAGATGTATTAGAGAAATACGCAGCGCGAAGTTCTTCGAGTTTCTGTTTCCAGTTGTCGCCGGACAGACCCAACTCCGTAAGCGAGGCATTATTTTTTGCGAGTTGTTTATCCAAATCACCCATCTGACTACGAAGGGCGCTAGCTTCCTTGCTTTGCTCGCGATGGGCTTTGATCAACTCCATATGCTTTTGCAAGAGTTCATCTTTTTTCTTTGTCAGTTCATCATGTTTCTTTCCAAGTTCCTCGATCTGCTTTGCTTCATCACGGGACTCCTTGTATGTGCCGGGATCTTTGGTAACAGCTACTTCGGCAATCTTTTTGTTCAATTCATCCTGTGCATCGGAAAACTTTTTGGCTGCCTGAGCGTTGCGTTCGAACGACATGTACACGGCAGTTGATATGCCAACAAGTACGGTCAGTGCGGCAATCAATGGATTCGTATTCAAGATCGCCATTGCACCACCTGCGGCTTTTACTGACGCTCCAAGCCTCCCGAACCCAACCGTCAGCAAGCTCACGGCCGCCGCTGTCCCGATCATCGCCGTACCCGTCGCCGTAACCGTGCCGATCGTACCTTTGGTGGAGGCATCCAGTTTGTTAAAGGCATCGACTGCCTCTGTTGCGATGCTGACGACTCCACTCATAGCCGGCGAGATCCCTTCGGAGAACCCGATGGCGGCAACCTCGGTGCTGGCGGACAGCTTCTTGAGCTGGCCGTTCACAGAGTCGAGCTTGCCTTCTGCAACCCCCATCGAGGATGCCTTTGACATGTCAGCGGTCATCTTGTTCCAGTCGTCTCCCGTTTGCTTCATGAGGGCGGACATGAATCGGATACCATCTGAACCTGCGATCTGCGACATGATAGCCGCCTGCGACTGTTCGTTGAAGCGACTCAGTTTAGCACGGAGCATGTCGCTCATCTCGACGAAAGACTTCGCCTTGCCTGACGCATCAAAGAAGGACAACCCCAATTTCTTCATGAGGTCGCCAGACTCTTTCGTGGGATTCGCGATCGCCAAGAAGAACGTTTTCATGCTGGTTGCCCCGTCGGAACCTTTGAGGCCATTCTGCGCCATAAGCGCAAACTGCGTGTTGACATCCCGGAAGTTGAAGCCAAGAATTTTCGCAACGTTACCAAGTTGTGAATTGGCCTCTGCCATCTCTTTCACGGAGGTTGAGGATGCGTTTGCCGCACCCACTGCGACGTTACTGATGTCCTTCAGCGTCAGCATTTCGTCCTTGTAGTTCGCGAATGAACTGGCCGCGTATTCGGCGGCATCACCCACCTCAATCTCACCTGATACAGTGAGTGCCATCGCATCTTTTAGCTCGCCTTTGTACAATCGTGCGAGTTCAACGCCAGCCTTGCTGAATTCTTCTAGAGTCTCGACACCCTTCGTCGGGGATTGCCCCAAGTTAGGAGCCATCGACATTGCCGCGTTAGCGGATTTCTGGATTTCGGCAGCGGATGCCCCGGAGATCGCCGCAAGCGATGCCACCTTCTCCTCGAAATCGTTCGCTTTTTTCTCAGCGAGTCCGATCGCAATCGAGATTGCGGCGAATACGCCTGTTGCGGTCGTGCCAAGGTCCTGCAGAGCGTCGCTGATCGCTTGTAAGCGATTTTGCTCTGCTTCAGCCGCGTCCTCCGCCGCCCGCCGTGCCTCCTCTTCGGTAGCACGGCGTTCCTGCGCCGACTGTTGGGTTACGTCAGCGAGTCCTTCAACCGCTTCTTTGACTTTTTCGATGGAGGAGACGCGCTCCTCGGCGTTTTGGTTGTACGACTCGACGCTTGCTTTGTCCGCCTCTGCTTGACGATTGATCGCGTCGACCATCATCTCCATCTCAGAAGACATCCGACGGGTCGCCTGCACGCTTACCTCGGCGTTTTGTTGCATCGTTTCAGCTTGTTGCCTCGACGCCAATTCAACCTCTTTGACGGCGGTGACTTGTTCTTGAATCGCGTTACCAGTTGAGCGCGCCGCACTCTGCGCGGACGCCGCCGCGGCCACGAAAGAAGCAGCCTGTCTGTCACTCGCTGACTCAAATTCCTTCACGGCCGTTGCTTGCTCCCGAATCGCCTCTCCTGTCGCCCTAGCCGCGCTTTGTGAGCGGTTTGCATCAGACTGATAGGAGGTGGCTTGTTTGGTGCTGGCGGACTCCACAGAGTGCAAGACACCAGCGGTCTTCCCGATCGCTTCCGCGAAAGCATCAGCCCTCTTCATGGACTTCTCAATCGCTTCCTCGAATTTTCTGGCGTCGCCGACTATTTCAATTCCGACGCCACCAACGTTGGTCATTTCATCCAAAGTCCCCCACCTCCCTTATTTTTTGAATGATGCACGGAGCAGAGCGAGTCTTTCGCGCTCGAACACGCCTTTTTTCTTCGGTGGCACAACGTGTTTATTGGCTCGTCGGTGCAGTCCCTCGACATACTCCTTTCGCGCCCGTTCATCTGTCCAGTGGGAGTGGGTGCGGATGTTGAACGCCTCCAACGCTTGCAAGGCTTCCTTTCGCCCCCAGCGTTCAAGGATGACGGGCACCTCTCGCCAGAGGTAGTCTTGCATGAGTTCCGGCTTTGAGATCCCGTGCCACGCGAACTCGGCGACGATTTCGTTTAGCCAGTCGGTGCGGAAGGTGACTTTGCTTCCTGAAGATCTTGTGCCATGCCCATCATCATCCGTACCACCTCCCCGATGAACGTCTTGACCTCCCCCAAGGCGTATTCATACTCGTTCACCTCAATGAGAGCCCGGACGTAGCGGAACATTTGTGCCGGCGTGACGTTGCGGATGATGTACTCCACTTCGAGGCCAGTGAGTTCTTGGAGCAGATAGAGAAAATCTTTTTTGGCGTATTGGAGGACAACTTGCACGGTCTCTTCCAGACTCAGTCCCTGCTTCTGCGCCTCGCCAACGACAGCGATCAATGCTTTCATGCGCGGGACGGTTTCCATGTAGAAGCCGAAGGCGAGGGATTGCACGACGACATCGCGGTCACCCATCCGCACGGTGATCACCTTCCCGGTTGAAGCGGAGGCGATACTGCGGTATTTGGTCTTTCTCATGAGAGTGGTGGCGAACGCTAGGCGAATCATGCGCCAGAGCGACAGCAACCAGTAGAGCGGGTTCAGTTTTTTCATGGCTACCTCCAAAAAGAAAGAGCCACGCATACGCGCAACTCCTTCGGTGGGATGTGTTTGATTGGTTTAGACGATTGTGCCGTCTCCGAAGATCACGGTCGTGTCGTCGTTGAGGATGTCTGGGATTGCGGTGATCATCAGCGGCGTTGCGTGGATCTTGCCAACTTGGTAGGCTCGCTTGATGTCGGCCTCGATGATCGCTTTCGGGAATGTGACCCAATCCTCTTCGGTACCTCCAAGAGGCTCAATTCGTACGGGCCTTGCTCGCTTGAAGAGGTTTTTCCCGACCTTGGACTTGAGCAACAATGCCTTTTTCGTTGGATCGGTCGTGTCGGTGACCGTCTCCGTCGAGGAGTAAGCCATGTCCAAAATGACGATCTTACTGGACGCAATCGACGCCTCGATAGTCGCAACGATACCGTTGGACACCTTCGCAACCACCGTCTTGCCGTACTGGCTAACCGTGACGTCGATGGTCTCTTCCTTGCAGTTGAATTTGATGTCATCGTCGGTCAGATTGATGACGAGTTCCGTTGGCAAGTCTGGATCGATACGGACGATGCACGGGCCCATTTGAATATCTTCGAGGCTAGCTGCGTTTGTGCTGCTCATTCGGTGTTAGCTCCCTTCGGAATGAAGAGAGGCCGCTACTCATTTCGAGTAACGACCTCTTCTGCGTTTTGTTTGGTATGGGTTACCTTCTCGGTGAATGGTTCCAGTTCTTTTGCGCGCTCCGGGGTGACCGCTACCACCTCACCTGGTTTGAACCGAACGGCGAAGGATTCGCGCTCGCTGTCGCCGACGAAGCGTAGTTGCACCAGATTGTTACGTCGTTCCAATTTTCTCACCTCACAGGTTGAGCGCTGACTTCGCATTTGTAGTTCACAACGAAGATCGGTCGCCTATTTTCGTCATACCCCAACGGACACGGAGTTTGAACAGCCTTTATCCAGTACAGGACATGCCCATCGAGTTCAACCTTGGTTGATTGACGTTCACGCAGGGCTTCGTATACCCCCCAGATCAACTCCCGCGCCCTCGGGCTCTCGCGAGCCCTGACGAGCAGCTGGAAAGCGCGCACTTCGGTATTGGTCGACTGCTTCGGGTCGCCCGGTTCCTCGATCAGCACGACACACTCCTCGTCATCTGGCATCATGTCGTAGTAGTACGCCGTTGCTGGCCCGACCGACTCCACATACTCTGTGATATGCAAGATGTCTAGGGACAACCTCATCACCCCTCTTTCAATGCACGGGCGACTCTCGCGTCTACTCGTGCTTTGATCTTGTCCTTGTTGGAATTGAGCGGTCGTTCCAGGTATTTGCGTCCCTTGATCCCCTTTTGTTTCACCCTCCGCCCCAGCAGAACGAATTTGCCATCCTTCGAGAGCATCGGAAACTTCTTCGACCCATAGGGGTTCACCGGACGGTCGCCCCAGTTCTTGAAAGGGACAGCTAGGATCTTCTTGTTTTTCGCCGTGATGACAAATGGCTTACCCTCGGGTCCGTAGATGCCAGTGCCCTCATGAACAGCGAACGCATAACGCGCAGCGGGGCCGCCGTAGCCGGCGTGAACCGTGACCTTGGCCCCTTCGATCACCGGTTGTTGAACGTGGCCAGTCGCTCGGAGGTTGCCAAAGTCGACAGGGACTTCCTTTTTGCTCTCAGTCATGACCAACTCAGTGCCTTGATAAAGGCCGATCGCAACCTCGTTGATCACTTTATGCTGCACTTCGAGGACGCGCTCGGAAAGCTTGTCCAGTCCAGCGATCTTGATGTCGACCCGCATTAGAAGTACACCGTCCAGTGGTGGACGCTTCCGTCGAGGTCAAACTGAGGTTTTACGCTGAGGATCGGTGGTTTTGATCCATTAGGGAGCGTGACACGGCTTTTGATGCCAACCACAACCTTTCCGTCGAGATAGATATGGCCGCTGCTCACAACTTCGTTGTTCTGATCGTCACGAACAGCCTTGATTTCCAACATCACGAGGGCTTTACAAAGTTCAGGTGGACCGTATTCGACTGTTCCGTGCTTTGTTGTCCCGGTGGAGTTCTCGATCAACACGGTCTGTGTGAGTAGTTTCAAGATGGATTTGTCCATGTGCCCTCACCTACCTCGACATCATTCCACGCGAGAACGTCCCGCTTGTGCCTGATGTCCCGCTGTATGGCGCTGCCAGAGCCGTCCCGCCAGTGGTTGGCGGGATGATACTCTGTCCTCGCGCCTGCAGTGAGTCGGCAAGGTCTCTGAACGCCTTCGCTCGTTGCGAAAGTGTGACTTTGAGTTCACCAACCTCTTTGTCTGATTCCCGCGAGAACTTCGCGACAACGGCCCGGGCGCACGAAGCGGCCGCGAGTAGGACGTTTTGTTCCTGAGTCAACGAGTACTCGATCTCCTCGTCTTGCAAGAGCTGGTCATCCGTGTCGGTGTCTCCTATGTGGAACCGGACTTCATCGCGTTTGCTCGTCCTCGGGTCGCCGCTGTAGGTCCACATTTATTTCACCGCATTCGCGAAGAAGTAGCCCAGATCCGGACAAACAACCTTTTGGTCAAAGGCCATCTCGCCCTCGATCCGCTCGGTGCCCTTACCCAAATGATCCATCTGGAGACGCACAATCCGGTTGCCGTAGGCGCCAGCACCTTCAAGTCCAGTCCACGGGAAGATGTATCCTGCGGACGGTACTTGCAAGCCCGGATCTTTCGGCGCGTAAGAAAGTAACGCATGTTTGCCCATGACGAACTTCATCGCCGCGTTGCTTCCTTTTTTGGCGGTATTCAGAACCGCTTTTGTGACCAAGAACTTCTCGACCTCAAACAACCCGGCCAGCATGTCCGCTGTGATGGTTGCTTTCTGCGTATACCTGATGCGATCAAGAATCTTCGGATGATTCTTGAGTTGGTTGAACACATGCGCGCTGATCGTCAGGATGTTCGGTTCGTAGCCGGTTTGTTCGAGCGTCAAGATCCGGGCATTGTCGATATCCGTGATCGGATCAGAGTCCGGGTCATCCCATTGCAGGAAATGCGTTGCGTCGGTTGTGGTCCCAGATGCTACTCCGGAAGTTTGTTGGCCCCAGATACCGGGTTTGAAGTATTTTTCAGCCCACAGCACTTCACGCTTGATCATCAGCTTGCTGGTGACGATTTGTGTAGCATCTCGATCTGGCTTGAGCGGGTCATTCGAGTTTTTACGGTCGCGCTCGGTGATATCTTTGTGCAATGCGTACACCTTCGCGTAGTAAGTCGGCGTGTTGTCTACCTCGTAGTCCATGCCAGCCGATTCCGTTGCGTTCGCCCGTTCTTTCGCTTCATCGCGGAACAGGTCTTCCTTCGAGTATACAAAGTATCGATCCGCCTCGCGTTCAACCGGAACCTCTGGGAAAACTTTATCAGCCACGAAGTTATTTTCATCTTGCATGTACGCCACGCTGATATTGGTCAGCATTTGGTCAACATGAGCATTGCTGTTAGACGGCATTCAAGCCACCTCCTGAGAGTTTTTTAGACGATACCGACCGGAGTCAGCAAGACAGCTACGATTTCTCCAGCTCCCGCTGCGCTTTCAAGTGCGATGCCGAAGCCTCGATTACCAGACACGGCGCGAACGGCGCGACTTTGAGCGTCGATTGTGATCGGGTCGCCAGCACTGAACACGCCACCTGCCATAGTCGGGGCCACGCCTCCGACTTGCACGGATGCGGTACCGCCTGCGCGGACATCCATGTCGAGGATTCCGATCACAAAATCCAACGGATCATCCGGTTTGACGACTTTCCCGTCAGCACCCACACTCACGGCGCGGTAACGGTGTAGAGTCAGGTTTTGGTCATTGGGGATCGAAATGCGTACTGGTACTTCTTGTGCCATCGGAATGACCTCCTATTGATTTTTACGGTACTCAGTGTAGAGTTCCGGGTTGTTTTGCAACGCTTTGGAGAACGCTTGCTCTTTCGTGAGAGTGGGTTCGCTCTTGCGGAGTTCCTCAGCGGCCAACTCCACGCGTTTCATGACGTCGTTCGAACCGCCGCCAGCACCTTTGCCGATCTCTTTGAACAGGTCGGAGTCTGCCATGGCCGCATCCACAGATTTGAGCAATTCGTCGAGAATTTTGTACTCGTCCGGGGCTTTCTCAGCCAGCGCCTTGAGCACCGGTCCGAAATCTTCCGCTTTGACGGGGAGTGCACGATACCCGGCGGCTTTGTTGATGAAAGTTTCGGTCAAGCGGGCGTCGCGCTCGGCTTTGGCGATGTCGTTTGCTTCTTGGGCTTGCTTCGCGAATTCTTCGGCTTGTTTCTTGGCATCCGCAGCCTGTTTCTCGATGGTTTCAAGATGCTCTCGCAACTCAGGAGACAGCGCGGATTTGTCGATTTGGATCGGGATGTCTTTCGGCATTTTTTCATCTTCCTTTCGTTTATGAAGGTCTTCTCGCGGTTCGTTACCCGCGAACATTTTTTCCAGCTCGGCCTTGGTCAGGCCTGATCCTTGCAACGCATCGAAGAACTGTTGCAGGACGACAATCGATGCGCTTTGTTTGTCGGAGACGGTATCGTCATCGAGGATGCTGTCGAGCGATTCACGTAGCGCGCTTGTCAGTTGCCAGAGGACTTCGTCGCGGTTCCGATCGTCGAGCACTTCGTTCAGGTCTTTTGCGCTAGATTCGTCGCTCGAATCGAACAGACTCTTCAAAAAAGCCTTCGCTTTCTCGCTGATCTTTTGTTGTGGCGGCTTGGGCTCTCCCACAGGGGCACCTCCTCTCTTGAAAAAAATAACCCGCGATTGTTGATTCGCGGGCCGATCCACGAGGGAACCCTCATGAATCCTGAGATTTTGCAATTTTGTAGGGCGAGACATGAGTCATTTCACCTCCTCTCAGCTAAACAGGGACCCGAATCGCCTTTCCGCCGATGGAAAATGCCCCGTACTCCCCGCTTTTCACCTTCGCCCATACGTCGGGGTCGTCGATCTTGAAACCAACCCACCAACCAATGGGCATGATGCCCTCCGGGATGCCCCATGCTCGCTGTTTCTCGGCAGTGAACACCGTCGACTCGACCAACCGCCCGATACCTTCGAAGCGTTCATGCATCTCACCAGCAATCCGGGCATGCAACACGAAGTCATACGCTGCCGCTTCGAGTTCGTGTTCCTCTATGATGTCCCCATGCAAGTCGATCACTTGCACTCCCTCTGCAGTCACCGAAACAGAAAGCCAACCGAACACCATCTGCTTTTCGGTGTCTGTCTTGGTGATGCTAAGAGGTGCCGTCCAATCGTCTTCCGGTGCAAGATCGGACTTTCCAACATCGAAGGTCACAAAACCATTCTGCGCTCTGGCGGCACCATCACCGGTCAACGGAAAGGTATGCACTTCATCATCACCAACTCGCACCTGAATGCTGTCGAACACAATGGGGACCGAATCCCCGTGAGTCACAAGGGCGTCCACATCCTGCTCTACGTAAGCAAGCGTGATGTGCGGTGTGTACCCATGCGCGCGACTTGGCGGCGCTCCTGCGGTCTCCAGCGCGTCCACAACTGCATGCCGGAAGTCAGGGAGCAACGGAGCATCGAACGAGGAGTACACAACATCCACGCCGCCCGATGTTTCGCTGGCATAAAATCGCCCGACCCCACTTGCCTCTCCTGCGACAGGAGGCAACGCCTGCGCGATGTTCTTCATGGCTTCGATTGCTCGTTTTGTTGCCTCGCCTGTCGCGTTTGGGGAGTATGTGAGCGTGAGGTGCATGTCCTCGGGAGCCTCGCCACCGGGGATTGCCAGTTGCTTCGCTGTCTCGGGCGACAACCAGAAGCCCACCCACAACCCGCTATGCCCCTTTGTCAAATCCAACTCTTCCACCTCCACAAGGCCCATTGCACAACGACAACGCGGGTGCAATGTCGGGCACTTCAATCCGTTAGCAAACTCACCATCGATCGGCGCGCGCTTCCCGTTCATTGCCATGCACGTCGGGCACGTTCTATCACCCGGTGTCGCGATCCACTCTTTCATGAACAAGTTGTCGTCCAGATACCCATCTTCCCGCGCTTGCTCCCAGAGTAAATTCTGGCCGTTGTTGCTCGCGTTGATCGTCTCGGTACGGGCAATGTTCTCTGCGCGCTGTTCAAGGAGGTCGCGGGACAGAGCTTCCACTTTCGCATCGGCCTGCTCAGAGGTTGCACCACTGTTCAGGAGATCCGTCCGGGCCTCTACAACTCGTTTCGCGTCTGCCTCAGTCAGTCCGATGTGGTCGACGATCAGTTTCGCGCTCTCTCGCGGGTGCCCACCCTTCTCAAATGCGTGTTCGATGATCTGGCGGGTCGCCTGTTTCGTCTCTTCGGTCACCTGCACGATCAATTCGCCACATTTCTCAGATGCCCAGCGTTGTGCCAAAGGGTTGGTCTGTTTGAACGCGACTTCTACGCCGATCTTCTTCGATGTGACCGGCACCTCTGCGCGTGCGGCCTGCTCCGCTACCTTCTGCAACACAGGCTGAACGGTGCGCTCAAGCTCCTTCGTCAGGGTCTTCCAGTTGATCGACGCCTCCACCGCTTTCACATCGCCAGTAGAAAACGCAGCCTCCACCTTTTCGAGAACGGTGTCAGACTGCGTCTTTTTGACTGCATCTATGAAGGCTTTGATTAGCTCAGGGGAATGAAGGTCTGCGATCTCTTGGAGTGCCAGCCAATCGGGTGGTTGGGTGTCGTCCGACTTCCAGATCCCGTCGATCAGCTTACTCCATAGTGTCTTCAGGGTCTGCATGTTCGGGGTCGTCGGTTTCTTCCGGCTCGCCATTGGTAGGTTTCACCTCCCCTCGGTTCTCGGTCGGCTTCAACGGCAGATTCGCCGCACCACGCAGGTGATTTTCAAGCTCCTCGTCTTTCCCGATTTCAAACCCGGCTGCATTCATCGACTTGATGAACTCACCAAGCTCCTGCAGGTCTGGAGACTCGACGTCACCATGCACCAACTCCGGTAGAGCAGTGAGACCAGGGAAACTGTTCAACGCAAACAGTCGAGGGATTGCGTGAGCGTTGAACACCTCTGCGATCTCGTCGAGGAAAGCCCCGATCGCCACGCTGAACATCTTCGTTTTGTTGTCGCCAAGAGAGTGGGTGCCGGTCTTTTGGTGCCCTAGCATGATGAAGTCGGCGAGGACCGTCATCGCCATGCGCTGCTCGTACCGTTGGATTACCTCCGTGGTATCAAATTGCCGCCTGCCGCCCGATGTGAGGAGATGGAGTTTATAGCCCGTTTTCGCTGTTTTTCCATCTAAGTCCGTCGTCTCTTCGGCGGGGAATATGATTCCTTCCTCACTATCACGCCTGATCGACGTAACCACAGCGGAGATTGAACTCAGTAACGCTTTTTGTTCATCAGTTGCACTGGGCGATAGGATTTCCGGAGGCACTAAGGCAACAGGTAGTCCCGCGAGGTCGCGTTCGATGCCAATCCCCTCGATCTCTTCGATGTTCTTCTTGAAGTACCAAGGTCGGTATGCGTTACGCAAAACACTGCGGCCTTCCGGGTTGTTCTTGGTCGCTTCCGTGCGGAACAAGAGTGCCTTTTGAATCGGGATCGTCCGTAATTGGTAGTCGGGAGGTCCAGACTGTTCCATCGCTTGGATGCCGCCCTCTTCGTCGAACACCCAGCGTAACAGCGTTTCTTGCGAACGAATCGGAATCTTGCGCCACCCGATCCTCCCATCGTTGTGCTTGCTGCGCTTCGTCGGGTCCTTGCTGTCTCCAAGGCGACGTTTGTAAACGATCTCGTGGTAGCTCCAACCGAACGGGAGAAAGGATAGGATCTCGGTCAGCGTGTCGTGCCAAGTCATGCTCATGTCGTAGAGGCATGATTCCAAGAATTCAGCCGCTTCTTTGTCGGCCGGACTGTCTCCGCCGAGCTCGACCCGCCACGCCGCCTGCCTGATCAGCATCTTGATTGCGAAAAGAATCGAGCCGATCACGGGGTCGTTGTCTCGCATCTCTCGGTACACCTTGATGCCTTTGGTTCCGCGGAGGTCTGACAACCACTCCTCAGAGACTTGCCCCCCGAATCGCGTCAGGCCGGTGGAACCGTGTTCCAGATAGATATTTTGATTTGCCATATTGCTACCTCCATCGGTTCGTTCCGGCTCCAAGGGTCATCGGTTTGAAGTTTGTTTCCGGTTTCTTTGCGTTGCGCATATCTTCCTCAAACGCATACCGCGTCGAGTCGATCGTGTGGTTGTCCTTATCGTCGAGCTCCGCGCGTGGGTTGCCGTCGGTATCTGTTTTGAAGTCGATGTTTTCGAACTCACGTGCGATGTTCGGCGTTCGACGGGGGTCGATGATGATCTCCTCGATCTCCTCACCCAACCACTTCTCGCCGTACTCCACCGATCCCGGACCCTTCTTCGCACCGCGGATCTTCACGCCGTGCTCGCGCATCTCGTCGACCGACTTTGGTTCCGCACTGTCCGCCGTGGTCATCGTCGTGTGATAGCCCTTCGCTTTCAAGCGTTCAGCCAGCACACGGTTCGGGATCTTGACGCCATACACTTCATCCATCGCATAGATTCGCCGGCGGGTTTTATCGTAGTGCCAGCGGACGAACGCGACCGGGTCCACACCGTAGCCCCAGTCATTCCCTTGACGGATGTTATCAAAGGTGCGGAACTCATCGTCGGTGATCGTTCGGAACGTCAGATTGTCAAACGGTACAACTCCGCTGCCGATCGCTTCCCCTCCGTACTCCCACGCATGCTTTTGTGGATTTTTGCGCTTGACCTCTTCTGCTTCTTGCACGAATGCCTTAGAGATGTGCGGGTTCTGGAGGTAGGTCGAGTGGTGAACGTAAGTGTTGGCCGGCACCAGATGCGACTCGTACTTCTTGTTGACCCAGCTCTGCTTTCGCTTTGGCGGGTTGTACGAGTAGTAGAAGGCATAGTGCAGGCCATCTGGTAGTTCGGCGCGCAGGACGGAGTTCTCGATCATGGAGACCTCGTCCTCCGTCTTGAACTCCGCAAGCTCCTCGATCCATAGAAAGGCAACCGGATACTTCGACATCTTGATCGACTTGATCTTCGCCGGATCGTCAGCACCACGGAAGATGATCTTGTTCCCGCGAGGCTTGTAGATCAGCTGCATCGGCGACTTCTGGACTTTCCAATAGTCGGAGACGTTCAGGATCTCGATAGCTTCCTTCAACTGCTCGAAAACAGACTCACCAAGCGTGTTGGCGACCTTCCGGACGCACAGTGTGGTCACCGGGTAGCGCATCATGTCCACGATCAGCTTGAATGCGATGTGCGTCGACTTCGCTGAGCCCCGCCCGCCTTTGAGGACGTGCCGGAGATACTTCTTCGAATTGGACGTCCTCCAGAACGACTGGAAGTGCGGGGTCACGATCTCAGAGAGTCTAATCTGCACCGCTATCCCCTCCGATGTCGTCCACGATCTGCACGCCGATATTTACGTTGACGTCGCCGCCATCCTTCCACATTCCGATGTGCTGGCCGATGAGCTTCAATGTCTGCAAACGGTCAGGCATCTCCATCTTCAAGCCGTCCTTGCCTTTCGACAGGCCGCCGGTGATCGTGCCGTCGAAATCCTCGTTGAACACCACATCCTGCACCTCGAACTCCTCCACATTGCCCCCCGGTTGCAACACTTTCACCTTGCGGGTGATGAGCTGTTGGAAGTCCCGCGTGTTGTAGTCAGCCATCTTGATGAGGCGTTCCAGTACCCAGTCGGCGTCGACCTTCTTGCGTTGAGCACGAGCAGTTTGAGCTGCGTCGATAGCGGAGCGGATGTGAACATTGGTGTACAGGCGGTGTCCCTGCTCTTTGGCAGTCTTGGCGCTGTAGCCAGCCCGTATAGCCGCCTGCGTGGCGTTTGGGACTATCAGGTACTCCTCGACGAATCGGCGCTGTCTTGGCGTGAGATCGGGGTTTGTTGGCTCCTCTGCACCGTCGACGACTTCTGCTTCCGGCGGGCTCACTCCACGCTCCTCAGGGTGCACCTTCGAATTAGAAGAGGGTGCACCCTTTGTATGTACGGGTGCACCCTCGTTCTTCGTCCATTTGTCGCCTCGCTGGGCATCTCGCTTCATCCACGACTTGAGGGTATCAACCGACATCCCGTGTTTCTCTGCCAGCGCCTTGGGTCTAATGTCGGTTGTCTCGTACTCCTTACGGATCTCCTCGCGGTTCATGTGTCATCACCTCACCTCCATGGAAATGAAAAAGCACCCTTGAGGGTGCTTAACTTAACAATGTTTCGATTTCATTGAGAATCATGCCGTTATTTTCGATGTCGTTGTTCAAGCGGAACTCTTCGCGATTGAGCGTGTTTTGGGCTTTTACCCAATCTTTTTCAGTCGATTGTACGACGTTTTGCTTAAGTGGTGTTTCCGGTAACCCCTTCGCTACCTCCCAACGAAATTTCAGTCGCTCCACTTCTCTCTGAAGTGATGACAACTCCGCCTTCGCGCGATTAAGATTGATTAACAAATCATCTTTCCAATTATTCAGGTCTTCTCTCTGTGCCGCAGTCAGCATCTTAACTCACCTCCATCATCAACATTCGACGCCTAGCAGGAAATGCCTACATGTCGGACGAAGTTAGGGTGCGGAAAGGAGGGGTCATATGCAACATTTCGATAGCGAAACAATTCACGCCAACCTGAATCAAGAAGTTGCTGTGTTTAAACGCAATGGTTCGAATGTGACGGGCGTACTTACGAAGTATGACGAAGACAACAACGTCATCCACATTAGCTCAGGTGATTCGGTGTCTGTGATTCACTTGTCGGAAATCGACAAACTTGAGAATAACGAGGACGACGGCTACGTCTTCATCATGTAACCAAACCACCCAACCGGGTGGTTTTTCTATTTCCCCACCGACCACCCGTCCCGCACACAACTCGCATACGGGCAGGAGTACCGCCCTCCGTTGTCTCGGAGCCAGATGCACCCTTTGCATGCTGTCGGCGCTTTCGGTTGCTCAGGCGGTCTCTCACGACGATATCCCAGTTTACTCATCTATGTCAGCCTCCCTATCAGGTAGAGTACGAGTAGCCAGAAAAATACTGTTGGGTAATACGCCCTGACCATTCGCTCTGTACGTTGCTTACGGCGAGCGTCCCGGAAGACACGTGCTCGTCCAACCATCCGGCGACGGTAGGTATCTTGGATCGGTGTCGGGATCATCGCTTCTTCACCCCGCTACACAAAGACGCCACACCGCGACAGCACCATATGAACAGAGCGAAGGGCATTAACCACAGCAGGTGGTACCACGGGATATCGTCCCATTTCACCACGGGTCATCCCTCCTTTCTATTCCTCTCCCTCATCCTCCGGGTCGTAGCAACGGCGGTAGTGATCCTCTGCCTCACGGATGACGACCTTCGGGTCGGTGAGGACCTTGCTGATCATGCCGCCAGTGATGTGGTCGTAGACCTTGCCGACGTTCTGGATCAGGAAGTGCAGATCGCACAGTTCCTTCTTCACCTGATCCATGTCGACGTTGCCTTCTGCATCGGTGACGAGTGGCTTCCAGAACTCGATCCAAACCTGTTCGACATCCGCGATCGGGGTTTGGATCGGGGTCCTCGTCTCGATACGGATGCAGTTGGCGAGCTGATCGCGCAGTTTCTTGATCCGCGCTTCATAGAACTGAACCAAATGTTCATTGCTACCTGCCTTAGCTTCCGGCAGGTAGCGTTCTTGGATGTCGAGCAACTCTGCCTTGTGTTGATAGATGCCCTGTTGAGTCAAATACACTTGCGCCATAAGGGGTTCCCTCCTCTTGTTTGGTCAAAAGAAAAGAGAGCGAGGATTTATCTCCGCTCTCTCAAAATGGTGTATTCGATTCCGAAACTCGTATAGACGTAGTTCGTTACTCTCTTTACATGCTTGGTATTTGGACGGACCACGTAGATCCCGCGATCAAACTGCGCCATGACCGCATGTAGTATTTCCGGCACAACGCGGTAATCGTTTGGTTTGGGCTCGAATTTGAGAATCCACTCACCGCCGCAATCTACTACGAATTGATCGTTCTCCATATGTGTTTCACCTCGACTACAAGCATAAACGCCAGCTTACACATTGGTCAACGGATCAGCAACGCCCACCAGCGGGCCGTAGCGCGGGTGGTGGGCGTAGTCATCGGTCGACGTTAGGCGGTGTGCTCTACCGGGATATCGGTGCGCTCGGTCGCTTTGTCAACGCACTTGAAGTAGTTGC
>NZ_QGGL01000018.1 GCF_003148565.1 Tumebacillus permanentifrigoris
TTCCTTTTCTAGGATATGTACGATGGTCATTATATCCGTCAACCTTTGGACAGGCAATAGCGTCAGCTTTTGGTCATTTAGCATCGTCGGTAACACAATCAATCAGCGTTTGCCGCAACAGCTCTTTGCTATTACGACACCAGCTCCAACTATAGCTCGACTTTCAGCAATTCTGACGGAACTGTCGTTCTAAATGGTTGGCAATCGAGCGACACCCCAACACAGTTTCCTCCCAGCATTACTTATGCTGTCGTTACCCGTCACATTTTTTCTAAAGACGAAGAGTGGGCAGTTTATCAACTCACGGGCAACTATCCGAGGTCGGGCACATGGTATAGCATTATCCTCTCGAACATCCCAAATAGAAATGATCTTAGTGTAAGAAATATCATCAACGCTGGCTATAACACCATTGGTGCTGGTAACGCTTACTGATCCAAGCAAAAAGACGATCCTTACGGGTCGTCTCTTTGCTACTTACCTTCAGAATTTGCTTAACCCGTTGACAACAAATAAGACGATCCTGTGCAGGATCGTCCTTTAGTCTCACATGATTTTCTTGGACATTGCTTTTCACCTCTAATCTACAAGGGAATCACGGGGCCGACCTACTCAAGTCCCTTCAATCAAAAAGCGACCCTTCCCTAAAGAGTCACCAGAATGCGTTGTAAAACTGTTTCTGTCCAATGAAGCAAAGTTCTGTTTATCCGTCTCCATGTCACACCACAACCGCCTAACATCCGTGTAGCAATCTCTTTTTCTAGTCGATCCCCCAACAAAACACATCGCCAACTTCGATCCGAGGCATCACTTCCTAGTCATTTGCCAAACGAACCTGTAACGAGTATTTCTTTTTTCCGCTGATTGCATTTTGGAACTCAGTTTTTGACTCGGAGAGATATTCTGCATGTGCCTTATTGATTGCATGTACCTGACAAACTTCTACTCCATCAATCAAAACATTGAAGGGGTGCAATTCAGGTTGATCCCATTCCGTTGTTAGACTCATGCTACTACCTCCACCGCTGTTGGGAGGAAGCAACTTCTCGGAAAGCGTCTCACAAGTCTTCTGTATCGTTCGTCCACAGCCCCCAACATAACTGCGGTAAACTGTCCAATCGCTTCGACACGAAACTGCTCTTTTCCATTTATCAGGATCGCGAAGGTCTTCAACTGTTTCATGCAAGACTCCGCACTTTGGCGATTAGTTCCCGCATCACCGTTTGATTCCATTCTTCATAGGTCAGGGCGTAGCATACAAAATCGTTCCACCGCCACAGGTCGATTTCGAGCCTATGTCTGTAAATTTTGTCACGAGTGCCCTTCATTCGTAATGATGGTAAATGTCGTTTCTCGATGGCTTTCCAGTCAACAGGCAACCAGTAGTCACTTTTGCCAAAGAAGTCCATTAGCCTAGCATGTTGTGAAATCTTACTTACGGCTTCGTTCATCGTATCCGCAAGCACAATGTCACCGCTAAATAACCATTGACGTGGGAAGTACGTATGTTGAAACAGAATTCCCTTGCGACTTTCTATGGTCATGACGTTGCCAATCTGCTCCCAAACTCGACGCTTCCGCATCTTGATTGCTGTCTCTTGGAAGTAGTCAACCGTAACGCCTAGACGATTCGCCAGTGTTGCCAACACCGTCTTGGAAGGATAGCCCATATTATTCTCTATCAGCAGGAGCATTTCAGGACTAATAAGCCCTGACGAGACTTGATCTACGTTCAGGCCCTTTTAGTATCGTAGTCGCTGCAATCGTTCTCCAACGGTTTCGGCTAGGTCTAATGACACACCAACTGTCCTCCAACGAACGGAAGGAGATTCCTACCGAATGCAGACTTCTCCTCGTATGCCCTTGAAATAAAGTGGTGAGTGTCGGACAGGGTGACGTAATCTGCTGTTTCGCTTGGCTTAGGGGCAAAGTTCAGACTGGCTTGAAATGCGCTGATCGCATCGTCGAACGCCTTCAACTCCAAGTAGCAAACCCCCAAGCTGTGGTAAATCAGATGCTTCATATCAGACGTGCTGAACTCTGGCGACTGGATTGCCGTTTCTAGGTGGATGACTGCGAGGGTGTATTTCTTGTTGTCCATGTGTTCATAAGCAGTCTCCACGGAATTTTGGATTTCCACATTAACCACCTCCGCATTTGTGTTATTTCCTATAAACACAATAAACCATCCCATTGATTTTGGGATGGTTTTTCCAATGTTTGCTTGTTGAACGTTGTTCATCATATTTTCATGTCAATGTATAAAATGGCTACTGCATACCTTAATGTCATCAACGGAAGTGACAATCGAAAGCCCCTAGTCTACCTTTGACTAGGGGCTTAAAGAAATAACTATGACCACAACTTAGGTATTGCAATGAAATTCACGTCAGGTGGAGCAGTTGAAGCTACCGTGATGAAGTTGGGATCAGGTGGAACCGTCAAAGTTACCTTGATGAAGTTGGGACTAGGCGGAACTGTTTCCGCCATTTTACTGGAATGCACTATAGTCACCATCGTAGCTACAGCGACTACAGTGGTGGCAACCATAACCAAACTAGCAATCCGTTTTTTCACTTAGAATCCCTCCTCTTCGAACACTTTACAATTTTTCAATGATAGACTCTTTACCTTATTATAGTATCTCATCAATGATTCTGAGTCACCACTTGAAGCACTATATTCCATCAAATACTTACAGGCTAACTGACGAACTTCTACTCCAACCCGTAAGTCATTGATAATTTTTTCAGCGAACGATGGATCATGTAATGCATCAGATTTAAGAATCATCAATTTCCCCATCATATCTGGATAATCAGAATATAAGGGTAAGTATTGTTCGATTAACTCATTTGCGGTTGTCTTGTCTCCAATCTTTATCATTGTTTTCACATAATCTTTGATGGCATAGAGTCTTATGAAGTCAAATGGAGCCAATTCCTCAACAGCGGTGGAGAGTATGTTTTTTGCTACATGATAATTCTCGAACTGATACTCGAAATGTCCAACATTGATCAACGCTCGACCAATTTGATCATGATTTTCCGTTTTCTTGAAATAATCAAGAGCAATATAGGAATATTCCAACGCTTTTTGCATTTCCCTTCTGTGTTCATGCCACTTCATTCGAGTATAACTGACGTAGCCCATCTTCTCAGGGTCGTCACGAAAAGCATTTTCTACTACCTCAAGAGTGTGCAAGATGTTGGTATATTCTCTCCTAACGGTAAAAGAAATTAGCAAAAATGAAGAAATGTGATAAAGCAGGGTATTATCCTTAAATATGTCACTGATTTTTTCTGCATATCGCATAGAAGTTACCCATGACTCGTGGGCATGATCGTACAGTTGAAGTTGGAATTGCGCTCGTCCAAGATGCGCCCAATACATACAAGGTTCAGTCCATCCAATCGCAACATCAACGAGTTCTTTAGCAAGTGTTTCGGCACGAAGCATCATAGCTTTGGTTCTTTCGGGTGCATTCAAAAGGGAATTCAATTCTTCTTCCTTTTTAAAGGTATCCCGTTGGCGTAACCTATCTTCGTCAACTTTCAACCCTTTTGCAATATTTTCTAGCAATGTAATAGAGATGGGGCGATTTCCCAAGAGTGTTTGTCTGAATGTTTCACGGTTTTCACCTAATCGTTCCGCGAAAGCACGGATCGAAAAAGCATCTCCACGATCTTGCATCAACTCAGAGATTCTCCGACCCAACGGGATTTTGCCAAAGGCTACGCTTGCTGTATGTTCTAACGTACTCATGTATTTCCCTCCATGAACGAGTTGTCTTTAAAGGTAAATCACTGATCAAACAACATACCGGTTCAATTATAGCGAATTACACAAAAGAAGTATACAATTTGTTACTACGATTCTGAATGTAATAAGTAATTTGGTTCACAATATTTCATAGCTTCTTACACGCTCGTCACAGCTCCGCAGACAAGCGGGGTCATGTGGTGGGCAGTGCTTGGCGCATCATCAACGAGCTGTGAGAAGGTGTGTTGGAGCATTTGCAGCGATAGAATGGCTGGTCCGCTTTCGCTCCCAAACTCGCTTGTGCGGTACAATCGCTATCGCGCTTGCACCGTGATTACATGTACAGCAAATATGGGTGTTTATCCTTGACCAAAAAGTCTATTAGATGAGCCTGTATCAGTTTGCGAGCAAGTACACACACAGTGAGTACTTCCAGCCGGAGCGGGTTTGTTAATTTGCGATAAAAAGACCTGTCCTTAGCCGGACAGGTCTTCTCTCTCCTCTATTCGTTCAACGCCAGCAACCTGTCCACAATCGGCCAATCTGCCGGCGCTACGTCGTAGGACTTCAACTCTGCTGGCCGTACCCAGCGCACATCCTGCACGTCAAGCATCTGGATCTCGCCGCTCACAAAACGACATCGATACCCCAACAGCACGATATGGCGGTCTTCGTAGGTGTGCGAGACAACTTCCAACACCTCACCTACTTCAATCCCGATCCCCAGCTCTTCACTGATCTCCCGCGCCAATCCCGCTCGCGGGTCCTCGCCCCACTCGAGCTTGCCACCGGGAAACTCCCACTTCAACCCCATGTGCGTGTCCGGTTTGCGTTGGGCGAGCAGGATCATTCCCTCTCGCTCGATCACGGCAGCGGTCACCACCAGTTGCTTCATCGTCCAGCTCTCGTCAGCGCGGTCAGTCGTTGCAAGGTCAGCGTGAACAATCCAGTGGTCAGCGTCACTTGCTCAGGCGTCAAGTCAACCTCGATGTCTTGCGGGTCGATCGGCAGCGTCACCGCTTGCGGTTCACCGCCCGCTTCCTCCTCCGATTCCCGGAACAGGAACTCGATCGCCACGTCCTCGCCCGCTTCCGATTGAACGATGTCACACAGGTCGAACGTCGAGGCAAACTGTGCCAACAAGTGATCGTGTACAATCTCCCCGCGCTCCTCCTGCATCTCCAACCGCACCCAGACGGGCGTTTCGGCAAACAAGCTCTCCAAGATACCGATCAAGTCTTCCAAGCCGCTGACCGGCTCGAACATTTCGAGGTCTTCCATTCGTGACATCCTCCTCCATTGCATTCGTGGAACATTGTACCACACGTGTACCGCAGGTGCGACTGTGCTGTCGTTTGCCCCGTAATTGCTGCATATGATACGATAGAACTGCACATTTTTTTCAAACAGGGAGGAATCTACTCATGGAAGCACCACAGCTCACCCTCGAATACTGCAACATGTGAAACTACTTGCCGCGCGCCGTCAGTTTGACGGACGAACTGCTGAAGTTTTTTGGCACCAAAATCGGCTCCTTCACCTTGATCCCTTCCAAGGGCGGGGTGTACGAGATCACCTTCAATGGGGAACTGATCTACTCGAAAAAAGCACTAGGCCGCTTCCCCGAGGACGACGAAGTGCTGGAAATCCTGCGTCAGAAAATTTTCGGATAGCGTATCCATTCAAAAAGGCAACCTTAGGGCCACGCGCCCAGGTTGCCTTTTTTGCGTACTGACTTACGGACTGACGGAGAAGGTTACCCGCTCGCCCTTGGCCAACTTCGTGCCAGCAGCGGGGGTCTGTTGACCTACGGTTCCAGACGGCGTGCTGGTGCCTTCGATTTGGAACGAATACCGATAGCCCGCCTGCAACAGCGCTTGTTCGGCATCCGCGCGGGTCAGGCCCGTCAGGTTCGGCACGATCCCTTCCGGTGTGTTCGGCATCGGCTTGGTTGTCGGCGTTGAACTGCCACCTTTCCCACCTGTCGATCCCGGCTGGGCGCTGGCATCGGAATTCACCGTCAACACCAGCATGTCAGATGTGACGAATTGGGTGTTCGGGTCGGCCGACTGGCGGTAGACTTTGCCCTTGGTCACTTGGTCATCTGCCGGACGATAGACCCATTGGATGCGGTCGGTCGGATAGCCGTTCTCGCTGAGGATCTGCACCGCTTGCTCCTCGGTTTTGTTCAGCAGGTTCGGCATCTTGATCGTCTTGCTGCCTTCCGATTGACCCAGTGTGGTCGTGGCGGTCGAGGACTCACTGCCAAACGTCCACCAGATCCCGACGGTGACGACCAGCAGGGCCAGCACGGCGGCGAGATAGGTCACCGGGCTGCGCTTCGGCTTCATCGTCTCTTCCGCCATTTTTTTCGCGACTTCGGCTTGGCGCAGTTGGGCCACTTTTTGCAAGCTGCCTTGTGCGAGGTCCTTGACCGACATGACTGAGTCCTTCATCCGACCCAGCGCTTGTGTGCTCCCAACGCCCGCCTCTGCTGCTTGCTTGGCTTTGCTCTCCACGCGGGAGAGCAGCGGTTCGTTCATCGCTTGATGGATGCCTTTGACTTCCTTGTAGAGCTCCTGAACCGATTCAAAAGGTCCAAACGCCGACTTGGCGAGGATACGTTCGATGATCGTCAGCAAGCGCTCCGGTAGCCAGAGGTGGTCGCTCGCCCGGTAGCGATTGAGGGCATTGCGCACATCCTCACGCACTTGTTGCGTCGGAAGGAAGTCGGAGTAAGGGTCCCCGGTCAACATCTCGTAGAGCAACACGCCGCTGGCGTGGAGTAGTTCTGTTTGGCTGCGTCCTCGCTCGTTGTGCCCGAGCAACGGACCGTAGCCGATCACTTTGAGAAAGCCTTCCTTGGTGACGAGCACGTGGGTTGGTGTTATGGCCATGTCCGATACGCCTGCCCGTTCTGCGGCGACGACAGCGCCGACCAGTTGATGCATCATGTCGACGGCGAGTTCCGGCTTGAGCGGGGCTCTGTCGCGCATCCAACGTGCGAGGATCGTACCTTCTAAATCTTCGGTGATCAGGTAGAGGTCAGGCTCCTCGATCACCACATCATATATGGATAGCAAGTGCGGGTCATGCATACCAGCCGCTTTGGCGATCTCTTGCTCCCAGGCCAAACGAGTTTCGGGCGTCACGTTTTCCGCGAGGCGCATCACCGCCACTTTCCTACACAGCGATTCATCCATCGCGTGAAACAGATCACTTCGGCCGCCGACCGCTTCCAACACGCGGTATCGACCTGCCAAGATTCGCTCGTTCATGTCCATCCCCCTATCATCTTGGGACAACCTAGAAGGGTCATCATATACGTATTACGTGTAGCTTACCACTTTTATGCGGGTCGTCCAGCACTTTGACAAAAAAGCAGAGAAATCGTCATCTTTCGAAAGCTACGAAAGTACACAGCACTTTCTAAAAAAGTTCAAAAACATTGATTTTTATAACTCAATGCCCTAGACTTTGAACATATAAACGAAATGCTTGCAAAGGACTGATATCACACCATGACCACCAACAACATGTATGCAAGTTCGTTCTCCATCGCGCAGAAAATCGGCATGGCGCTTGGGTACGCCGCCGCGCGAATCGAAGCGCTCAAGGGCAAACCCGTCGTCTACGAAGGGTTCCCCAAGTTTGATTTGACCGGAAAGTCGATGGAGGAATTGGCGGCGATCAACATCGATTGCGCGCTCGCGATGGCAAACCTCCTGAACCAAGTCTTGCCGCACTTGAACGACTACGAAGCCACCCAAGTTCTCTCCCTGCTCGGAGAAGACGCACAACACTTCCTCGCATAAAAAAAGGGCCGGTGCACTCATGCACCGGCCCTTTCTGTTGCTGTGCGGCGCATCTCGCGCCAGATCGCCGGAAGCACGCGCAGAACGTACCTCCATGTGATGAACGACTGGCCAGTCGTTCGCACTTTGTACGGGATCTCAATTTCGGAAAGTCGGTAGCCCTGACGGACGATGTTCAGCGTCAAGACTTGCGCATAGTTGTAATCATGGATGATCTCAAAGTCGCGCAACACCGCCCGCGAGAACACCCGAAAGCCCGTCTGCCCATCCGTGATCCACTTGCGCAGGAGCAACGACTGGAGCACGGTGAACGTATAGTTGCCGAGGCGTCGGTACAGCTTCATGCCGCGCACGGGGCGACGGAAGCGTGAAGCCAGTACATAGTCGCTCTCGTCGCGCAGGACGGGCTGGATCGCCTGTGGGATGTACTCGGCCGGATATTCGTCATCCGCATCGATCATGACCGCCAGATCGGCGCCGAGTCGGTAGGCTTCCTTCAACCCGCTGCGCACCGCAGCTCCTAGTCCACGGTTGCGCTCGTGGTGGACGATGTGATCCACCCCCGCCTGCCGCGCAACTTCCACGGTGCGGTCTGTCGAGCCGTCATCGACGACCAACACTTCGACCACGACGGAAGGCGCGATGGCACGCGGAACTTTGCGGATCACCGTCCCGATCGAAGCCTCCTCATTGAGGGCAGGAATGACCACGATCACTTTGTTCATCCGGAGGTCACCTCATGACTGTGGATCGCTTCGGTGAGCACAGGCCCTCTGGCGTGATCCGGAAACGGGACGCCCATCAGGTAGGCGATCGTCGGGGCCAGCGAGACGATGCTCCGGTGGTCAGTGATGACTTGACCCGCCTCGATCGCTTGTCCATTCATGAAGAACGGTACGAACCGTTCACCGACATCGAGATGCCCATGTCCGCCGATGCCATCGCCTTGACCGTGATCGGCCATCACGACAAACACAGCATCCTCGAGGTCGCCACGCGCCTCCAGCCAGCCGTAGAAGTCTGCAATCAGCGCATCGGCCTCCGCGATTTTCTCCAAATACTCCTCATACAACACACCACGGCTATGGCCCGTCTGATCCACCGCGATCATCTGCACGACGAACAGGTCTGGATTCTCCCGCTCATAAATCGCCTTCGCCTGCTTCATGATCATGTGGTCGACGACATCGTTGTTGGCAACCGCCGAGAAAGTCTCACAGTACTCCCCAAATGCATCATAGAGATGAGCGCATCCAAACATCACGCCTTTTTTCCCCTGCTGCTTCAGAACCTCGAAAATCGACTGCACCTTCACGCCCAGATCCCAGACCATGTTCGACTTCATGCCATGTTCGCGCGGATAAGTCCCCGTAAACATCGAGGAGAAGCACGACACGGTGCGCGCCGGGTAGATCGTCTCCATCTGGTCGTACAGCGTGCCTCCTGCGATCAACTTGTCTAGAAACGGCGTCTGGGCATCATACAAACGCTCCTTGCGACAGCCGTCGATGACGACGACGATGACTTTTTTCGCCAGCGCTGGTCCGACGATCGCATTGTCTGTGCGCGTCGGGTATTCGACTGGCTTCCAGTTGAACAGCACGCGATGCAACACCAGCGCGAAGACAGCCATCGCCAACGTGAAGATTCCGATGTTCGCCAGCGCAAGGTCGTTCCACCCGGTCTGGTAACAATAGGACAACATGATCAGCATCAGCCAAAACTTCGGCACATGCTCGAACACATTGCCGCTGGTCGAATCGGTGTTTTTCAAAAACAGTTTCCAGATGCGCAAGAAGTTCCACCACGTCGTCCCGATGCGCAGGTGATAGTACAACGTCCCCCAGAAAAACACCGTGAAGAACACATACATCCCGAGCGCAAACACCAACAACCCTGGCTCAGCGATCCCAAATATCACCGTGCCAGCGAGCAGCGGCAACCACAGGAAGTGGCGCAAATGCAACGGGAAGTCAAACAGATAGAACAGCACAAACATCGGCAAGACCATCGCACAGGCCAGTCCAAATGCCGACCACGACAGGTCGCCGATGTGCCACATCAGATAGATCGCCAGCACGAACACCGGCGTAAACGTTTTGCCTTCGTTGACCACGTTCCAACAACGGGCCATGATGATTTCAAAGAGGGATGCTTTCTTCATACGTTAGACTCCTTTGTCTCCATCGAGGCGCGCAAGTCGCGCACACCAAACCCTTGCCACCACATCGTCAACCCACCGCCGATGAAGGAATACACGAACTTCCATGCGTGCGCGATCACCGCGACCAACAACGCTTGCGTCGGGTCGATCCCGTACAAGCCCAGCAGCGAGGACATCGACGTCTCATACGTTCCGATCGCCCCTGGTGTGATGTGAAACACTTGACCGACAATCGTCAGGTTGTTGACCAGCCAAGCATCCTTCCAATGAAACGGCACTTCAAGCGTTGCCAACACCGTCCACAAAACCACGGTCTCCAAAAACCAACTGACCAACGTCCACCACGCAGCCAGCAGCACACGCGGAGTATTTCCTAAGAAATAAAACAAGCGGCTGGCGGTGACGCCGCTTTTTTTCCGACGTTGCAAGAGCAACCACATGATGCCGACCCCCATTGCGAGGAGGAGTAAAAAAGCCCCCGCCATGCGGACGCGCGGGTTCTCGATCAACAGCGGCAGATGCGGACCTGCCAGCAACAGCGAACTCCCGAGCAGGACGAGCACATCGAGGATGCGGGTCCCTGCCACAACGGTTGTCGTCGCCAGCCACGGCTGTTGATGGCGCTTCAAGAGCGCCCAGAAGCGAAACAGTTCGCCCGCTTTGACCGGGGCGAGGTGGTTGATCAGGTTGGCGATCTGCAAATAGCCGAACAAGTCCCGCGTGTTGGCAACGTTCGCGGGGAGCAGTGTCTGCCACGCCAACGCTTTGGCATAGAAGGCTAGACTGTATCCCGCGCAGGCAAACAACAGCCACCACGGAGATTGGGCCAGCCTGAGCAACCCGTTCAGCACATCCTCACCGCGCAAAAAAGTGGCGGCGTGCGCCACGAACCAGATCAGCAGCCCGGCGGCGATGAGCCGGATGGCGGGGCGCAGGAGTTTTTTTGACAGCATTGTGTTTTCCACCCCTGCTCATAACACAGGTGGGAGTTCAATGCAGCGAACTCCCACCTCACATGTATGGATTGATTTTTTACTTGGCCGTATGTGCGTCCGATGGAGATGGTTTCGCTGCAGCAGCCTGCTTTTTGTCCGCACGGTTGCGCAGGAGCAGCCAGAGCGAGGCGAAGTACATCCAGTAGACCATGACTTCCTCGACTGACGGCGAGGACGAGTAGCCAAACAAGGCTTTGAAGAAGATGCCGACTTGTCCGGAGAACCACGGGGTGGTGCCGGTGTCGCGGATAAAGTGCTCCGCATCAATCGGGTGTTCTGGCAAGAACCTCGTCAGGTCGTACAGATGCGGCATAACAGAGCCGAGGATGTGCATGTCTTGCAGGATCGCGATGCCTTGGACGAGGAGTCCGGCAGCAATCAGGATGATGAAGAACCCGGAGACTTGGAAGAAGCGGCTCAGCGAGACTTTCATCGTGCCTTTGAAGAAGAAGTAAGCGACTGCACCAGCGACGACGATCCCGCCGATCGCCCCCCAGCCTTGCATCGCCTTGCCGATATCACCGCCCGTGATCGCGGCGAAGAAAAACACTGTCTCGACGCCTTCGCGCAGGACGACGAGGAAGGCATGGATGATCATCCCGACGACGTTGCCAGTCGTGATGAACTGGTCGAACTTGGACGTGGCTTTGTCCTTCATGCCTTTGGACTGTTCCGCCATCCAGAATACCATCTGGGTGAGCAGTGCCGCCGAGATGAACATAATCGAAACCTTCATATACGTCTCGGCGCCCATCGACGCGAAACCGTCGAGCACCACTTGGAAGACGATGGCGAGTCCGAGCGATGCGAACACCGCGAGCAGGGCACCGATCCAGACGTATCTATTGAACTCCGGGCGTTGCACCCGTTTGAGATAAGACGTGATGATCCCCACGATTAACAAAGCTTCTAGAGCTTCGCGGAATGTGATTAGAAAAGCTTGAAGTTCCACCGCGTGCTCCCCCTCACCTAAATGATAATGTTTCTCGTTCTCATTATACGTCTAGGACAAGCGGGTGGTCAACGGCTATGGTTTAATAAGTTGATCAATTCTGTGTCAGCTTCGTACAGGATGATGTCGTGGTAGGTTGGATACAGCCACGGATTCCCATGAAACGACCTCAAGGGCTTGCAGAGTGCCTCCACCTCGGGGTGCCCAAGTCCTTGCAGGACACTATCGGTCAAGAGGATGCGAGTGTTCGGGTGGTTGAGCACAGCGGTCTTGAAGTCCTCGTAGTGGCGGAGGCGAAGAGTTTGGATCTGTGGGTAGAGATAGTGGATGATTCGCTCCTCTTCGTAGGTGAACACGACGAAGTTTGTGCCTTGCGTGTGCAAAAACTCCGCGAGTTGCACCGTTGGAGCTGGCTCATGCGCGCCTTCGACCACGGTGGAGATGCCGATGCTCGACATGCACAGCACCAAGCCTGTTGTTCCCGCTAGGATTGCGCGCCTCCCCCAAACCTGTAATCCACACGCCACCACCACACACAACGGGGCTAGCATTGGCAAGATGTGCCTCGGCTTCTCCACATTCTGTGCGAAAAACGCCCAGATGGCGTAGGGGAGGAGCCAGATGAGCAGATACGAGACCTTGCGGTCTCTTATCAGGTTTTTGAAGAGCGGGTTTCTGCTTATCGCCGACATTTCGCCTTGTAGAATTCCCGGATAGTCGTCTTGCTGTGACTCTTGCTTTAGCTCTTGCCGGGACTTCTGAATTTTACGCCCAGCGGAAAAGAGGATACCTGCCCCTGCGATCAGCAGGAGGAGAGCGATCACCCAACGCGATATCGACTCTTGGTACGTCCCCCACGGAGTCCCGAACCCGGCACCGAGGATTTGACGGGTGAGCCAGATGTTCAGTCTCGCGAAAAAAGGCTGGTCTGCCGAGTACGTCCCGCCCCAATCAGAAAAGTGTCCTTCGGTGAAGGAGGTGGCCATCTGCCAAAACGGCAGCCACCCCCCACTGTTGATCACCATCGCATAAACCCATCCCAAACAGACACAAGCACTCGCCACCACCGCCACGAGCACATCACTCCAGGCACTTCGCTGCACCCGGATGTACTCATACGCCACCCACAGCGGCAGCACACCCAAGGCTAGGTACGAACTGCGCACCCCCAACAACAACCCGTAGAGCGTGCCGGCTGCGAGCAGCCAGAACGCTTTTTTCCGTGCGCTGTGCGGTTGGAGCACCTGCACACACGCTGCAGCCAACGCGATCGCCAACAACGCTCCGAACGCATCAGACATCGCCTGCGTCCCCAACACCCAAGTCAGCGGCAACCCGCTATACAAAAGCGCGGCTGCCAGCGCCAGCCCGCGCCCGAACCACGGCCGCACCGCCAGATACAACAACCCAACTCCTGCCCCGCTGCTCAATGCCGACAGCACCGCCAGCGCTCGATAGGGCTCTCCGATCACCCCTTGCACACACAACCCTGCCAACACATACACCGGGTAGCCGGGGAAGTGCGGTTGCATCGCCGCCAAGTCGTACCGTTGCAACGCCAGCGCAAAATCGACATCATCCCATTGCGCCGGACCCATCTGCCCATAACGCAAACGAAGTACGGTCGCGAGCGCGATCCCCAACCAGAGGATCGTGCCCACACCGTACTTCTCCCATCTGCGAAGCCAAACGCTCATCTACGCCCGCTTTCTGCGCATCGCCCAGACGACGATGGCGGTGAACACCACAGCGATCAGCACGAGCGGCAACCAGTTTTTCCAAGCTGCGTCGCTGGTGTCCGCTGTGCCCGACCCCGCGCTTTCGTTGGAGTCTTTGGCGAAGTGCCCCACTTTTAGCTCTTTCATCTCGAATACTTTCATCAGGCCGTTCAAGATGGTGTCTTCACTGGTTTTGAACAACGCCGGATCCGCTGCCTTCACACCGACGCCAAACAGCCCTGGATTTCCCAGCGACTCCAACGCTTTGTCAAACCCAGCGCGGATGTCCGTATCGAGTTGTGCGTCCTTCTCCTTCACGATCGGAGCGAGCGCTTCATAGGTCGCCAAGGCTTTGGCCAGCAACAGTTTGCCGTCCTTGTAGTTGGTAAAGTCAGCTTCGATCGACTTCATCCGGCGCGCGACGTTGAGCACCAGCGTTTGTTGATAGCTCTTCATCGCGGCGTCCTTGTCTTTTTTGTCCAAAGCGTCGTAGATCGCTTGGGCCGGTTCCGCGCCCATGTGTTGGTCAACTTCCGCCTTGAGCGGGTCAAACTCAGCCTTCGCCCCTGCAAAATCGGGCGGATCGACGGCAAGCTTAGCGACGAAATTTTTATACGCTGTAGCCAGTGCTTCCTCGTTGGGGTTCCCATACGAGTACGCCAACGCTTGCATCGGCACCATCGCCGTCACGAGCAGAACCAGCACGATCTGGAGCCACCATTTCAATTTCACAGACATACCTCCACAGAAAACCGAATCAACTCTACGCCCAGAATCTTACGCTGATTGAGAATGATTGTCAATCGAGAAACATAGACTTTCGTGACGGAGAGGAGGATTTGTCTTGAAAAAAGCTCTTTTCCCCACCACCCTACTCTCCGTGCTGTTGCTCGTGGGGTGCGGTTCAAACGAGGTTCGCAACACGACCTTGCAGGCGGAGGCCCAGCCTTCTACCCCAACCTTGGAGGAGACGCTTCCCCAGTCACAGTCGACCCGCGAGCCAGAGGCAACCCGGTCGCTGGAGCCGATCGATTTTCGCAAGGTCGTGATCGAGTGCGACATCTCCGAGCAGCGCGTCTACGTCAAGCAGGACGGTCACGTCGTGCGGACGATGTTGACCTCGTCAGGTCTGGATACCACCCCCGACAACTCCACCCCGCGCGGCGACTTCCAGATCGAGCCAGAACGCGGCGAGTGGTTCTACTCCAACGCCTACCAAGAGGGCGCCCAGTACTGGGTCTCCTTCAAAAACCACGGTGAATTCCTGTTCCACAGCGTCGTCATGGATCAAAACCGACAGATCATCGACTCCGAATGGCAAAAGCTCGGCCACAAAGCCTCCCACGGCTGCTTCCGGCTCTCGCTTCCCGACGCCAAGTGGATCTACGACCATATCAAGACCGGGACCCAAGTCTCGATACATGAATAGCGTGTACCAAAAGGCCCCTCCCCTTACCAATTCCGGTAAGGAGAAGGGCCTTTTTCCTACTTCTGAATGTGCTTCAAGAGTTGCGGTGCGATGCCGATGTAGGAAGCCGGAGTCATCTCCAGCAAGCGTTGCTTGTCCGCTGCTTCCAACTCCAAACTTTCCACGAAGGTGCGCATCGTGGCTTCGGTCATCGCCGCCCCACGCGTCAGTTCCTTCAATTTCTCGTAAGGGTTGTCGTGACCTGCCTTGCGCATCACCGTCTGAATCGGCTCAGCCAGCACTTCCCATGCGTGGTTCAGGTCTGCTTCCAACGCTTGCGGATTGATCATCAACTGGCTCAAACCGCGTTGCGCGGATTGCAGCGCGAGGAAGGAATGCGCGACGCCCACACCCATGTTGCGGATCGCGGACGAGTCGGTCAGGTCGCGTTGCAAACGAGAGATCGGCAGTTTGTTGGCGAGATGGTCGAGCATGGCGTTGGAGATGCCCAAGTTGGCTTCCGAGTTCTCGAAATTGATCGGGTTGACTTTGTGCGGCATCGTCGAGGAGCCGACTTCGCCTGCCACCACGCGCTGCTTGAAGTACCCCAGCGAGATGTACTGCCAGATGTCGCGATCGAAGTCGAGCAGGATGTTGTTGAAGCGCATCATCGCATGGAAGCACTCCGCCATGTAATCGTGCGACTCGATCTGTGTCGTCAACGGGTTATAGGTCAAGCCCAGACCTTCTACAAATGTGCGCGCGATCTCTTCCCAGTCCAGATGCGGGTACGCAGAGGTGTGCGCGTTGAAGTTGCCGACCGCTCCGTTGAACTTGCCGAGGTACTCCAACTGGCTGAACTGGCGCAGTTGACGTTGCCAGCGGTAGACAAACACCGCGATCTCCTTGCCAACGGTGGTCGGGGATGCTGTCTGACCGTGTGTGCGAGCAAGCATCGAGACGTGTTGCGTGTTCTGCGCGAGGTCGCCCACCGCGTTCACGAACTTCTCGGCCAGTGGGAGCCACACCTCGTGGATGGCCGTTTTCAACATCAGGGCGTGCGAGAGGTTGTTGATGTCCTCCGAGGTGCAGGCGAAGTGGACAAATTCCAGCACGTCTGTCAGCGAGGAGTCCTTCAGCTGTTCCTTGATATAGTACTCGACCGCTTTCACGTCATGCTTCGTGGTGCGCTCGATCTCTTTGATTCGTGCAGAGGACTCTTCATCGAATGTCGCGGTGATCTCACGCAGGCGAGAAACTTCTGCCTCGGTGAACACGCGGACTTCGTCGAGCCCGGTGATTTGCGACATCTTGATCAGCCATTCGATTTCGACATGGACGCGAAACTTGAGCAGCGCCCATTCGGAGAAACACTCATTCAACCCGTTCATCTGTTCGGCGTAGCGGCCGTCGAGCGGAGAAATTGCTTTGATCGTCATGGTGGTTACCTTCTTTCCAGCGAGAGTTTCAGTCTCAAAGCGAGTTCGTGCAACTCGAAGATCTCGACCGCAACCTGTGCGTCGGGAATTGGGGTGCGACGGCGGTTCAACCACACGGATGGTAGCCCTACCGCCTGTGCGCCCAGGATGTCAGCCGACCAAGAGTCGCCAACCATCAGTGCATCCTGCGGCTGTACCCCACAGATCTCCAAAGCCTTGTGAAAAATCTGCGGGTCCGGCTTCTGCACGCCGACATCCTCCGATGTGATCAGGTGGTCGATCAGCGGGAGCAGACCACACGCTTCCAGTTTGTCCACCTGCACGTGGGTCATGTGGTTGGTCAGCACAGCAATTGTGGTTCCCTGCGCACGCAAGGCGGTCAGCAATTCCACCGCGCCAGGCACAGGACGACGAGAAGCTTGGTAGACCTGCGAGTAAAAATCCGCGACCGCCTGCAAGTCCTGCCCGTCCACGTCTCGTCCACACCCACGGAAGATCAAGCGAAAGCGTTCCACCCTCGCCTGTTCGAGCGTCATCCGGCCCTGCAGCACTTCATGGTGCATCGCGTTGAGCAGGTGGTAAAACTCAAGCTCCAACTGCTTCACCGATTTCTGCTGCAGCTCCGGACACCGCTCGCGCACCGCCTCCAGACCCGACGCACACGCATGCTGGTGATCGAACAAGGTCTCGTCCAAATCCAATAGAATCGCCTTCATCGTCACACCCCCGCTCTTGAAAAGCACAAAATCAGTATAGCATAAATCCGAACGATGAAAAGGTCTATTCATCCATTGTTCGTGTTTTATCAAGTTCTAGTTGCTCTCGTTGCACATAGATATAGTAGTAGCATTCATCTGCAGAGGAGGTTCTCCCATTGCCTAGACGTGTCTTGCACTTCCAAAAGCACCACGAGGCGGCCGCGTTGTGGAATCGACTGCCGACCGAGTTTGGGCTGGAGGAGTACCGACTGGTTTCGATTGATCGCACGCATACGGCGACCCTTCCACAGGAGGATGCGGAGACGGTGATGCACATCCTCGACGAGTTGCAGTGGTCGAATTCGATCCTGATCGCACACGGGACTGATTGCCGACTGGCCTGTGACTTGGCTGCGCTCGCCCCCGCGCACATCTCCGCTCTTTTTCTGGTCGACGCTCCTGACGACGTACAACCGATCGACAACCTGACGACGACCTGTTTGCAGGTCACCACGTCCGCTGGAGAGCGTCCAGACCCCTTTGTGCTGGAGGATATCGCCTTGCTGCCAGAGGTCTTCCATGCGTTCTGCACCCTGAAACTATCCGATTGGTAAATCGCCTGCGCGAAACGCGGTTAAAATTCGATGTCACTCTGCCAACAATCAAGATTTTCCTGTATACTAAAAGAAACATGAAACGGGAGGGATAGCGCGCATGCCACACGTGCAATCACTGCAGATCAACTATCAGACCTTAGAAGAATTCAAGAAATTCCGTGAAAACGGTCTTGAAGAGCTCTCGATGTCAGAAGACCTGCGCTCGAACCTCGTTGAGGACAACAGCGTATCCCCGTTTTTCGGCATCTACGAGGACGGGAAGTTGGTCGCCCGCATCTCCTTGTACAAAATCGATGCGAAGTACAACCAGTACACCGAAACCGAGACCGACTACCACGAGCTGATGAAGCTTGAAGTCCTGCCCGGTTACAAAGGCAAGGGCTACGGTACCGCACTCGTCGAGTACGCCCAATCGCTCGGCCTGCCCGTCAAGACCAACGTGCGCCTCGGGGCACAAGAGTTTTTCCTGAAACTCGGTTTCCAACCCGTCAAGTACGACCCGGTCCGCGACCGCGGGGAGAACCCGTATGTGTGGTTGCCAGAGCAGCAGAGATAGTAAGTGGACGACCGGGTGCAAGAATCTTTGACACCCGGTCGTTTTTTGTATAGAATTGTAAACTACCTACCCCGTAAGGAGATGATTCTCATATGTTGAGTTCAGATAAAATCGACCGCATCAACGTCCTCGCTCGCAAGAAAAAAGACGGCACGATGACCCCCGAGGAAGCCTCCGAACAAGTTGCCCTGCGCGCGGAGTACATGGAAGCCTTCCGCAAGGAATTCCGCTCGCAACTCGACTCGATCAAGTTCGTCGAGGACGAGGAAGGTTACCAGCACTAAGGCAGACACTGCGCTGCGCCAAAAGCCGCCATCCCGTGTGTTCACGGGATGGCGGCTTTTTTCATTCAAAGGCGTTCCAAGTTGCCGTTCTCATCCATCTTGAACGTCTGCGTCGGGCGCTCCTCTCGCGACGGTTCTGGCTGCAACATTTGTTTGCGCGCCCGTTCCATGATCTGCACCAACGCCAAGTAATCGCCCCGGATCACCGAGAGCTCGCTTTCGAGGCGCAGATTCTCCGCTTGGAGGTTGCGATTCTCGCGCTGGAGTCGCTCGACGTGCTTCGCCTGTTTGCGCAGCGTTGCCTCCTCATCCCGACGCGACTTCAGAAACGTCAACACCCGACCCCACGTCAGGTCGGTAGGGTCTTCCTGTGTGTCACCAAGCGCTCCGAACTCCACGCTGAACTCTCGCTGTGGTTGTTCCTCACGCTTGGCTCGGCGCTCCGCTTTGGCGATCTCCAGTTGGGCGATGTAGTCCTTGCGCAGCACCGCGTTCCAGCGAAACCCACAGGCCGCACGTGTACGGCCCAATTTCGTACCCGCTTCTTCGAACGCCGCCAACTGCGTGCTCGATGTGCGGATGTGTCGCAAAATGACTTCGACCAGCACGTGGTCGTCCTCTAGAGTCCACGCATCCTGCCGCACCGTCTTCATGCGGTCGTCCCTCCCTTTCTGCATGGCTGTGCAAAAAGACCACCTGGCTCGTCGCGAGGTGGTCTAGGGCATTACCCAAGTTGGCGGACGAGACGGCGCAGAATCTGCCAAAGATGCTTGCGGCTCGAATAGCCCGAGCGCAACTCTTTGACGCCTGTGTAGAGGCCGGCCGCGACGGTCACGAGACGGACAACGCGGTACACTTTCGTCAGCATGGCCAGATCACACTCCTCAGTAGTCAAGGTTTGTCGGTCTAGTGTGTCCTGGCGCGCTCGTCACTATGTGGTGATCTAGGTTAGGAGTCTCTTGAGAAAATCAGGGATTCGGTCTTCTCAATCGCCTCTTCGACCAGTGCGTCGATGTCGAGTTTCTCCTCGGCCTTGATCGCTTCGTACAATTTTGGTTTGGTCTTGGGATTTTTCGGCAGGAAGACCGTGCAGCAGTCTTCATACGGCAGGATCGACGTCTCGTAGGTGCCGATGTCGTTGGCGATGCGCATGATGTCGACCTTGTCCATCGAGACCAGCGGACGCAGGATCGGCATGTTCGTCACGTTGTTGATCGTGTACATGCTCTCCAACGTCTGAGATGCCACCTGTCCAAGCGACTCCCCCGTGACCAGTGCCAAGCATTTGCGCTTGTAGGCCAGACGGTCGGCGATGCGCATCATGAAGCGGCGCATGATCGTGATGCTGTACTCCTCTGGGCAGTGCATGCGGATCTGGCGCTGGATCTCCGTGAAGTGCACATTGTGTAGGCGGATGCGTCCCCCGTGCTGGGCGAGGATCTTCGCGAGGTCGTTGACCTTCTCCTGCGCGCGTTCACTGGTGAACGGGAAGCTGTGGAAATGAATCGCTTCGACCATCGCACCACGGCGCATCGCGAGGTAGCCTGCGACCGGCGAATCGATGCCACCGGAGAGCAACAACAACACGCGACCTGAGGTTCCAACCGGCAATCCACCCGGACCGGGGATGACGTCACAGGTGAGGTAGGCTTTCGTCTCGCGCACTTCGACGATCAATTTGAGCGCTGGGTTGTGTACATCGACTTTCAACGCGCCAGGGATGTTGCCCAGCACATGACGGCCGACTTCTTGGGTGATCTCTGGCGAACCGAGCGGGAACAGTTTGTTCGCCCGACGCGCTTCCACTTTGAACGTGATCGGCGTCGTGCGAGATTCCAACGCATCGCGCACCACAGTCAGCGCCATCTCCTTGATCTGCTCCATGTCGAGTTCGACCTCCGCCACAGGAGACAGCGAAGAGATGCCAAATACCTTTTTCAAGCGCGTCACCGTCTCGTCGAGATCGGCTCCGTTCAATTTCACTTCGATGCGGCCGCCTTCGCGGACGACTTTGACGCCAAGCTCTTTGGTCACTCCGCGCATGTTTTCGATCAACATCTTCTCAAAATGCGAGCGGTTCTTGCCTTTGATTGCGATCTCCCCAGCCAAGCGGGCAATCAGCGTACTATACATAATGTCATTACCTCCGAGACAGCAATCTGAGATCGGCGACGGTGGACGCGAGCGTCTGCACAGCCGACCGTATCTCCGCTTCTGTAGTTGCCGCTGACAGTGAGAAGCGAATCGCTCCTTCAAGCTCCGGTTCAGACAAACCCGTCACCTGTAGCACGCGGCTGTAGATCTTGTCTTTGGACGAGCAAGCAGAGCCCGTCGATACATAAATTCCTTCCGTTTCCAACGCATGCACGAGCACTTCGCCGCGCACGCCGGGGAAGGAAGCGTTCACGATATGTGGAGCTGCCAGACCGGTTGCAGTCGGGGTGTTGATGTGTACGCGCTCGATCTGCGCCAACTCGCGAATCAACAGATCGCGCAAGCCTGCCATACGCTCCGTGGCTTCCTTCATCTCGCGCAGGGTCCGTTCCACCGCCACTCCGAATCCCACGATGCCCGGTACATTCTCTGTGCCCGAGCGGAAGTTGCGCTCCTGCCCGCCGCCATAGAATAGCGGTGTGAGATGCACGCCATCGCGGATGTAGAGGGCACCGACCCCCTTGGGGCCGTGAATTTTGTGCGAGGAGATCGAGAGCAGGTCGAGGCCCGCTTCCTTGATCTTCAGCGGGAACTTGCCAAACGCTTGAACCGCGTCGACGTGAAACAGCGTCTTGCGCTTGTCCTTCAAAAAAGCGCCGATCTTCTGAATCGGCTGGATCGCGCCCGTCTCGTTGTTCACGTACATGATGCTGACGAGAATCGTATCATCACGCCACGCTCGCTTGACGTCTTCGAGCTCGACGACGCCGTCCTGTTTGACGGGCAGAAACGTCACATCATAGCCACGCTTTTGCAATTCCTCTGCAGCCTCAAACACACAGGCGTGCTCGATCTGTGTGGTGATGATATGCTTCCCGCGCGACTTGTACTTTTCCGCCGCGCCGAACAGCGCGAGGTTGTTCGCCTCTGTGCCACCCGATGTGAAAAGCAGTTCGGACTTTTTCACACCGAGCGCCTTGGCGATGCGGTCGCGCGCTTTGTCGACCTCTTTTTCAGCGGTCAGTCCTTTTCTATGTAAGGAAGAAGGGTTGCCGTAGTGGGTCTGCAACATCTCGACCATCGCGTCCACCGCTTCCGGGTAGGGCTTCGTGGTGGCGCTGTTGTCCAAGTAGATGTCGGGTTTCATCGTTCATCCCCCCGTATACCCAAATATACTCTCCCAATCGCACGAACCTCATTATTATAGCGAAAAAGTGCCGGATGCGCACCCGCGCCCGGCACTTTTTTTAGAAATAGAAAAAGGCTGATGTCATCTCCATGACACCAGCCTTTTTAAACGACAAGGAAACGTTATACGGTGACTTTTTCCTTGAGTTTCTTGCCGACCAACACAGCGAGGTCTACGCAACGCATGGAGTAGCCCCACTCGTTGTCATACCAAGCAAAGACCTTCACGGTGCGATCTGCCACGACCATCGTGGACAGACCGTCGATGATCGAGGAATTCGGGTCACCCACATAGTCGATCGAGACGAGCGGCTCATCGTTGTACGCGAGGATGCCTTTGAGTTCGCCATCTGCTGCTTCCTTCAGCGCCGCATTGACTTCATCTGCGCTGACATTTCGTTCCAGCGTTGCCACGAGGTCGACGATCGAGACGTTCGGGGTCGGGACGCGCAGGGCCACACCGTTGAACTTGCCTTTGAGTTCCGGCAACACCAGCGCAACCGCCTTCGCCGCACCTGTGGTGGACGGGAGGATCGACAGCGAGCAAGCGCGCGCACGGCGCAGGTCTTTGTGCGGGTTGTCGAGGTTGTTTTGGTCGTTGGTATAGGAATGGACGGTTGTCACCATGCCGGAAACGATGCCGAACTTCTCATGCAGGACTTTCGCAACGGGCGCGAGGCAGTTGGTGGTGCAAGAGGCGTTCGAGATGACATCATGGATTTCTTCGTTGTAGAGGTGATGGTTGACACCCATGACGATCGTGATATCCTCATCCTTGCCCGGTGCGGTGATGATAACTTTTTTGGCACCCGCTTGGATGTGTTGGCCTGCGGTTTCCTTGGATCGGAACTTGCCGGTCGCTTCGATGACGATGTCAACGCCGAGTTCCTTCCACGGCAGGTTTAACGGGTTGCGGTCGCCGACGATCTTGGTTTCGCGACCGTTGACGAGAATCGAGGTCTCGGTCGTTTGCACGTCCGCTTGAAACTTGCCTTGGACAGAATCATATTTCAACAGATGTGCGAGCGCTTTCACATCGTGGGTTGCGTTAATTGCTACGACTTCGATTTCCGGGTTGACAGCTGCGGCGCGGAATACCATGCGCCCGATTCGCCCAAAACCGTTGATCGCAATTTTGATTGCCATATTCTAAAGTTCCCCCTAAGCCAGTCAAGTTTTACAGCCTTATTGTACACAAGGATCGAGATATAGTCCATACTAATTTTCCCTCTATACAGAAAAAGTATGTCACAATTGACTGAGTTGTGACGAGGTCCCCATTAATCAGGCTTTTGTGGTATAATAACCAATACTTTCTCTCTGGAAAGGCGGCACCCGACCATGATTCGTATTGTAACGGACAGCACTTGTGACTTGCCCCAGTCGTTGATTGAAGAACATGCGTTGACTGTGATTCACCTCAATGTCGTCATCGACGGTCAGACATATGCAGACGGAATTGATTTAAGCCATGCCGATTTTTACACCAAAATGGCGCAATCCAAACAACTGCCGACCACCTCGCAACCGAGCCCGGCGACATTTCGAGATATGTTCCAAGAAATTCTGGACGCAGGTGACGACGTGTACTATGTCGCGATCGCTTCGACCCTCTCCGGGACGTTGCAATCCGCGCGCATCGCACGCGATCTGCTTGACACCCCGGAGCGTGTGACGATCTTCGACTCGCTGTCGACGACCTATGCGCTGGGGATGCTCGTGATCGTCGCATCGAAACTGGCGGCGCAGGGCGCCACGGCAGATGAGATCACGGCCGAACTGACCAGCATGCGCAAGCGCCAGCGGCTGGTCTTCTCCGTCGACACGCTGGAGAACCTGCGCAAGGGCGGGCGGATCAACAACCTCTCGTTCCTGTTCGGCTCACTGTTGAACATCAAGCCGATCTTGCAACTCGATCTCGAAGGCGTTGTGCAAGCCTACGACCGTGTGCGTGGCAAGAAAAATGCGATTCTCGCGGTCAAGCGCTTCCTCACCGAGTTCCCGGTTGACGAAACGTACCCGGTGGCGATCGGACACACCGTCGACCCCTCGACCGTGCCCGTCTGGAAGCAGTTGCTGCAGGAGTTAGGGATTACGAACATCCTCGACTTCGAACTCTCCGGTGTCATCGGCACACACGTAGGCCAAGGCACGAACGGGATCATCTACTTTAGCAAGGCATAACACAGAAAAAAGGCCACGACACTCCTAGGTGTCGTGGCCTTTTTTGTATACGAGATTATCCGACGCGTCCGTTTTGCCAGAACCAGATGCCAAGTCCGAGGAACAAGACGCAGAGGATGAAGAGGACGATGGAAAGTCGTCTGAGAAACATCTGCGGGGGTCACTCCTTTTTGTGCCTTACTCCGTTTTATTATACAGATTGGGCGAACTCTGCACCAGCACTTTGAAGTGCTCACCGAGACCTCCAGGCAGGATCAACGACTTGATCGCACGGTTGCGTTTCATGTCCGGGTCGCGGAAGGGGTCAGCGCTCCAAGCGTTGGTCAGGCGGTTCAGGATGCCGGATTGCAACAGATACTGCGCTTGTGAGCCGAAAAAGTCGGTGTGCCAGCCCCCCGACTCCCCGACATCGCGCAGAGCTGAAAAGTTTACATCTGCGGTGAGGTCTTGCTGCCCGATGTGTTGATAGGGATCGTCGGTCAGCGTATGGCGATAGAAACCGCGCAACGTACCGCTGCGGCGTGAGAGATGGTGCAACATGTCCGCTTCATAGCCGTAATCGATGGTCAGGATCTGACCGGATGAGAGCAGTTGCAAGGAACGCTCGTACCAGGCCAGACCTGCCAAATTCACCTCGATCGTCTGCCCGACGATCATACCTGGTGCATACGTTTGAACGTAGGTCTCCAGCGCTGGATCGCTCAATGGGCCATACTGCTCTTGCAAGTCCGCTGTGACATAGATCTCCCGCAAGCCATCTGTCGTGCGCGTGACCCGATGCACGGGATACGCGTCGACCAGCTCATTGGTGACGATGACTCCGTGCACGCCACGGAGTCTCGCGTCTCCTGCTCCGGTGGAACTCGTCAACCGGGGTGTGCCCAAGTTCGCCTCCGCCTGTAGCTCCTGCTCTGTCACCCAGCGCACTTTCTCCACATGCTCTCCAACCAGTTCGCGCTGTATCTGGCGCAGGGCCGGCGAAATCTCGACGATGGAGTAGGTCAACTGTTCATAAAACGCTCGGTGCTCGCTTGCCCACCTCGACAGCATGTCCCGCGCGAGACGTCCCTCGCCCCCACCGAACTCGATGACCACACGGGCACTTCCACCCTTGCCTGCGATCTCATCCGCCAGCACCTCCGCGAACACGGGGTTGATGCTCGGCGCGGTATAGAAGTCGCCTTCCTTGCCGATTTTGCGACGATCGGAGGTGTAATACCCCCACTCCGGGTGGTACAACGCCCATTCCATGTAGCGGGCAAATGTCACCGGACCCCGCACCCGAATCTGCTCCACAATCCAGTCTCTCAATTCGTTCACGCGCAATCTTCCTCTCAACGAAAAAAGGCGTCAGGGGATCACTCCCCCTCCGCCTCCTTGTCATATGTTACTTCACATCTGCAACGTTCTCGATGACTTTGTCGATCAAGCCGTACTTTTTCGCGTCTTCCGCTTCCATGAAGTTGTCACGGTCGGTGTCGCGCTCGATGACTTCGATCGGTTGACCGGTGCGTTCCGCGAGGATCTTGTTGAGGTTATCGCGCATCTTGATGATGCGGCGTGCTTGGATCTCGATGTCAGACGCTTGGCCGCGTGCGCCGCCGAGCGGTTGGTGAATCATCACTTCTGCATTCGGAAGCGCATAGCGCTTGCCCGGTGCACCCGACGTCAGCAAGAACGCGCCCATCGAGGCCGCCATGCCGATGCAGATCGTGGAGACGTCCGGCTTGATCCATTGCATGGTGTCATAGATTGCCATCCCTGCTGTGATCGAGCCACCTGGCGAGTTGATGTAGAGATGGATGTCCTTCTCCGGGTCCTCTGCCGCGAGGAACAGGAGCTGCGCCACGATCGAGTTCGCGACCATATCATCGATCTCGCTGCCGAGGAAGATGATGCGATCCTTCAACAGACGGGAGTAAATATCATACGAACGCTCACCACGAGATGTTTGTTCTACGACCATCGGTACTAGATTCATGAAGACTACCTCCCTTTTCCAAATCGGTATTGAAATTTCGTACTTTCAGTATACTCAGCGCTCACGAAAAGGTCAAAGTCAGTCAAAGTCAAAAAAGGTCAACTGTGACGCTTCCTACACTTTTTCAAGAAATTACCCTGACCTTTCTTGACCAATCTCGTCCTCCTGCGCTGTCATACCACCGAGAATACTTCTATCCTATGTAGGTACCCTTTTACTTTACTCCAAACAAAAGCCCCTTGTCGAGGCAACAAGTGGCTTTTGACACGTCTATCACTATGTCCGATTTCTCGCTACTTAAAACGCACGCCGAACTTCCCGCGGTTCGTGCGGTACAGTTCCACTTCCTGCGGCGGTGTCTTGCCGTAGATCCGCTTGTCACCCTCCACCCACATCACCGCACAGTACGCTTCAAACTTGCTGTCGTACAACCCTGCCCAATAGACCCAAGACGGCATTGACAAGAATCTCACCTCATCCCTTCACAGAAGTCTTGTGAGTATTGTCTCCGACTGCCGAATCCCTACTCCTAACAGAAAAAACCTGTCCGGCCCGTGGGCCTAACAGGTTTTTTTTTGCCAAAAAGGTCTACACCCAAACGCGGCCGCTGCCGAGGTTGAGGACGTTCTCGTCGCCGAGTACGAATTTCATGATCGTGGTCGTTTCCCAGTTGCGGGTCGCGTAGGAAGCCAGCAGCGGCTCCAAGACTTGAACCAAGTAGCCAGCGTCGAGCAGGTTGTACATGGTTGCCATGACCGCCATGTCGGAGTCGATCCCGCCGAGGTGTACCAGCTCGATTTTGTTGTCTGCGAGCAGTTGCTTGACTTCGTCGGTGAACGCGGAGTAGCCGCGCTTCTCCACTACTTTGGCATTCGGGGACTTGAGCAACAGGGTGTTTTCGTTTTCGTTCTCCACGTGCTTCCAGTGCGTGAGGATGACGAGGTCATAGTCCTTCGCGGAGTTGTCCAGATACTTCTGGCACAACGGATATATGTAATCCATGTTGCCAAGGAAGTCAGACTGTATATCGGTAATGATCAAGGCCTTTTTCATTGTCGGATCTCACCTTTCCAACGTAACGTATAAGTTCACTGTTTATCCTAACAGAGTCACAACGTGTTGTAAATTACAGAACTTCTACTAAGTATGACGGAACTTTGACGTTATTTGCTCAGTTCCAAGATCTTCAGCAATTCACCGCGCACCATGCCCGCCATCGTCAGGCGTCCCAGCGCTTGTCCATGATGGCCGGTAATCTCAATCACGCCTTCGATCTCCTCCAGCGCTTCGCCAAAACCGCGTGCAGTCAGGTCGGTACGCATGTCCTCGATCTGCTTGTGGTTCTTGTTCATGCCCGCTTTGGCTTGGGCGATGTATTCATCCAACGTCTCGATCAATTTCTCCATGCGTTGCGCGTTGTTATCTGCCATTGAGAAACCCTCCTGCTAAGTATCGTGTCCCGGTTGATCCTGCACTATTATAGCACAAGTTACTTCTCTCGTCCGTCACGCATCAGATCTCGCAGCTTCTCAATCTCTTCGCCAAGCAGTTCGTAGATCAGCTCCAAACGCTCGCGGGTGGTGCGTTTTTGCAACAGCGCCTGCTTGAGTTCTGGCTGCACATGCAACACCGACGGGATCAGGAACGACAGCACCATCGCGTCGTCTGGCAGCTCCAACTTGCCGAGGTCACGGTTCATCACACACTCCAACAGTTGCCAGTATTTCAAAAACTCGCGCATCACTTCGTCGCGCACCTCGAGCAACCCAGTTGGGGAGGCGGCCTCATCGGAGTAGGTCTCCACCCGCGCAGTCAGGACATCCTCATCATAGGCGCTCTCCAAAACCCGAAACCGATTGCCGCCGTATGTGTTGATGAACATCCGACCGTCGTCGAATTCGATCACGTTGGTAATCTTCGCAATTGTCCCGACCTCGTAGTTGCGCGGGTGCTCCCCTTCGAGTTCCAGTTGCCCATTGGCAACTTGCACGATGCCAAACGGAACGTGATGTTCAAGGCACATCTTGATCATCGTGCGGTATCGCGGCTCGAAGATGTGCAACGGTAATATGCAATGTGGATATAATACAGTCTGCAACGGAAACAACTGCAAGGAATACGTCGCCATGCGCCCTTCCCCCTCCTCTCCCTATGCCGTGCCTTTCCTCTCATTGTATCATGGTGTATCATGAAGGTGGAGGATGATAACCGATGTTGATTAACATGTACGATCAAACCGAAGATACTCAAACCCGCTTCGTCGGGTTTGTCGGCGACCACCGTTGGGACCTGGCGATCACCAAAACCCAGCACTTCTACGGCAAGTCGCTTGTAGTCTGCCTGCAGACGAACAGAGTAGGCATCCTCGGGAACGACGATCTCGAAGATGACAAGCTCTACCTGCTCGGCCGCACGTTCGGTCTCGAGGATGAAGACCAGACGATCGAACTGCGCAACTTCCTGTACACCAACCTGTAAACCCGCGTGTACACAAAAAAGCATGTCAGCGCCCCCAGTCGGGAGCATGACATGCTTTTTTGTTACGCCTGCAAGAATTGACCGTAGCGCTCCATGATGAACTCGACGACCGTCTGGTACTCCTCTTGGTCGGTGATGTTCTCCAAATCGTAGGTCCCGGTGCCCGTCGAGTTGGCGCGGAAAAACACCATCTCCCCGCTCTCCGGGTGCTCGCGGTCGTAGTACAGCGCGTAGGTCTTGCGCTCACAGGTGAAATACGCGCCGAGTACGTACTTGCCCTCGCGCTCCTCCTCCTGCACTTGAACAAAGAAAATCGAGCCCGTCAGCTCGTGCAACTGCTCCGTGAACAATTCCCCCGGGTAGTCCAATATGTACGTACCGTCCGCTTCTTGCTCCGCGATCAGAAACAGTTCCTTTTTGTTATCGCGTTCGAAGTCGATCAACAGCAGGTGTACGTGCTCGTTGAAAAACGCATACTCCTTGCCTTTGCCAAACCGAAACTTCTGCTGGGACAATGAAGTCACCCTCCTGCTATACAGAAACAGCAGGACGGATCGCCCTGCTGTGGTCTGTTTGTATGGGATTAGTTTTCCCAGGACTCGTGTTGCTTGGCAACAGCCTTTTCCGTGTTCTCCTTGGTGATAGAAGCACACATGAACAGGAGGCCAAACATACCGGCGATCGTAGCGAGCATTCCGATCATGAGAATCCACGCCCCCTTCCTACACATACTAGTTCCCACTAAGCATAAATATCATGAGCCCTCCAAGTCAAGTGAATATCTTTTGAACTTCCCTGTAGAAACTAGGGAAGAATCATGAAGAGGAGGAATCCCCATGCACCCGCAACAACATTTGCAACGCTACCAGCAAAAAGCAGGTGAAGTCGAACAGGCGACGCGCAGCCTCATCAACTCCGCGATGTTTTACCTCGATGACCCCAGCCTCCCCGACTCGCTCGGCAACGCGCGCCGCTGTCTGGAGACGGCGAAGTACGTGCTAGAAGGACTCTACATCCCATCGACGCCAGCGGAGAGCGCGAGTCCCTTGGCCCATGCGGACGATCGGCACTGGCCGGCGGGCGTGGTCGAGTCGTGGGGCTTTTTGAACAACACCGATACGGAACCGGGAGAGTATCCCTACTACCCGATCTAGAAAATTCGCGTTATAATGAGGAGGTATAGACGGAAGGGGGAAGTTCGATGTCGATCCAAAACCGTTACTTTTTCTACACGATCGTCTTCGCACTTGTCGTCGCCAGCGTGATCACGAAGTCGTACCTCCTGTTCGGGTTGTCGCTCGTGGCAGGCATCGCGATCGGGTTCATCACCGAGCTCTACGACAACAAGCGCGATGAGAAGTTCAAGCACTACAACGCGAAGCACCAATACAAGCACTAATCTGTGAACAATGGAATCCACACCTCGACGGTGTGGATTTTGTGTTATACTGGACTGGAAACTTTTGATGAGGAGGGTCACAGATGACCACACTCGACCGCAATGAGATCTGGGCACAGGCGTTTGAATTGGGACACCTGATTCTGGAATCGCCTGAAGTCCTCCACTATAAAGCTGCCGAGCGCGCCATGCAGGAGAACACGGAGATCGCCGCCAAGACGGTGAAGTTCCGCGAGATGCAATGGCAGTACGACAAACTCGCTGAGCACGGCACGGGTGCGCACCTCGATGGGTTGCGTCAGGACATCGAGGCGCTGGCGAAGGACTTGGATCAGTATCCGGAAGTGCAAGCCTACAAAGTCGCGATGAAACAGGTTGACGAGCTGTTGAAGTCTGTCACCGATTTGATCGCGTCGACGATTACGGAAAAAGCGGCGGAGTAATTCCCGCCGTTTTTTGTTGAGTTTCCGAGAACTTCCTGCATTTGACGCGCCCAAACGTGCCATGCTATGATTGACGGAGATTTCAACCAGAACTAGGAAGCGAGGGATATTTCCCATGTCTGACAACAACAATGTACATATCCACGACGAGAACTGCGACCACGATCACGAAGAGGAAGTCGTAACTCTTACCGATGCAGAAGGCAAGGAACGCGAGTTCATCATCGTTGAAGAGATGAATGTTTCCAACGAGCGTTACGCAATCATGGTACCTGCTGACGGCGAAGACGAAGACGGCGTGATCATGAAGATCGGCGAAGATGAAAACGGCGAATACCTCGTCGACATCGAAGACGATGAAGAATGGCAAAAAGTCGTTGCCGCTTACGAAAAGCTCGCAGACGCGCAGGAGTAATTGTTTCGCTCTCGTAAAACGCTAAGCCACGGGTTCGCATGCGAACTCGTGGCTTTTTGAATGAAAAGCACTCGGTATGGAGGTACTCGTTATGCATTATGACGTAGTTGTAATTGGCGGTGGCACGTCGGGACTGATGGCGGCGATCTCAGCAGGGATGCTCGGGGCGAACGTGTTGCTGCTGGAAAAGGGCGACAAACTGGGCCGCAAGCTGTTGATCTCCGGCGGTGGTCGCTGCAACGTGACCAACGCCAAGGAGATCGACGAATTGATCAAGCACATCCCCGGCAACGGCCGCTTCATGCACGGCCCGTTCTCCGTGTTCAACAACCGCGACATCATCGACTTTTTTGAAGATCTCGGCATCAAACTCAAGGAGGAAGACCGCGGCCGCATGTTCCCCGTCACCGACAAGGCCAAATCGGTCCTCGACGCCCTCCTGCGCAAGATCGCGGCACATGACATCGAACTGCGCACGCAGTCCCCTGTCGACCATGTGCGCTATGTGAACGGGCGTGTCGCGGGTGTGAAGTTGAAGTCAGGACAAGTGATCGATGCCGGCGCGGTGGTCATCGCCGTCGGCGGCAAATCGGTGCCCAAGACCGGCTCCACAGGCGATGGCTATGCATGGGCGCAAGCAGCCGGACACACGATCACCGACCTGTACCCGACCGAGGTGCCGATCACCTCGAACGAACCGTTCATCCGCGACCGTTCCTTGCAAGGGTTGTCACTGCGCAACATCGTACTCTCCGTCTGGAACGCCAAGGGCAAGAAAGTCATCGAGCACGAAGGCGACATGATCTTCACGCACTTCGGTCTCTCCGGTCCCGCCGTGCTCCGCTGCTCGCAGTTCGTCGTGAAGGAGCAGAAAAAAACTGGAGCGAAGGATGTGCTGATGCAACTCGATTTCTTCCCGGACAAGACGCGGGACGACGTGCAGGACGAGATCTGGAAACTCGCTGCGAACGAACCGAAAAAGGCCTTTAAAAACGTGATCAAAGGCTATATCCCGGAACGGTTGCTCCCACTCTTCCTCGAACGCTCCGAACTGCGGGAGGACGTCACCTACGCCAACCTGCCCAAGAAAAACATCACCCAGCTCGCCGATCTGCTGAAGGCGTTCCCAATCCGCGCGACGGGCACGCTCTCGATCGAGGAAGCGTTCATCACCGGCGGCGGCGTCCACCTGAAGGAGATCACCCCGGCCACGATGGAATCGAAGTTGATGCCCGGTCTGTACTTCGCAGGCGAGGTGCTCGATCTGCATGGGTATACCGGTGGTTTCAACATCACCGTCGCTTTTTCCACGGGATTTGTGGCGGGCAAGAACGCAGCCGAACAAACCGTTCAGGTATGAGAATGCAAAAAGGCAAGTCTCAGATGAGACTTGCCTTTTTCATATGGCGGAGGGGGAGGGATTCGAACCCTCGATACTGTTACCAGTATACTCCCTTAGCAGGGGAGCGCCTTCGGCCAGCTCGGCCACCACTCCATGAAGATACAAAAGATAAAACTGGTGCCGCTTACCGGAATCGAACCGATGACCTATTCATTACGAGTGAATCGCTCTACCAACTGAGCTAAAGCGGCATGGTGGAGAGAGAAGGATTCGAACCTTCGAAGCTTACGCAACGGATTTACAGTCCGCCCCATTTGGCCACTTTGGTACCTCTCCATAGATATGAAATTGTGGTAGCGGCGGAGGGATTCGAACCCCCGACCCTCCGGGTATGAACCGAATGCTCTAGCCAGCTGAGCTACACCGCCACGATGTGTTTTCTTGAAGAGTAGTGCGTGTCGCTGACGACAGAACCTATATTATCATCCCCCCGCGATCTTTGCAACCCTATTTTCGGACAAATTCCCGCAAAAAAAGAACCAGACGTGAACAGTCTGGTTCTTGCTTGTGTTTTTTCACGATTTCGCTTCGACAAGTCGCTTGTACAACTTTTCATTGGTGCTGCACTCCAGATCGTCGTTGAGCTGCTCCAGTTGCACCGACAGATCGCGACGGCGCAACGCCAACTCGACCAAGTGATCGGCGAGGAACGGGTTTTTCGCCAAAAGCGGCCCGTGCAGATAGGTGCCAAAAACGGACCCTTGGCGAACGCCTTCGAACTTGTCCTCCCCACTGTTGCCATAGCCTTTGACGACGCGCATCATCGGCTGGACGTCAGGGCCGAGGAACGTCTTGCCAGAGTGGTTCTCGTAGCCGATCAGGTTGTGCTTGATCCCATCGATCTCCATCTCACCCACAACGTTGCCGACCATCCGCATTTTCGCGCCGACCGTATGGATGTCGAGGATACCAAGCCCTGGGATGCGTTGCCCCGTGCTGGTTTCAAAGGAGTGTCCGAGCAATTGGTAGCCACCGCAGATCGCGAGGATCACCGTCCCGCCGTCAGCCGCTTCCCGGATGTTGGCGCTGCGCTTTTGCAGGTCTTTGGCCACGATGCCTTGCTCACGGTCCATGCCGCCGCCCATGACGAGGATGTCGTAGTCCGCGAGGCGAGGTTCGTGCCCGACGCTAATCTGGTCGACCGTCACATCGAGACCGCGCCACTGGGCGCGTTTTTGCAGGATGATCACGTTGCCCCGATCGCTGTAGAGGTCAAGCAGATCCGGATACAGATGCCCGATTTTGAGCTGCAACTTCGCTACCCCCTTGTTCCAACAGATGATCGCGCACCGCGTAGAGCGAGGTGTACGTCGAGAGGATGTAGAGCATGTGACCCGGCGGCAGTTGGCGCAGCGCGGTGTCCACACAAGCAACATCGCCTTCGACCAACTCCGTGATCTGATCGAGGTCAGCGTACTTCAAACGGATCGCAAAGTCCTCTGCCCGCGTGCCGCAGCAGTAGATGCGACGCAGGTCTGCGACCTGTTGCAGACGCTCGATGTTGGTGTCCCAAATCCACGAGACGTCAGTGCCGTCCGCATAGCGGTCGTTGAGGATGATCACCAATTCGACTGGATTGCGCTCATGCTCGACAACTTTGAGCACTTCGTTGAAGCCGGTCGGGTTCTTGACCAAGGTCAACATCAGTTCACGCCCCGCGCCAGAGTACAGGCGCTCCATGCGTCCGAGCTGGGTCTTCATATAGCTCATCTCACTCACCAGCACTTCATCCTGCACGCCAAAAACGGTCGAGGCGGTGATGGCAGCGAGTGCGTTGTAGACGTTGTAGACAGCCGGCGAGTTGATGAAGCCGGTCACTTTGCCAACTTCGAAGGCGATGCCCTCCTCGTGCAGGCGCACATGCTCCGCCGCGAGCGTTGGTTCTGGGCGAGCGAAGTCGCAGGACGGGCAACGATAGAACCCGAGCTGGCCATAGTGGTAGAGCGTGTAGTGCAGGTTGCCCCCACACTTGCGACAGAATTTGCCGTCGCGCACTTCGGCGTGGTCCTCCGAATCGAACTGGCTGGATTCGATGCCAAAGTAGACGATGTTTTTGTCATCCGGGGCGATCGAGGTGACGAGCGGATCGTCCGCATTGAGGATGACGGTGGTCGAGGACGGCGTTTTTTGCAACGCGCTTCCCACCATCTCGACGACGGTGTCGAGTTCGCCGTACCGGTCCATCTGGTCGCGGAAAAAGTTCGTGACCAGCACGGCCTTCGGTCGCAGCGGGACGATGACGTTGCCGATCGTCGCTTCATCGACTTCCAAGACGGCCGCCTGTTGATGCGCATGACGTGGCACCACACCTTCGATCAGGGTGGTGGCGATCCCCGCGATCAAGTTGGCTCCAAGCGAGTTCGAGATCACTTCGCGCCCATCGGAGCGCAGGAAGTTGACGAGCAGGTTGCTCGTCGTGGTCTTGCCATTGGTTCCTGTGACGAAGACGATGCGTTCGCCGAGCAGGTTTCCATAGTTGGCGAGCAGATCCGGGCAGATCCGCAACGCGATATTCCCTGGCAGCGTCGTGCCTTTGCGCCCAGTCAATGTCAGTATGCGCTTGATTGATTTCGCAGCCAAGACGGCTGCGCGAAACCGCCAACTAGACAAAAGCGATTCCTCCTAGCATTCATTTCTAGTGATTACTTCACCCCATGATACACCTAGTTCCCCGAAAAAAAAAGAAGCGAGGGGACTAGGTCGTCGCCCCTCGCAAACTTTTTTTGTATTCACGCAAGATTCCGAGCACTTCATGGAACCACGGTCCTCCATACGCCACGAGCACGCCTGCGACGGCAAAATCGATGCTGCTGGCAAGCCATGGCTGCAGATTGGACCACAGCGGCTCCAAGCGCAACATCGACAGCGGGTGGATGTTGCCAAGCGCGGCGAGCAACGCTCCGTTCAGCCCACACAGCAGGTGGATGTTCGCGTGCATCTTGCCGAGCTTTTTCGTATGCAGAGCCTCTTCCAACTCTTCAATTTCCTTTTTATGTTCGAGTTTGAAGAGGTTGAATCGGCGGCGCATCTGGGTCGTCATCGTCTCCGCAGAAGCGGATAGTGCGGACATAATTCCTAAAAACATCAGCAGATCGTCCATGTCACCCATCCCCCTTCGACCTTATGGATAGGGTTTATGACGTCAGGCTTGCCCGATATGACAAAAAAGACTTCGCCCGCAATCGCGAGCGAAGTCTTTGCTAAGGTGTCGTGACCGGAGCAGGGGTCGGTACGCCACCGCCCGTGCCAGGGGTTGGCGTCGTGCCCGTGCCCGGCGTGGTGCCTCCACCAGAACCACCACCGCCAGTCGTGCCTCCTGTGCCGCCACCGGTCGTGCCGCCTGTGCCACCACCGGTCGTTCCGCCTGTGCCACCACCGGTCGTTCCGCCTGTGCCACCACCGGTCGTTCCGCCCGTGCCGCCACCGGTCGTTCCGCCAGTTCCTCCACCGGTCGTTCCGCCTGTGCCACCGCCAGTCGTGCCGCCGGTACCGCCTGTGCCACCACCCGTTGTACCTCCGGTGCCACCGGTACCGCCTGGTTTGGTACCACCAGTACCGGGAGTCGTCGTGCCACCCGGATCTGTACCCGTCCCCGGCGTGGTTCCACCTGTGCCCGGTGTCGTGCCACCCGTCCCCTGCTTCGTCGGATCGACGGGAGGTTTCGGTTCCGGCTTGTCCGGCTCCACGCGCGGGTTGGCGGGGACGACCGGATTCGGGTCGTAGTATTCCTGAGGTTGGGTCTTGGTATTTTTGGTCAGCTTCGTCGTGTCGAGGCTGAGGAATTCGTAGACTTTCTTTTGCGTTTCATAGACGTCTGGCAAGATGACCATCTGACCGCCGCCTGCATAGCCGTCCTTCGACGTCTCACGTGGTGGGACTTGCATCTGCTGAATATCGTTGCGATCCACGCTCAGCATCAGTTGGCCCAGCTTGAGCATATCGGACGACGTCATGTTGGTTTCGATATAAGGTTCCACTTCAGACAAGACTTTCGGCAGTTTGATGATCCCCGTAGCCGAGGTCATCTGATCGGCAACCGCCTGCAGGAATTTCCGTTGGCGCATCGTGCGGTTGTAGTCGCCGAGTTCGTCATAGCGGAAACGCACATACTGCAGCGCATGTGTGCCATCAACATGCTGGAAGCCTTTTTTTAAATGGATGTCGTATACGCCATCATCCGCGTAGTTCAGGTCTTTCTCAACATCGATGTCGACACCGCCTAAGGCATCGACAATTTTAATGAAACCTTGGAAGTCGGTCTTCACATAATAATGGATCGGAATCTGCAGGAAGTCACGCAAGGTCTTCAACTGCAGATCAGGGCCACCTAGCGCATTGGCGGCGTTGATCTTCTCAAAGTCATAGCCTGGGATGTTGTACCACGTGTCGCGCATGACCGACATGACCTTGGCTTTCTTGGTCTTGGGGTCTACGTTGATCACGAGGATCGAATCTGCGCGCGGGTGTGGGTCGTTGTTGCGGTTGTCGACGCCCAGCAACACGATGTTGACTGGCTCTGTGCCCGACCACACTTCCGCTTGAACAGGCGCTTGTGAGAAGTCTTTGGGCTTTTGAATGTTGTTCACGAAATTTCCAATCGCGTATGCATAGATCCCGATCACGACCAGCAGAACGGCCAGCAGGCCGATCATCACCCATTTAAATTTCTTGGTTTTCCAGAACCGCGGCTTCTGCCCTCCCGATCCCGGAGGACCCGCCGGCGGACGTTTGACACGGTTGTGACGATCCTTGCGGCTTTCCATTCTATCAACTCTTTTCAATAGGCTACATCGTGATTTTCATAGAGAAAAACTGTAGGCAATTATATCATAATTTGTGAGTCCAACGTGTTACGATTTGGAGAACTTGGCTACAAAAAACGTGCTCCGCACCAAGCCGGAGCACGTTTTACTCCACGATTTCCACAATGGTGCCGACGTGTACATGCTCGTACAGCCATGTGACGTCCGCATTGTGCATGCGCACACAACCGCTCGATGCATGCTTGCCGATCGAGTCAGGCTCGTTGGTGCCGTGGATGCCGTAGATCGACCCATCTGTACCTGGCACCTCCAAGCCAATCCAGCGCACGCCAAGTGGATTCTCAGGCGTTCCGCCAGGGATGTTTTTTTTGAGATACCACGGATTTTTCACCAGCATCACGACCGGGTAGACTCCGTTCGGAGTGTCCTGATCGGTGCGTCCGGTGGCGACCGAGAAGGTCTTGACTTTGATGTTGTGCGCATAATAGGTCAAGGAATTGTCCGATTTATCGATCACGATGTAACTATTGCTCAATGACGGATAGGACGTTAGGATTGCCAATGAGAAGAGACCGGCCAAGAGTCCACTGGTAAGCCGCATCGGTTGGATCACCTCTTGCGGACAGCGTTCCCGGTCGGTCCCGGTTTTATCCGCCCACGACTTAGACGTAGACAGGTGCGGTTTTGGTTACAAAGTTGTAGATCATTTTTTTCACAGAACCCTCAGCTGTGACAGCCTCCGGGTGAATTTGCAAGCCGATCACGTCATGTTGGCGGTGGCGCACACCGATCACTTCGCCCGTTTGCGACTCCGCGATGACGGTGAGTTGCTCGGGTAGCGAGGCGCGGTCAAACTGTGCCACATGCCGACGCTGGGCCGCAAACGGTGTCACGATCCCCGAGAAGACCCGATCACCACGGTGAGAGATCTGGTACTCGCCGCTCATTTCCATCTGTTGCGGTTGCACCAACTGTGCCCCAAATGCATGTCCAATGATCTCGCAGCCAAGTCCCAGTCCGAGGATCGGCACGCGGCCCGCAAAGTGTCGAACGACTTCCACGCCGATGCCCGCTTCCGCAGGAGTTCCCATCCCTGGTGTCAGCACTAGATGTGTCGGGTTCAGTTGTTCAATCTCCGCAATCGTCAACTGGTCATTGCGCGAGAGAAACACCATCCCGCCCAAATCCTTCAAAAATTGCACCAGATGAAACGTAAACCCGTCATAGTTGTCCAATACGACGATCATCTTCTCCCCGTACCCCCTGTTAGAAAATATTCCTAATTTTTACTCTCTTCAATATATCCACGATTCGTTTATGAGTCAAGAACCGACAGCTCTCGACAATTCATTCATATGCAAGAGAAGTATAAAAAAAGAAGCTACTTCTCATGAGAAGTAGCTTCTTTTTCAAATCCTGCTCGTGTGGTGACGCGTACGGGATTCGAACCCGTGAATGTCGCCTTGAAAGGGCGATGAGTTAAGCCGCTTCTCCAACGCGCCGTGGCGTGCCCTGAGAGATTCGAACTCCCGGCCTTTTGATTCGTAGTCAAACGCTCTATCCAGCTGAGCTAAGGGCACGAGCAACGAGATCTAATATAACAACTGGGCAGAAATAAAGCAAGCCCTTTTTCAGGCTTGCTTCAAACGGCTGACGATCGTGTCGATCGCTTCGCGCTCCCATTCAAACTTATTGAACGTGTGGTCGGCCCCTTCCACCGGATGCAAGGTGGCACGTTCGCCATAACAAGTCTCAATATAGCGCTTGGAAACCTCGAACGGAACGGTCACGTCTGCGGTGCCATGTACGAGCAGCACTTGCTTGTTGTATTTTTGGGCGCGGTCATAGACGTTCATCGACCGAACATCCTCGCCAAACGGCCGACCGATCAAGTTGCCGCCATAATCGAGCACTTGCAGCTCTGGGTTGGAGAGGTGCAGATCGATCATCGGCCCCATCAGGTCGTACATGCTGCCCGCAGGACAGAGCAGCACGAGGTCGTGGAGGTCGTCCGGGCGATCCCCAGCGACGAGCGACGCGACGAGACCGCCCATGCTCATGCCAAGCAACGTGATGCGCGATGGATCGATGCGCGGGTCTTGGCGCACATGGTCGAGAATCGCATGGGCCTGTGCAATCTCTCCACTGACCGTCATGTCCTCGAAATCGCCATCGCTCTCGCCGCTGCCGAGGAAGTCAAATCGGTAGCAGGCACAGCCGATCGCTTCCAGCGCACGACAAATTTTTAGAAAGAAGCGGTGCGGCTCCAGCTTGTGTCCCGTAAATCCGTGGTAGAGAATCACCGCGGGCACTTGCTCACCAGCAGCACGTTCCGGGATGTGTTCCATCCCGCGCATCGTCATGCCGTTGTACGTCAACGTGATGGCTTGTTGCATGGGTACATACCTCCTCTTTCCAGATCATTGCTCAGTGCCCTCATTATACCAAAAAAACGCTCTTCGCGTGGAACTCGGAGGATTTCACCTGCTTGGTGTCGAATGTGGGCAGAAAAGGATTTGGAGGAATCGCAACCCATATGAACAATCGGAAATGTACGGCTCTGCTTACTGCTGCTGTGCTGCTTGGCAGCACTGTCGTTCCCCTCGCCATTCCGGCTCCGGCCTCTGCTGCTGTCCAACAACTGACAGCGCCGTTGAACGTCCAACTCAACCCGGACCGCAGCGTGCTCTGGCTCCCGGTGGTTAACAACAACGGCTATCTCGTCTACGTCTACGATGCCGCTACCAATGCAATCATTGGCGCGTTCAACGCTCCGACCAACAGCTCTTCGCTCAAATTGGACGGATTGATCACGTTGAACGGCACCTATTTTGTCAAAGTTACCACCCGTGGCGACAACCTCAACACGCTGGACTCCCCGCAATCGACGGCGTCCAACCGCCTGACGGTCTCGTCCTCGATCTCGCTCTCTCCGCCCTCCACGCCGTCATTAGATGCGAAAGGGTTCGCGAAATGGGACAACGTGTTGAACAACGGCTATCTCGTCAACCTCTACCATTCGCCTAGCAACACGTTGGTCACCTCCCAGCTCTTGCCCAAGGATGTCAACCAACTCGATTTGACCGGGATCGTGCCTGGCACAGGCGTGTACTACTACAAAGTCATCGCCAAAGGCAACTCGCAGATGACCGATTCTGGCGAGTCTCCGGCCTCGACGGCGATGTCGCTCTCGTTTTCACGCTTGGCAACCCCGCACACGCCTGCGCTGTCTGATGAACGCATCGCCACGTGGGCGAACGTGCCGAACAACAACGGCTACCGCATCTCCATCTACAACGCGGATAACGACACCATCGTCGGGTTCGCTCAAGCGTCCAAAGACACGGTCAGCTACGACCTGAGCGCTCTGATCAAAGTGGACGGCAACTACTACATCCGCCTGCAAGCGCTTGGCACTGGCCTGAACTCTTCGGAGGACTCCCCGCGTTCCGATACACAGACCTACTACCTCGATGGTAGCATTCTGTTCATCAAACCGGACAAACTGACCCTGACCAGCGATCTGACGGCCGACATCCCGACGACCACCGTCACGATGAAAACCGATGATCTGCTGTTCGATCTCACCCGCAAATCTACGGCTTACAACCTGCTCGCCAAAGTAGAGGTCAATCAAGGCCGGATGCTGCTCAACGTGCCAGGTTCCGTTTTGGAAAAAGTTTCCTCTCGCTCCAACGATTCCACCCTGCGCGTGGAATCGGGCCTCGGTTCTGTCACCCTGTCGGTCGCAGAAATGAAGGAACTGGCGAAAAATTCCGGGGTCTTCCTCGCAGACTCCACCGTGCAAGTCGAACTCGGACAGACCGCCAAAGTCAAACCGTCCGATCAAGAGATGATCCCGCTCCTGCTCGACGTGCGCCTGCTCGACAAGCAATCCAAAACGCTCAGCACGCTGACCGAAACACATGGCTATCTCAGCTTGACCACACCGTTCAGCAAGGACTCGTTCGTCGACCTCACCACGCTGGCGGGTGTGCGCCTGACCGACAAATTCACCACTACCCCCATTCCCACATCGTTCAAAGCCAACAGCGACCAGTCCTATGGCGTGACCTTCCACTACCAAGGCACTGGCACATTCGGAATCGTGAAAAAGGAACTGCATTTCCCTGATGTCTCCACGACTCACTACGCCAAGCGATCGATTGAAACGCTGGCTTCCAAGATGGTGATCAGCGGCTTCGAGGACGGCACCTTCCACCCGAATGAGACGGTCACCCGCGCACAGTTCGCGACGATGCTCGTCAAGACGCTGGGCCTCAAGGACAAATCCCAACTCGGCGCGGCACCGACCTTCACTGATGTGGCCAAAGACAGTTGGTACATGAACTACGTCGAGACCGCCTACCGCTCGAACTTGATCAGTGGGATGGGAGATGGTCGTTTCGCACCAGAGGACAAAATCACAGCGCAAGACATGTCGATGATGGTGGCTCGCGCACTAAAATACGCCAACCCAACCCTCCCAGCACTGACCGAAGGGGCAAAGGGAACCGCGATGAGCAAGTTGGAGCGTCGTGCGGAAGTGGCAAGCTACGCGACAGACGCAGTGGCCTTGTGCGTCAACCAAAACATCCTGATCGGCATGACGATCAACTCCTTCTCACCGACCGTTGCATCGGATCGCGCGATGGCAGCCGACATGCTCTACCAACTGCTGAAAGCCTTGAATTTCTCCAACTAACATGAGCCGCTTTCACTGTTGCGCCACCTGCCGTCACTACACGATCCTAAAGTCTCCAACAGGCACCGTCACCCGTTGCTCCCGTCTCCAGTACGAGACGCAGCCGACGTACAAGTTTGATTGCTGGGACCCCAAGGATCAAGTTCGCAAACTGATGGATGAGGAGAAAAAAAGACGCTGAGGGCGAGCCCTCAACGTCTTTTTTTCAAATCGATCCAGACGAATGGTAATTTGTGAAAAAAGCCATCACTTCTGGAGTTGGTGTGGTGGTCTGGGTGATTCATGCTGTCGCGTTGTTGCACAAGTTTTTGACGATCTATGGAAATCAAATTATACTTGATCTATAGAATCTGTTTCCGACCCGGGAGGTAATCTGTTGAAACGTCTAGGTGCAATCGTCCTCGCCGCCCTGTTGCTTGTTCCATCTGTCTATCCTGCTCATGCCCATGCGGCTGTCGACGCCACACCTGCGATCACCGTGAAAGTTGACGATCAGTTGCAAACCTTTGACCAACCGCCAGTCGTCCTGAATGGACGCACGATGGTCCCCGTCCGGAGTTTGTTAGAAACACTCGGAGCCACGGTCACGTGGAGCGATGAAACCCAGACTGTCTCGGTGATGCGCTATACGACCAAGGGGTTGATCTCCGTCGTCTTGAAAGTCGGCTACCCGGAAGCGGCCGTGAACGAAGTCCGCGTCGGGCTCGATCAGGCGCCCGAAATCATCAACGGTCGCACGATGGTCCCTCTGCGCTTCGTCAGCGAATCGATGCGGGCTGCTGTCACGTGGACCGAGGTGACGAAAACGGTGGAAATCTACTCGCTCGACTACCAATTGTTCCTCTCCTCGCTCCGGGGTCACGTCGACCTCGTTGACAAGATGATCTCCCTCGGCGCCAATCCGAACTATCGCAACCCGATCCGCGGTGGCACTCCGTTGACCGCCGCCGCGCTGTCTGGGCACAGCGATGTGATCACCCTCTTGCTCGACAACGGAGCCAACATCAACGCCCAAGACACCCCTGGGTACTCCGCTCTGATGATGGCTGTGGACGATGGCGACCTCGAACTGTCCACGATGCTGCTCGGTCGCGGGGCGAACCCGAACCTCAAATCAACCGCTGGCATCACCGCTTTGCAGATCGCCCGCCACCACCAAAACCACGGCCTCATCGAGCTCCTGCAAAACTCTGGAGCCCTCGAGTAGGTTGGCCTCATGCAAACACCTCACCGTTACGGGTTGAGGTGTTTTTTGCTCCCTCAACACCGCACGGGACCCTGAGTTTGGGCATCTGGTCTACTCTTTTATGGATACCCCGCCTGTAAAACAGAAACGCAAAGCGGCTTCTACCGTCATGTCAACCGGCTCCAGAAGCTCCTTGGGTATGAGCACGAGATGCCCGCCCAGTTGCATGCCCAGCGGCAAGAAGACGGTGACAAGCGATTCTGGCAGTTCGAGTGCTGTGAGGTCCTCGGTGGTCAGAAGTCCGAGTTGCTTCTCCCCGTTGGGTCGATTGACGAGCACGACGCGTGAGAACGGCTGTTTTCTGCCAATCGCCGTGCGGGTCAGTTCCTTGACGATGCGGTAAAAGCTGTTGAGCGATCGAATGCTCATCATCTTTTGCTCCAAGATGCCCAGTGCATGACGCACCTTTTGACTCTGCCAAAGCAACCCGACCACCACGATCAGGCCCAACATGACCAGCAAACCTGCTCCACGCATGTCCCCCCAGCGTGTCAAGCCGAGGAGGTCCTTGCCGACTTTGTTTATGAATTCCAAGATAAATAGACCCACATAGATCGTCAACACAAAGGGTGTGAGGATCAGAATTCCGTCTTGTAAGATCTTCCACGCCCGCTTCATCCCGTCCACCTCATTTCATGAAAAAAGGCTCTGCTACCCTTAGGGTGCATCAGAGCCTTTTTTCTTACTACTCGCGTTTCCTTGCGCATGCCGCGTTCTGTCACGAGTTGGGAGAGGAGTCCGTCGAATCTCTCAGGTGTGACAATCTGGCAATGCGATGCTGGCATATCGAAACTTAGTGGCGGAAAGAGTAAGCACGTGTTGTTTTTTCTATACGATTCTTAGGGGGACTCCTACTATGAAAAACGCACTTCGCATGGCATGTATTATGTTGGCGACGACGACGTTGCTCGCAGGCTGTGGCAACAACACCGGCAACAATGCAGCAGGGAACGCGGGTAGAGCAGGTACCAACGCCGTGCATAACGCGGGGAACGCGGGCACCAACGCGCTACACAATGCTGGGAATGCCGGCACCAATGCGCTGCACAACGCGGGGAACGCGGGTCGCAACACGATGAACAAGATGGGTCAAATCGGCAACCGTGGAGCGAATACGCTCAATAACACAGGCGACAGAATCGGTACTTCGTCAGCGAACCAATTGGGTCTGCCTGGTCTGACCCACGGCGCGAACCTGCGCAGTGACCGCACCTTGGAAAGCCGCGTGAACGCAATTCCGGGTGTGGGGACCACCTCCGTCCTCGTGACGGGCAATACGGCCTACGTCCTGCTCAACGCAGGCTCCACAACGGGGAAAGGCAACACTGGCACAGGTACTGGCGGGACTGCAGGTACGCAAGGTACGGGTATGGGTGCTACCTCTGGTAAAGGCTCCACTTCTGGCGTGGGCACTTACGGCACAGGTTCCACGACTTCCGGCGTGGGCACTTCCGGTACAGGCTCCACGACTTCCGGCGTAGGTACTTACGGTACTGGCGCAAACTCGACGGGGAACACGTTCTATGGTTCCACCTTTGGGACTGGCGCTGGTTCCACCAACACCTACGGTGGCACCACGTCCGGCACCAACAATGGTTCCTACAACACCTCCAACTCAGGTCGTGTAACCAGCATCGACAGTACCACAGGCAACGGCACCCTCGGCACTGGCAACCGTGGCATGGGCACTTTTGGGACGAACAACAATACCACCAACAACACCCAAAACCGCAACAACCTGCCGAGCGTGGGCACTTCCTCCACCCAAACGCTCGCACCGGACATGCAACAACGCATCACCTCCGCGATCCAAGCGGGCAACTCGTCGATCCAAAACATCTACTTCGTCCTCAAAGCCCAGTAAGACACCAACTGGAGGAACCGCGTGATGCGGTTCCTCCTCTGTACATAAGCAACTGCAAAGCCCGGTAACCCAAGGGTGCGAACGACATTCAAAAAGGACGCATCCCCCTCGATGGATGCGAATGACATGCCAAAAAGGACGCATCCCTCTAGGGACGCGTCCTTTTTTCCAGCTATTCTTCATCACTTGCCATCCCGCTCGCGGAAGATCTCCACGGCCGCCGACTGCAACTCACCGGGAATCGGAGCGCTCGGTTTCGTGATCCGCACTTGCACCGCTTCGACCAGCGGAAAGTCTGCGAAGATTTTCATCGCGATGCGCTCCGCCAATGTCTCGATCAACTTCACGGGCTCACCGGTCATGATCTTGGCAATCTCCTGATAGACCGTGCCGTAGTTGGTCGTCAACTTCAGATCATCCGTCCGCCCCGCCGCTTGCAAGGAGGCGTGCAGCACGACATCTGCATAAAAGCGCTGCCCCAGTTTCTGCTCCTCTGGATATACCCCGTGGTAGCCGTAAAACACCATGCCGTTTACGTAGATTTTGTCCATCTCGCACACCCCTTCCCGGTTAGAGTGCGCGCAACCACTAGCTGGCTATACCGTCCTCACTTCTCATTGGCCAACAAGCTGACCAGCCGCACGACTTGCGGATCTGACAGCTTGTCTTTGAATCCTGGCATCCCTTGGCTGCCTTCGAGAATGATCTTCTCAAGCTCGACCGCGTTGTACTTGGCACCGGCTTGAGTCAAGGCTGGACCAGACACGCCCTGCAACTGCTCGCCGTGACAACCGGCACAGTTTTGTTTGTAGATGCTGTGTACGTCCGTTTGGCTGAACTGCGGGTCTGGCTTGCACAAGTCTGCCACCCAACACCCGCTGAGCACGACGGAACACCCGACCAGCAGCAGCGCCAACTTCCCGAGCTGCCGTCCTCTCCCGATCTGCGGCATAAGCTCCCACCCTCTCTAGCTATTCGCGCACCAATTTCAGAATGTCGTTGTAGACCTCATCTGTCGGCATCTCATTGCCCATCTGGTAGACCTTGCGAATCTGGTTGTTGCGATCGACCAAGTACAGGGAACGCGTCGAGTGGACAAACGTCCCATCCGCTTGCTTTTCCAGATAGACGCCAAACTGATCGGCCACTTGTGCCGTCTGCTCTGGCGTGCCGCGCAAGACTTTCCACCCACTGCGATCCATGTGCAGCCGATCCGCGTATTGCTTCAAGACCTCGTTGGTATCTCGCTCCGGGTCAAACGAGATCGAGACGAACTCGACGTCCTTGCCAAACTCGTTTTTCTGCTTCAATTGATCCTGGATGTGCGCCATGTTCGCGGTGGTCAACGGGCAGATATCTGGACAGTTGGCAAAGAAAAACTCCACCAACCGCACCTTGCCCTGCTCGTCATGGAATGTCGTGTTCCCACCGTCGATGTTCTGCAACGTGAAGTTCGGTGCGGGCAGCATCACCGGGAGTTTTTGGTTCTCCGAATGCCAGTACCACCACGACCCACTTGCGATCGCGAGGAGGAACAGGATCAGCGGGCCGAGTAAGCGAATTCGTTTGCGTCGTGCTTGTTTCATTCTGGTTGTCCTCCTCTAGTGCGCAGCCTCGACGACTGTAAAGTTCATCGTTGGCATCGTGTGAATCTCCTCGGTGGTCGTATGGATGGTCACCTGGTAGGTGGTTGCCTTCGCAAACGACTTATGAACTGTGTAATGGCCTTTGTCATCACCTTGTGCTGGGATCGTTTCATGCGGGGTGTTGTTCCCCTCTTCCCAGATCTCGAACTCGACAGTGGCCTTTTTAACCGGATCGCTGTTCACCATCACAGTGGCGGTCAGATCGCCCGCTTGGTTTACGAGCATCGGCTCCGGATTGGTCTTGAACACGATCACGGGCACGGATGGCTTGGCCGGCAGGGGCTCCGTCTTGGTGCTGCTGCACCCCATCAAAGCCAACGCCAACGCAGGAGCCAGCAAAAGCATACGTTTCATGCTGTACATTCCTCCTCAGATGCCTGAACCATTCTACTACTCTCATCATACTCTTCCCCGCGCAACTCTCCTATACCTGCGTGCCAACTTCACCAATTTGTCATCTCCTGTCGAACCTGTTCCTATGGTAGAATAAGCAACAGAACAAGCAATGATGAGGAGTGCAGTCATGGCGAAAGAAAAAACGTTACCTAACTTCCCGAACCGCGCCGCGGAGGAATTGTACTGGGCGGGTCGGCAATTGATCAAGACGCTGACGATCGCGATCGCCTTGGCGATCACGATGTTTATCGCGCAATTCTTCAATGGCGTGCTGACGTTGTTGATCGGATTTATCGGCTTCATCCTCGTGCTGGCGACCGGCACGTACACCGTTGGACACTTCGTCCGCTACTTCGTGTACAGATCGCGACACCAATAGTACCCTTTTGGGTACTTACCAACTTTATAGTGGATACTTTCTTAGAGCGACATTCACAGTTATACTGCAACCTAGAAGCATACATTGTGAAAGGTCGTGAATTTCTGTGAAAGTACTCGTACTCGTCGCACATCCGAACTTTGAAGGTTCCCGCGTCAACCAACGTTGGGCACAAGAACTGGAAGCCCACGAAAATGTAACCGTCCACAATCTCTACCAAGTCTACCCGGACGGCGCGATCGACGTCGCTCGTGAGCAACAATTGTTGCTCGACCATGACCGCATCGTTTTGCAATTCCCGCTGTACTGGTACAGCACCCCGTCGCTTTTGAAAAAGTGGCAGGATGATGTGCTCCAATACGGCTTCGCGTATGGTTCGGAAGGCAACAAGTTGAACGGCAAGGACTTCGTCGTCGCGATCTCCACCGGCGGCCCGGCGGAAGCGTACCAAGCTGGCGGTTACAACCAGTACACGCTGTCCGAACTGCTCCGTCCGCTCCAAGCAACCGCGAACCTGATCGGCGCGCGTTACCTCCCGATCTTCTCCTTCAGCGGGCTGATGGCCGTCACCGATGAACAGATCGAAGACAGTGCGAAGCGTTATGCCGCACACATCCTCGGCGAATACTAGGATCGATTGGAAAAAACCACCGTGGCACACGCCAACGGTGGTTTTTTTCGCTTGCGGGCGCTGCTTACCGTCCGGTGCGGGCGGCCCAATCCTCATCGAGGATCGCCCAGCTTTCAAGGTCTTCCCACCGGCCTTCGACCAGCAGGCTTTTGCGCATGATCCCTTCAAACGTGAATCCGCACTTCTCCACCACGCGCTTGGACCCGATGTTGATCGGCATGATCCCGGCTTCGATGCGGTGCAGGTCGAGGTGCTCAAATCCAAACTTCACACACAACCGCGCCGCCTCGCTGCCATATCCCTGTCCATTGTGCGCTTGATCTAGCGTGTACCCGATCATCGCACTCTGGCGCGGCCCCCGTGTGACGAAGTTCAAGGCAATCCGACCCACCAACTCGTCCGTCTCTAGCAAGAACACGCCAAACGGATACGCTTCCCCCCGCTCCTGCGCGTGTCGTCCACGCTCCAATTGCGCCATGATCTGCGCGATGTTCAGACTGCGATCCGGCATGGTCGGTTCGAATTGGGCAAAAAACGCTTGGTTGCGTTCTTGATAAGCCAACACCACCCTTGCATCACCGGCATCCATCGGTCTCAAGTAGATTCGCTCTCCGACGAGTTTCATCTCCGCTGCAACCCCTTCCCTCATGCTTCGTCCCGTTTTCTACTTGGCACATATTTCCTGATATTGTATCATGAACCTCTCATGGAGAAAACAGCGGAGGTTTTTTTGCGCAGACCTGATATACTAACTCTGACAATCCAGAATCTTCGCAAGGAGGTGACTTATGACATTTCCCATTTACATACACCTCGGCCCCTTGTCGATCCACCCGCACTTTTTGTTCGAGAGCTTGGCGTACTTCATCGGTTTCCGCGTCTATCTCTACACGCGCAACAAGGAACGCATCCCGATGGAGAAGTCGATGTACATCCTGCTCGGCATGATCCTCGGCGGGGCGTTGGGCTCGAAGGCGCTGTACTGGTTGGAAGACCCGATCGCCACATGGAACCATCTCACCGATCCCTTCTACTTAATGGAAGGCAAGACGATCGTCGGCGGCTTGCTTGGGGGCTTGCTCGGCGTCGAACTCGCCAAAAAGCTCGTCGGTTGGAACCAACGCACAGGTGACGATTTCACGATCCCACTGATCGTCGGCCTCTCGCTCGGACGCATCGGGTGTTTCCTGACCGGGCTCGACGACCATACCTATGGCACTCCGACCACGTGGATCACCGGCATCGACTTTGGCGATGGCATCCTCCGCCACCCGACGCAACTCTATGAGATCGCGTTCCTCTGGGTGCTCGGCGCGGTCTTGTTGGTGTTGAAAAAACGCCGCTTCCTGCCCAACGGCGGAATCTTCCAACTGTTCATGCTCAGCTATCTGCTGTTCCGGCTCGGCATCGACTCGATCAAGCCGACCCTGCATCCGTACTGGATCTTCAACAACGTCCAACTGGCCGCGATCGCCGGTTTGATTCACTACATCAACCTCATCCGCCAATGGCCTCGAAAGGGAGACAACACATGCCTAAAAACCGGCCCTACATCTTCTACGAACTGACCAACTCGATCTGTTCCACCTGTCTGCAAAAAGTCGAAGCGAAAGTGGTCATCCAAGACAACCACGTCTACTTGCACAAGCATTGCTTCACACACGGCCCGGAGAAAGTGCTGATTTCCACCGATGCGGACTACTACAAACTTTGCCGCGAGTACCTGAAACCGTCGGAGATGCCCCAAGTGTGGAACACCCCGATCAAGTACGGCTGCCCCTACGACTGCGGGCTCTGCCCGGATCATGAGCAGCACAGTTGCCTAACTTTGGTCGAAGTCATCGACAAGTGCAACCTGCAATGCCCGATCTGTTATGCCGAATCCTCCCCGCAACAGGAAAAAATCCGCACTCTTGAAGAGATCGACCGGATGTTCGACGCGATCGTGCGCAACGAAGGCGAGCCGGACATCGTGCAGATCAGCGGCGGTGAACCGACGATCCACCCGCAGTTTTTTGAAATTCTCGATCTGGCGAAAACCAAGCCGATCAAGCATCTGATGGTCAACACCAACGGGGTCCGCATCGCACAGGATCGCGAGTTTGCGAAGCGCTTGGCCGACTACATGCCTGGGTTTGAACTGTACTTGCAGTTCGATTCCTTCGAGCAGGACGCGTTGCGCGAATTGCGCGGGGCCGACCTGACGGAGATCAGACGCAAGGCGATCGAGCACCTCAACGAATTCAACATCTCCACTACGCTGGTCGTGACCTTGAAAAAAGGGCTCAACGACCACGAAGTCGGCTCGATCATCCAATATGGGCTGCAACAGCGCTGCGTGCGCGGCGTGACGTTCCAACCGATCCAAGCGGCTGGTCGTCTGGAGGAATTCGACCCGTCGCGCGACCGTCTGACGCTCAGCGAAGTGCGCCAGATGATCATCGATCAATCGGGCGTTTTCACCCCGCAGGACATGATCCCGGTGCCGTGCCACCCGGACTGTCTCGCGATGGGCTACGCGCTGAAAATCGGCGGCAACGTACTGCCACTGACCGGCCTGATCGAGCCGGATGTCCTGCTCCAAGGCGGGCGCAACACCATCGTGTTCGAACAGGATGAGACGCTGAAATCTCGCGTGTTCGAGCTGTTCTCGACCAACCATTCCCCAGAATCGCAAACCCTGTCGCTCAAAAACCTGCTCTGCTGCCTGCCGATGGTCGCCGTGCCTGACCAGTTGAGCTACGACAACGTGTTCCGCGTGCTGATCATGCAGTTCCTCGACCCGCACAACTTCGACGTGCGTTCGGTGAAAAAGTCCTGTGTACACATCGTCCATCCGGACGGGCGGATCATCCCCTTTGACACCTACAACATTTTTTACCGGGGGGACAAGGAAGCGCAACTGGAAGAACTGCGCAAGAAATACACGCCGCTGTATGAGAACGAACTGGAGGTGCTGTAAGTGGGTGACACAAACCGCGACGCCTCCTACAAAAAGGGCATCTGGCTCGGCGTCGGTGTTGCGGGCTTGGCTCATGCCCTGATCATGCTCGGGTTGTTTTTCCTCACTGATTTTGGTGCTGTTCCCTTCATGATCATCGGGATCGTGCAACTCGTTTACCTTGGACCGCTCTCCCTGCTGGTCTTGTTGAACAAACCCTATGGCAAAGCGATGTCGGTCGGGATCTGGTACGCGGCGGGCATCACGTTCCTGCTCAACGCCGCTTGTTTCGGAATCGTCCTCGTCGTTGTGGCAAACAAGGACTTTTAACCTAGCTGGACAAAAAGCGCTCGACTCCACATCGGAGTCGAGCGCTTTTTTAGCGAAACGTGAAAAACTTGTGCCCAACGTAGTTTGCGATCGTGTACAGCCCGGCCCCAACCAGCACCGCGGCGTTCTCCAGCCAGCGCGGGTCGTCGGTGAAGCGCAGGAGCACCCAGTGCGCCGCCTGCAAACCGATCGAATAGGCGAGCACGTAGCTAGCCAGCATCACCACCACAAACCGCCACCAGCTCTTGCCGATGCCTTGGTTATCGCGGAACGTGAAGGTTTTGTTCAGGAAGTAGCTGACCACCGCCCCGATACAATTCCCGGCAAACGTCGCCGCCCAATACGACAACCCCGCCAGATTCAGCAACAGATAGGTTGCCGACAAGCCGACGATCGTATTGAGCACCCCGACCAACAAAAACCGGATCAAGCTATGATGCCAAACCTTCTGTGCAAAGGAACCCATCTGAATGCCTCCAAACGAAACTGCCCAAAGCTGAATCTCTAGTACCTGTACAGCGATGAGCCCGCGTCCAAGCCGATGCTGGCTTAGATCGTGACGCGCTCTTCCTCGTGCTCATGCGTCTGTCCAGAGACGTAGGTTGCGTCGCCGAGCGGATCGAGGTCGATATCGAGAATGTACTTAGGACGACGCTTGGTCTCCTTATAAATCTTGCCGATGTACTCGCCGATCAAGCCGAGGCACATGATCTGCACCCCACCGATCAACCACAGCGAGACCATGATCGACGCCCAACCCGACACCGTCACACCCGCGATCTTGGCGAACAGCGCCCAGAACCCGGCGAAGATCGAGAGCACGAACATCACAAACCCGATCACCGTCACGAACCGAATCGGTGTCACGCTGAGCGAGGTGATGCCGTCGAACGCGAAGGCGAGCATTTTTTTCAACGGGTACTTCGACTCGCCCGCGAACCGTTCCGCCCGGTCGTAGTACACCTCTGTCGAGCGGAACCCGATCATCGGCACGATCCCGCGCAGGAACAGATTGGACTCGTCAAACCGCGCCAAGTTCTGCAGTGCGCGCTTGCTCATCAGTCGGAAGTCGGCATGGTTGAACACGATGTTCGCCCCCAAGCCCTGCATCAGCTTGTAGAAGCCCTCGGCCGTGAAGCGTTTGAAGAACGTATCGGTCGTCCGGCTTTTGCGCACGCCGTAGACCACTTCATAGCCTTCATGATACGTTTCCACCATCGCCCGAATCGCCGCCAGATCGTCTTGCAGATCCGCATCGATCGAGACAGCGATGTCGCAATTCTTTTTCGCTTTCATCAGCCCGGAGAGCAAGGCATTTTGATGCCCGGCGTTGCGCGCTAGTTTCAGCCCGGTGATGTAGCGGGATTCGCGGTTGAATTTCTCGATCAATTCCCACGTCCGATCCCGGCTCCCATCATCGACATACAAGATCACGCTGGAGAAATCGATCAGCTCATCCTGAATCATGTCCTCCAGCACCTCGATCAAGCGCTTCGTCGTCTCGGGCAATACGTCTTCTTCGTTGTAACACGGCACCACGATACTCAGTACCGGCAACTTACTTTCTACCATACAGGAACCTCCTCACCAACCAGATCATAGATGTCACCAACATCACACTGCCCAACAGATTGAACAAGAACAGATGCTTGCCCAAGTCCGCTTCCCCGTCCCCGAGGATCGGCAGTACATATTGCGCCATCGCCATCACTTCGATGACGAGGAAGAATTCCACCAACAATTTGCCGCGCAAGGACGCAGCCCGTCGCCATTCCCAGATGGAACCCCCAGCAAATGCCACACAGAAAGCGATCAGGAACCACAGTGACTTGGGCAATACACGCGATACAAACTCCGTCCACTGCGTCCAGGTCTGGCTCTGCTCCAACGCTTTATGCTCTCCAGTGTTCTCATAATTACCTAAGTAATAATGCAAGTTGAAACTGCTCTTGGCACAAACTTTGAGCTTGTCCCAGAAGCGGTCCAGATGCTTGGCGTAAAATAGCACAACTTTGCCGCGCGAGATCTTGTCATAGTAGTCGCGCTTGAACTCGGCGGAGTTGAGGTCGATCGGATGCGGGACAAAATAGTCGGTGTTGGCCAATTTCGCATAATCCTCGCGAATGCCCAGCTCGCGCAAATCGGCCGCCGGGTCGGGGGAATCCTTCAACACGCCGTAAAACACCGTCTGGTAGATGTTGATGCGGTCGAACGCGTTGTAGCCAGACAGCCCCGCGGTGAACACCAACACGACAGCCGCTGCGATCAGCACGGCTTTTTTCCACACCCGATCTGCGTAGAGCCGGAGGAAGCGCAGCAACCAGAGCACGATCAGGAAGCCGAGCACGGCGTTTTGCACCTTCGCAGTGACGAACAGCACACCCGCCACTGTCGCGCCGACCAGCGCCCACCTCTGCGGTTGCTCGGACTCCGATGTAAGGTGCAGGGCACATCCGATCAACGCGAGCACCATCACGAACGTCGTCGCCTCGGAGAACATCGAGTTGAAGTACAGCGTAAACCCTTTGTCGGTGGTCACGAGTGCCAACAGCGCTGCGGTCAGCCACGCCAGCCACACGTTGCGCTTGCGCATCCCAGACACGATCAGCCACACGCCCGCCAACAGCGCGAGGATGTGCAGCCCGCCGAGGAAGCGGATGTCGAACGAGGTCGTGCTGTGGAAGACCTGATTGATCCACACGGCCACTTTCAAAAACAGACTGGTGGAGGAGATATACGAACCAGGGCGGGTTCTGACAATCTCATACACCCGGTTGAAGAACCCGAAGTACTTGGCATCCCCCGTCACAACGTCTGGCAGCTTGATCCCACCCCAGACCATGATGCGTTCAAAGTCACCGTTGTTGGCGAGGCCTAGCACCGGCGAGACCAGCAGTTGCCCGATCAATACCGCGCCGATGAACAGCAGTGCCACGATTTCGACTGCAGAAAGCTTTTTTAACATTCCGTCATCACCTAATACTTTCATCAATGTACTTCATATAGAGTAGACGAACTTTCTCATTCTAGCAATTCCCAATTTGCGAACGAGTTGTGAGATAATAGAGAGAAAAAAGGAGTCGGAGCTTTCATGAAACCGTTCATCCCTCTGCTCGCCTCCGCCGCACTCACCTGCGGCGTGCTCCTCACCGGTTGTACAAGCGATTCCCTGAAACCAGACAGCAAATTGGTGCACAAACCGCCACACGGCGTGTACTACGAGGTGTTCGTCCGCGCCTTTGCCGATTCGAACGGCGATGGGATTGGCGACCTCAAAGGCGTTACCTCCAAACTCGATTACCTGCAAGACCTCGGGATCGAAGGGCTTTGGCTGATGCCGATCAATGCCTCCCCGAGCTACCACGGGTACGATGTGACTGACTATATGGACGTGAACCCAGACTATGGCACTCGCGATGACCTGATCGAGTTGGTGAAGGAAGCGCACAAGCGCAACATCGCCGTGCTGCTCGATTTTGTCGTCAACCACACCTCGACCCAGCACCCTTGGTTCCAGCAGGCGGAGTCCTCGTCGACCAGCCCCTATCGCGAATACTACCAGTGGGCGACGCCGACCACCAACACCAACGAACTCGGCGAATCCGGGCAACAGCTCTGGTACGGAAGTGCGCCCAACCAGTACTACGCCTATTTTTGGCAAGGCATGCCCGACCTGAATTTCGACAACCCGAAGGTGCGTCAGGAAATCATCAAAGCGGGCCAATTCTGGCTACACGAGATCGGCATCGACGGGTTCCGCCTCGACGCTGCCAAACATGTCTACGCCGACGCAGATCCCGCGAAAAACATCCAATGGTGGCAAGAGTTCCGCAAAGCGATGGAGGATGTAAAAAAAGACGTCTTCCTCGTCGGCGAAGTCTGGGATTCGCCGTACATCGTCGCACCGTATCTGAAAGGGCTGAACTCAACGTTCAACTTCAACCTCTCCAAACAGTTGCTCGACACAGCCAAGGGCGAGTATGATCCGGGGATTGTCTCAAATTTGATCGACGTACACAAACTCTATGAAGAGACCGCAGGCAAGGAATACATCGACTCCACTTTCCTCACCAACCACGACATGGATCGCACGGTGAGCCAATTGGACGACAACCTCGACCATGCCAAAGTGGCCGCGTCGCTGTTGCTCACGTTGCCTGGGGACCCGTTCGTGTACTATGGCGAGGAGATCGGCCTGCGCGGTCGCAAGCCGGACGAAGGGATTCGCGAGCCGATGCTGTGGAAAAAAGACGCGAACGCCGCCGAGCAAACGCACTGGGAAGTCAGCCGCTGGAACGCAGACGCGTCCGCCCGTTCGGTGGAAGAGGAACAAGCGGACAACAATTCGCTGTACCAGCATTACAAAAAGCTGATCCACGCTCGCCGCAGCAGTGAAGTCCTCGTGCGTGGCGACCTCGTCGACGTGCCGTCCCTGCAGGTCCAAGGACTGATCGCCTTCAAACGAACGCTTGGTGACCAATCGCTCCTCGTCCTCCAGAACCTGAGCCCCAAACCGCAAGTCGTTGCGCTCGGCCAAGACCTCTCCGCGTACCAAAAAACCTACTTCTCCACCAATCCCGACACCCAGTTGAAAAGCGGCACCCTCACCCTGTCACCGTACTCGACAATCATCCTCCAATAAGCCAGAAAAAAGCCCCCCGGCTCCACTAGGAGTCGGGGGGCTTGCTTGACGTAATGGCTTGTCCAACTTAGACGCGCACGAGTTTCTCCGCTTCCTCAATCAGGCGGTTGGTCGCGATGCCGAGATGATCATACGCTTTGCGCTTGGTATCGGAATAGGTCTTTTCGCAGAAGTGCTTTTCGATTTTGTCGAGGCCCATCTTTTGACCAAGGCGGGTCATCTGCATCATCATCGTGACACGGCCTTGGATGACGGCGATCTTGTCACCCTCTGTCAGGTTGGCCACGAACCATTGTTGCAACTCGCCCCACTTCTCCGTCACTTGCGGTGTGAATGCAGTTGCGCCCTCTTGGGACATCGCGTAGTTGTCCACGATGATCTTCAAACTGCCGTTTGCACGCTTCGCACGGCTTACTGCGTCCTGAATCGACTTGACAGACTCAACAACCTCTTCGTACTCGAGTCGCCCCAGAATGGCCCATGCGATGACATCCCCGGTGGTCTCGATCTTAAAGTTCTTCGACATTAGATACCCTCCTGCGAAAAGTTAATGGATAACTCTTTGACTAATTGATTCTATTTTATCATATAAAAAGCATACGTAAAGATGCAAAACGAAAATAAAAGCTAATTTTGTCATAAAATAGAGCTCGACTGTCGAAGACAGCCGAGCCCATGCTTGGAGACGACTAGTTCAGCCAGCCCGCCTTCATGTGGTAGATCGCATCCATCGCGACCCCTACGAAGTGCAGCGCTTCACGCGCCTCCTCTTCACTCATCTCTGAGATGTATGGCATGATATCGCCGTGATCTTGATCCACTTCCGCGTGCAAGTACCAATAGTTCAACGTCGGGAACCCCAGCTCTTGGAAGTGGCTGTAGGTCTTCCCATAGTAGTCCATCGCTGTTCCTTCACCCGCGCCGTTGATCACCAACAGCGATTGATTTTTCGACAACGTGGTCGCCGCACGATAGATCAGCGAAATATAATTCTCTGTCGCAACACTCGGGAAACGTTCCGCCGGATCTGCCATCCCCATGATCATCATCCATTTGCGCAACATCTCCGCGTGCCCGCGTTCCTCTTCCATGTGTGATTTAAAAATCGACTCCGGTGCATCGTGGAAGCGCTCGTAGCGCATCGTGATCGCATCGAGGAACTGACCCGAGAGATGGTACAGGTCAATGCACATGGCTTCGAAATCGGCGGGGTTCTTCCGCTCAGGAAGTAGCTTGAAGTACGGATTTTCGGACAGAAGTCGATTGCGGCCAGTCTCAATGGCTTGTTCCAGCAGCTCTTTCATAACAAATCGCTCCTTTTTCTAGATAGCTTAACTTCAAGTTGCCCCCTACCCTTAACATGATAATAGTATTTATTTTACTTGCAGTCAATGAAATAAAATGTTGACTTGTGTCTATTTTTGTCGAATTATTCATACACTTTAACTTCGTAAATTAAAGCATCACCCGTGTGATTCGCCGTGACATGCAGACAGTCGTCCACATACAATTTGGTATCCACAGAAAAGGAGGAACCCCTATGGCCCATCATCACCTGTACAAACGTTGTTGCAAGATGGTGAACAAGAAGGTGACCTTGCACCACCAAGATGGCCGCCGTGTCCACTGTACGGTCCGTCACGTGACGCCTGAGGGTGTGTATGTGATCCCGCATGGACACCACGGGATGGTCTCTGCCGTGGATCTTTCCCTCTCACTCGACACGGCCGACCGCGGACATGGAGACGTCAACATCGCGCCGATTTTCTTCGGAGCCTTGTTCGTCCCGTTCGTTGCACTCGCCGGCCTCACTCTAGGCTTCGTAGCTGGCGCCGCCGCCTCGCGCCCGTATTACTGGTAGCCAAAAACCCCTCGCACACGCGTGTGTACGAGGGGTTTTTTTGCGTACAAAAAAACCACGATGTATCCACCGTGGTTTTGATTGGTTGTCGACACTTACGATTCCTTCGTGGTCACCGTGATGCCGCGCTTTTTCTTGTACCACTTTATCACTTTGGAAATCATCGGCCAGCACAATTGAGGTACGCTGAAATATACGCATAATATCGCGGCCACAATGTGCCAGACCCAATCCCATACGGTGACAGCCTGTAACCATTCGAGCTGTTTCTCCCACATGATCGATCGCTCCTAACGTGTAGTGACTACTACCCCTCTAGTTTACACGATTCCTTTGCAACACTAAATAGCTCTGAGGAGCCATATTGCTGGTAATTAAAAAAGCAGACAGGCCTCGCGCCCGTCCGCTTGTTACGACACACTAGCTCCTTCAAGTTCGCGGTGAATCCAAGACAACACGCGCATCACATTCGCCCACTGTTGGGCTTGTTTCATCTGCTTGTACCCATCTGCGGCCTGTTGATACAGATCGGCCGCCTCACGATATTCCAATCGCTCACAGGCGATGCGCCCTTGCAATTCCAGCACGCAGGTTTGGTACTCAGGAGCTTCTGGCAACCTCTGGCTCGCCTGCTGACAGGCTTCAGAGGCCATGTCGAGATTCTCGCCTACTAACAAGGTCGCCAACTCGACATACCCGATGCCAGCCTCCATGTCATAGCCGGCTTCATCGAGGAAGCAGAGGTAGGTTTGCAACGCATGGCAAACTTCCGAGACGACGCCGCCAACGCCCAGCAAGATTCCGTACTGTTCAGGCAATCGCTCGGACAGATCGAGCACGTTCACCTCGCGGAAGATCCCGGCCGCTCGCTCCGTGTACGCGTTGGCTTCCCACTCACAGGACATCTCGCGGAAAAACTTGCTGATCAAAAGCATCAACCACGCCACCGAACGGCGGTCCACAGACGCTTCACAACATTTGACGGCAAGTCGAAAGCATTGCATCGCCACTTTGCCGTTTTGCATCCGGTTGTGGCAAATGCCTTGCAAGATATACAGATGCGTCGTCAGCGCCACGTCTTGGTTGGGCAATCGCTCTGAGATCGCCAACGCACGGTCAAACTGTCGCAACGCAAAGTCATAGCGCTCTTGGGCGAACTCGATATGCCCGAGGTCTTTGTAGATCGTGATCATCGCTTCGTGGTTCCGTTCCATACATGCTTCCTCGAGAGCGAAGTGATACCAATGAAAAGCCTCCAACAGCTCTCCCTCACGCAGGTTGCACTCCGCCAAGTTGCACATGAGCTCTACTGCCGGGACCCCGAAAAAGGGATGCTTCAACAATTCCTCCAACCGTTCCCGCGCACCGGTGAAGTCCATCGTGCGCTTCAACTCCAAAGCCTCGCGATACAAGGCGAGCGATTCAGCACGACGATCCGATTCTCCAGATAGATTGTCAAGCGACACATCCAAACGGTCAGCAATTGAACTCAACACAAAAGTCGACGGACGTCCCTCCCTCGACTCAATCTGTACCATCATATCTGGCGAGCACAAACCGTTGGCCAGTTGCTCATGTGTCAGTCCTTTGCCGACTCGCAACTCACGAATCTTGGCGCCAAAAGTCATACACGCTGCCCCTCTCTCATTATCGTTTATACGAGAGATTGTACTGGATTCTACAACTATAAAAAATCTGTAGTTTTGATACTACAACGACTACTCGCTACTACCATTCCAGAAACAAAGAAAAAAACCGCCCGAAGGCGGTCTGTTATGAGTAGCAATCAGGACACTAGGCTTGCGTATTGGAGAAGAAGAACGTTGTATCCGGAGTTTCATCATGCGCCAATTTAATCAATTGAAAAGAACCTGTGCCTGGAACTTCATCATGAGCTACCAACGTTGCCGAGTAAGCCCCTCCTGCCAACAAGACTGTAACCAAAACAAGTGCGAAAAATTTCTTCATTCGTCTGACTCCCTTCCGTCTCTTCTAAGAAGTTTATTCACTCGCGTAAGCACCTCGTACGCTTCTTGGAACTTCCCCAATTGCGAGTAAGCCTCTGCAGCGATCTGTAGTGATTCGGCACTTTCCGAGTACATCTTCATATTAGCATATAATTCGCTAGATTTTAACGACTGTGAAATAGAATTTTGAAAATTATTCTTGGACATTTCGTTAAGGGCTTTACACCTATGAAGATAAGCGATGCGGTGCGAGTTTTCATAATTAACTTTAAGGGATTTCTCTTCTGCGTAATTTAGATTAAATTCCGCCAATTCCTGATCACCGCTATTGCGGCTGACCATAAAGGCGCGTCCGTACAAATATACGGACATTTCAGGATCGTCGAGGTCATTCTCGAACTTAAATGCCAAGTTTTGAAGCTCCTCAACAGCCGCTTTGTAATCGTCTTGCGAAGCAAAGTAGTAGACATAATGCTGTTTCGCTAAGTACGCATTTCGCAGGTCGTTTAACGAGTCGTAGAGGCTTAGCGCTTGCACAATATATTCTTTATTTTTTGTTGCAACGGCCATCGAAAACAGCGATCGGGCCAAATTTTGCAAATCTGTTTTCTCAGCGAAGTATTCGCGCGCCTGTTCGAGGTACTTTTTCGCATCGTCATGGAAGCCTAATTGTATGCAAAGGATCCCCAAGTTCATGGTCACCACTGCCGCCGAACGGTTTACAATGTCAAAACGAAGACTGACATGATACCCATGTTCGAAAGCGGAGAAGGCTTTCTCGAAATCCCGCTGGTAGTTGAACGCGTTGCCGAGTTTGTTGTACGCGTCACACAGCATTTCATCGCTGACCGTCTGTTGCTTCTCTTGGGCCAACACAAAGTCTTGGATCAACCGTTCGGCTTCCTTGGGTTGACCCCCTCTGCTCATCGCTTCGGCCTGGCTGAGCAACAACACATGGCGTTGGTGCTCCAGTAAGTCTTGCCCTTGCAGTTCGCCGATCAGCTCCAACGCATCGGCATAGTCCCCTTTGGCAACATACACCCGCACGACATCGAGCTGGAAGTTGACATCAAACGCCCGCTCCTGCTCGCCTAAGATCTCACGCAGCGGCACGCACAAGCGCTCCGCCAGTTTTTCCAACGTGCTCACGGATGGCAAGGCGCGGTCACACTCAATCTGGCTAACCGTCGAGTACGAACAAATCCCTTCTGACAGTTGTTGCTGCGAGTAACCTTGGGCCTTGCGATATTTTTTGAAGCGTTGCCCGATCGTGAGCTCTTTTTCCAGTTGCATCATGCCACCGCCCATGAATTCATAGATTTCCAACAATATAATAACAGCGCGACCAAAATAAGTACAGTAAATTTAACACAAAAAGGGATTTATTGATAGGGGAGTTGCTAACAAAATAGATTATGACAATTGACCTTTAACCTGTTATTATTTTCCTATCGCCACAACCAAGAAGAGGTGACAGGATGGAAGAAAGTCTACAAAACCGGGTTGAAAAATTAGAAGCCCAAGTGAAGCAGCAGGCAGAGACCCTTGACGAGTTGACCCAGCAACTGAAAAGCCTGCAAGCCTCGATTCCGCAACACCCTTCCATTAAAGAGGAAGATTCCAAAGAGGAAGTTTCAGATCGAGAGTTCCCCCCAGCATGGCCCATCGTGACCCTGTCCACCAGAATGGAATGGAGCACACCAACAGATGCAACGGATACAACAGATGCAACGACCGAAGAGTCCCCAAAGGTCGCTGTTGTGCATCAGACAGAAGCGGTAGAGACCGATTGGGAGCATCTATTGGTTCGGGTCTGGTTGCCACGGATCTTTATCATCGTCTTGCTGATCGGCCTGTTATACGGCTTCATCGCAGCGGCCAACGCGGGACTGCTGATCCCAGAGTTGCGATGCCTGATCGGGGTGGCGCTCGGGGCGCTCCTGCTCCTGTTGGGCGAGAGACAACTGCGCGCCGGACGGACTGCGCTCGGGCAAGTCTTGCTCGGCGGCAGCATCTCCGCACTGGTCATCACGACCTTCTCCGCGCACATGCTCTACGACTTGATCTCCACCACGCCAGCATTTGCCTTGCAAGTGCTCTGGATCGCCGGCGGTGTGTTGCTCGCAGAACGGCACCGTTCACAGGCGCTGGCAATCCTCGCCTCGCTGGGGGGATATCTCGTACCCTTCCTCGTGAAAGACACGCACCCCAACACGACCTTTTTCGTTTCCTATGAAGTCTTGCTCGCCGCTGCGTTCCTCTGGTTGAGCACCTATCGCTCGTACCACGTACATTATCTCACCACGAGCGTGCTCTTCCACGTGACGATGTTCATTTTCTTCATGGGCACCCACGAAGACCAACTGCTCATGGCGGCTGGCATCGGCGTACACCACCTGATCCTGCTCAGTCTGCTGCTCACGGGACGCCCGCTTTCCCAGCTCTTGCAAGTCGGCCTCGTGTTTAGCACCGCCGCCCTCACGATGGCGTGGTGGTTTGGGCTGCTACACGATGATTCCAAGACGCTGTACACCAATGGTCTGCTGGGTTTTGCGATCCTCTACTTCGCGCTCTTCCTCCTCTATCGTCAGGATCGCCAAGTTCGAGCACCGCTGTTCTTCTCCATCGCGGCGCTCTCCACGATGTTCTATCTGCTGAACCAGTTCTCCGAGGCGGGAGATGCTGCGGTCGCGCTGATGGTTGAGGCAGTGTGCTCGCTATGGGTCGCGTACTCCGTCCGCAACACCTGGCAAAAAGCGGTGGGCGTTTTCATCCTGTTCATCGGTGGCTGTATGGCGATCTATGAGCCGATCCGCGAGATCTTCGCGACGCCTACGCTCGATTGGATTGTGTTGCTGGTCGGACTCGCCGTGTACGGGTGGTTGGAGCGCCGTGATGTCGCCGAGTCGGCCCCGAACACTGCCTCCTACACGCTGTATCGCGCCCTCAGCGTTCTGCTCGCAGGCTTGTTGCTGGTCTTCATGACGCAAGTGACCGATGTCCTCAGCCGTGGGCTCGATCGCGATGGACAGCACATGGCGATCTCCTTCCTGTGGATGTTCTACGCCTTGGGCGTCATCGTATTCGGTTTCTTGAAAAAAAGCCGCTATGTGCGGCTTGGCGGTGTGATCATGCTGTTCCTGACGCTTGGAAAACTCGTGCTCGTCGACTTGCCGATCGTTTCCATGATGGTTCGTGCGTTCCTGATGATAGCCATCGGGGCGCTAGGGTTGCTGATCTCGCGCCTGTTCTATACAAAAAACACCCGTTCTTAGAACGGGTGTTTTTTCCATTCACTCCAACCCAACCGACAATACGCTCTCGACATCGGCGATCTCGCGCACGACTTTGTCCCAATCGATCGTCAGCGGTGAGGTGATCTCCATGACCGTTTGCACCGAGCCTTCCTCTTCCTCGATGCAGACGTCGGTGATGTTGATGCTGTGCTTGCCGAGAATCGCAGCGATCTCGGCAAGCAGCGCCGGACGATCCATCGACAAGTACGTCAAACGCTTGGGTTTCTGCTTGTGGAGCCGGCTCTGGATCGGGTCCAGCCAGACCATACAAGCCACGACCACCATGACCGTCACGACGGCGACAAAGTACTGCCCGCCACCGCAGGCGAACCCGATGATCAAAGCCAGCAACAACATCCCGGCGGTGGAGTACCCGCTGATCGCAAAGCGGTCACTGCGCAGAAAAATCCCCGCAGCCAGAAAGCCCCCGATCCCTCCACCGACTTGTGCGGCGAGACGTGCTGGGTCAACGCTGACTCGCGGGTCGTTGGCAAATTCACTGAATCCATGCATGGATAACCACATCAACAGACAGCCAGCAACTGCGACGAGGATATGCGTCTTCAGACCGGCCGATTTGTTTTTCCGTTCGCGTTCCCAGCCCATGATGCCGCCGAGAACCACGCTGAGCACTAACCGTGCGAGAAAAATCCAATGGGATTCCTCAATCATCTGCGTTTCAACCCCCTTCCGAATTCATGTTAGGGTTCCTAACATATCACTTCCACCTAGAATAGCATAGAAGCCGAGACATTTGTACCGTCGATACGCTTATTTTAACCTGCGGAGCTTCTCCTTCTACAGTGACCCAGAAGCCGCTTACCAAAACATCCTCGCTTGCGTACTTATTTCGATTGAATTGTCTGTACTTATACACTACAATGAGAGAATCATCCATCTTTAGGGAGGCCCCATGAGCAAATTCTTTCTCTTTTACATCTTGTTCTCGCTGACAGGGAATCCGATCGTGGCCATTTTGGTCGTGTTGGTCATCCTCTATCTGGCAGATCGGCGCTTTATCGGGATCATGCCGAATCTGTTGACACCCTTCCGCCGTTCACGCAAGCGTTCCCAGTTGCGCAACGACTTGCGGATGAACCCGCACAACACGCAGGCCAAGCTGGAATTGGCGCGCTTGCTCGTGGAGAAAAAGCAATACGAGGAAGCGAACTCCTTGCTCGAGGAAGTCCATCGGGTGATGCCCGATTCGGCGGATGTGCTGTATGAATCCGGCTACGCGCAGTTGAAACGTGGACACCTAGAGGCTGGCGTTGCCCGGATTCGCGAGGCGTTGGCGATCAATCCGCGCGTCCACTACGGGGAGCCCTATCTGCGCTTGGCAGAAGCGCTGTCCAGCATCGACCGCGACCAAGCGCTCCGGGAACTGGAAGCGTTCCAAGAGGTCAACTCCTCCTCCTGCGAGGCGTACTACCGATTGGGTTTGCTCGATCAACAACTCGGTCGGCAAGCGGAGGCCAAGCGTGCATTCCGTGAAGCCGTAGACCTGTACCGCAGCCTACCGAAGTACAAGAAACGCTCCGAGCGCAAGTGGGCGCTGCTGAGCTGGTGCAAAAAATAACAAAAAGACCGTGAGCCACAGGGCTTCACGGTCTTTTTTTACCTCGTCGCGGCTGGCAGGAGTATAGCGAGCGAGGACGCTTCAAGCAAAAAGGCAGTCACGCGTGTGACTGCCTGTTCCCTGCTTATCGGCCCTGCAACAAAGCGACGCGGTACGGATGCAACTCCGCATCGACCACGCCAGCCACGACCGCCGGGTCATTGTCAAAAATCTCCTGTGCTGCTTCCGGCGACTCTGCGCGGAATACGATGATGCCAAAGGCCCCGTTGGTGCAGGCGCCGCCCAGCACGATCTTGCCTTCGGAGAACAGGCGGTTCGAGTATTCGACATGTTGCCCCATCGCAGCCATTTCCTCTGGCGTCATGCTTTCAAAAAAGTTGTCACGCTTCGGTTTGAACAGATACACAAATTCTTGCAGGTTGTCCACCCTCTTCGATTGAATTTTGTTTGTCTTGCAAGATTATTTCAAAACCAGCTTCGCCAAACGCTTCGGCGCGGTGCGCAGATAGCCTTCGAGGAGCAAGTCTTGGATCTCGTTCCAGTCCAGGTCACCCGTGGTGCGCAGCGAGACCCAGCCGTGTTGCCCGATGTACGGCGTTTTCGTGAATCCTTCTCGTTGCAACAGGAGTTCCTGTGTCAGCGGAAGCGTCTTGATGGCGAGTGTACTGCTGGCGTCCTTCTCCCCCATCATCACAAAGGGCTTGTCACGCACGCGAAACGAGATATGTCCAAATGAATCCAAACCTTCTGTCACTTCTGGCAGTGCCAAGCAGAGCTCCCGAACCTTTGCTACGATTTCCATCTGTACGTTTCCTCCCTGACACCTCACGACGGGCGACTTTCTGACATGTGAAAAGACGTACACGAAACTTCATGTACGTCTTTTTAACAAGTGTACTACTCGACGATGTTGCCCGAGGCCACGAGGTCGCGCAGCGTGTCCAATTGCGGATACAATTCAGCGAAGACCTCCGTTTTGCGCTTCGTCATCGGCGGGCACGAGTAGCCGCCAGCGCACATGAAGCAAGGCAAGGAACTGGAGTGCAAGACTTTATTCAGACGGTGGGAAGTGCCCTCCGTGGAGAACAGCAGGCGGTAATTTTTGTTGTACCCTTCAAACCCGGAGCTGCCACCGATCGTGAAGTCAATGTAGGATTCTCCAGTTTCATTGAGCTTATGGTCTCGGATTTCCAGATCGAAAATCCTGTGATTGATTTGCATGTAGTAGAACCTCCCAAAGGCGAATTATGGATCACCCTTCCATCTTCTCCATCGAAGTCGAAAATCATTCTTTTTGGGGCATCTTTTTTTTAATTTGCCCCAATTCCGTGCAAATAACCAATTCCTTACAACAACCTGATCAAAAATCGCAATCCCTTGGTGCTGATTCCCCCACAAAAAACGTCATCGACATGTGTGTCGATGACGTTGCCTATCTAGTTTGGCGGAGAGGACAGGATTCGAACCTGCGTGGGGTTGCCCCCTAACGGTTTTCAAGACCGCCCCGTTGTGACCACTTCGGTACCTCTCCTTGGGAAAAGAGGTTGCGTTGCGTTAGATCAGCGATTGCTCGATCTGCACGCCCTTCTTGATCGCTTTCAGATCGCCATTCGAATTGGCCAGCATCGGCAACATCTTCGTGCTGCTCGCCATCTCGTGCTTGCACAACCGGCACGTGGGCGCCTGTTCAAATGCAAAATTGTCCCGCATCCAGCCTTTGCAGCCTTCATTGGTACACGACCAGATGGTTGTGATGTCTTCTTGGACTTCGACCTGCTTCGCGCGATAGTACATAATGTAGTGTACCCCCTTTAGTAGTTGAGATCACAAAATGAAAAACTGCCCCTAACACATGTGTTAAGGGCAGTTTTTTGTTGTGTGAGAACTACAGTTTTACAACGTTCTCAGCTTGCGGACCACGGTTGCCTTCAACAACGTTGAATTGAACGCGTTGGCCTTCATCCAAGGTTTTGAAGCCGTCGCCGGTGATAGCGGAGAAGTGAACGAAGACGTCGCTGCCGCCTTCAACCTCGATGAAACCGAAACCTTTGTCTGCGTTGAACCATTTAACTGTACCGTTTTGCATTGAAAAATACCCCCAGAAAGTAGATTATTAACATGCTCTTTTTATTCACTTGAATAAATAAAATTCACACATTGCGAAAGGTTCATTCGCTAGAAATGAGCACCCTTTGCAACACTTGAATGTTGAGGCGTTCATGTCTCTTACTGCTCTTAGCTTACCATGTCTGGAATCGAATAGCAAGCGATCTGGTGAAATTTTGTATCTCCAGATTTTCGAACACGTAGAAGCTGAATGATTAACCTGACGCTACTTGTAGTATACACCAACCCGTGGGCGTTTATTCCTCGTCGTTGAAACTTTGATCTCCCGGCGAGAACGGCTTCGTGGCTAGTTGCTACATGTACAGGATGACCCATTTCCGTACCTCCTATACACCACCGGTGAAAAAGCCAATGGTGTACTCCATTGACTGACTGGATGGTGAACCGTGATGGCGCAGGTAGATAGCCCGCGAGCTGTGAGCTGTGTGTGGTTCCGCCTTAGCAGAAACCCGTTGCTACGGTTTCTTGATTTTTGCGAGTCGGATGTATCGCGTGTCCCGCTCTTTGATCTTGGCGGCTACGTCTGAGGTCTCCGCAGTGTCCGCGTAAGAATAGACGCCCTCACCGGATTTTGTGCCTAACTTGCCGGCTTGGACAAGTTCATTGAGGAGCGCCGGAGCTGATTCTTGCTTGTCCAACACGGGAGCTAAATTGTCCAGCACGCGCTTCCACGTATCCAAGCCGCCATAGTCCACCGTTTCGATCGGCCCGACAAACGCCCAGCGAAACCCTGGACCCGCTGTGACCGCCGTATCAATATCCCTTGCGCTTGCGACACCTTCCTTCAATAGATGGAAAGCTTCTCTGACAAGGGCAGCCTGCAGACGATTCGCGATGAAACCGGGTACGTCCTTTTTCAACAACACGGGTTCCTTGCCAATCGCTCGCATGAGGTCCAGCGTGGTCGCGACGACTTCGTCTGACGTCACGTCATGCTTCACAACCTCCACGAGCGGAACGAGCTGCGCCGGATTGAAAAAATGGGTGATGATCATGCGGTGGGACGTTGTTGCTTTTTCAATAAGCTGTGCGATTGGGAAGGTCGAGGTGTTGGACGCGATGATTGCGTCTGGTTTCGCCAGAAGTTCCAGCTTCGCATAGAGCTCCCATTTCAATTCAAGCACCTCGGGAATGACCTCCGTGATGAAATCCGCGTCGTGCACCGCTGCTTCCAAATCCGTTGTGAACTGGATGCGACGACGTGCCTCTCGCGTAGCTTGTTGGGTTAGAACCCCCTCTTGGACCAGTAAGTCAAGGTTGTTTTCCATCAAGATCGAAGCCTGCTCGAGAAGTTCCGGCCGGATGTCGTGAACCGTTACGGTGTACCCGGCGACGGCGTACAACTGGGCGATTCCATGCCCCATGACGCCGGAACCGATCACTGTGATTTTTTGTACCATGTTGATCCCCTTCCGATGATCTCATCTATGCCGAGCTGCCCGATCGATCAGCTCGCCTCATGAATCCATCAACATGATCGGAACACCCCTTTGCAATAGCTGACATCTTGCATCGTGATGATAGATAGTCTTCTAAATATAATCGTAAAAAAGATCTTTGCAAACATTTTCAAAGAATATTCCGATTTTGAATTGTCTATTGATTTATATAAAAGATTTTGATATATTCACATAGAAATAACTGAAATTACTTTTGAAAAGGAGATGTTTCAATGAAAAAGACTATTTTCACGTTACTTGCAGTATCCGTGCTTTCACTCTCCGTTTCCTCTGCTGCCTTTGCGTCGAACACGCTCACAGCTGGCCAATCGCTTGCGAAAGGCCAAGGGCTCTACTCGAACGATGGCAGATTTGCTTTCCTCATGCAGACTGATGAGAATCTGGTGCTTTATAATGCCGGCACCTCTCTCTGGTCCTCCAGCACGAATGGTATGAAGGCTTACTATTATGATAGTTTCCTTGGTCGTGAAACTATCAGACATCCTGAAAAAGTAATGCTCTACACCAACGGGGCTCTTAAAGTAACCGATCTCCCGGGGCAAAGTGTTTTCTGGCAAGCCGATACGCAATCTTGGATTGCGAACAATTACAGAATTCCGATGATTTTCCCGACGTATGGAGACAAACTGATCATGCAAGATGATGGAAATGTGGTCCTCTATGACACCCACAGCAACAGTAACTGGATGCCTGTCTGGGCTACCAATACCGGCGGTCGTTAAGCATAGCTTGAGGTAACGTCTTTGAACAGAACCTCTAAAAGCAGATCCTTGGGAAAAGCTCTTTCCCGTCGAATCTACTTTTAGGGGTTTTTCATCTGTCATCGAAAAGCCCAAAAACAAAAAAAACAGTGGCCCAAGAGCCACTGGTTTACTCCAACGAACTTCGAAACCGCACCAGACCGCAACTCGAACGGACTCCCTGCCGGTCTGTCCGCGATCTCGGTCTCTTCACCTGCTTTGGCGGAGAGGACAGGATTCGAACCTGCGTGTCGTTGCCGCCCAACGGTTTTCAAGACCGCCCCGTTATGATCACTTCGGGTTCATTGTCCGTGCAATGGCGTCTGTGTCAATAATGACACCAAAGCCCATCCCTAAAGATAACGACTCCCTTGTCGAGCTTTTTCCCTATCCATTACCTACGTTAACCATTCACGTAGATTTCATACCACTTTTGATCCGTCGAAAAAATGACTGTCACAATACAACGCCTCGTTGTCGTAACTGCTCCACGATGAAGTGATGGGTCTCGTCGAAATATTCCCACGCTGTTTCTGGCTTTCCTACGTGCTTCAACAACACACAGAGCTGTCTTGTTGCAAGGTCGAGATCATGTAGTTGATGATGTCTCTTAAAAAGAGTCACCGCCGTTTCCAACGCATGAATCGCCCTGTCGTATTCCCCTTTTTGATGGTGTACCCCCGCCAATACAAAATTGGCCCGCCCTAGCAACTCGCTCTCTTGCCTCCGCTTGGTCAATAGAGACAGCGCCTTCAAGCAAGTATTGAGGCTCTCGTCTGTTTCATCAAAACTCAGGTAGATTTCCGCTACGTCCAAATAGAGTGTCGCTTCCCGTTGGGCATCACTTTGGGTATAGATCGCGGCGAGACCCAACAGGACTCTGATCGAATCCTGCCAATTCCCTGCATTTACTTGTTGTTTAACGAGGACTCTTTTCGCTTCCCGATAGTCTGCCACCAATCCAGCAGATTGCAAGGCCAGTATCGCCTTATTTGCGAACTCAATCGTCATCTCAAAGTTGTTTTGATGGTGATAGACTTCCGACAACCGTTGGTAGATCTCACCGACATGTTCGAGATTATCGCTAAGTTGGTCATACACTCGCAATGCCTGTTGATAGCAAGCCTGCGCCTCTTCGAACCGGTGCAGCCTCGAATTGAGGTCAGCTACATGCACCAATAGCTTGCCCTGAAGGAAGGGATCGGGGCTTTGGTGTTTGGCGTACACATCTCTAGCACTCATGGCGGAACACAACGCCTCAAAGTAACGGCCCATATCTTCATACGTTTCGCTGAGATTCAGATTCGCATTTACGAGTAGGTGAATGTTCTCACGCCTCCCATTGTCGCTCGACAGGTCCTGCACCAAGCCCTCTAACAAGCCGACTGCATCGTCGAAACGTTGCGTCTCTCTGTAACAGACGGCGAGGTTTAGTTTGAGTTCATCCGGCGGGATTTCGTAGTGAAGCAGTTCCTCGTTGTGAAAGGATTCCAGTACGATCAGCGCGGGATTGTAATGTCCGACAGCCATTTGCGAAAGCGCGTGTTTGTAGCCGGACATCTGCATTTTACTGAACGTCAAGCCTTGATAAAGATCGTCCACCGTCGTCCCTAACCGTGTCGCGATATGGGCGACGGTACGGTAACTCGGGAGACTGACACCGTTCTCGATCTGCGAAATCATCGAAGGGGTTACGATCCCTTCCGCGAGTTCACCCTGCGTCATGTTTTTCTCTAGTCGTAGCTCCTTGACGCGTTGACCTAACGTGATCAACGCCTGTTTGCCTCTGTTTTTTTCGTTGCCCTCATTAGGGGACATTGTGATAAGCCTCCTCACACCTATGTATGAAAAAATCACCAGCATAAGGAAAATCCTTACACTGGTGATTATAACGAGGTACTTCAAGTATTAAAAATGTGTATTTCGGCTACTGTATATACTCCTTGTAACCACATAAAATTCAAAATACACCGTTGATATACTTTTTCAACGAGAGTAGGATTCGGTTTAGAGGGAAAATCCCCTCACTCTCGCCTTACGTGGGCGAAACGAAATGAACCCCGGTGCTGGAATAGCAGATGGGCCAACGATGGCCACCTACAAGAAATGATTTTTTGTTCGATCAATTTAGTAGAATTGCCTCCCGCTAAAAATAGCTGCAATCGCCTGTAAAGACATGCACGTTTAACGGGGTTCGTTTCGTCCTTTTTTCGCAAAAAAACCGCCCCACAAATGCAGGCGGTGTTTATAATACTTATCCTTTTATCGTTGATTTCACAGTCATGGGGTCTCCACCTACATCATGTGCAAGTAATATATGTGGTGATGTCATCGGGTCTGATCCCACGTCATTTGCTAAATGGTTAATTTGAGCAGTTGCAACGAAAAAACTGGCCAAGAATACCGTGACCACGATCAACCTTCTCAAACCTGATTCCCCCTACTAAGCTTTTTGATTCGATCGTATGATTTTTGAGATACTTCAAAAGCTTCCTGATAATCCCCTTTTCTCCGAAATGCCTCCGCTGCCAGCTGTAGAGAATCGGCACTTTCATAATCCATTCCCATTATACCATATATTTCAGCAGACTTTCGTGAATCAAGTATGCAATTCTCGTACTGCTCATTACAAAGAAAATACTTTGATCTTGCTCTGAAATAGTAGGCAAGAGGGTAGTTCTCTTTGTTAGCCATTTTCTGTTCTCGTAACGTGGCCTCGTTCAGGCACTCACTTGCTTGTTCTAGGTCATCATATTCAAGACAGACCATCGTGGCCCTGGAATATGTGTATACGCTCATCCCGACATCGCCAATCTGCTCAAACTCGGTTGCAACCATGTATAATTCGTCAACGGCTTTCTTGTAATCCTGTCTCGACTGAATATGAAACGCATAGTGCTGCTTTACTCTATTCGCTTGATGCACCATATTAAGACTTTCGAACAGAGAACGAGCTTGGACCAATTGTGAAGGATTCCCAGATGCAATCGCAAGTTCAAACAAAGTTTGTGCCACGCGATTCATATCAGATATGGAATCGAAAAACAGATAAGCCTTTTCAAGATAGCGTGTCGCATCATCCTTATAACCAAGTTGATTACAGGTGATGCCGAGATTGTATGAAACCTTGGCAGAAATAAGCCCATATTCATGAAGTTTTTGACTAATTCGATATGCTTGTTCGTAAGCTGAGAAAGCTTTCTCAAAATCTCGGAGAAAGAAATGGGCAGTTCCCAACTTATTAAATAAATCACAAAAAGTCTGGTCATCTATTGTTTGTTGTGCTAGTTGTTTGTTCAACATATGGACTAAAAGTCCATTCGCTACCTCGTATTTTTTAGTTTGGATCAAACATTCTGTACGTTGTACCAACAATTCGATCCGTTGATGATCCAATAAATCCTCACGTCGATCCAGTTCGTCAATGAGTTCTAGTGCGTGATTGTAGTCGGCCATTTCAACGTACACACGAGTCATTTCGATCTGAAAGCCAGCCTCCATCTGCTTCTCCTGCATCCCCATGATCTCACGAAGAGGGACACCCAGTTTATCCGCAAGTTTACCGAACATTTCTGCTGAGGGATATTGACGGTCATTCTCCAAGTGACTGACGACTGATTTTGAACAAACTCCATCCGCAAGTTCCGATTGGGAGAAGCCTTGTTCCGTACGTATATGTTTAAAGCGTTGCCCGATCGTAAAATTTGCATCCAGTAACAAATCTTCACACCTACCCCAGAATGATCTATGTATTCTAAATAAATAATATCATTCCGATAAAAACATGTACATCTTTTTAATCTAAACAGATATTCATTCACGGGCAGACGACCTACATAGAAAAACACGCCAAAAAGTGGCGTGTCAGAATATCCAAAAATGCCCGCTTGTAAAACCACATGTGGGTACACCGCCTTCTCAAATAAACCATTAAAGTACGCCCGAAATTGCAATTACATGATTACTCTGTGGATCGACGTAGCTGTTTTGAAAGAGAAATTCATAATCCATATTTCAAAAAATTATTTATTGATAAAAAGTACAATGTGTTATAAAGTCAATCCTTCAACCCAGAAGGAGTTGAATTACGATGAAAAAATTTGCTTTGACTCTGATGGCTGCCCTGACTGTTTTCGGCTCATCCGCTTACGTAACACCCGCACACGCAACAACGGACCCCATCCTAATTCCCGATACTGGTGATGGATCGGTTATGGTGGTCTACTTCGATCACTATCCGCCGAGCACGTACATCGATGACAACGGCTTCTACGGCTTCCTCATCAATGTGCGCCAGGTCTCTGGAGGATTGTACGAAGGCACGTACGTCGGGAATTATTAATCGAAGAAAAACACCCCGTTTCCGGGGTGTTTTTTCACTCCCCGCATGTTACTCCTCGTGAAATCTCCGTGCTGATACTTCCTTGCAAACTCTACCATTGTCATTGTCTTCACATCCTGCATAACCGTTTCAACATCATGACCCACAAAAACATGGGATTTGATGCACGAACAAGATCGTACTCGTCCGGGTCGTCGAATCTGCACTTCTTCGATGATCTGATAGGCTTCTTGAAACTTGCTTTGTTCCACTTTCAAACGCGAGATGTCGTTCATTGTATCCGACCATTCGTCGAGATTCGATTCCCACATGCTTGGTACACGTGCATTTCGAAACCCTCTCCATTAAATATATTCGCAGTATTCGATTATTCAAAAAAATATTTGACAGGAAAAATATAACATGTTACTGTTTTAGTTAGAAAACAAAAATTGTTTTTTCGAGAGGGGAAATTTTCTGTGAAAACGTCTGTTAAACTGGCATGTTTTACGTTGCTTGCGACATCCATGCTTCAGATCCCAGCTGCCACTTCAGCCTTTGCAGCGGACACGCTCCACCCTGGCCAAACTCTTTCTAATAACGGAATGTTGGTATCCGCTGATGGTAGATTTGCTTTCGACATGCAGTCGGATGGGAATCTGGTTCTTTATAATTCCGGTAATGGTCTTTGGTCTTCACACACGAATGGCGCTTGGTATAACCCCAACCCTTTTTATTCCCCTTATACCTATGATCCAAATAACTGGTACTCAGCACAATATACCGTATGGGCTCAAGTATTAAGACTCGACTACAACGGGCATCTTTATATCTCAGATGCGGGAAATACACGTTCGTTTTGGATGGCAGATACCAATACATGGTTGAATAACGCGTATCCTCCGCCGATGATCAAGCCAACCGGCCTCGTTGGTGACACACTGATCATGCAAAGCGATGGGAATTGTGTTCTTTATGACACAGTTCACAGTGGGGGCAACTGGATGCCTGTCTGGGCTACCAATACAGGTGGACGATAAAAAAAGAACCACGGTTGCTATGCGGTCAGAAGATGACTGCTGATTTCTGATAGGATCCCCTTCTAGTAGACAGTAAGAAGCAAGCCCCTTACCGTTTACTTTGGAGGGGATTTTTCTATGGGTAAAATTCGCAATGCCGTGATGAAATCGTACATAGCCTGTTCTAGAGAAACAGACTCCATGGTTAGCCCGCAGGAGTGTACATAAAAAAAAACACCCATCGGCAGTAGCCGATGAGTGCTCTAACGAACTCAACAAAAAAGAGCCGTTTCCTGCGGTCTATCCACAGTTGTGGATGAGTCCTTTGAAGCCTTACGTATCCTAGTTTGGCGGAGAGGACAGGATTCGAACCTGCGTGGGGTTGCCCCCTAACGGTTTTCAAGACCGCCCCGTTATGACCACTTCGGTACCTCTCCGTTGCAGGACCCGTTCAGGCCCCGTCGTTATTGGCTTTGTAGCACTCTGCTTTCCTCATAGTGTCGTTAAGGCATGTTGGCCTCCAACGAACTCCGTGCTCAAAGTATACCTCTGTTGCAACGGTCTCAGCAAGCGGGAAACCGTTGGAGAGGAACAAAACGTCTCGTAGAAATACGAAGGCAAGGTGGGGTAAGGAATTCTTAAAAGAAAACATAGAGAATAAAATAAAGACAGGAATTAATACATAAATGTGGAAGTAGTGAAATCATCCCGCTAAACATCATATTATGTCAGGGGAGGAGTTCTAGCCAGTGAGTATTGGACAAATAATAACCATATTCGTCTGTATCCTTTTGGTTTTCATCGCTAGGCGGTGGTTCTCCAGACAGCCTATTCTACAGATTGGGCTTATTCTGGATGCCGCAATGACAACTCTTATTATTCTGTTGCTAGAGTTTTTTGTGAAGAATTAAGAAAATCAGAAAAGACCTAATCAATTATCAACTGATTAGGTCTTTTTGTTTTTAGGAAACCTGCCAAGTTGTAATGCTTACTTTGCCAGACGGGTCAATATCGAAGCGGAAGCGATCATGATAGCTACCGTAAGAATCATCGTTACTTTCATAGACGATAACGCTCTGAGTGCCGGAAAACGGTACAGAAGCCGTACAAATCTTCCCAAGCAAAGGTACGTTTTGTTGGATCTCCCAACTTGCACCTGCCACGATCCAATCTCCGAAGTTGTATGGTTTCCCCAAACCATTAGCCCAGTCAAACCAACGAGCCATTTTTGAAACGGTTGCTAATCGCATCGTCAGATAAGTGCCAGTTGCATTTGCAGCGGTGGACATGACCTTGCCTGTGTATGCGTCAAAGCCAGTGGTTGTAGCATTTTGGGTGTAGTAGTAAGTGTCAGGGCGTTGGAAAAATAGGAATTTCCCATTTGAGACAGTCCACTCAAGTTGGTGACCTCCACTCCACGTTACGTTCGTGTTTAAGTATGGAGAACTCGTAGGATCAGGATCTGGGATTAACGTACTGTGGGTATCTCCGCTTGACTCTGTGACACGACCATTCAGCGTGTGAGCCTTATCTTTGAAGGTGTTGTCCACCACAACATTAAGATTCTTGACTTGCTTTCCTTGATCCTCCGGCAGAGGTAGGTAGGAAGTGTCAAGTCCCTTCGCTTCGGTGACGTACATGTCCTTTGCTTTCAAAATCCCTAGAGATGCTTCACTCGCATGAGCACCCGTGGAACCGAGAGATACTAGAAGCATTGCCGTCGGGATGATAAATAACTTCTTGTTCATAGAAATCACTCCTTGTTTTTCTTACTTCACATTCAAAAAATATCACATCATATATAATATAACAAGTAAAATAAAGTTACATAAATCGACAACCATATTTTTGTAATATATATAAATGTCATGCAACACAAAAAGCCTCGATCACTTAGACCCGAGGCAGTTCATTTCACCCGTTTCATTCTCTCATTAATATATGTCTCCCGCTGCTTCCCCCGAACACGGCAGGAGACTGACGGAATCCCCTTTGGGGTACTATTTCCCCTCTTTGTTGGGGTAGTTCGTGTTGGTGACGGTATCCGGGCCATCAAACGACACCGTTTTGTAGAGTTTGCCGTTCAGGTTGATACTCAACAAATTACCTACCAAGACCAATTCGACTTTCCCCCCGGACGTCATGGCCTCAATTTTTTGCATACTGCTTCACTTCCTTTCTCTATACCAACTTCGTCTCCCATTAGATCGAAACGCGGGTACTTTTGTGCAAACTCAAACAACGAAAGATTTTTGATGTCCTTGAATACCTGCGGGTACATCCCAACATCAACACCCACATGAAACAGCTGGGTGACACATTGAACAAGTTCGTACTCCCCGTTCGTCAGCTGCTCTACAAAGCAGACCTCCACGTTCCCCGCGAGCACGGCCACCGCTGCACGATCTGTGATGAGCAGACCCGAGATTTTATAGTCCTCATGTTCGCCCGACCAACCAATAGTAACTAGGTTCAGTCCTTCGATTTCCCCGAGTCGTTTATCGTACAACTCACGATCCAGCACGGCCCTTCTCCCTGCCGATCCGTTCTCTGGCCCTGTCACACCGGCTCTCAAATAACGCACATTTAGACCGATCTGTGACACGAAGAATTCCAATCAAAAGCCGGTGAACAATTCCCAGGTTTCTTCCCGATCCGTGCCGATGAACGGGATGCTGCCATTTGGTTGAGACAGCTTGTCGAGCAAAAGTTGAACGACATCTGGGCTTTCGCCGACTACTTTTAGAAGTCGAAGTTCGGCAGATGTAATGTGAAAAAGTCGTATTCCTCGTAATCCCCAAACTCATCAAAAGATTTGTGAAGCGAAATCATCGCTTTACCTTTCCAGCGGAAGCCCAAGAGTGAACGAACATTTTTTCTCACCATCCGTTCAGTGATCCCTAACAGTTGTGCCAATTCTTTGGTGGTTGTCATTTACTCGCCCTCACTTATTCCAAACTGAAGGATCGCCATTAGTAGAAATACTCGTTCTTTCCCTAATTCGGCATACATCTCGCTGTGAACCGCCATAAAATTAAACATACGGATTCTCTCGTCGTAGCTAAGTTTTTGATCCATGATGTTTCCCCTCCTCACCTATACATCTGCCCGTCCCCTTTCGTTTGTGACAACCCCGACGAAGAAAAAAAGAAGTGAGGAAGCCGAAGCCTCTCCACCCAAAACTGCTATTGTTTTGCCCCCCTACAACGTCCCACATGGACGAAATCATCAGACGTGGGGCAACGTCCTGACCGTGCTTGTGACGTTTTCTGAAGGCTAACAGCCCCGTTCTATGCTTTGTTAGCGTAGCCACGACGAAGAAGAATGTAAGGGTGCTGCCCGTTCAGTTCGCTCTTTCTTTAGAATTTCGTCAAAGACGGTCGTCGTGCTCCCATCCGGCTTTTGATCCGTTGGCTCGTATCCCTTACGGAATAGATCGCGGGGAGCCAGCTGCTTCCCTTCCATCATCAATTTCCCCCTTTCAGTTCGCGGAACTTGGCTTCTGTCTCTTGGTTTGAATCAACAAGAATCCCGTGTTCAAGGTACAAACGAACCCACGGCTGAACCGTACCGGCCCGGAACGCATCGAGAATTTCCCGTTCCAATACGCCGATCGGTGCGTCAAGACCAGCAAACGTAGAGGTCATGTTCAAGGTCGGCATATGCACCAACTTCCGCTCTTCCTTCCCAGCCTTCGCTGACATGTTACCATAGGCTTCGGCGATCTGATCGACGGATCGAAACGCTGCGTTAAGTCGAAGTACGTGGCCCAGGTACTCAGCCTTGTATTTGCGGAGTTCCCCGATCAACTCCCCAAGTCGATCCTTCCCCGCCTTGATCTCAAGTTCTGCTGCCGATCTAGCTTCCGGCAGATATGATTGGAGGCGTTTGTTCTTCCCGGCCACGATCAACGAGTGATGCTCTTCCATCCTTTGAAGATCGGCCTCGGCCAATTGAGCTTTCATCTTTTTCATTGCCATATCCGATCCGTCGAGAACGGCGTCTTGGTACCTCCGCTGCAAGTCGGTCAGTTCGACTTTCTTTGCGTAGATTTTTTCCTTCAAGCCCTGCTCGCGGGATCGGAGACGTTCAGCCTCTTTTTCGAAGCGATTTTGAACATCCTTGAAGCTCATCGTATCCCCTCTTTCCTTAATGTTCCTCAGCCAGCCCCAGCTGGCATTTCAGTTCTACGATCTCGTCCTCGATAGCTTCGTTGGAACGAGGATCGTCATCGGTCACGGCGTTCACGTCCACCTTGACCATTTCTCCATTCAATACGCCGCAAACTTTCAGATACAGCTCAAGGAATTTGGCGTTCTTCGCTTCAAGAGCCTTTTGAGTTAAAACGTCGAGCACCCGGCCCAGCGATTCCTCGGCCACCTCGACCGCCTTCTCACGGCAGTACCGTTTGAATTCAGGCAGCTGCAACCAGCGGTAGATCGTTCGACGGCTCACCCCGATCCGAGCGGCCACGTCGTCAACGAACATACCGTTTGACTTCCGGGCCATGTAAAGTTCCGCTGCCATCATTTGTTCAGGCGTAAGTTCCTTCATTTGCTACCGTCACGTTTCATCATATTTTGGAGAATAGATGTTAGAGCGTCGATTTGTTCCGCATCGTCAGCAAACAGTTCACGGAATCGACGTTCAAAACGTTCTGTAACTCGACGCTCTCCCTTTTCGATCTTGGAGACGTAGACTTTGGTGATGCCGATGTGGTCGGCCAGTTCATCCTGGCTCATGCCCTTTGCAACTCGAACCAAGCGGATCGTTCGACCGTGCAACATGTGATCATCCCTTTCTGTAGAATTCATGGACAATGATTCCAAATAAAAAAACCAGCCCGAAGGCTGACTTGGTTGGAAGGATCGGGACGCAGGAGGGGGAGCTGGCCCGACCGATCCGAAGGGGGTTCCGTAGGAAGGGAGGGACCACAACACCCCTGAAGAGGTTTCCCTTCACTCATACTAATAGGGGGCTGTGACGGTGATTTACAAGGATTTTGAGTAGGAAGTTATAGGCATAGAAAAGACCAACGGTCGCCCCTTGGTCATGTCCGTTGGCCTCTAATGTTCTTGTTAATTGGATCTTGTTCAGTGGTTCTTGTTTATGGGTAGACGTGTACCCATAGGGCTGCCCTCATTTTACACATGGGATGGTCCGATTTTACCCATCAGTTTCTCATAATTACGCATTGGTAACTCTCTGGCGGAAAATGGCCTCATAGACAAACCCATCGTCCAGCTCTCCATTTGCTACTGGTACAATGTCAAAACACCCTTACCTCGATGCTAAAATTGCATAGATTTGTATTTCACATTAGATATTGGCATTTTTCCTAAATACTATTAAAATGGAAGAGGAATTTGAAAAATAATCAATAGTCTAAGGAGATGAACAGTCATGGTTCACGAATATTTTAGCGACAGAGAGCTTGGGAGGCGGGATTTAAGATCCGAAACACTATCCCTAGCAGTATATAAAGGGATAGTTGGTCTATATAAAAAATACGAAAAAAATTTTTCTGCCGAACATCCTAACTACTGCGATGATCCTAATGGTAGGGTTTTTGGGACGAACATCAATCTTCTTGAATCCGCTATTCAAGCTCAAATCCCAAATATGGAAACGCCTATCTGGATTGATCGTTACGAAAAAGATGATGATGTCGATAAGTACGCACTGCTTGATTTTGTAGAGTTCTGTTATTCAAGAATTGTTGACATTGAGCAGGGTGATTACCACAGATTTTTCAATCACTATCATCTTGAATTTTTAGACACTCACTATGAAAGAGAAAAATTCCGTACCGAAGTAAACCAAATCTTTTCGCGAAATGGGATCGTCTTTTATCTCGATACAGACGGTATGGTTAAACGTTACTTACCGACACAATTAGACGAGGTTCTTCAAAATCTTAATGTTAAATCAAACGACAAAGATTTGAACGAATTGGTAAATGCTGCGATCGAAAATATTCGCAAACCGAAGGAGTTTGACAGGCAAATTGCTCTTGAGAAGTTATGGGACGCTTTCGAGCGAATAAAGACATTCTATAACCCAAGTAATAAGAAGGCTTCCGCAACAACTTTAGTAACAAACATAGCTGCGGGAACCAGTCAATTCGATACACTGCTGGATACTGAGTTCATTGCACTCACCAATATAGGTAACAATTTTCAAATACGCCATTTTGAAACAGGCAAAATCAAAATCACTACCATGAAACAGATCGATTACCTGTTCTATCGAATGGTAGCGTTAATTGATCTGTGTATGGATAAAGTCAACAACGAAAAATAAAATCGATTGACAGTACGCTTCCAACTTCGTTTTGTTCTCGTTTTTTGTTAATCAACGAAAGTACAAAACCTAAGAACAAAAATCCCCCGCCATCTTGACGATGCGGGGGATTTTTTATCTTGTATTAGTGGTGTATCACATTACAAAAAGAAGATTTTCCTATGTTGCGAGCATCACGCTACAAACCCCACACCCCTTATTTCGAGGCCATTAAGAGTATACGAACTATTTATTCAATATTCCCCACAACACAACTCCCTAAATAGTGTAAAAAATCAAATGTAAACATCCTTATAAAATACATAAAATCCGGGTGTAATATTACCTCATTCCAATCGATAGCCAGATTACAAACAGAAACACGATGAGGTACCCGCTCTACTATTTCTGCTAACTTAGATCTTTGCTTTTCGGTTAATTGACCACCACTATGGACAACACAGTTTCGGATAATCCTAAATTCGTCATAGGTATCAAACCATATAGAAATAGGATAGTTTTTTGCCAACATTCCTCTGTCCTGTTTTAACAACCCTGAATTCAACACGTATATTCTAAAATTATCATTTGTCCACATGCTATTTATTCTTCTGACTATCTTGTCTTCATCTGCCTGATTATCTTTAAATTTAATTAATAATTTATACAATTCCTCCAAAAATGCGTCTACTATGGAAATTGTGGTTATGAAATAATCTTTAATGACCTTATCGATTGCTGTCGTCTTGTATGCATGGACCATATCAATCCGAGAAAATATTGTTTCCAAGTCGTCTTCAATTTTTTGTGACAAACGATATTTAACTGGGATGCCACCCGTAGTACTAATATTTTTTTCTCCCCTTAGCTCTGCATACGAATTAGCTGACACATAACAAGCATTTATCAACAATGCCGTATTGTCATAATTTTGCATCAATCTAACAGAGAACTCATTTACAATTATTTTCGTGATATCCTTTAACTCCTCATTCATTGGTTTTCCCTCCTTGAGTGATCGAAAAATATTATTCTACCCAGATTATTCTATCAAAATGCCATTAGAATAAACAATCAGTATTATCTGTTTTGTGGTCTAGTAATGTTTTCCTATCAACTGGTTTGCAACACGAATGAAAATTACTGCATTCGTAATCCGGCAATTTTATAAAAACAAAAGCCCTCCTTCCATCAACGAAGGAGGCCATTATACAAAATTCAACCAATTAGCGTGTGAATTGGGGAGAATTGTTGATGTTTTTCGTTGATATCTCCAGCACATAAACGAACGTACCGTCTAACCATCGACATGTCGGTGTGTCCGAGAATACGTTGCAACGTGAACGGATCGCCGCCTGACTTAATCCAATGGAGAGCAAATGTGTGACGGAAAGGGTGGGCTGAACGCTTGTCCTCGTCAATTCCAGCCTGTTCCCCATTTAGCTTCAATCGCTCATCAAATGCATCCGCTGATAACTTTCGACCGTAAGTCGAGTAAAACAGGAAATTAGCGTTCGGGCCAAAGTCCTCATTTTCGCGGATAAGCTCCGCGCGTAGTTTGGCTACTTTTTTCGAGATCGGGACGGTTCGGGTCTTTCTTGTTTTGGCCTTCTCCCAAGGGACGGTCAAGGTAAGTTGATCAAAGTCCACGTCGTCTTTTGTCAAGGAAAGCAATTCGCTTATGCGGAGGGCCGTATCAGATAACGTCATCATGATCACGTAATCCCGGAAACCGTTAAAAGCCTGCTGATCTGGGGCCGCAAGGTATCTCCGCAGTTGGTCGGCGGTGAAAGATCTAATTTTGTCTTCGTCCACCTTTTGAAGCTTGATGTCAGCAGCTGGCGACGTTGGGATTACCCTTCACTCTGACACCAGTTAAAGAACGCTCTCATGGTTCGGATGCGAATATTTACCGTCATCGGGGACAGTCCCGTTACCCCAGGCTTCGAGCGTTTGATGTGGTGATCGGCGAACTTCTCTTTGTCGTTCGTCATCCACGTCACATATTCTCGGAGAACTGTCGCCGTGATTTTCTGCAACGTGATCTCTGGGTGATGATCCGTCAGCCAGTTGCGAAGGTATCTGAAATGAGACTCATAGTCTTTAATCGTTCTCGGGGCCGCACGCTCTGCCGTCTTGGCTGTGATGAAATCTTTCATCGCTTGTCCAAGGGAGATGGTCTCCGCTGCATCCAGCATCTCTTGCGTTTCAAGCTCCAATGCCCGGTGGGTGCGTGTTGTTTTGCGTTTCGGTCGTGTCGTTTCCAAGATGATAATCCTCCAAAATGGTTTATGGAGAACGTGGAGAAAAACAAAAAACCAATGACCTGAGCCACTGGTTTCCCCTAACGAACTATGCGACCGCACCTAGACCGTGACTCCAACGAACTACCATGCGGTCTTGTCGGCTGCTCGGTCTATCCACAGGCAGTGGAAAAGTGCTACAAAGCGTTGGTGTTATTGGTTTGGCGGAGAGGACAGGATTCGAACCTGCGTGGGGTTGCCCCCTAACGGTTTTCAAGACCGCCCCGTTATGACCACTTCGGTACCTCTCCTAAGTTTATACTAGATAAGTGCGAATCGTTTGTGCCCAATCCGGCAAAACCTCATCTACTGAGACAACTTTACCCTGTTTGGCCACAAGGATTGAGCGACTGCTTTCACTGTTGTCAATGATCACAAGTTCATCGATCAAATTCAAGATCTTGATAAGATTCTCAATGGATGTTACATACCGTTTTCGAATCGTCTCTTCAGGGATATCGTGCCCGCCATTCTTGACACGAACTTCAACGCGTTCAATATTTACTTCTACACGGTCAACCCCAAGGAAAAACATATGGAGCTCATAACCGGCAGCCTTTGCAGATCGGATGTGATTCTCGATGCAAAAACTGACGCCACTGCTGATGCAATCACGGGCAACTTTAATAGCTTCCCTTCCCGCCTCTACGTTGGCCGACTCTGGTACCTCTGGGTTAATTGTCCGTGCAATGGCGTCTGTGTCAATAATGACACCAAAACCCATCCCTAAAGATAACGACTCCCTTGTCGAGCTTTTTCCCGATCCATTAGCTCCTGCGAAGACGAAGAGTTTTGGCTTATGCTTATTTTTTGACATTAACGACTACCTTTTCACCGTTGGGATATTCACGAACGATACCATCCTCGGAAGAATACACAATATACGTGTCGTTTGTCTTTGCCATAATCCTGGCTCGCTCCGTATTCATTTTCAACAGCTTATTCATGCCTTCTGCATTATACCGTTCCATTTTCGATCAGCCCCTCTCTTCTATATATTTTAGCACACGGAGCACCATTCATGCTTACGTAAACAACAAAACGCCAAGGACCTATCCTTGGCGTTTTGTATAGAACATATAAGTTTGGCGGAGAGGACAGGATTCGAACCTGCGTGGGGTTGCCCCCTAACGGTTTTCAAGACCGCCCCGTTATGACCACTTCGGTACCTCTCCGTGAGGAAAGGCTTCGAAGGCCCGCTGTTATAGGCTTTGTAGTACATTGCGTTTATCGAAGTATTGGTTGGATGTGTTGGGCTCCAACGAACTCTTAGCGTACAGTATACATCGGTCATGCGGTCTAGGCAAGGGGTGGACCCAAGCTTATCTAAGTAGCGTTACCTATAATTGTTTGTAATTTTCACTTGTATCACATAATGCGGGACCAAATATTGATCTCCATATCGGTCACATACTACAGAATAGTTATCGTCATGACGACCAACATAAAGAGCAATATCCCCCTTTTTAAAACCATTATATTCACAAGTGAATTTTGCTTGACTATTTGGGTTCCAATTATCTTTTTCTACTTGGTCCTCAAAAGCAACAGGCTCTATAAACTCTGAAAGGTCAGGAGGAAGATCAAATCCTTTTACCCCGAGTTGTAAAATTCTATTGTAAACTAATTCACTGATGACTGTTTGAGGTAGGGAGTAATCACGACCGTATTTGTAAATATCCCACTTTTCTGCACGTGCTCTTTCACCAAATCTGAGGCATGAACCTATAACGGTATTTGCAGCTTCCATTTTTGAAACTCTTTTCTCTTGATAATACCTAGAAGCGTTTGCGATTTGCCTATTAACAATGTTATATATCTGTGATACAGAGAAAGTTTCGAGCAATTCTTGAAATATTGCTATAGTTTTTTCTCCTACTTTGTATTGAAAATCAAGTTTACTTAAATGATGTAGCAAATATTGACAACATTCCTCTATAGCAATTTTTCGCCATATTTCAAAACAATAGTATGGATTCGAAGTATATAGTTCTGATGGCGGGTTCATCAGCTCCTGAAGCAAGTTACTCCTAGTAACCCCTTCTGCCGAAACGTTAACATGGTAATATACAAGATAAGTGTACCAACTATTTGGAAACTCTTCATTATCCGGAAAAGATGCAACTTCAGACATAGGATGAACTACAAGTATCGCTTTACTTGTAAGAGTTTTTACTATTTCCTCACAAAACTTCTCTGTAGGAGATAGTTTATCAATATAATTTTGTACTGGATTTATGACTTGGAAATTTTCATCAAAACCAGATCTTAGTAAAGCAGATAAATACAACCTATCGGTTCTTGTTAATTGTGACACATCAATTGGCTTCCGTTTGGACAGATCATAGGTTTCCTTAATTTTCTCTTTCTTTTTTTTCAGTCTTTCTTCTTCTAACCTCGCAGATAACTCTCGACAATTTACACAAGAACAATAATTTGCACCTTCAGTGTGTTTACAGACAGGGCACTTAGGGAGTTCAGCTTTTTGAAAACCTTTATTATTCCTCGAGACTCTTTTCGTCAATAAATTGACAGAACAATAAGGACAAAGATATTCTTCAACGATTTGCGGAAAGTAAGCATGTATAACTGAAGGGGAGCATTTTATGCTAAATTCCTTCAAAAGTTCGCTTATTTTCTCGCCATCGTAGTATCTTGCCATTAAATCTTCTACTTGTTCGGTTGACAAATGTTTTAGTTTCGAGTTTTCTTGGCTCATTTCTAACACCTCACAGACTATTATCTCCAAATAGATTATCATGTTTTAATAGATTTCGCACTGATCAATTGACAAGACGTTAGAAGGAATAGAAATTCCATTGACATCCTGCTTCAACTAATACATTGTCATACCCCTCATTGCTCTGCGGGTATGTCGGAAGCCGGGATCTCCTACCGACGGTACCTAGACAAACTCTCTATTTCTCTACAATAATGATCCAAAAGGGTCATCTTTTTGCTTGTCTCACTACGTTCATTCATGTGACCCATACAAATCCCTTCTACTCAGAATCAGGTTTTATGAAAGCAACATAAAAAGTGCAACTCTCAAAAAATTGCTTGTAATTGTCTACACAAATGCTATAAATTCAAAGCCTCCACTAAGAGGCTCTGCTACTCTTCGAACACGTTCCCGCGTAAGAGTACGAGCGAACTGGTCCCAGGCCTCCGAGTTCCCCTGTTCGATCAAAATGAATTGCCGATCTGCACCCGATTCATGATTCAAGTCCAAAACAGCGTGTGCTGTTGTGCCTGATCCTGCGAATGGGTCTAAAACGATTCCATCCGGCGGGCACCAGATGTGGATTAGTTTCTTGATCAGTTGTAGAGGTTTGACCGTTTGAAAGTTGTGTCCCTTCCCAATGATCGTGTTCAATTCGCTTATACCCGCTTGGGTGTGGCCGGATTCTTTGTGGCTCCACGACTCAGTGCCGAGGACAAACGGTTCGTCGTAATCATCTTCGGCCCAAAACGTGGTAGGGATCTTACCTTGCTTGACGTATTGGAGGTAGCGCTTTAACGCAGGACGTCCAGTTCCGTTTGCAGTGAAGTAGAGCATCGGCCATACACCGTGATCGCGAAGTTCCTCCGCTTTTTGCCTTGCGGATTGGAGAAGGGGGTGTTCGAAAACTCTGTCATCATACGCAACTGGGCAGGTATCCAACTTACAGTCCGCTAGTGTCGGTGTTGGAGCGTTTTTCAGCACCAAGGCTTTCGCACGCCCGTCTCCAAGCTCGCGTTCTTCATAGTGGCTGCCCCACTGCTCCAGCCACTCCTTCATTTTTTTCTTAGGATGCGACCATGCACGAGCACCCGGATAGTGCAACGCCCCGGTAAAAGGCGATTGGATTGCGTACCGATCCCGCTCCGCAGGCGTGGCGACGGTAGCGTCTCCTCCGATCTTCCAAGGGCCGGCAGGGTCGTTGTCCGGATTTTTGTACTTAGCGTTCATGACATCGTTGCGGGGAAGAAGATTCGTGCTGGCTTGCTCCTTGTTCTTGGCGTAGACGAGCACGTATTCCGTGTCTCTGGAGACGTGCTTGTTGTCGTTCCTGGGGCCGTATGACTTCTGCCAGTTGATGATCGCGATACGGTTCTGTTCGCCAAACACCTCGTCCAGAAGCAGACCCAACCGAAATAGTTCGTTGTCGTCGATGCAGATCGCGAGGACTCCGCCGGGCTTGAGCAGCTCCTGCATCCGTAGCAGACGGGGCTTCATCATGCTCACCCACTCCCCGCCCCAACTATCACGATAGCGAAATGTCCGCCCAGTATTATACGGCGGGTCAGTGACGATGAGATCGACGCGTCCACGATGCTGTTCCAACTCCGCCATGACTCTTAGGTTTTCGCCTTCAATGATCATGTTTTTTGATTGATTTACTTCCGTACCAACGCACAATTCACGAATGACCCTCATTGCAATATCATACCTGTCCTTTCCGAGCGGAAACAGAGCGGATCGTCGTCCGCCCCATTTCTACTATTGTTGTTCGTGATTGATCTGTTCGAGATATTCGGGGTGAGGGTACTTTTTGGCGAATTCCACGACTGAAAGTTTCGACAAGTCATCCAACACCTGTAGGTATTTCGCGTCTTCCTCCCCAATGTGGAAAATCGGGTCACAGCATCGGATCGGAAGAAATTCGCCATCCGCCTTCTGCTCTACAATATGGAACTCGACGTTTCCGTCGCATATGACAAGGGCTGTATCGTTCGTCAAGAGCAATCCGGACAGTTTAAACACTTTCTCTTCATCAAGATCCTGCTCCGTCCAACTTATCGTGACGAGTTCTCTCCCTATAACACATACCTCTTGAATGCGTTGGTCGAAAATTCCCATTCCTCTCTCTCCCTTATTCAAGGTTTCACCAGCTCGAATACGTCTTCAAAATCAACTTCCAAGGTGTCGCAGATTTTTTTAGCGCTATGTGGACCGGCATTGCGAATTCCCTTTTCCAACTGGGACAAAAACGGGCTGCTAAGACCCGTTTTTCTCGCAAGGTCTCGCTGAGAGAACCCTGCCAGTACCCGAACATTCACAAGTTCCGGCTTGGCCCGGATCGTCAGGCCGATACTTTCTTGGGTATCCCCATTTCCTTCTTGTGCGCAGTAGATCGTGGACAGGGCGTTCATCATCCGTTCCCAATGCTTGGACAATTTCTGTTGCTTGAAGCCATCCGCAGCCTTGCGGATGGCCATTGCTGCTTGGTCAAGGTCTGGGAAAGTAACGAGTACCCTTCCCCGGATCTCCTGCACAAATGGCAGATACAACACAGATTCAGCAAGCCGGAGTTCTGCTTCACGACATGCGTCCATCGCCAGTTCCACATGCCCCCGATGCTCAGAATTGTGGAATGGCGGGAATACTTGGTCACTTATCAGGTACGAATTCGCCAACTCGACATAGCAGAGTCCGGCCTCGACCTGATACCCGTTTTGATCCAAAAACTCGGCTATGGATCGCAGGCAGGCATTTGCGATCGGAGCGGAGCAGGTATCAAGGAAGTTCGCCCAAGCAGTTCGTATTCCACGCTCATCGTCAATCACGCCAATTTCGTGCAACAGGGTAACTGATTTTTCGAGATAGAGTTGTGCTTCCCAACTCTTCGACATTTTTGCATAGACCCGGCTTAACATGAGCTGAAGGAAACACAAGGTTGTCCGCTCTGGGTCGCTCTGGCAAATGTCTTCAGCATGGCGGTAGATTTGCATGGCGTCCTTGGAGTTCTCCATATAGAAATGACACAGTCCAATCAGAATAAGCAGGGTGGTAGTTTCGTACTCCGCAACCTCTGGTAGACGACCACACAACGCAAGTGCTCGGTCAAAGTGCCGGCGAGCGTGCTCAAAACGTTGCTCTTGGAACTCAATGTGACCCAGAAACTTGTAGACCGCGACAACCGTTTCCAAGTCCTGTGTTGCATAAGCCGATTCGAGGGCGGTGTAGAACCAATCCGTTGCCTCCATCGGTTGACCCGAACAGAGATAGCACACCGCAAGATTCACCAGCAGATCGTTTTTGGGGATGCTACCAATAAAGGGTCGCTTCACCAGCTCTTCGAAACACTCTAGTGCTGACAGATAGTCTCTGTCTTGCTGGTGCTTCATCCCTTGATGGAACAGCTTCACACACTCTTTGTTGTGCTGCGAGTCAACCATGAAGGAATCAAAAGGTACTTCCAGACGTTCTGCAATTCCGTTTAACACCGTGAACGAAGGTCTGCCGATATCCGTCTCTGTTTGCTCGATCATGAGCGGATCGCAGAGTCCTTGCGCCAACTGCGCTTGGGTGAACCCTTTTTGTTTACGAAGAACTTGGATGCGTTGCCCAAGTGTAAGTGGAACAACGGTCTGACATGACATCGCTCGACACTCCCTTTTTCTACAAAATAAAAAAATCACCGATTCGGAGTAATCTCCTACCAATGATTTTAAAAGTATTATGAAGTTATTAAAACAAATACATTTGCAACTAAATAGTAGTCATGTAACCACACACCACCACATCCATACTACGGATAAACATTTTAATGGCGGATTCGAGATGAACCCCCTAAAAAAAACCGCCTACAAAAGGCGGTTTTTATTACTTTACGGCGATTATCCCATCTGGTTTTGGCCCAACATCGTAAGCGAGAACAGTTTTTTCGGTTGTGACTCCAATAAGGATAGGCGATAGAAGCACAACCACAAATGTCAAAGCAAGTAATTTTTTCATACGCTGTTCCTCCTTTGAGATTCACGTAGCAAGTGCGCAACTTTGACCATGACCTCATATGCCTTATCCACGTTCCCTTGCAAGCGGTAAGCATTTGCAATCATTTGTAGCGCATCTGCCGAATCTGCATTCATTCCCATTATAGCACACATCTCACTAGCAATATTTGCATGGTGGATGCAGTCGTCGAATTCTCTGATGAGTAAACTAAGTTTCGATCTAGCAATGTAATACAAGCCCAACATGAAGGGATCTTCTTTCCCCATTTGTTCCCTATATGCTTCGGCTTTAAGGAGAATTTCTTGGGCACTTGTCGCGTCTTCGTTTTTTACACACAATACCACTGCTCTGGAGAGAGTATACATCCCCATCCCATAATCCCCTAAACGTTCAAATTCCTTTGCAGAAGATTGTAACTTATCGACTGCATCTTTATAATTCAGCTTTGATTCGACATGGAAGGCAAAATGCTGTTTCACAACGTTTGCCTCATGGATCAAGTTCTGGCTTTCGTAGATGGCCTTAGCCTTCGCTAGATACGAACCATCCCCCGATGCAATCGCAAGAGCAAACAATGTATCGGCGATACCTGTAAGATCAGCCGAGGACTCATAAAACTGATAGGCTTTTTCCAGATATTTTCGAGCATCCTGTTTATATCCCAACTGATTACAGACTAGACCTAAATTCTTTGTCACCCTTGCTGCGACAATATCGAAAGTTCTGAACTTTAGGCTTATTCGATACCCCTGTTGAAAAGTAGAAAAAGCACGCTCGAAATCATTGAGGTTGAAATAGGCGCGACCCAGCTTATTATATAAGATGCACAGCGTTTCTTCGCTCACAGACTTGTTGGCTTCCTGTTCTTCTAAAAACGGCAGCACCTTGTCTACCGCTTCATGGTACCTTCCAGTCTTGTTAAGACAGTCAACATGGTAAACAAATAGTTCAGTTTTCTGATGCTCCAGGAGATTTTCATTACCACTGAGATCTTCTATGTGTTTCAATGCGTGTTCATAATCTGACTTTTCAATATATACACTTATCATATCAATGCGGAAACCCGCCTCAAACTGTTGTTCTTGCATCCCCATGATCTCGCGTAGCGGGACGCCGAGCTTGTCGGCCAGTTTGCCAAGCATTATTGCCGAGGGATATTGGCGATCGTTCTCCAAATGACTAACAACTGTCTTTGAGCAAATTCCTTCCGCAACGTCTGATTGAGAGAAACCTTTTTCAGCTCGTATCTGCTTGAAACGCTGCCCAATGGTTAGCGATGAATCAATTAACATGTCCTTACCACCCGTCCCAATTGATCAGTAATTCCAACAACTATTATACCTAATGATTACAAGCGTGTATATGATTTTAATATAAGCCTCAATATACTCATAGCAATCAATACTAATAAGAAAAAACATGCCAAGTAATCGGCATGTCTCATGTCATGTAATGTCCGATTTTCCAATTGATCGTACTTAGAAAAACCTAGTAATGACAATGCCTCAAGGCGTTTAATACCTCGTAGAAAAGACATTACCCGGACATTTTACCTCAAAGACTCAATCGCCCTTCTTAAATCGTGATGAGACGGCTCTACATACCTCATCGTCGTTTGAACGTTGTCATGGCCCATTAGCTCCTTCACCTCGTTGAGCTGGCGACCCGCATCCACCAACCGTTTACCGAATGTATGACGCAACGAGTGACACGAGTGTTGACCATCCAACTTCATACCGTCAGCTGACCGCTCCAATAGGCCACAGCGTTCGAGGTACGTATCCAGCATGTGTTCTATGGCCCGCGCTGTCATCTTGCCGGATCGTTCCGTGACAAGGACGTATTCACTTGCTTGGTGAACCGGCTTTTCGCTGGCGTTCCTAAACGGCAACCACGTCTTTAACGCCTTCTTCAAATCCTGGTGCATCGGTATGACACGGAACTTCCCACCCTTGCCATTCATGACGGTCACGGTTTCGCGCCGGAAGTCTACGTGCGTCAGCTTCAAGTCGCTGACCTCCTCGACCCGCAGCCCTGCCCGAAACATCGTGTAGAAGATCGCCCGATCTCTAGCCGCCTTGAACTCGTTCTTCTCCGTGTCCAGCGCGTATGTGAGTCGGTTGATTTCTTGGTCGGTCATCCATTTTGGGCCCGTGACCTGTTGAACACGTTTCATGCGTACCTTGCTGGCTGGATCGGTAGGAATGTGATTCTTGTCGACGGCCCAGCTAAAGAACGTCTTGAGCGTCGCCAACGCCTTGTTGATCGTAGCTGGCTTTTGGTCGAGGGTATTCAACATGTAGGAACGATAGTCCTGAATCATGATCGTCGTGACGCCCTCCGGCTCAAACGCAGCCCCTACACTCTGCTCGTACCAAGTGACGAACTTGTTGAGCCCGGTGACGTATGTACTAATCGTCTTGTCCGCCTTGTCCTCGTCTTTCAACCATGCTGCAAATTGCTGTAGATAGTGATTCATGCTCTGCACCCCATGTTCGAATGTGTTCTGCGACGAACTTATGAGGTGATTCTAACGTGTTCTGCGATGTATTGTCAACGTATTTCCGGTATATTCGTCGTAGAAAATCAGTTCTACGATGAATTATCATTGACGAATATGGTCTCATTAAAACACTACTTAACCTCCACAACTTAGGAGATCGCTCTAAGACATGATTAAGGAGAGAACCGCAAGGACGATAATTAACATTAGGCACCCACACCCCAATTTCGGATCGCCCGAACCACCGCTTTTCTTACCCCTGTTGATTTCTCGTGACCATTCCCTTCGTGCTTGCCGCATTGCATAGCGTTTTGCCTGTCCCCAGCTCGGACCGATTCGCATTTGTAGTACCTCTACTTTCATGAAGAACACTAGTATGAGTAACAAGTACGCGATTTTACATCAATTTCCTTCCAGAACTTTTCGTTCAGCGGTGTAAATACTTTGACCATGATCCGTTGAGTTGACGCCAGCTTAATGAACAAAGTGGTATATGATAAATTTAGATGCAATGGAAAGGAAGATTGATATGAACAAATTTCTTCCTGTAGCCGTGTTCTACAGACAAAAAAGAGGCACCTTACCCTTACCACCTCGCAAAATATGCAAGCATACCGTTCATGTGCGAACTCATTCACTCCAAGCATTAGGGGTACAACTATGAAGCAGTTCAGGTTATTCACATTGATGAACCGGACGAAGACGTGTGGGTTGCATAGATTTATTTAGTCGATGCTCCGCAGAGTGACGCTCAGATCTGGGAGACTATCCTTAAGAATCAATAGCAGCATTTATCAGTAAAACCCCTTGGCGAGCAACTGAGTTTTTTTCCTAAGACGACCCCTGCCACTCCCCTGCAAGAATGACCCCCTGTGTTCTCCACGCACCCCGCCCGATGATAGACGCGTGTTTGCAGGATTTTCGGTACTTCGACGAGTAGGCCGGACTCCCTCGCTTGAATAACACCCTGTCGCAGTTCGCAAAGTCTCATAAAATTTTTTGCGAGTTCTCTAGAACTTCGGGCCTCTACATGTACCAGCGAAGTGTACTTCAGATAGTTGACCTTCTGAGTTATGAACTTGCTCGCTCCACAGACCTGCAACGTTACCAGTGGAGTGCTAAGAAATAGTAAACCACCGCGAACGCGGTCAACCCCGTCTAACGACCTGTGGATCTCACTGTAATACAGATTTTCCGAAAGAAGTTTTTGACATCCACTAGTTTACATAACACAAGGAATCGCTCAGCAAGTATACTGAATGCTGAGTAGCTACGCGTCAGCTAGCCTTATGACGGTATAGATCTCAATCAGGAAGGGGATGAACGATGAAAAAGACTGATCTCCTTATAAAGAAAATGAACGAGCTTATGATTCGGCAGCGAAGCCCGTACATCGAGCAGTATGTTGACCAGAATCAGAACGTCAAGTGGCATCAAAGGGATGCCAGCATAACAGACAACGCACTCCGTGACCACTTCGAAGCCAAGCGAACCTTGGGGATATTCTACGCACGAGGTGGAACTCCGTTCCTGTTCTTTGACGTTGACGCAAAGGGCGATCCAGTCGGCCAAGAGGTGCGAGTCAAGGGCATCATGACCGCTCTCCTAAAAGCCGGTATCCTACAAGAGAATATTCATGTCATGTTCAGCGGGAACAAAGGCTACCATGTACAGTTGTTCTTTGATAACTTGCTTCCGATCAACAGCGTTGCCGCATTCGGACGAGTCATCATCGACAAGCTGAACCATTATCGGTCAGGTGTAGAACTTCGACCTGAGTCCACCAAAGGACGCGGCGTAAAGCTACCGCTCGCTTTGCACCAAGCGACAGGAGCGTTCGCAACCTACGTTGATCCCTACATGTTGGAGATGGTCGAGGACAGTGAAGATTACTTCCTTAACATTCAACCGATGCCAACGGAGCAGATGAGAGCGGCTATTAATCTCACTCTGGAAGAGGAGAAATTGAACCGGGCCGAACCGCAACCACTGGAGTCCACCAACACGCGCCTAGAACGTGCTAAACGGGAGTTTGCCGACATGCCTATACCAACAGGTCAGAGCTCCGGGTTGCGTGAGAAGGCTGAGAAACTGCTTCGTGACGGTCTGCAAGAAATAGGGACACGCCATGACTCGCAGTTCCTGTTGGCGTTGCATTTCAAGGGCCTGGGCTTCCCTCTCGAATCTGCGATAAACGAGGTCTCCGACTGGATGGAGAGCCAACGAGATCGGGGCATGACAAATGAAGATGGCCTTGACTATCTACTCTCAGAGGTAAAGCGTCACGTAACTCTCGTCTACGATAATACAGCGTATGTCGGCTTGTACGACAATCGTGGCCGCCCTCCTGAGATGACTAGTGAAGATGCGATACGCAGGATTCCAAAAGAAAAACCTTCGCCGTGTCCTCTGGGCCGTTCTAATGATCGGTCGGATGTACCAAAAAGACGGTTACTTCGCCGCTGATATGAACTCCATCGCGAGCATGACGGGTTTGCAACGTCGTGCGGTTGGGCGTCACCTCGCAGAGTTGATTGAGAATGACGTGTTGAGAAAAACCAGCGAGTACAGATACACCGAGCACATGGCGACGGAATACTTCATGCCACGCCTCGTTGAAAACCATCCACAGTCCACAACGATCCCAAATGAAGGCTCAACTGTCGGCGAAATGTACGTCCAATCATACAAACTCATGGAACGTCTGTATAAACGTCCTCCCCGCCGTAAGCAGCATAGCTCATGAGTATTGTAGTATGCCACCAGATGTAACACCATATATACTATCTTCTATTCCCTCTTGCAGAAAGTGAGAAATACGAGTGAGAGAGCAAAATTCGTCGAGAAAAACATGCTGTTGAGGTCGCGGCACGCAATTTCGCCCGACCCGCAGCGTTACATAGTATATCTATACAGTATCGTTCGGTCAGCTACCGATCTTGGCCAACCATTCGAAATATACATCTGGTAGTAGCCGTTATTACGCATCAGCCACCGGAAGTTCAGCGTACTCAGCAAATTTTCTGCCAATAGCGCTAGACTTCCGGTGGTAGATGCCTCGAACCCTTGATACTGCGTTCAGCCAGCGGAAGTCTACTTCCGGCGGTCACGTCAGAATGCTGTGCCAGTTTTATCGCCAATGTTCCTACTTGTACGCCACATGCTCGTAATACTTCCAACGGACCGCCCCGCAGTCCATCTGTCATCACCTCACCTCTGGGTAAAATGAAAGCACCCCGAAGGGTGCCTAAGAATAATACTCTACAGTTTCCGCGAACCAACCAGTAAATTGCTCGTTTAACCAAATCTGAAGACCAGCCTCAAAACTGCCATACTCCTTGCGATACGCAAGTGCATCAGAAATGGTTAGTACACTAGAAAGACCAACTACCTCGACGACCCACTTTGCAGGGGTCGAATGTTCTCTGTTCACATCAGCTTCTACACCGTTTTGGCGTAGATCATTTAAAGGTGATGTAACAAGATATTCGATAAAAGGTGAAGAAGTATGGGTGATCGAGAGAAGACAAGACTCACAAAGATACACACCTTGAGTTAATCCGAAGGATACGGATCATTCAAGGCTTTTTGTCGAAGAACGGATTTTACCCGTTCAGCGTCATGAGAGCGACGAATACTCAGGGAGGCTTTCATACCTCCACCACCTTCAAACGCCTCCTAAAGCCCTCCTAGCGGCCTCGGTTTCACCGTTACGCACATTTCCTCACAAAGGGCGCTTAACAAGACGTACATTTCCATGATTGAACCAGCCGTCCTTGATTACGATGCTTTCCCTCGCCAAAAGGCTGAACGTCAGCGGAACACAGATGATGCACGACGTTGAAGCTCTCCTGAATGAAAACGATACGAATACGTAGAAAGACCCTTGCGCCGTTTTTATCAAGGCATACAAGGGTCTTTTCGCGTTATTGGGCGTCGTCGGCGAACTCACCTTCCGGGTCGCCAAGCTCTCCACTCTGTCAGCGTTCGCAAAAAAGGGGGACCTCTACCCCCTGCCCGCCTGCAAAAACGCCTCATAGCGCCTATTATGGCCACGAAATACAGCCCTCTGCGCGACACCGTCTAGGGGGTAGCTAGCCCTTACCCACCTGCACAAGCGTCTCCTACGGCTTCCTAGAGCCCCCTTCCCCGCTGTCTCCTCCTATTGTCCCAAGAAAACGAGACGGTTCCCAAAGTTTGTGGGTTCACCGCCTTCTCAGCCCATATATAATTCCCTTAGATGTTCTTATCGTAAACCTGAAATCGCCACGACACGGTTGCTCTGTGGATCGACGTACAAGCGGATCTTGCTACACACCCCATTCAAGGCCTTCAAGTACAGGGACTCTGTGACATGCTCCCCAAACTCCCACCCTCTAGGCATTACAGTAATGTGCGACTCCGCCTTCACGAATGTGTTGCTGATGAAGTTCCACA
>NZ_QGGL01000019.1 GCF_003148565.1 Tumebacillus permanentifrigoris
TTTGAGGGGTGTGCATGGAGGCTTGGGGATTCGCTTGAAGTTCCGACTCCTGATCTTGATCGGTGAGCCAGTTCTCTACCTCGCCCTCATGGTTTGCAGATCGACCTTAAATTTTCTGAGCTTCCTCCTCCGTCAACAGATCGAACAAGCAGTACATCTCCTGAAACACATCACTCATGGTCTCCTCGTCAAGCCCCACTTTTTTTATCGCTAACTTCGCGTAAGCCATCGCCTGATAATTGTCCATTCCCATTCTCACCCTTCCAGTAAACATTTTGCGAAGCACGAACAGACCGAACGGAGTCCCATTCAGTCTAAAATTCGCTTTTGGTCTGCGACCTATAGGATTTTCCGAGTTACACGCATGTCCTCGCGTCTCCTGCGTCAGCTATGCCTACTTTGGCACCAACACCAATCTACGGGGTGCACCATACAGATCGTCAGGCTGCTCTTGCCTCGATCTCTACGATCCAACAAAAAAAACGGCAAACCATTACGGTTCGCCGCCCTCATCCTTAGCTTTTATCGTTTTGATCATGTCTAAGTGTATGAGCCCCAGATAGCCACACTGACCCAACACTTCAAACGCGGTCAGCACGTTATACTGCTCAGGGGAGACCGTCACCAGCCGACCCTCCATTACATCAAGGCCAATTTCAATCGCCCTACGCAATAGCTCCTGACGGCCCGCCTCGCCCTTCTTGTGATTCTTGATATGCCCCATAGAAGCCCACCAAGCCCTTATTCGGTCGTTCGGCAGTAAGATGATCGCTTTATGCTCGCTCATGTTCTCGCTCACTATTTGAGACCGTTGAGCTTGCCCATCCTCGTCTTGCCTTTCCTGGGCGAAGCAACAAGGCTATTTAGAGGACTTGCAGTTTGGTGTGCTTTCGCTAGGTCTTGGCCGGTCAGATTCACATACCGTTTCGTCATGTTCATGTCTGTATGCCCCATCGTTCGTTGCAACCCGAACGCGTGGCCTCCGTTTCGTAAGTACATCAACGCAAAACTATGTCTAAGATCATAGGGCCGGATGTGTACACCAAGCTGCTTGCTATACGCTTCCATTCGATCACCCCACGTATGCCTATTGAGCATGGTTCCTTCGTTCGTGCAGAAAACGGGAACGTCCGTGTTGTCCCAAAAGTCGGGACGGGCACGAATCAGCTTTCGTAAAGACTCAGCAGTCAACGGAAGAATAGGTAACGTTCTGGCCGTCCTTGTCTTGGCGACTTCAGCAGGAACTGTCACGACCAAATGCCGCAAATCAAAATCGTTCACCGTAAGGTGGAACGCCTCTTTCGGTCTGATTCCAGTATCGAGCGTAATGAGAATGAGCGTATAGTCACGCAATCCAACGAAAGTCTTTTGGTCAGGGAGATCGAGCAAACGCTGCAAAGTGTCTTCAGGGACATCCACAATGCGAGGGTCTGCCTTTCTGCGTTTGAACCCTTCGAGGGGGTTGTTGTCAAAGAAGCCTTTTTCAACGCAATACTGGAAGAACCCTCGCAGATTGCCCAGCCGCAAATTAAACGTGACAGGCTTCACATCGTCCGACATATATTCCATAACGGACGCAGACAGGCTGGTGGGATCTTGCCAGGACTGCGGGAACCGCTTAAAGTACCGTCGGACGTGGCCCTCATAATCGCTCAGAGTCGTTGGGCCGACTCTATGTTGGGCTTGTTTGAAGAATAGAAACTCCCTCAAGACCTCTTCCCATGAACCAACAACGGCCGCGACCTTTTGCAACCGTTTCTTCGGCGTTTTTTGCATAAAAAAAATTCCTCCCTATGGCGATTTTGTGCCACAGAAGGAACGTCTGTTTTGGAATCCTGTGCGTCATTTTCTTCAAGAATAGACACACTGGAATATTCAATTTCAGCATCGTTGTGGAAAGGCATAATACGCACGAAAAGCGGAAAATTGGTGCGGATGAAGGGACTCGAACCCCCACGGTTGCCCGCTGGTACCTAAAACCAGTGCGTCTGCCAATTCCGCCACATCCGCGTGTGAAAATACTAAACCGCTTCCGTGAGTTCTAATATATAGGAACTTGTGGAGGATTGCAACCCTTTTTTCAAAAAGAATATCTCACGAGCGTTTCGTTCCTAATCGCAATTGAAAAAGCCCTCGGTTCGCGTACTCGCGACACAAGGACTGATCTGGCTGGGGAGGAAGGGATCGAACCTTCGCATGACAGAGTCAAAGTCTGTTGCCTTACCGCTTGGCGACTCCCCATCGAAAGTTTGAAAGTGTGATGTGGCAGGGGCAGCAGGACTTGAACCCACGACATTCGGTTTTGGAGACCGACGTTCTACCAACTGAACTATGCCCCTGTGACATCAATTATCGTATCACAATTCCCCACTGATGTCAAAACTACATTTTGGAAAGTAAATGAGCGTATAGCGCCTGTGCCACATCCTCTTCGACGGTATTGAATGCACGGCCCTGCTCGATGTGCGCCCCATTGATGCAATAGGCCAACCCCAAGTCATGTTCCTTGCTGAAGTACATCCCCGTCAACACGCCATATGCATCCCCAGCATGCCCGTACAACCGTTCCCCTGCGATCAGGTCTTCGGTGATGTGTACATGCAAGCCCTTTTGCTTGTAGAGTCCGTTCACGCCATAACCGCGCCACTGCTCCTCGTGCATCTCTACGATCGTTTCAGGCTTCAAGAGGCGACCATGAACACCCGTGCCTGTTCCGCCGCCTGCTGTAGCCGTACAAGTGGGAGCCATCATATCTCGACCACTTTGATCGGCAGAGCGATCTGCCGCACAGGGGATTCCCCCGCCCTGTTGGTGGGCGAGCAGCAGCTTCGTAAGATCGAGCACACTTGCACGGAGGCCGCCCTGTGGGGAGAAGATCATGCCGTTGCTTCCGATCCTATAGCCACTGAGATCAACCGCTTCTGGTTTGACACCGCGAAACTGGTCGATACTCGGCTCCTGTTCAGCGTTGTAGAGCACCGAAATGCGGTCTATGTCTTCAAGATCGTGGACATTAAATGTCGCCTCCATCCCCAGCGGTTCGCAGATGTGCTGGCGAATGTACCGATCGAAGCGTTCACCGGACACCCGTTCGAGGATCGTCGCGAGAATTCCCGTGCCTAGGTTGGAGTACTCGAACTTCTCCCCTACGGCCCACGGAGCCCAGAGGTCGGATGTATAGTACGCCCCATCCGGCACCAGCAACTCACGGATCGCAGGTGGTTCCGATGTCGTGCGCGTGACCCCGAGAAAGCGGTAATACGCCTGTTCCGCAGCCGGTGTCTGCTCCTCGTGCAAGCTGCCCGTATGCGTCAACAGGTGCCGGATCGTAATCGGCATCCTTGGATGATGCGGATTGCGCACTTCAAACCCCAGATGTGTCGAGATCTCATCGTCCAGTTGCAACTTCCCTGCCTCTACCTGTTGCATCACCGCCGTCCCGACCAAGACTTTCGAGATCGACGCCACACGAAACATCGTCTCGGCCCGCACCGGCACGCCTCGCTCCAAGTCAGCACTCCCAAAGCCTCTACTCCAGATCACATGGCCTTGGTGCACCACAGCTGCTGCCAGCCCGACCACTCCGTACTGGGTCATGATCTGTTGTATCGCTTGCTCCATCTCCCCACGCTCCTCGAAGTTACTTTGCCACAATTGTAGGTCACCTGTTACCTACTTGTCAAAAAACGGCACAGTGGGTTGGCCATCAAATCGCCAACCCGCTGTGCCGTTTTCGCCGCGTTCATTCTGCTACTCGAGTCCCTTGCCTTCATTGATCTGCCGGATCAGCGCCAGATCGATTTTCGGCTGGCGGTCGTAGGTCAGCAACCCGTTGATCTCTTGCTCCACATCGGTCAACTGTGTATAACAGAAGCCTTGCACCAACGGTGATTCCAACAGCGCAGAGATGACCGCATGATAGCGAGCCGCAAAGTCCTGCTCATCACTCGCCCCCGAGTACCCCCAGCCTTCCCAATCGCTTTTCTTAAAGGCGATCCCGCCGAACTCCGTCACCTGAATCGGTTCTCCGCCATAGACATGACCTGGCGCGTACAGCAAGCGATTACCTGGTGTGGAATTGAGGATGTTGTCGAGGGTCGAATACCGCTCCTTCAACTGTTCCTTGCGTGATTCGTAGTCGTGGATGGTCAGCAAGTCCGACTTGGTGTGCTCCCAACCATCGTTGGAGATGACGGGTCGGGTCGGGTCGAGCGACTTGGTGAGGTAGTACATCGCCATGCAGTGCGCCTGTTGACGAGAATCGGCCAACAAGCGCGGAACGCCCCAGCTCTCGTTGATCGGCACCCATGCCACGATGCAGGGATGGTTGTAATCGCGCTCAACCGCCGCCTGCCACTCTGCTGTCATTCGACGCACCGCTTGATCGGAATACGTGTAGGCATTCGCCATCTCACCCCAGACCAACAGCCCCAACCGATCGGCCCAGTACAGGTAGCGCGGGTCCTCGATTTTTTGGTGTTTGCGAGCACCGTTGAAGCCCATCTCCTTGGTCAATTCCACATCCCGGCGGATCGCCTCGTCACTTGGCGGTGTCAAGATTCCGTCCGGGAAATACCCTTGGTCTAACACAAGCTTCATATAATAGGGACGATTGTTGAGGAATACCTTGCCCTGCTCGATCGCGATCTTGCGCATGCCAAAGTAACCATTCACCTCATCGAGGACCAAGTCCCCGCGCACGACGCGAAACTGGATGTCATAGAGGTTCGGATGCTCTGGTGCCCACAGCCGCCCTGCATCGTGTACATTGAAATCCTGCAGTCGGATACGGCGTTGTGAGTTCGCTTCCTGCAGATGTACAGTCTCCTGAGCAACCAAATTCCCGTCAAAGGAGATCTCCACATGCAAAGCGTCCCCCCGCTGCAGATTCGCCACCCAATACTCCACCGCGATCTCATCGTGATCGATGTCCGGCGTCAGTTTCACCCGTTCCAGATGCGTCTCTGAAACCGCTTCCAACCAAACCGTCTGCCAGATGCCCGTCGTGCGGATGTAGAAGATCGACTCTGACTTTTCCTTCCAATATTGCTTCCCACGCGGTTGGTCCAACGCATCAGATGGGTCCTCGGCCTGTACGATGACCTCATTTTCCCCGTCCTGCAGGACCGCGGTGATGTCGAGGTGAAACGGTACATGCCCACCCTCGTGGAACCCGACCAAGCTTCCGTTCACCCACACCGTGGCGCGGTAGTCGACAGCCCCAAAGTGCAGGAGGATGCGGCGGCCCGCCATCTCAGCGGGCAGGGCGAACGTGCGCTTGTACCAGACCACATCATGGAACGAGGAGTCTCCGATCCCGCTCAACTCGCTCTGGTACGCGAACGGAACGTTGATCTGGTGCGTAAAGTTGCCGTCCTCAAACCCGAAATCCCATTCTCCATTCAAATTCATCCACAACGCACGCTGAAACTGCGGGCGTGGGTATTCGTTGCGCGGAAGCATGGCCATCCCCGTGTGTCCCCTCTCGATACGTACATTATTTTCCTTAGTTACCCGTTGAAATTCTGTATTCCCAATTCAAAGGCGAAGATTTATAATGACTTTATAAAACAATTTTATTATCTATCTCCACTATACCCGCGCTTTTCCAACTTTTCAAGCATTTTCGGAAGGGAGTCCACGCGATGCAACACCTCCGCTCCATCCCGCTCGGCCTGCTCCTGACCGCTGTCCTGCTCGGCGGTTGCCAGTCCTCCGCACAACAAGCGATCTCCTCTCCCCAGATCAAGCAATACCCGGCCAGCGGTGCCGGATTCGTACAAGTCGCCCCTAGCAAGCGCTACTTCCAGTTCGAGGACGGCACGCCGTTCGTGATCATCGGTGCCAATGAAGCGATGACATGGCCCGATCTCGACGGCCTCTACAGCAACACCAACATGAAACGCACGGAAGCCTACTTGCAGATGCTCCACGACCATGGGGTCAACACGATCCGCGTGATGGCAGAGTACAGTCAGGATGGCGTACACAACTTCGAGAGCCCGCTCGGCACCTACACCCCAGAAACGATCTCCTACTGGGATCAGCTATTCCAACTGTGTGAGAAGTACGACCTGTACGTGCTGCTCACCCCGTGGGACACATTTTGGATGAGCAAGAACTGGGACACCAACCCGTACAACGCCGCCAACGGAGGTCCGGCCCAGAGCAAGCATGACTTCCTCACCTCGCCCGCCGTCCGTCAAGCGCAGAAAAACCGCCTGCAATTCATGATCAATCGCTGGGGCAACTCCAAGCACTTGCTGGCCTGGGAGATTCTCAACGAGGCGGACATGTGGTGGGAAGCAACCCCTGTGGAGATTCGCGAGTGGGTCGATGACATGAGCGCCTATGTCAAAGCTACGGAGCAGCAAAAGTTGGGCAAGACGCACATGGTGACGTTCTCCACCGCCAAGGCCGTTCCCGACGGTGTGCTCGGGGAAACGGTATTCAATCACCCGAACATCGACTTCGCCAACACGCACCTCTACGCAGAACCGGCCGTCAATGCCCCTCGCAATGCCATTGACGCCGCCGTCAGCTTCCAGCAAGACATCCGCGGCGGTCAAGCGGTGATGAAGTCACCGAAGCCCTTTACCGATACGGAAAGCGGCCCGATCACCGAGTGGATCACCGACCATAGCTTCGACGACGAGTACTTTCACAACATGAGTTGGGCACACCTGATGGCTGGTGGTGCTGGATTCGGGATGCGCTGGCCTTATCTAGAACCGCATACCTTGACTGAGACGATGCGCACCTACGAACTGGCGATGTCCAAATTTGCCCGCACGGTGGATTGGACACACTTCGCCTCACACAATATCGACGACCAATTGTCGGTGAACCGCGAGGATGTCAGAGCGATCGGCTCAGGCGACGAGTCGCAAGCGATCGTCTGGTTGCTCCAAGACACCAGCAAGTACACCTATCGCGACCTCACCCCTGACAAGATCCAGACGTTCAAGGATGCCACCCTGATTGTCAAAGGCCTGCGTGCTGGCCGTTATGAAGTTCGGTTCTGGGATACCTACAAGGGCGAACTGCTCAGCTCTGCCACCGTCCCAGATGATCAAGGCTCGCTGACGATCAAACTCCCGCCGTTCTCCAAGGACCTTGCCTTGCACATCCTGAAGCCGTAAAAAAACCGTCTGCCCTCGGCGACGGTTTTTTTGCTATCTCCACGGTTTCCACTGCCCACGCCAGCTCACACGCAGATCGAGAGCATAGCGGGTCGGGTGGTACTTGGACAGCAGATGCAACAGATGGTAATACATCATGTGCCCGATCAGAACAGGCCAGATGGTCAGGAACAGGATCGGAACTGCCACGCAAATCAGCGTGAGGATGCTGGTCAGCAGCAACACACAAACCACCGACAGCGGATGCTTGCCCGCCAAAAGATATGCCTGCTTGAGCAACTCTGGCAGGCGCGTCGCAGGTTGCAACACCAGCAGCGGGTAGGCGATCACTTGCACCAAGACCGCCATGACGACCACATAGAGCACCGTCCAACTCAGGAGTTGACCCACCCACCCATGATCGGACGACATGAGCAGGAACAAGTAGCAAGCAGCAGGCACCATGACGAGCAGGTTGAGCATGCTCAACGCCAGCGTAGGTTTGGTGATCCGAACCAACCCTTCTCGGAAACACGGCCACAGCTCCACCTCCCCTTGGGCACGGCGATGGATGGTGTACAGCACGGCCCCTGTCGCAGGGCCGATCGTCACCAGCGGCCACGAACAGCACAGCCACAGCAAGGTCAGCCCGATCGCAAAGCCCAATTGGCGATAGGTTTCAAACACAGCTTTGTGCACCAGACGCAAGGCATCGCTCATCCTGTCCACCTACCCTTTGATCCCGGACATGGAGACACCCTTGACGAAGAAACGTTGTGAGAACAGGAACAGGACGAGCACAGGCAGTGCTGAGAGCACAGTTCCTGCCATCAGCTTGGCATACTGCGTCGTGTACGCTCCTTGGAGAATCGACAAGCCAACTGGCAGCGTGCGCGTCTCCACTTTGTTGGTGACGATCAAGGGCCAGAGAAAGTCATTCCAGTTGCCAAGGAAGGTGAGCAGGGCGAGGGTGACGAGTGCCGGCTTGGAAAGTGGCAAGATGATGCGCACGAAGATTTGCAGCGAACTCGCCCCATCGATCCGTGCCGCCTCCTCCAACTCGCGTGGGATGCCCTCGTAAAACGAGCGCAACAGGAAGATCCCCAACACCCCGCCAAGGCCTGGCACGATCATCGCCCACGGCGTGTCGATCCAGTGAATCGCATCGACGATCGCATACAGCGGGATGAAATTCATTACCGTCGGGATCATCATCGTCGCCATCAGTGTCCAAAAGATAATTTCCTTCCCCCGAAACGCCATGCGGGCATACGCATAGGCGGCCAACGCGTCCACGATCAGCACCAACAGCGTATGCAGAGTGGAGATGAACAAACTATTGCCAAACCACAGGAAGATCGGAGATTGCTCTGTATCCCCCAACACATTGCGGTAGTTCTCCAGCGTGATCGTCTCCGGAATCCAGCGCAAGGGCAACTGAATCGCTTGCCCCTCAGGCTTGAACGAGGTGGAGATGATCCACAACAGAGGCGCCATCCAGAGGATCGCGACCACCGTCAAGAAAACAAAGGACACCCATTTGGTTGTGCGTTCTTCCGATTTTAGTGCCATGTGTTCTCCCCCCTATTCCGCTTGTGTCCGGCGCTTGCGACCGGAGCGATCTCTGTTGATCCAACCGAACTGCACGACGCTGACGATCAGCATGAACATCCCCATCACGATCGCCATCGCCGCCGCATCGCCCATCCTGTAGCTCCCAAACGCCGCCTCACGAATGTACATGATCAACGTCTTGGTTTCCGTGCCCGGCCCGCCCTGTGTTGCGACCATCGATTGTCCGAAAATGTTGAACGAATCGATCGTTGTCGTGACCAGCGCGAACAACATCGGCCCACGCAACCCCGGCAAGATCACGTTCAAAAAGCGCGAAACTTTGCCTGCTCCGTCCAATTTTGCCGCTTCATGCAGATCGTCCGGAATGTCGTTGAGCCCCGCGAGGAAGATGATCAAGTTCCGTCCAATCGTCCACCAGACGGTGATGATCACCAGTGCAATCCACGCCCACGGCAGATCGGCCAACCAAGCAACTCCCGTGATGCCGAGCTTCGCGAGATAGTAGTTCACGAGACCGGCATTGCTGTCGAACATCCACACCCAGATCAGCACCGCCGTGACAACAGACAGCAGGGACGGTGCATAGAACAAGGCGCGAAAGAACCCGCTCCCCCACGTCTTGGTATCGATTGCAATCGCCAGCAACAGCGGCACGAGGATCAAGACAGGCACCGCGAAGATCACGAACTTAAACGTGTTCCAACAGGCGTTCCAAAACTCACTGTAGTCGATGCTGTCCTTGTTGAAAAAAATGTCATAGTAGTTTTCCAATCCCACAAACTTGGCCGGACGCAGGAGGTCCCAATCATGAAGGCTTAGATACACCCCGTATCCGGTCGGAAGGACGAGGAAGATGAGGAAAAAGAGCAAGTGCGGTGCGATGTACAGATACGGTGTGATGCTCTGCATGGTGAACGTGCGGGACTTTTTCGGACTGCGCGCGGCCGATACCTGTAGATTCGGCTCAACAGGGACGCTTGTTTTCATTCGACTCTTTCACCTCACAGTTCGCAAAAAAGGGAGGTTGCCCTCCCCTCTGCAACTACTGACGATACGCTTACTTCGCCGCTTTTGCCGCTTTCTCGCCTTTGTCCTTCGCTTCATCAAGTGCCGCTTGTGGGGTCATCTGCCCGAGCAGCGCTTTGTTGATCGCCGTCTCAGCCGGAGCCCAGACATCGACATAGGTCGGAGACGCCGGTGGGAACACGAGGTACGGAACTTGTTCAGCGATGGCACTCTGTTCCTTCAGCGCTTTGAACTCAGCACTATCACGCACGGAGTTTTTCGCCGGGATTTGACCGCCCTTCGCCCATTCGATGCTGTTCGAAGTGACATAGTTGATGAAGGTGATCGCCGCTTTGGTTTTCTCCGGGTCGTCCTTTTTCTGCTTCGGAATGACAAAGTTGTGCGAGTTCGCCCATGTCGCCGGCATGTCACCAAACTGTGGGATCGCCGCAGCTGCGAAATTCAGACCTTGTTGCTCCTTGAACCCGTTGATCATCCAGATGCCGTTGATCGTCATCGCCATCTTGCCTTGCTTGAACAGCGTGACTTCGCCGTCAGCTTGGATCTTCTCCGGGGAGATCTTGTCTTTGTAGATCAGATCGGACAGCGTCTGCAACGCCTTGACACCTTTGTCATCGTTGTACAGCGCGGTCATGCCGTCTTTGCTGACCGACTCACCGCCGAATTGGCGCAGCGTCGAGTAGTACATCAGGTTTGCTGGCCACAGGGTCGGCATCCCGAAGCCCCACTGGTCGATCTTGCCGTCACCGTCGGTGTCCTTCGTCGTCGCCTTGGCGATTTTTACGAAGTCTGCCATCGTGGCCGGCGGCTTGTCAAAGCCTTCCTTTTTCAGCAGGTCGACGTTGTAGTAGAGAGCGATCGGATGCACGTCGAGCGGCACCGAATAGCGCTTGCTCTCGTAGATCCCTGCATCCCAGACTTGCGGGATGAAGTCTTCCTTTTTGAGATCGGAGTCTTTGAGCAGATCATCGAGCGGAGTGAGCACACCCTTGCTTGCCATGCGCGGGACTTGGTCCAAGTGCATCGCAGCCACATCTGGCGCGGTGCCGGAGTTGACGACGGTGCGGATCTTGTCATAGAACTGATCCCACTTCATGGTCTGAGTCTTGATCTCGATCTTGCCTTCGTATTGTTTGTTAAACCCATCCACGATCTTTTTCATGTCGTTGCCATCCGGTCCCGTGAAGCCGTTCCAGAACTCCAGCGTGACTTTCTTGCTGTCGGAGGTGCTAGATGCCTCCTTGGTGGTGGTACTGCTACATCCAGTCAAAACGAGTGAAAAGCCAAGCGCCGAAGCCATTGCAAGTTGTAGTACTTTCGCTGATTTCATTGACAAGCCCCTTTCTCTCTGGTTCATGATACCGCTTTCACGAAACTTAATTAAAATAATTTTCTAAGTGGATTATAGCATCCGCCTGTTGTATTGGTCAAACTTTTCCGTTAAATTAAATCACTTATCACTCAAATGTTGTTACACCTTTTGGAGTTAGTAAATTACGAAGCAACAGCGTAAAACCACCGATGGCGGCAGCGTTGGCGCCGAGTTCGGACGTGACGATGCTGACGATGCTCACAGGCGTATGCAAAGCCCGCTTTTGCACCGTCTCCCGCAACGCGTTGAGCAAAAAATCACCGGCGCGCGAAACGCCTCCACTCAGGATGATCCGCGAGGGGTTTAACGTATTGATCATATTGGCGATGCCGATCCCCAAGTATCGACCGGTGTCCGCAAGCACTTCCACTGCCAGTGCATCGCCTTCCAAGGCGGCAAGATAGACGAGTTCACCAGTAATCTCCGTTTCTTGCTCACCCGCAACGTGCAGGAGCCGCGACTGTTTGCCCAGTCGAATCGCCTGCCGTGCACGCTGTGCAATCGCCGGACCTGAAGTCAAAGCTTCCAGACAGCCATAATTGCCGCAACTGCAACGCGGGCCGTTGACATCGATCGTGGTGTGTCCCATCTCCCCCGCTGTAAATGAAGCGCCATGGTAGAGGTTGTGATCGATGATGATCCCTGCCCCCACGCCGGTGCCGACGTTGACGCAGATGAAATTTGCGATGCCTTGCCCCTGTCCAAACCAACTCTCCGCCAACGCAGTAGCGCGCACATCGTTCTCCACTTCGACGGGCAGGTTGAACACAGCTTCTAACTCATCCTTGATCGGCATGTCATGCAAGTTGAGGTTCGGTGCGAAAATCGAAAGGCCACGTACCGTATCAACCAAACCGTGCATCCCCACTCCAATCCCCAGAAACTCCTGTTGATCGCTGCAGGGGGTGTCGTCGATCACTTCGCGCACAACTTGGGTGAGAAGTTGCAAAAACTGCTCCTTGGTCGGAGTCGGAGGTACAGGCAAAACCCGTTCGTTCACGACGGTGCCGCCAAGCGTTGCGACGACTGCTCGAACTTTTTTGGCCCCGGCGTAGACACCGATCAGGTAAAAAGCGGAGGCATTGAGTTGCAACATGATCGGTTTGCGACCGCCTGTTGATTCACCCAAGGCACTCTCCAACACCAACCGATTCTCCATCAACTCTCCCACGATGTTCGTGACGGTCGGCGGGGTCAGTTTGGTCAATTTCGCGATTTCGGCTCTGGAGATCGGGCCATGTAGGCGGATCAAATTGAGTATCGTTGATTTGTTTAAGTTCTTCATCCACTGGAAGCTACCCACTTGGATCGACTGTGACATGTGCATTTCTCCTCTGCCAACTTCCCGTCATCTCACCAAAATATCCGGGCGTTTGTAGGGTTGTCCCTGTCGTTCCATCATAATATATTTCCACGCGCCCGTGTGCGTCAAAAACTCATTTCCTTCCGCTCGCACGAGCAGCGTGTCCTCCGACTTGATGCCGCGGATCGCCGGATTCCAAGCAAACGCTTGGTTGACCTGCACGATTCCTGTACAGTCTGGCGTCGCCAAAAACTCCCGCGACGCATAGCCGGTCGGCCCGCCCTGATGCAGGTAGCGCCAGTCCTCGCCATGCCCGGCTGCACGATAGGCCTCGATCCCACGGAAAAAAATGTCGCGAATCGGAGTGCCAGGAGATGTCGCGAGGTTCATCGTCAGGTCGATCTCCGCCAACTTCAAGCGGTTCTCCTCCAACTCGCGATCCAGAGCGCCGAAGTGGACGAAACGGGTGACGTTGGCGACGAGGCCGTAGCGTTCGGCACAGAGCACCACCATCGCATACGACCGCAGAACTTTCCCAGTTGGGATCGGATGGCGGTAGTTGTAGATGCGTTCGTCGGTGGCGATCAGGATCACCTGTGGGTTGATGCCGTCCTTGATGACCTTTGCCGCGAGTCGGGCTTGGATCTCATACTCAGTCATGCCAGGTTCGATCTCCTGACAGAGCGATTCGACGGCACGAGCGGCACGCTGTGCCAACCAACGGTAGGCATCGATCTGGGGTTCACTCAACACATAGGTCAATTCGGCCAACGAGGAGCTCAGGTTGACGCCATCCCGCAACCCTTCGACCGATTCTGGCTCCACATCGGTGCCGATCGATTTTCCGGTACACAGCTTGGCGATGGAAGCTGCGTGACCTTCGTACCATTCGGACACGACCCACTCGATCGACATCTCCGCCAGTTCCTCATCGCGGATGCGCGCTGCCTCCATCTGGGTCACGATGCAGACGACTCGATCAGGCAAAACCAGCAGGTCACAGACGCCGTGTTCTGACGTGTTGACGATATGATTGGTACGCCCTCCGGTCAGCCATGCGAAACTGCGCCGCTTGCGAAGCAGTACGCCGTCCAGTTCCCAAGCGCCCATCAAGGTGCGGACTTGCTCCACTCGCTCCTGCATCATGTCGCATACCCCCTCGGATGGTGCAGATGCCAGTTCCATGCACTCGCGATGATCGTTTCGAGGGAATCATACTGTGGCTGCCAGCCCAGTTCTTGCCCAGCGCGTTGCGACGAGGCGATCAACACGGCCGGATCGCCCGGACGTCGCGGAACCACCATCGCCGGGATCGGATGCCCCGTGACCGCTCGGGCCTGCTCGATCACATCGCGCACCGAAAAGCCGAGTCCGTTGCCGAGGTTGTAGATTCCGCTCTGCTTGGTTTTACGCAACCGTTGCAGGGCCAGCCAGTGCGCGTTCGCCAAGTCCATCACATGCACGTAGTCCCGAACACACGTGCCGTCTACCGTCGGGTAGTCGTCACCAAAAATCGAGACCGCATCCCGCTGTTCGAGCGCCACCTGCAACACGATTGGAATCAAGTGGCTCTCCGGGGTGTGATCCTCCCCGATCTGTCCGTCCGGGTGCGCCCCTGCGGCGTTGAAGTAGCGCAGGCAGATCGAACGGATGCCATAGGCCCCTTCACACCAGCGCAACATCTTCTCAATCGCCAGCTTGGTTTCCCCGTATGGCGACGTCGGCGCGGTGGCATCCGTTTCACAGATCGGCACCTGTTCTGGCTCCCCGTAGACTGCTGCAGTCGAGGAAAAGACGATGTTGGGTACGCCGTGTCGCTTCATCGCGCTCAACAGACGTTGCGCGGTCACGACGTTGTTGTCGTAATACGCCAACGGATCGGTCACGCTCTCCCCGACCAACGAATCGGCGGCGAAGTGAATGACCGCTTCGATTGCATGCTTGTCGAAGATGCGATCCAACAATTCCTGATCGCGGATGTCGCCTTCGTAAAAAATAGGGGCGCGTACAGCTGGGCGATGCCCTTTTTGCAAATTGTCGAGCACGACGACTTCCTCGCCATGTGCCAACAGTTCAGCGACCGTGTGGCTGCCGATGTAGCCTGCCCCGCCTGTGACTAGGACTGCCATGTGGACAATTCCCCCTTCACTTCTTGCGCGCCATCGCCGATCGCACAGACGTAGAACGTCGGCGTCAGACCCGTTTGCGCGGTGTAACGGGCCGCCACCAGTTCTTGAAATTCACCAATCGCTTCCCGATGCACGAGCGAGACGGTACACCCGCCAAACCCACCACCGGTCATCCGCGTGCCGATGCATCCGTCCACAACCCGTGCCGCCTCCACCAGCGCATCCAATTCCTGACCTGTCACTTCGTACAGGTCGCGCAACGATTCATGCGACTGGATCATCAAGCGGCCAAATTCGGCCAGATCGCCACTCTCCAACGCGCGGCAGGAAGCCAAGACCCGGTCATTCTCCGAGACCACATGCTCGACGCGCCGTTGCAAGACAGGGAATTCCTGTAAAAGCGGGCGTGCCTCTCGCCAGCCCGCAGCGCTGAGTTCGCCAAGCGAGCCCACCTCTGGATGGTGCGCTTGGATTTGTGCCAGCGCGGTCTCACACTCCGTCCGACGTTCGTTGTAACTGGAATCGAGCAGTTGGCGGCGCTTGTTGGTGTGCGTGATGACCAGTTGGTAGTCGCCGAGTTCGAGCGGTGCATAGCGGTATTCCAACGTATCGCAGTTTAACAGCACCGCATGGTTCGCTCGGCCCATCCCGACTGCAAATTGATCCATGATCCCGCATTGGACACCGATGAACTCGTTCTCGACTTTTTGGCACATCAGCACGAGCTCGACCCGCGACAGGTCCACACCGCCAAGTGCCGCCAATGCCACCGCGGTCACCAGCTCAATCGACGCGGAGGATGACAGCCCCGCACCGTTCGGGATGTTGCCGTGATACAGAATTTCGGCACCGGACAGCGGAATGCCACGCTGTGCCAACTCGCGCACGACACCCTTGGGGAAATTCGCCCAGTCATCCTCCGCCCGGTACACCAGGTTCTCCGTCCCAAACATAACTTCCAGATCAAAATGGGTCGATGCTACGCGAAACACACCATCGGTGCGCGGACGCACATAGGCGTGTGTGCCAAATGACAGCGCAGCCGGGAACACGTATCCACCCGAATAGTCGGTGTGCTCCCCGATCAAATTGACCCGCCCAGGTGCGAAAAAGACGCGCAGGTCGTCGCCCGCTGCTGCTACAAACTCCTCCACCTGTTTCAAAGCACATCCCCCTTCCCCAAGCTCTGCCAACGGCGGAACGCCGCACGCAACTGCTCCGCCGTGTCCTCCACCGCCAGTGGATTGCAAGCCGCCCAAGCGCCCGTCTCCGAGGAGGCGATGAACTTGATCCGATTCGCATCGCGCAACGGCGGGTAGAACTCGATGTGAAAATGATAATAGTCCTCTACGTCGGTACCATGCACCGGCCGCTGGTGCAAGACCATCATATACGGGAACAGACGGTCAAACAGCGTATCCATCGCCCCGGTCATGCCCTGAAGCATCTGTGCCAAACTGTGTTGCTCCTCCGGCGAGAATTGCGGCAGTGCGGTTTTGTGCTGCTTGCTGACGATGTACAGCCCATACGGGTAATCGGTAAAAAATGGGATGTACGCGAGGAAGTGTTCGTTCTCGTGAATCACACGCCCACCAAATGCCTGCTCCTCGCGGTTCATGTCACAGAGCAAGCAATGCCCGGTCGTGCTGTGATGGCGCTTGCAGTTGTCGAGCTCCGTCTGCAGTTTTAATGGCATGTGCGAATACGCGTAGATCTGTCCGTGCGGATGCGGCATCGTCACTCCGCACTCCTCGCCTCGGTTCTCAAAAATCATCACGTACTGATGCTTCGGGTCCTGACTCAACGCGACGTAGCGCTCCGTCCATAGATTGATCAGCTTCCCGATATGCGCGACCGACAGTTGCGGCAACGTGGCCGTGTGGTCGGGCGAGTAGAGAATCACCTCGCACTTGCCATACGAATGCGCCGTCCGGTACAACTCCGAACCGACCGGGTCAGGCTCTGGCGGGTCGGGGCGCAACGCCGGGAAGTCGTTGTCGTAGGCGAATACGTCAAACTGTTCCGGGACTTTGCCGGAACCTGGACAGAACGGGCAAAAATCCTTGGGCATGTTCGGTCGGTTTTGTCTGTTTGATGCGACCATCGTCCAGTCGCCCAACAACGGGTTGTAACGCAGTTCCGCCAACTCGCACCCTTCCTCTCAAAACTTAATTAAATTATTTTAGTATGTATCTTCATACTAATACGATCCGACTTGTTTGGCAATTCTTTTTTCGTGCGCATATAGTAGGAGTGAAACGGAGGTGTCGGCATGAACCCGATGGACGGATTCAAAAGCCTTGCAGGTCTCAACGACCAGCTGCGCCAGATGTTCGGCCCGCAGTTTTTCCAGAACATGATGAAACAGATGCCACAAGACGAGTTAAAGACCTACCACAACATGGACTGGGAACAGATGTTCAACAAGCAACTGTTCGAGAACAAAGCGTTGGAGTACCCGCGCATCGATATCTATGAAACCCAGCAAGAAGTGGTCGCGATCGTCGAGGTGCCAGGGATTGAATCGGCACAGGCCGTCAAGTTGAACATCAAGTCAGACTCGCTCACCCTCTCCGGCTCGCTGTCTGGGCGTTTCAAAACGATCAAGGAGGACCGTTTCTACCTAAACGAGCGCTTCCGAGGCACGTTTGAGCGCACCGTTACCCTCCCCGCCCGCGTGCGCCCGCAACAAGCGCGCGCGATCTACAAAAACGGCCTGCTGGAAATCCGCATCCTGAAAACAGGCGGACGCCCTCCCCAAAGCAAGGGACGCACCGTACCGATCAGCTTTGGCTGAACGCAGAAAAGAGGAGATTGGCCGGTGCGGCCAACCTCCTCTTTTTACGTCCACATGCCTTCGTCGTTGATCTGCTCGTCATCGGGCACCGTCTTCTCCACACCGATCTCGCCGCGCTCGAACGCTTCGTGAAACCAATAGGCGAGCGAATCGACCGCATCGGAGACCGGCAGTTGTTCGGCCTTCACGTCATTCAGAATTTGAAAAATGTGCTCGACCGATTCTGCGTGTAGGTTCTGCATCTACGCATCCCTCCTTACAGCTCTAGTGTTTCCCAGTTTTCGGGAAACTAAAAAAAGAAGCGTTCACAGTGGAACGCTTCCCAAGCGTATTCTCTATAGAGAACGCTTGCCTTTTACTCAGCAGCGTGGAAACTTACGTTTTTCATCGGGGTAAACGTCGAGATCGCATGTTTGTAGACCATCTGTTGCTTGCCTTCCGACTCCACGATGATTGTGAAGTTGTCGAATGCTTTTACGACACCACGAATTTGGAACCCGTTCACGAGGTAAATGATCACCGGGATGTTGTCCTTGCGAATCTGGTTCAGGAAGTGATCTTGGATATTGATCTGTTGTTTGTTCAAGGTATTTACCCCCATATCTTTATTCTATTGGATTATATTCGAACCGCTACTATGAAATTCCTGCTCGCAAGTAGTCAATCGTTTCGAAACGAGTGGGAAAAGTTGTCTCTTGTGAGTCAAACCAGTGGATGTCGGTTTCCCGACGCCACCACGAAAGTTGACGCTTGGCGTAGCGACGCGACCCTTGTTTGACCGCGTCGGTCGCTTCCTCCAGCGTCAAGCGACCTTCCAAGTAATCAAGAATCTCCTTGTACCCGATTCCTTGCATGCTTTGCAGATCGCGCGAGTACCCCTTGGCGAGCAGGGCTTGGACTTCCTCGATCAGACCTTGCTCCAGCATCAGATCGACGCGGCGGTTGATGCGATCGTACAGCACCGCGCGGTCGGTGAGATTCAAGCCGACGACGAGCGCATCGTACTTCGGTTCCGGCGGTTGTTCCGCATACGCTTGCGACATCGGCTTGCCAGTCGTCTCGTACACTTCCAAGGCACGGATGATCCGCTTGACGTCGTTGGGGTGCAGACGCGCTGCTGTCGTGGGGTCGATGTCATGCAATTGCTTATGTAGAAACTCTCCACCCTGCTCGTCCGCAACTGCTTGCAGCCGAGCGCGAAACTCGAAATCAGCAGAAGCTTCGGTGAAGTCGAGGTGGTTGGTGAGCGACTTGACGTACAGCATCGTGCCTCCGACGACGATCGGCAACTTGCCGCGCGCATGGATGTCACGGATGACAGGGTCGGCATACGCTTGAAACTCTGCGACGGTGAAGGGTTGGTCAGGGTCGATCAGATCAAGCCCATAGTGCGGGATGCCCTCCATCTCCTCCTGCGTGACCTTCGCCGTCCCGATGTCCATGCCACGGTAGATCTGCATGGAGTCGGCGGAGAGAATTTCTCCGTTGTAGTGCTTGGCACATGCGATGGAAAACGCCGTCTTGCCCACGGCGGTCGGGCCGACGAGGATGAGGACGGGCGGTTTGTCCGTCTGGTTCATGAACCATCTCCTCCTTCCAAGTCGATGACACCGTAATTGATCGATCCGGTTGATTTTTTCGGGATATGAAACCCGAGGCGGGCAAATTCCTTGGAGTACCAGCGTTCCTTCAGCACGATGCGGCGCCGAGCGACGCGACGGGCTTCGAGAATCGCTTCCTCCGACAAGGGTCGATCGTCACCGAGATGGCGCAACGGCTCGATCGACTGCGTTCTCTCCACGGTGCGGCGGAACATCGGATCGAAATAGATCACATCGACCGAGTTGTCCGGCTGGGCTCGCAGGTAGTCGAGGTGGTCGACACAGAGTACTTCGACGTGGCGCATCGCTGTGTTGACCGCTTGGGTGTCAACGCTGAGTTCTTGCAAGCCGCGCCTGACCAGCAATGCGATCACCGCAGACGATTCGAGGCCGATCACACGCCCCTCTGCACCGACAGCGTGTGCGAACACGATGGTATCAGAACCGAGGCCGAGCGTACAGTCGAGCACGGTGTCGCCCGGACGCACTCCGGCGCGTTCAATCACTATGTCATTCTCGCCACTTTTCAGCCGCTTGATTCTTGTATTTGCCATCGATGGATGGAAAAAAAACTCCTGATCTTCCACATACAGCGTTACGCGTTCGGTGCAGACCAACACCTCGTCCACGCCGTAGTCTGCGCGCAACGTGTCAATTCCGCGCTTTTTGCGAAGTATGTAGGGAACTCCCAGCTCCTGAGCGTAGGACTGGGCGAGTTCCACGTATGCGGGCGTCGGCTTGTTGCCGGTGGTGACGATGAGGTTGCGGGATTGCGTCATGCTCTACATCACCCTCTTGAATTGCTTCTCCAAGTCGTAGTTCGACATGTGGATGATGATCGGGCGGCCATGTGGACAAGTGAACGGGTTGTCCAGTTCACGCAGTTGGTCACACAGCGCGACCATCTCCGGCATGGAGAGCCAGTGGTTGGCTTTGATCGCCGACTTGCAGGCTTTGGTGATCACTTTGCCCTCGATGAGGCGGCGCGGGTCGGGCGTTGCCCCCTCTTGCAGGAGTTCGTCGATCAACTCTTGCAGCAGTCCCTGCGTCTCCAACCCTTCCCAGATGTCTGGCACCGAGCGGATCAGGAACGTGGTGCCGCCGAACTGTTCCACTTCAATCTGGCAATCGGCGAGATCGTCGATGCGCTGTTGAAGCAGTGCCGATTCAGAGGCGGTCAGTTCGACCGTCAGCGGGACGAGCAAGGGCAAGGGTTGAATCTGGCGGTCGGCGAGCTTTTTGTTGAATTTCTCGTACAGCACTTTTTCGTGCGCGGCGTGTTGGTCGATGATGAACAGGCCCGTGTCGTCTTGGGCGATCACGTACATCCCCAACGCTTGAGCCACCGGTCGAAACTGTGGCAAGTTCGATCGCGCCGAGAGTTCAGGTGCCGGGCTTGCCACGACCTGCGGGGCTTCTGCCTGCGGAGTTTCCACTACCTCTTCTACACGTGGGGTCGCCTCCCCTTTTTCGTAGATCGACATGGCGGCGTCGACCTGTTGGCGAACAGGGGCTTCACGGCGTTCCTCGCGGCGGTGGGTCGGTTGGTACGCACTGGGCGTCTCGCGAACGACTGCTCCCCCGTTGGGCAGCGGGTCTTTGAACTTCGGCCCGTTGATCCCAGGGCTTGGGGCACGCGTCGCTGGCGAGAATCCGGTTGCGGTTGCGGTCGCGGGAGCCTTGGGTACTTCCGCTGGCTGGTTCGGCATCGCGAGGTCGAACGCAGCCTGTTGCGTTTTTTCCTTCGGCTGCGCGGCAATCGACTTGGCGGTGGCTTTGGGGATGAACGTCTGTTGTTGCAACGCCTGCTCCACCGCTTGTTGCACCGCGTTCGTCACATCGCGCTCCTCGGAGAAACGGACTTCCAACTTCTGCGGATGCACGTTGACGTCGACCAGACTCGGGTCGAGCTCCAGCGCGATCACACAGACCGGATAGCGGTTGATCGGCAAGCGCGTGTGATACGCCGCTTGCACCGCGTTCAACAGTTGGTAGCTTTTCACATAGCGTCCGTTGACAAAAAACGAACAGTGGTTGCGATTCGCCCGGTTCAATTCCGGGAATCCAACCGCGCCCACGATCTTGTAGTCATAGTCTGACCATTCGATCGGCAACATCTGCCGCGCCACATCATTGCCGTAGATCGCCGCGATGGAGTGCAACAACTCCCCATCCCCCGGCGACTGCACCAACTGCCGGCCGTTGTGATACAGCGTAAACGAAATCGTCGGGTGCGCCAACGACAGCCGGTTCACATAGTCGAGCATGTGGTGTAACTCCGTCTGGATCGTGCGCAAGTATTTCAAGCGGGCAGGCGTGTTGAAAAAAAGGTCCCGAACTGCAAATTCGGTCCCTTTCTTGGCCGCTACCACACCATGTGTGAGCACTTGCCCGCCCTCGATTTTGACGAGGGTTCCTTCGTTGGCTTCAGCCGTGCGAGTCTTGATCTCGACCTTCGAGACCGATGCGATCGACGGCAACGCCTCCCCGCGAAACCCAAGTGTACGGATGCGGAACAGGTCTTTCTCAGAGCGAATCTTCGAAGTTGCGTGGCGTTCGAATGCGAGCAGAGCATCCTCGCGTTCCATGCCGATGCCGTTGTCTGAGACTTTGATCAGATCGAGACCCCCGTTTTCAATCTCGATCACGATCTCAGTGCTCCCGGCGTCGATGGCGTTCTCCAGCAACTCCTTGATCACGGCGGCGGGACGTTCGACGACCTCCCCTGCCGCGATCTTGTTGGCGAGCAGGTCGCTGAGGATCTGAATCTTGCCCATCCTCACTCACCCCGCGCTTTCTGGTGCAGTTGGTAGAGCAGAGTCATCGCATCCAGCGGGGTCAAGCGCATCACATCGAGCTTGCGCAGTTCTTCGACCACCGGATGATCTGCAGCGTCGAACAGCGAGAGTTGCGCCGACGGTGCCGCTACGGCCACCGGCGTTTTTTCCACGACAGGTTCGTAAGTGGCTGCCGTCTCGCGGACGATGACGGGTGCGTGGGTTGGTTCCGGGTAGCGGTGGCTCACGTCTTGCACACCGTGCCCGCCCTGCTCCAGTTCGACCAAGATCTCGCGGGCCCGCGTCAGCACTTCCTGCGGGAGACCGGCGAGCTTGGCGACTTGGATCCCGTAACTGCGGTCGGCCGCTTGCGGGATGATCTTGCGCAGGAACACGATGCTGTCATCCTGCTCCTGCACGTGCGTCGAAAAGTGCTTCACACCTGCAAAAGACTCCGTGAACGTCGTCAGCTCATGGTAGTGGGTGGCAAACAGTGTCTTCGCCCCCACTTTCGGGCTCTGGTGCAGGAACTCCACCACCGCCTGCGCGATCGAGATGCCGTCAAAGGTCGAGGTTCCACGCCCGATCTCATCGAGGATGATCAGGCTGCGCGGTGTGGCATGGTGCAGGATGTTCGCCAACTCGACCATCTCGACCATGAACGTCGACTGCCCGCCCGCCAGATCGTCGCTCGCCCCGATGCGCGTAAACACGCGATCGACGATCCCGATCTCTGCACGATCTGCTGGCACGTAGCACCCCATCTGCGCGAGGAGCACGATCAAAGCGACTTGGCGCATGTAGGTTGATTTCCCGGCCATGTTCGGGCCGGTGATCAGCGCGATCTGCTGGTCGGAAGTGTTCAGCAGCGAGTCGTTCGCCACGAACGGCTCGCCTTTTAACATCGCCTCGACGACCGGGTGACGACCTTCTACGATCTGGAGACGGTCGTCGGTGTTGATTTGTGGGCGCTTGTAGCGGCGGCGGATCGAGACGGTCGCGAAGGATTGCAAGACGTCGACGGTCGCAATCGCTTCTGCCGCCGCTTGGATCTGACTGAGCACTTCACCGACCGCGTCGCGGACTTGGACGAACAGCTGGTATTCGAGATCGACCATCTTGTCCTCCGCTTCGAGAATCAGGGCTTCCCTCTCCTTCAAACCCGGCGTGACGTAGCGTTCCCCGTTGGTCAGCGTCTGCTTGCGCTCGTAGGTGGCAGGGACGTTGGCGACGTTCGATTTGGAGACTTCAATATAGTAGCCAAAGACTTTGTTGAAGCCGACCTTCAGCGACCGAATTCCGGTCGCTTCGCGCTCCTGCTGTTCCAGCTCCGCCAGCCAGCGCTTGCCGTCTCGGCTGGCACTTTTCAACGTGTCGAGGTAGTCGTCAAACCCATCGCGAATCACGCCGCCGTCCTTGATGGAAACCGGGGGCTCGTCCACGATGGCACGCTCGATCAGGTCGACGATCTCGTCAAAGTTGCCGACCTGCGCCCCGAGCTGTTGAAGCAGCGGTGCTTGGGCGCTCTCCAAGCGGCCTTTTAAACTGGGCAACACGGCGAGCGACGAACCGATCGCTTGCAGGTCGCGGGCGTTGGCTGAGCCGTAGGAGACGCGGGCGACGAGGCGTTCAAGGTCATACACCGCATCGAGCAGTTGGCGAATGTCATCGCGCAGCAGGAGGTTTTTGTAGAGGTCTTCTACCGCATCGAGGCGCTCCTCGATGCGAAGTTTGTTCGCCAACGGGCGCTCGACATAGCGGCGCAACAGACGGCCGCCCATCGCGGTGACCGTCTCGTCGAGCAAGCCAAGCAGCGAGCCGTGCTTGCCTTTGTCGCGCAACGTCTCGACCAGTTCGAGGTTGCGGCGCGAGAACGAGTCGATCGTCATGTACTCGTCGCTGGTGATGTAGGCAGGCATTTTCAGATGGTGCAGATTGCGCTTCTGTGTAACGTCGAGGTAGGCGAGCAACATCCCCGCCGCCGAGAGCGAGAGCGCGCGGTTGGCGAGGCCGAACGAATCGACGGAGATCACGCCGTAGTGGCTCAGCAGAACTTCGGAGGCGCGGGCGAGGTTGTGCGATTTTTCCAGACCTTCTGTGAGCACGCAGGCGAGCAGGTCGCGCAACGTCAGCGCGTAGGACGCGCTTTTTTCTCCAAACGGCACGATGATTTCAGCCGGTTGATGGCGGAGCATCTCATCGAGCATTTTCTGCTCGCTATCGTGTTCCACGACGAGAATTTCCCCGGTCGACAGGTCGCAAAAAGACAACCCGTACACATCGTCGCGCAAGACGACAGCGGCGAGGTAGTTGTTGGCTTTGGCTTGTAGACCTTTTTGCTCCATGACCGTGCCCGGCGTGACGACGCGCACGATCTCGCGGCGCACGATGCCCTTGTGGGCACCCGCTTCCTCGGTCTGTTCGCAGATCGCGACTTTGTAGCCCTTTTCAACGAGGCGCAGGACGTAGCCCTCGGCGGAATGATGCGGCACGCCGCACATCGGAGTCCGTTCGTCACCGCCAGCACCGCCGTTGGCACGCCCGGTTAGCGTGATCTCCAATTCGCGAGCTGCGGTGACCGCATCCTCCATGAACAGTTCATAAAAGTCGCCCAGTCGGAAGAACAGGAGCGCATCGGGAACCTGCGCCTTGGTCGCCAAGTATTGTTCCATCATCGGTGTAAGTCGTGCCATTCGTTAACTTCCTCCGCTCTAGTTTGCTAATCGGTCTTCATTATAACAAATCTAAGGTGAGTCGTCCGCTTTTTTGCGTGTACCTGTTGTATCGAATCGAAAAAATCCCTCCCCACGCTCTACGTGGGGAGGGATTTTTCTCCAAATCAGCTACACAACGACGCAGCGTCTCCGTCGCAACTCGTGGCTTTGTCACAACCCTCTGCCGGGCAACCACAGCAGCCGCCCTCGCTCTCAGGTGCGATCAGGTCGAGGCGGTCGGACAAGGTGGCGGCGAGGATTTTGGTGATATGGGTGATCACGTCAGAGAGGTTCTCCTGTGCGATCGAGAAGCGGCGAACGACATCGAGCGATTCCAGACGGTCGAGAACTCCCTCGACGTCCTCTCCGGTGGCTTGCTTGGTTTGGACCTCGCCGATCAGCGTCTGGGCTTCTCCGTGGCTTTGCAGGTCGTGCTCCGCTTGGCGGAAGATCGACATCTCCAGCGACCGGGTCAGCATGTCTCCGATCTGGCGGGCTTTTTCTTCAATAACGGGTGCGATGGTACTCATACGGCCGGGACCTCCTCGTTGACCCGTTCGCCGTTGAGCGTCCAGGTCTTAGCTTCGATGACTTTGACATTGATGAATTGCCCGATCAGATCCTTGGAACCCTGCACGTGCAGGAGCTTGTTGGAATCGGTGCGGGTTTGGAGCACGTCTGGGTTGTTTTTCGACTCGCTCTCGACGAGCACGCGGAGGACTTGTCCTTCGAGCTTTTTGTTCTGCTCCAGCGAGATGCGGTCTTGCAGTTCGTTGAGGCGGCGCAGGCGGCTTTTTTTCTCCTCGTCGCTGACATCATCCGGCAGGCGGATCGCCGGGGTGTCGGCGCGCGGCGAGTAGATGAACATAAACGCACTGTCGTAGCGGACGCTCTCGATCAGCGAGAGCGTGTCTTGGAATTGCTCCTCGGTCTCGCCAGGGAAGCCGACGATCAAGTCAGTGGACAGCGTGACGTTGGGGATCTTCGCCTTCACGCGGTCGATCAGCTCCAAGTATTCCTCGCGGGTGTAGCCGCGCTTCATCCGCCGCAGGACTTGTGAGTTTCCAGATTGCGCCGGGAGATGCACCCACTTCGGGATGTTGTCGTGGCGAGCGATCGTGTCGATCATTTTGTCCGTGAAGTTCCACGGGTTGGAGGTGGTGAAGCGGATGCGCTCCAAGCCCTCCACTCGCGCGGCGGCGTCCAGCAGGTCGGCAAAGTCGACGTGACCAAGGTCGATGCCATAGTCGTTGACGTTTTGTCCGAGCAGCGTGACTTCCTTGTAGCCCTCGGCTGCGAGTTCACGCAGTTCAGCGAGGATGTCCTCCGGCAGACGGGAGCGCTCAGCCCCACGCGTGAACGGAACGATGCAGTAGGTGCAGAACTTGTTGCACCCATACTGGATGTTCACCCACGCGCGGATCTTGTCCTTGCGCAGTTTCGGGAGATTCTCGATCGTCGCGTCCGACTTGTCCCAGACTTCAAAGATCGTCTCCTTCGTATCCTGCGCTTGCTCGATCAGCTCAGGGAGCTGGTGGATGTTGTGCGTGCCGAACACGATGTCGACGTGCGGGTGCTTCTCTTGGATTTTTTGGCGCACGACAGCTTCCTGTGCCATGCAGCCGCAGAGCCCGATCATCAAGTTCGGATTCTTCGCTTTCATCGGCTTGAGCGTGCCGATGTGACCGAAAACTTTGTCCTCTGCATTTTCACGCACGGCGCAGGTGTTGTAGAGCACGAAGTCAGCATCCTCAAGCACTGCTGCCGGCCTGTAGCCCATCTCTTCAAGCATCCCAGACATGATCTCGGTGTCGTGTTCGTTCATCTGGCAGCCGTGGGTACGAATGATGTACGTTTTGCCTTCGCCGATGCGACCGACATCCTTCGCGACCGCTCGGTAGTCCACGCGGTTGCGCTCCGTGATCGTCGGACGATGCGCGTCGGCGGCGTGCTGGTCGAGGTCATCTATGTGGATAAAGCCTTCGTTGTTGGAGGTGGTCATACGATGCTGTCTCCTCTCTTACAAAATGCCTATCTTGCATTATATCGAATGAGGACACAGATATCTAGAGATGTTTCCAACCCGACGCAGTTTCGTCAAAAAGTGAATTTCGGCTTGTGCGTTTTTGCAAACTTTGTTGCTTTTTCTTTTGCAAGTCGCCCAACCCTCCGCTCATATGTTACTTCCAACAACACGACTCTGTTGCTCCTGAGGAGGAACGATCACGATGGCGGGGCTGCCGCTGGCGTTTGCGCTGTTGTTCATCGGCTTGCTGTGGTGTGTCTATCAATTGGCCCGCAATGAGATCGGCAACGAATAAAAAGCTGAATCCGCCCCCAAGGGTGGATTCAGCTCTTTTTCCACTCACACGCTCGCATCACTTGTAATGCCCGCCGATCTTGCCCGCCCGCTGAAGCGCCTGCCCAGCCGCCGTCAGCGAGGTGGCGCGGAGCACGGCGGTCTTGCCAAATCGGTCTTGGAGATTGTCGAGCGTATACGCCAAGCGTCGCTCGCGCTCCCAATCGCGGAACAAATCGAGTTGCTGCACCGTGTCGTCGACCAAGTTGTCGATCGAAACCCCGATCGAACGCACCGGGGATCCGTTCCAATGCTGGTGGAACAGTTTGCGCGCCGCTTCGTACAGGTCACGTGTCAAGTTCGTCGCCTCTGACATCGTGAACTGGCGAGAAAAACCGCCCATGAAGCCCTTGTACCCGCACATGATGTTGATCGTGCGCCCGCGCTTTTGCATCCGGCGCAGACGGCGTCCGACCTCCTCGGCCAGCTCTAGGATCACAACTTCAACCTCCTGCGCCGACTCATAGTCGCGCGGCAGGGTCATCATATGCCCGCAGCCCTTCATGTCCTTCGCAAACGTGTTCGGTGTCACCGGGCTGTAGTCGATGCCGTTCGCGGAGAGATGGAAGACTTCCCCCATCACCCCGAAGCGTTTCTTCAATAGATGTAGCGGGTAGTTCGCCAGATCGCCAATCGTCACCAAGCCCCGGCTGTGGAAGTGCTTCTCCATCCGCGAGCCCACCCCGAACAACTCACGCACCGGCAGCGGATGCATCTCCCGCTCGATGTCCTCCGCCTTCCATTCGTGGATGCCTTCGGGAGCTTTCTTGGCCATCGTGTCACAGCAGACTTTCGCGGCGAGCTTGTTGTAGGAGATGCCGACCGAGCAGACCACGCCCGTCTCCTCACGCACCAGCTCGCGAAACTTGCGCGCCACTTCCCACGGGCCGCCCCACAGCTTCTCCGTGCCGGTCACATCGAGAAACAGCTCATCGATCGAGAACACCTCGACCTGCGGCGTGAAGCGCTTGGCGATCTCCATGATCCGCAGCGAGACCTCCACGTAGGTTTCCATGCGCGGACGCACGAGGATCGCCTGCGGGCACTTCTGCCGCACTTCCCAGACCGGGTCGACCGTCTTGATCCCAAATGCCTTCGCCTCGCGACTCGCCGCCAGCACGATGCCGCTGCGCCGCTCTGGATCACCGCAGATCACGACCGGCTTGCCACGCCACCCTGGGTTCTGCGCTTGCTCAACACTCGCGTAAAACGAGTTCATATCCACCAGCAGAATCTGCCGCTTATCCGTTAAACCATATCGTGTCATGTCCTAACCTCCACTTAAAAGAGAACATTCGTTCCTGTATTATTGTCTACAGTATATGCGAACATATGTTTCTTATGCAAGCAAAAAAAAAGCTATTGCTCCCAGAGCAACAGCTTGTTTTATATTAAGACCCCAATCTTTTAAACTGCACAGGCAGTGTCCGTGGCGGAATCTGGCGCTGTTCATCATGGTAGACATAGACTCCGAGCAGGTATAAGCCTGCCATCGCGACCAGCGCCACGCCATCGACCCACTGTCCGTAAAAACCCACGAGGTTCATCGGATGGGCGAACATCGACACCCAGCCGGAGAGCACCAGCAGCAGGCGCGTATCCCACGCCGTCGCATGCAAGAATTTGTACAACAAAAAAGCGAACGCCGGTCCGTGGATGCACACCATGTGCCAAAGCGCCTCCCGGAACCTCCGCTCGCGGCGAAACCCGCGCGCCTGTTGATATCCTAGCCACCCCATCGACATCGCCGCCCCCGTGCCGCAAACGATCGTCGCCACGTCGAGCGTGATCATCGCCCCGGACGACGTGCCGAGGAATCGCCACACGAGGTAAGGTACGGCGAGGATTTTTATCAAGATAAACAGGACGATGATGACCTGTGCAGTGCCTGCACGAACCAACAGTCTCCAAGTGCTCACTGGGCGATCCCCCTTTGTCCACTTCTGTACATCCTATTCGTTCACGCCACGCGGTAGACGTTCGAAAGGTCTAAAGTCAAAAAATCGCGATAAGGTATAGTACAGAAGAACTGGGAAGGGGAACCTGCACATGGGAGAAACAGACTATGAACGCCTCGTCCGCGACTTGCTCGACCTCAACGTGAAACTCGCCAAAGGGCTGGCGGAAGCGATGACACTTTTGCAGCCACACGAGCGCCTGATCGTCGCCGAAGCGATGAAGTCGGGATAAAAAAAGACACGGCCGCCCGCGCGACCGTGTCTTTTTTACGTGTATGCCCTTTCAGAAAACGCTTACAAACAAAAAAGTGCCTGACCGAGACGTCCCCCGGTCAGGCCAAGTATGATAGGAGTGGAGAGAAACCAGAACTAAAGCTTACAACTACATATTAATCGAACAACCGGTTGGTTGTCAATATAATTATCAGAGATTTTGAAAAAGTTCTGCAAAGCCAGGGAACGACACGTCCACCGACTCCCAATCGCGGATCGTGGTCGCTCCGTTCGCCACCAAGGCCGCGACCGCCATCGACATCGCGATGCGGTGGTCGTGATGCGTCTCGATGACCGCACCGCCCTGCAACTGCGCGCCGCCGTGAATGCGCAGACCGTCCTCCAGTTCCTCGACGATCGCGCCGAACTTGCGCAGTTCGTTGGCCGTGGTCGCGATGCGGTTCGACTCCTTGACCTTCAACTCCGCCGCATCACGAATCTCCGTCACACCCTCCGCTTGCGTCGCCGCCACCGCCAGCACTGGCACCTCGTCGATCAGGCGCGGAATGATCGCACCGCGCACTGTGGTCGCCCGCAACCGACTGCCGCGCACGCGCAGGTCCGCCACCGGCTCACCGCCCGCTTGGCGCTCATTTACGACCTCGATCTGCGCGCCCATGTCCAGCAACACGTCGAGAATCCCCGTGCGCGTCGGATTCAAGCCAACGCCACGGATCGTCACATCCGAACCTGGCACGATCGCTGCCGCCACCAGCAGGAACGCCGCAGACGAGATGTCACCCGGCACCTCGATATCGGTCGCCGTCAGACGCGAACCGCCTTGAACCGTGATGTAGCCTTCACGATCCTCCACCACTACGCCAAACGCCTGCAACATGCGCTCCGTATGGTCGCGCGACGGCTCCGGTTCGCGAACACCAGTCGCGCCCTCCGCAAACAATCCCGCCAACAGGATGCCCGATTTGACTTGAGCACTCGCCACCGGGGAATCGTACCGAAACGCCTGCAGTCCTCCGCCGCGCACAGACAGCGGAGCCAAACGCCCGCCGTCACGCCCCTCGATGCGTGCGCCCATCTCGCGCAAAGGCCCTGCGACTCGGCCCATCGGACGCTTGCGAATCGAGGCATCGCCCGTCACCGTGCAATGGAACGACTGTCCGGCGAGGATGCCCAGCATCAGCCGAGCTGTCGTCCCAGAATTGCCCACATCGAGCACATCGGTCGGCTCCTGCAGCCCGTCGAGGCCCACACCGTGTACCGATAGTTCAGTTGGCGAGTGTTGCTCGATCTGCACGCCGAGCTTGCGGAAACAATCGACGGTGCTCAGGCAGTCCGCCCCTGGCAAAAAGCCGGTGACGCGCGTCACGCCATCTGCCAACGCGCCAAACATCACCGCACGGTGGGAGATCGACTTGTCGCCCGGCACCGACACCTCTCCGGTCAAACGGGTGACCGGCTGGATTTGTTTGTCCATATCCAACATCCTCTCTCTAGAAAAACGGCTAGTCGCGGAAGTACACGTGGAATCCGTTGACCAACAGGACATGCGCCCCTTGCTCCATGTCCCGCTTGCTGCGGAACGACAGCAGGACTTGGCCATTGTCCTCCTCGCGGCTTTCGATCAAGCCCACGCCATTCAAGTTGATGCTGTGGATGCCCATCAAGGTCGCCACTTTGCCAATCGTGCCCGGCTCGTCGGCCGCATCGATGGAAATCTCATACACGGAGCGCACCGCCCCGCGCAACTTGGTCGGCAACGCATCTCGAAACGCCGATGCGTCATGGAAAAAGGTCTGAAGACCTCGCCCCTCTGTCTCCTCTAGCTTGTGCAACAACCCCGCGATACCACTCTGCCAATCTTGAAGCAAGTCGCGGATCACATCCCGGTTGCTCAGCACGATGTCGCGCCACATCTGGGCATTGCCAGATGCGATCCGCGTCACATCACGGAAACCGCCAGCCGCCAGCTTGGTGTACAAATCGCCATGCTCCGGGTGATCGGAGAGGCGCATCACTTGGTCGACCAACTGGGCGGCGATGATGTGCGGGACATGCGAGATCGCCGCCACGACCCGGTCGTGCAACGCAGGCTCCAGCACCAGCACTTGTGCCCGCACAGACTCGATTGCGGCAGCCAATTTGGCAAAAGCCGCCTCGTCCGCATCCGGCGGCGGTGTCAACACATACACAGCGTTCTCAAACAACCGCGCAGTGGCCGCCTTCACACCCGACTTCTCAGAACCCGCCATCGGATGCCCGCCGATGAAGTGCACACCCGGCGGCAACTGTTGCGCCGCTTGCGTGCAGACTTCAACCTTGGTGCTGCAGACGTCGGTGACGATACAGCCTTTTTTCAAAGGCAGTGTCGCCAGTTCCGCGAGCAGGTCGCATGTCTGGCGCACTGGCGCGGCAAATACGATCAGGTCCGCGTCCTGCACCGCGTCGCGCAACTCTTCGTGCGCTTCGTCTACCACCCCAAGTTCGATGGCGAACTGGCAGGACGACGGGTTGGAATCGACAGCAGCGAGTTCCCGCACCGCCCCGTTTTCACGCAGGGCGAGCGCGAGTGAACCGCCGATCAAACCACAGCCGACGATCACCGCTTTTTCAAACAGCGGCTGTTGCTCGGCAACGACCTTTTGCATCGCGGGCCGCATGGGTCTAGACCTGCGCCCCGCTCGGGCGGAGCGGGGCTTTCAGCGATGCCGCGAACTCGATCAGTTCGCGTTTTTTCTCTTCCACAAGCGCTAGGTCTCCTGCCGCCAGCGCATCAGCGATCGGCCCGACGCGCTTGACCAGCGCACTGCCGACGATCACGCCATCGGCGTAGCGACCGATCGTCTCCGCCTGTTCTGGATGGCCCACGCCAAACCCGACCGCCACCGGCAGATTCGTATGTTGTTTGACATTCGCCACAACCTGCGGCAAATCCTCGCTCAGCGTGTCACGCACCCCGGTCACGCCGAGTGCGGCCACACAGTAGATGAAGCCTTGACCTTGGGCACACAGCTTGGCGATGCGCTGTTGCGATGTCGGCGCGACGAGTGGAATGAGGTCGACGCCGTTTTTCGCAGCAGCCGCGAGAGCTTCCTCGCTCTCCTCCAGCGGCAGGTCTGGGATGATCACGCCGTTGGCGCCGACTTCCCTTGCCGTTTCGAAAAAGCGCTCAATCCCCCACTGGAACACAGGGTTCGCATACGTGAACAACACGAGCGACGCTTGTACCTGCGGACGCAGGCGGCGCACCATATCCAGCACATCCGGCAAGCGCACGCCGCCGTTGAGCGCGCGCAGAGCAGCCGCTTGAATCGTCGGACCATCAGCCAGCGGATCGCTGTACGGGATGCCGATCTCGATGATGTCAGCCCCGATGCGATCCAGTTCGAGAATCAACTGTTCGGAGATCTCAATCGACGGGTCGCCTGCGGTCAGGAACGGGATGAACGCTTTCTCCCCGCGCTCTTGCAATCGTTGGAATGTCTGTGTGATCGAACTCATACCTCAATCCCCCCCAATGCCTGTGCAACGCTGTGGACGTCCTTGTCACCGCGTCCCGAGAGCGAGACGACGATGATGTGATCCTTCGGCAGCGTCGGGGCCAGTTTGACGACCTGTGCGATGGCGTGCGAGGACTCCAGCGCCGGGATGATGCCTTCGATTCGGGAGAGCAGTTGGAACGATTCCAACGCTTCGTCATCGGTGATCGGCACGTAGGTCGCGCGCTTGGTGTCTGCCAGATGCGCATGCTCCGGGCCGATGCCTGGGTAGTCGAGACCTGCGGAGATCGAGTGCGCCGGTTGTACTTGGCCGTACTCGTCCTGCAACAGGTAGGTCAGCGACCCGTGGATGATGCCTGGGCGACCGAGCGTGATCGTCGCGGCGTGCTCCTCCGTGTCGATGCCTTTGCCCGACGCTTCAACGCCGATCAGATCGACCGACTCATCGTTCAGGAACGGATAGAAGATCCCCATCGCGTTCGAACCACCGCCGACACAAGCGACGATCGTGTCTGGCAGCCGGCCTTCGAGTTCGAGGATCTGCTGGCGGGTCTCATCGCCGATGATGCGCTGGAAGTCGCGCACGATCATCGGGTACGGATGCGGGCCGACGACAGAACCGATGATGTAGAACGTATCCTCGACATGCTCCACCCAGTGCCGGATCGCTTCGTTGGTCGCGTCCTTTAGCGTTTTCGTGCCAGAGGTCGCCGGGATGACTTCTGCGCCCATCAACTTCATGCGGAACACGTTGAGTTTCTGGCGCTCGATATCCTCTTCGCCCATGAACACCGTGCATTCCAGACCGAGCAACGCAGAGACGGTAGCGGTTGCCACACCGTGTTGGCCTGCGCCCGTTTCCGCGATCACGCGCTTTTTGCCAGTCATCTTCGCGAGGAGTCCTTGGCCCAGACAGTTGTTGATTTTGTGTGCGCCGGTGTGGTTGAGGTCCTCACGCTTGAGATAGACTTTCGCCCCGCCGAGTTTCTCCGTCAAGTTTTTCGCGTAATAGAGCGAGGTCGGACGACCGGAGTAGACATGTAGGTAGTAGCGGAGTTGTTCGATGAACTCCGGGTCTTTGGTATAGGTTTCGTAGTCGCGCTCCAGCTGCTCCAGCGCGCTCATCAGCGTCTCTGGGACGAATTTGCCGCCGAACTTACCGAAGCGACCGCGTTGATCCGGGTAGGTCTTGGTCATGTTGGATTCCCTCACCTTCGTTACGAATGCTTTGATTTTTGCGAGGTCCTTGACCCCTTCTGACTCCACGCCAGACGACACATCAACGCCATCCGTCAGGTGGCTGGCGAGCAACTCGCCAACATTATCCGGATGCAAGCCACCCGCGATGAACAGCGGGAGATTTTTCGTATAGGCACGCAGCGCCGGGATCGCTCCCCAAGGGAACTTCTCACCCGTCCCACCACGGTCATTATCAAGTAAAATCGCGTCCACCACATCGGTGTACGCGCCAAGTTCTGCATCGCGGTCGTCGTTTTTGACCCCCCACGCCTTCCATACCTGGCATCCCGTGCGATCCCGCAAGTCGCGGCAGAACTCTGGCGACTCCTCACCATGCAATTGCAAGACGTCGAGTTGCGCCACTTCGGCGATGCGCAGCAGTTCTTCAAGCGTTTCATTGACAAAAACGCCGACGTGCGCAGGGCGTTTTTGTCCAACAGAAGCAACCAGATCGGCCACCTGCTCCGCCGTCACTTGTCGCTTGCTTTTGGCAAAAACGAATCCGACGTAGTCGGCTCGAAGTTCAATCAGTTTGTCATACGCCGCACGGGTTTTGATCCCGCAGACTTTGATCAAGGTCATCGCGCAACACGCCCTAGCAACAGATCGACAGAAGGTGCGATCTCCGGGTCGCGCATCAGCGTTTCCCCGACGAGGATCGCCGCCGCCCCTGCTTCCTTCACTGAACGAACATCATCATGCGTGACGATGCCGCTCTCACTGACCAGCAAGGTGCCCGGTGGCACTCGCTTCGCCAAGCGGCCGGTCGTGCCGAGATCCATCGAAAAATCGCGCAAGTCGCGATTGTTCACACCCAACAACGTCGCGCCCGCATCCAACGCCCGCCCCAACTCTTCCTCATCGTGTACCTCGACCAGCGCATCAAGCCCTAGCGACGCTGCCAACTGTGCAAACTCACGCAACTGTTCCGTGCTGAGAATTGCCGCAATCAACAGGATGCAGTCGGCCCCGATCAGTCGTGCCTCATAGATCTGCTTCTCATCGATGATAAAGTCCTTGCGCAGGATCGGCAGCGCAACATTTGCGCGAATGTTGCGCAAATAATCGGCATGTCCTTGGAAAAACTGCTCATCGGTCAGCACCGACAAGCAGGTCGCCCCCGCACGCTCGTAAGTCATCGCGATCTCCACCGGGTCGAAGTCGGGGCGGATCACGCCTTTGGAGGGGGACGCCTTTTTCACCTCGGCGATCAGGCCGACGTACTCTGTCGTCGCCCGCAACGCCTGGGCAAACCCACGCGTCGGCGGCAACTTCGCGATCTCCTCCAACACGGCTTGCTGGTCGAAATGCTTCGCCAGCTCCGCGACTTCCTCCCGCTTCACAGCTACGATTCGATCGAGAATCATTACGCCAACTCCTTTTCCTGCGTCAACTGCTGCGACGTGTAGATCAAATTTTGCAACACGGCATTCGCCCGTCCGCTGTCGATCGCGTCCTGTGCCAACTGCACACCCTCACGGATCGAACCCGCCAAGCCGGCCACGTAGATCGTCGCCGCCGCGTTGAACACGACGACATCGCGTGCTGCGCCGAGCGCACCCGACAGAATTCCCTTGGCAATCTCTGCGTTCAAAACCGCATCGCCGCCCTTGAGCTCCTCGATCCCATGTCTGCACAGACCGACTTCCTCCGGTGTCAACGTGTAGACGCGCTCCACACGACCGTCACGAACTTCAGCGATCTTGGTCGGCCCGGTGACGGTGATCTCATCGAGACCATCGTGCCCATGCACCACCAGCGCGTGTTCGGTGCCGAGGTCGGCGAGCACCTGTGCCATTTTGTCAACCAGATCCGGGTGGAACGTGCCGATCACTTGGCGCTTCGCCCCCGCTGGGTTGGTCAGCGGGCCGAGCACGTTAAACACGGTGCGGAACCCCAGCTCGCGGCGCGGGCCGATCGCATGCTTCATCGCCGGATGGTAGGATTGCGCGAACAGAAACGCGATGCCGACCTGCTCCAAACAGTACGCCGCTTGCTCCTGTGTCAGCGCGATCTCCACGCCGAGCGCTTGCAGGACATCGGCACTCCCCGACTTGCTGGACACGGCACGGTTGCCATGCTTGGCGATCGGGACGCCAGCCGCCGCCGCGACAAACGATGCGGTCGTGGAGATGTTGAACGTCTCCGCCCCATCCCCGCCCGTGCCGCACGTGTCGACCAACCCACCCAGACTGCACTCCACCTTCGTGGAACAACGTCGCATCGCGCGGGCGAACCCGGTGATCTCCTCGACCGTCTCCCCACGCATGCGCAACGCCGTCAAAAAGCCTGCTATCTGCGCGTGTGTTGCTTCGCCTGCCATGATCTGCCCCATCGCCACTTCGGCCGATTCGGAGGTCAGCGTACCTCCGTTGATCACCGTCTGCAGTGCTTGTTTCATCTCCACTCGACTCGACTCCTCTCAGCTCATGCTCCACTCGTCTCAGCTCGTATCTAATAAAAAAGGCCAGAGCACAGACGCTCTGACCGTTAGGACCAGGTTGTAGAGGGCACGAAAATGGGTAGACCCATCCCGTAAAAAATGCCCAGCTCTGCTCCACTCGTCTCGTCTCCACTCATCTCAACTGCCACTGGGCCCTCGGCCCCTCATTGGAAAAACGCTCTAAACACATACTCTCAACTAATTCCTCTGCTTAACTATATTAAATGATACCCAGCAATCCCATTTTCGTCAAGCCTATTTTTTGGCAAGATCAGGGCGCAAGGCGACCGCTTCACGCAGGTACACATGCTGAATCTCCGACTGCTGCTTGGTCGTATTGACCTGCACCAAGATCCGGACGCACTGCGGCAAGCTGTTCGCGACCGCCACCTCTTGAGCACCGATCAAGGGAACGTGTTCCCAGCCCGGCAAGCTGCGCATCGCGCTCGCGGGGAACGCTGCGTCAAGGTCTGGCGTGCTCGTGAACAGACAGGAGCAGATGTCCTCCGGCTCGATCTCATTGAGACGCACCATCTCGACCAGCAACTCTCGTGTTGAGGTGCGAATCTCTTCTGCGTCGTTGCGGGCGACGGTGGTCGCCCCACGCACACCGCGCATGCGGGTTTGCTCTGCCATCTCCAGCTACCCCTTTCTCCGCGCAATCACTTCGCGCACTGCGTCTTCTGGCACCTGCTTGACGATGTCCACGCGACCGATCCCAGTCAACAAGACGAACGTCAGCGTGCCGCCGGTCGCCTTTTTGTCCTGACGCATCGCAGCGAGGAGATCCTCGGTGGACAGTTGGGCCGGGATGCGGGTCGGCAGGCCCGCTTTTGCCACCGCCTGTTCGACCACCGAACTCAATTCTGGCGCACAGAGCCCCAGTTGAACCGACAAGTCTGCCGCCGCGACCATACCGATCGCGACCGACTCCCCGTGCGTGTACTCATACTCCATCAGGCTTTCCACCGCATGTCCCAGCGTATGGCCGAAGTTCAAGATCGCGCGCACACCGTTCTCACGCTCATCCGCACTGACGACCTCCGCCTTGATGCGGCAGGAGCGTGCCAGCAGTTCGGACATCACGTCATCCTCGACGCGCAGGATCGCCTCCACCCGCTCCATGATCCAAGCAAAAAGCTCCGCATCGCGGATCAATCCATGCTTGATCGCCTCGGCGAGCCCGCTGCGCAGTTCGCGCACCGGCAGAGTTTTCAGCGCGTCCGTGTCATAGAGCACCGCAAGCGGTTGGTGAAACGCGCCGATCATGTTCTTGGCATGCGGCAAATTGACGGCGACCTTGCCACCGACGGCGCTGTCATGCGCCAACAGCGTGGTCGGCAATTGCACGAAGTCCACACCGCGCATATACGTTGCCGCGATGAATCCTGCAAAATCCCCGACCACACCGCCACCGAGCGCCAGCACGACCGAACGCCGATCAAGTCCTGCTCGATAGGCCGCTTCAAACGCCTCGCCCGCCCGCGCCAACGACTTCGACTCCTCGCCAGCCGGAATCACATGCACGTCATACGTGTACCCGAGTTCCGTGAGCGAGGAGGTCACTTTTTCCAAGTGCCCCGTCCGCTCGACGTTCGTATCGGTCACGATCAAGTGCTTAGACGAACATGTCACACCCAGTTCCTGCAAAAACGTCCCCGTCCGTGCCAGCACGGCGGGTCCGATCACGATCTCATACGGATGCCCTGCGACGTCTACCCGTTCGCGAACCATCAGCGTTCACCGATCAATTGCAGGTACTGGTTCAGGTTGCGCTCGATCTCCTCGACCGAATCGCCGCCGAACTTCTCCAGGAACGCCTGCGCCACCGTCCACGCGACCATCGCCTCCCCGACTACACACGCAGCCGGCACGGCACAGACGTCCGAGCGCTCAATCGTGGCGCGATACGGTTCCTTGGTGCGCATGTCGACCGATTCCAGCGGCTTGTACAGCGTGGGGATCGGCTTCATCGCCGCGCGAACGATCAGCGGTTGCCCGTTGGTCACGCCACCCTCTAAGCCGCCTGCGCGGTTCGTGCGACGGTAGTAGTCGCCTTGGCGGAACCCGATCTCATCGTGTACGTCCGAGCCCGGACGGCGCGCTGCTTCAAACCCGAGGCCAATCTCCACGCCCTTGATCGCCTGGATGCTCATCACCGCTTGTGCGAGACGCCCGTCCAACTTGCGATCGGGATGTGAGTAGCTACCTAGACCGATCGGCACACCGGTCACGATCACTTCGAAGATCCCGCCCAGCGTATTGCCTGCCGCTTTCGCTTCGTCGATTGCGTCGATGATCTTCTTTTCCGCATCCGGGTCGGCGACACGAACTTCCGAGTGCTCCGCGCGTTCTGCGATCTCAGGGATCGTACCTTCAAACGTTTCGACCTTGACCGGGCCGAGTTCGACGACATGCCCGAACACCTCGATACCAAAGCGTTTGAGCAATTGGCGGGCAATCGAACCGACTGCAACCATCGTCGCGGTGTTGCGCGCACTTGCGCGCTCCAGCACATTGCGGATATCCTCTTGGTGATACTTCAACGCACCTGCGAGATCGGCGTGCCCAGGGCGCGGCTTGGTGATCTCGACGACGCTCTCGTGCGGCTCGCCTTCAATCGCCATCTTGTCCGACCAATTTCGCCAGTCCTTGTTGTGAATCTGCAGGGCAACCGGTGTGCCCATCGTCTTGCCAAAGCGCACACCGCTGAGAACATCCACGCGGTCTGTCTCGATCTTCATGCGCCCGCCTCGTCCGTACCCCTGCTGTCTCCGCCACAGTTGTTGGTTGATGCCCTCAATCTCAAGCTGCAAATTGCTCGGCAGCCCTTCTACAATCGCAGTCAAAGCAGGTCCATGCGATTCACCTGCTGTCAGGTATCTCAACATCTCTCTCTCGGCTCCTCTCCTACACTACACTGTCGCGCTTTAAAGCAAGATAAACAATACTCACATTATATCTCATTGTGAAAAGTTTTGACAATCAAAACGGCGCTCTCTACATCATGAGCGCCGTTTCGCTTGACTTACAGGCTGTAATTGGTCAGGACTGCCAGCGCCAATTTCGCCGCTGTCTCCACATCACCCAGATCGACCATCTCCGAGCCAGTTGCGCTGTAGCGCACCGGGATCGACAAGCCGCCCGTCGGAATGCCATCGCGCATCGACAACAGGGCGCCGCAATCGTTCGAGCCTTCCGGATAGACTTCCAACTGGTGCGCGAGACCCGCCGCTGCGGCTTCGTCGAGCAGGAAGTCCTTGATGCGCGGCGGAACGATAAAGTTTTTGTCAAGCAGTTTCACAGCAACGCCCTTGCCGAGTTTGACTTCGATGCGGCCTGCACCCGGCGTATCGCCCGTGCGCACCGCGTCGAGCACCAGACCGAAGTCCGGCTCCACGCCAAACGCCGCCGGCTTGATCCCACGGCTGCCGACACCATCCTGCGTGGAGAACACCACGGTGACGTCATGCGCTTGGTGGCCGAGGTGCTTCAACACGTCGACCGCCGCCGCACAACCGGCACGATTGTCCATCGCTTTGCCGATCAGTTTGTCCGGCGCGAGTTCGAGCACGTGTTGCGAGAGCGAGGCGATGTCGCCGATGCGAACTTTTTTCGCCGCTTCCTCGTAGGAAGTCGCACCGATGTCCACAAACAGCCCATTGTGTGTCACGCTGCCTGGGTCCTTGTAACTTTCTGCAAAAACGACCCCGATCGTGCCGTTCGGGAACTCGATGCGCTGGCCGACGAGGTACGCCGGTTCCATGTGGCCTTGGATGCGCAGGAAGCCGTCGCTCTCGATATGATTGACGAGCAAGCCTGGCTCATCCATGTGTGCGACGAGCAACAGTTGCTTGCGGGTGTCGGCGGTGCCTTTTTTCGTGACGATCAGGTTGCCGAGCACATCTTCCTGCACGGTGTCCGCGTATGGAGCGACCGCTTCCTTTAGAATGGCGCGCACATTTTCTTCACGGCCCCACGGACCAGAAGCTTCCGAGAGGGAAATCAACAGTTCCTTCATGAGGTGAGTCCTCCTTGCTCTACGCTGCGCAGAAACTTCTCCACCAGCAAGATCGTGTTCTCATAATCGTCGAGGCTGATCATCTGAGCCGGCGCATGGATGTAGCGCGTGGGCACCGAGACGACGCCTGCAAGTGTTCCGGTGCGCGCGAGGTGGATGCGCCCCGCGTCGTTGCCACCCGCAATCGTGTTGCGGAATTGGTACGGGATGCCGCCGTCCTCTGCCACTTTTACCATGTGGTCGATGAACTTGCGGTTGTGGATCGAGGAGCTGTCCATCAGCGACAGTGCGGGACCTGCCCCCAGCTCGGTCGCGCGGCCGTGTGCAACGGTGCCCGGAATGTCGGACGCGAGCGTTCCTTCCAGCACCAACGCGATGTCCGGCTGGACGCGATAGGCCAACGGCCCAGCCCCGCGCAGTCCGATCTCCTCCTGAACGGAGAAGCCGAACACGAGCGGGAGGTCAAAATTCTTCTTGATCGTCTCAATCATCACCGCACACCCGACGCGGTCGTCGAACGACTTCGACTTCGCACGGCGCACGCCGATCTCTTCGTACTGCGTGGCAAACACCGCGACATCGCCGGGCTGGACATAGCGCAGCGCTTCCGCACGGGACGAAGCCCCGATGTCGATGCGCAGGTTTTCCAACGGGATCGGCTTGCGGCGTTCATCTGGCGCTTGGTGGTGCGGTGGCTTGGAGCCGATGACGCCCGGGATCAGGTCTTTGCCGATCTTGACCGGCTTGGCGATGAGGATGCGGTCGTCGATGCCGCCGATGTGGCGGAACTGGAGCAAGCCGTTGTCATCGATGGAGGAGATCATCAGGCTGACCTCGTCCATGTGTGCACAGAGCAACACTTTCGGCCCCGGACGGGTGCCGTGTTTTTCCGCGATCAAGTTGCCCATCACATCGGTATAGACGTGGTCGACATACTCTTTGATTTCCTCATAGATCACTTGGCGAATCTCGTCCTCGTAACCAGACGGACCCACCGCTTCGGTCAGGCGTTTAAGTAGCAAGACAATCCCTCCACATACGCCCGGTCAATTCCGGCGATAAAATGGGCGAGCAGTTTCCCTGTGCGCTCGATGTCACGGTAGCAAACCGTCTCCACCGAAGTGTGCATGTAGCGGATCGGGATCGACAACAACCCCGTCGCGATCCCTTCGTGCTGCACCTGCAACAGGTGGGTGTCGGTGCTGCTGTCACCTTGGATAAACTCGTACTCATACGGCATGTTCAAGGAATCTGCCGTCTCAGCGAGACTCTTCGTGATCTTCTGATGCGCGTTCGGGCCGAACAGGATCGTCGGGCCCCCGTCGAGCGGGAAATTCGCGTCATCTGGAGCACCCGCGTAGTCACCAAACGTCACGTCGATGGCGATGGCGATATCCGGTTTCACACCAAAAGCGGCCGGACCCGCTCCGATGCGCCCGCGCTCCTCCTGCACCGTGCCGACTGCATACACATCGACACCGCAACGCAGACGCTGCAATTCTGCGAGGCATTCGAGCACAGCCGCCACACTCGCGCGGTTGTCGAGCGACTTGGCCGCGATGCGGTCGTATTGCAACTCCAACGGTTCGCGACGGATCGTCACCGTATCGCCGACGCGGACTTTGTCACGCACCATCTGCTCGGGCATCCCGAGGTCGATGAACAGGTCGGTCAGCGGTGCAGCCTTGCCCCGCTCCTCTGGCGTGGTCAGATGCGGTGGCTTGGAGCCGATGATGCCGACATAGTCGCCAGAGCGGGTGTGTACGAGCACTTCCTGTGCAACTTGTGTCCGCGGGTCGACCCCGCCGATGTTGGTCATGCGCAGAAATCCACCTCGTTCGATCTTGGTCACCATCAGACCGATCTCATCCATGTGCGCCGCGAGCAGCACGCTCGGGCGAGGACCTTCACCTTCACCCTCGATGCGGGCAATCAAGTTGCCGATCTTGTCGATGCGAATGTCGGTGGTAAAAGGAGCAAGCGCCTCTGTGAATCTCGCTGCGATGCCGTGTTCATGACCGGACACACCGTGGTCAGCGAGAAGAGCCTTCATAGTCGCGCGAATATCTAAGTCGCTCAAGATCGTAACCCCCTCCGGTAGATAGATGAAAAAAGAACGGTCAGCACATCGCGTGTCTGCCGTTCGCAACTCGTATGTATAGATCAAACTCTACTGCTTGCCCTTTTCAGAGCGCAGCGGAGCCAACAACTGCAAGGAGAGTCGGAAACTGCGGGCATACAAAAACTCGCCGATCGCAATGGATGCGACGGTCGAGGCCACACTCAATAGCCCTACACCCGCATGCGGAGCCAGTTGCGCCGCGAGGGTGAGCGTGCCGTAGATGCCCAGAGCAGTACCTGCCGACAGCATGGAGGCATAGCCCAGCAGATCGAGAAGTGTCCGACCAGACAGATGTGCGCGCACTTGCAGGCGAATCCCTCCGTAGTACAGCACATACGCAATCGCCGCAAGAATCAACATCGGTAGCATGTCCATCCATCCCTTCTCGACTCGATCCCACACAATATGTACATTCTACCAATCGTCGGAATCTTCGTCAACTCGACTAAAACCTACCAAACCTCCACATACTACCCCCGGAAAGGCAGGGATCCCCTCATGGAGACACATTCGAAGATTGGGCAAGCGATCAACTACTTGCAGGCCAAGGGGTTCCTGGTCAAAGGCTACGGATACCCGGAAAGCGAGTCCCACCACAGCGGCGAGAGCATCGCCGACCAGTACCGCGTGTTGCAAGGCGATTATGACACGGGCATGATCGCACCGATGGAATTGATGCAAGTCGTAGAGCAACTGCAACAGGAGTAACTTTGGAAAAAGCATCACAGCCGCGTGCGCCGTGATGCTTTTTTGCCCTCCACGCACATATCATTCCCCGAAGAACTCTGCGTGAAGGGGGGGAAGCTCGTTGGAGAACAGACGATACAACCGCGTGCTGATCAAACTGAGCGGTGCTGCTGTTGCGGGACGGCAGGAGTTCGGCTTTGACCCAGACGCGCTCGAACATATCACCCGCGAAGTGCTCACTGTCGCCAACCTCGGCGTCGAAGTGGCTGTGGTGATCGGCGGAGGCAATATCTTTCGCGGGAACGTGGCTGACAATTGGGGTATCGAACGCGCCGAAGCGGATAGCATCGGCGTGATGGGCACCGTGATCAACTCGCTGATGTTGCGCAGCGTCCTGAAAGCGCGTTCCGCCTTCGAAGTCCGCGTGCTCTCCGCCATCGAGATGAACTCGATCGTCGAGCCCTACATCCGTCTGCGCGCCATCCACCATCTCGAAAAAGGCTACCTCGTCCTCCTCGCCGGCGGCACGGGCCAGCCCTTTGTCTCCACCGACTACCCGGCCGTCCAACGGGCGTTGGAACTGCGCTGTGACGCGATCCTCGTCGCCAAGCACGGGGTCAACGGCATCTTCACCGCCGATCCCAAATTGGAGCCGAACGCCCGTTGCTACGAGACGATCTCCTACGCCGACGTCGTCGCTGGCAATCTCAAAGTCATGGACCAGTCCGCGATGCTGCTCGCCCGCGACTACAACCTGCCCCTGCACATCTTCGACATCGATTCCACCGACACGATGGAGAAGATCGTGCTTGGCAACAACGTGGGAACCTACATCGCCCCCCACACCACCACCCGCATCCTGTAAGCGTAAAAAAGGGACACATCCGCACGCAGCGGCTGTGTCCTTTTTTCTCACTCCTGATGACTCTCTATGTACTGCACGATCTTCTCGCGCAACTCCGGCACGTCGTGTGCATAGAGGAAGTTGTCGTTGATCACCACGTAGGCATACCGCATACAGATCCCGCATCGATCCAAGCAATCGGCCGGTTCGATGCCAGCATCCGGGTACGTCTTGATCAACCAATCGACCGTCTCGATGTCATCGAGGAACTGATTGCTCGAACAGACCTCAATCGTGAAGCACTTCTCTTGGGCCTCCACCTGTCATCCCCCTCCCCCCAGCAGTATCTCCTGCGCGCAGACGTTCTACCAGTTGCTCCATGTCGTTTGGCAACGGGGATTGGAAGCGCATCCACTCCTTGGTGCGCGGATGTTCGAAGCCGAGCAGTTTGGCATGCAGCGCCTGACGCTCGATCCATGCGGAATCGTCGCCTTTGTAATACATAGCATCCCCGAACAACGGGTAGCCCAGATGTTGCATATGTACACGAATTTGATGCGTGCGCCCGGTGAACAGCTTCAACTCCACCCGCGTCCCGCCTGGCTTGATCTGCCCGCCCGGCACCACGATGAACTCCTCCGGGTTGGGGTCTGCGAACGGATAGCGCTCCAAGACTCGGTACGCCGTCCGCGCTTCCTGCCCGTCCTTGCGCACTTTGCGCACCCGACGGTCTTCGTCCGAACGCTCAATCGGCGCGTCGACGAGGCCACGAGCCTCCTCCATCACGCCGTGGATCACCGCCTCGTACAGCCGTTCCACCGTGCGCTGCTTCATCTGCTCACCGAGCAATTTGTGGGCATAGTGATTTTTCGCCACGACGATCAGCCCTGAGCTGTGTTGGTCGATGCGATGTACCGGGCGGAATCTCGCACTCACGCCGCGCAGCTTCCAATCGTACACCACACCATTTGCCAACGTGCCCGTCCAATGTCCGGTCGTCGGATGCACGATCAGCCCCGCTGGCTTGTCGATCACCAACACATCCTCGTCCTCATAGACGCTTCGGAACGGGATCGGCTCAGGCAAGATATCCTCCGACTCCTCAACGGGCAGCAGCAGGCGCAGTTCATCGCCCGCACGCAGTCTCCATGTTAACCAGACGTGCTCGCCATTGACGAGCACGCCCTGTCCTTCCACCAGCTTGCGGATGATCTTGCGCGACATCTCAAAGCGATCGCGCAGCACGTCCTTGACCATCAAGCCGGCCAAGTCCTCCCCGATCGCCAACCTCGCCAATTCATCTCTCATGACATACTCGCTCCTCTGTGTGGAGAAAAAACACCCGGCCCCAAGGCGCGGGTGCTTACCAAACGGTGTTTTTCTTCTCTTGGGAACTGCCGCCGCGCTTGTTGCGATCGACGATCGTGTTCGGCGCGTCATGGTGCTGCCACTCAAAGTGGTCGTTGGTTTGACCCTTGCGCGCATCGTCGAGCAGGCGACCACAACGGGTGCATTTCGGTTCCGATACGTGGTTCTCTTCGTAGCAATCTGTGCATTTGATTTTCATGTGTTTCCACTTCCCCTAACTGTAAAAGATTTCGCGTGAACCTACGCCAACTCCATCCGGTCTTCGTCCTGCTGTGTACGACGCTTCGACCACTCGCTGCGCTCCACTTGCATCATCTCCGTGGCCACGCCATTTTGCGTGAATGAATGCACGATGCGATAGCCTGATTTCACATAACAGCGCTGTGCTCGTGCGTTGTCTCGGCGCACATACAAACGAACGACCTGCACCTGCGGGTTGGCAAACGCCACATCGAGCATGTGCGTCGTAACCGCTGTGCCAATCCCTTTGCTGAACAGCGCACGCCGGGCGATGAGGATGGAAAACTCCATCTCGACACGGGTCGGCAACGAGGCTTTCAAGCCGCACCGTCCGATCAACTCACCGTCCCGCTCGATCACGAAATAGAGTGCGTGGTCGCGGTTGAGCTTTTTCTTCCAATAAGTGAGCAATTCATCGAGCGTATAGGGCAGGAATGCCCTCGAATTGGCGATATGGTGCAATTCTTCGTCGTTGTACCACTCCAAAAGCGATGGCACATCGTCCATCGTCAGCGGACGCACCGACCAGGTACTAGCTGTCTGCATGCGGTCTCGCTCCTTCCCAACTCATGTCCCCCTTATTGTACAGGACGTGGAGAGTTTTGGGAACGTGCCTTTTGGATCTCCTCAATCAGATAGAGATCGAGATGTACACGGCTTTTGTGGCGGAAGTTGTGGTTGATCGACCAGACGATGATCAGAATCGACACCATCGCCGCGATCACCCACGACAGCGAGTCATGCGGGAAATACTTGCCTAGTTGTGAACCAAAAATCAAAAACACGATCGGCATCGTCGAAGCCAACAACGGCACATTGCCCAACATGTGTTGCTCTTGGATCAAATGGGCGCGTATGAAGCACAACTCCTCATCCGACTTTTCGCTGTAATACCGATACAAGCGCATTGAAAACCGGCTGTGCTTGGCAAAATACGCGTCCAGCATCCTCGCCCTCGTCTCCCGGCTTTTCACAGCGACGTCAACTCCTTCCGAACTCACGTTGATATTCTAGTGTAAACGTCACCACCCAGTTTCATGTAAAAAAGACCGTATCCGCGACAGGCGCGGGTACGGTCTCTTTTGCTACTCCCGTTGTTGTGCCACCATCTCCCAATGGCAGACGACACGGTTTTTGCCATTGCGCTTGGCATAGGTCTCCGCTTGGTCGGCCTTCTCAATCAGGTCGAGCACGTCGACCGGATGGTCGAGATCGAAACTCGCGACGCCGATTGAGGCGGTGATCTGGTAGCGGTTGCCCTCGATCGGGAGGGCGCGCAAGTTGTTCAAGATCCGTTCCGCGACAATCCGCGCAGCCGAACCGTTGGTGTTCGGCAGGATGACGACCATCTCTTCGCCGCCAAAGCGTCCGACGATGTCCACGTTGCGCACCGAACGTTGTAACGTCTGCGCCACCGCGCGCAACACGCGGTCGCCCTCGTTGTGCCCGAAGCGGTTGTTGACTTGCGAAAAGTCGTCCAAGTCGATCATCAGGAATGACAAGTCGATGCCATAGCGCTGAATCTTCGTAAATTCCTCATTGAGTCGCTTCTGGAAGTAATTGCGTTGGTACAGCCCGGTCAGGTTGTCGGTGATCATCACTTCGTAGAGGATCGAGTTCTCCACGTTGGAAGAGACGAGTTGAGCAAGCGATGTGATGAAACGCTTGTCACGGATCGTGAAAGGCGTCTGCAACGACATTTTCTCCAACACCATGATCGCGATGACTTGCTGATCATGCGAGTACACGGGGATGCCGTACAAGTAAGACGTCGTGCCTTCCATCTCCACCGGACGCTCCACCTCGATGACGCTCTGGAAGACCTTCTCCACTTCACTGCCTTCAAGATACGGGGTCTCCTGCAACTGTTCGTTCAGGTGGATGCGCTCAATGCGCTCCTCGTTGATCTTGATGCTCAGGTGAATCTGATCGAGCAGGAGGTTTTCGAACACGACTGCTGCCAAGTTTTCGCAGACCGTCTTGACCATGATCGAGGAGGAGACGCGACGGATCGCATCTAGCAGAATCTCGTTGTCGGTCAAGGTGTCGATCATCTCCTGCCGCTCCTTGACGATCGCACGCGCCCAGTCCTTCAAGCGCGCGCCGCCATCGGCGATCCTGACGCCCGCACGCGGGTCCATCCCTTGTACATCGCCCAACATCCTATCGGTGATCCCATCGGCCGCCCGCACCATCTCCATGTTGGTCTGGCTCATGTAACGGTCGATCGCCGCGAGTCGCCCCTGTTGGTTGAGCTTGCGGAACCACATCAACGCTCGCTTGTAGTTCAGGTTGGCCTGCACGAACTGATGTGTCAGTTGGTACAGTCGGCCGAGGTAGAAGTGTGCCTTCGCGAGGAACCCGACATACCCGGTGTTGTGAATCAACTGCTGGACTTGCGTGCCGAGCTCCAAGCCATCATGCCAGCGACCCGCCTGCAACATCGCTTCAAGCAACAGCAAGTAGCGCTTGATGCGGACTTCGTTGGGCACGCCCGTCTCTTCGACGAGCGGCAGGAACACATCGATGACTTCCTGGTACTGCCGGTAGACGATCTGGTACTTCGCCCGCAGGAACTGCAGTTCCGACTCGAACTTGCGCGCTTCGCAGATGTGCTGGATCAGCGGCCACAGCCGATCGATCCGACGCTTGTTCCCTTGCTCACAGTAGATTTGAAAACGGAACAACCAAGCGGTGTCGCGCATCTTTTGCTGGCCGTTGCGCTTGGCGACGACGGTCATTTTGTTGATGACCTGTTCGGCCTTCTCATAATCCTCGATGAACATGAAGTGCTCGATCTCATTTTGCAACAGATAGGTGTCGTCACCTTTGTTGACCGCAATGCCCGTCTCGCGCGCTTTTTCGATGTAGCGGTGCGAATGGTACATGTCGCCGAGCATGCGATAGATCTCAATCAGGTTGATATACGCGATCGCTTCCTTTGACTTGTCGCTGAGGTCAGCGGCGAGACTTGCCGATTGCAAGTAGTAATCCTTCGCCTTCAGCGGGTCGGTCTCTTGGAAGCCGATCGCCATGCAATTGTAGATGCCGACCAGCAAGGCTCGGAAATTGTGGTGCTCCGCGAGCGTCGCCGCTTCGTGCAGATAGCGGGCGCGATGCTCCCACGGAATGCCTGGCACGTAGGTCAGCAACACTTGCAAGTTGTACAGCCACGAGATGTAATCCTTGACCCGCATCTCTTCACGCAACACCGAGCCATTGCGCTGCTGGTACTCCTCCAGATCGCGGATGTAGGAGTAATTGCCCTCCGTCTCGATATAATACATGCCGAGAATGACCATCAGCGATTGCTGAACTTTATGCTGCAACTTGCCTTCGCGGATCAGTTGCTCCATCAGGGCGACGTAGGGCTCCACGCGGTGGAACATCCCGATGTTGATCCGACTGATCGTCATGTTGATGAGACTGCGCACGTTGCCCGTGTTTTCGTAGAGCTCTTGGTAGACGTCACTCGCTTCCTCAAGCGATCCTGAGAGCTTCAGAAGCTTGGCGCGGTAATTATAAAATGCATTCGGGCAGGTACGCCCTGGCAAGTGCACATATAACTCCAGCGCCTTGCGAATCTGCGTCTCCGAATCGAGCAACAGGTTCCGGCGGAAACTGCGACGGGCGCCTTGGATATAGTGCGCAATCGCACGCCTCCACTCCCTCCCGCACTCGAGTTGGTACGCGATCTCCATGAATTCCAGCGAGTTCACATCGAGCAGACAGTGCCCGAGCGCGTGATGCATCTCCCGGCGCTCCCCCTCTGGGATCGCTTCGTAGAGGTGTTGCTTGACGTTCGCTGAAGGGAACCGATAATAGTTGTGCGTCTGAAGCAGCAGACCTTGTTCCGCGAGTTGATACAGAATCTGCGTCAACTCCTGCGCCGAGCCGATCTCGGCGGCCTTGGCCGCTGCTTCGACGACAAATGCCCCTTTGAACAACGTCAGCACGCGGCAGACCTTTTTGGCCTGATCTGGTAACGCTTCCAGACGGTAAAGGATCAGACTTTCCATCGATTCCGGGATGTTCAGATCTTCAATCGTAGGCACATCCATATGCCACACGTAGCGCTGCAAGTAGATCTGGCGCGTGTCGACCAAGTACTCGACCAATTGCAGAGCCTGTCCTAACGTATCATTCGAGTGGTGATTCAACCATTCGATAAATTGATCACTGAGGAAGTCGGTGTCCCCGAATCTCGACGCCACACACTCTCGCAATTGGTGCACCGGCAGATTGCTCAAGTGCATCCGTTCTTGGAACAGCTCCCCGAGCAACAACGACGTGTCTTCCGCGACCCCGATGATGCCAAACATCAACTGCTCGTTGCTGAGCAGTTTTTTGAAAAACTGCACCGTCTCGTAGTCCAGGCGATGCACATCGTACAACTCCAGCACGAACGGCTCAGCAGTGACCTCGATGACCTGTGTGAAAAACTCCAACAACAGCGCATCCGGTTCCAGACGATCCCCTTCCGCTAAGCCAGCTCCGCGCACAGCCAACTCCTCATCCGTATCTGCATTCAACATATCGCGGTACTCAAAAGCGATCCGTGAAATGATTTTGGAAAGCGGGCGCACGTACTGTTGCCCGACGCGCTCCAGCTTGGGAACCCCAAAGCAGATCATCAACAGGCGGCAGGTCAGGTCCTCAATCGTTGCGCCGGCGACATCGCTGCAGACGACCGAAACCCCGGAGACATTGAACATGTAGCGCCCCGAGACTTCGTAGATCAATCGTTTCCGTCCGATGCCTTGTCGACCGGTGATCAGGAGCGAGCTGCGCCCCCCCTGCACCTGGCGCTCGTAGAACAGCGACAACTGCGCGACCTCTTCGATCCGACCGGTGAATTCCGGCGAGAACAAGTGTTCCGAACCATACGTCTCTGACTCCTGTTGCTCTGCGATCTCGTGGCGTCCGAGGGTGCGTGTCAATTCCTCGATGATCTGCCCAATCCATTGAAAACGCTTGGTCGGGCGTTGGTTGATCATCTTGAGCACCATGCGGTCGAGTTGTGGCGGGATGTGTTGATTGAAGCGAGATGGCGGGTACAGCGTACCTTCCTCATACGAGAACGGATACGTATCGGTCAAAACGTAGTAGAACAGCACACCGAGGTTGTAGATATCTGTGCGTGCGTCAAATGGGCTCATCGTCATCAATTCCGGGGCGAAAAACTCCAAGGACTCTGAGGAGCCAGAGGCGTTGTACAGCGACAACGGTTGATCTGTCAACATCGTCATCAATCGGACGTTGCCATCCGGCATCACCCAGACATGCTCTGGCACGATTGCCCCGTGCCACATCGTGCGGTTGTGCAACAGCGACACCGCATCGCAGAGTCGCTTGAAAACTTCGATCATCGTCGGCAGAGATTCCCCATCCAGAAAGTGAAGCAGCGGGCGTGCGCCCAACGGAACATCATAGACGACAGAACTGCCGTCGGGTCCGCTGAACACATCGGCGATCTTCAACATTGGCAACGCCGGATCTTGCTGGAACAGATTCGCCCGCAATTCAATCTGCTCATGACCAATAAACGAAACCAAGTGTGCAGGAAGTCTCAAAATCTGCACGGCACGTCCCGTCTCCTCGTCAAACCCCCGGTACAGATCTCCAAAGTAACTGCTGCCGGAGAGCTTGTCGACGACGGTGTAACGAGACTCTGCAACTGTGGCCTTCCGCTCTGTCATGAAAATCACATCCATTCTCCGATACAGTCTATCTCTCTAAATCTTAACACAAAGATTAATAAAAGTCATATAGACGAACGTATATCTTACAGCAGAAATTCGCAATCGAGTGATTTTTCTAATTCCTGACCTGAAAATGGCTAACTGTACGAAAATGGACACAAGTTACCAAAAAATCAAGTGTACGGTTTTTAGATTCGACATGGTAAAATAGTTGAGTACAGATTGGAAGGAGTGTGAGCAATGAGTTTTCGTGGTATCATCATCGTCCTCAGCCTGTTTGTTCTGGGCATTGCGTTCAGCGGCTTTGCTTCTTACTCGCAGACGATCGTAACCCCGCACAGTGAGGTCACCATCGACGGCAAGAAGCTGGCACAACAAAACTGCGCATCTTGCCACGGCAAAGACCTCAAAGGCGACGCCGGCCCGAACCTTCACGAGAAGGGTGCACTGCTGACCGAAGAGACCATCGCACAGATCATTCACGATGGCGTCAACGGCAAAATGCCTCCGATGGGCGGCGGCGGCCTGAAGAACGACAAAGAAGTCGCAGCTGTCGCGAAATACATCACCAGCCTTGGTGAATCGAAGTAAATCTTCCACCAAAAAGGGTTCGGGCCAACGAAGTTGGCCCGAACCCTTTTTTATCTAGTATCGAATTAGAAAAGGGACTGTCCAGTGCGGACGATCCCTTTTCCGTAAGGTATGTTGGAATGTCGTAGTCAGGTACGTTGCTGCGGCTTTTTAGTCATAATATTTGTAGGAAAAGCCTCCCGACCCCGGTTTTATGTAGGGGTTCTCTAGTGGGCGGTGAGTATTAATACTAGTCAGCCAGACGTGATTAGTTACTTAATCCCCCGCTCCATTTCTAATTCTAGACCGTATGAACGGAAATGTAAATAGGCAATTCGCATCGGGCTACTATAAAAAAAACCGCCATTTACGAATAGGCGGTCTGTACATAGGACAAGTGTCTCCATTCATATAAGTAGGGTGCTACTGGCGTTGGTAAAAGAACGTGTCATACGTAGCAAATCGGAACGATTGCGGGGAGAAGATCTGCTCCGTCGAGCCGACAAACAACACACCGCCAGGCTTCAAGGCATTGGAAAACTTGGTGTAGAGCAAGTCTTTCGCCTGCTCGGTGAAATAGATGATCACGTTGCGGCAGACGATCAAGTCAAAATCACTCTCGAACGGCTCCTCCAGCAAGTTGTGCTTTTTGAACGTGACGCACTTCTTCACATCCTCAGAGATCGCATACTGTTGATTGTCAAGAGGCTTAAAGTATTTAGATACATAGGCCGGTGGTACAAATTGCAGGGAGCGTTGGTGGTACACACCCTTTTTCGCACGAGCGATCGCACCGTCGTCGATGTCAGATGCGAGCACTTTGATCTCGGAGAACGGCAAGTATTGGTTCAGGATCATCGCGATCGTATACGGTTCCTCGCCGGTCGAACAAGCGGCGCTCCAGACTTTGATCTTTTTGTTTTTCTTCAGGACTTCTGGTACCAAACGTTGCTCGACCACTTCCCAGCGGTTCGGGTTGCGGAAAAACTCGGATACGTTGATCGTCATGCGGTCCAAGAACTCGTGGAACAAGTTCTGGTCTTTTTGTAGCGCCTCAAAATACGGTTTGAAGTCTTGGAACCCTTGCTTATCGCGCAGCGCAGTCAGACGACGCTCCATCTGTGGGCGTTTGTATTTCTTGAGATCGATGTTCGTGTATTTGTAGATGTTCTCCATAAAGAGATCGAATTCGTTTCCTACAGCCATGTCCCATCCCCCTTGCTTTCCAAGCACATGTTGATGTCTGCTAGTATTCGCCCTGTTTGTCGAATTTTCCTGCTGAGGGAGATGACAGCTTCTATGAAAATAGGTTTAGCGCTCAGTGGTGGCACGTTGCGCGGCGCGGCGCATGTCGGCGTGTTGGAAGTTTTGCATGAAGCGGGCATCAAACCAGACATGATCGCCGGCTCCAGCGCCGGCAGCGTGATCGCCGCACTCTACGCGCATGGACTCTCGCCACAGACCCTGCGAAGAGTCGCGACCTCCTTCCCCGGCCGCCAGCTGGTTGACTGGTCGACGAGCTTCTGGGGGGCGGTGCGCTTCCTCAGCGTGTTGCCGCTCTATCTGTTCGGCTGGTACCGGGACCTCACACGCCTGATGCCGACCGGTTTCATCCGCGGCGTCCATTTCGAGCGCTACCTCACGCGCCTCTACGGGCTCCCACCGTCGCACAAGCCGATCCCGCTGTTCGTCACCTCCGTCGACCTCTACAGCACAGAGGCGGTGGTATTTACGGACGGCTGGCACCCTCGCAGCACGTATGAACTGCCCCGAACCGTGTTCCACGACATGGGCGACGACATCGAGCGCAAAGCCGCCTGTGTGCGCGCCTCCTGCTCGATGCCAGGCGTGTTCACCCCGCGCACGATCAACGACCGCACGCTGATCGACGGCGCAGTCCGCACGAACATCCCGGCAGACCTGCTGTTTGAAGCAGGTTGTGACAAAGTGATCGTCGTGGACCTCCTGAACGCCGAGATGAAGCACGGGACGGTGAACACTTTTTTCGATGTGTTCATGCGCAGCTGGGACATCCTGCTCTCCGAAGTGACGGCGCTGCAACTGCACAACGACAAACTTTTCGCCATATCCCCTGTCATCCACGACATAGGCTGGACCTCATTTGACAAAATCGAGGATTGCATCGAAGCGGGGCGTCACGCGACGTTAGAGGCGCTGCCGAGAATCAAGGAATACCTGCAACAACAATAAAAAGCCTGCTTCCCATGAGGGGAGCAGGCTTTTTTTATCGTGCGAAGTGGATTAGATCCACTTGTTGATCGCTTTGTCGTAGGAGAGGGTTTCGCCATCAAACCAGAGGCCGATTTCACGCTCTGCGCTTTCCGGGGAGTCCGAACCGTGGATGATGTTCATACCCATCGAGATCGCGTAGTCGTTGCGGATGGTGCCCGGTACAGCTGCTGCCGGGTTGGTAGCGCCCATCATCGCACGAGCGGTGGAGATGACGTTATCGCCTTCCCATACCATGCCGAATACCGGGGAAGAGGAGATGAACTCGGTCAGTTCGCCAAAGAACGGCTTGTCAGACAGATCTGCGTAGTGGGACTTCGCGAGGTCTTCGGAAACTTGGATCAGTTTCGCGTTGATCAGCTTGAAGCCTTTTTTCTCGAAACGGGAAACGATTTCACCGATCAGACCGCGTTGTACGCCATCCGGTTTTACCATGAGGAAAGTTCTTTCAACTGCCATTGGGTTAAACACTCCTTCGTTATGTACATCTTGTTACAATCCTTGTCCATTTTACCAAGTGAGCCCACCAGAAGCAAGTCACGATCTGTAAAAAACGCGACCACCGCTTAGTGGTCGCGTTCGTTGATGAAATGGGCAATCGCCGTCAACTGGCGGGTCGCCTCGATCTGCGGCAGGCCCTCCAGCGCGCGAAGGCACTTTTCCATGTAGCGATCAGCGAGCTGGCGAGCATACTCCAGCCCCCCCGATGCCTTTACGATGCGGATCGCTTCGACCGCTTGCGCCTCGGTCATGTCGCGATGAATGTGGGCGCGCAACACATCGCGCTCAGGCGAGTGCTCCAGCGCATACAGCACCGGCAACGTCAAGTTGCCTTGGCGCAGGTCATTGCCGACCGGTTTGCCCAATTTCTTGGATGTTGCGGTCAGATCGAGGATATCATCGATGATCTGGAACGCCATCCCGGCAAAGTACCCATAGCGCTCCAAGGCCCGCGTCGTCTCCGCTTTGCAATCCGCCACAATCGCGCCAAGCGTCGTGGAGACGGCCAGCAGGAGCGCGGTCTTGCGCTTGATCCGACGCAGGTACACCCTCAGGTTCTGATCGACGTTGTAAAAATCGCGGATCTGTTCGATCTCGCCTTCAACAATGCTGACAATCGACTTGGAAAGAAGTTGATGGAATTGTACGTTCGGCAGTTCCGAAATTAAAACCAAGGCGCGGGCGAGGATAAAATCGCCCGTGTACATCGCCATCCGGTTCCCCCATTCAGCCTTCACCGTCGGGGTTCCCCGCCGCAACGCAGCATCGTCGATGACATCGTCATGCACAAGTGTCGCCGAATGGATCAGTTCGAGTGCAGTTGCGACCTTCGTCAGTCGATCGACATCATAATTCCCAAACTTGCCAGCGAGCAGGACAAAAATGGGGCGTATTCGCTTCCCTCCCGCCTTCAACAAGTGGGTGGACGCTTTTTTGAGATTGCGTTGCGGTGTGTGCACCTCATCATGCAACCGCCGTTCCACAACATCAATATCCGATTTGAGCGAGAAATAGATGTCCATCAACTTCATCAAAAATCCACCTTAGAAAACGTTCAGAATGTTGTACTGCGTATCACGCTGTGCAGCGGTGCGACCCGCATTTTGAATCACGTTGATCAACTCTTGCGTATTCATGCGGTTGTGTGCACCGGCCGCCGAAACTACGTTTTCTTCCAGCATCGTCGAGCCCATGTCGTTGCAACCGAATTCCAGCGCCAACTGGCCGATCTTCGGACCCATCGTGACCCAAGAAGCTTGGAAGTTTTTGACGTTGTCGATCATGATCCGCGAGATCGCGGTGTTCTTCAAGTACTCCACCGCCGTGGCACGAGTGCCTTTGAGCGCGGTGTTATCCGGCTGGTACGTCCAAGAGATGAATGCGGTGAACTTCCCGGTCTTGTCCTGCTGATCGCGCACGCGCAGGAAGTGCAGGAGGCGTTCTTCGTTGGTTTCACCAAAACCGATGACCATCGTTGCCGTGGTGTTCATGCCGATGCGTTGTGCCACATCGTGTACATCCATCCACTTCGTCCACGATTCCTTCAGCTTCGAGATGCGCAGGCGGGTGCGATCATCGAGGATCTCCGCGCCACCGCCCGGCAGCGAGTCCAGACCGGCCGCATGCAGTTCACGCATCACTTGCTCCAAGGACAGACCATCGGAAACTTCAACCATCTTCCAGATCTCTGCGGCCGAGAAGGAGTGCATCGTGATCTGAGGGAAACGCGCCTTGATCTTGCGCAACAAGTCGGTGTAGTACGAGAACGGCAGACCTGGATGGGTGCCGCCCTGCATCAGGACTTCCGTACCGCCCAGATCGGCCAACTCTTGGATTTTGTCAAAAATAACCTCGTCCGTCAACACGTAAGCATCCGGCGATTTTTCACCGCGGTAGAACGCGCAGAAACGGCAGTAGGTATCACAAACATTGGTGTAGTTGATGTTGCGGTTGATGACGAAGGTCGCCATGTTCTCCGGGTGCTGACGTTTGCGAATCTCATTCGCCGCTCCCCCGAGCTTGATCAGGTCGTTGCTGTTGTACAGCACCAGACCGTCTTCCAAGGTCAGTCGTTCGCCTTGCAACGCTTTATCCAAAACTTCATCCAACTTCGTGGATTTCGTGTTTACAAAACTCATGATTCGTCACCCCACAATTCAAGCTTGACCGGCTTGGTCAAGAGACCGTGACGGTACGCTGCGTCAAAGTACGCATCTGCGCCCACCGCCAACTCCTCATGTAAATCATAGATCAACTTGCTAAAGTATGAACGCCAGAAGTCCTCGGTCTGCCCCATCATGCGGGTCGCTTCTGCGATCACCGCTTCGAGATCTCCCAACCCCTTGCGCTTGCCTTCCAAAAACAGACGGTGGATGCCCCGAGCCTTCTCTGGGTCCTGCTCCACCAATCGCCTCGGGACGGCACACACCGCAAATGTCATCGAATGACCGGTGCGGGTGTGCCATTCCTCACCGAGGTCATACATCTGGAGACCGTGATCCTGAACGGACCAATGCAGCGCATGATCGGCGATCAGCACCGCTGCCTCCGCTCCGTCCAACATGCTGGGCAGATCAGGCTCTTGCGTGACATAGTTCACGTCGCGCACACCGATTTCGCCCAGCAGGATGCGCGCCAAGTTCGTACTCGAAGCCGAGTGCGACGTCAGCGCCACCGTACAACCGCTCAATTCCTCGATCGGTCGCTTGCTAAACAGAAAAATCGAGCCGACCGGACCGCGCGAAGACACTGAAAGTCCTCGCAAGGCCACAAAATCGTCTGCCAGTTGTGCATAAGCGAACGCCGACACCAGCCCCGCATCAATCGTACCATCTGCCAACCAGCTATTCAGCTCAGAAGGCGCGCCAGGCCAAAACTCATGCATCGGGTCCGATCGGTCGATGAAGTGACAGATCGGCAACGCGTTGGTGAACTTGATCTGCCCGATGCGCAACTTGGCGTGTTCGGTGGAGACTTGCGTGTCAGACTGACCGGAACGATGGCCTGCGCTGAGCTTGCTCACGTTAGATCACCGTCAATTCTTCCACATCGTTGTGGGCGTTGATCTCCACAGTCGTTTCCGGGAACTCCGTGTTCACAACTTTATACAGCGTATCGCGTTCCACCGGCTGGCGGCCCGCATCGCGAATCAAGCGAACCAACTCAAGCTTGGTCAGACCTTGCGAGTTCTTTGAGCCTGCTGCGTGGTAGATTTTTTCCTCCACAACGTTGCCGTCGAGATCGTCCGCGCCAAACCATAGAGCGGTCTGCGCCACTTGCTCGCCGACTTGCATCCAGTAGGTTTTGATGTGGTCGATGTTGTCGAGGAACAGACGCGCCACCGCGACGACACGAAGGTCTTCAAATCCGGTCGACCACGTCAAGTGCGGGTATTTTTCGATCAGCACCGTATTGTCTGGGTGCCACGACAACGGGATAAACGTCTGGAAGCCGCCCGTGCGGTCTTGGAGGTCACGCAGACGCATCATGTGATCGATGCGGTCCTCGATGCTCTCCACATGGTTGTAGAGCATCGTGCAGTTGGTGCGCAGGCCGCGCTTGTGTACATACTCATGCACTTCCAACCAGCGTTCCGCCGTGGTCTTGTGGTCACAGATGATCGAGCGCGGCTCCTCCGCAAAAATCTCCGCGCCGCCACCCGGCATGGAGTCGAGGCCTGCGTCGATCAAGCGGTCGAGCACTTCGCCCACGCTAAGTTTGTTCACGCGGGTAAAGTGGTCGATTTCCACGCCGGTGAAGGCTTTCACATGCAATTCCGGGCGCTTCTGTTTGACGAGACGCAGGATGTTCTCGTAGTAGTCGAGTTTCAAAGACGGGTTGTTCCCGCCCACGATGTGCACCTCGGTCGCATCTGGGGAAATCATGTCGACACGGTGTTCGATCTCTTCGATCGTCATCGTGTACGCGTTCGGGTCTTTCATACGGACACCAAACGCACAGAAGTCACAGAGCGTCTGACAGATGTTCGTCGGGTTGATGTGGCGGTTGGTGTTGAAGAAGGTCTTATCGCCGTGTTTTTTCTCACGAACGTAGTTCGCCATGCGTCCGAGCGCCATCAGGTCGTTCGTCTGCATGAGGCGTACCCCATCTTCAAACGTCAATCTCTCTTCGCGTTGTACTTTGGCCCAGATGTCGGCCAATGGGTGGTTCGCACCGATGATTTCCATAAAACCTCTCCTCCCCCGTCTTACTCCTGCTCACGCTCGCCCCAGCGGCGGAACAGGGAATGCTCGACATGTAACGCGTCGAGTGCCTTGCCGACGACAAAGTCGATCAGGTCGTCCATCGTCTGTGGACGGTGGTAAAACCCTGGCATGGCAGGTACGATGCGCGCGCCTGCTTCGGCGCATGCGAGCATGTTTTTCAGATGGATTTTGTTAAAAGGCGTCTCGCGCGGCACCAGAATCAGCGGACGGCCTTCTTTTAGATGGGTGTCGGCCGCACGTTCCAACAGATTGTCGGAAGCACCGTTGGCGATCGCAGACAACGTGCCCATCGAGCACGGGATGACGATCATCCCTTCGGTCAGATGGGAGCCGCTGGCGATCGGAGCGCCATAGTCGCGCGGTGCATGGACATGCAGGTCCGCGCTCTCAGGTACGTTGAACAGGCTTGGAATCGACTCGCGGTCACCATGCGGAACTGGCCAGCCCATCTCCAGGTTGAACACTTGGTACACGGAGTCTGACAGCACGAGGTGCACGCGGTGCGCCTCGTTTTTGCACAACTCTTGCACGAGGCGAATCGCATAGACCGCGCCTGATGCACCCGTCATGCCGACGACGTATTCCTGCTTCCGAGTCATCCGCTACTCCTTGGGCTGCGGCTTGCGTCCGATGTGCAACGCACAGATCCCGCCAAAGAAATTCGTTACTTGGACGTCCTCGAGGCCTACGTCTTCGAAGATTTTCTTCAAGGCTTGCTGATCCGGGAAGTTGGTCAGCGATTCAGGCAACCACGAATACGAAACACCATCTCGGGATGCCAGGTTGCCAATCATTGGCAAAATCTTGTAAAAATAGAAAAAGTACAGAGCGCGGAACGGTTTCCAAACCGGCTTGTTCAATTCCAGCGAAACGACCAAGCCGCCCGGTTTTACCACGCGCATCATCTCAGACAACACAGTCGGTACGTCGGGGACATTGCGCAAGGCAAACCCATTGGTGGCAAAATGGAACGTGTTGGCCTCATAGGGCAACTCCATCGCATTGCCGTGGATCATCGAGGTTTGCTTTTGCACGCCCGCCGCTTCGATCTTCGGATAGGAGTAGCGGAGCATCTCCTGGGAGAAGTCCAGACCTACGACCTTGCCTGTGGGACCGACGTGCTGGGCAAGTGAGATTGCCCAATCGCCGGTGCCGGAGCAGACGTCGATCGCAGCTTGACCTGGCTGGACGTTCATCTTGGCCATCGTGATCTTGCGCCAACGCTTGTGGAACCCGGCGGAGAGCACGGAGTTCATCAGGTCATAACGTTTGGCGATGTGCTCAAATACGTAATGGACTTTTTCTTCCTTGCTTGCGAATTTTGCTTTGGACATAGCTGCTTCTCCTTACGCTTCTTCGCCGAGGCGGCTGGCGATCGGGCGGACCTCCGTCAGTTGGTCGAACACCGTGCGCAGCTCCTCCAAGCATTCTGTAGCACCCGCCAGCAGGACGGCGTGCTCGACAAGACCGATCTCATCCTCCACCTGCTGGAAGAGGGTCGACGATGTGCCATATTTCACATGGAGGGATACAAGTCGATTCTGATCTTCCGACTTCCCTGCCACTACCTGTTTCCACCACTTGCGTTCCTCTGCGTTCGCCCGTTGCCAGACGGAGAGGTTGGCCATCGTGCGCGTGACAGGAATCTGCGGTGCTCGTTGCCACTCTTTGGCGAGAATCGAGGCACGCACGAGATGCGTCACGGTGTCGTCCCAGTGCAACTGGTCAGACACAAACGCGGTGCGCAGGCTATGCAACAGCGTCCCGTGGATCGTCGTATGCAGTTCCAAGTACCGTGCAGGCGTCATCGTAAAGTCGAGCGGGTCGCGCTCCAACTCAGCCTTCGCCTCGTTGATCGTCTGAATCGCGCGTGCGAACGTGCCGACCAACGGAACAAGGCCCGCCTCTGCCAGCAGGCGATAGTATTTGCTCGAATAGTAATCTCCAGCCAACACGCCGAGTTGGCGGTAACGCTCGTCCTCGCGGGCGGCCAGCGTTTCAATCTCGTCATGCATCGCAAGGCCGTGATAGATCAACATCAGTGTGGAGATCAACGTCTCACGCTCGCTGGCCGACAGACCAGCCGCGCGTGCCATCGCGGATGCGAGGATCAACTGCAACGACTCCAGAACCGGATTCGGCAGCCAACGCGACAGGTAGGCGTGCTCCATCTCGGCGTGAATCTGTGTGCGGATGTCCTGTATTTGCAGATGTGGTTCGGTTCTATGTTGTACTTGCACCATTTCCAACTCCTACCAGGGAAGGACTCCCGTGCATAGAAAAAAGGGCTGCCTAGCCCCAACATGTACTGTTTCGACTTCATGCGACAAGTTCCTGCAAATCGGTCGAAGATCTGTTACAAACTGTTTCTTCGGAATCAGTATAACATTTCGCTCCTATCCTGTACCACCATAAATAATCCTACCTTATATTCTTGGGGTTTTTGAGGATGTTAATTCGCGCCACAGAGAAAAAACACCACGACTTTTGGCGTGGTGTTTTTTCTCTGATGAAACTTTTGATCAGTTCGTCAAGGCTTGAATCGGTGCCGGAATTCGGCCGCCTCTTTGCGTAAATTTGAGGGATGAAAACGGGCTGACTGGTAGAATTGGCGAACGACCGAGCAACCCACCGAACTCAACGAACTGTCCTGCTGTCGCCCCCGGTACGGGGATGACGCGCACAGCCGTCGTCTTTTTATTGATCATCCCGATCGCCATCTCATCGGCGATGAGACCCGCCAGCGTTGCAGCTGGTGTATCGCCCGGCACTGCGATCATATCGAGCCCGACAGAGCATACCGCCGTCATGGCTTCTAATTTGGCAAGCGACAGCGCTCCCGCTTCAATCGCGGCAATCATGCCGTTGTCTTCACTGACCGGGATAAAAGCACCAGACAATCCTCCCGCAGCAGACGTCGCCATCGCACCGCCTTTTTTCACAGCGTCGTTCAGCAGGGCCAGCGCTGCGGTCGTGCCATGTGCACCGCAGTACTCAAGCCCCATGCATTCAAGAATTTCCGCTACGCTGTCACCGACAGCATTGGTAGGTGCCAACGAGAGATCAACGATCCCAAAAGGCACGCCTAAGCGCTGGGCCGCCAACTTCCCGACCAGATGACCTGCGCGAGTAATTTTGAACGCGGTGCGCTTGATGATTTCGGAAACTTCCTCGAAGGAAGCATCGGGATGCCCACGCAGTGCCGAGAGCACGACCCCAGGTCCGCTGACCCCGACATGGATGACCGCTTCCGGCTCACCGGCGCCATGAAAGGCCCCCGCCATAAACGGGTTGTCCTCCACAGGATTGCAGAACACAACCAATTTGGCTGCACCGATTCCGGCACGGTCGGCGGACGCTTCAGCCGTTTGACGGATGATCTGCCCCATCAAGGCCACAGCATCCATGTTGATCCCTGCGCGGGTCGTCGCCACGGCAACCGATGAGCACACGCGATCTGTCACCGATAAGGCCTCAGGCAAGGCATGGATCAGCGCTGTTTCGGAGGGGGTGAAACCTTTATGTACCAGTGCCGTAAACCCGCCAACAAAATCGACACCCAACTCTTTGGCGATCTGATCTAACCGCTGTGCGATCTTCACATATTCATCCGATCGAAAACCGGGCAACGCTTGAGAGATCGGGGTGATCGACAATCGTTTGTTGACGATCGGAATCCCGAGTTCGTGCTCGATGTTTTCGCATGTCTGTACGTGGCGCGACGCGAACCTCATGATCTTGTCCGACAGTTGATCCAACGTGTCTTGCAAGGAATCTCGTTTGCAGTCAGCAATCTGTATCCCCATCGTCACGGTGCGAATGTCCAGATTTTCCGTCTGGATCATGGCAAGTGTCTCGATGATCTCTTGCGTGCTGTATGACATCTCCACGCCTCCTGTCTAGATTCGGTGCATACCGCGGAATAATTCCTCGCTCTGAATCGTGATCTGCAACCCCTGTTCCTCCCCTAATTGGGCGAACTTTGCTTGCAAATCTTTGAACGACATCGTGCTTGCCGACACATCCACCACCATGATCATCGTGAAAAACTCATTCAAGACCGTTTGGCGAATATCTATGATGTTCAACTTGTACTCGGCCAACGCGAAGGTTACAGACGCAATAATTCCGATCCGATCTAGGCCGACGACCGTTACGATCCCTTGTTTGCTCATCATCCTACCTCCCATTCCTTTTGAAAACCAAAAAAGTCCATTTCTCAACATGAGAAATGGACAGAGTCACCGGAACTTACCAGCAAGACTCTGTCCTTTTGCCTGAGAGTTTCACAGGTTCAGAACCTGCTTGCCCCTTCGGCGCCCACATCAAGCGGGTCTCTCCAGAGTGTCGTCCAGATACGGTTTTTTGATCCCGCACCCTTCACCCGACGGTCTTAAATTATAGAGGTAGTCTACCAGATCAGCCCGGATAAAGTCAAAATGCAATAAAAAAGACGCCGGTTCTCGGCGTCCTTTTTACTTCTGCATCCGCTTGTCCTTGACGAACGCTTCAAACTCCGCCGTGCCAGGCTGGGGGGCTTGTTGCATCTCATCCGAGTTCGCATGAACCGTGAAGCGCACCACATCCGGCTTGTCGTTGGTGACAATCTTGACGTCGACCGCTTGATACATCTGCATCCCGGTCAGAAACCGCGAGGCGATCCGGTAGCTGTCCTGCCAAGGGATCTCGCCCGTGACCGTGCTCGATGGGACGGACATCCACACCGTCAGCTTGTCCTGCTCCCAGACCACCTTTTGCATCCGCCCACTCAAATCCAGCGCATCCAGCTCATGGACGACGCCGTCCATCTTCATGACGGGCACGGCCTGTTTGGCGGCACTGTGGTCCAAGACGCGGATGCTGCCCCATCGGGTCAACGCTTGGTCGGGCAACCACGATAGCGAGAGGGCGAGCACGATGGAGAGGCAGAGCGCAATCAGCATGCCTTTTGACATATCGGCTCCCTCCTTTCTACCATGCTATGCGCCTGTCCAACAAAAAAGAGCAGGCTTTTCGCCCGCCCTTCCCAGATTATTCTTGATCTCCCGCTTCAATCACGCCATACTTAGTCATGACGGTTGCGCGTCCGCGAATCTTGACAGCAGAGGTGTGCTCAGTAAATTGTGCGATCAACACTTCACCGCGATCTAACTTTTCCGCATGGTGAAACCTCGTGTCCTGTCCGCGTGTCAAACCTATTACTTGAACTCCGTTGTCGTGCGCCTTGACTACAAAGTATTCGCAGTTTTGTCCATTGTCTTTCGTTGTTGTCATCATAATCCCCGCCTTTTTCCAGTACAAATGTAGTATACCAAACGGCTGGCAGAGAGGGCAAATTGTTCTCCAACGCGTAAAAAGTTCACGAAACTGAATCAAGGTCATTTTCATCTTTAATACGATGCGCTATTATAATAAATAATGGCTACCTTATTCGTTGTCGCAGATTTACCCGACGAGTAAGCGGAGAGGAGATATACGATGAGCATTTTTGAAGGAGCTAACATTCTCGTCAGTTCGACGAACTACTCGAACATGGGGCAAGTGTATCTGGAGCAAGGCGAGCTGTTTGATGTCGTATTTCCCGCCGATTCGAACTTTACAATCGGCGACCCAGTGACTGCGACCATCTACCATAGAAACGGGATTCTCACCTTCCAGTCCACCGTAATCGGCACCATCGACGACCGTATTCTCATGATCAAGCCGAGCCGCGACACCTCCCTGCTGAACCGCCGCCAACACACCCGCTATGATGTCAACTTGCCTGCGCGCGTCATCCTCGATGAGGAAAATGACCTCCAAGCAACCGTCAAGGACATCTCCGCCGGTGGTTTGCGCTTCCAGTCTGACAAGTACATCGAGGAAGGTCTGGAAGTCGACTTCACGCTGGGGACCAGCAACTTCACCGGTCGTGGGATCGTGCGCCGCGTCCAACTTCGCGAAGGTGTCTTCGAGTTCGGGATCGAGTTCGTGCTCACACCTGAGCTACAACGCAGCCTCGAGCAGTATCTGGTGCGTTATGAGCAAGTCAAACAGATGTCGAACTAAAAAAACCCCCGGTCCTCGTGACCGGGGGTTTTTTTGCAATCAGCGCAGAACGAGCTGCGACATGCGGATGTCGTCACCCTGTGTGAGCAGGTACGCGACTCCTTCTGCAACTGTCTCTGGGCGCAAGGCTGGGTGCCTGGTCGAGGAGGAGGAGCCTGCGAATTCGGTTTGGGTAGGTCCTGGTGCGACTGTGGCGACACGGATGCCAAATGGTCGCCCCTCCAAGTGCAACGCTTCAGACAGCCCCATCACGCCCCATTTGCTGGCACAGTACGCCGATGCATGCGCTTCTGATTCGAGGCCGAGCAGCGCCGCGATGTTGACGATCTGCCCCCCGCCGTGGCGCTTCATATGACCGAAGGCCGCACGACACATGTAAAACACCGCCTTGAGGTTGGTGTCGAGGATCTCATCGAGCATCACCGCATCAATTTCCTCTATCGGGGCAAAAGCGCCGACGCCCGCATTGTTGACGACGATTTCAAGGCGCCCGAACCGATCGGTGGCGACCTCGAACAGCCGTTCCACCTCGAGTTGGTCCCGAATGTCACAAGCGACGGCGAGCAGGCGCTTGCCGACCCGCATCTCCTCTTGCAACCGTTCCAGACCGTATTCATTTCGGGCGACTGCCACTACGTTGACTCCATGTTCCAACAAGTGCCTGACGATGGCGCGGCCAATTCCTTTGCTCGCGCCGGTGACGATCGCGGTCTGACCCGCAAGTAGACGTGCCATTCCGTTTCCTCGCTTTCCGATATGTCTGATTCTACCAAGAAGTATATACCATTCTACAAAATTCGTGTAGGATCGAGAATAGATTCCTTATTGGAGGCGACACGTCGACATGATCCGACACCCTGAGACCCCGTTTACCCTATTGCGGCGCAGCTTTCGCGACGTGCTCCCGGCCTCAGCCCGCGAGTTGAAGGCTTGGCACGAGCGAGCGTCGGAGATCCCTGATCCGGAGTTGCAGCGCCAAGCCCTGATGAGTTTGACAACCAAGCGCTTCCACGCCGACGGCGGCACGGTTTACGCCACCGCTGCAGCGTCTGAGCACGTACATACGCTCGTGAAATTGATCGTCGCATTGCAGACGATCTCCGACTATCTAGACAATCTCTGCGACCGCAGCACATCGCTTGATCCGCAGGACTTCCGCCAGATCCACCACGCGATGTTGGACGCGGTGACCCTGGAGGGCGGCGTTCACGAGTACTACGCCTATCGCGATGAAAAAAACGACGGCGGCTACCTCACAGCCCTCGTGCGCACCTGCCAAGACCAGATCGCCTTGCTCCCAAGTTACCCGCATGTCCAAGACGCCATCCGCTGGCTCGTCAGCCTCTATTGCGACCTCCAAGTCCACAAGCACGTCCGCGTAGAAGACCGTGAGCCACGCTTGATCGCCTGGCACGAACACCATGCCGCCATCCATCGGTCCGACGATCCCCGCACTGCGACCGCCGCTGCAAGCCACGCAAGCTCCAGCGCTCAGGACCGCGAACCCCTGCTCGCTGAATCCACCGAGGTGACTGCCCCGATCTTGATCCCAGAACTCGCTGCGCTCACCTGGTACGAGTTCTCCGCCGCCACCGGCTCCACGCTGGGGATGTTCATGCTGTTCCTCGCCGCAAGTGACGACGAGTTGACAACGCCGGATGTACACGCCATCCTGCGCGCGTACTTTCCATGGATTGGCGGGCTGCACATCTTGCTCGATTACTTTATCGACCAAGAGGAGGACTTGGAAGGTGGCGATCTGAACTTTGTCACCTATTACGATGCGCCCGAACGCGCCTACGAACGCATCGAGGAGTTCGCCTCGCGCTCCTTGCAAGCGCTCGAGGACCTCCCATCCCCGCGTTTCCACCGCTTGGTGTTGCAGGGTTTGGTCGGCATGTACTTCTCCGATGCCAAAGTTCTCGGGCACTCACCACACCGCAAATTTGTGCTCGCGCTGACCGCTGACATGGGCCGCATCGCCACACTGTTTCACTGGGTCTGTCGCTACTACCGCAAGCGCTATGACTCCTTTTAAAACAACCGAGTCCCGCACATACTATCTCCGCCTGCTCAATTCAGGAGGTGGACGCAGTTGCCAACCAAACGCAAGGATCAAGCTACCAACACCTCGCAACCATCAGATACCCAAGAAGTGCTGACCTACCATTACGCCAAAGGTTATCTTCCCACGGAGAACCCCAAGCACGAAGAAATCCACGCAGACGGCGACCGCAACCCTTGAGGAACGAAACTCCCTGTCATAATCCAGACTCCTTTTAGGCATTCTACAAGCATGTCGGATATGTGGAAAGGAGGACTCCTCAATGAACCGTATCACATCTTGGGATAAGATCGCTCTTACCCTCGTCATCGTGGGGGCGTTGAACTGGCTGCTCGTCGGTTTGTTCCAATGGGACTTGGTCGCAGCACTATTTGGCGGTGCAGACTCCTGGCTTAGCCGCATCATTTACACCTTGGTAGGGATCGCAGGTCTCTACTGCTTCAAATTGTTGCTGATGGGTCAAGACGACCAGAAACAACAAAACACCCGCTAGCAAAGTTAATGCCCAAAAAACCCTCACACCCGATCTGGTTGTGAGGGTTTTTTGCGTCTTATAAAATAACTTTTTATCAAACTCGCTATTTTTTTGAAAATATATCTTGCAATTCCTCCCTCGAAATTGTACGATTATTTACGAAATATAGAAAAGGGAGGCGTCAAAATGAAACGTAAAACATTCGTTACCGCACTCGCGACCGCCATCATGATGACCGCAGTCGTTCCGGCTGCATTTGCACAAACTGGTACCCAAGCACCAGTTGCTCAACAAGGTGTTGTCGCTTTCGACGCACAAGCAGCAGCTGTATCCGCTCTGAAGGCAGACGCAGCCCAGCACGGCTTCAAGTCGGATCTCTCCGACCTGAGCTACGTGACCACGATCAATACCGATGCAGCAACCTATGTGCGCTACCAACAAACCGTCAACGGTGAAGAACTCTTCGCTCACCAAGTCACCGTTACCCTCAACAAAGCAGGTAAGTCTCTGCTGATCACCTCCGACTACGTTCCGAACCTCGTTGTCGAACCGATTGCGAAGAAAATCGGCGAAAACGCAGCTGAGCAAAAAGCGATGGTCGCTCTCAACGCAACCGAAACCAACTCGATGAACTCCCGCAAGTTCGGGTACGTCGTAGAAGACGGCAAAGCAGTTCCGTCGTACAAAGTCATCACCCACTCCGGCGAATCCGTCGTTGAATCCTTCGTTCACGCGGAAAACGGCAAAGTCCTGAAAAAGCGCGACCTGAACCAACACGCGACGGGCACTGGTAAAGTGTTCAAACCGAACCCGGTTCGTACCGCTGGCAGCGCTACCGGCCTGACCGATAACCTGAACAAAGACTCCACCGCCCTGACCAACCAACTGAAAGCAGTTTCCCTGCTCGGTCTGGATGGCACCGGCTACCTGAAAGGCTCCTACGTTACCATCAAGTCTAAGGCAAACACCTTCTCCTCGACCTTCGCATACAACTACACCCGTTCTTCGGCCTCCTTTGAAGACGTGATGGCATACTACCACATCGACACCCTGCAACGTTACATCCAATCGCTCGGTTTCACCAACATCAACAACCGTTCGATCGTGGTTAACGTGAACACGTCGACCCAAGACAACTCCTGGTACACCCCGTCCACGAAGGACTTGACCTTCGGCACTGGCGGCGTTGACGATGCAGAGGATGCAGGCATCATCGCGCATGAGTACGGCCACTCCATCCAGGACAACCAAGTTCCGGGCTTCGGCGCAACCAACGAAGGTGGCGCAATGGGCGAAGGCTTTGGCGACTTCCTGGGCACCACCTACGAGGACTCCCTCGTTTCCAGCACAACCTTCAACGCTTGCATCGGTGAGTGGGATGCTACTTCCTACTCCTCCACCACCCCGCCGTGCCTGCGCCGTCTGGACAACAACAAAGTCTACCCGGGTGCAATCGTCGGCGAAGTTCATGACGACGGTGAGATCTGGTCGCAAGCTGAGTACGAACTGGCAAAAGCATTTGGCCGTGACATCGCGACCAAGCTGATCCTCCAGTCGCACTTCTCCCTCACCTCGAGCTCCGGCTTCAACGCAGGTGCAAAAGCGATCAAAGCTGCTGACACCGCTCTCTACGCTGGTGCGCACGCTACGCAGATCACCTCGATCTTCGCAGCACGCGGCATCTCGACCAACTAATTGAACGTAAAAAGACTGCATCGCCTCTAGGCGGTTGCAGTCTTTTTTGTATGCTTACGTGTCACTCTGGTTGCTGCAAGTAAGTTTGCAGCTCTGTGCGAATCTCGGGCGCCGTTCCTAGCGTCAGCAAGCGCTGTGCAAGCGCAACGCAGTCCGCACGGTGCAGGCCGTGTACCGCATGCTTGATCTTGGCGATCGATCCAGCGTCCATGCTCCACTCGTCCAGACCGAGCCCGAGCAGGAGTGGGGTGGCTTGCGGATCGCCCGCCATCCCTCCGCACATGCCTGTCCACTTGCCTTCGCGATGACCAGCCTCGATCACCATCTGAATCAAGCGCAACACCGCAGGATGGAAATAGTCGTACAAGTCAGCCACTTTTTCGTTCATGCGGTCGACAGCGACCGTGTATTGCACCAAGTCGTTCGTCCCGATGCTGAAAAAATCAACTTCCTTGGCGAACTGGTCGGCAAGCAAGGCCGCAGACGGAATCTCCACCATCATGCCGACTTCGATCCCGTCGGCAAATGCGACGCCCTCTGCTCGCAACTGCTCCTGCGCTTGCAGCCACAACGCTTTCGCTTGTCTCCACTCCTGCAGGTTCGAAATCATCGGGAACATCACTTTCAACTGCCCATGCACACTCGCCCGCAAAATGGCGCGCAACTGTGTGAGCAGGATCTCTGGCCGGTCGAGACACAAGCGAATCGCCCGGTAGCCGAGGAACGGATTCAGTTCCTTGGGCAGTTCCAGATACGGCAACTCCTTGTCCCCGCCGATGTCGAGCGTGCGAATCACCACGGGATGACCTTGGAGGTTCTCTGCGACTTCGCGATAGGCGGCGAACTGTTCCTCCTCCGTCGGCATCGAGGTCGCGTTCATGAACAGGAATTCCGTGCGGAACAGTCCGATCCCCTCCGCCCCCTCTGCAAGCGAGGAGCGCGATTCCAGCGTGGTCCCGATGTTGGCGACCACTTCGATCTGATGACCGTCACGCGTCACAGCCGGCTGGTTCGCGTAGACAGACAGCGCTTGCGACTGGTGGTGCTCGTCCTCCATCCGACGGCGTGCTTCCTCCACGGTCGACTCCAGCGGATGAAGCACGCAGGCGCCTGTGTTGCCGTCGAGAAGCAACAGGTCGCCCTGCTCGATCGTATCCAATGCCGCCCCGATGCCCAATACCGCTGGGATGCCCAGCGACTTGGCGAGGATCGCAGTATGCGAGGTCTTGCCCCCGGTGCGCGTGACGATGCCGAGGATGTAGGTTTTGTCCAACTGCACGGTATCGGACGGCGTGAGGTCATCCGCCACCAACACGACTTCCTGCTGGATGTCAGCGAGACTCACGCCGCTGTTCCCGCCCAGATTGGTGCGCAACCGCTTGCCGACATCGCGGACGTCAGCAGCGCGCTCCCGCATGTATTCCTGGGGCAGACTTTCAAACAGTCCGGCGATCTGCTCCACAACTTGGTCGACTGCAAGCTCAGCCGAAACCAACTGGCCCTGTATCCGTTTTTCCATCTCGGGGAAAAAAGTCGGGTCGGCGAGGATGCTGGTCTGGCCTTCGAGGATCACCGCTTTGTCCGCACCAAGCGACTGCTTGGTTTTTTCCACGAGCGCTTGCAGTTGCTCCAGCGATTGTTCCTTGGCGGCGCGCAGTCGCTCGAGTTCTGCTGGTACGTCAGCTTCTGCGACCTGCTTGCGACTCAACGAATCTGTTGCTGCTTGCGGACGATAGAGATGGACACGCCCGATGCGGGTCCCGGCGGAGACGCCGAGACCTTGGATGCGTTGCTCTGACATTACGCTTCACCAAACTTGCTGTTGACCAGTTCGACCAGCGCGCGGACCGCCGCTTCCTCGTCCGCCCCTTCCGCCGTGATGGTCACCGTACTACCTTGAGCGAGGCCGAGCGTCATCAGGCCGAGGATGCTTTTGCCATCGACGGTGTTGTCGTTTTCGGTGATCAGCTTGATCGTCGAGCTGAATTTGTTCGATTCAGTCACAAAAAGTTGGGCCGGACGCACGTGGAAGCCTTGGTCGTTTTGAATGGTCACTTGTTCGCGGATCATGTGAATTCCTCCTCGTTCTTACAGCGTTTCGAGAATGTTAAAGATTTCTTGCGAGCTTTGCGCGTTCTGCAGTTGCTCACGGAAGTCGGCATTGATCAGTTTACGAGAGAGCGCGACGAGAATTTTCAGGTGGTCGTTGCCGACCGCTTCCTCCGGCACTGCGATCATGAACACGATGCTGACCGGCTTGCCGTCCATCGAATTCCATTCGACTGGCTGGGACAGGCGTGCAAACGACAGACCTGCTTTGGCAACCCCTGCCGACTTGCCGTGCGGAATCGCCACACCGAAGCCGATCCCGGTCGAGCCAGTGCCTTCGCGGGTGATCACGGCGTCGATGTAAGCCTGCGTATCTTTCAAAAAGCCTGCTTGTTCCAAGCTGGCAGCCATCTGGGCCAGAACTTCGTCACGGGTAGATGCTTCCAACGGCAACAGTACGGTTTCTGCTTGCAAGAGAGCGGTTAGATTCATGAAATTGACCTCCTAGGCAGTTGCTTTATTTTTTTTCAAGACACTGAGCAACAGGGCTGCAACCACAGTGCCGATGATGATCGACAACGCGTAGAGCAACGGATGACCTACGGCATTCGGGATCGGCATGACGAAGATCCCACCATGCGGAGCACGCAACGTACACCCGAACAGCATCGAGAGCGCCCCGGTCACACCTGCACCGACCATCATGGACGGAATCACGCGGAACGGATCAGCGGCTGCGAACGGAATCGCGCCTTCTGAGATGAAGGAAATGCCGAGCACAGCTGCGACTTTCCCGGCTTCACGCTCTTCGGAGGTGAACTTTTTCTTGGCAATCACAGTTGCCAACGCAACAGCCAGCGGCGGAACCATACCTGCCGCCATGACCGCTGCCATCGGGCCGAACACGTTGCTGCCGAGCAGACCGACAGCGAACGTATATGCCGCCTTGTTAAACGGACCGCCCATATCCAGCGCCATCATCGCGCCGAGCAACAGTCCGAGCCAGATTGCATTTGCCGAGTTCATCGTGGTCAGCCATGCTGTCAGCGCATCCATGACCGCTTTGATCGGAGTTCCGACCACATAGACCATCAAGAGCCCGGTGATCAGTGTCGAGAGGAAGGGAATGATCAAGATCGGTTTGAGACCTTCAAAGTTTTTCGGGAGCTTGATCGTGTCGCGCAGCCACTTCGCCACATACCCGGCGAGGAAACCGGCGATGATCCCGCCGAGGAACCCAGCGCCGTTTTGCGCGGCGAGCATCCCGCCGACCAGACCTGGTGCGAGACCCGGCTTCTCAGCGATCGAGAAGGCGATGAAACCGGCTAAGATCGGCACCATCAGCGCCAGTGCAGCACCACCGCCGATGTTCATCAGTGCGGCTGGCAGCGTCCCTTCTTCTTTGAAGGCATTGATTCCAAAAATGAAGGAGAGCGCGATGATCAGACCGCCCGCGACGACCAACGGGAGCATGTGTGAGACACCGTTCATCAAGTGCTTGTAAGGACCACGGCGCTGTGCAACGCGCGCCGGTTTTTTCACGTCCGCTTGGTTTGCGTCCGGCTGGGCTGCTGTCATCGCCAGCGCTTCGTCGAGCAAGCCCTTTGGATTTTTGATCGCTTCGCCAATCGGTACGGTCAGCACTGACTTGCCTTCGAAACGCCCGGCGTCGATGTCGATCTCAGCCGCGACGATGATCGCATGCGCGGCTGCAATCTCCTCATCAGTGAATTCATTTTCAATCCCCATCGCACCTCGTGTTTCCACTTTGAGCGCGATGTTGTTCGCGATTGCTGCCTGTTGTAGAGCTTCTGCTGCCATGTAGGTATGTGCGATCCCCGTTGGGCAAGCAGTGACTGCCAAGATTTTTTTCTCCATCTGAGGCTTCCCCTTTCACCACTTTATATCCTAGTTGTCTGTACGCGATGCACCTGTTCGCTGACTTCTGCCAGCGTGCAGACTTGCGTGCCGCGTTTTGAAGCGGTGACGGTGCCAGCCGTGGTCGCCCATTGCGCGAGCTCTGCCAGCGGCTTGTTCATCGCCAGTCCATGCACGATCGCTGCGACCATCGAATCCCCTGCCCCAACCGTACTCTGCGGCGTGATCGCAAACGGCGTGGTGTGCACGACCTGTTCCTTCGTGATAAAAACAGCCCCGTCTCCGCCCATCGAGATCACCACCAGCGAGATCCCCCGTTCGAGCAACTCCTGACCAGCGGCGACGATGTCGGCCATCGCGTCCAGCGGGCGACCTGTCAACTGTTGCAACTCGAACAGGTTCGGCTTCACGGCATAAGGACGGGCTTCCAAGCCCTTTTTAAACGCCATGCCGTCCGCATCGAGGATCGTCCGCACGCCCTTGGCGTTGGCCAATTCGATCAAGGTGCCGTAAATCTCATCTGGCACCCCTTGTGGCAAACTCCCCCCCAACACGAGATAGGAGGCTTCGGAGAGCAATTCCTCCACTTGCTGACGGAACGCTTCCAGATCCTCCGCTTGCACATCGAACCCGAGTTCATTCAGTTCCGTTGTCACGCGGGCGGACTCGTCATAGACTTTGAGGTTGGTGCGGGTTTCCCCTGCGACCTCGACGAAGCGGTGATCGACACGCTGAGCGTCTAGTTGCTTCAACAGGTGGCGACCGATCGTGCCTGCGATCAAACCGGCAGCGGTCACCTCTACATCAAACCCGCGCAAGACTTTCGCGACGTTGATGCCCTTGCCACCCGGATCGAGGCGAACCTGTTGCACGCGGTTCAATCCGCCGACTTCAAAGCTGGGAACTGTTACGGTTTTGTCGAGTGCGGGATTTAAGGTCACCGTAACAACGGTGGGATTCATCTCAACACCTCCTGGGGCTTTTCGATATACGTATCAACCTCGGCGCGTGCAAGTTCGCTGAGAACGCTTTCACACACGCCGGAGTCGGTGATCAATTTGTCGATCTCGGTGAGGTCCGCAACTTTGGCGAACGTGACATTGCCAAACTTGCTGGAATCGCAGAGCAGGATGACCTCCTCGGCAATCTCGTACATCTTGCGTTTGGTCGCGGCTTCGATGAGATTGGGCGTGGTTAGGCCATGCTTGACGTGGAGGGCATTGATCCCGACGAACGCTTTGTCGACGCGAACCATCTCCATCGACTGTTCTGTGATCGGACCGACAAACACCAATGTCTCTCGGCGGAACAGGCCGCCGACCAGCGTGACCTCGATCCCCGGTGCGTTCAACAGCTCTTGCGGGAACACCCAGGAATTGGTGACGACGGTGAGCTTGTTGAACTTTTTCAAGCGTTTGACCAGCTCATACGTTGTCGTCCCGCCATCGATGAAGATCGTATCGCCCTCCTCGATCATCTGCAGCGCACGTTCGGCGATCGCTTCCTTCTCCCGGTGGTACGCATCTTCCTTTTCCCCGAAGGTCGGTTCATGGTTGACGACTTTGAGCGAGACCGCGCCGCCATGCGTCCGTCTGAGCAGTTTGGCTTCCTCCAGCTCCTGCAAGTCGCGCCGGACCGTCGATTCGGAAACTCCAAACTGCGCGGAGATCTCCTGCACGGTCACGCGTGCGTGCTGGGTCACGAATTCCAAGATTTTTGCTTTGCGTTCTTCTCCAAACATGGAGGAAACCTCCTGTGATCACTTTTTGATCATTCGTGATTATTTGTGACTATATCTGATTGATTTTGATTATATTCGAAGGATTGCGTTTTCGCAAGCGCAATTAAAAAAAGCTCCTCCCTGAGCAGGGAGGAGCTTTTTACCTAGACACCGATCGCGTTCAACACGAGGTTCACGAGGAACAACCCTGCGATCACGACGACTGGCAAGCGGATCTCGCGAGCACGCCCGAGGGCAAGCTTCAAGATCGGGTAGGCGATGAAACCAAACGCGATGCCATCGGCGATGCTGTACGTCAGCGGAATCAGCACGAGGATCAGAAACGCCGGGAAGCCTTCGCTGATGTCCTGAAACTGGATGTTCTGCACATTCTGGATCATCAGTCCACCGATCACGATCAAAACGGGCGCAATCGCGCAACTCGGAATGAGCTGGATGAACGGCAGGAAGCACAACGACAGCAGGAACAGTCCGCCCGCGGTGATCGCGGTGAGGCCTGTTTTGCCCCCAGCGGCAAGTCCTGCGGCGTTCTCAACCGTGGTGACAGTTGGAGAGGTGCCGAAGAACCCAGACGAGATGACGGAGATCGCGTTGGCCCGGAACGAGCGCGTAAACTTGTGTTCCGGGACGAACCCGTGGAGCAGTCCCATGTTCTCAAACACGAGAATCATCGTCAGCGAGAACGTCGCCATCCAGAACGAGAGCGACGAGACCTTGCCAAACGACAGCGCCCCGATCACCGCGACCCCGTCGAAAATCGACGCGGAAGACTGCGCGGTCGACCCGGTATGCACCAGACCAAACATCGCGGCCAAGCCTGTGCCTGCGAGGATCGAGATCAGAAACGCCCCTTTGACTTGGCGCATGAACAGCACCAGCGTCACCAGCAACGTCAGGATCGTCACCAACGCCTGCGGGCTTTTCAGATCACCCATCGTGACGAACGTCGTCGGACTGGCGGCGACGAGGCCGCCTTTTTGCAGACCGATAAAAGTCAGCAGCAAGCCGATGCCGACCGTGATCGCTTCCGTAATCGACTGCGGGATCGCCTCCGACAACCAGCCCGCCAACCGGGTGAATGCCGTGACTGCAAACAGCACGCCGGACAGAAACACCGCAGCGAGACCCTCCTGCCACGAGAGGCCCATCGATTGAACGATGGTGTACGTGAAAAACGCATTGACCCCCATGCCGGGCACGAGCATCAAGGGTGCATTGGCATACAGCCCCATCACCAAGCACCCAAAACACGCAGTCAACACCGTCGCCAACACGCCTCCCGCCACTGGAATCCCAGCATCAGCGAGAATCGCGGAATTCACCGCCACGATATACACAATGGTGAAAAACGACGTCATGCCTGCCATCACTTCGGTTTTCAACGTTGTCCCATGCTCATGCAAGCCAAACAACCGTTGAAGCAAGTTCAGCAAGATATTCGACTCCTAGTAAAATAACCCTCAACCCACCCGTGCAATCCGTTCAAAGATTCACAGAGTCAATTCTAGCACAGTCTATCAGGCAGGTAAACAAACGCGCTGTGATTCGAACCCATCAAAACGGCTTAAAAAAGTTCGCGGAAGGTGTTTTTCTTCTCGACTAGATTTCTTTCCAATTTGAGCAGACGGTTCGTTCCGTTGTAAAAATACGCCGATTCGATGGTCGGTTGCAAGACGATCGTATCAAACCCTACTGGTTTGCCTTGCGCATCCGCTTCTAACTGAATCCGCACCGTATGAGGTCCTGCTGCCAGTTGGATGCGGTCCGTCAACTTGACCTGTGTCAGATACTCTTGATCAGACGAGCGGAGATCCTGCACGGTACCAACCACCACTCCGTCCACAAGCACTTTGACTTTGGCTTTTGCGGCAGACTGGTTCGGCTTGACGAGCGCCGAGTAGAGCAGATAGTCCCCCTCTTGGTTGACAAAGATCGTCTTTTGGATGGCGTCTCCATTTTGAAGCGACATCAACCCACCGCTGTAGAGCGCATCGCCCGTCCAGGCGTCTTTGGGTTGCATGAGCGTGGGGTGTCCAACGACCGCTTCAAATCCCTCCGCTTCGTAGGTGACAGGCACTTGTCTGTTGAAAGTTTTCGCATAGAGATAATTCGTTGAAAGTTCCACGCGGTTCACGGCCTGCAACGCCATCAACGCTTCAATCGTCGATTCCGCACCCGAATTGACGTTGACTTTGCGCGTATCCCCGTTCAATCCGTCATATCCCATGCCCGTGCTGGGTTCATACATGTTGAAGTTCGCATCATTGTTGCCCGTGAACCATGAGGCTGCCAAGCCCGCACTCTTTGCATAGATCGGGTCTTGTGTCGCTGTGTATACCTCCAGGAACCCTTGCGTCAACATGTTGACACCATAGGCGATCTGTTCGTTTTTGTTGGGTGTTGGCGCCATCTCCTTGATCATACCGGTCACGAGCAGATGCGAAAACAATTGATCCGCTTCCTGTTTGGCAGATTGAATCCAGTTCTGATTCCCAAGAACACGTCCCGCCTTGGCCAACGCGAAGGTCTGACCACTCCCCCATGCATGCCACAGCGTGGCAGAGCCTGTCCAATCGAGATGCGCCCCATACGGATACTGGTCATAGTCCCCATACTGAAACTCAGACAGCGCACGGCCCAGCTTCTGCATGGAATCCCGTACCTCCTCGCGCGGTTGAATCTGATAAAACTCTGCAAGTCCCAACAGGGCGTTGGACATCGCATCTGTCCCTTCGACCCAAGCCGGCACCTTTTTACCATGCAGGTCCTGATACTGACCGTACTTCGAGTTCACCGTCCGCTGAAGCGCTTGGTTGGCCAGCAGAAAATGCTGTTGTAGTTTGCTCGCGTACTCCGGGTCCGTATCGCTCAACACGCGCGCTCCTAGACCTAACGACCACATGCCGCGTGCCGCCCACCAACTAAACGATTTCTTGCTGGTCGATCCGGTCGTGTTGATCGACAGGTCTCGATTCACAAAGTTGTAAAACTCACCGTCCTCGGCTTGCATGTGCATGACAAAGTTAAGCGCTTTCTTCGCGGACTTCAAGGAGCGAATGTCACGCGTCTGCTCGTACTGATTCAGGTAGACCACGGCAGCCCGCGCCACATCATCCACACAGGCAACGCCTTCTCCAGATGCATCGACCCATTTGTAATCGGGATACTCCGAATAGACATGGGTGAGGAGCATGTCGGTGCCACCAACAGTGACGTCTTCGTTGAGGTCGTTGAGGTGTTTCATGTTGATGGGGATGCCAGAAGCTGCCGCAGGTGTTGCCCATGTGGCAAGCAAGGCTGCTGCTACAAAAGCTCCGATCATTTTCATCTTTATTCCTCCTAACAATTTTAACGTCATTATTTAATTTATCACAATTTTCATGATTATTGAACAAAAAAAAACCTCTGACCCGATTGGACAGAGGTTTTTTTCCGACACTGATTCCCCCGCATGGATGGCGTGGATTTAGCTCCCCTGCTCAAGCAGGGCTTCCTTTAACGATGAGACAGATATCGAACAAGCTTCACGAACATGAAAAAACCTAGCAGGGTCGCCGCCATCAGTGTCAAATTCCCTACCAATAATGTCGTCCACCCGTACTGCTCCGTCGCGTTGGGCGTGGAAGTAAATACCGTAACGGTGCTTTTCAACCAAGCCAACTGCCCCTGCATCGGCTCCCAGATGAAGAAAGCGATGACTCCGGCCAACAGCGCATGGACGATCTTGTAGAGAAAGTACGGCTTGTAGCGAATGTCTGTGCTGGAGATGATGCTCGCCACCTGCGTATGGACGGAGATCCCGCCCCATGCAACCAGCGCAGACGCGACGACGATCTTGGACTTCATATCCGGGCCGACCGCATCAGAAACGCTCCGCATGCTCTGCGTCACTTCCAAGAACCCGACAACCAGCGAATGCGCCAACTGTTCTGGAAATTGCAACGCCGACAATAGCCACGCTAGAGGTGGCACCAGCACTTCGGAGATCACGCCGGTAGAAGCAAACTTGATGATCACAGAAAAAACCACCATGAACGCCCCGATCCCAAACAACGTCTGAAACGCATTGTTCACCGCATCGCTCAGAATCTCCATCAGACGGCGCCTTTCATCGATCTGCGCTTGCGACATGCGACGGATCGCCCGAAGGAACAGCGACCCTTTTTGATCCTCGCCGGTCTTTGAACTAGCTCCCTTGCGGTCGTGAAAACGCAACAGCAGCCCGAGCAGGATTGCCGCCGTGAAATTGGCACCGGCGATCACGACCCCTAGTGACGCATCGTGGAAGATCCCTACGGAGATCGCCACGAGAATAAACATCGGGTCGGCGGTGCTGGCAAAGCAGAGCAGCCGTTCGCCTTCCGAGCGGGTCACCAGCTTCTGTGCACGCAACAGTGCCGCCAAACGAGCACCTACTGGGTAACTGGAGATAAAGCCCATCGCCACCGCGAATCCACCCGACCCCGGCACGCGAAACAGCGGTCGCATGATCGGTTCCAGCAACACGCCGAGAAAATGCACAATGCCCAGCCCCACCATCAACTCTGACAGCACGAGGACTGGAAAAACAGCAGGAAACACGATCTCCAGCCAGATCTTCAACCCTTGCACGGAGGATTCATACACCAGTTGCAAGTTGCCAAACATGAACCCTGCCAGAACCATCATAAGTACAGCCAACATACTGGTTCGAATCAGAGCAATCCTCATCTCAACCTCCATGAATCCGCACTCGATCATTCATTTGTATGCGGACAAGAGATGGGGATAGAACAAGCCATTCATATAGAAGAAACGGCTAAAACACATAGCAGGTGATCGGGAAATCCGCCTCGATATCGCGGCGAGTTTGCTTGATCACCTCTTGCATCGCGGCAGACACATTTGCAATATCTAGCTCTTGGTGGTAGAAGACGTAGAGTGCGATGCGGATTTGGAGTGAGCATTTTCAATTCTCCATTCCCCATGAAACCCGTCGGCAAAAAAAGCGTCAGACCTCTACTAGGTCTGACGCTTTTTCCACGTCCGGTGGATTACTTCAACGGCAAGGCTCCCACTTGGTCGGCCAGATTGCGGTACCACCCGCGCATATCTGGTAGACCGATGCCTACGACAGCTCCGTGGTCATACGACAAGGTCCCCATGTAATTCCACTTCCCAATCTGCGGAGTTCCGTTGTACGTGACGATCGAGTCTGTGGACCCCTGCTTTGGCCCGTTCATCGAGATCGTGTTGACGACCCCGTCGTTTTGGTACCAAGCAGACGTGATCGGAACATGGCCCGTCTCATTGCGCGTGTAAGCCCCCATGAAGAAGGCATTCGGCGCAAGGAACGCGTTCATCGTGATCGATGGGTCCTGATGACCCGTGAAGATATTGTAGAACGTATTTTGCGTGCCCCACGAGAAATAGTAGACGTCCGGTTGGGCTTTGACCCAAGAGTTCAGTTCCTTCGCGCCATCCGGCCCGAGATCCCATTCCGCCGTGTCATGCGTGCTGCGCCAGATCGGGCTGTTGTACACGCGGTCCGAGTAGGATGAGAACGATTCGCCAGCATAGCGTTTCAGCCCGAATTGATCAAGCTTGAAGTCGTACACCGTTTCTCCGATCAGACCGCCGAGCGATGCGGCCATGCCGATGATCTGCTGGGCATGCGGCACGATGCCTTCCACCGCATTTTCCAGCGTCGTGCCATCGTGCGGAGTCGCAATCGAAGTGGCGCTGAGCACCCACGATTTTTTGCTGCCATTAAACAGCGGAGACAGTTGCGCCGCTGGTGTGTAAGCGATTTCATCGGGGCTGCCATTTTCCAAGAGCTGGATCAGCGTCCGAATCGTTTGCCCACCCATGCTGTGCCCGATCAGATTCACTTTGTTTACTTTGCCCGTGGTCGGGTTCACTTGACCCCATTGCGGATAGTATCCCGGGTACGTGCGACCGTAGCGTTGGACGCCATACTTTTTGGCATGGGCTTCCCCATAGTCGACCGTGCCGCCCTTGATCTCCGCGTACAACTCACAAGCTCGTTCCCAGTTGCTTGAGAGCGGTCCAACGGCTGCGGTGTAGGTTTCGTATTGATAATTGCGCAGATCCTGCTGGATGTCGGTTAGCCCGCCCCAGTATTTGTAGCCCAACATCTCGTCCCGTCCCCAGCCAGAAAATCCATGCACGAGCACGATCGGGGCGAAGTTCTGCCGAGCTGCAGACGCCGCCTGAGCAGGTTCGGCAAGAGACAGACTACCCGCCACCATCGATAGTAATGTAAACGCTAACACACTTGCTTTTTTCATATCCTCATACCTCCCATTTTTCACGCTTCGTGATTTTATTATAATATTCCGTTTATTTTTTGGCAAATTATAAATTTATTAATTCACTTCAAAGATACAGATGAATTTTCAGAAAAATAAAAACGCGCCTATCCTGGCGCGTTGCGACAAAGCAGTCCCGACGAGCGGGTATCAAGTTTCAAAAACGGTTGTGCGGTTTTTCCCTCTGCTTTTCGAGAGATACATCGCATGATCCGCGGTCTGCTTCAACTGATCCCCCGTCTGGGCATGCTCTGGATACACGGAGATCCCGACACTAACGGAAATGTCTACAACGTGATCATCATGTAAAATGGGATTGCTTCGCAGGTACGCTCGAATTTCCTCAACGATCTGTTCGACCTCAGCTACCGTTCGATCCGGAACCAAGACCATAAATTCGTCACCGGCGTATCGATACGATTGTTGGTTGTTCGAAGTACACGCTTGCAAGGCCGTCGCAATTCGTTGGATCAACGCATCCCCGATGTGGTGTCCATAAGCATCGTTGGCCTGCTTTAAGTTGTCTGAATCAATCATGAGCAACGTCACGCGCTCCGTGCGCTCACACCGCAACATCTCTGCGAGGTCTTGGTGGAAGGCCCGATAGTTTTTCAGTTTCGTCAGATCATCGTGCAAGGATTGCCGCCGGATCTGATCATATAATCGCGCATTTTCAATGGCGTTCGCAACTTGCATCCCGATGATTTGCAACAGTTCTTCGTGCTCGTTCCGGTAGGCAAACTCTCGGTAACATTGTGCCGAGATCACCCCGATCACTTGATCATCGAACAACATCGGGACAAAAATGGCCGTGCCTGTATCTTCTTCGGGATTCCCCCTAAATTCATCGGTGGAAGCCAGAAGTTCGCTCTTGGTCTGGATATGGATTGTGCGGCGGGACTCGATGACCTGCGAGACATTGCCGACTCCGTATTCGAGTTCATCGATCGGATATCTGATCCCGTCATCAATCATGAAAGGAAATTGAATTTTTTCACATTTCTTCTGATAGATGGCGATAAAAAACGCTTCTGACGGCATGACACGAGACACCAACTCGAAAGCCTTGGTGTAGATTTTTTCGAGATCAAATTCTGAAGTGAAAATCCGGCCCAATTCAAGCAAGATCTTCAAGTGTTCGGTGATCCATGATTGACTTTCGATCACCTCACGAACTTGGCTCAGTTCGGCTACAAGTTCCTCGTGTTTGGCTTTCTCCAACTGACTGGTAAACGGCAAGTCGGTCCCTTCCGGCACCGCTTGGTCCATCTGAAGTAGGGATCGGTAGAGGTCAATAAAAGGAAGGATCCGATCTTCATCAGGGTTCGGATTGTTCATCGAGTGCTCCTTTTCTGCCGGAGAGAGATAAAGAATAGACCTTGGAAACTTATGACCAAGGTCTATCTTTTGCGAATTCCGGCCTCGAACGTTTAGCCGATAACCTTTGAGATCGATTCCAAGACCCGATCTCCTTGAAAGGGTTTGACGATAAAGTCGCGGGCGCCTGCTTGAATGGCTTGTACAACCATCGATTGCTGGCCCATCGCGGAACACATGACAACTTTCGCTGCCGGATCTACTTTGCGAATCTCTTTGACAGCCTCGATCCCATCCATTTCTGGCATGGTGATGTCCATCGTGACGAGATCCGGACGTAATTCTTTGAATTTTGCCAGGGCGACGGCACCATTTTCAGCCTCGCCGATGATTTCGTGTCCACCCTTGACCAACATGTCCTTTAACATCATCCGCATAAAAGCAGCATCATCTACGACAAGGATTTTTGCCAATTCCCATTCCCCCCGGTATCACTTAATCCTCGAATATGAGGTAGCACTGAACCTGACCTTTATCTGAAACAGTAATGGGGATTCGGAATGCCTTTTTAAAGCCACTGATGCGGGCATTTCCAGAAATCACAGTTGGCGGTGTGATGTCGATCTGGACACCTCGTTCAGACAACTTGGTTGCCATGTTCCCTCCAAGCATGTTGCCAAATTCACCAGCAAATGAATCTAGCATCTCCCCGCTGACTTGCATGCCAAACATCGTCTCTGCTACAGATGAAACAAGCTCCTGAGTGGTATCCAGAACCAGACGTCCATGTAACTCACCGGTTACGCCAATCAAAATGCTGTAACCGACATGTGTATCGTGGGCGGTAACCAACGCTAGCTGACCGGGTGTGATCGGCATAGGGATGACAGTAGCAGCACTTTCAAGTACTGAGTTTAGTACAGCGGTAATTTTAGCGCCATCGGTCATTGACTACCCTCCAAACTATGGTTCCCGAAAACGGTTCAAATTTTCAAACATATATGCCCTTATCACGGATTATGACACTGCTTGTCGGCTACTGTCAACTGCTCTAGAGGTAGCTGTGCGCAGGGATGATTTGCCTGTACTCACCCATCCCACGTCAACATCTATTTTACACCATTTTGGTAGGTGTTTGACAAGCACAAAATAGATTCAATCAAGGCGAAGTCCATGCTGAAATTTGTAAATTCTTCGATTCAAAAATACCACGGGAAACTGAACAGCGATCTACAGCGCAAAACTCATGGACAATGGTAAGCCTCACTTCGTTCGTTGCAAGCAAGCAGAGTAGCCTATTCAATTATTATAATCGAATTATATATACACGTAAATCACGAGCAATTCATGGCTGTAAAACAAGCGTCAGACCGGATGGGTCTGACGCTCTTTTTACTATAGATGTAGGTACTGCGTTCCTACACCTAGTTTCTACAACTAAGTAGTCGGGACCGACTTTTTCGCGATCGGGATGTAGATGTCCATTTGCTTATCGCTTTCCGACCAGCAACGTTTGTCGTACCATTCAAACTCGGAGGTGCCGGCATGTTCATAGCCGGAGGTCGGGAACCACTCGGAGAAGGCCTGTCCCCAGGCTTGTTGGATGGTCTGGCCAAATTCAGCGTCAGAAGCTGGCGGCGTTGTGAAAACCGCGTAGGTGGCTTCCGGAATGGTGTAACAAACCATGCCTTCTGGAACGTTGTCAAACGAATCGGCTTCAAATCCGATCACATAGGTTAATACGCCTGTCTCCGGTTGGAAATTCGCGCAAACGCCCAACTCTACATCTGGGCGAAGTTTATTCGGAATATGGTCCCCGAGCTTTTCGTTCATGTATCGCTGCCAAAAAGCCGGGATCTCCACATGGTTTTGACCTTCGTTGCAGTTGGTTTCCAATGCATAGCCAATCAGTTTAAATGCGGATTTCGTCACAATCGTCGGTGTCATCGTAAGTCCTCCTTCGTGTAAACGGGAGATGCGAGATAGCGTCACGATCGGTTGCAAAGCAAGCGAAATTCTGCTTTTTCGATACTCCACAGGGGTGAGCTGAAACTGCCGCTTGAACGCGCGGGCAAACGTCTCATGCGCTTGAAACCCATGCTCCAACGCGATGTCGAGCACCCGTTGATTCGTCGTCAGCAAGGCGACTGCAGCTTTGGAGAGACGACGCTTGCGCAGATAATCGGCCGCCGTGTCCCCCACCATCAAAACAAACACCCGGTGGAAATGAAACACGGAAAAGCAGGCCACTTTCGCCAACTCCTGCATCGTGATCTGTTGATCCAAGTTCTCTTCGATGTACGCTAAGGTGGCTTGGATGCGCTCGTGATAATCCATTTCGGTACCTCCCGCCCTTTCTATTTCTATCCTAGCAGGAAATCCAAGGGATTCCTTGACTTTTTTTGCCTAAAAAAGCGCCGGATTGATTTCTCAATCTGACGCTTTTAATCACTATTACTCATATGAAAACCTCGATATAAAATTTTTATTCACTCTACTTTTTCTTCGCGAAAATAACATATCATCAACTTAGTATTTTTGTCAATTCACTAGATTAGGTATTACTGGGGAGGAAACGCTTCGTGCAACTTCAAGAAACGTAGACCCATTTAGTTCGTATAGACGCTATGTTTTGTGACATGAATAGCACGATCTAATCAGATCGTGCTATTTTCATGGATTAGGGTCTGAACGTCGGAAATACTCAAAGTGATAGATCAGGAGGTGTACTCACTTTGAAAAAGACAACCCGTCTGTTGATCCTAAACTCGATGATTTGCCTCGGCCTCTGGGGGAGCAGTACATACACATCGACCGCATGGTCGACCGTCGCGTCGCCTGCAACTGAACCGGTGGTCCAACCCGTTCACTTGACCTACACCCCAGCCGAAGTCAGCCGTCAAATTCAAAAGGTCGACGTTCCCGCATCCGATTTGCCGCTAACCCCAGGCAAAGCTCTCCGTCACCTTGCCCCGTGCTGGGAAACTGCTAAAAACACAATCAACACCGATGCTTGCAACCGACCACCCGTTGATCGAACGGCAATACCTAGGAAAAAAGGCATCCTTCGGGATGTCTTTTTTCCTGCTTCGACCCGTTCAGTTGCTCAGCAACTCAACTTTTACCGTATCGTACCCCAACGGTTTTCCAATCGCCACCCATGCCCCGTACGTGAGTTCCACCCCTCTGTTTTTCGGCGCACGGTCGGTAACCCGCACGACAACGGACAGTCCCGTTTTCAGATTTGTCACGCGAATGAAGTGATTTTTATACTTATCATACCAACCATTCGACGGAGTAATCGCACATGTGATATCGTGCCCGTGCAAGATCTCGAATTCGTCTGGGTCCTTACAATAACAAGTGAACGGGTTGATGATATTTTCCGGTCCCTACCCTAACGGTTTGCATTTGGGAGAATGTGTGCCACTGCCCTTCCCTTAACAGGGATGAGCGTACACAGCGCAAAATGTTTTCTCAGAGATAACAGCCTCAATATGGCCGGACTGATTGTGCGGGAGGTTTAGTTGGTAGCAACGCGACGGGTGCCTTCTCAGCCCAGACGCATCAGGGAACGGCAACGAGATCGCCCGTCGGATGCGGTTCGTGATCACCGTACTCAACACCCAAGGTGCAGGCGAGTCTGAACTGGTGAGTTCCAAGATCGCCGTCTGCTTTTTGAGATCTGTTTCTTCGACCCACTCCACTTCTGGATAGAGGTCGCGGTCGAGGGGTTTTCGCTTGCTCAACTTGTGAAAATACGTGTTTCCTGCGTTGCGCCGCACCAGCGGGAAGATGATCGCATAGTGTTACCGACGATGCTAAATGACCAAAAGCTGACGCTATTGCCTGTCCAAAGGTTGACGGATATAATGACCATCGTACATATCCTAGAAAAGGAA
>NZ_QGGL01000020.1 GCF_003148565.1 Tumebacillus permanentifrigoris
ACTGGGGATCAAAACGGATAAAAGTTTTGCTCGGACCGGCGAAACTGGGGAATTTTCAAACGGTGTTTTTGAGGAGTTTTCAACTGTTGTTGACAAGTGGGCACAGTTCGGCAGACATGATCCTGAGATATTCCCAACCTACAGAAGAAGACAAAATGCAAGCAGTTGAATCGTTATTCAAGAATTGAGCCGCCAACTTTGGCGGTTCTTTTGTATATGGGGGGGGGAGGGAAAACATCTGATACTCAAAATAGAATCCATCATAGGCTAAGAGGACATCCAGCCTTTCACCCTGAAATTTTTCTCGATTCGATTGAGATTGAAAGACAAAATAGCATGAAATGAACATTTTATGCTATGAAAATATCAGAGAATTTTGTATAGTGAATAGAGCGATTTCAAATTATAGGAGGGAAACGAATGAGTAGTTTGTTTGTTGTAAATACCGACATTAATAAAAACGCTTATCCGAATTGGAGAAGGAGTACATATCCTAACGAAAATTTTTGTAGCTATTCAGAAATGTTCAAAAGCTCAGCCGACGATCTTATTGATACAATCGGAAGCAATCTTTTAAAAAAAGCTGATGAAATCATAAATCCGGCGATTTTTTTGTACAGACACTCTATTGAGTTGATGCTAAAGGCCCTGTTAGTAACTCATTATCTTCTAGAGAATGCAGATCATGAGAAAATTCAGAAGAAGCTAGATGGCCATTTTTTGGAGAGTCTATGGAGTAAAACAGAAAATATCATCAGGATTCATTGTAAACAATATGTTGAGCAGGATTCCAAGACTCTAAAAGCTATGCGAGAAGCAGTACTTGAGTTACATAATATCGACAAAGATTCGACAATATTTAGGTATCCCTTCGACAACAAATTGAACGTGCAAAAAATAGGTGACGAGCAGAGGCATTATGCGATTGATTATACTAATTTAAAAAATAATATGAACGATTTGTTTGTATTTTTATTAGGGTGCTATCATGTTGTTTATGATAAATATGAAAATCAAGATGTTATTAGGGTGTTTTGACTACAGATAACAAATGGGAGGAAAAAACGTGTCAAGTCAATTGTATTTGTGGCATGGATCTAGAGAAATGTTTAAATCTCAAATAGAGCTCTATGTAAATACTTTTTCGAAAAAAGTCTTCCCATTGTTCAGTAATATAGAACAAGAAGCTGATGAACTGTCAGATAATTACTTCAATTGTATCATGGGTGGAAATGGTTATGATGAGGTCGATCCTGCGGATGTTGCGCAAAATGCAATTGATGCTGGATTGGAATACTATGAAAATCTTTCTCTTATGAAATATAATACAATAGCAATGTGTATTGCCATGATGTATCAATTTTGGGAACAACAGGTGAGAAAATTTTTATTCGATGAAGTCAGTCGTTACTACCATATTGAGTTTAAAGATTTTTGTTCAAAAGGGATCAGACAAATAAAATCAGAATTTAAAGCTCACGATGTTGACCTAGAAAATTTACAGTGCTGGAAAAAGATAAATGAACTTAGGCTGTTATGCAACGTAATAAAGCATGGAGATGGAGATTCAGCTAGTGAGCTAAAAAATCTTAATGCAGATTTTCTATTAATAGATTCATTTAATAGGTTGGAGTTATACAATACAACTCTACTGAAAGCTGTTTTGAATATTGATGAATCTCATTTATCTGAATACGGTGCTTATCTTATCAACTTTTGGAATGAGTTGCCTGAAAGAATGTATAGTAAATAATTGGAGAGGTCATTCAAATGGTTTTCGGAAATTAAACTGCATACTCATTAGGGATGTTAGTTAATTTCGGAAATATAACATTTTATTTGATGCTATTGAAACATCATTCTAGGTGTTAATTTGATAGAAAAGAAATGGGGTATCCATATGCCTAGTTGTGATTTTGGTCGTCCATGCGATTGCAGAGATTGCAAAAGGATTGACTATACTATCATATGTCCACATTGTTATTTCGAAAACGTAGTTTCGGTAGATGGAATAGCCAAGTGGGAAACTGATAGGAAAGGGTATACGGGCGTTTCGTTGACCAAACCAGACTTACCATTCAGAGATCTGAATTGTTACAGCTGCAAAACAATGATTCGGGATGCAGGTGTGTTTGATAATATCCGTATTGAGGTCATGGAACGGAATCTAGGAAGGCAGAGAGCAATTGAGCAAGGTCGGGTTTGTGTTTCGTGTAGAAAAGTAGAGGGCTATGATGGTGTATTCTGGGAGAGAGACGAGAGGTACAAGGAGAAAGATGGAAAGAAATACTGTACTACTTGCTTATCAAAAATCTTAGAGAAAGAAACACCGAATCCATCAGATACGGAGTCTAAGTATGAATTTGATAAAAGCAGGCTTGAATGGGTTCTTCGTAAAGTTAGACAACCATGTATAAGATGCCAAAAGAAAAGATGGTTAAACGTTGAAAACACATGGAAGAAACAATGTAGTTCATGTTATTCAAGCACAAGGTGATTTTTTAGGGAACCGTGTCCGTTACTGGAGGCGGTTTTTCTATATACAGGGTGTCGCGTATTTTTCTTGCAGTTTGGGGGTGCTAAATGATAGTATCCTATATAAATAGTGATGAACGTCCTGCAATAACACGTACAATCGTTGATATATCAAGGTTCCCATATGCGGTCATAGCTCAGTTGGTAGAGCACCACCTTGACATGGTGAGGGTCGCAGGTTCGAGTCCTGTTGATCGCACCACTCTTGTTAGACTACTTTGCCTAAATGCCCTTTCTTCGTGATAACGATGAAAGGGCATTTTTTCGCTTTGGATAGTGGTACTAGCAATAGAGCCAACAAAAGCAACGCCTTCGCTCATCTTTGAATAGATAATATGAAAGGAACAGGCTCAAATCACATAAGTTTTTCTTGCTACAACAAAAAGAGAAAATTGACACATTATATACTCTATTATATTGTTATTATGAAGTTTATTTAGCAATGCAAGGAGGCTTTTTTGTGATGAATAAAGCAAGTAAGCTGTTTGTTTTTTCTTTACTAGGATCAATAGGACTGACGATCACGTCCCAAGCGTCGGCATATGTTACGTTTGGGTATAAATATACAAATACACCATTTCAAATGAGTTACTTCAATGATTGCTCGACCTATGTGTACAATGGAACTAGCATAAACTTTTACAGTGCTGTACAAAGTGGTGTGTCTTCTTGGAATAATACCTCGAACACCAAGGTTCTGATGAATCAAACTACTACACAAGCGCAATCCGTAATGGATTTTCACAATCAAGATGTAGGAGATCCTTCAGTTCTCGGGCAGACCAGTTTTTGGAACAACGCAACCAAAGTTGATCCTACCACAACCAACTGGTATTGGACGCGAGTGCTAATGAATCAAAATGCTGACTGGGCTTATTTTGCTCAAGCAGCACTTTACAAGGACATGAATGCAAAAGCAAGATATACTGCCGCTCATGAGGAAGGGCATGCACTGGGACTAAATCATGCTCCAAGTTCGACCGCTCTAATGTACGGAACTTCCGCACCATATGTCTATTACAACATTACGACTCCACAAACGGATGATGTAGCTGGTGTACAAGGTATTTACGGTACGTTGAAATAGAAAGGTGGTTTTAGGATGAAACGGATAACAAAAGGGCTCATCTCAGCTATGGTCGGCGCGATTGGCCTAGCAGGATATGCGATGTTGAAACCAGCACAAATACCAGAAACAAGCGTCGAGAAGGAGGTATCGGTTGCTCAAACATCTACTGATGCATCGACTACCGAAACCACTTCAACTTCCGATGTTATAGAAGGGACATATCCAATCATTGGAACACATGGCATGATCGAGAGCATGTCCTCCGCAGAGGAAATCTTCAAGTATGCGGAGATCATTGCAGAGGTCAAGGTGTTAGATCAGGAAACCATTCCTGTGGCGATTGGAGAAGTTTCAACACGCTCCAGTGTCAACGTAATCAAAACGCTAAAGGGAGATGCCGCAATCACTTCCATGCAAATTACTGAATTTGGTGGATTGCTGGACCTCTCAACGATTCCGAACATGGACAAGCCAGGCGATGGAAAACAACATCAACCGAACACGGGAATTGTGGAGTCGGCATTTGAGGGCTCGCCTGTCATGAAGAAGAATCAACTGTATCTGGTGTTCCTGCGTAAAAACCCGAATCCCAAGTGGGGGTACAACATCATCGGAGCTGTCCAAGGGAAACTAAAAATAGACGGGCAAACGAAGAAAATCATCAATACAGTGGATTCCAAGTATGCCGACGAAGAAATTTTCTTCATGCAAAGACAGTTCGCAGGAAAAGACAAGGATGAAATGGAAGCCACAGTTAAAAGTAAATTATAAGAAAAACCCCTAGCACCACCCCACCCCATCGTGTATACTATGTATCAAACAAGAACAACCTTATATATGACTGTGATGGGAAAGAGTAGAGGCTGAATGCTTTCAGAGAGGGTGGTTGACCCGCTGCGAGGCCGCCTAAGTTGAACGTCTCGAACGTCGTCCCGGAGTCGCTGACCTGAACATCCTTTTGTCAAAAAAGGGATCACTAAGGCTGGCCGGTGAACCCGTTATCTTCATTTGAGTGCGCCTTTGGTCTGAACCTTAACCCCAACAGGCGAATCAAGGTGGTACCACGGAAGTAACGTCTCTTTCGTCCTTGCGCAAGTTTTGCGAGGATGGAAGGGACTTTTTTATTTTGAGGAGGAGTCAACATGGAAGAAAACAACAACAACATCCCAAAAATCTACGACCCCAAAGCAGTCGAAACCAAGCTCTACGACTGGTGGATCGAGAACAACCTGTTCAAAGCGAGCGAGGACAAAAACGCCCCGACCTACTCGATCGTCATCCCGCCGCCGAACGTCACCGGCAACCTGCACATGGGTCACGCGATGAACCTGTCCATCCAAGACTCGCTGATCCGCCGCAAACGCATGCAAGGCTTCGACACGCTCTGGCTGCCGGGCACCGACCATGCAGGCATCGCGACCCAAGCGCGCGTCGAGAAAACCCTCCGCGAGCAGGGCATCTCCCGTCACGACCTCGGCCGTGACAAGTTCCTCGAAAAAGTCTGGGAGTGGAAAGAGATCTACTCCGACACCATCCACTCGCAATGGTCGAAACTCGGCATCTCTGTCGACTACTCTCGCGAGCGTTTCACCCTCGACGAAGGTCTCTCTGACGCGGTTCGCACTGTATTCGTCAAGCTCTACGAAAAAGGCCTGATCTACCGTGGCAACCGCATCATCAACTGGGACCCGGCGCAACGCACGGCGCTGTCTGACATCGAAGTCATCTACCAAGATGTCCAAGGTGCCCTCTACCACCTGCAATACCCGCTCGCAGATGGAAGTGGCCATGTCACCGTCGCCACCACCCGCCCGGAAACGATGCTTGGCGATACCGCAGTTGCCGTCCACCCGGAAGACGAGCGCTACAAAGACCTGATCGGCAAAACGCTCATCCTCCCGATCACCAACCGTGAAATTCCGATCGTAGCTGATGACTACGTGGACAAAGAGTTCGGCTCCGGCGCGGTAAAAATCACCCCGGCACACGACCCGAACGACTTTGAATTGGGCCTCCGTCACAGCCTGCCGCAGATCAACGTCATGGACGAAAGCGGCACGATGAACGAAAATGCCGGCCCGTACCAAGGTCTCGACCGTGCCGACGCACGCAAGAAAATCGTCAAAGACCTCCAAGACATGGGCGTTCTCTTCAAAATTGAGGAACACCTGCACTCCGTCGGTCACTCCGAGCGTTCCGGCGCTGTCGTTGAACCGTTCCTCTCCACCCAGTGGTTCGTCAAAATGCAACCGCTCGCGGACGCGGCGATTGCAGCGCAGAAAAACGAAGACACCGCGGTCAACTTCGTCCCGGAGCGCTTCGAAAAAACCTACCTGCACTGGATCGAGAACATCCGCGACTGGTGTATCTCCCGTCAGCTCTGGTGGGGTCACCGCATCCCGGCTTGGTACTGCGAGTGCGGCGAAACCATCGTTTCGCTCGACACACCGACCGTTTGCCCGAAGTGCGGCTCACAGAGCCTGACCCAAGACAACGACGTGCTCGACACCTGGTTCTCCTCTGGTCTGTGGCCGTTCTCCACGATGGGCTGGCAGGAGCAAACGGAAGATCTCAAGCGTTACTACCCGACCAGCGTGTTGGTGACGGCCTATGACATCATCTTCTTCTGGGTGGCGCGCATGATCTTCACCGCGCTGGAGTTCACGGAGGAGAAACCGTTCGCTGATGTGCTGATCCACGGTCTGATCCGCGACCCAGAGGGCCGCAAGATGTCCAAGTCGCTCGGCAACGGGATCGACCCGCTCGAAGTTATCGAGAAGTACGGCACCGATGCGATGCGCTTCATGCTCCTGACCGGTCTCTCGCCGGGCAACGACATGCGCTTCAACTGGGAGCGCGTCGAGATGGGCCGCAACTTTGCGAACAAGATCTGGAACGCATCGCGCTTCGTGATGATGAACCTCGACGAGTCGTTCACCTACGAAGGCATCACCGCGAACTCCAAGCTCGGCATCGCGGAAAAATGGATTCTACACCGCCTGAACGAGACTGCGCGAGAAGTCAACGAGCGCATGGAAAACAACTACGACATCGGCGGCGCAGGTACGGCACTGTACGAGTTCCTCTGGAACGAGTTCTGCGACTGGTACATCGAGTTGGCAAAAATGCCGCTCAACGGCGAAGACGAAGCGGCGAAAAACACCACGAAAAACGTTCTCGTCTACGTCCTCGACCAAGCGCTGCGTCTGCTCCATCCGTTCATGCCGTTCCTGACCGAAGAGATCTGGCAACATCTGCCGTCCACCCAAACGGGCGCGTCGATCATGACCGCGAAGTACCCGGAATTCGACACGACTTTGGAAGACGCGACAGCAGAGCGCGAGATGTCTCTCTTCATTGATATCATCCGCTCGATCCGCAACACCCGTGCGGAGCTGAACGTCCCGATGTCCCGCAAGATCACGCTGTTGGTCAAGGCAAAGGACGCGGCGACCGAAGAGATCCTCAAGCGCGGGGAGTCCTACATCGTTCGCTTCTGCAACCCGGAGAGCCTGACGATCGGCGTCGACCTGCATGCACCGGAGAAGGCCGTTTCCAACGTTGTCACCGGCGCAGAACTGTTCCTGCCGCTGGCGGGCCTGATCGACATCGGCGCAGAGATCGCTCGACTGGAAAAAGAAGTCAAGAAGCTGGACGGCGAAGTGGAACGCATCGAGAAGAAACTTGGCAACGAAGGCTTCGTGGCAAAAGCTCCGGCAGAAGTCATCGACGCTGAAAAAGCGAAGCTCGTCGACTACGCAGAGAAGCGTGAGAAAGTCACCGCTCGCATCGCGGAGCTGCGTGGGTAATGAAAAGCCAAGATACGCCTAGCATGACGGGCGTCTCAAACGCCACGGCTGAACGGTCGTCAACGGATGCTTGTGATGCGACGGCTACCTTTCTCGAATGGATGTCCAGCTTTGACCGCTTTGATGGGCGCAAGGGGATCAAGCCAGGGTTAGAACGCATGGAAGCCATGCTCGAACACCTCGGCAACCCGCACCTTGACATGAAATTCCTGCATGTGGCGGGCACCAATGGCAAGGGTTCGACCTGTGCTTACCTGACCTCGATCTTGGAGGCGGCAGGCTATCGGGTCGGGCTGTTCACCTCTCCCTACCTGACTTCCTTCCACGACCGCATGTCGGTTGGCGGGATGAACATCACCGACGAGGAGCTGTCCGCACTGGCGGCACTCCTGCGTCCGGCGGTGGAGGTCGTCTCGGAGACGGTGCACGGCCGCCCGACAGAGTTTGAAGTGGTCACGCTGCTTTCGCTCTTGCATTACTCGCGTGCGGGCGTCGACATCGTGGTCTGGGAGACCGGATTGGGCGGACGGCTCGACTCCACCAACGTCGTCACCCCCGTGCTGTCCCTGATCACCAACGTTGGACTCGATCACCAAGCGATCCTTGGCGAGAGCATCGAGCAGATTGCCACCGAGAAGGCAGGCATCATCAAGCCCGGTGTCCCGGTGCTGACCACCGCCACCGAACCAGCCCTCGACGTCATTCTACGCACTGCTTCGGAAAAAAGCGCCCCGGCTTTCGTCTGGGGTCGCGATTTTTCTGCAGAGCGCAGCGATCTGTTGGGTTTAGAAGGGCAGACGTTTGGCTGGCAGGAGCGTGTTGGACACGGACAGTCGAGGGGAGATACTCTAATAGAAGCAACAACTCTCGGCACGGCTTCAAATCAGGTAGCGAACGTGGTGGCCGGTACGGGCCACGTCGCTTTTTCCAAGCTCCAGATCGGGATGCTCGGGCCGCATCAGGTCTTGAATGCATCGCTCGCCGTCGCCGCCTGTGTGCAATTGAACCGCATGGGATGGACGATCTCCGAGGAAGCCTTGCGCCAAGGGCTTGCCAACACCCGGTGGGCAGGACGATTTGAGGTCATCGAACGCGATCCGTTGCTGATCCTCGACGGCGCACACAACCCCGAAGGGGCTGCAGTGCTGGCGAAGACAGTCGCGGAACTGCTGCCGAACACCAAGCTCACCGTCGTCGTCGGCATCCTCGCGGACAAGGCGATTCCTGGCGTGCTTGCTCCCGTGCTCTGCTACGCGACACATGTGATCGTCACCCGCGCTGACTTCCCGCGTGCCGCTGTTCCTGCTGATGTGGCCCGCGTCGTGCGCGAACTTGATCCACAAGTCCCATGCGAGGTGTACGACACGGTGCAACAAGCGCTTGACCGCGCCCGTGAGCTCACGCGACGAGGAGAGACAGACGCGATCCTGGTCACAGGCTCGCTCTACATGATCTCCGAAGCACGATCGCTGCTTTTGTAACTCATCAAAAAGACCCCTCATCCTGCCATGAGGGGTCTTTTTTTCGCGATTGCCAAAATTCAAATACACACTCTTGAAAAATAAGCAGATGTTGTGTTCTGTTATATTTTTTTAATTACTGATGCAGGAATGGTTCACCAAATGTCGAAATACGACACAATACAAACGAGGACAAATGACCTAACCGCGAGCAAAGGGGTGCAGGCATGATCCGCAAACGCATCGGCGACTTGTTGATCGACGCCGGACTGATCACGGAGCATCAGCTCCAAGAGGCGCTACAGATTCAGAAGACGGGCAAGGAAAAGCTCGGCGATGTGTTTCTCAACATGGGCTTTATCACCGAACAACAATTAATTGAAGCGTTGGAATTACAATTGAACATCCCGCACGTCCAACTGCACCGCTACAGGCTTGACCAGAGTCTGCTCGGGATCATCCCAGAGCGCTTGGCGAACATGTACCGTGTGTTGCCCTTGAAAAAGGAAGGCAACAAGCTGATGGTGGCGATGGTTGATCCACTCGATTATTACGCCATCGATGACCTGCGGATGAGCACTGGCTTTGTCATCGAGCCTGCTATCGCTTCCAAGGACGAGATCTTGCGCGCCATCTCGCGTTATTACGGCATGCAAGGGTCGGTCGAGGAAGTTATGCAGACGATGCAACCGCAGATCGACCTCGCGGTCGACCGCGAGATTATCGATGAGGACTCACCTGTCGTGCGGATGGTCAACCAGATTATCCAACAAGCGGTGCACCAGCGCGCCTCCGATATCCATATCGACACACAGGCGGATGGTATTCGCGTGCGGTATCGCGTGGACGGAGTTCTGCGCACGGAACGCACGCTGCCTAAGCACATGCACGGTGTGGTCTGCGCACGCTTGAAAATTCTCGCGAACCTGAACATCGCAGAACGCCGCGTCCCACAGGATGGGCGCTTCCATATCGATATTGATTTGCGCACGGTGGATGTCCGCGTCGCCACACTGCCAACTGCACATGGGGAAAAAATCGTCATGCGCGTGCTCGATGAAAAGACCGCTGTCAATGACATCGAGAAACTCGGGTTCGAGCCGTACAACCTCGAACGCTTTCAACATCTGCTTCGTCACACGCACGGCATCGTGCTGATCACCGGCCCGACTGGTTCGGGGAAAACGTCTACACTTTACGCCGCGCTCAACCGTCTGAACACGGATGAGGTCAACATCGTCACGGTCGAGGACCCGATTGAGTACCAAGTCGACGGAATCAACCAAGTGCAGGTCAACCACACGGCTGGGTTGACTTTTGCCAGTGGGTTGCGCGCGATCTTGCGCCAAGATCCGAATGTGATCATGGTCGGGGAGATTCGCGATGGCGAAACGGCGGAGATTGCGGTGCGGGCCGCGCTGACCGGTCACTTGGTGTTCAGCACGTTGCATACGAACGATGCGGTCGCCTCTGTCACCCGTCTGATCGATATGGGGATTGAGCCGTTCCTCGTCTCTTCCTCGATCGTCGGTGTGATTGGTCAGCGCCTCGTGCGCCGGATCTGTCATGAATGTGCGGAGCCGTACCTTCCCCATGTGGACGAGCTGCGGTTGCTTGAAGCAAGAGGTTTGCCCGCGAATCACCTGCGCTTGGGGCGCGGGTGTGGCAGTTGTAATCGCACAGGCTACCGAGGGCGGGTCGCGATCCAAGAGGTCATGCGGGTGGATGAGCAGCTCCGTCGCCTGATCATGGAGAAGCGCCCCGACTCGGAATACCGCCTGCATTGCATCCAGAACGGGATGAAGACGATGTTTGACGACGGACTGAACAAAGTAGCGGCTGGCGTGACCACGTTCGCTGAAGTGTTTCGCACCACGATGGCCGAAGGGGAGACCAGCGCATGATTCAAGACCTCTTGCTTACTGTGCATGAGCGCGGTGCTTCCGACTTGCATCTGACCGTCGGGAGCGCCCCGGTGATTCGCTTGCATGGCGATCTGCGCGTGCTGCCTGGGGAAGCGTTGAAACCACAGGACACGATGGACATGGTGCGCGAATTGTTGACGCGCGAGCAGTTTGAGACGCTGATGGAGCGCGGGGAACTTGACTTTTCCTGGGAGGTAGCGGGCGTCTCGCGTTATCGGATCAACGTGTACTGCCAGCGCGGATCGCTCTCGTTGGCCATTCGCGTCGTGTCCAGCCGCATCCCCTCGACGGAGGAACTCGGTCTGCCGGACATCTTGATCGAGATGACGCATAAGCCGCAAGGTTTATTTTTGGTGACCGGTCCGACGGGAAGCGGGAAGTCGACGACGCTCGCCAGCCTGCTGGACTACATGAACAAACGGATGCGTCGGCACATCATCACGCTGGAGGACCCGATCGAATACATGCACGTCCACCAGCAGAGCATCGTCGACCAACGTGAAGTCGGCAAGGACACGCGAACGTTTGCAAATGGATTGCGGGCGGCGTTGCGTCAGGACCCTGATGTGATCCTCGTCGGGGAGATGCGCGATCTGGAGACGATCTCCACCGCGATCACCGCTGCGGAAACTGGGCATTTGGTATTTGCCACGTTGCACACCTCCGACGCACCGCAGACGATCGACCGGATTGTCGATGTGTTTCCGCCGGAGCAGCAACAACAGATTCGTGTGCAGTTGGCGGCGGTGTTGCTGGGGGTCGTCTCCCAACGCTTGCTTCCGCGTGCGAACCGCAACGGGCGGGTCGCGGCACAGGAAATTCTCATCAACACGCCTGCGATCGCCAACCTGATCCGCTCGGAGAAGGTCCACCAGATACGCACGGCGATCCAAACGGGCAAGGCACAAGGGATGCAGACGCTGGAGATGCACCTGCAAGAGTTGGTGCGTCGAGGCGAGATCACGGAGCATGCCGCCCGCGAGCAGTTGCCACACCAGAATGTGATGTGAGGAGGACAGAGCGATGCCGGCCTATTCCTACCAGGCACTGGACACAGCAGGCAAGACGCGCAAGGGCCGGGTCGAAGCGGCCGATCGACAGGCGGCCGTGCTGGACCTCAAAATGCAAGGTCTGTTCATCACCCAGATCGACGAGGCCCAGACGAGCATCTGGAAGCGCGAGATCGAACTGGGGCCGAAACGCCTGCCGCTGAAGGACTTCGTACCCTTCCTCCGGCAGTTCGCCACATTGGTCAAAGCGGGGGTGACGCTGGTCGAATCGTTGCGCGTCTTGAGCGAACAGACCAGCAACAAGAAATTGAAGAAAATTCTCAGCGAGTGCGCGTCTCACGTGGCGCGCGGTCATCAACTCTCTGAAGCTTTGCGCGAACATGACCAGGCGTTTCCGTCTGTTTTTTCCAATATGGTGCGTGCCGGAGAGATCACGGGGAACATGGAGGATGTGCTCGACCGGCTGGCCTCGATGCTGGAGAAGGAGCATAACACGCGGGAGAAGGTCAAGTCCGCGCTGACTTACCCGAGTGTCATCGGCGTGGTCGCGGTGCTCGTCTCCGTGTTTCTGCTGGTCAACGTCATTCCGAATTTTGTGAAAAATCTGCATGCGCTTGGCGGGGAGTTGCCGCTGTCGACGCGGATCGTCATGGGCACATCCACCCACTTGATCCACTGGTGGTATTGGTATCTGCTCGGCATCTGTGCGCTGGTGTTGGGCTTGCGGGCTGCGGTAAAAACGCCCAAGGGCCGCTTTGCGTTCGATCTCTTTAAATTGAACATGCCCGTGTTTGGTGTGCTTTTTCAAAAGGCGGCGATCGCCCGAAGTTCTCGCACGATGGCGACTCTTTTGCAAAGTGCCGTGCCGGCCTTGACGGTGTTCACGGTGGCGGCGAACGTGGTTGGCAATGAGGTTTATGCCAACGCGTTGCGTCAGTCGCGGGAGGCGTTGCGCGCTGGGCAGTCGATGGTGACACCGTTGCGCGAGGAAAAAATGTTCCCGCCCTTGGTTACGCAGATGATTGCGATCGGAGAACAGACGGGCAGCGTGGATGCAATGCTGAGCAAGATCGCTGATTTTTATGAAGCGGATGTGGAGACGACGGTCGACAAGTTGCGGCCGATGATCGAACCGATCATGGTGCTCCTCCTCGCGATCGTGGTCGGGGTGATTGTAACCGCTGCGATTGCACCGATGTTTGAAATTTACAAGAGCACGGGTCGTCCACATTAGGGGAAAGCGGGGAGAATTTCATGGCACTGCTTCGAAAACTTGTGAACAAGCTCAAGGAAGAAAGAGGCGTCACCCTGATCGAGTTGCTGGCTGTCATCGTCATCCTGGGCATCATCGCGGCGATCGGCATCCCCTCGATTCTGAACAGCCGACAGGACGCAGAAAAATCGACCGGCAACGCCAACGCGCAAACGCTGAGCGAAGTGGCCCACCGTCTGGTCATCTCAGGGGAGAAGTATGTAGCAACCAAATCGGAGGACAAAGACGATGTGCAATTCGACTTCAAGGAAGTCCTGACCAAGTCCGGTCTGACGGTAGATGACACGAAACTCAATGAAAGCACGTTCAGCTATGCTGCAGATGGTGGTACGTACACGCTGGACCCCACGGAGGGCACCGTCACGTACAAGCACGATGACGGGGACGCGGCCAAGGCGGAAAGCACGGATACGACCACAGACGGTTCTGACGACACGGGCGGCGCGGATGATAGTGGAGATGAGCAGTAAGTGTAAAAAGGTAGTACGAGGTGCTACTGGTTGACGCAAGACAGCAACTCGGTTTGGTAGGCTTTGCTAAGTTCTTCTACATCAAGATCATACCCGGCACTGCGTGGACAGGATTGTCCACGCAGTTGCTATAGGTGAGGCGCTATGGAAAACATCGTGTTTTGGAGCTACTTGTTTGTTGTGTTTTTGTTTCTGGGTTCCTTTTTGAACGTGCTCGCCTTGCGCACCTTGGAGGGCACATCGGTGTGGAACCCGCGCTATTCGCACTGCCCGTCCTGTGCCACGCGACTGACAGGGCGAGACCTCGTGCCGATCCTCTCGTGGCTGGTTCTGCGCGGACGGTGTAGGACTTGTCAACACCCGATCTCCTGGCTCTACCCGTTGGGAGAGATGGCAACGGCGGTGTTGCTGACGTTTGTTGTCGTACATGGTGGCTGGAACCCGGAGACGGGTGCTGTCGTAGTCCTTTTTACAATCCTCATCACCGTTACGCTGACCGATTTACGGGCACAGTTGATCCCGAACCGCATCACGTTCCCGGCGATGGCCTTGCTGTTGCTGGTGCGCTTGTTTTTGCACCCGGAACCTGTGTGGGTCTATCTGCTGGGCTTTCTCGTCGGAGGTGGACTGTTGACGCTGCTCGCCATGGTGCCCAACGGTATGGGCGGAGGAGATGTGAAGCTTTTTGCAGTCATCGGGCTCGGAGTGGGATGGAAACTGGTGTTGTTCGCGCTGTTTTTCTCCTGCGTGTGGGGCACGGTGATCGGGTTGCCGCTGAAATGGACCGGACGACTTCAAGCTCGTCAAGCGATCCCTTTTGCACCGTTTATCCTGCTGGGAACGCTGACCGCTTGGGCCTTTGGTCAGCCCGTATGGAACGTGTATCGGACGCTTTTTCTATAAATCGGAGAGGAGGTCGTGCGAATGGGACAGGCCTGGAAAAACGAACGCGGTATGACGCTGCTTGAAATGATGGCGGCGGTCGTCATCTTGGTGCTGGTCGCCATCCCGTTGACGAGCATTGGCACGACCGTCTACCGATGGTACAAGGAAGACGAGCAGAAAAATCGAGGCGTTCTCGTCGCGGAGCAACGGATTCTGGAAGTTAAAAACGAACTCGAACAGACCGGCTATACATCCACTGAAGAGAGCGAGTCCGTGGAGTATGACGAACCAGACAACCTGCAAACGAAAGTCAAGATGTTCCCACAAGAGTTGCCAGCTTCCGACGGAACTCTGATCGCCTACAAGGATTTGGTCGTGGTTCAAGTCGAGGTGACCGGACCTGACTTGGCACAACCAAGCGAGCGCACGATCTTGACGACGCTGACGACGACCGTTCGGAAAAAGTCCGGGCTAGGAGGGACGCCGTAATGCTTGGCAAGGGGCCACACGCAAACGAACGCGGCGTGACGATGATCGAACTGCTCGTGGTGCTGGCGTTGATGGGGCTCGTGTTTGGAGCGGTGGCAGCGTTTTCCACCAGCACGATGACCAACTTTTACAGGACTTCACAAGGTTCCTTGAACCAGCAGGAAGCCACGTTGATCGTCAGTCAGTTGACACAGGACCTCCGGCGGCTCGACCCGACCGTGCAATGGGTGGAGTCGGCCGACCACAAATTCCACCTGCGAACGGCACGTGCCAACGACGTCAACCAAGAGTGGATCGAGGTCGCCTACGAACAGGATGGATCGCGGGTGTTGTACAGCACGGGGGACAATGTGACCGTGACCCTGACTGAGCACGGTCAAGTTGATGTCAAACAAACGGGCGATACCTTTGATGTCACCGTCACCGTAGGAGCGGATGACGATCCGAATCAAGCGAAGTTGACCACGACGGTTGCTCGCTACAACTGGGGGCGATAGGATGCGCGATGCGTGGAGAAATGAACGGGGCTCTGCACTGCTGCTGGTGCTCCTCGTGGTCACCGTGCTCGGGATGATGATCGGTGGTGTCACCCTCGCCGTGCACAATTCAGGGGAGGAATCGCTCAGGCATGAGCGGCAGGTACAGACCGAATTTCAGATGGAACAAGCGATGGAGATCGCGTTGTACATGCTATACAACCAGCCGGATCAGTTCGAAGCGACGTTCCGCAATCAATCGAAAACACCCTGCATGGTGATCCCACCAGACAACCCGGTGCAGGTCTGCTTGGAGACGACACAAGGCGAGCAAGGGCAGACGGCTGAATCGCTGGTCGTGCGCGCTGAGAAGCCGACGAGCGCGATTCGATACACCTTGCCTGACACGATCGATGCAGTACAAAGACCCTAGTTATATAGAAGAGAGGGAGTTTCATGCTCAGCATCACCTCCGAAACCGCGCTCGGAATCGAGATCAACGAACACCGCGTCTTGATCGCTGAAATACGCAAAAAAAACGGAACCTTCAGTCTGCAGAAGATCGTGCAGTCTTCGATTCCGCTCGGTGTGATGGTAGAAAGCAAGATCGTGCAGGTCGATACGCTGGCCAATGTTATCCGGGAGACGATGCGTCAAGGCAACATCCGCACCACCAAAGTTAATTTGGTGATCCCGAGCCAATACGTCGTCATCCGCCAACTGCAATTGCCCGATTTGTCAGAGGCGCAGTTGCGCAAAGTGATTCACTTCGAGTTGCAGAACAGCATCCACTTGCCATTTGAAGACCCGGTGTACGATTTTGTAAAAATCGGGGTTTCGCAGGTCGAAGCCGATCCACTGAATGGCGGCGAGATCAGTCGGATGGCCGATGTCGCGCTGATCGCTTCCTCTCGTGCTGTCATCGACCCGGTGGTGGAAGCGGCCAAGCGAGCCGGATTAAAACCCGCCAGCGTCGACATTCGTGCGCTGGCACTCTCACGGACCTGTTCGAAGCTGTGCCCGAGCATTGAACGGCGGATCACGATGTTTGTCGACATCGCCGAGGATTGGACGGACATCCACATTTTTGACGGCGAGGTGTTGAAGTTTACCCGCAATGTGCCCGTGCCGTTGGAGGACTACCGAATTGACCGCGAGTTGCCGAAACCGATGCATGTCTTGGAGATTCTCGAGTACTTCGAGACCAACACTGATTTTCGCTCGTTCACTAACGATCTGGCCTATGAAGTTGAGCGCTCGATGAACTTTTATCGCTATACGCTGAACAATCGAGAGGATGATTTGACCAACATCATCGTTTCCGGGGTGTTGCCCAAGACGGGGATCTTGCAAGCTTATCTGCAGGAGCGTTTCCTCAACATCACCACCGCGACGATGCCGCTGGAAGCGTTGCAATGGACTGAGGAGATTGAGCATTTGAAGGAGATCGTACACGAGTACGCGATTCCGATCGGCTTGGCGCTCAAGGAGGTGAAGTGACGTGGAGATCAACCTCCTGCCCAAGGAGTCCCCGGCCAAACGCTACCGCTTGCTGGGCATCCTCGCCGCTGCGGTGTTGCTGGTTGCTGGGACGGGCACGACGATCTACTCCTATGTATCTCTGGCAAGCACGTCCAATGAACTGCACGCCGAATTGAATCGAGTCAAGCAGGACAACACGGTGCTGGCAGCGGAGCGTACCGTGAACGCGGACACGCGCAAGTTCAAGACGCTGATGGGAGCGGTGGACAAGTTGATTTTTGATCAGAACAACTACACCGCGATGTTGGACAATCTGGCTTCGAAACTGTCGGAGAAAACGAAGGTGGAATTCCTCGACGTCGACACGAGCAAGCAAAAAATGGTGCTCAAGTTGCGCACCAATGAAGCAGGTCTGGTTGAGGAGTACGCGGAGCTGTTGCATAACGAGGTGTGGGTGGAGAACATCGTCATCACAAACATCGTGCAACTGGATGCCGCGAAGGAATCGGGTGGCGGATATTCGGCGCAGTTGGAGATCACGGTCAAAGCGCGCAAGGCACAGGAATTTTAGAGAGGAGGCCCTTCTGCATGAACATCAAAACGTGGAATCTGCGGCGGTGGGTCATCCTCTGCGTCGGTTTGTTGGTTCTTGTCGGTTCCTTGGTTGCATATTTTGGTTTTGTACCGAAAATGTACGAAGTCGACAGTCTGCGCAAGCAACTGCAGGCCGCGAAGACACAGCGAAAACAATTGATGGCGACAGCGCTGCCGACGAGCACGACCGATGAGCAAAAAAGGACGCTGGCCTTGTTGGTGCCAGCACAGTTGGAGCAGGCGCGCTTTTTGCAGGAATTGCATGGTGATGCCAAAGCATCAGGAACGGTCGTGAAGAGCATCTCATTTTACGACCCCAACGCAGAGACGGCAAAAGCAGCAGAGGCGAAAGTGTCGTCTAAAACGGCGTCTAAAACAACGACCAAACCTGCAGCAGAGCAGTTGCCGATGCAAACGTTCAATGGAAAGCTCTCGATTCAAGGAGACTACCAGCAGGTGCGAAAGTTTCTCGCGCAATTCTCGTCGATGACTCGCCTCGTCACATTTAACAAATGGACGCTCAAAGCCGAACAGCAGGACATCACCCCTGGTGTGAAGCTTAGCACAGGAACTGGTAAAGTAACCATCACGACTTCTGATGGCAGCAAAAACACAGGCAGCACGAAGACCCCAAGCAAAGTTAGCCCCACCAAAGAATCTACGGAAACCACGGGTGGAGATACTGGGGGGACAACGAGTGAAGGAACCGGAGGAACCACGGGTGACGACACTGGGGAAACCACGGTGGATAACACTGGAGGAACCACAGGTGACGACACTGGGGATACCACAGGTGATAACACTGGAGGAACTACAGGTGACGACACAGGAGGAACTACAGTTCCCCCCCTCACCACGACTGAGAATCCGTTCCAGGTTGGACTGCTAAAACTGCGGTCACAGCTCTCCGCCGCCTCGCTCACAGCCGACGAGATCCGCAAACAGCTCTCGGCCGACATCGCAAATGACAAATTGCTGAACGATCTAACACCGATTTTCTCCCAGACCGACTTCAGTCGCTACGCTGAGAATATCCGTGTCACCGTCCCTACGCTGACTAATCAGCACGAAAAAGACCTCGCGAACCTCCGCATTCAACAGGGGCTCAATCGGTATACCGCAGGTCTGATCGGCCAGAAGGAAGCGGAATCGGTTTTCGATCAAGAGATTGCACATCTCTTCATACCTGGCACCAATCCAAACATCCGCGATGTGCTCGGCATCCACTCTCCACAACCCCAGCCGACACCGCAGCCTGCGCCGCAACCAACACCGACGCCTAGCCAGCCGGTCACACCGTCACCGCTCCCGGTCTTCAATCAACCCATTTTGTCGAGCCTGAACAACCACATTTTCAAGACCGTTGTCAGCCTTGACATCGACTTTACTATCTACTATGCACCCCATGCGCTCGATCTCTTGCCGGCTCCGTCTCCTATCCATACCTATGATCCGACACGCCGCTCGAACCTCGTCGAATCGTGGTAATTTTCTGAAAGTGACAATTTCCCCCATTGCCAAGATGGAATTGTCGGGTTATACTAATTCCATCATTTGTCCAACAGGTAATGGGGGGTCTTTATTCCTAGTTCTTAGGGATTACGAACAAACAAATGAAACGAGGTGGTTGAGTGCGCAAGGTCAACCGAAAGTCGATCTATTGCCTGTCTGCCGCAGCAGTTGCATTGCTCATCGGGGGTTCGGCCACGGCCGCAACGGCCTACAAAACGATCTCCGTCGATGTCGATGGCAATAAGCAAACCGTCCAAGGGTTTGAGTTGGGAACGGTTGCCGATCTGCTGAAGAAGCAAGGAATTCAGGTAGGGAAAGATGACTTGGTGCAACCTACAGTGACGAAGGAACTTACTGACGGTACCCAAATTCTAGTAAAACACGCAAAAGCAATCGTCATACAAGATGGCACAAAAGACCCGGTCTCCGTCCACACGCTCGCCGACACCGTCGCCGACGTGCTCAAGGAACTTCAGATCACCCTGAATGAAGCCGATAAACTCAGTCTTACTGCAACAACCTCCATTGAAAGCGGACAGACGATCGCGATCACCCGTCGCACCCAAGAAGTCAAAGTCGCGGAAGAAGTAGTACCTTTTCAGACCGAACGCCAGCCAGATGCCGAACAATACACTGGCACAGAGAACGTGCTGACGCCCGGTGTGGAAGGGAAGGTCCAGATCACGACGACGGTTTACTATGAGAATGGTGAAGCCGTGGACCGCAAGGAAGATCGTAAGACCACCGCAGAGCCGGTCAACCAAGTGGTTGGTTTCGGAACTAAGCAGCGCCCGATTGTTGTGGCGTCCCGCAGCGGGGAAAACATGCAAGCTTCCAAGATGATGACGATGGCCGCTTCAGCTTACTCGATGCCAGGATCGCGCACCGCTACAGGCGGCGCCGCTGGTCAAGGTACCATCGCAGTTGATCCTAGTGTAATTCCGTTGGGAACGAGACTCTACATAGAGGGTTATGGATACGGAGTTGCTAGCGATGTAGGTGGAGCGATCAAGGGGAACCGAATTGACCTGCACTTTGATTCACAAGCTGCAGCGTTGCAATTCGGACGCAGAACGGTGCAAGTGTACGTGCTGAACTAAAGCTTTCTATACCTGTTAGACGATGCAATCCGCCGTTTGGTTACAGCCAAACTGGTGGTTTTTTTTTCTCTTTTTCCTGTCATAGATTTCTACGGTTTCTCATAGATTCTAGTACAAGAGTTCAGAGAGCCGAAGGAGTCGATGATGACATGGACCAGCCTAATCTCAACACGCAGCCGAACCGTCAGATGTCAGATCGTGAACATATCACCCCGAACCAAGACCGTTCGGGCATCCGCTTTCCCTCGCGCCACCTGCGCAACTTCAATCCGCGCCAAGCACTTGCCCTGCGCAGTGAACGGGCAGTTGGGGCAAAACCTGCTTACTTGCTACCCGCCCTGCTCGCCATCGTGACCGGCGTTGTGCTTGGGGTGCTGTTGCTCGTTTTGTTCAAAGACCAGTCTACCGAACCGACGATCACAACCATCCCCGCCACACCAGGTCAGGCCCGCAGCGGACCAGAGGTCAAAGGGGCCGCAGAACTCGCAGGCCAGTCGATGATCGTCTGGCAGTTGGGCTCCTTCCCAGATGCAGCCAAAGCAGCGCAAGCCCAGAAGGACTTCACCAACAAAGGGATTGCCAGTGTGATTCGCGGAACCGGTCCCTTTCAATTGTACGCCGCTGTCGCATCAGACAAAAAAACGGGAGCGGTGTTTGAAGCGGAACTCAACCAGCGCAAGGTCACTTTTTATGCGAAGGAGTTCAAGATTCCTGCGCGCCAAGGCTACATCGCCAACCTCAAGGATGCCGAAGCGCACGCTGTGGTGCAAGGTCTGCAAGCGGAAGCGAAACTCGGGCTCGACGCGATGGCGTTGCTGACCTCGGCCAAGCCCGATGCGGATAAACTCAGCGCCTTGAAGACGGCACTCACCCAGCAAAGCGCCGATCAAAAGTCATGGCATGCCCTGCTGCTAAAAGCAGGTCTGCAAGAGGAGGCGGCGCAATGCGACACCCTGCACAAGCAACTTGAGGCGGCGGTTGGTGCGCTCTCTGGCACTCCGAACTTGCTGGATGGGCAAGCGAAATTGACTGCGTTTTTCGTCGCCTATGAAACGTTCACCGAACAACTGATTTCGGTGCAGTAACAGAGCGATCCAGCACTCTGTCCACCGTGGACAGAGTGCTTTTTTGCAAAAGTGTGGTACAATAAACGGCAAGAATAGGATCGCGTTCCAAAAGGAGATGTCCCCTGATGACCGATGTGCGGATTGAAAAAGACTTGCTTGGAGCAAAAGAAGTCCCGAAAGCAGCCTACTATGGCATACAGACGTTGCGCGCAGTTGAAAACTTCCCGATTACCGGTATTCCACCACATGTGGAGATGATCAGAGCGCTCGCTGCTGTCAAAAAAGCGGCGGCAATCGCCAACATGGAAGTTGGCGTCTTGAAGCGTGAGATTGGCGAAGCGATCACGCAAGCGTCTGATGAAATTCTCGCAGGTCATCTCCATGATCAATTCATTGTAGATTCGATCCAAGGCGGCGCAGGCACCTCGATGAACATGAACGCCAATGAAGTCATCGCGAACCGTGCCATTGAGTTTCTCGGCGGCGAGCGTGGCCACTATATGCAATGCTCGCCGAACACACACGTCAACATGGCACAGTCCACCAACGATGTGTTCCCGACGGCGATTCGGATCGCTTCCTTGAACCTCGCCAAGGGCGTGATCGAGCAACTTGAACTGCTCCACCAAGCGTTTTCGCTGAAAGCGGTCGAGTTTGACCAAGTGATCAAGATGGGCCGCACACACTTGCAAGACGCTGTGCCGATCCGGATGGGGCAGGAATTCGAAGCGTATGCCCGCGTGATCGGTCGTGATGTCCAGCGCGTCAAGCGTTCCTTGGACAACCTTCGTGAGATCAACATGGGTGCGACGGCGGTCGGAACAGGTCTGAACGCCGACCCGCGCTACATCGTCAAAGTGACGGAGCACCTGCGTGTGATCACCGGTCTCGACTTGCAACGCGCGGAACATCTGGTGGATGCAACGCAGAACACCGATGCGTACACCGAAGTGTCGGGCGCCTTGAAGATCTGTGCAGTCAACCTCTCGAAGATCTGCAACGATCTGCGCTTGATGGCGTCTGGTCCGCGCACCGGCTTGGGCGAGTTGGAACTGCCGCCGCGTCAACCGGGGTCTTCGATCATGCCAGGCAAAGTCAACCCGGTCATGGCCGAAGTCGTCAACCAAGTGGCGTTCCAGATCATCGGCAACGATCACACGATCTCGCTGGCCTCTGAAGCGGGTCAGCTGGAGTTGAACGTGATGGAGCCCGTGCTGGTGTTCAACCTCCTGCAGTCGCTCTCGATTCTGCAAAATGCCTTGCAGGTTTTCCGCAAGTTCCTCGTGGAAGGGCTGAAAGCCAATGTCGAGCGCTGCCAAGAACTGGTGGAGAAAAGCGTCGGGATCGTCACGGCGATCAACCCGCACGTCGGCTACGAGACGGCGACCTCGATCGCCAAGGAAGCGATTCAGACCGGTCGTTCCGTGCGCGACATCTGCACCGAACGTGGTGTGCTAACCCCAGAGGAGCTCGATGTCATCCTGAATCCGTTCGAGATGACCAGCCCTGGAATCTCCGGTGCTAAACTGCTTTTTGGTGAGTAAAAACAAACTCCGCCCTCGCGAGGGCGGGTTTTTTCTTGTTCTGGACAGGGTGCATGATTCTCGGTAGAATGTACCAGTATGCGCAGATAGTTTTTCTCTTTTAGGACACACTACATAAAGCCAGATTTCCCAAAAATCGGAGGGCAACCACTATGCAGGAGCACCTGTTGATCTTGGCATCCGGTTCCCCGCGGCGCAAGGAGCTGCTCGGGAGCCTTGGACTGACGTTTGACATTCTGGTCAGTGAGGCGGACGAGTCTTTTGCGCCCGGACAGCCGCCCGTGGAAATCGTTCAGGAGTTGGCGTACAGAAAAGCAAGCGCCGTCGCGAATACTTTGAATGCCGGGCTTGTTTTGGGTGCGGACACAATCGTCGTCTGTGACGATGTCATCCTCGGCAAGCCGGAGGACGAAGGAGATGCCAAGCGGATCTTGCGGCTTTTGTCAGGTCGTTCTCACACGGTATACACGGGCATCGCGCTGGTGGAAGCAGGTGGAGAACACCGTGTCGTGCGCGATGTGCGAGGTACGACTGTGGTGATGAAGGCGCTGACCGACGAACAGATCGACGCCTATGTCGCCACTGGCGAGCCGATGGACAAAGCGGGCGCCTATGGCATTCAAGGCAAGGCCTCACAGTTCATCACCCGTATCGATGGTGACTACTTCAACGTGGTCGGTCTGCCAGTCTCGTTGGTCGCTGACCATCTCGCCACGTTTGGATGTAACGTCCTGCCGCGATGAGCGAAGCCTGCTACGTGGCTGCGTCGTCAGTGCTCGTGCGTGAAATTCCTCAGGAGGACCGTCCGCGTGAACGGTTGCGCCAAGTAGGCCCCGAGCAGATGAGCAACGCCGAACTGTTGGCGATTCTCTTGCGAACGGGTTCGCGCGGTCGTTCGGCGGTCGCCCTCGCCGAACAGATATTGAAACGGTTCGGCTCGATTCGCGATCTGCTCGAAGCCGATCTGGAAGAACTGACAGACATCCCCGGCGTCGGACTCGCCAAAGCTGCGCAAGTGAAGGCGGCGATTGAAGTCGGACGTCGGATTGCCCGGCTCTCCAACGTGTCACGGCCACGGATTCTCTCCGCCCAAGATGCGGCGGATTACATGATGGACAGGTTGCGGTTTCAGTTGAAGGAACACTTTGTGGCGTTGCATCTGGACGCCAAGCGTCGGCTGATCGGCGAAGAGATCGTCTCCGTCGGTTCGCTCGACAGCACGATCGCCCACCCGCGTGAGATCTTCAAGACGGCGATCAAGCGCAGTGCTTCGGCAATCATCTGCCTGCACAACCACCCGAGCGGTGACCCGACTCCAAGCTACGAAGACCTCGAAGTGACCCGCCGCCTCATTGAGTGTGGGCAGATCCTCGGCGTCGATGTGCTCGACCATATCGTGATCGGGTCGCATTCCTTTTGTAGCATGCGGGAAAAAGGCTGGTTAGACTAGGCATGACCAGTTGCTTCCTGTATAATAGTCAAGTGTTAACATAATAAGCCCTGTCACATGTCGGGAAGGAGTTAGGCTAGATGTTTAAAGGATTTTCAAGAGATATGGGCATTGACCTTGGTACGGCCAATACCCTCGTATATGTAAAAGGCAAAGGCATCATCATTCGCGAACCTTCCGTCGTAGCGACGCGCATCGACACCGGTGAGATCAAAGCAGTAGGTGAAGAGGCGAAGCAGATGATCGGCAGAACGCCGGGCAACATCGTGGCGATTCGTCCGATGAAGGATGGTGTCATCGCGGATTTCGACACCACAGCCACGATGCTCCGCCATTTCATTCGCCAAGCGATCAAGCAAAAAGGCTTCTGGTTGCCAGCACCGCGCGTCGTCGTGTGCGTTCCGTCCGGCATTACGGCGGTGGAAAAACGTGCAGTTGAGGACGCAGCTCGTGAAGCGGGCGCTCGTGACCCGATGACGATCGAAGAACCGATGGCGGCTGCGATCGGGGCGGGTCTGCCTGTTGGCGAACCGACCGGTTCGATGGTCGTCGATATCGGCGGCGGTACCACCGAAGTTGCGATCATTTCGCTCGGCGGGATCGTAACCTCCCGTTCGATCCGCGTTGCGGGTGATGAGATGGACGAAGCAATCATTCAGTACATCAAGAAGGCGTACAACCTGATGATCGGGGAGCGTACTTCCGAAGAACTGAAGCTCACGATCGGTTCGGCCATTCCGCCGGATAAGGAAGAGACGATGGACATCCGTGGTCGCGACCTCGTAACCGGTCTGCCGAAGACGCTGTCGATCACGGCGCAAGAGATCGCAGAAGCGTTGGCAGACACGGTCAACTCGATCGTCGAAGCGGTGAAGATCACGTTGGAAAAGTCCCCGCCAGAACTGGCGGCTGACATCATGGACCGCGGGATCGTTTTGACCGGCGGTGGTGCACTGTTGCGCAATCTCGACCGTCTGCTCTCTCGGGAGACTGGCATGCCGGTGCTCGTCGCGGAGAATCCGTTGGACTGCGTGGCGATCGGAACCGGCAAATCGCTGGACTACAGCCACATGTTCAAGTCCAACGACAACGGCAAAAAGCGCCGTGCTCGCTGATTCAGACGCTCAGCCAACCGGAACTGCAAAGGAAGTGGGTAACGGGTGACCCGTTTTTTTACAAGCAAACGGTTGATGGTGCTGCTGGCCAGCTTCATCTTGCTTGCCGCCTTGGTTGGGTTGACCTTGCGTGAACGCGAGAACCCGACATGGCCGGAAAAAATGCTTATCGATGCATTTGGATGGATGCAAGGGGCCGTCTATGCTCCGGTGCAACATGTGGCGGGCTTTTTCGAAGATATGCAGCACATCAAACAACTGTACGAAGAAAATGCCAAATTAAAGGCAAACCTCAACGACTATTCGTCGATGCGCGTTCGCATTCAGGGACTGGAGCAGGAGAACAAACGACTCAAAGAGGACTTAGGGCTGAAAAGCAACAGCGTGAGCGATCTGCAATTGATCGCCGCCAACGTGATCGGGCGTTCGCCGTCGACATGGAACTCGGAAGTCACCCTCGATGTCGGCACCAAGGACGGGGTTCAAAAAAACATGGCGGTGATCACAGCCAACCACGGTTTGGTTGGGCGTATCTATGAAGTGACGCCTTATCACGCCAAGGTGCTGTTGATCACAGACAAAGGCAAGATGGGCATCTCCGCCAAAGTGACCAGCGATGAGTTGGGGTACGGGATTCTCAATGGTTCCTCTGTTGATGTCTCCCAGACGAGCAAACCGATGCTGGAGATGTCTGGCATCAAGCTTGGGGCGGAGAAGGTCAAACTCGGCGATTCGGTCGTCACGTCGAATGTGTCCGATATCTTCCCACCTGGTCTGATCATCGGCAAGATCACCTCCATCGAAAACGACAAGCTCGGCCTCACCAAGATCGCCCAAGTTGAACCTGCGGCGAATCTTAACAACATGGACTTCCTCTATGTGGTGAATCAGGCCAAGACCGGTCAATAAGGAGGTCGGCCGATGCATCCCGTTTGGATCATGCTGACGATGATGGGCATGCTCGTCATCCAATCCACCGTCTTGCAAGTGCAACCGTTCTCGTTTATCGCACCGAACATCGTGTTGGTCATGCTCTTGTACGTCAGTCTCCTGCGCGGGCCGATGCTCGCGCTATACACAGGGTTGACGATCGGGCTCGTCCAAGACATTCTATTTGGTACGTACTTGGGTCCGCACGCCTTCACCTATGCGCTAATCTGCTACTTTGCGGGGTCGACATTCCGTTCTTATTGGGCGCGTCAGTTGATCATGGTCACATTGATCGTGATTGCCTACACGTTTCTGCAAGAGATGACTCTGTATGGGTTAGGTCGGTTGTTTGGGTTCCAGCGAATCGACATGATGGCAGCTGTGACACACAGTGTGCGCATGATGATCTGGAACGGTATCTTTGCGCTGATCCTGTATGTGCCGTCGGTGCGTTTGTTGGCGTCCGATCGTCGCAGTACGTTAGCAGACGAAACGCTGTAAGTCCTCGCTGAGATCTCCACTTCAGAAGGAGTTGCAGGACGTGTATCACTTCAACCAGAACTCGCTCGACGAAGAACTGAAAAAGGCCACGGGGAAACGCTTGAACTATTTGTTCGTGCTCGTCTTCGTGGCCTTAGCTATACTCATCGTCCGTCTAAGTTTTATCCAACTGGCTCAAGGCAGTGTGTATCTCCAGCGGGCGGAGACGAACCGCTACATCCAGCAATACGTTCCAGCACCACGCGGGCTGATCTACGACCGTGACCACAACGTGCTCGTCACGAACAAGCCGTCATTTGCCGTCCTGTACACCATCCTCAGCAAGGATGTGCAGGACCCGACCAAAATTGCCGGGATGTTGGCCCCCGTGTTGCATAAGCAGCCGGAGGAGATCCTCAACACGATGGATCTCAAAGGCCAGCATTACATGCTCTCGACAGCGCGCAAGCTCGTTTCGGATGCCGGCGACCAACAAGTCGCTTTTATCAAGGAACACCAAGTCGATCTCCCCGGTGTCAATGTGGTGGTGGAGCCGATCCGCCACTATGAGCGCAGCAATTTTGCCAGTCACATCCTCGGCTACCTGAACAACATCCCTGGCGACTTCTGGCAAACGCACAAGGACGAGTACCAGCAGTCTGATCAGATCGGATTCGCTGGCGTGGAGAAGCAGTACGAACAGTATCTTCACGGCAAGGCTGGCAAACTGCAGGTGGAGGTCAACATCTACAACCAACCGCTCCAAGACCAGCGCCTCGTCGAACCGATCAAAGGTCATGACTTGGTGCTCACCCTCGATTCCAACTTGCAGGCGGCAACGGAACGAGCGTTGGCGGAACGCGTAGAGAACTTGAAACGCACCGTCCGCACGGTACACAACGGTGCGGCGATCGCGATGAACCCCAAGACGGGGGAGATCCTCGCGATGGCGAGTTACCCCAGCTACGACCCGAACATCTGGATCAAGGGTGTCACAGAGAAGGAATACACCGAGCAGTTCGCACCTGCGGAGATGAACCGTGCCATTCAACAAGTCTATCAACCGGGCTCCACCGTCAAGATGGCGACCGAATTGATCGGATTCAAGGAAGGCACGATCCGACCGGGTTCGGTCATCTATGACCCAGGTCGGATTCAAGTCGGATACCTCCCGAATGGCAAGCCGAACTACATCAAGTCATGGAAATCGATCGGCTACGCAGATTCCTATCGAGCGCTCGCCGAATCCTCCAACGTGTACATGATCAGCTCCTTTTTGAAACTCGCAGGGTATCGCGAGGACATGCCGACAGCGCAGGTCAATGACTTTTTACATAACCGTTTGCCGGCAACGATGGACAAGGTGATGAACTACCACAAGGAATTCGGGATGGGACCTACCACGACGGGGATCGACTTGCCGTATGAAGCGGAGGGGCAGATCACGCGTGAAGGCTACGTGTCAGACATCGCCTTTGCCGCGATTGGGCAGACGGAGAACTACACGCTGCTCCAACTCGCGCAGTACGTCTCGACGATCGCCAACGACGGCAAACGCATGCAACCGCACGTCGTCAAGGAAATCATCCCACCCAGCGGAACCCCAGAAGTGATCCATCCGGTGTTGCAAAACACGCTCAGTTTCGCGCCGGAGCATCTGCATGCCGTGCAACAGGGCATGTACGATGTCACGAACAAGACCTATGGGACGTTCTACTCGGTATTTGGCAGGTACCCGGTGAAGATCGCGGGGAAAACGGGCACGGCAGAGACGGGGAGAGGCACGGAACACTCGTTATTTGTCGGGTACGCCCCCTATAACAACCCGCAGATCGCCATCGCGATCCTCATCCCGGACAACGTTCGCGATGGGCACTCCTCAGACACGCTTGGGCCGCTCGCCCGGACGATGTTCGATGCGTATTTCCACTACCAGACGTCTACGCTCCAGAGGCATCAGAAAAAGCCATAGCTGGCAAACCCAACCGACTCTGGTAACAGAGTCGGTTTTTCATCACATTTTTCTAAGTCCAAGCAGGAGGAATCAAGTCGTGCCAAACCGAAGTAGGTGATACCTACAAGCATAGGGGTACGTACAGAAAGGAGTACACCAGTGACCAATCTAGAGCGGGATAAACATTCGGTCACAGGAAAGCGGATGAACCTGATGTTTCTGGTCATCTTCATTTCCTTGGCCGTTTTAATTTTTCGACTGAGCTTTTTGCAACTGTCGCAAGGTCAAGAATTGCTCAAATCAGCGGAGAGCAACCGCTACATCACGCAATCGATTCCGGCCCCACGCGGCCTGATCTTTGATCGGAACAAGTCCGAATTGGTACGCAACAAACCTGCATTTACGATCACTTTCCAGCGCTTGAGCAATGATGTCCAGAATCCACTGATGCTCGATGCGACCCTGTACGAAGTGTTTGCGATGCAACCGGATGAACTGTGGAACGCGATGGACCCCTATGGCGAGATGTACTCGCTGGGCATGGCGCGCAAAGTGGTTAAAAACGCCACCGACAAGCAAGTGGCGTATGTTCGGGAACACGCGGATGAACTGCCGGGCTTTAACGTCGTCGTGGAACCCATACGCGATTATGTGGATGGAACGACCGCCTCGCACGTCATCGGGTATCTGAACAACATCCCGATGGACTTCTGGAAGGAACACAAAGACGAGTACCAACAGACCGACATGATCGGCACGGCGGGTGTGGAGAAGCAATACGAGAACCTTCTGCACGGCAAAGACGGCACGCTAAAAGTCGAGGTCAACATCAACTACCAACCGCTCAAGGACAAGCGGACGGAAGATCCGGTGAAGGGCCATGACCTCGTGCTCACCATCGACAAGCATATCCAAGAAGCGGCCGACAAAGCGCTCGCCAAAACCGTTCAGGACCTGCACCGTCAGATCCCGACTGTGAAGGAAGGCGCGGCGATCGCGATGAATCCAAAGACAGGTGAGATTCTGTCGATGTCCAGCTACCCGTCATTTGACCCGACGTGGTGGATCGATGGCATGACGAACAAAAAGTATGCCGAGAATTTTGCCCCCGCAGAGAAAAACCGGGCGATCACGGAGCTGTATTTCCCCGGATCGACCGTCAAGATGGCCACCGTCTTGATCGGAATGAAGGAAGGCGCGATTCGGGACCCGTTCGCTTCGATCCTAGACCCGGGTAGCATCTATCTAGGGGACAAAGAGATTCGGTCTTGGGCCTCGAATCTCGGGTACGTGAACGCCTACAGTGCGCTGGCCAAGTCCAGCAACGTCTACATGATCAAGACCTTCCAGAATCTCTCGGGCTGGCGTCCGGGCATGAACTTCACCCAACTGGAATCTTATTATGCGAATGTCATGCCCGGTGTGTTGGACAAGATCATGGACTACCACAAGTCCCTTGGTTTGGGTTTGCAAACGACTGGCGTTGACTTGCCATTTGAAAATGAAGGGCAACTGGGCACCGAACGCAACATCTTCGACTGGGCGCTCGCCTCGTTCGGTCAGAATGAAAAATACACGCTGATGCAGTTGGCGTCCTATGTTTCGACGATCGCCAACGATGGCAAGCGGATGCAACCGCACGTCGTCAAAACGGTCATCGCTCCAGACGGCTCCGAACAGGAAGTTCAACCGAAAGTGGCTGGAGAAACTCCCTTCACGTCAGACCAACTGAAAGTGGTGCAAAAGGGCATGTACGACGTGACCCATGCGTCTTATGGGACGTTCAACATGTTTGCCAACTACTCCCCGGTGATCGCCGGCAAGTCAGGGACGGCGGAGACAGGTGGGGCGCTCAAAACGGAGAACTCCTTGTTCGTCGGATATGCGCCCTATGACAACCCGGAGATTGCTGTGGCGATCATCATCCCAGATAACGAAGCGAACGGTCACTCCTCGACCACCGTCGGTCCCGTCGCCAAAGCGATTTTTGATGCGTACTTCAAGAAGGACCTGAACACGGATGACAAAAAGCAGGAAAAACCCTAAGCCTCCGCGAATTAGTAACTGATGCAAGTGATGGAACAGGAGGGCCGGTATGGGACATCAAGCGGGATGCGAACTCAATCGAACCAGAACGCCCGTGACGATCAAGGGCATCCGTGATGGACTGGTCTTCATCCTACATGATCAGTGCTCCTTCGAAGAGATAGTGGAAGATCTTGAGGATAAATTGAACGGTTCCCACCGCCAACTGCTCACCGGCCCGCTGGTGCATGTTACCATTCAGAGCGGGTCGCGGCAGTTGACGGAACAGGAGCAGGAGAAGATTCGCGTTACGCTTGCGAGCCACGGGAATTTGATCATTCAGGAATTTCAATCGACAGCAGATCTGCTGGCCAAGACCAAGGTCGTTCACCCCCCACACCTCTACCACGGCATGGTGCGTTCCGGCCAGATTGTAGAGCATGAGGGTGATATCGTGATCATCGGCGATGTCAACCCCGGTGGACAGGTGCACGCCTCGGGCGACATCTTTGTGATGGGCACATTGCGGGGCCTCGCACATGCGGGGTGCCGTGGCAACGAGCGGGCAATCATCGCCGCCGTCTTCTTTCAGCCGACGCAGTTGCGCATCTGTGATGTGATCTCGCGCTCGCCTGACCTCACGCGTGAACAACAGCGCGAGATGTCGGCTACGGAGATGGAGTTTGCGTACCTGCGCGACGGCCAGATGGCGGTGGACAAGATGAACCACCTCTATAGCATTAGGGCCCGCGAGGACTAAGAGGAGGGAACGTACTAGTGGGAGAGGCAATCGTCATCACTTCCGGCAAGGGCGGGGTGGGCAAGACGACCACCAGCGCCAACATTGGCACGGCGCTGGCTCTGTCCGGTAAGAAAGTATGTCTGGTCGATACGGACATCGGGCTGCGCAATTTGGACGTGGTGATGGGGTTGGAAAACCGCATCATCTACGACCTCGTCGATGTCGTGATCGGAGAGTGCCGTCTGGAGCAAGCGTTGATCAAGGACAAGCGTTTTGATCACTTGTACTTGCTGCCGGCATCACAAACCAAGGACAAATCGGCACTGACGCCGGAATCGTTCAAGCCGATCGTCGAGAAGCTCAAGCAACAGTTCGACTTCGTGTTGCTTGACTGCCCGGCTGGTATCGAACTTGGGTTCCGCTTGGCGATCACCGGTGCAGACCGCGCCATCATCGTCACCAACCCAGAGGCAGCCGCCGTTCGGGACGCCGACCGCGTCATCGGATTGCTTGAAGCGGCGAAAATTCACCAACCGAAACTGGTCGTCAACCGCATTCGTCAGCATATGGTCAATGATGGTACGATGCTCGACATCGACGAGATCGTTTCGATTCTCGCGATCGACTTGCTTGGCGTGGTACCCGACGACGAGGGTGTCATCGCAGGTAGCAACAACGGTGAGCCGGTCGTGCTCAACCCGAATGCCAAGGCTGGCATGGCCTACCGCAACATCGCCCGCCGCATCCTCGGGGATTCGGTGCCGCTGCTCGTGCTCAACGACCGCAGTGGTTTTTTCTCCAAGATGAAGAAGATGATCGGACTCTAGGTTCTACGAAAAGGCGAGCGATCCGCACCAGCGGGTCGCTCGCTTTTTTCGTGCTTTCATAAACTCGTCCACCGGGTCATAGGATGGAACTAGAAACGGTAGAGGACGAGGGGGATCTAGATGGCAAAGTTTGAGTTCTGGAAAGCCAAACGCAAGCAGGAAGAATCGGAGCAAAGCCCGTGGAGCTATGAGCGATACCCGGCGGACACAACGCGCTCCAGCCTGTTCAGTGCAGAAGACGAGTGGGATGTTACACAATCCAAACCGGTGTTCACCCAAGCGCCGATCCATTCGGTTACGCGTCCGCGCAGTTATGAGGAGTTCCTGCGCGCGCGTGGTGGTGCGGTCGGGGGAGCAGGTGGACAAGGTCGTTACTATGACAGCCCCTATGGTGCGGGGCGGAGGTACTATGAGGAGGGGGAGGACGCAGGTACGACAGGTCTGCCGATGCATCGCTTGATGCAGATCCTCGGCGCTGTTGCACTGACTGGCATCCTCTACTTCACTTTTCATAGCGAGTCGCCAACCGCGAGCCGTGTCCAAGCGTATGTTACACAGCATCTCACCAACGACAGCAACCTCACAGGGCTGACGGCGTGGTGGCAATCGAATATCTCCGACAAAGTTGCGGTGCCTGCGATGAGCACGAGCACAGGGACTGTCACTGACCCCGCACCCGAGGCGAAATTTGCCTTGGTCCTGCCTGTCCAAGGCGCGAAAGTGAAAAATGCCTACGATGGCAAGGAACAACAAGGCATCACCTTCACCGCAGCACTCGGCGCGGACGTCCATGCCGCCGCCAAAGGCACGGTGGAGAAAATTGAGAAGGGCACAGGCGATGAGTATTCCGTCACGATCAACCACGGCGGCACGAATGGGCGCACGGTCTACAGCCATTTGGCCTCGGTCGATGTAGCGGCCAATGATGCCGTCGCGAGCGACCAAAAAATCGGTGCCCTGGCGAAAAAGGGGACAGCAACGCTGTTTTTTGCCTATCAAAATGACGGTGCCTACCTCGACCCGAACGATCTGCTGAACGCGTCCACAACGGGCCAAACCTCGGCCCCGACAACACCGACTCCTGCTGCTCCCGCCACAGAGAAGCCGGCGAACACCAGTGGGTCAAGCAGCACGAAGGCACCGGGCGGGGCGTGATCCGGGAGATGTCCAAGCCTGCGTTTTGGCCGACGGGCATGAAAGTCCGCGTACATCCCTTGTTCCTGCTCTTGCTGTTGGCAAGCCTCGGAGCAGGGATGATCGTGGAGACATTGGTGCTGTTCACGATCGTCATCGTTCACGAACTCGGCCATGTCTTTGTCGCCACCTCCTATGGGTACAAGATCCGCGAGATGCAGATTCTGCCCTATGGCGGGGTGGCCAAACTGGAACACGGGGCGATGGGCTGGAACCCGCGCCACGAGGTGGCGATCGCGATTGCCGGGCCATTGAACAACTTGCTGATGATCCTCGTCGGGGTGCTGTTGCACGCGGCGGGTTGGTGGTCAGACGGGCTGACACAGTTTTTTATCAAAGGCAATCTGATGATTGGCTTTTTCAACCTGCTGCCTGCCCTGCCGTTGGATGGGGGTCGAATCTTGCGTGCCGCGACATCGGGCACACGAGGGTTCCGGGCGGCGACGGAGGTGTCGATACGGATGTCGTTTGGGATCGCCGTGCTCTTGATCCTGTTCGGGCTGCTCTCGCTGTGGGCGGGTTATCCGAACCTCGCGTTTCTGATGCTCGGCGCCTTCTTGCTGTTCTCGGCGTGGGAACTGCGCAAGGGGATGCGTGTGGACATGATACGGTTTCTCGACGCCAAGCGGCGGGGCGTGCCACGTCGAGCCCAAGAAGTGCGCACGCTGGCGGTGCCGGATACGATGCAGGTGCGCGAAGTGATCGAACAGTTCGCGCCAGACGCGTATCACATGATCTATGTTTTGGATGAGCGAAAAAAAGTGCAGACTGTGCTTGAGGAAGAAGATCTGGTACACAGCGTCTTCGAAGAGAACGGGATGCGCCTGACGCTCCGTCAACTGCTGGATGGTGGTAGAAAAGGAAATGACAACCGTTTGTCGAAGATGTGATAGAATTCGATAGTGCAGAAAGGGGAAGGTGACAAGTGCGCAAACAGATCTTGGTAAGTCAGGACAGACGAGAATTGCGCGCGGCCATCCTCGAGGACGGTCGCACGGTGGAATACTACACGGAACGGCAAGCGACATCTGCTCTGCCGCACGTTGGCAACATCTACAAGGGGCGCGTAGCGAACATCCTGCCGGGTATGCAGGCGGCGTTCGTCGACATCGGGGTGGAGAAAAACGCATTTCTCTACCTCGATGACGCGTTACCCCTCTATCCAGGAACACTCAGCCCGGACCGCAAGCCGCAGATCTCCGAAGTGATCAAGGAGGGCCAGGAAGTCCTCGTGCAAGTCACCAAGGAGCCGGTTGGCACCAAGGGAGCACGCGTTACTGCGAACATCTCGCTGCCCGGTCGGCACATCGTGTTGATGCCGAAGTCTCCATACGTCGGTGTCTCACGCCGGATCGAACAAGAGTCGGAGCGTGAACGCATCCGACAGATGGCGGAGCGGGTGCGCGCTCCAGAGGTCGGCATGATCGTGCGCACGGCGGCAACGGGTGTGACCGATCAACTGTTGGAGCAAGACTATCACTTTCTGAACGGAACTTGGCAACGGATTCTCCGACAGGCGAAAGGGGCGAAAGTCCCGGAACTCGTCTATCGCGATCTCGATCTGCTCTCGCGCTCCGTGCGCGACTTTTTCACAGAGGATGTCGAGGAGTTTTGGATCGACGATTTCGACTTGTTCGAGTCGGCGCGGGACTTGTTGCGTCATGCCTCCCCGAAATTGTTGGAGCGCTTGCATCTCTACAAGGGCCGCGAGAATCTCTTCGCCGCCCACCGCATCGATCAAGAGTTGGAAAAAGCGCTGAAGCGCAAAGTCTGGTTGCGTTCTGGCGGGTATCTCGTCATCGATCAAACTGAGGCGTTGACGGTGATCGATGTCAACACCGGCAAGTTTGTCGGTACGTCCTCACTTGAAGAAACGGTGTTCAAGACGAACGTGGAGGCGGCGCGCGAACTCTCGCGCCAATTGCGCCTGCGCGACATCGGCGGCATCATCATCATCGACTTCATCGATATGCGCGACCCCGCGCACAAAGAGAAGATCCGTGAAGAGTTGGAGAAGGCGATTCGTCGAGACCGCACGCGTGCGCATGTGCTCGGGATGACCCAACTGGGACTGATCGAGATGACGCGCAAAAAGGTCAGGCAGTCGCTAGATGAAGTCTTGCACCGCCATTGCCCGTACTGTGAAGGCAAGGGCAAGGTGCTATCTGAAGAGACCACAGCAGGGCGGATCGAGCGCGAACTCGCTGATTATCTGCGTTCCAAGGATCACGAAGCGGTGCTGGTCGAGTGCCATCCGGCTGTTGCAGCGAATCTGATTGGCCCGAGCGGACAAAACCTGCGTCGGATGGAAGAGGAGTGGGGATTGAAAGTCTTCATCAAGGGCCGCGACTCCCTGCATCTCGCCGAACACCGCATCTCGTGGGCAGGCACCGTCGAAGAGGTGGAATTGCGCGCCCTGCCGGTCCAACTTGGACAGGTGCTCCCGGTGCGCATCGACGAAATCCATGCACACAACCCGCGCGACGGCATCGCCCGCGTCGAAGGCTATGTGTTGGATATCCAACATGGAGGCTTGCACGTGGGGCAGGAGGTCTCCGTGAAGATCACACAAGTCAACCGGACCTTTGGTCGAGCGGTCGTTCTCGAAACATCCCCCATGTAAATGGCGGGGTGTTTTTTGTCGGGAATCCGCTACTTCTACTATAAGGGAAATGGTTTGACAGCCACTAGCGCATATGATAGGATATTTTAGTAAGCGTGCTGTGGTGTCACACACGTATTACCACCTAGCCCGGGTCGCAAACCTCTTCGGAGTACCTCGTGGGTAGTGAGTCTTTTAATGAGGAGGTGCACACATGTACGCAATCGTTCAAACCGGTGGTAAGCAGTACAAAGTTGCAGAAGGTGATGTTCTGTACATCGAAAAGCTCGAAGCTGAAGATGGCGCAGACGTAACTCTTGACCACGTCTTGCTCGTTTCGAAGGAAGGCGGCGTCGTAGTCGGTTCCCCGACTGTTGCAGGCGCAACCGTTACCGCGAAAGTCCTGAAGCACGGCAAAGCCAAGAAGATCCTTGTCTTCAAGTACAAGTCCAAAAAGAACTACCGTCGCAAGCAAGGTCATCGCCAACCGTACACCCAAGTACAAATCGAAAAAATCAACGCGTAGTCACTGCGCATGATTCGATCGATCATCTGGCGGGACAAGCAAGGGCGGGTGAACCGGTTCTCGGTTCAAGGACATGCTGGTGCGGCTGAATATGGCGAGGATATCGTCTGTGCAGCTGTATCGATGCTCGTCATCAACGCGATCAATTCCGCAGAGCACCTGCTCGGCGTAACGCTCGCGACAGACGATGATGCAGCACCCGGTGACGTAAAGTCTTCCATTCCTGTTCTGGCTGATCAGACGGCTGACGACAAACTTCAATTGCTTCTCGAAGCAATGGTTTTAGGCCTGAACCAAGTCGCGGATACCTATCCTGACTTCGTGAAGGTCGTAGAGAAAAATCTCTAGGAGGTGAAACTAATGATGAAACTGAATCTTCAATTGTTCGCGTCCAAGAAGGGGGTAGGTTCCTCCAAAAACGGACGTGACTCCCATGCGAAACGTCTGGGCGTTAAGCGCGCTGACGGTCAAGTGGTCACCGGGGGTTCCATCTTGGTTCGCCAACGCGGCACCAAGATCTACCCGGGCGTCAACGTTGGCAAGGGTGGCGATGATACCCTGTTCGCAAAAGTTGAGGGCCGTGTTGCTTTCGAGCGCATGGGTCGCGACAAAAAACGTGTCAGCGTATATCCGGTTGTTGTACAAGCTGAAGCTCTCGAAGCGTAAGCTGAGACAAGACGGCTCTCTGCGGAGGGCCGTCTTTTTTACATAAGGAGTTGAACGGGCATGAATGGACACCGGCGAACTTCCGCGCCCGATATGCGGGCGATGATGGAAGACAGCTTGGAAGTTCTGCGCATTTACCGCCATGATCTGATGAATCAGGTGCAACTGCTGCAGGCATACTCTCAATTAAAGAAATACGAGAGGCTCAATGATCCCATCCAAGCGTTGGTCAAAGAAGCCCAACGCCATACGGAATGGTCGGCGATCCCAAGTTCAATGGTGTCCTATGTGGTGCTCTCCCGTGACATCAAGTTTCAGATGCTGCAACTGCATGTCTCCTATGAGCAACAGGAGGAACCGACTGAGGCGGCCGAATGGCTCGCCGTCCGCTTGCTCGGAAGTTTGCTCGACAGCTTGGGTGAAACGTCCAAGACTTTGCTTGAGCCGTTGCCGATTGATGTATGGATTGTCTCATTCCGTCAAGGCTATGAGATAGGTTGGTTCGCCGATGTGCCGCACGATTGGGCAGCATGGGCGATGGCGTTTGCGGGTGAAGGGGTCGAACTTGTACAGGAACCTGTCGAGGACGGCATCGAATACCGCGTGCGTTTTCAGTTGCAAGAATAGAGGTGAAGGCACAATGTTCGTGGATACAGCTAGAGTTTACGTAAAAGGCGGCGACGGAGGGAACGGCATCGTTTCATTCCGCCGCGAGAAGTACATCCCGGAGGGCGGTCCTGGTGGCGGTGACGGTGGCAAGGGTGGCGACATCATCCTCGTCGTCGACGAGGGTCTGCGCACCCTGCTTGACTTTAAGTACAAGCGCCACTTCAAAGCCGAACGCGGCGAGTACGGCAAAACCTCCAACAAACACGGTGCCAAAGCGGACGACATGACGATCAAAGTCCCGCCGGGCACGGTGATCACCGATGCGGATACGCTGGAGTTTCTCGGCGACCTGACCCAACACGGTGACAAGTTGGTCGTGGCGCGCGGCGGTCGCGGTGGACGCGGGAACTCGCGTTTTGCCACGATGAACAACAAAGCGCCAGAGATCGCGGAAAAGGGCGAACCGGGCCAAGAACGCAACATCCAACTCGAGTTGAAGGTGTTGGCAGACGTTGGTCTGGTAGGCTTCCCGTCCGTTGGGAAATCGACCTTGCTCGCATCCGTTTCGGCTGCCAGACCGAAGATCGCGGCCTACCACTTCACGACGATCACCCCGAATCTGGGCGTTGTCGGCGTGCCGGATGGACGTAGTTTTGTCATGGCTGACTTGCCCGGTCTGATCGAGGGCGCGTCCGAAGGTCAGGGCTTGGGTCACCAATTCCTGCGCCACATCGAACGTACCCGCGTCATCGTCCATGTCTTGGACATGGCGGGGACGGAAGGTCGTGACCCGTATGAAGACTTCATCAAGATCAACGAGGAAGTGCGCCTCTACAACTACCGTTTGGAGGAGCGCCCGATGATCGTCGTGGCGAACAAGATGGACCTCCCAGAGGCCGAGGAGAACTTGCAAAAGTTCATCGAGCAGACGGAAGGCAAATACCCGGTCTATCCAGTCTCCGGGGTTACCCATCAAGGTCTTGATAAACTGCTCTTTGCGATTGCCGATACGCTCGATACGGCACCAGACTTTACGACGATCGACCTTGAGGAAGTGGAAGACAAGGACGAGCGCAAAGTCTACCGTCTCGAAGACGATGTGGATCGCTTCTGGATTACGCGCAACAATGAAGCCTACGTGGTCAACGGGCCTTGGATCGAGAAGTTGTGCAAGATGACCAACTTCGAGCAGTACGATGCGGTCAAGCGCTTCCAACGGATCATGAAGGAAAAAGGTGTCGATTCCGCACTGCGCAAAAATGGCGCGATGGAAGGCGATACCATTGAGATTGGCGAATACAGCTTCGACTTCGTGGAATAGTCGGACTGCATGAGCCAAGGCAGGTTCCGACCCGTTGCGTTGCGACAGGTGGACGCTGGGGACGCTAGGGACGCTGGGGATGTTCATCATCCTGACTCCCTAGCCATTTCAGCGTCTCTGTTGCATCACACAGTCACAGATCTGTGCAACGTACTCCCTGAGGAGGGCGTCGGGTTGTGGAGCGGGCATGGACGCGACGTGCGGACATGGACGTTTTTGCCGAATGCGGCGCAGGATCGGTTGGTGCGGTATGCGGTGCAGCCGCAGGATTGGATTGCGGTCTTGCGTGCAGTGTCCTCGCGTGGTGAAATTCCGCTCGCGCTGGTGCATAGCCATCCGACCACACCTGCCGTTCCGTCAGACTACGACCAATCCCACTGGCACTATCCCGACCTCTGGTGCGTCATCTTCTCGTTTGCAGGGGAGACGCCTCAATGCAATGCCTACAAGTTCGGCAAATAAAAACAGGACGATTGCCTTCGTCCTGTTTTTTTGTGTTCTTTTTTCGTGTACGACTGGCGTATCATTTTGTAATCAGGCGCAAAGCCACTACGATCAGCATCACGGAGAGGATGCGCAAGATCAGTTTCGCTGGCAACTTGGCAGCAACGCGCGCTCCGAGTTGTCCTCCGAGGAATGCACCTGGTGCCAAGAACAGGACCAGCCACCATTCGATGTCGCCACGCATCCAGTACGTGCCCGTCGAGACGATCGCCGTCAGGAAGATCGTGAACATCGAGGTGGCTGTCGCGATGTGCGGCGGGAACAACAGGAGCAGCGTCATCGTCGGCACCAGCAACGAACCGCCGCCAATACCGAGCAGCGAAGCCAAGAATCCTACAAAAAAGGAGATGGCCACACCCAACCACAAATTGTACTCGTACTCAAACTTCGTGCCACCCGCATCGAAAAACGAGCGGCGCACCGTAACCGGCAGGCCCAGATTCAACGGCTTTTTCGGCTTGAAGACCAAGAACAGGGCGATGGTGATCAAGAAACAGCCGAACCCGACAAAAAAGCCCTTGCCCGTCATCCGCTCAGCCGCCAACGCCCCGATGATCGAACCGGGTATCGAAGCGGCTGCAAATGACAACCCAGCAGTAAAGTCGATTCGCTTCTGGCGGGTGTACGCCATCGTGCTCGAGATCGAGTTGAACAGCAGCACCGCCATCGAGGTGGCCGTGATGTGCGCGGGCGCCAAGTCACCATGCAAGAACGCGAGGGCAGGCACGACGATGAATCCACCGCCGAGCCCGACGATCGAGCCGGAAAATCCGGCGAGCATGCCGATCAAAACTAAAAGGAGTGAAGGAATCATGAGTGTAACAACGCACCTCCCAGCATTCGCTACGATTTCCAAGTCGAAGCTTTTGAAATCGCTAGCCCTGTATCGTTCTCTCTATTGTAACGCACGCAATGAATTTTTCCCATTGCGCGTGTAGACTTGTTTGCTTAATCCTGAGAGGAGGCTTATTTCCCATGCGTCCCAGTGTGCGTCCTAACTGGTTCAGTTCGGCGCTGGAAAGACGAAACTTCAAAGGGCTGACAGTCGACGGTGCGCTCTACTTCGTCGCCCTGACGTTCCTCGATGCCACGATCTTAATCCCCTTGTTCCTCCAGCACGTGAGCGGCTCACCGCTGCTGATCGGGCTTGCCACCGCGATACGCCACCTCTGCTTTGTCCTGCCACAAGTGTTCATCGCCAAATGGATGCACCGCATCCCGCGCCTCAACCGTTTTGTGTTCCGCACCTATTTGTTTTGTCGGTTCGGCTTCTTGCTGGTGATCGGGATGTTGTTTTTCAACTCCCAATCTCCGTGGGTGTTGATCTGCTTTTTCATCGGGCATACGCTGTTCTGCCTCGGGGAAGGGCTGATTCAAGTTCCTTGGATGGATTTGTTCGGACGTACCATTCGTCCACAAAATCACGGCAAACTGTTCGGGTTGATGCAGACGCTCGGAGCGGTCGGCTCCTTTGCCGCTGGCCTGTTGATCCAGCACGTGCTCAGCCACCCGGAGCGGTTTCCCTATCCACTGAACTTCCTGATCGTGTTCTCGATGGCGTTTCTGCTGCTAACCTGTTCGACTCTGTCCTTTCTATATGTCAGAGAAGGGGTGCGTAGAAGCGAGGTGCCCCTCGAACCGGAAAAAAAGCGTTCCGAGCCCTCGCAGACGCTCGCGGCAACGCTGCGCCAGAACCTGCCATTTCGCAGGTTGACTTTGATTCAGATGTTGATCGGGCTACACCAGTTGGCGATGCCGTTCTACATCTTATATGTACAAGAGATGCCAGGGGTCGAAATGGACTTGATCGGGCGATTGGTCATCGCGCAGATCGTCGGTGGGATGGTGGGCGGACTGCTGTTCGGACTGCTCAGCGAGAAGTTTGACAACCGCACGACGATTCGCTGGGCGGTGCTAACCAATGTAGGGGTTCCGATCCTCATCCTGTACGCCGGGCAGCAAGCGGGCGGTGTGGGGCAACAGTCATTGGTCGTGCTGGCATTTTGCCTGATGGGCGTGGTCAGCGGTGGTTGGATCGGATTCACCAACTACCTGCTGGAAATCTCCAACGACCACACGCGTGGTCGACTGGTCGCGTATCTCAACATGTGTACAGCACCGTTGTCGTTGTTGCCGGTGTTCAGCGGGAGTTTGTTACAAGCCTTCTCCTACGAAAATGTGTTCGGGATCGTGCTGATCCTCTTGCTCGTTGCCTTGTTCTTGTCTTGGAAGTTGCCGCTCACCACCATTCGTCATCGTCGAGGTGAGAGGGGGGTGCGGTCGGATCGGCAAACCAACGCCGCTCCACGGTGACAATAGCGAACAGGACGATCAGTATGATCCACACGGAGTGAACCACCTCCTTCCTCGGGCTTGTGTTCGTCGAAACGGCGAACTTTTTGCAAGAATTTGATGGTCATTTGCTTGAGTATTCAGCCGTACACTTCACATGAATTGAAAATTGAATCTCGGATCATTCATGGGAGGGTTTTGAGTGGCTTCTTACTTGAAAAAAATGGCGTTGGTCTTGGCATCTAGTGCGGTGGCGGGTGGCTATCTCGGGTTTGTGTCGGCAGGAAGTGTCGTGCAGGCGGCGGACGACAAGCTCAGTGTACAGATGGTCGAGGATTACCAGAGCGTGGGTGCAGGCGGGGAGATCGGGTACCACATCCTCTACCACAATGTGGAGAACCGCAACAATTCCCACGTCCAACTGAAAGTCAAACTGCCAGAAGGTCTGGACATCGACCCCAACGAGAACGGTGGGGCCACGTGGGACTCGGGCACTCGCTTGTTGACGTGGAACTTGAAGGACGTCGAGTCGAATGGAGCACGCGTCACACATTTTAACTTGAAGGTGAAAGCGGACGTGGTGGTGAACACCAATTACGAACTGTCCTGCGTAGTGGAAGAGGATGGAAAATGGAAGATGGAGACGCCGAAAATCAAGTTCAAAACCGGTACGGAGATCGATCAGCCCTACTTGGTCGGCTACCCGGATGGTTTGTTCCACCCGGATGCGCAGATCACCCGCGCAGAAGCGGCGGCCGTCGTGGCACGTGTGGCGAATTTGACAGATGGAACGGCGCTGGTCAAACCCTATTCTGACGTGCCGACGAACCATTGGGCGGCAGGGTACATCAACAAAGTTTCGCACGCGGGTTTCATGAGTGGTGACGGCAACGGGTCGTTCCGTCCAGACGCTCCGATCACGCGCGCGGAGTTGGTGTGCTTGGTGTTGGCGATGCGCGGAGTGCAGGCGCTGTCGTTCGACTCCTTCGACGATACCAAGGACAACTGGGCGAAGGAATTCATCGGCACGGCGAAGGCGTTGCGCTGGGTGGACGGCGACGACAAAGGCAAGTTCAACCCGAACGCATCGACGGCGCGTGCAGAGGCGGCGAAATTGTTTGACATCGCCTTGTTCCGCGGGCCGTTGAAGGATGGTGTGATCCCCGTCCAGCAACACTTCCCGGACGTCTCACCGAAGAGTTGGGCGTATGGATGGGTGGAGGAGGCAGCAGTGGTCGCACACGAGTCGGTGCATCGGGGTCGTGGGATCGAGCAGTTGATCCGCTATCTGCCAGAGCAAACCAAACCGCTGTAAGGGATTGAGATTGAAAGCACCCGGCATTGTGTCTGGGTGCTTTTTTGAATCTGCCTACACATTTGCAATGGCGTAACTGGGTGTGATAAGACCGGTTGGTAAGGATCGCAGGGGTGGAATTTGGGTGATGGTATACGGCGAAGATGCTGGGGAACATTCGGAGTTGCTTCGTGCGCGATGGAACAGCGTTGGCCTACCCTTTCGTTTTGGAGGAGGCGTTTTCCTGCTAGAATTGTTACAAGTTGAGAAAAATTTGCCGAGAAATCCTGCGCCTCATGCGCGGGGTTTTGTTTTTTCTGAGTTAAATGAGTCAGGTGGTGGCAGGTGAACATAACTTTTTTTCACAACCGATACTGAAGAGATGATAAATGTTTTTAATGATAATTAATTTCTCAATCGAAGAATTGTCGAGCATTCTAATGAAAAGGATCGGTCAAAGTGACGCGAAACTCTCCATCTCCGCTTGCACAATTTCGGTTGTTAAACGAAGTGGAGGGGTTTATTTACTTCTGTTTTTTGAGTAAAATACCCTTTGCCAAGCACGAATTTTGATGGTAAATTCCAAATCAAGATGCGCATCCGACACCAAGGGAAAAAAGGAGCTACCACAACATGAATGAGTCTGAACAAGCAATGACCGACCCGATCGAAGGGCTGATCCGCAACGCGTATGCCAGCGGGGTGAGCGACATCCACATCGAGCCAGGGGAGGAACAGCACTATGCGATTCGGGTGCGCGTGAACGGGGGATTGCAGAGTTGGGAATCTGGCGAGGGGACGCTGGAGCAAACGGTATCGCGCGTCAAATTGATGGCGCGCATGGACATCGCCGAACGCCGACTGCCGCAGGACGGGAGTTTCCGTCTGGGGATGGGGGCAGGGGAATCGGTTGATGTCCGCGTCTCTTCGCTACCGACGATTCACGGCGAGAAATTAGCCTTGCGCCTGCTGCCCAATCGCGCCCGGCATGCGTTGGACGAACTGGGGTTCGATGTGAAACAGTTGCGGCTGTTTCGTTCGTGGGTGGAGGCCAAGCACGGCATGGTACTGGTCACGGGACCGACCGGTTCTGGAAAAACGACCACGCTCTATGCGACGCTTTTGCATCTCCAGCACGCAGGTGTGAACATCTCGACGCTGGAAAATCCGGTGGAGATCAAATTGCCAGGGATCAACCAAGTCGAGATTCAGCCGCGCATGGGACTGACGTTTCCGACCGCGTTGCGCTCGATCCTCCGCCAAGATCCTGATGTGCTGATGGTCGGTGAAGTCCGTGATGGGGAGACAGCAGAGGCGGCATCTCGTGCGGCGTTGACCGGGCATCTCGTGTTGACTTCGTTGCATAGCGAGAGCGCGGTGGGGGCGTTGCTGCGACTGATTGACCTCGGGATCGCGCCACAGGTGGTGGCGACTTCCGTGCGCGGGGTGATCGGACAGCGTTTGATCGAAACGGCCCAGGGGCGTCGGGCGGTGTTCGAATGCCTGCCGATCAGCGAGACGATTCGCCAAGGACTGTACCACCGCGCCGATGCGCACGAACTCACAGTGCGGGCTCGTCGCGATGGATGTCGTCTGCTCCCAGACATCCTCAGCGAGTGGCTCGATCACGGGTTGATCGACGACCAAACGTATGACCGCCACCTCGATCAGCGAGGACTCCGATGACCGACCGTCACGAAACGACCGCCTGGAACAAACAGGCGGCACGTCTCCTGCGCAAAAAAGTGGACATCCTGCGCCGCCAAGCGATCTTCCTTGCGCCAAGCAGGTTTCAACTGTCAGAGGCCGCATGGGGGCGGTATGCGGAGCGGTTGGGGCGCTTGTTGGAAACGGGGGTGCCACTGCTGGAGTCCTTGCGCTTTCTGGCTGCACGGGGCGAGCAGCGACAGCGAGCGCTGTCGTTGCGGTTGGATCGAGATCTGCGTGCAGGTCGCAAGCTCTCCGAGTCGATGCGCGTGGCACAGGCCCCGCTGTTGATTCTCGCGTTGGTGCAAGCGGGCGAGCACAACGGGGATCTGGCGGCGAACTTAGGACGAGCCGCCGCCTCCTGTGCGGAGCGGGAACTGTGGCGCAAGGAGCGGCGGCAAGCGATGGCCTATCCTGCTCTGCTCAGCGTACTTCTGGTGTGTCTGACCGGCTTTTTGTTTGAGTTCGTGATCCCACGCTTTGCCGACTTGTACGCAAGTATGGGGGTGCAGATCGGGCCTGGCCCACTGTTGATGTTCGCACTGGCGAGACATGATGTGTGGCTGCTTGGGCTGCTGGCACTCCTGACCAGCGTCTTTCTGCTGGCTGTGCGTGCCGCTCGTGAGCGGTTGCCGTTGTTGCGGACGTATCATAGGATCGACCGGACGCATCAATGGGCGGTCACTCTAGGCGTGTTGCTGGAAGGGGGTGTGCCGCTGTTGCAGGCGTTGGAGATTCAGGCGGGTCTTGCCATGCCCCGCGCCCAAGTGGAAGTCTCACAACGCGTGCGTGCTGGCATTCTCCGTGGACAAACTCTAAGCAACACGCTGAGCAGGGAACGGCTCGATGACGCACTGGTGCTCTCTGTGCAAGTGGCGGAAGCGACGGGGGATCTCGGACGAGCCCTGTTGACGTCCGCCAAGGAGTTGGCCCAGCGACGCAAACGGAGGATGGACATGTTGTTGAAACTGGTGGAACCCTTGCTGTTGTTGATCGTCGGCGGCTTCGTTGGGCTCGTGGCCCTGTTCCTGTTCTGGCCGATGCTGGACTTGCTTCAATCGATCTGACACCTGAGAGGAGAGATTCACATGATGAAAAAAACGCTTCGCTCCTTCTGGCGCGACCAACGCGGCTTTACTTTGATCGAGCTGGCCGTTACAATTTTTGTCATCTCGATTCTGATCGCGATTGCCATCCCGAACTTGCGCGGCACTGGTGACAAGGCGCAAAAAGTCACTTGCGAAGGCAACCAACGCCTCCTGCGCGCCCAACTGGAAAACTACTATCTCACCGAACATGGCTACCCCAACGCACTCACCGACGCGGATCGCTTGCAACAGTTGGTCACCACCAACTACCTCCAATCCCTCCCCATCTGCCCTGCAGGTGGCACCTACCACCTCACACTCTCCGCTGACAAAAGCTCCGTCACCGTCGATTGCACCAAGCACGGAGCCCTCGGTCTATGATCTCCACGAAAATCCCATCGAATATCTCCACGGAAAAACCGCACCCTCTCCACGCCGAACACGGCTACACCCTCCTCGAACTCCTGGTCACGCTCTTCCTCCTCTCGTCGCTGTTCGCCATGACTTTTCCCAGTCTCAAACGCTTGTTTCAACACTATGAGCTCGACGTATCAGCTCGTCAACTCGCCACGCAGATGCGCAATGACCAGATGTCCGCTTGGTCGCGCGCAGATGTCCAAGAGATCTGGTTGAACCGTTTTAAACCCCAATACCAACTCTGGCGCAACGGTCAATTCACCGGACAAGTCAAACTGCCGGACACGATCCAATACCTGAATGGCTACTTAGAACCGTCAGCCGCCGTGTTTCGCTTCGACGCCACCGGCGTGCTGACAGGAGGCGGGCAGGTGCGCCTCCTCAACAAGCTCCGCGAAGCTGCAGATCTCAACGTGTACCTGACGACGGGGACGGTTGTCTATGAAGGTGTTCATCCATGACACACCGTTTTTTCCCTAAAAACGAGCAAGGCTTCGTGCTTCTCGAAACCTTGCTCGCACTCTTGATCCTCTCTCTCGGGCTGTTGTTGATCACCGAACTCTGGCAAGCCTGCGGACAAATGGAGCGTCGAACCCAAACGGAACTCCTGCTCTCCCGGCGAGCATTCTCAATGATTGAACTGACCCGCGTTTCCTCCACACCGATCGTGGGCACCCGCACACTTGCGGTAGCCGGTGCCACAGAAACCACGGAGATCACGCCTGATCCAGCCAGCGGACTGAAGCGCATCACATTCACGTACACGTGGCAAGAAGGAGGCCGTACCTATGTCCAACGTTGGGCGACTCTATCTCATGAGACGCAACCTCAACAAGGAGCAGGGCCTCACGCTCCTTGAGTTGCTGATCGCGCTGACGATCTGGGCGCTTCTGCTTCCGGTGATCGCAGGTGGGTTGCTTTTTACCGTCCAGTCGTACACCCGTGCCAGTGAACGGCTTGAAGCGCGCGAGCAAGCCCTCGCTGTCCTTCGCAAGGTGGAAGGGGAGGTACGCGACGGGCACAGTTTCAAGGTGCAGAGCAATGGAGTGTCTTTTCTAGACGTTCACGACCGGCTGGTTCAATACCAACTGACCCGAACGGGTCTGCTGCAACGGGTGGAGGAGGGGGTTGGCAACACGGTGATCGGGGCAAAACTCACCGTCTGCCGCTGGGCGCTTGATGCCAGCCCGCCGCTCCTCCACCTGCAACTCACCACGCAGGTCGGTCGTGCGACAGTTGAACTGGAGGAACAACTCGCCGTGCCGCAGGTGTCGCCATGAAGATCGTGCTCCCACTCGCGCTGCTCACCCTCGCCAGCCTGTTGCTGGGCGCATTGCTCTCGCTCAACACCAAGGATTTGCAGATGACGGAGGCGTTCATCGCCGCTGAGCAAGCCTCTGCTCTCGCGGAGGCGGGATTGCGACATGCGGGTCAACAGCTCACGATGAACCCTGCTTGGCGTGGGCCGTTGCAAAACGTGCCCTGTGGTCCGGGCACGTATTCTGTGCTCGTCACAGATCTCGGTGGAGGCAAACTCGCATTGAACAGTACAGGGACGGTGGGACTTGCCAAGATCAAATTGCAAAAATACTGGGGGCAAGTACCCACAAGCAACTAGATGGGAAAGCGATGGAGGAGAACTCTGCAAAAAGGCACGTTTCCACTTGTGGGAACGTGCCTTTTTTCAAATAGTAAGAAGTTCGGAGATCATGCTTTACACATATCAAAAAATATGAAACACTAGGATATAAATATAAATTTAGAGAAATTTATAGGACGGGGAGAGGGACCGCTGTGCAAACTGTTTTGTATCCGTGCCTTGCTATGTTAAACAGGCTACGGTACTCGCAAAAATTTGCCTTGGTAGGCTTGCTCATGCTGTTTCTGGTGGCAGTTACAATGTACTTTCTGCTCGGACAATTGAACAAGGACATCGTGTTTGCTGAAAAAGAACGGATGGGATTACGTTACAACAACGCGGTTCTCGAGGTGATAACCCGCGTGCAGGAGAACCGCCGTGTGGTTGATGTGACGCAAAGCGGTGGGACGGTGGCAACCGATCAACTACAAGCCGCACACAGCCATGTAGAGCAGGCTCTTCACGAAGTGGATGTTGTGGAGCAGGATCTGGCAAACCGTTTTGAGACGCAGGAAGTCTGGGCGAAGATCAAAGCAAAGTGGGCAGACCTTGCATCAGGATCGGCAGGTGCGACCGTCCAAAACCAATATGATCAACATACGGCGTTGCTTGCGGATCTGCTCGCGTTGATGTCCCGTGTAGGGGACAAGTCCAATTTGATCCTAGATCCAGATCTAGACAGCTACTATCTGATGGATGCGACGATGGTGAGGTTGCCGTCTCTCGCTGAGGAGATCTCCCAGTTGCGTGAACTAGGTCGCGGGTTGGACAGTCGCCAAGGCATCACCAACGCAGAAACGACCCAACTGATTTACAAAATGGCCGCGATCACGTCGGGCTTCGATGCGATCAAACAGGGCGCAACCGTCATCTCTGCACAGAATCCCCCGCTTCAAGCTGATCTGGAGCAGCGCATACACCCCTTCGATCAGTCGTTCTCGGCGTTCAAACAAGAGCTAAACACCACATACATTGCCGCACAGCAACTCCAAAACCCACATCTCGGATATGAAGAAAAGGCAGCGAAAACGCTGGAGGACATCCACGCCCTCTATCAAGTAGAAGCCAAGCAGTTGGATCAGTTGTTGGTGGAGCGAAGGGCACATTATGCTTCCATCAAGTATTTTGTCATGAGTTTCGTGCTCGTTGTCTTTGTCCTCGTGCTCTATGTGTTTGCCGCTTTTTACGTGTCGATCATGAATGCCATTCGTACCTTGAGCACATCCGCACATGAAGTGGCAACTGGCAATTTGCTGATTCGAATTCCTGTCCAGACGCGTGATGAGATGCGGGATGTGGCGACGGCCTTCAATTCGATGATGGAGGCAGTCAAACTGGTCATCAATTCCAGCAAGCTGACAGCGGAACAAGTGAGCGTCACCTCTGACAAACTGGTTTCCATCGCCGACCAGACATCAAAAGCCAACCAGCAACTGGCTTTGTCGATACAGGAGTCGGTCAAAGGGGCCGACCACCAGTTGAGCAGAACAGAGGAAAGTTCAGACGCGATAAACGAGATGAGTCACGACATTCAACGCATCGCCGATTCGACCCACGAGGTCTCGGAGCTTTCGCAGACAGCATCTCGGAGTGCGGCAGATGGGAACAAGGCGATCGACAAGGTCGTGTACCAGATGGGGAAAATCGAGGACTCCGTGCAACTCACCGCAGAAAACATGCAGGAGTTGCACGCCCGCTCCAAACAGGTGCATCAAATTGTGGAGGTTATCAAAGTGATCGCGGGTCAAACCAACTTGTTGGCACTGAACGCCGCAATTGAAGCGGCCCGCGTGGGGGAGTTTGGGCGTGGTTTCACCGTTGTGGCCGACGAGACGAGGAAATTAGCCGAACAAACGGCGAAGTCGGCGGAGGAAATCTACGACCTGATCCAGCAAATTCAAGAAGCTAGCGTAAACTCTGTCCAATCGATGGACGATGTGATCCAAGATGTGCAGCGCGGGCGAACTGTCGTGCAGGAAACGAACGACTCGTTTCAACACATCATCGCGTCCTCGCATGAGATCGCGGGGCAGATTCAGGAGATCTCCTCCTCCTCGGAATTGATGGCATCCAGTTCTGAGCAAGTGGCCGCGACCATATCGGAGATCTCCGCCGTGACGCGCGACTCGTATGAACAGTTTCAAGCCATCTCAGAGTTGTCCACGACACAAGTCGTCGTCATGCAAGAACTTGGTGAACAAGCGCATTTACTAAACCAGATGTCACAATCCTTACGTGAGCAGATTGGGCGGTTCACGCTGTAACCCTGTAATGAAAAAGGCACCCATCAGGGTGCCTTTTCACAGATTCGGGGGCGAAATTTGCAGAGCCCGTTTGCCCAAACGTTGACGAGTACTCATAAATATTGGATATTGAAGCTAATACTTTTGAACTGTCAATCTACATTTTAAGAATCGAGAGGGGGACACGTAGGGGATGCGCGAACAATTGAACAAGGATACAGAATTGGATACGCGGATGGTACCGATTCGCTCCCTCACGGTGTATATGATGTTGTGGGGCGTCGGGGTGGTGCTCTTTCATGAAGCGTTTTTCTGGATGACAGGGCGTGACATCCTGCTCACGAAGTTAAGCCTGGGGGCTGACCTCTGCTTCGGACTGATCTCTGGGTTGATCGTATACGGGCTGTTGGGGCGCCAAGCGATCGAGATTAAACGTCTGAAAGTAGCCTTGCAACAGAGCGAGGATAAATTTAGCGAATATATGGAAGAAAAGCGCGACGACATGGTGCTGGAGCGCAGTTTGACCAAGCGGGTGTTCGAAGAGAGCGAGCAACGCTACCGCTCGCTCTTCGAGAACCATCCAGACATGGTGTTTTCCTGTGATCTAGAGGGGAATTTTATCGAGGCCAATCCGATGTGTGTCGCGATCTCCGGTTTTACGCTGAACGATGCGATGCACCAATCGATTTTGCCATTTATCGCTCCCGAAGACGCACAGGAGGTTCACAGTCGTTTTTTACGCACCGTGCAAGGTGAGGCGCAACACTATCGCTGTCGGATCGTACATCGCGAAGGACACTACTTGTATCTCGATGTGACCAATCTACCGATCGTGGTGGACGACCAGATCGTCGGCGTATACGGAATTGCCAAGGATATTAGCGAGGAGGTTCGCGCCCACGAAGAGTTCGTCAAAACCAAGGAACATCTCGAATCCTTTATCTCCAACACGACCGATGCGATCTATCTCATCGACCATGAAGGCATCGTGATTCGGGTAAATGCCGCCTTTGAACGCATCTATGGGTGGTCAGCTGAAGAGATCGTCGGGCAACCGTTCGATTTGCTGATTCCCTCCGAATGCGAAGCGGAGGTGCAGGAACTCCGGCGACGCTTGGCACAGGACAACCACCTCACCGACTATGAGACGGTGCGAGTGCGCAAGGATGGCACGAGAATTGATGTCAGCATCACTGTCTCGATTATTTCCGACGCCAATGGGGAGTTTTCGTTGTTGGCTGGCATCGGGCGGGAGATTACCGAACGCAAGCGCGTCGAGACAGCCTTGCGCGAGATTGAGTCCCTGCATCGTCTGATCACGGAGCATACCACCGACATCATCGCCTTGTATGACAACGATTTTGTCTTGCAGTATGTTTCCCCCTCTGTGAAGGAGATTTTTGGTATTGATGCAGAGGATTATATCGGGCGCTACAACGTGGACCAAGTCCACCCAGAGGACCATCAACTGGTGGTCGAGAGTCTCGCCTTGCTGTACCAGAGCAAGGAGCCGATGCAACGCGAATACCGCCAGCTGCATGTTGATGGCCATTATGTCTGGATTGATATGAAAGGGATGCCGGTATTCGATGCGCTGGGGGATGTGATGGGGATCGTCGTGATCGGGCGCGACATCACGGAACGACGCCGCGCCGAGGAGCTGTTGCGCAAGTCGGACAAGCTCGCGGTCGTCGGGCAACTCGCGGCAGGTGTGGCGCACGAAATCCGCAATCCGCTGACCTCGATCAAGGGATTTGCCCAGCTCTTAAAGGGACGTTTTGCGGAAATTGACCACTACTTTGATATCATGCTGTCTGAACTGGACCGCATCGAGTTTATCATGAACGAGTTTCTCGTGCTCGCCAAACCGCAAGCCGTCACCTATGGCCGTGCCGAACTGCGGGACTTGTTGGGCGACATCACCGCGTTGATCGAGACTCAGGCGATCATCAACAATGTACAGATCTTCACGGAGTTCGCGGATGACCTGCCCCCGATCACCTGCGAAGTGAACCGACTCAAGCAAGTGTTTGTCAACATCCTGAAAAACGCCATCGAAGCGATGCCAGATGGCGGTGACTTGATGATCCTCACCGAGCGAGAGGGGGAGGATGCGGTGCGGGTGCGAGTGCTCGACACGGGATGTGGGATTCACCCGGATCGAATTCCGAAGCTTGGCGAGCCGTTCTATACGACCAAGGAACGCGGGACGGGGCTAGGGCTGATGGTCAGCTCGAAAATCGTCAAGGATCACAAAGGAGATATCCGTTTCCACAGCCGTATGGGTCAAGGAACGAGTGTGGAAGTGGTCTTGCCGATCAGTCACGATAGCCGGAACGTTTTGAGTGTGGGGGACGTTGGCTAAGGATTTGGACGTGCAAAAGGTAGTGATCAAGTTGTTGGCTGATCGCAACGAGTTGTGGGTCATGCAAACTCTCGGCACGTTCGGCAGCGCGGATCATCTCCGCGCGCAACCCTTCAATTTTCCCGGACAGCACTTGATAGCTCATGGTGCGTTTCCCCCACTTCTTGAACGTATAGGTCTACAGAAGATCACACATTGGATTCTATGCAAGACCCGAGCGGGGTTCTACTGATTTCTTTCGACATCTTGTCGAGTCGTTGACGTGTCCGATCAACGAGCGATACGATGAGACCAAAAGACGAGGGCGGGTGCGAATACTGTGGAGAAGCGCATTTTTCTGATCGGTTTCATGGGGACGGGCAAAACCACGGTCGGAAAGCGATTGGCCGAGGAGCTGAACTGGGCGCTCTACGATACGGATCACGAGATCGTGAAGCGAGTGGGACGCCCGATCCCCGAGATTTTTGCTACGGACGGGGAGGCGTATTTTCGTCAGTTGGAAACCGCCGTGCTGACCGAATTGTCCGCAGTGCCGCAAGCGGTGATCACGACGGGTGGCGGTGCGGTGCTGGCCGCTGAGAACCGTGAATGGATGAGCAAAAGCGGCTTCGTCGTCGGACTTCAAGCAGAGGTTGCGGAGATCGTCCGGCGGGTTGCCGATGACCCGAACCGTCCGCTGTTGCAAGCGGACGACCTGAGCGAACGGATCGTCCAATTGATGGAAACGCGTGCCGGGCTCTATGATTTTGCGGAACTTACCCTCCCTACCACAGGGCGCGAGATTGAGGAGATTGTCATGGAAATCATCAGGAAACTGTCTGCCTCCTAACATTGACGGGCACAATGACTGGGGGTACACTACAAAGTAGTTTGGCACACCTTGGGCGTAACGAAAGAGAGGTTTTACATAGATATGTGCGGCATCGTAGGTTTGTTTAACAAGACGGGTCAACCGGTCGATCAATCGGTGTTGGAGCGGATGAGCGACCAGATCGTCCACCGTGGACCGGACGACATGGGTGTTCATTTGCAGGACAACATAGGTCTTGGATTCCGCCGGCTCTCGATCATCGACTTAGAAGGCGGTCACCAGCCGCTTTCCAATGAGGACGGCACCGTCTGGATTTCCTTCAACGGGGAGATCTACAATTACCAAGAGATCCGCCGCTGGTTGCTGGAGCGCGGTCATCAGTTCAAAACTGATTCTGACACGGAAGTTATCGTCCATCTCTATGAAGAAAAGGGCGTCGATTGTGTCAAAGAGTTGCGCGGAATGTTCAGTTTCGCGATTTATGACTCCAAAAACCGGCATGTGATGGTCGCTCGTGACCACTTCGGGATCAAACCTTGCTACTACACAGAAACGGACGATGCGATCCTCTGGGGTTCTGAGATCAAGTCTTTGCTGGAACACCCGGGTGTGCGTCGTGAAGTGAACCCGGAATCGTTCTGGAACTACTTGACCTTCCAGTACGCACCAGACCCGCTGACGATGTTCAAAGGCATCCACAAACTGCCTGCCGCGCACTACATGGTGATCAAGGACGGCAAGATTCGGGCGATGGAGCGCTATTGGGACCTCAAGTTCGAGGAAGAACAACGCCCACTGTCTTACTACGTCGAGGGAACCCGCGAGATTGTGCGCAATTCCGTTCAGGCGCACATGAACTCCGATGTTCCACGCGGGGCGTTCCTGTCCTCTGGCGTTGACTCTTCGACGATTGTCGCACTGCTCAAGGAAATGGAGCAAGTCAAAACCTTCACCGTCGGGTTCGAAGGGGCAGGCGGTCAGTCTGAACTGGCGTATGCTCGCGAGACGGCGAAAATCCTCGGCACCGAACACCGTGATGTGACGATCACAGCGCAGCAGTATCTCGAAGCGCTGCCGAAGCTGATGTTCCACCAGGATGAACCGATTGCAGATCCGTCGGCGATCGGCCTGTACTTCGTTTCGGAACTTGCGAGTCAGTTCATCACGGTCGTGTTGTCGGGCGAAGGGGCCGACGAAGTGTTTGGCGGCTACACGATCTATCGTGAACCGTTGTCATTGAAAATGTTTGACTACCTGCCGCTGTCGGTGCGTCGTTCGCTTGGCAGCATGGCCTCTATGCTTCCAGAAGGCTTGAAGGGGCGCTCGTTTATGATGCGCGGCTCGAAGACTTTGCAGGAGCGTTTCGTCGGCAACGCGTTTATTTTTGGCGAACAGATGAAGGAAGAATTTGTGCGCCTCAACCCGGAGACGATGAACCTGCGCCGTTACCTCGACATCACGCAACCGCACTATGACCGTGCGTCGAACTATGATCCGGTCACGCAGATGCAGTACATCGACTTCCACACGTGGTTGCCAGGTGACATCTTGATGAAGGCGGACAAGATGACGATGGCGAACTCGCTGGAGTTGCGCGTTCCGTTCTTGGACAAGGAAGTTTTTGAGTTTGCCTCCAAGATCCCGATGGAGTACCGCTTGATGAATGGCACCACCAAATACGTGCTGCGCGAAGCGGTCAAGGACATCCTGCCGCGCGAGGTGGCGGAACGCCCGAAACTGGGCTTCCCGATCCCGACCCGTCAGTGGTTGCGCAACGAGCACTACAACTGGGCGCGCGAGTTGATCGATTCGTCCAATGTCGACCATCTGATCAACAAAAAGTTCGTCCTGAACCTGCTCGAAGAACACAAAAACGGCGTGCGTGACAACGCCCGCAAAGTTTGGACCGTGCTGATGTTCTTGCTCTGGCATCAGATCTACGTGGAGCGTTCCGTGCAGATCAAGCCGGAAGTCACCCCGAACATTCAGAAGCGTCGCGCACATTACGCACAAACCGTATAAGCAAAAGACCCTCCGAAAAAACTTCGGAGGGTCTTTACTTTGGGGGTATACTGTCCGCCACAGATGGAGTATATTCGAGATACATGAATTCGTTACAATTTCGAAAGGGGTGGTTCCGATGAATATGAAACGACGTAAATTTTTCCTCGTCGCGGAAGAGATCATGCCCGAAGCGATGGTCAAGACCGTTCAGGTCAAGGACATGCTGGCACGCGGCGAAGCAAACACCGTACACGAAGCGGTCAACGAAGTCGGGCTGTCCCGTTCCGCTTTTTATAAATATCGCGACTTGGTCTTTCTATATGAAGAAGAGGGACAGGGTCGTCTGATCACGTTGTCCCTGATTCTCGAACACCGCCAAGGCATTCTGTCCTCGGTGCTGAACTCCATCGCCCAGACGGGTGGCAACATCATCACGATCAACCAAGGCATTCCGATGAGTCAAGCGGCACACCTGACGATGACGGTGGACGTCAAGAACTTGGTCGGCTCGCTCGATGAGTTGACCGACAGCCTCCAGAAGATGCACGGTGTCCGCAAAGCGGAGATCGTCGGCTACAGCTAAGAAAGGGGTCGCGCCGCATGAGCGTGAGAATTCGGGTGCCGGCGACGACGGCGAACTTGGGACCGGGCTTTGACGTGTTCGGAATGTCACTTTCCTTGTATAACATCTTGGAGTTTGAGGAACGGCCCAACCGTTCCGTTCGCATCGAAGTGTCAGGCGAAGGCGTGGAGGATGTGCCCCGCGTGCCCGTTTACAACCTGGCTCATCGCGGATTCGCCCGCTACTTTTCCGCACGAGGACGACCTGCTCCCGGCGTACGCTTGCACCTCTACAACGAGATCCCGGTCACGCGCGGACTCGGTTCCAGTGCGACGGCGATCGTCAGCGGACTCTGTGCAGCCTGTTTGATCGACGGGCGTCCGTTCGACCGTCAGGAATTGCTGCGGCTCGCCGTCGAGATCGAAGGCCACCCCGACAATGTGGCCCCCGCGATCTATGGAGGCTTTGTCGCCAGTGGACTTTTCGAAAATAACCCCACGGCGCGGTTGCACACCTTGCGCTTCACGCCACCACCAGGGCTGTCCTGTGTGGTGGCGGTGCCAGGCTACATGCTCTCGACCGGCTTGGCGCGACGTGTCCTGCCTGAGCAAGTTTCCTACCGGGATGCGGTGCAAAACGTGCGCAACGCGAGCCTGCTCACCGCCGCGATGGCAAGCGGTGACCTCGCGATGATTCAGCAGGTGTTCACCGATGCGATGCAGGACCATCTACACCAACCGTACCGTTTCCCGCTGATCAAGGGGGGAGAGGCGGCAGCGCAAGCGGCCAAGGACGCAGGCGCTTTTGCCGTCGCGATCTCAGGATCAGGACCTTCGTTGTTGGCGTTGACCACCCGGGATGAATTGCAGATTGGCGACGCGATGCGCCGATCATTTGCGATGCAGGGCGTCGCCACGCGGATTCTTCAACTCAAGCCGGAGACGAGCGGTGTGCATCTTTTATAACTCCGTGCTAGTATGTAAACATCAGACATACGGAGAGGAGGAGGACGTTTGGATCACATCGGATCGACGCTGCAATTTGCTCGACAGTTTCAAAGCCGCAACCAGTACACCCCGGAGTTCTTCCGCGACCAAGTTCCGCAGTTGCGGTCGATGGAGGTGAGCGAAGGGGCGATCCAACGCGGTGCCATCCTCCTGCTCGATCAGATCAAGCAAGAAAGAGTCTGCGGGGCCTGCAAAGGTTATGAGCAATGTGGCAAGGAAGGCGACGCGCAAGGCTTGTATGACTATCTCGAAGTCTACAACGACCAGCTGACGATTCGCACCACGCACTGCCCGCAGTACCACAACTTCGTGGAACGCCGCCAGATCGACAGCTTGAACGAATACGCGCAGAAAAGCGCTGCCGATAAACGATTCCGATTCGACAATTTCCCGTCCGAACAAGCTCGGAAATTCCCAGAACTCTACGCAGCCGCGCTCGAGTTCGCGGACTGCTACAACCCGGGTCGCCAAGAACTGCAACGCGGGATCGACCTCGGCGGGCGAGGTCAGACGGCAGCCGATCCGTTCAAGGGCCTCTACATTTTTGGCCCGCCGGGCGTGGGCAAGACGCACATCATGCTGGCGATCTGCAACCGCCTCGACGAGCGCAAGATTCCGAACATCTTCGTGCATGCGGACAACATTTTTGACAAGTTGCGCACCTCGATTGGTGCGGGCAAGGACATGGAGACGATCATTGAGAAGTACTGTACCGTTCCGGTTCTCGCGATCGACGAGTTTGCCCAGGAGCGGGCCAACGAATTCACGCTGGACAAGATGTTCCGTATCATCAACTACCGCTTCTCCAACAACTTGCCTACACTTTTCACCTCCAACTACGAGCCACCGGTCGTCTACCAGACGTTCCGCGAGCAGACGCGCACCGTAGATGCGCTGATTTCCCGGATCATTCAGATGACCCGGATCGGCCGCCTCGCCGGACGCGATTACCGCCTGACACAAATGGACATTCTCGATGCATCTGGTCGCTGATTGCGGGGATACTACCTGCAAGAGGTGAGGACGATGAAGAGGAGCCTACGCTTTGTCGCCGCAAGTCTCACTGCGGCGACTTTTTTATGTTCTGCGACGTTCGCACAAGCCCGACCGTCCCCACCTACAGAGACGCAGCGGCAACTTGCTGACCAACAGCACCAACTCGACAAGTTGGACTCTGACATCCACAAGATCATGGTCGCCCTGAAAAATTCGACCCGGGAGATGCGCCACCGCGCCGAGACGATGAGCGATGTCGACCGCAAAGTTGCACAGAAAAACCTGATCAAGTTCCACGACGACCTCAAAAAAGCGCAGGTGCTGCACGTCGAGATCGAAGACTTGCGCAAACTCTATCAGGCCGCTCAAGTCAAAAAAGACTACCGCAAGATGCGCTCGGTGCTCGAACTGCTCGTCGAGAAGAAAACGGAGATGCTCGCAAGCTTGCAAAGCGCCCATGGAGAGTTAGAAGTGGAGATGCAACGAGTACGAAAAATCAAGCCGAAGCCGCCTTCGTCAGACACCGCTCGACATTTGTAGCTAATAATCGACACATCATTACAAATACTACAAAAAAAGAATATATACTTGGACTAAGATTGTGCTATACTAAATCTCGGAATAAGTCACAAAATCTTCATCTCATCGGGGGAAAAATCAATGTTGAAGAAATCTTTAGTAGTGGGTCTCACCTTTGCACTGGCTGCTACCGCATTCGTAGGTTGCGGTTCCAAAGATGACAAAAAAGATACTACGGGCGATGCTGCAACCAAACCGGCTGCAGAAGCTGCTCCGACGAAACTCGTAGTCGGCTTCATCCCGTCCCAAAACGCTGAATCTCTGTCGGCAAAAGCAAAGCCGATGGGCGAACTGCTCTCCAAAGAGCTGGGAATTCCGGTTGAAGTTTCTGTCACCACGAACTTTAACGCTCTCGTAGAAGGTATGGCTGCGAAGAAGATCGACGTTGGCTTCCTCAACCCGGTTAACTATGTATTCGCACATGACAAGAAAAAAGCGGCTGACCTCTTGCTGCAAACCTCTCGTCAAGGTTCCGCTTCTTACAAGTCTGTCTTCGTCAAGAAGAAAGGCGACGCTACGATCAAGGAAGTCAAAGACATCAAAGGCAAGAAAGTTGCTTTCGTTGACGGCGCTTCCGCAGCTGGTTACCTGTACCCGGTTGTTATGATCAAAAACGCACAATTGAACCCGGATACCGACATCACCGGCACCATGGCTGGTGGCCATGACAAAGCCCTGATGGCGCTGTACCGTGGCGACGTAGATGTTGCAACCGTCTTCGATTCCGCGATCGACCAAACCATCGCGAAAACGACTCCGGATGCAAAAGAAAAGCTTGAAATCTTCGCAACTTCCGAGCCGATCCCGAACGATACCGTTTCGATCCGCCCGGGCTTCGATGATGCGTTCAAAAAGAAAGTTTCCGATGCATTCCAAAAGATCATGTCCACCCCGGAAGGCAAGAAAATCGGTATGGATATCTACAACTTCGATGGCCTGCAACCGGCTGACGACAAAAACTTCGATCCGGTTCGTAAAATGATCGAAGCTACCGGCGCAGCACCGAAATAAGCGATAGTAGCACGATAGCAGGACAAAAAGCGACGCTCCTTTGAGAGAGTCGCTTTTTTTGTCGGAAAAAACTTCCCGGTCACTGACAGGTTCTAACAAACATTGCGCGGCAAATCGGATACGATGGAAGCAACCCGTTGGACCAAGTTGCGGAAAACATCGAGAGGATGTGTTGTCAGCGCATGCAAAAAATCATCTGGAGCGCCTGTTTCGTCACTGCAATTCTGCTCGGTAGCTCAACACAAGCCTCCACCTCGCAGACTGCAAGCCCCCGACTCGCACCCTCAACCCTGCCAGCACAACAGTTGACAGGCGTGATGGATGATCGAACAGAACAGGTTCATCCAGTTGATCCCAAACTGGAGGCTCGTCCCGTGCTCAGCCTGATCGCAAGCGTGCCTGGCTTTGCAGATTGGCAAGCGGCCGAGGTGAAGCCTGTGCGGAATCTGCATGATCGAGAAGCGCGGACGAACGCAGTGCTCTGGGAGGTACAAGCTGGTTCGCAGATGATCGGCTATCTCGTGACCTCTCCAGATGGACAACACCTCTACGAATTCAGCACGCGCCCAGTACCGGAATTGCCCCCGCATCTGCAAGCGCAGGCTGCCGCAAACGGATATCTCTACGGAGGGCCGGCCTTGCAACTCGCCTACGTGAACGGGGAGCAAGGTGCCGAGTTAGTCAATCTATTGACAGGCGAGATGCTACCGGACGGTGAACTGCTCGACCGCGTGCCTGACACCGTGCCTGTTGCGCAAAAAACGGCAGGATCTCCACGCGTGCTTCCGCTTCCGACCACCGCTCATGCGCAAGACGACGCGTTCTATGCGACAGGTCTCTACGGAAAAGCTCAACTGGGCGACGCCGACACGGGCGTCCAACCTTTGCAAGAATTCGCCAAGCAAGCAGACTACCGACAACCGACGATGATCGTATATGACGCGATACCGGACAAACTCTACATCACACTATCCCTCTCAAAAGCCATCCATTTGGGGGCGGACACCACGTTTCTCGCTGTGCACGACCCCTTCGCATTGAACGCAGAACAAAGCCAACCGATCTACATCGACAGTCGCTTTCCCGTCACAGCCGTACCTGTACGCCTATAAAAAAGGACCAATAAGGAGTAGTCGCCCCGTCACAGCCCTACCTACACCTATAAAAGGACCCACATTGCGCACGTCTTAGTCGCTTTCCCGTCACAGCCCTACTTATTCACACGAAAAAAGGACTCCCAAAGGAGTCCTTTTTTCATATAAGAAGCTATCAGATCATGCTTCGAACATGATCGCATGAAAGGCAATTCCGGTCGCTCTCATTGCACGAAGCGTTCTCTCGAAACATTCGCCCCGCGCAACACCGTTTCACTCAGATAGAGCAACGCGAACTGAAACGGCTCGATCTTCACCCGCGGAGCACAGCGCCACTCTAACTCTTCGAGCCGGAGTCGGAGTTCTGCTTGGAAGAGGGTGGCCTTGGCCGCTTTTTCCTCATCGGGGAGTTGTGTGTCCGCATTGACGAGACCAAGCGATTGGTAGTAGGTCTCCAATTGCTCACGTTCTCTGGAGAGGTTGTCCTGCGCATCGATCGCCCAGGTGTGGTTCATCGCTTGAATTTCCGAGTGCACCTGATCGCGGATCTTGGTAAACCCTTGCTGCATCGACAACTTCGCGGTCTCGACCTGCACCAACTGCGAGGGTTGCGGTGTGAACGTCAGGCCTTCCACGCGCTCATAAAAATCATGATACACCTCACCTGTCAACAGATGTACACCGTAGGACACGATCTCATCTCGACAGCGATCGGCGATGAGGGAGAGTTTGCAGGTGATCATCAGCACAGGAACCAGCGTCGTCCCCGTCAACATCGCGCCTTGTTGGTAGCCACAGGTGCAACTCCCGCGCTTTTTCGTGGAATCGATCATCTTGCTCAAAAAGAGACTGCCAAACGTCAGATACTCTGGGCGTTCCATGTCTTCGCGTTGCAGATCTTGCTGGAAGATCAAATGCTTGACCGTATTCGGAATGTCCTTGTAAATCGTCTCGACCATCATCCAATGCCACGGACGGTCGATCAATTCCTTGTCGACATCGCGCGGCAACTCAACTTGGAGATACGCGGGTTCATCCTGCAACAGCGGGGCTTTGACCGCTTGAAAGTACCGCCTGCAAAAATCCTGAATCTCCTCCTGCGATTGCAAAAGCTTCACCTCCGACTAGCGGACGACATCGGACACGCGCACCATCTCTTCGCCGAGTTCGTCCAATTTGGTTTTCATCTCGTCACGGCTTGCGTTGCGCATAAAGAGATCCATCATCTCGTTATCCAGCTTGCGTCCTACCTTCAGATTCCCGAGGATCAAATCCAATTCACCGATGACCATCTCAAACATCTGAATCTTCTCTTCTAATAGAGAGACGATATGCTCCTCAATCGTGCCGCGTGTGGAGAGGTTGTAGATGTGTACATCGCGCTGTTGGCCCAGCCTGTGTACGCGACCAATCCGTTGCTCCAAGCGCATCGGATTCCACGGCAGGTCGAAATTGATCAATTGGTTGCAGAACTGGAGGTTGATCCCTTCACCGCCAGCCTCTGTGGCGACCAGCACTTGGAAGCGATTTTTGAACAGTTCTGTCATCCAGTCTTTTTTGTTCCGCTTAAAGCCGCCACGAAAGATAACAGCCCGAATGCCGTGTTGCTGAAGCATATAGAGAATAAAGTCTTGTGTCGCCCGGTATTCGGTGAAGATGATCACTTTATCATCCATCGTCTGCAACAACTCAATCAACTTGTCGATTTTTTTGTACGCAGGAATTTTTTCTGCCATCGCATGCAACTCTTCGACACGACCGCGAACCTCGGGAGGTGTTTTTTCACTGTCCTTCATGTTTTTCAAGGAGACGAGGGCAGCATAGGGTGAGGAGCAGATCTGACGCTGCAACGTGATCAGTTGCAAGAAATTGCCCTTGCCCTCCTCGCGCAACTTCCGATATTGCTCCTTGATAAACTCCGTGACATGCTCATATAACTCAGTCTCCTCCGGATACATGTCCAAGAGGATCGACTGGACATTGCGTTTGGTGAACGTGATGCCACCCTCCGAGCGCTTGTTGCGAATCATCACATCGGAGAGTGCTTTTTTCAATTCGACGCGGTTTTTGGGGGTGCGTTTGGTTTCCATGAACATCGAGGAATAGTCGTTTTGCGAGCCGAGCTGACCGGGTTTTAGCAACGTGATCAAGTTATAGAGTTCCTTCATATCGTTTTGCACCGGTGTAGCGGTCAGTAGCAACAAATACTTTTTTCGCAAGCTGTTGACCATCTCATAGTTCTTGGACTTTTTGTTTTTCAACTTGTGTGCTTCGTCGACGATGACGATGTCGTATTCTTGCTTGAGCACGATCTCGCGGTGGGGGTCTCGTTTGACCGTGTCGATCGAGGAAACCACGATCTCATAATCGGTCCAGCTGTAAGAATTTTTTTGTTTCTGTGCGGAGATCTTGAACTTGTCGTTGAGTTCGCGCACCCACTGGATGACGAGCGAGGAGGGGACGAGGATCAAAACTTTTTGGACGAGGCCGCGAATCAGATATTCCTTCAAAATCAGACCGGCCTCAATCGTTTTGCCAAGTCCGACCTCGTCAGCGAGAATGGCGCGGCCGTGGAGTTCATTGAGAACTTTTTTCGCCGTCTCGAGCTGGTGCGGGTAAGGTGTGACTTCAGGGAGTTGTTGCAAGCAGATCAGTTGGTCGAAGTTTGGAACCACGCGTGTCCGCTCGGCTTCGTAGGCGAGGCGAAACAGATCCCATGTCGCCCATTCGTTCGTCTCCATGCGCACTTGGAACTGCTCGAACAGTGCATCGGTCCATTCAATCCTTGGCTGAAAGCCTGTTTTCTCCAAAACGGACCCACCTCCAGATACAAGTCTTTGTATCGTTAGTATGACCTATCGATGCCAATTTTTTACGAGTAGGATTGTAGAAGCTCCATCAGGTAAAATTTTTCAAAATAAAGGGCACCATACCAAGAGAACTTATGGTAAAATGGGGTCAGGAACAGAATAAAGCGAATGATCGTTGACGGGAGAGTTCATAACGTTCGGGTTTTATACCCCAGAACGTGTGACGCCGAAGGAGCAAGTACGTGTCCACCCAGGACATATTGCGAATCTCTCAGGCTGAAGGACCGTCGCGGGACGCATCTCTGGAGAGAGTCGCCAACCGGTTGTAAGGTTGAGTGACCACCCACGGGGTAACTTTGCGCTCATATGCGCGGAGGGAACTCTCAGGTTAAGAGGACAGAGGAGACGGGGGCCTTAACAGGCGTACCTGTCTCCTTTTTTTGTTGCTCATTTACTTCTTGGTTGCTCATTACATCTTAGGAGGAATAGGTGTGGATCATCTGAAAAAGACACCGCTGTTCGAAGTCTATCCGAACTATGGCGGGAAGATCATCGACTTCGGTGGTTGGGCGTTGCCGGTGCAATATGCGGGCATACTCGACGAGCACGAAGCGGTGCGCGCGCGTGCAGGCCTGTTTGACGTCTCGCACATGGGCGAGATCGAAGTAAAAGGCCCGGATGCGCTGACGAACATCCAGAACTTGATCACCAACGATGCAAGCAAACTAGCAAACGGTCAAGCCCTGTACTCTCCGATGTGCTATGAAAACGGCGGTTGCGTCGATGACCTGCTGGTCTACAAAAAAGCGGATGGCGACTACTTGCTCGTCGTGAACGCGGCCAACATCGAAAAAGACTTCGAATGGATCAAGAGCCACCAGACGGGTGATGTCACGATCACCAACGTCTCGAGCGACGTCGCGCAATTGGCGTTGCAAGGCCCACTTGCCCAAGAAGTGCTGCAAAAGATGACCAACACCGACCTCACTGGGATCAAATATTACTGGTTTGCCGAAAACGTCGACGTTGCAGGAGTTTCCTGCCTCGTCTCCCGTACTGGGTATACTGGCGAAGACGGCTTTGAGCTCTACTGTGACGCCAAAAACGTCGCACAGCTCTGGGATGCGATCCTTGCAACAGGCAAGGAGGACGGCGTGTTGCCGATCGGATTGGGCGCACGAGATACCTTGCGTTTTGAAGCGCGACTGCCGCTGTACGGCCAAGAAATCTCGGCAGACATCACGCCGCTGGAAGCGGGCCTCGGCTTTTTCGTGAAGCTGGACAAAGGAACCTTCATCGGGCGCGAGGCGCTGGCGGTACAAAAGGAAGCAGGCGTGGCGCGGAAGTTGGTTGGTTTTGAAATGACCGAGCGCGGCATCCCGCGTTCGCACTACGAAATTCAAGTTGACGGCCAAAAAATCGGCGAGTGCACCACGGGCACGATGGGGCCGACGGTCAAGAAAAACATCGGCCTCGGGCTGATCGAAGTGCAATATGCGCAGATCGGCCAAGAGATCGACGTGATCATCCGCAACAAGCCGGTCAAAGCTGTGATCGTTAAAACCCCGTTCTACAAGCGTCAGAAGTAGCAGAGGAGGCACAACCTTGAACAAGTTCAGCTATCTACCGAATACAGAAGCCGATCGCAAAGCCATGCTCGACACCCTCGGCATTGACTCCGTGGAGGCCCTGTTCTCCGACATCCCGGAGAAAGCGCGTTTCCAGGGCGAGCTCAACCTGCCGAAACGACTGTCCGAAATGGAACTCAACCGCTACTTCAACCGATTGGCGGGCAAAAACGACAACCTCGAAGACAACCTCAACTTCCTCGGAGCAGGTGCCTACCAGCACTACATCCCGTCCGTGGTCGACGCGATTATCTCGCGTTCGGAATTTTTCACGGCGTATACGCCGTACCAACCGGAGATTTCGCAAGGTGTGCTCCAAGCGATTTTTGAATACCAGACCGTCGTCTGTGAACTGACGGGCATGGAAGTTGCGAACGCCTCGCTGTACGATGGTCCGACAGCATTTGGCGAAGCGGCCTACATGTCCTGTGCGGCAACGCGCCGCAACAAAGTCTTGGTCGCGCGCTCCGTCAACCCAGAGTACCGTGAAGTCCTAAAGACCTATGCCTACGGACAAAACATCGAAGTCGTGGAAGTTGGCATCGAAAACGGCCTGATCGACCTGAACGACTTGGCGTCCAAACTGGACGATACCGTCGCGGGCCTGTTCGTGCAATATCCGAACTTCTTCGGCAGCATCGAAGACCTGCGCAACCTAGCAGACCTTGCGCATGCGCAAAAAGCGCTGTTCGTCGTCTCCGTCAACCCGATTGCGTTGGGCCTGCTCGAAACGCCGGGTGCCTGTGGCGCGGATATCGTGGTCGGAGAAGGCCAAGTATTGGGCAACCCGATCTCCTATGGCGGACCTTACCTCGGCATGTTGGCAACGACCAAGGAACAGATGCGTCGCATCCCGGGCCGCGTGGTGGGTCAAACCACCGACATCGACGGCCGCCGTGCGTTCGTGTTGACGCTGCAAGCGCGTGAGCAACACATACGCCGTGAAAAAGCGACCTCGAATATCTGTTCGAACCAAGCGCTGAATGCGTTGGCCGCGACCGTGTACGTATCCTACATGGGTAAACAAGGCATGCAAGCCGTCGCCAAGCAGAACCTGCAAAAAGCGCACTATGCGCAAAAGCGCCTGGCTGCGCTGCCGCAAGTCAAAGTGTTGTTCACGGCACCGTTCTTCAATGAATTTGCGATTCAACTCGACGCAGACCTCACCTACGTGAACCGTCAGCTATTGGAAGCTGGCATCATTGGTGGCTACGACCTCGGCACGACCTACCCAGAATACGAAAACTGCATGTTGCTCGCAGTCACCGAATTGCGTACCAAGGAAGACATTGACCTGCTTGTGGAACGACTGGAGGCGATTCTCTAATGCGTCAGGAACAAAACAAAGCGCTCATCTTCGAACTCAGCGTACCCGGCCGTGTCTCCTACAGCCTCCCGGACCTCGACATCGAAGAAATCCCGACCGAAGACCTGATTCCGGCGAACTACATTCGCCAAACGCCGGCGAACTTGCCGGAGATGGCCGAACTGGACCTCGTGCGACACTTCACCGAGTTGTCCAAGCGCAACCACGGAGTTGACGACGGGTTCTACCCGCTCGGTTCATGCACCATGAAATACAACCCCAAGCGCAACGAAAAAATGGCGCGGATTCCGGGCTTTGCCCAAATCCACCCGCTGCAACCAGAATCCTCCGTCCAAGGTGCGCTTGAACTGATGTACAACCTCCAACAGGAGCTTGCCGAAATCACCGGCATGGACGAAGTATCGTTGCAACCGGCAGCGGGAGCACATGGCGAGTGGACAGGACTCATGATGATCCGCGCCTACCACGAAGCGCGCAACGAAAAGCGCACGACCGTCATCGTCCCGGATACCGCGCACGGAACCAACCCGGCGTCAGCAACAGTAGCGGGCTACCGTACCGTGACCGTAAAATCCAACGAACAAGGCGGAGTCGATCTGGACGCGTTGCGTCAAGCTGTCAACGAAGACACCGCTGCGTTGATGTTGACCAACCCGTCGACACTGGGTCTCTTCGAGCACCAGATCATCGAAATTGCAGAGATCGTCCACGAAGCGGGCGGATTGCTGTACTACGATGGGGCGAATGCCAATGCGATCCTTGGCTATGCGCGACCGGGCGACATGGGCTTTGACGTCGTTCACTTGAACCTGCACAAGACCTTCACCACGCCGCATGGCGGTGGTGGGCCGGGTTCCGGCCCAGTTGGTGTCAAAAAAGAACTGATCCCGTACCTGCCGAAGCCGCGAGTTGAATACAACGAGCAGACCGAAGCATACTTCCTGAACTGGAAGCGCCCGGAATCAATCGGCAAAGTCAAAGGATTCTGGGGCAACTTCGGCATCAATGTGCGAGCATACTCGTACATTCGGACGATGGGACCAGACGGACTCAAGCGCGTAACCGAAGATGCCGTACTGAATGCGAACTATATGATGAAGCGACTCTCTGCGCACTATGACGTCGCCTACGACCAGATCTGCAAGCACGAGTTCGTACTGAGCGGACGACGTTTCAAAAAAGAGTATGGCGTCAAGACCCTCGACATCGCGAAGCGTCTGTTGGACTTCGGCGTACACCCGCCGACCATCTACTTCCCGTTGAACGTAGAGGAATCGATCATGATCGAGCCGACGGAGACGGAGAACAAGCAAACGCTGGACGACTTCTGCGACATCATGATCAAAATCGCCCAAGAAGCCGAAGAAAACGCGGACCTCATCAAAAACGCCCCTTACAACACCAAAGTCAATCGACTCGACGAGACAACGGCTGCACGCAGCCCGATCCTCAAATACAGCTACGAAGGCTAACAAAAATCGAAAAACAATAAACGAAAAAGAGAGCGCCACAAGGCACTCTCTTTTTTTTTCAATCAATCACACAAGCAGGCAGAAGGGGGGAGGGCAGATGCGGAGCAGCGACTTTGATTTGCCCTTCCTTTCCATTGAAATGTTTTACTTATATCGAAAGGACAGGGCAATTCACAGGAGTCGCGGAGCATCTGCCCGACCCCCGGCATCCCGAGCACCACAGTAGGTATACAACTACTCCTCCAACAAGTGAGTCGTACAGCCCACCATCTCAACACTCCAAGCACCATCCTCCTGAAAAACCACGCGAGAAACAGAAGTATTGCCTAACTTATTAACCCCCGACCCATACACACCATCAGAAATCGAATGTAGAAACGCGTTAATCGTCCCACCATGAGAAACGATCAAGACATTACCCCCTGCATGCTTTGCGACAATCTCAAGGATCGCAGACTTCGCGCGTTCCGCCAACTCTTCAAAAGTCTCCAACCCAGCGACCGAAAATTCCTTGCCCGGCCCCCAAAAGTCAGGAAACTTCGCAAGAATCTGCTCGCGAGTCCAGCCTTCCAACTCGCCATACGACCGCTCCATCAGATCACGACAGACCTGATGTTCAACCCCGATCGAGCCCGCGACCATCTCCGCCGTCCGATGAGCCCGCGACAGGTGTGACGAATAGACCACATCACAAGGTTCATGCTGCAACCGTTTCGCAACCGCCTCAGCTTGAGCCAAGCCAACCTCGCTCAACGGGATATCCTGCGACCCCTGCAAACGAAGCTCGCGGTTCCAAATCGTCTCACCGTGCCGTACCAATGTTACAAACGTTTTCCCAGTCACAGACCCTCACACTCCTCTAGAATTTCTTTCCTGTATTGTACTCCCGAAACCGTTATAATGGAATGGTGCTCCTGTTTTCAATAACACCGTTTTCTGATACAATGAGACTTGGACTTTTTGGGAGGTTATCCCTATGGCGAAACTACTTGTCTTGCACGGTCCCAACCTGAACCTGCTCGGCACCCGCGAACCGGACATATACGGACGGACGACGCTTGAGCAGATCAACCGCGACCTCACCGCACTCGCTCAGGAGTTCGGCGTGGAGATCGACTGCTACCAGTCTAACCACGAAGGATTCCTCATCGACCGACTCCAAGCTGCGAGGGGCAACACTGACGGCGTGATCTTCAATCCAGGAGGGTATACCCATACCAGTGTAGCCTTGCGCGACTGCATCGCTGCAATCTCCATCCCGACGATCGAAGTTCACCTCTCCAACGTCCACGCGCGCGAAGAATTCCGGCATCGCTCGATGCTTGCGCCAGTCTGCATGGGTCAAATCTCTGGACTTGGAGCGATCGGGTATACCTTGGCCTTCCACGCCTTGTTGGAGGACTTAGCCAAGAGAGGTCTGCTAACCGAAGATACAGGGAGGAAGTAAGCGTGGAACAACGACTGACTCGTTTGCGTGCGGCAATGGACAAGCAAGGACTTGACGCGGTGCTCGTGTTGCGTCCGGAAAACCGTCGCTACCTCAGCGGCTTCACCGGCTCGGCGGGTGTGTTGCTTGTGACCCAGGACGAACCGGTGTTTCTCACCGACTTCCGCTACACCCAACAGGCAGAGGCGCAATGCAAGCACTGCCGCATCGTAGAATACCCGAACGGTGCAAACCCGAACAGCACCCTGTTCGAGCTGTTGCAAGCGAATGCCGCGAAGCGCCTTGGATTCGAAAGCGACTTTGTGACCTACGCGCAGCACCAGACCTTCCAGCAAGCCTTCACAGACGTTGAGCTGGTTCCAGCGGCTGGCTTGGTGGAGGAGCTCCGTCTCTACAAGGATGAAAGCGAACTGGCCGTACTCCGCCAAGCTGCGAAAATTGCGGACGATGCATTTGCGCACATCCTGACCGTACTCAAACCGGGCCTGACCGAGCGTGAGGTGGCGCTGGAGTTGGAAACCTTCATGCGCAAAGCCGGCGCAGACTCTTCCGCATTTGACATCATCGTAGCTTCTGGTCATCGTTCTGCGTTGCCGCATGGACGTGCGAGCGACAAAGTGATCGAGAAGGGCGATTTTGTAAAAATGGATTTTGGCGCATACTATCAAGGGTATAATTCCGACCTGACCCGCACCGTCGTGTTGGGCCAACCGTCGGACAAGCAACGCGAGATCTACGACACCGTACTTCAGGCACAACTCCACGCCGTCGCCCACATCAAGGCTGGCATGACCGGTCGAGAAGCGGATGCACTGGCGCGGGACATCATCGCAGCCAAGGGGTATGGTGACAACTTCGGTCATTCGCTTGGCCACGGGCTAGGCATGCTCGTCCACGAAGCGCCGTCGCTGTCACAACTGCGCGGCGATCACGTGTTGGAACCGGGCATGGTCGTAACGGTCGAGCCGGGCATCTACCTGCCAGAGTTCGGCGGTGTGCGAATCGAGGATGATATCGTCATCACCGACAAGGGCAACGAAGTGCTGACCAAATCCACCAAACAACTGTTGATCCTCGAGCAATAATCCTTTTTTGAACCTACTTTTTGAACCATATAGGAGGCATTTTTCAAAATGAGTATCTCTTCCAATGATCTTCGTCCGGGCGTAACAATCGAGTGGGATGGCGGCCTCTGGCGCGTCCTTGAATTCCTGCACGTGAAACCGGGCAAAGGCGCAGCATTCGTCCGCGCGAAGCTGAAAAACATCCGTACCGGCGCAGTCCGTGAGACCACGTTCCGCGCAGGCGAGAAAATGGAACGCGCACGCGTAGAAACCCGCAAGATGCAATACCTCTACACCGATGGCGAATACTACACCTTCATGGACAACGAGTCCTTCGAGCAGCTTCAAGTTCCGGCTTCGATGCTCGAAGACGAAGTGAAATACCTGCTCGAAAACATGGAATGCCAAGTCATGATCTACGAAGAGCAAGCGATCGGCGTTGAACTGCCGAACACCGTTGTGCTGACCGTCGCAGAAACCGAACCGGGCATCAAAGGCGACACCGCACAAGGTGGCTCCAAAAACGCGACGATGGAAACCGGCGCAGTCGTACACGTTCCGCTGTTCATCGAACAAGGTGAAAAGCTGATCATCGACACCCGTTCTGGCAACTACGTTTCCCGCGCATAACATCATACGTATCCAAACCCCGCGGCTACTGCCTGCGGGGTTTTTTGTACGCGTATGGACATTCCTCTTGGTCAGGCCGCATATCTATCTGTAGGACAACCGCGGACAAGGGGGAGAAAAAGCAGATGTGGAAGGACAATATTGTAAATGGGATGGCTGGGCTGAGGTTTCTATCCGGTTTGATTGAAGTCTCGGCTGCGCTGTTGATGATCTACTTCGGGACCGTGCAAAAAGCTGTGATGATCAACGCGGGTCTCGCACTGGTCGGGCCAACTGTGCTGATCTTGGTGACGACACTGGGATTGATCGGGATGGCTGACAAATTGGAATTTTGGCGGATGATCGTCGTGATGGGTGGAGTTGGCCTGATTCTCTGGGGTGTGCGCGGATAAAAATCCTCCTGCTGGGTCACACTGTCATTTGTGTTGATTCGGCCTAGACAGGAGGAATGTACGATGAAAGGTGTAAAAGAGCGCTTGGCATATTTACGAGGTTTAGCCGAAGGGCTGAACGTTGGACAGAACTCGCCGGAAGGGCGCGTGCTCGTGGAGATGATGGGAGTGCTTCAAGAGATGTCGAGATCTCTCGACAAGTTGAAGATGTCCCAATCGCACCTGGAAGAGTACATCGAAGCGGTTGACGATGACCTCACAGATCTCGAAGATGACATCTACAACGAGTATGATGAGGAGATCGACCTCGACGATTTTGACTTGGACGATGACGAGTACGATGAAGACCTCGAATTGGCGTTTGACGACGAGGGCGACACCGCGATCGAATACATGGAGATGAGCTGTCCGAACTGCGGCGAGATGGTATTTGTCGACGAAGATGTGCTCGATAGCGATGAAATTGTTGAAGTCCTGTGCCCTGAGTGCAACGAGACGGTACTCGTCAACGACAATCTCGAAGTTGAGTTGGGCAGCGATTAAAGAGGAAAGTAAGTACATAAAGAGCACCCTGTGCAGACACAGGGTGCTCTTTGATTAGATTTGTTCTGATCTTTAAGAGAAGTAATTTTGCACTGTGTGTAATAATAATAGTATTTTATTACAGCATTTGCTATAATGTAGGTAAGTAACTCGAGGGGGACGAAACGATGAAACTGTTCCGTTTTAAATCTGTCAACTATCGGTTAATCGCAACATTCTTGCCGCTTCTTCTCCTGGTCTTGGCTGGATCAGCTGGGTTCAGCTACCAATACTCCAAGACGATCATCCAAGCTGAAGTCGAGGACAAGCTTCGACAGCAAGTAGCCTCCGCGTCGAACGACCTCGAGATTCGGTTGGAACAGCATGCCAAGATCACGGAAGCGCTGGCCCGCGACGTAGAGTCGGTGGGGATGACCCTGAAAAAGGATCAGTACGTCACACTCGTACGCAATGCGGTCCGTGCAAACGACGACACGTTTGGCATGGGGGTCTGGTTTGACAATTTTGCCTTCCAAAAAGACCTGAAGTATTTCTCGAACTATGCGTTCCGCGACAAAGCCAAAAATGACATCACCTGGACCAACGAGTACGACAGCCCCGACTTTGACTACTCGGGCGAGAAACAAGACTGGTACCAAAAGGGCAAGTCGACGACCAAATCGGTCGAATGGTCTGTCCCGTACCTTGACACTGTTCAGAACGTGACGATGGTCACGGCAACCGCACCTTTCTACGATGCCAACAAAAAGTTCATGGGGAACGTAAGTGGTGACCTTACGCTCACTCAGTTGCAGAAACTCGTACAAGACATCAAAGTTGGTAATACTGGCCGAGCGTTTTTGATTGATAGCGAAGGCACTTATCTCGTAGATAAAGACCCCGAAAAAATTATGAAGAAGAAAATAACAGAAGATACTGCGGATTACGCAGCTTTGGGCACTGAGATGATCAAAGGTACCAACGGCGAAAAATCATTCGCTGACGGAGACGAAACCTTCCATCTCGTGTACCGCACGTTGCCTTCTACTGGATGGAAAGTAGCACTGGTACTGCCGGATGCGGAACTTTACTCTGCGGTCAACGATCTGTTGTACCAATTGATTCCGATCATCGGGATTGCGATCGTGATCGCATCTGTCCTGATCTACTTCTTCAGCCGTTCGATCAAAAACAACCTGCTTCGCGTCAACCGTCTTTCGGAAGCGCTATCATCAGGGGATCTCACGCAAACCTTGCTGGTTCAAAGCGAGGACGAATTTGGTGTGATGGCAATCCACCTGAACCAAACGGTCACCAACCTGCGTGAAATGGTTGGCAAAATGGCCTTTAGCGCCTCTCAAGTCGCCTCGACGGCAGAGGAACTGGCGGCCAGCGCTGAGCAGACGACCACCGCTGCTGAGCAGATCTCCCGCTCGGCCGTGGAAGTGGCATCTGGCACCGAGGAACAAGCTCGTCACGCCACCCACACCACGAACACCGTTTCGGAGATCTCCACAGGCATGGAGTTGATCGCAACTCGAGTTACGGGCATGGCAGATGCAGCTGCACATGCAGCGCACACGGCAACCGACAGCCATGAAGTTGTCCAACGCGCACTCGTTCAGATGGAACAAATTCAAGAGACGATCGGTTCGTCCGCTGAGGCTGTCTCGATGCTTGGCAGCAAGTCGGATGAGATCGGTCAGATCGTTGAGATGATCACCACGATCGCGGCACAAACCAACCTGCTCTCGCTGAACGCAGCGATCGAGGCAGCTCGTGCAGGTGAGCACGGACGCGGATTTGCAGTAGTCGCGGACGAAGTGCGCAAGCTGGCGGAGCAATCCGGACAAGCAGCTGCACAGATCGCCAACTTGGTCAGCCAGATCCAAGTGGAAATCCAAGCGGCGATCTACAAGATGACCCAAGGCACCGAAGTTGTACAAACCGGTATCCAATTGGTACACGACACCGGCGATTCGTTCTTCCGCATCGTGCGCGATGTCGAAGTGGTTTCCCACCAATCGCAAGAGATCGCGGCAGCTGTTGAAGAGATCGCAGCAAGCACGCACTCGATGCAAGATGCGATGCACGAAATCACGGAGCTGTCGAACATTGCAGCAGAGCATACGCAGGATGTCGCGTCCTCCTCGCAGGAACAGACGGCGATGATGGAGGAGTTCACCGCAGCTACCCAATTGCTTGGGAAGATGGCGACCGAACTCCAAGACGAGATCCACAAACTCAAAACCACGTAATAAAAAGATCCCCGCCTCTTCCTCAGAGCGCGGGGATTTTTGCTGTGGCCTTACCTGTAGCTGTAGGTGCGGGGAGTCGTGGGAGTTGCTTCGTTTTTTTTCTTGAAGAAGAAGGTGAAGAGGAGGAGCATCAGGAGGAGGAAGATGATGAGGAAGGCCACGATCCACTTGGTAGCCGTTGCGAGATAGTCGGACACGTTCGTCCCTCCTTGTTGCATACACTCCGTACTAGTACATGCATCGCAAGCGCGTTGTGTGCACCTAATAGACATTAGTCTGATGTGGAGCGGTGAGGTTGTCTTGCGTAGCTTGCTCGTTGTGTGATCGCGTTGGCACGTCGAACATTGGGTGCAATACCGCGGATGGCGGAGCTGATGCGCAATCTGGGTGGACTGATTCGCTCTGTTGTGTCGATTTGTTCGAGGGTGTGGGTGGAAGTTTGGCGCTCGGACATGCTAAGATAGTCCCTGTCACCACGAGCGACACGGTGATGGAAAAGAAGTTGACTTTGTTTGAATGAGATGGTAAAGTAACAAACGTTGCCTGTGAGCAACGCGATTGATCCTTGAAAACTAAACGAGTGATAGATGAGAATCGATTCGAGCCTTGAATCAAACTTTAATTGAGAGTTTGATCCTGGCTCAGGACGAACGCTGGCGGCGTGCCTAATACATGCAAGTCGAGCGGACTGATGTGGAGCTTGCTCCATCGATGTCAGCGGCGGACGGGTGAGTAACACGTGGGTAACCTGCCTGGCAGACTGGGATAACGCTTGGAAACGAGTGCTAATACCGGATGATCTCTT
>NZ_QGGL01000021.1 GCF_003148565.1 Tumebacillus permanentifrigoris
GAGGTAACCGCGCTCTATGAGGCGGACGTTCTGGGAACCGACCTGTCGCTCGACAACCTCCAGATTCAATATGCCGACTATGCCGCATGGCAACGTGACTGGCTGCAAGGCGATGTGCTGGAGGGGCAACTTTCCTATTGGAGAGCGCAACTGGGCGGCGAACTGCCAGCTCTGCAATTGCCGACCGATCGTCCGCGCCCACCCGTGCAAACGTACAACGGCGCAACAGAGACCGTCGCGCTCTCAAAGCAGATGCAAGATGCGTTGCACGAACTCAGTCGCCGTCATGGAGCGACCCTGTTCATGACCTTGCTCGGCGCGTTCCAAACGTTGCTGTACCGCTACTCGGGGCAGGAAGACTTCGCAGTGGGCACGCCGATTGCCGGACGTGTTCATGAAGAGACGGAAGACCTGATCGGCTTCTTCGTCAACACGCTGGTCATGCGCACCGATCTGTCGAATGATCCGACCTTTGTTGACTTGTTATCTCGCGTGAAAGAAACGGCGCTTGGCGCTTTTGCGAACCAAGATGTGCCGTTTGAAAAATTGGTCGAGGAGCTTCAGCCGGAGCGCGACACCAGTCGCACGCCGCTGTTCCAAACGATGTTCATCTTGCAAAACACGCCGACGACCACCGCGCAACTACCGGGTTTGCAGCTCGAGTCGATCGAGATTGACAACCAATCGGCGAAGTTCGACCTGACGCTCACACTGGAGGAAACGGTCGCGGGCTTGAGCGGAACTTTCGAGTTCAACACCGACCTGTTCGACGCAGAGACGATTCAACGCATGTCTCAGCACTTTGAGAATCTGTTGACGGCGATGATCGCCAACCCGATGCAAAAAGTGGCGGAAGTACCGTTGCTGTCGGCATCAGAGGAGCAAGTCTTGCTGGTCGACTGGAACCAGACAGATGCGGACTTCCCGCGCACCGTGACGATGCACCACCTGTTCGAAGCGCAAGTGGAGCGCACGCCAGAAGCAATCGCGCTCGTGGTGGGCGAACAGCGTCTGACCTATCGCGAATTGAATGGCCGTGCAAATCAAGTAGCGCACTATCTGCGTCGTCTCGGCGTGCAACAGGAATCGTTGGTCGGGGTCTACCTACAGCGTTCCGTGGAGATGGTCGTCGGGATGCTGGGGATACTCAAGGCTGGCGGTGCTTACGTTCCGCTCGATCCGGCCTATCCGCAGGAGCGGATCTTGTACACGATGGAAGATGCGGAAGCGACCGTGCTGTTGACGCAATCAGACCTCCAAGAACAACTGCCTTCTTCATTGAAAACGGTATGTCTGGACTCCGAATGGGAGCAAATCGCACAGGAAGCGGATTGTAACCTCACCGCCGAATCGCTCAACACCTCTGCCACCCACTTGGCGTATGTCATCTACACCTCCGGCTCCACCGGCCGTCCGAAGGGGGTCGCGATCGAGCACCAAAGCGCCGTGGCGATGATCAATTGGGCACAAGGAGAGTACAGCCAGCAGGATCTCGAAGGTGTTCTGTTCTCGACTTCAATCTGCTTCGACCTCTCTGTCTACGAGCTGTTCGTCACGCTCAGCAGCGGAGGCAAGCTGATCCTCGCTGAAAATGCACTGCACCTGCCGCAACTGTCTGCCAAGGACGAAGTGACCCTGATCAACACGGTGCCCTCAGCGATCGCGGAACTGTTGCGCATCGGCGGGCTACCGACAACCGTGCGCACGGTGAACTTGGCGGGGGAACCTCTGCACCGCGTGCTGGTGGAGAAACTCTACCAACTGCCGCACATCGAAAAGGTCTACAACTTATACGGACCTTCTGAGGACACGACCTACTCCACCTACACGCTGGTGGAAAAAAGCAAGACCACAGCGCCGACGATCGGCCGACCGATTGCCAACACCCAACTCTACGTGCTCGACCGTTTGTTGCAACCCGTACCGCTGGGTGTCGTGGGCGAATTGTTCATCGCGGGTTCTGGTCTGGCACGCGGCTACCTGAATCGCGCAGAAATGACAGCTGAGCGCTTCCTCCCGAACCCATTCGGTGCAGGGCGGATGTACCGCACAGGCGACCTCGTTCGCTATCTGCCAGACGGTGAGTTGGAGTACATCGGACGCGCCGACCATCAGGTCAAGGTGCGCGGGTATCGGATCGAACTAGGCGAGATCGAGGAGCGACTCACGCTGTTGCCGACGGTGTCTGCAGCGGTCGTGTTGGTACGTGAGGACGAACCTGGCGACAAGCGCCTCGCCGCCTATGTGGTGTCGGAGTCCACGGTCAGCGAACTGCGAAGTGCGCTGAAAGAGACCTTGCCGGAATACATGATCCCATCCAACTTCGTGAAGCTCGACGCTCTGCCGTTGACACCGAATGGCAAAGTGGATCGCAAAGCACTGCCTGCACCTGAGCGCACGCTGATCGAAGCGGGAGCCTACGTGGCACCGCGCACAACTGGAGAACAGCGCGTAGCGGAGATTTTCGGAGATGTGTTGCGCGTCTCGCCAATCGGGGCACACGACAACTTCTTCACGCTTGGTGGGCACTCGTTGCTTGCGATGCAAGTGATCTCGCGCCTCCACTCAACGCTGGATGTCCAAGTGCCGCTTCGCGCCTTGTTCGAACATCCAACACCACAAGACATGGCAACCTTCATTCAAAGTTCGCAAACGGATCAAGCGCATCCAAGCGCCTCCTATGCGCCGATCTCCCGTGTGGACCGCGATCGTCATCTGCCGCTGTCCTTGGCCCAGCAACGCCTCTGGGTGCTCGATCAACTGCTGCCGAGCAACGCGTCGTACAACATCCCGCTGGCGGTACGTCTCGTCGGTGAACTCGACGTCCTCGCTCTGGAACGCAGCTTGAATGAGATCCTCGTGCGCCATGAATCGCTGCGCACGACGTTTGTCGAAGTCGACGGACAACCTGTGCAGATGATCGTTGCGCCATCGCATCACGTCTTGTCCGCACTCGATGTGCAGGGACGTGGGGAGCAGGAGATCTATGATCTGCTCCAGCGAGAAGCCCAACGGCACTTCGACCTGACGACAGGACCGCTCTTCCGCTTCCACTTGTTGCAGTCTGGTGAACAGGAGCACGTGCTGATGCTGAACATGCATCATATCGTGTCCGATGGCTGGTCGATCGGCGTGCTCGTGCGCGAATTGGCCGCCTTGTATGAAGCCTACGCACAGGGTCTGACATCACCGCTGCCGGAACTCACCGTGCAATACGCCGATTACGCGATGTGGCAACGAGAGCGCCTCCAAGGAGCGGCGATGGAGCAGCAACTCGCGTATTGGAAACACAAGTTGGGTGCGGAACTTCCCGTTCTCCAACTGCCGACCGATCGACCGCGTCCCTCCCTGCAAACACAGCGTGGAGCGCAGGAGTCTGTGGCGCTCTCCCAAGAGACATCAAACGCGCTACAAGCGCTCAGCCAACGCATGGGAGCCACGTTGTTCATGACGTTGCTCGGCGCCTTCCAAACGTTGTTGTACCGCTATACGGGACAAGACGACATCGCGGTAGGCACGCCGATCGCAGGTCGCGTTCATGAGGAGACCGAGCAACTGATCGGCTTCTTCGTCAACACCTTGGTCATGCGCACCGATTTGTCGGGGGATCTCAGCTTTGCAGACCTGCTGGCCCGCGTTCGTGAAACCGCCTTGGGAGCCTATGCCAACGCAGAAGTTTCCTTTGAAAAACTGGTCGAAGAACTGCAGCCGGAACGGGATCTGAGCCGAACGCCGCTGTTCCAAGTCATGTTCATGTTGCAAAACACGCCGATGCCGGCGGTGGAACTGCCGAACCTGACGCTTGAGTCGATCGAAGTGGACACCAGCACAGCGAAGTTCGACCTCACGCTGGCGCTTGAAGAGCGCCCCGAGGGTCTGTCTGGCGTGATCCAGTACAACACTGACCTGTTTGATGCGACGACCATTCGCCGCATGTTCCAGCATTTTGAATGCTTGCTGCAAGCGGCTGTCTCCGATCCGATGCAGAAGCTGGCACAACTTCCGTTGCTGTCTGAACAGGAACAGCAACAGATGGTGGTGGATTGGAACGCAACACATGCGGAGTACCCGCTTGAGACGAGCGTACACCAACTGTTCGAGGAACAGGTTGCGCGCACCCCTGAAGCGGTGGCGGTGGCCTATGAAGGGCAGACGATCACCTATCGCGAGTTGAACGAGCGCGCCAACCGCATCGCACATCACTTGCAAAAGCAAGGCGTGGGGCCAGAAGTCCTCGTCGGCCTCTACGCAGATCGTACGCCGGAGTTGGTGGCTGCCGTGTTCGGTGTGCTCAAGGCCGGCGGTGCCTACGTGCCGCTCGATCCGAGCTATCCACGAGACCGATTGGCCTACATGCTCAGCGACAGCGGTGTGCAGCACCTGCTCACCCAAGCGCACCTGATCGAGCATCTGCCAGCGCATCAAGCGAAGGTTCTATGCCTGGATACAGAGTGGGCACAGATCGCCGTAGAGCCAAGTCATAACCCAGCGAGCGACGTCGGACCTGAGAACCTCTGCTATGTGATCTACACATCCGGCTCCACGGGTCAGCCCAAAGGCACGATGATCGAGCACCGTGGCTTGACCAACTATCTGCATTTTGCCAAGACTGCGTATGAGGTGGAACAGGGAGCAGGGGCACCGGTGCATTCCTCGCTGTCCTTCGACCTGACCGTCACGTCGCTGTTCACGCCGCTCTTGACGGGTCGGACGGTTGTGCTGTTGCCGGAGACGGGCGATCTGGAAGCGCTCGGCCGCACGCTCAAGGAACAAGGACCTTTCAGCCTTGTCAAAATCACCCCGGCCCATCTGCAACTGCTCGCCCAGCAACTCGCGCCAGAGGAGATGGCCGATGCGGTTGGCACATTGGTCGTCGGTGGCGAGGCGCTGACGGCGGAGCATGTGCGCCCGTGGAAGACGCACGCGCCCAAGACGCGCTTGATCAACGAGTACGGCCCGACCGAAACGGTGGTCGGTTGCTCGATCTATGAAGTACAAGGCGATGAAGGGACACCGACGCTGTCGATCGGACGTCCGATTGCGAACATGAGCCTGTACATTCTGGACAGCGCGTTGCAGCCGGTACCGGTCGGCGTACAGGGGGAACTGTACATCGGCGGCGTTGGTGTTGGACGCGGCTATTGGAACCGTCCCGAATTGACGGCAGAGCGTTTTGTCCGCGATCCGTTTGCGAAACAGGACAGCGCGCGGATGTACCGGACAGGAGATGCCGCACGTTACTTACCAGATGGGAACATTGAATTCCTCGGTCGCCTCGACCATCAAGTCAAACTGCGCGGATACCGCATTGAACTTGGGGAGATTGAAGGGGTGCTGAGCCGTTGCGAGGCGGTGCGCGACCAAGTTGTGGTCGTGCAAGGGGACCGGTTGGTCGCCTACGTCGTCTTGGAAACCGAGGGGCAGGAGGTCCGCAGAGAGGTGCGTGCCTTCTTGTCTGAACAATTGCCGGAGTACATGATTCCTTCCGCGATCGTTCCACTCGACACCCTTCCGTTGACGACGAATGGCAAAGTGGATCGCAAAGCGCTGCCACAGCCTGAGGATGACCTCTTCGAGCGCAGTACGAGCTATGTAGAGGCTCGCGATGGTCTCGAAGCCCAACTGCTGAGCGTGTGGGAAGACATTCTGCGCGTCGAACCGATCGGTGTTCGCGACAACTTCTTTGAACGAGGCGGACATTCGTTGCTCCTCGTGCAATTGGGTTCCGCGATCCAGAAACAGTTCGGGCGCAAAGTACCGCTGGCGATGCTGATTCAGAATGCGACGATCGAACAACAGGCGAACTTCTTGCGCCAAAGCGAAGGGGTCTCCTACTCCCCGCTGTTGTCGCTCAAACGTGGCACTGCACAGACCCCGCCGCTCTTCTTGATGCATCCGGCCAGCCCCTTCGCGATCGGCTATCTGGACTTGGTTCGTGAACTGGGAGATCAGACGGTGTATGGGCTCCAATCCTACGGCATGAACGAAGGAGAAGCGCCGTTCGAGACGATCGAAGAGATGGCCTCCTACTATTTGGAGATCATCCGCTCCGCCCAAGGAGTCGGTCCTTATCGGATCGGCGGTTGGTCACTCGGGGGTGCGATCGCCTATGAAGTGGCGCGCCAGTTCGAGCAGCAGGGGGAAAAAGTGGAGCTACTCGTGCTGTTCGACAGCTATGTGCCGACAGAAGAGCATCGCCACCAAGCGCTCCAAGGGGAGATCGCGATGCTCCACGAATTCGGCTCGTCCTTGGCCCGCCGTGTAGGGGTCGACTTGGAACCGTTTGAAGATCTGCGCAACGTGACCGATCTTGAAGTTGCGATCCCACTTGTGCTGGAGCATGCGCAGCGCACCGGAGTGCTACCCGCCGAATTCGGAAGAGAGGAATTCGAGCGCCTGTACCGAGCGAGCAGTGCGAATCTCAAAGCCTATGGGAACTATTACCCGACGGGTTCGATCGAGCGGATGATTCTGTTCCGCGCCGAGGTCGACGCGATGGGCGTGCAGGACCCGACCTTAGGCTGGGATCAATTTGTGCAAGAAATCCAGATCCATCAGGCCGCTGGCGACCATCACGAGATGCTGACACCACCCTTTGTCTCTGGGGTAGGCGAACAGCTCAACCGCATCCTCTCGTCTACGGCATTCGAACGCACGAAATAAGAGAAAAAAGAGCAGAGGGAAGTTCCTCTGCTCTTTTTTTCGTTACATGAGAACTTCGTCACAATTTTATCTGCAACTTGTTCGAGTTGAAAAATACGCGATCGCAAAAATCTAGTGTAAAATCATCTCAAAACCAGCAAACAAAGGAGGTGGGACGTGATGAAGCAGGCAATCGTCGAAATTCGCGGGCTGACCAAAGAGATCGGAGGCAAACTCATCGTCGAGGATCTTTCGTTCGACGTACGAGAGGGCGAGGTACTCGGACTACTCGGGCCGAACGGGGCGGGCAAGACGACGACGATCCGCATGATCGTCGGGCTGATCTCGCGCACAGCAGGCACGGTGAAGATCGGCGGCGTCGATCTGGGTCGCGACTTTGAAGCGGCGTTGGCACAGGTCGGGGCGATCGTGGAGAACCCGGAGATGTACAAATTCCTGACCGGCTGGCAAAACCTCGTCCACTTCGCCCGCATGTCGAAGGGCGTCTCCGAGGCGCGCATCGAGGAAGTTGTGCGCCTCGTCGGACTGGAACAACGGATCAAGGACAAAGTCAAAACCTACTCGCTCGGCATGCGCCAGCGCCTCGGCCTCGCACAGGCGCTCCTGCACCGCCCGCGCGTGCTGATCTTGGACGAGCCGACCAACGGTCTCGACCCGGCGGGCATCCGCGAACTGCGCGACCATCTGCGACGGTTGGCAGAGCAGGAAGGCATCGCCGTGATCGTCTCCAGCCACTTGTTGGCGGAGATGGAATTGATGTGCGACCGCATCGCCGTCATGCAGCAGGGTCAGCTCGTCAGCGTGACGTCGCTCCATGAATTGGTCGGCCCGTCTGGTGCTGAGCAACTCCTCGACGTGCAGTTCGAGGTGGACGCAGCAGAACCCGCTCGTCAGATTCTGACTGCCTACGTAGGCGATGCGAATCTCGTGCGCGCTGTCGACAGGCCCTCGTCGAGTGGGCACCCGCATTCTGAGCTGCTCACGGTCCACGCCACCCGCAAGCAAATTCCAGACCTGAACGCCCGCCTCGTGCAAGCGGGGATCGCCGTCTATGGCATTCGCACGACGGTGAAGACGTTGGAGGATAAATTCTTGGAGCTGACGGGAGGCGGGGGCATTGGGTAACTTGATCCAGAACGAACAACTGAAGATCTACATACGCCCGCGCACGTGGGTGCTCGTCGGTCTGGTCGTCCTCTCCCTGCTCATCAACGCGATTTTTGCAGCGAAGCAAGTGGATGTCATGCCCGATTGGAAGGAAAAACTCACCCAACAGATCCAGCAGGAACAACAACAACTGCTCGATCCATCAGGCAAACTCAGCCCGCAGAAACGCAGTCAGCTTCAACAAAGACTCACCTTTGACCAATACAGGCTCGACCACAACCTCCCGCCAACGCACACCACTTCGTGGCTGTTTGCCAAGGGGTTCGCGGGACAGCTCGGTCTCGCCGCCATCGTCTGCATCGTGATCGCGGGCGACATCGTGTCCAGCGAATTCGCATGGGGCACGATCAAACTCTTGCTGATCCGACCGGTTACGCGCACGAAAATCTACCTGTCCAAATACATCGCGACACTCCTGTTCAGCCTCTTCCTGATCGTGCTGATGGGCGGGGGGAGTCTGCTGGTGGGCGGTCTCTTATTTGGCTTGGACGGGCTCGCTGAGCCCTATATTCCCAACGTCCCGCTCGAAGACATGGTGCCGGGCACGTTGAGCGTCGGACAGGATCTGCTGATCACCTATGGTGCAGCCTTGCTCTACCTCTGGGTGGTCTCGACCATCGCCTACATGTTCTCCGCCGCTTCGCGCAGCTCCGTTTTGGCGATCACGCTGACGATGGTCGTGACTGCGGTCGGGGAGATCGTCGCCAAGTCGTTACCTTCCTTCTCGGGCATGAAATTCTGGCTGTTCACCAACACCAGCCTGCTGCAGTATTTTGAAGGCATCCCGCCGTTCCCCGGCATGACGCTCGGTTTCTCACTCGCGGTGATCGCGGTGTATCTGCTGCTTTTCCACGCGATCGCCTGGGCGATTTTTACCAAAAGTGACGTCGCGGCGTGAAAAAAACCTCCATTCCAAATGGAAACGGAGGTTTTTTTATTCTGATCTTCTAATGTGAGTAGGAGAAATGTCACAACCTGTCGAAGTGAGAGTTTACCGATGCAAACAGAAACCCAAATTGGTCCCCAGACACCACGACGAATCGGGAGTACCGAACGGAGGAGGAGGAAGCGTTAGTGGAGAGCGAACGGCGGTTGCGCACGTTGATCGATGCCATGCCGGACTTCGTATGCTTTCTCGATATAGACGGTCGCTGGCTGGAGATAAACCGCTACGGACGTGAACTTTTAAACCTTCAAGAGGCGGAGATACGCGGGAAGACGCAAGCTGAGCTTGCTGAATTGAGCCCGCTGTTCGCCACGTTCGTGAACTTCGTCGAACAGGATTGTGAGCCAGATGGCCCGCCTGTGGTGACGGAGCAGCATGTCGAGCAGGCAGATGGCAATCTGGCAGTCTATGAAATGAAACGGGTGCCCGTCTACCGAGAGGATGGCACCTGTGAAGGAATGCTCGTCTTGGGGCGCGACACGACCGAGAAACAAGCTGCGATCCAAGACTTGCAGGAGAAGCAAGGGCTGTACAGCTCGATTATGGAAGGTTCAGCGATTGCGATCTTCCTGCACCAAGGCAAGCAGGTTGTGATCGCCAATGAAGCCGGATACAAGATGGTCGGAGCGGACGAGCCGACCGACCTCATCGGACGCTCCATCTTGGAGTTCATGCACCCCGACTTCATCAAGTCGATGCAGGCCAACGCCGGCCTCCAAGGCCGTCGCACCTACGAAGAGGAATGGATCTACCGCAGCGACGGCAGTATGCTGCCGGTCACGGTCACCGTCAGTCCGATCACGTATCAGAGCCAGCCTGCGATGCACATCTTCGTCCAGAGCCGCACGGAGATCAAGCAGGTGGAGGACAAACTGTCGGAGAGCGAAGCGAAGTACCAGATGATCGCTGAGAACACCTCCGACTGGATTTCACTGCTCGATGCCCAAGGCACGGTTCAGTATGCGTCACCATCCCATGAAGCCCTGCTGGGCTATTCGGTCGACAAGTTGGTGGGCAAAAGTTCGATGGACATCGTCCTCCCAGCAGACCAAGAGCAGGCGCGTGCAGCCTTTCAAGAGTGCGTGGCGACCAAGCGAACATCGGTGATGGAGTTCCGTTCTCTGACCAAGAACGGGGACATTTTGACTTTTGAAGCGAAGTGCTCTCCGATTTTCGATGAAACCGGCACGGTCAACCGCATCATGGTCGTCTCGCGCGACATCACCGAACGCAAGCGGGCGGAATTGGAATTGGAAGAGAACGAACAACGGTACAAATCGCTGTTCGAGTATAACTTGAACGCCGTCATTTCGATGGACCTCGAAGGTCATATCAAATCGATGAACCGGGCGGCCGAGGCGCTGTCCGGGTACGGAACGGACGAAGTGATCGGGCAATCGATCCTCAAGTTCATCCCGCGATCCAACTACAAGTTCGGACGGATGTCGATCGAGAAAGTCAAGGGCGGCGAACCGCACTACGGCGAGATCCTCTTGGTCAACAAGCGGGGCGAGCAACTGAACGTGGAAGTCGCGCTGATGCCGATCCACGTCAATGGCGAGATGATCGGCGTCTACGGCATGATGAAAAACGTCACGGAGCAAAAGCGCGCCGAAGCGCTGGTTTCGCACATGGCGTACTACGATTCGCTGACCGACCTGCCGAACCGCACGCTGTTCCGCGATCACATCTCCCGTGCGCTCGAACGTCGCAAGCCTGATGAGATGGTCGCGATCTTGTTTGCCGATTTGGACCACTTCAAGCACGTCAATGACACGATGGGTCACTCCGTCGGGGATCAATTGTTGAAAATGGTCGCTGAACGCATGCGCGAGTGCTTGCCAGAAGCAGCCTCCCTGAGTCGCAACAGCGGCGACGAGTTCGTGATCCTGCTCACAGGGCTCACAGATCGCACCGTCGTCGAGGACGCCTCACGTCGCCTGCTAGACGCCATCCACGCGCCGTTCACGCTGCATGGACAACTCACCTACCTGACCGGAAGTATCGGGATCGTGCTGGCCCCGGAACACGGCATGGACCCGGAGACATTGTTGCAGCATGCGGATATCGCGATGTATGACGCCAAGGACAAAGGCAAGAACCACTATCGGATCTTTGATTACATCCTGACCGAGCGCATGGCGAAGCGTGTGGAGTTGGAGCGTTCGATGCGCACCGCGTTGGAGCGCGACGAATTTGCGCTGTACTTCCAGCCGCTGATCTGTGCCAAGACAGGCAAAGTCGTCGGGGCCGAAGCGTTGATTCGCTGGTTCCGTCCCGGCCACGGGATGGTCTCGCCAGGGGAGTTCATCCCGATTGCGGAGGAGACCGGCCTGATCGTCGACATCGACCACTGGGTGTTGCGCACCGCCTGCAAGCACCAAAAGCAATGGCAAGCGCAAGGCTTTGAGCCGATTCAGATCTCCGTCAACCTCTCGACCCGCCAGTTCCAAGAGCCGAACTTCTTGGAGCGCGTGCGCCATGTCGTCGAGGACACCGGCGTCGATCTGAGTTGGATCGGGTTTGAGATCACAGAGAGCTTGATTATGCAGAACGTAGATTATGCGATCAAAGTGCTCAACGAATTGCGCGATATGGGCAGCATCATCTCGATTGACGACTTTGGCACCGGATACTCGTCGCTTGCGTATCTGAAAAAGTTCCCGATCGACAAGCTGAAAATTGACCGCACCTTCGTCCGTGACATCACCACACACGCCGAGGATGAGGCGATCACCAAGACGATCATCACGCTGGCGAAGAGCCTGCTCCTCAAAGTCGTCGCCGAGGGTGTCGAGACGATCGACCAGATCGAGAAGTTGAGACACTTGGAGTGCGATGAGTTCCAAGGCTTCTACTTCAGCCGCCCCGTGCCCGTCGAGGAATTTACGCACATGCTATCCCCACGGGTGCGCTGAGCAAGCAACCAGCGCCCCGTCAAAAAAGGAGGTGACCCGCCGCGGGTCACCTCCTTTTTATACGCTACTTTCGCTTGCGACGTTGGTCCGACTTGCCGAGCGCGACACAGAGCAGGACGAAGATGGTCGCAATCATCGCTAAGATTATGAAGCCCATCCCCTTGGCCCCCCTTCTACTACCCCCATCATATGGTCTAGGTCGACAAACCGTCACGGACAAGCAGGTCGCGTTTGCTGTACAATGTAAATAAACACTAGGCAGATGTAAAAGGAGGAGTCACCGATGATCATCGGGACCGGGATCGACATCACGGAAATCGACCGCATGGCAAACTTGCTCGAACGCCACGGCGTGACGATCTGGCAACGGGTCTTGGCCAAGGAGGAGCGTGAGATGTTCGACAACCCGAAGCGCCGCGCCGAGTACTTGGCCGGGCGCTGGGCCGCCAAGGAGGCCGCCTCCAAGGCGCTGGGCACAGGGATCGGAAAAGTCGGTCTGCACGACCTCGTGATCACCAAGACCGAACTCGGCGCTCCCCAACTCACCCTGCGCGGACATGCGGCCGAGCTCGCCGCCGAATTCGGCATCACGCACACCCATGTCTCGATCTCGCACAGCCAACAATTCGCGATCGCCCAAGTCATCCTCGAACGCAACTGAGATTCAACTTGTACTAAGCCCTGTCGGACAGGAATAGACATGTACCAGAGTGCATCGAATCGCAAACACTCGTCATAGTTCCCAAGGCAATTCCGACAAGTCCGCACACGGCTTGTCGACAAATGTGGGAGGAGTTGAGCAGATGAGAAAGACCTGGTATCGAGTCCTCGTCAGCCTGCTGATCCTGTCGCTCACCCTTGTCGGATGCGGCAAGCAGGATCAGGAAACGGTGTTGAAGGGCCTCACCGACATGCAGGGCAATTTGAAATCTTATGAGTCAAAAGCGACCATGACGGTCACCGCGAACAACACGCAACAGAAATACTTTATCGAGACCTGGTACCAAGCCCCGCACTTTTACCGCATCGCACTGGGGAACGACCAGAACCAGATCACCCAAGTGATCGTGCGCAACGACGACGGAATTTTTGTCGTGTCACCGCAATTGAAGAAAAGCTTCCGATTCAAAGGGGACTGGGCGGAAAACCAAGGCCACGTCTACCTCTACCACGCGGCGGTCGACCGGATCTTGCAAACGCAGGACAAGAGATTTAGCGCAAGCGATGGCAACGTGTCGTTCCTGATGAAGATGGAGCCGGAAAATCCGCTCGTCAGCACACAGCGCGTCACGCTGAAGGAAAATAGCTACGAACCGCAACAGATTGCCCTGCTGGACAAGGAAGACAAGGCGATCGTCGCAGTTGATTTCACCTCCTTCAAAACCGGCGTCGAGTTCAAAAAAGACGCCTTCACCCCGGAATCCGCGATGGCGATGGCACCGTCTGGCACCAAGCCAGTTCTGGCGGGTGCCAAAGACTTTGGCGTGATCGAACCGCGCTACGTGCCGTCGGGCGCGAAACTGCTGGAGCCGCAGGAAACGCAATCCAGCGTGATGCTGCGCTTCGCTGGCAAGGACCCGTTCACGATCATCGAACAGCGTCCGGCTGCCAAGGATTCCAACTTGAACAACGGAAAAGTGGTCGACCTCTGGGGCAGCACGGCCGTGTTGACCGGACTGGAAGGCGAAACGCGCACAATGCAATGGTTCAACAACGGTGTCGAGTTCTCGCTGACCGGTAAAATGACGTCCGATGAGATGATCAAAGTGGCACAGTCGATGATCAACTCCGGCGGGAAATAAAAGTTCTGGGGGTGCAAAGGGTGTCGGCGGACACCCTTTTTGCCTCAGGTGAAGGACACGAGTAGTCCTTGTCGAAGTGATAGTGTCATACAGAAGGAAAGAAGGGAATCTGATGTTTGTACGACCGACGTGGGCGGAAATCCACTTGGACAACCTCGCGCATAACATCCAAGGTATACATGCATTGTTGCCAGCGGGCACTCGGCTGATGGCGGTCGTCAAGGCGAATGCCTATGGGCATGGCGCGATCCCTGTCGCCCGCAAAGCGTTGCAAGCGGGCGCGACCTATCTCGCAGTCGCCTCTGTTGACGAAGCGCTTGAGTTGCGCAAAGCAGGCATCCATGCCCCGATTTTGGTGCTGGGGTATACGCCGCCTGGGCAGGCTGCCCTCGTGGTTGAGCACGACCTGACGCAAACCCTCTACCAAGAGGACATGCTGGCTGCCTTGAGCGCGGCCGCCTTGGAAGCGGGCCAGTTGGCCAAAGTTCACGTCAAGGCAGACACGGGGATGGGTCGACTCGGATTCACCACCGTGGCGGACACCACCGCGTTTGTCAAACAGGCGCAGAGTACAGCGGGCGTCGTCGTCGAAGGGCTGTTTACGCACTTCGCCACCGCAGACGAAGCGGATACGTCCTATGCAGAGGAGCAGTTGGCGCGTTGGCGGGACCTGCTGTCCGCTTGTGCCGAGGAAGGTCTACAAATCCCACTTCAGCATATATCAAATAGCGCGGGCATCTTGCACCTCCCCCACAGCCCTGGCAACATGGTCCGGCTAGGCATCTCCATGTACGGATGCTGGCCTTCGGAGGAGGTTCCGCACGAGGTGGAACTGCGCCCGGTGATGAAACTGGTTTCGCAGATCGTCCACCTGAAGGACGTCGGGCCGGGAACGAAAATTTCCTACGGCGCGATGTTTGAAGCACAACGTCCCACCAAGATTGCCACCCTCCCGATCGGCTACGCGGATGGGTATTCACGCCTGCTCTCGAATCGAGCCACTGTGCTCGTGCGCGGCCAACGCGCTCGCGTCGTCGGCCGAATCTGCATGGATCAATTGATGGTCGATGTCACCGACATCGACGATGTGCAGACGGGCGATGAAGTGGTGCTGTACGGAGCCCAAGGTTCGGACGAGATCACCGTCGATGAAGTGGCGGGTTTGATCGGCACGATCTCCTATGAGGTGATCTGTGACCTTGGCCGCCGCGTACCGCGCTTGTATACGGAAGGACAGGAGATTGTCGAAGTCCGCACGATCTGACATGAAACAGGGACGGGTTGGGAACTTTGAAGGAGGGGCCTATGATCCACGGCGCAAAAGTGCCACAAGTTGGCATGATCTGGTATACGCATCCACATGCTTTGACATACTTAGGCTATGATGGGTATAATACGTTTGGATGTCTGTGGAGATTAGGTAGTATTGTTGCTTGGAGGTGCCGCGTGTTGTCCAAAACCAAACGCATTATGGTCAGTGTTCCGAATCATCTGTTGCAGGAAGTCGATGGGATCGTGGAGGCCGAAAACCTCAACCGCAGCGAATTCATTCGCGAAGCCATGAACTTGTACCTGCTGGAGAGAAAGAAGCGCTATATCCGGGAATCGATGCAAAAGGGCTATCTCGAGATGGCAAAGATCAACCTTAACATCGCATCAGAAGCGTTTTTGGCGGAGGAAGAGGCGGAGACAACTCTAGACCGTTTAGTTAGCGGGGTGTAAGTCGGTGAATGTAAAGCGCGGCGACATCTATTTTGCTGATTTATCGCCCGTCGTGGGTTCCGAACAGGGCGGATTTCGTCCTGTGTTGATCATTCAAAACGACATCGGCAATCGATTCAGCCCCACCGTGATCGTCGCGGCGATTACCGCGCAGATTCAGAAGGCCAAATTACCCACCCATGTGGAGATCGACGCTAAGACTTACGGTCTGGACCGCGACTCCGTGATTCTACTGGAACAAATCCGCACCATCGATAAACAGCGGTTGACCGATAAAATCACTCATCTGGACGATGAATTGATGTCCAGGGTCAATGAAGCCCTCTCGATCTCGTTAGGACTCATCGACTTTTAAACAAGAGAGCTGACACTGGAACGCACAGATTCAGCTCTTTTTTTGTTGCACAAAAATGGGCACACTACCTCCGTGAAAGGGGGGAGTAGCTATGGAAATCAAACCGCACTTGCAACGCCGCTCCGACTTCATCGGGAACAGCCCAATCGCCGAGCACAACGATGCCGGCATCCTCGTCCTGCGCGATGGCAACGAGTACCGATTTGCTGTCGAACTGGACGTGGATACTGTGGTCGAGGTTGAGAAGACCGAGAACAAGCACCAAGTCAACGCGATCATCGACAGCCTGCGCGAGCGCCTGCCGGAGATTCGCGACCAGTTCGGCGACTGCTATCCAGAGGAAAGCTAATACGGCATAAAATAAAACCACCTGAATTTCTTCAGGTGGTTTTATGTAAGACCATAGGCATAGATGAGTCGGACCCGATGAACCGACAATCGGGTGCTTGCTTGTCTCGCTCGACTTACGCGAGGTGGCCTTTGCCTGGACCTGGGTGGCGCACGATGTACGCGAGTTCGTCCTCACCCGGACCTGGGGTGCGCACGATATACGCGAGTTCGTCCTCGCCCGGACCTGGGGTGCGTACGATGTACGCAGTGGTAGCTTCTTCGCCAGTGCCAACCACTCCGTGCTTTTTGCCGCGGACAATGTAGGCGGTTTCAGAACCAGCCACTTTCTTTTTACCGCGCACGATATAAGCGAGTTGGTCGTCGCCCGGACCCGGAGTCCGAACGATGTACGCGGTGACCGGAGGCATAATCGGGATGTCATGATTGATTGCGAGAGTTGCACTGGAAGGAGCGACCGAGGTGTTAGCGGTCTGTGAAGATGCAGGCACCAGAAGTGCAGCTGCCAGGGCAAGACCTACGAAAGCGAAAGCTTTTTTCATGTGAAACTCCTCCTTTGTGGTGCGTTTGATAATAAAGGTTTAAATAAACATTCATCATCAAGCTGAATATATCACAATTGTCCGTCGAATTCAAATCAATTTTGAATTTTATATACAAATTGCGCAATTGATCGACACGAAGGGACAGCCGTGAAGGTGAAGCGTTGAAGGTTTTCAAGTGTTCTTAAACCCGTCCGTAATTCTTGCTGTCATTTACATTATAGAACTAAAGTGAGCGAACGAGCAATAGTCTTTACTGCCTTCTCTATATAGGACGTTGGGCGCAGGGAAAAGTTTCACGTTCAGGACAAAATTCTCTTGTAATTCGTATAGGGGGGTCTAATCAGGGGGAGACTACTTTACGAAATGAGGTTGTCGCACGTATAATGGAAAGTAACACCTATATACGAATGCATCGACGAAGAGGAGTATGGCATAGCCTCCCCGCAGAGAGAGTGTCCCACAGGCTGAGAGGACACTTGGGTGAAGGATGTCGGAACGCTGCTTCTGAGTGCAGGTCAACCCTGCCGGATCGTGCCCGTTACCGCACTCCAAGGTGACCGTGGTTTGTAGTTTACTCAAAAACCCGGTAACCAGGGTGGTACCGCGAATGTGTCTACAACAGCCTTTCGTCCCTGGATTTACAGGGATGGAAGGCTTTTTTTACTATCTGAAGGGAGTTTTGTCTGATGAAGTCCTCTGAGATCCGCAACCGATTTGTGAAGTTTTTTGAATCCAAAGGTCATGACATCGTACCGAGCGCTTCGCTCGTTCCGTACAACGACCCGACCTTGCTCTGGATCAACGCGGGGATGGCACCGCTCAAAAAGTTCTTTGATGGTTCTGAGCTTCCGAAAAACCCGCGCATGACCAACTCGCAGAAGTGCATCCGCACCAACGACATCGAGAACGTCGGGAAAACAGCCCGCCACCACACGATGTTCGAGATGCTCGGCAATTTCTCGATCGGTGATTATTTCAAAAAAGACGCGATCCATTGGGCATGGGAGTTCCTGACCGAGGAACTGAAATTCGACAAGTCTCGCCTGTATTGCACGATCCACGTTGAGGATGACGAAGCGTTTGACATCTGGACGAAGGAGATCGGCATGCCGGAGGATCACATCGCCCGCACCAAGGAAGACAATTTCTGGGACATCGGCGAAGGCCCGTGCGGTCCTTGCTCGGAGATCTTCTTCGACCGCAAGCCGGAGCTGGGCCCGGATGAGACGTTCCACCCGGATAACCACGGCGAAACTCGCTACCTCGAAGTGTGGAACCTCGTCTTCACGCAGTTCAACCACAACGCAGACGGCACGTACACCGAACTGCCCAAGAAAAACATCGATACCGGCGCCGGTCTGGAGCGTCTCGTCTCGCTGATCCAAGGCGGCGAAACCAACTTCGACACCGACTTGTTCCTGCCGATTATCGAAGAGACTGCGCGACTGTCTGGCCAGACCTATCACGCGTCGCCGGACGTCGACATCGCGTTCAAAGTCATCGCAGACCACATCCGTACCGTGACCTTCTCCGTCGGTGATGGCGCACTGCCGTCCAACGAAGGCCGTGGCTACGTCATCCGACGTCTGCTCCGCCGTGCGGTTCGCTACGGGAAGGTATTGGGCATTGAGAAACCGTTCATGTTCTCGCTGGTGAAGATCGTCGGCGACATCATGGGCGAATTCTACCCGGAAGTTTTGCAAAAGCGCGAGTTCATCGAGCGCGTCGTAAAAGCCGAGGAGGAGCGCTTCCATGTCACTCTCGCTGACGGGGAAACCCTGCTGGCGGAAGTGTTGGGTCGCGTAAAAGGGGCAGGGGCGAACATCCTGCCAGGCGAGGAAGCGTTCCGCCTGTACGACACCTACGGCTTCCCGATCGACCTGACCGAAGACATCTGCGCGGAGCAAGGGATCGAGATCGACCGAGCAGGTTTCGAAAAAGCGCTGAACGAACAGCGCCAACGCGCACGCGCAGCACGCAAAGACGTCACTTCGATGGCGGTGCAAACCGACCTCTACAACGAGCTGGACATCAGCTCGAACTTTGTCGGTTACTCGGAGACGGCTACGGCTGCACAAGTGCTGGCGATCATCACGGGTGAAGGGATCGTCGAGGAAGCGCATGAAGGCGAGGAAGTCGCGCTGTTCCTGTCGCAAACTCCGTTCTACGCAGAGTCGGGCGGTCAGGTTGGCGACATCGGCCTGATCCATGTCGGGGCATCGGCGATCGTTCAAGTTCTCGATGTGCAAAAAGCGCCGAACGGCTACAACCTGCACAAAGCGCGCGTGCTCTCGGGCACGGTGAAAGTTCTGGACGAAGCAGAAGCGTCGATCGACTACGAGCGCCGTGTCGCCATCACCCGCAACCACACCGCGACACACTTGCTGCACAAAGCCTTGCGCGATGTGCTGGGCGAGCATGTGGCACAAGCCGGTTCCTTGGTCGGGCCGGAGCGCCTGCGTTTTGACTTCTCACATCTGTCGGGCATGAATGCGGACGAGATCGCTGAAGTCGAGCGTCGCGTCAACGAGCAGATCTGGGCAAATGAAGTGGTGGACATCAACGAGATGTCGATCGACGATGCGAAGAAATTGGGCGCGATGGCGCTGTTCGGCGAAAAGTACGGCGATGTCGTGCGCGTGGTCAGAGCGGGCGACTACTCGATTGAACTCTGCGGCGGTTGCCACGTGCGTTCCACTGGCGAGATCGGCTTGTTCAAGATCCTCACAGAGTCGTCCATCGCGGCAGGTGTGCGCCGCGTAGAAGCGGTTACGGGCAAGGGGGCTTACGAGTTCGTAGCAGAGCGTGAACGCCTCCTACAGGACGTTGCAGGCAAGCTCAAGTCGAACATCACCGACATCCCGATGCGCGTCGACATCCTGCAAGGCAACATCAAGGATCTCGGCAAAGAAATCGAATCGCTCAAGTCGAAGCTGGCGATGGGTGAAGTGAAAAACCTCGTCGAGCAGATCCGCGACGTGGACGGCGTCCCGTTCCTCGCAGCGAAGTTGGAGGGCGTGGACATGGACGGCCTGCGCGCGATCGCCGAAGACTTGAAAGCGCGTCTGGACTCCGGCGTCATCGTGCTCGGGGCTGCACAGGGCGCAGACAAAGTTTCGTTTGTCGTGGCGGTCACCAAAGACCTCAACGCCAAAGGCATCCAAGCCGGCAAACTGGTGAAGGAAGTCGCGTCGATCACCGGCGGTGGCGGCGGCGGTCGTCCTGACCTCGCGCAAGCAGGCGGCAAGGACGTCACCAAACTGCAAGAAGCGCTGGACAAAGCACAGGAATTGCTCCAAGGCATGTTGGTCTAACCTCATCGAATTAAAAAAGAGCGTCTGCCCTCGCGGCAGGCGCTCTTTTTTCTCCACTTGTGCAAAACGACCGATACTTTTTTCGTATTTCTGCAGTAGTGTAGGTGCTATACTCTACAAGGGGAATGTTCACAGATGTAGAGGGGGATGTACACGCATGGAGATTCGATTGGCGGAGGACTTGGATCATACGTACTTGGTGCGCGAGTACTTGCAGCATTTTAGTCCAGACTTTGGGGAAGCCAAGCGCTATGCAGAATGCAATTTGCTCTGGGATCGGACGTTGGTCATCGAGGAGGACGGGCTGATTCTCGGCACCTTGAGCTGGGGAGTCAGGGAAGCGATTCAATCGGGAATTGCGCAGTTGACAGGCTTGCGGATCATCCCTTCTCGACGGCGACAGGGATTGGGGACCCGTTTACTCGAAGCCGGTTTCGCGGATATGTCCGCGTACTTCACCGCACGCTCGACCCGCTTGCGCCAGGTCTATGCATTTGCACCAGGCGACGTGCTCGCCTTGCCGTTTCTCTTGAAACAGCAGGGGTTTGCACCGGTGATCCATCTCGACAACTGGCGCGAGGAGGGGCGGACCGATTGGTTGTACATACATACTTGTAACGAACTCGCATCTTGTTTAGGGGCGCTAGACTTGGGTGAAGCTGGCACTTGTCTAGAACCATGAGGAGAGGTGGTCGTACTGAAAACGATCAGTTTCTAAAAAAATCTCGCACGAAGCGATGAGTTGCCAAAAAGAGGAGTCCCACATAGGGAACTCCTCTTTTTTCACATTACAATGATCTCCGTCTCAAGACGGAGGCGCGCACCGTCTATCGTGGGGGGCAAGCGCAGGGGTGAGGAGGTATAATGAGGTTAACAGAGAAATTTGGTAGGGTGAAGAAAGGAAGCGGAGATCATGAGATTTTGGGGAGCGCTCTTGCTAGGTGTCGGTGCGGTGATGGCACTTGTGAATTTTGGTGTATGGGAAGGACAGACCGTCCGGGATGTGTTCCACACGTTTTGGCCTGCGATCATTATCTATTTTTCACTGATCGGCTGGATCGGGGATGTTGCGCGTCGGGCGTGGTTTGGTATGGTTTGGAATACAGTCGGGATCGCGGGCGGAGCGATGCTGTTGCTCAACAACCTCGGCTTGCTCAGCGTCTCGTGGGCCAAACTGCTCGTCCCAGGTGCATTGATCGTGTTCGGGTTCCTGCTCCTGTTCGGCAAGTCTGGGGGGCGCAAGGCACGCACGTCGATTCGCTATGCGGACCCGGAACCACTACAGGAGCCGGACAGAGCACCAGATCGAACACCTGACCGAGCACCTGACCGAACGCCGGTGAGCACGAACAAGATCAGTCTGAAAAAAACGGATCACGTTCCCACAGCTCCGTCCGGCACGGCATCGAGTGGACCAACAGCTACATTGACGAGTTCGACCCCGCAGCAAGCAACACCGCGCATCATCTCGAACCAAGCGGGTGACCTGCGCATCGGGGGCGCGAATTGGAAACTGGAAACCTCGCGGATCATGATGCGTGCAGGAACGATCTGTTTGGACCTGCGCGACACGTTCATCCCCGAAGGGGAGACCACGCTCGACATCGAGTGCAAAGCAGGTGATATCGACATCTTCCTGCCCGATGGGTTGGATGTGTTGGTGGAATCCAAAGTAAAACTGGGCTCCAACCGCGTGCTCGACCAGCGCAATGCCAACGGCACGCTCTACTACAAAAGCAATGGCTACGAAGAAGCGGACCGGAAAGTTCGCTTACACATCCTCGTGAAGTTTGGTGATATCCATGTTGCGCGGGTTGGATAGCCGATTCAAAAGCGTCCGCTGGTCGTTGTTGCTCGCCTTCGTGCGCACAACGGCTGCGGCGCTTGCTGTGTTTGTCGGGCTGGTCGGCGGCAGTGTCACCCTGCACGACTGGCTGTCCACGACCCCGTTGCTCCCCCTCGCTGCGTTGACGTCCGGGCAATGGATCGTGCTCGCGGTGATTTTGTTGCTGTCCGCGCTGGTCTCGATCCTCGTCGTCGGCATCAGCGGCGGCTATACGCAGTCGCGCGCGATGCAGGAGCGGATGCGCACCTTGGTCGAAGCGACGATGCTCTGGGCCAACGGTCGCCTCGGGCACCGGATCGAGGTGCTCGGCGAGGAGAACGAGATCAACGAACTGGTCGGCGCTCTGAACGGGATGGCCGAACGCTTGGAAGACCATGTGCTCGCCCTCGGGCGGCTCGTCGACAAAAACGAACGGCTGGCACAACGTGCGGCTACGCTTGCCACGGTGGAGGAACGCCAACGTCTGGCTCGCGATCTGCACGACTCGGTCTCGCAGCAGTTGTTCGCGATCGGCATGACGGCAGGGGCGGCCAGCAAGATCTACGACCGCGATGTCGAGCGTGCTCGTCCGCTGATCGCACAACTGGAGGAGATGGCCTCCAAGGCACAGGCGGAGATGCGGGCGTTGCTGTTGCACTTGCGACCGGTGGAGTTAGAAGGGCGATCCCTCGCCGAAGCGTTGGATCGCTTTTTACAAGACGTATGTCCACGCCACCAGATCTGTTATGACATGGAGCTCAACGGCGTCGTGCGGCTGAGCGATGGGATGGAGTCGCACTTGTTCCGCATCGCGCAGGAGGCGGTGTCGAACGTGATTCGCCATGCCTCAGCGAAGCGCTTGACGGTGAAATTGGTGCGTGAGGGCGAGCGCGTCTGCCTCGCGATCTCCGATGACGGGCAAGGGTTCGACCCGAAGCAGTCCCGCGGGGGATCGTATGGACTCCAGTCGATCCGCGAACGGGCGGAGGAAGTCGGCGGGCGACTGGATGTTTTGACAAGTCCCGGCCAAGGCACGGAGATGCGCGTCTGGGTGAGTTTGTACGGCAAGGGGGAAGGGGATCGCGATGAGCAACATCCGAGTGTTATTGGTAGATGATCATGACATGGTGCGGCTAGGTGTACGCACCTACTTACTGACCGAGCCGGACGTTGAAATCGTCGGCGAAGCGAATTCTGGAGAGCTGGGTGTCGAGCTGGTGCAACAGGTGAAGCCAGATGTGGTGCTGATGGACCTCGTGATGGGCGGCATCGACGGGGTGCAAGCGACACGCGAAGTGCTGGCGGTATACCCGCAGACCAAAGTGCTGGTGCTGACCTCGTATCTGGAGGATGAAAAAGTGCTCCCAGCCTTGGAGGCGGGAGCATCTGGTTATTTGTTGAAAACGGTGCTCGGCGATGAACTCGCCATCGCGATCCGCAAAGTTTTCCACGGCGAGACGGTGCTGGAGCCGCAAGTGGCGGCGAAGGTTGTCGCCAATTTGCAAAAGCCGAAGCCTGTTGCGCCTGTGACCGACCTGCTGACGGAGCGTGAGATGGATGTGTTGCGTCTGATCGGCCAAGGGATGACAAACCAGCAGATCGGTGAGACTCTCTACATCGGGATCAAGACGGTGAAGACACACGTCAGCAACATCCTCGCCAAACTCAGTGTCGAAGATCGTACACAAGCGGCGATCCTCGCAATCCGCAAGGGCTGGGTGGACGGGGAGAGCAAAAAAGGGTAAGGTAGAAACTATTGAAGTGAAGTAGTTCGGAGGGCGAAGGAGATGCCAAAGCTTGGAATCGTGGTGCTGGCACATGGAAGTGAAGTGCCAGGCAGCGGCGAGGAGACGCTTGCGGAACTCGCCGCTTTTTTGCGATCGGAGAGCGGAGCGGTGGTGGAGGTGGGCTACTTGAACTTCCAGAGCCCGCGCATCGCCGAAGCGGTGACCCGCGTCCTAGCGGCGGGCGTCGACCGGGTGACGGTCGCGCCTTTTTTCCTATCCGAGGGTTATTTGATGCGCAAGGCCGTGCGGCAGGCGAAGGAAGCGGCGCATGGCGTGGAGATCAAAATCGCCTCGCCGCTGGGCCAACACCCGCGACTGCTCGACGTGGTGTTGGAGAGGATGGCGGAGGCGATGGGTTACAGGCTGGACTGACAGCAGTCCGCACAGTGCCCGAAGATCTCAAAGCGATGCGTTTCAATGTGAAACCCGGCCGGAGTCTCCAGTTGGAGGGCATCCATCGGGCAACCTTCGACGAGTTGGGTGCGTCCGCATACGGTGCAGATGAAGTGGTGGTGATGGTGGTTGGCATCGCAGGCGATGCGGAACTTGCTACCGCCGTCACCGAACACCGATTCCTCGATCAGTCGTTCCTCCTTCAAGAGATGGAGGTTGCGATAGACCGTGTCGAAGCTCAGGCGTGGGAATTGGATTTTGAGCAGCTCCAGCAGGTCTTTGGCGCTGATGTAGCGGTCTTCCTCTAACAGGATGTCCACGATGGTGCGGCGTTTGCCGGTGAGCTTGAAGCCCTGTTCCTTGAGACGTTCCAAAAACTTCTCCTTGGTGTTGGGCGTTTCGTGTGTATGAGTGTGATCATGGCTGTGATCGTGACTGTGCGACATGAGGGCACTCCTTTCCAAACTTCATTTCTAGTATAACACATGCGGGACGGTGGTCGATTCTGGAACTCTTACAACCTTCGAGATCCGAAGCACGTGGCAAGACACGGACGCTTGGGGCCTATTATTTCTTTTTCTTCATCGCATTTGGTGCGCTGTATCCGATGTTGCCGCTGTTCCTGCGCGAAAACGGCTTGAGCGGGCAACAGATCGGGATCATCACCGGCATCGGGCCGGTCATGACCGTGCTGTTCCAACCGATCTGGGGTATGATCGTCGACCGTTGGCAGGCGCAACGATTGGTGTTGTATGTGACGTTGCCGACCGCTGGGGTGTTGGCGTTGCTCTACCCGCAAGTTGGTGGGTATGTGATGTTCCTCGTGCTGTTTGCCGCGATGTCGACGTTCCATTCCTCGACGATTCCGATCATCGACAGCATCTCGCTGCGCACGGTGCAACAGCACGGCGGTGACTACGGGTCGCTGCGCTTGTGGGGCGCGATCGGGTTCGCGGTCGCTTCGATGTTTGCCGGGCGGATGGCGGATGTGACCGGTTTGCAGGCGATCTTCTACATCTACGCGGCGGCGATGTTCGTCTGTGTGTTGTTGACGAGGTCGTTGCCACAGGAGTCCACGCGCATGGAGTTCCAGCTCTTGAAGGGACTTGGGCAGTTGGTGCGCCTGCCGCGATTTATGGTGTTCCTGTTCGGGACGTTCCTGATCTTCGGGACGATTCAGGCGAACAACAGCTATTATTCGATTTTCTTCACGGCAATCGGCGGGAACGTCGCCGGCGTGGGCTTGTCGTTTCTGATCGCGGCAGGCAGTGAAGCGCCGGTGATGAAGCTTGCTGGGCGGGTGATTTCGCGCACCGGGTTGATGTGGGCGCTGGTGCTCTCCGGTTTGATTTCCGCACTGCGCTGGCTGTTCTATGGCTTGGAACCCGCGCCGATGTTGGTGATGTCGCTGCTGTTCGTGCAAGGGCTGTCGGTCGGGTTGTTTCTCCCGGCGGCTGCACAGTTTGTGCGGGACAACACCCCGACAGAGATTCGCGTGACGGCGCTCGGGATCTACTCGGCGATCGGCAATGGGCTCGGCTCGATGGCCGGCACGATGGTCGGCGGGTTGTTGCTGGACAGCGTAGGGATTTTTGGCACGTACACGGTGTTTGGAGTGGCTTCGCTGGTCGGGGTCGCGGCGATGTTCTCGCTGCGGTTTTTGCCGGAGAAGGTGTGAGACCTTCGAGAGGATCGATTGAGGAGGTAGCATGCAAAACCCCTTTGCCTAAGCAGGCAGAGGGGTTTTTTCGCAGTCGCAGGTTTTTAGGATTGTTCTTGGCTTTTTTTCTCGGCTTGCTTTTTCATCTTTTCAATGAGTTCCTGTTTCTTCGCAGCAGCACTGCCAAATGCCCCACCATTCGAGCCATTGGCTTGCTTGTTTTGGAATCCACCTGGTTTCATGCCACCCGATTGATTGGTCGGTTTCTTACGGTTCTCCGCTCTTGGCATCTTGCTCACCTCCTGTATGTCCTTTCATTCTAAACCATTCGCCCGTACTTTCACACCATCTATCACAAGCGGGAGAGAGTATGGTAAAAAAAGTCGAAGCCATCAGCGATGGCTTCGACTTTTTTACGTGCTTACATAGCTGTTGCGTTGGTTTTGATCTCGTCGGGGACGGTGATCGGTTGGACGCCGTTGAAGTTGGTCAGGGTCATGTCGAACGTGGATTTCTCGCCGGTGGTCAGGGCGGTCTCCGTGTGCGACTTTACTTGGTAGTGCGTCGTTTTGTCGAGGACAAACGAGTAGGCCGCACTTTGGAATTGCACATCGGGGGTGCTGGCGTCTGGGGCGGCGACGACTTTGTTCAGGACAACGCTAGGCACCGTTCCTGACAAGGTGTAGGTGGTCGCATCCTCGGTCACGGTCAGATAGGGCGCGATGGCATGGTATTCCTTGGTGCTGGTGTTGTGGGAGGGGACGAGGTCGTCGAGCGACCCTTGGAACGCCATCTTGCCCCAGGTTTTGTCCGGGCTCTGCATATAGGCGGTGCCGTCCGCGACGTAGGACTCGCTTTGCACGTTGAGCGCCTGGCCGTCCACATCTGTACCGGTCACGGTGCTGGTTTCGTGCGCAGTGAACGGGGAGCGGGTGAAATCAACCTCGGCGGCAACCACGAGATCGGGCGAGGCGGTCATGCGCTCGGTGGCATGGAACGAAGCGAGGCTGTTCATCGCTGCATCCGTTTGGTCGAGCAGGGCGATCACGCGCCCGATCTGGTCGGCTTTGCCCGTGTAGGTCGTGCCGTGGGTGGAGAATTCATAGGCGAGTCGGGCGACCGCTTGGCGCTCGGCGTTGCCTTGTGGATCGAATATCCAGCCGCTGGTGCCTTGGCTGCCCTTGATGAAGCCGATGTGTTGTGTGAGCGCGACGAGCGGTTTGGCATAGTCGCTGGTCTGGCCTTCGTCTGCAAATGAGGAGGTCAGTGCATAGGTGTTCGCTTCCTCGGACTTGCCCATCGCCCGGATGAAGAAGGTCGCCAACTGCTCGCGGGAGATCGGCTCCAGCGCGCCAAATGTCGTGGTTCCCGTCCCTGAGGTCAGGTTGGCGGAGACCAGCGCACCGACATAGGGGCGAGCCCAGTCCTCGACGTCGGTGAATTTCGCAGCGGCCGTGGAATCGGGGGTGAGCTTGAGTGCTTTGGCGAGCAGGGTGGCGAATTCTTGGCGGGTCATCGAAGCGCTTGGACGGAAGGTGTTGTCCTCGTAGCCGGAGATGATGTTCTGGTCGATCAGGGCTTGAATTTCAATCTGTGCGTAGGAGTTGCCGAGGTCTGTCAAGTTGCGTCCTTGGGCATGAGCGGTCGTGGCTGGGACGCACAAACTCGTCGCGAGCAGACCAGAGAGGAGCAGCGGGAACAACGTGCGTTTCATGAGAACCCTCCTTAGGGGAATGCTAGGAATGAGAGCACGTAGATTACTGTTCCCCCGTCTCGCGTTTTTCATCGGGGTCTTTGATAGAGTAGTAAAAAGGGGATGTTCAACGTGAGCGCATGTTCTGGGAGCTTGTGAAAAAAGGCAATCGTTCCTCCGCGATCGGCAATACATTGCTGGTGGTGTTAAAGGAGTTGCCGCCGCTCTGAGCGGCAATGGGGCGATGTTTGCCTCCACGATGCATTCGGTGGCGGATGCGGTCAACCAAGGGCTTGTATTTGTCGGGAGTGTGATGGCAGAACGCAAACCGACGCGCAAATTCCCGACCGGTTTCGGGCGGGTGATCAACTTGGTCTGTATGGTGGCCGTGCTCGTGGTGACGATGATGGCCTACGAGACGATCTGTGAGGGCTGGCATCTGATCCAGCATCCGGCGACCGTTACGAGTGTGCTCTGGGATGTGATTGCGCTGGGGGCGGCGATCCTCGTCGACGGCTATGTGTTGCATAAAGCGATGCATGAGATTGCACAGGAGAGCCGCGTGGAGGCGCGAGGTGTCGGGCTGTTGGTAGCTGCGTTTCGGCATGCAGGCCAGGCATCGCCTCCGACGCGGTTGATGTTCTATGAGGACTTGGTTGCCACCTTGGGAGCGTTGTTCGCGTTGGTAGCGATCTTAGTGTCTAACTATACGGAGTTCAAAGTATTAGACGGGGGTTGTCGCGGTGCTGATCGGGTAGCAGAATTGATTTTTGCCGACCCGGACGTGACGGATACCAACAAGATGCGGATTGTGCAAGAGGGACGGAATAACCATTCCGAGACATACATCGAATTGATGCTAGGCTTCTCGCTCGCCGATGCGGACGATATCAAACTCCGTGTGCGCGACTTGATCCTGCGGGACCACGACGTATCGGATGTCACGCTGGGGATTCTGGAGGACGACGGCGTTCGCAACTGGCTCCCGGAAGAGATGTAAGGAAAAAAGACCCCTCTGCGTGGGCAGAGGGGTCCTTTTTTGTAAGGCCTAAAAGAATTCATCGATGCTGTAGGTTTGGTTGCATTTTTCAAAGTAGACTTGCAGCTCACCTACAGTACTAGGTTCTCGTTTGGCGCGACGGAACGTTCCTTTTTGGGCAGATTTGCGGGTGTGGAAGATGATGTGCCGGTATTGGCATTCGAATTGTTTGTTGAAATGTAAGTCGATGGTACGGAGCAAGTAGTCGACAAAATTGCGACCAGCCTTGAGCTGGATGACACCATCTCCAGGGTTGCCTGATTTCAGTTCGATGATAAATACAAAGCAGTCGGTACCGTCTTGGCAAAACAAGATGGCATCGTTTTTCTTTTTGATCCCGCCTGTCGTGTTTTTGAAGAACGGGAAGACGTCGAGACCTTTTTGGTCGAGGGAAAAGGCGAAGATCTTGCCTCGTTTTTTCAGCCAGACAGACTCGCCTAAAGTACCTTCTCCTTGGTTGTGCTCTTCTGCGAGGAGGAGGAGGTTTTGCGGGTCAGGTTGGAGGACGAGTTTGGATTCGACAACCTGATGCAAGGCATCGAAAAAATCAGTCGCCATCCTGTTGTTCCTCCTGTAGCGAGTAATAGATGTCGTCTGCTGCTTGGTTTGCGCTATTGATGACTTTGTCGAATGTTTCCGCGATGATGCCTTCATTCGGATCGATGAGCATAGGCTCGATCCGATTTTCGATGAAGAGATAGGGGGCTACATCGGTGGGCTTGAGGAGCTCATCTTCGGTGTAGCCGTATTTTTGCATGATTTCTTCGCGGTTTTTGGTCAGTTTGGAGAGCATGAGCAAGTTGTTGAATTCCTTCACCATGTAGTCGCTGTGGGTGGATATGATGACGTGAAGCCCACGGTTTGCGGCTTTTGCTAGAGCACGAGCGAGTTTGCGCTGGTTGTCAGGGTGGAGGTTGAGTTCGGGTTCGTCGATGATGAGGTATGCTCCCTTTTTTGCCATATAGGTAAGGTAGAATACTAAACCGAACAGTGACTTGACAGTTGAGGAGGAGACATGCAGATTGATTTGTTTTCCATCCTGATTTATATAGAATACCTGTTGGTTTTTTACTTCGTAAGTTCCTTTGATGATGTTGGTTTGGATTTCTCTAGCAATATCAACAAATGGGCCTTCCTGATTCGCATAGAGTTCTAATCGGTTTAAGAATTGGAGATAGTCTGAGATCGGAACCGCATAGGGGGAAATATTTTGTTCCAGCTTGTTTCTGACATCCAAAAGATCATCATTGACCAATCCGATCCCGAGGTCATGCACAAGTTCATTTCTTGAAGCATTCAATTCTTTGAAAAATAAGTTCATACCTGAGCGTTCTGCAGGCAATAAAAATGTCTCAGAAAACAAATCGGAAATAACATACCGACTAAGAATTTGCGCTCCAAGAGAAGCGACAAGTTGTTTTTGGATTTTGTTTTCTGTCAAAAACCCTGTGGAAATAACTCGGGTAGCTAATGTACCAAGTTTCTTGAGAAATTGAAGTCTTCCAAAAGACGCATAGTGGATAGAACTATTATATTCGGTTTCTCGAAGCACGTTTTTAAATTGTTCAATGTCTACTTGCAACCCAATGTCAGCAGACGCAAAGGCATCGAATTTTACGCTAAATAAACGAAAGAGGTTACGTGAGAATTCAAAACACACCGTATCTAGTTTTGTATCCAACTGATCAAGTGCATCCTCTAAGTCAACTTGTATTTCACCCACATCTTCATTCTGCATGTCAATAAGTTCTGGGAACTCCATTTCGAGATGAGAAAGCTCCTTTGATAACCCATAAATCGCATACGTCCCATATGTCTTCCCCGTATTATTCTCCCCACACAGGATCGTCAGATTTTTAACCTGAACTTCACCTGTTTCAATGGGCCCGAGGTTTTGAAAGCGATACTGTAACATATAGAACCTCCCGTAGTGTGTGTTCTCCGAATCTCTCAAAGATATTATTTCCATTATACCACGATAAGTACCCGACCTAAAAAAAGACCTTGGCCCGGGGCCGAGGTCTTTTTTCTCAAAACCGGATCGTAAACACCGTCCCGACCTCAACCGCGCTCATCACTTCGAGCGTGCCTCGGTGGGTCTCCACGATCTTGCGACAGACGGGCAGTCCGAGGCCGGTGCCTGTCGCTTTGGTGGTGAAGAATGGTTCAAAAATGCGCTCGATCTGCTCCAACGTCATGCCACAGCCGTTGTCCGCAACTTCAATCACACCATTGCGCAGACGGATCTCGATCCGTCCGCTCGGGCCTTCGATCGCATCGAATGCGTTGCGCACGAGGTTGATCAAAACTTGCTTCAACTCGCGGGCGTTGCCTTCGATGCTATGCGTTTCCTCCAAATTCAACTCCAGCAACACACCCCGGTAGTTCGCTTCCCCCTCCAGCACGAGGAACGTCTCCCTGATCAACGAGGCCAGATCGATCGGCTCCCACTCCAATTCCTGCACAGGACGCGCCATGCTCAGGTATTCGGTGAGGATCGCGTTCATCCGGTCGATCTCCGTCTGCATCACATGTAAGTACATCTGTTGGACGTCGCCCTTGAGATCCTTGGCCAGCAGTTGCAGGAAGCCCCGCACCGAAGTCATCGGGTTGCGCACTTCATGTGCAATCGTCGCCGCCATCTGTACATAGTTGGAGTGTGCATCCACTCGGCGCGACAACTGCTCCCACTCTTGGTAGAGCGTGGTGTCCTTGACGAAGATCATGCAGCCGTCCGCATCCTGCGTCAACGGGTTGAGGATCGGGAACAGATCGTACTCCAGCAGATACTCACGGCCTTGCAACAGGGCCGGCCCCTGTGGCAAGTGGTCGCGGCGACCGTTCGCGAGCACTTTTTGCAACGCTTCGTGCAGGGCGTGCTCCCGATCGGGCAACTGCCAGAGCATCGCGTCCGCCAAGTGCTGCCCGACGACATCCGATTCGTGACAGCCGACCAACGTACACAGTTCCGGCGAGATGTATTCGATGCGTTGGTTGGCATCGAGCAACAACACGTTCAAGGCGACCGATTGCAGGAGCACTTGTGTCTTCTGCGTCAGGCGGTCGATCGTGAATTCCTTCGAGAGATCGTAGCAGATCAACAGCCACCCCGCAGGCTGGGCTTGTACCGGCGGCAGTTCGCGCATCGTCAACGAGAAGGGGATCTCCTCCCCGTTTTTGTGGCGGAACAGTCCGATGCGGTTCTCGATGCGTCGCCCCTTGCGCAGTTCGTTTGAGACGTAGGTTCCGTCTAACATGCGGTAGACTTGTTGCCAGCGCGTGCCATCCCACGAGAGCACTTCCTCCCCGCTGTACCCGAACATCTGGGAGAAAAACGGGTTCGTGTACAGCACACGCCCCGTTGCATCGAGTGTCAACAGGCCCAGCGGCAACTGGTCGAGCGCGTGGCGTTGCTGGCGGCGGTAGTGGTGGACGAGATCGACAGCGTCTTTGAAAGCGTGGGGGAGGTTTTTCAGCAGGTCGAGTTGAGAATTCATGGTGTTCACGGAGAGCGTGTCGCCATCGTAGGATTTTAACCAGTTGATGAGATTGTTCTGTTCGAGTTGCAGATGCTGCTCCTTGCGGTAGGTGCTCACACCGATGGCGAGCAACAGCGTTAACGCAATCAAGCAGATCGCCGAGCCGGACAGCCAGATCGCCGTCTCCTGCATCTGAATCGAGTTGGCCGTCTGGCTGACGGAGAGCACCCCGAGCACGTTGCCCGCTTGGTAGACGGCGGTGGCATAGTTGTAGATCCGGGTGCCGCGCATGACGGAAACGGTGTAGTAGAAATGCGGTTTTCCCGTCTCGATCGTCGCCAACAACTCAGCCGGCTGCAGGTCGCCGGGCAGCTTGAAGGGCAGCGCTTCATTGTTGTGATGTGGAGCGTAGGCCACCACCTGATGTGTTTGTGCGATGTACAGCGAACCGCTTAGATCGCTGTCAGCAGGAAACGTTTCATCGAGCAGGTTTTGGATCTGCTGATAGAGCACCGGTTGGTTTGCGTAGGCCATCGCATTGGTGATGCTCGGATCGGTGGACAAGCGGTGTTGGAGGATCACCGAGATCGCGGAGAGCTTGTCCTGTTTCTCTTGATAGAGCGCATTGAGAGCAACTTGAACCAGCAGGATGGTGGTGCAGAGCAAAAGCAATGCCGGTACGAATAGCTTCAGTACAGTGGATAGTTTGCGGCTCATGTGCCAGTCCTTTTTTATCGAATATTCTCTAGTAATAGGGTGGGTTTACAAATCTTTACTCTCTTCTACTATACTCCATTTCTGTAAACTATTAAAGTTGCTAATTTCCAAGAGGAATTCAATACCCCCAACGAGAAGGGGTACAAGCTAAGGAGATGAACAACTTCATGAATCTCGATCTGTTGCTCGACGAGTGGAAGCGCACCGAGTCGTTCATGCGCAATGTCACGCATTGGCGTGTCTACCCAGCGCAGGAAGCGGTCTACACAGACTTCCCGACGGGGATGGACGAACGTATTCAAGACTCGTTGCAGAAAAAAGGCATCCGCCAACTCTATTCCCACCAAGCACAGGCTTTTGATACGATTGCACGCGGCAAAAACGCCGTCGTCGTCACGCCGACGGCGTCTGGCAAGACGCTCTGCTACAACCTGCCCGTGCTCAACCGCATTCTCAACGACCCTTCTGCCCGCGCGCTGTACCTGTTCCCAACCAAAGCGCTGTCACAGGATCAGATGAAGGAACTGCATGAGATGGTCGAGCATTTGGAGCAAGACATCAAGACGTTCACCTACGACGGGGATACGCCGGTCACCGCCCGCCAAGCGATTCGGCAGGCGGGGCACATCGTCGTGACCAACCCGGATATGTTGCATTCGGGGATTCTGCCGCACCACACCAAGTGGGTGAAGCTGTTTGAGAACTTGAGATATGTCGTCATCGACGAGATTCATATGTATCGCGGCGTGTTTGGCTCGCATGTGGCGAACGTCATCCGTCGGTTGAAGCGCGTCTGCAAGTTTTACGGTTCCGATCCGCAGTTCATCGCTTGTTCAGCGACGATCGCCAACCCGCGCGAGCTGGCGGTGGAATTGTTCGGCGAGGATTTTGAACTGCTGGATCAGTCAGGGGCGCCGCGCGGGGAGAAGCACTTTGTTTTTTACAACCCGCCGGTCGTCAACCAGCAGCTCGGCATCCGCCGCAGTTCGCTGCTGGAGGCACGGCGCATCGCGACCAGCCTGCTGACGAACAACATCCAAACGATCGTGTTCACCAAGGCGCGGACACAGGTGGAAGTCATGCTCACCTACTTGAAGGAGAGCACCGCCGGCATCGTGCCGCAAAAGTCGGTCCGGGGCTATCGCGGCGGCTATCTGCCCAACGAACGCCGGGAGATTGAGCGGGGACTTCGTGGCGGGGATGTGCGCGGGGTCGTCTCGACCAACGCACTGGAACTTGGCATCGACATCGGGAGTTTGGAAGCTTGTGTGATCACAGGCTACCCAGGAACGATCGCGTCTGTCTGGCAACAGGCGGGACGCGCCGGACGGAGGCATGGTAAGGCGGTCACCGTCCTCGTCGCTTCGTCCGCACCGCTGGATCAGTACATCATCCAGCACCCGGAGTACTTTTTTGAAGGATCGCCGGAGCATGCTTGGGTACACCCGGAGAATTTGATCATCCTCGTGGACCATATCAAGTGTGCGGCGTATGAGTTGCCGTTTGAACAAGGGGAGCAGTTTGGCGTGGCGACGACGGAGGAGGTCTTGGATTTCCTCGTTGAGGAGCGCGTGCTGAACAAAGCGTCGGACGAGCGGTATTATTGGATGAACGACAGCCTGCCGAGCCACAACATCTCGCTGCGTTCGGCGGCGCAGGAGAACGTCGTGATCATCGACATGACGGAGCAAAATCGCGTCATCGGGGAGACCGACCGCTTCTCCGCGCTGACCACCCTGCATGAGAAGGCGATCTACATCCACGAAGGCATCCAGTTCCAAGTGGAGAAGCTCGATCTCGAATACGGCAAAGCGTTTGTGCGCAAAGTGGACAGCGATTACTACACAGATGCAGAATTGGCGGTGCAGTTGACGGTGCTCGACGAGTTCAAGCGTACAGATGCCGAGCAAGTTCAGCATGGGTTTGGCGAAGTGGCGGTCAATGCGTTGCCGACGATTTATAAAAAAATCAAGTTCGACACGCATGAGAACCTCGGCTGGGGCAAAATCCACCTGCCGGAAGCCGAATTGCACACGATGTCCTACTGGGTTGCGTATGACGAAGCGTTCACGAAGGATCTCAGCAAGGAGCAGATTGAGAGCGGTCTGGTCGGCACGGCGAATCTCTTAAAAGGCGTGGCCCCGATCTATCTGATGTGTGCGCCCGGCGACCTGCATGTCCAGCCGCAAGTGCGCGCGCTGCACACCAAGGCCCCGACGGTGTTCCTCTATGATTCCTACCCAGGTGGCATCGGGCTCGCCGACAAGCTGTACGGCGTGCATGGGTTGCTGTTCCAATCGGCGTTGGATATGCTCAATGGCTGTAGTTGCGAAACGGGCTGCCCCTCCTGCGTTGGCCCTGTCGAGATCGTCGGCGAGCACGGCAAAGCCGTAACGCGCCGCTTTTTGGAGGCTGGGGTCGGGATGTGATGAACTAAAAAGTGCTCCCTGCACGGCGGGGGGCACTTTTTGCATGTTAGGCGAGGTTCGAATAGATGACCAGCAACAAGCCGGACAGGGAAAAACTGATGCTGACAGGATCGTAGAGTTCCCCCGGCTGCCGTCGATGCAAGGTACGGATACCCCCGAAGACCAGGAGCAACAACCCCATCAGGAAAAAGTAGCACTCCGCTGGTATCCATCTGTCACGGCCCCCGTCAAACAGGAATGTGCGATAGGCAATCACGGTAAGTGAAAGCCAGAACAATGTATAGAGCGTCACGTATAAACTGTACCCCCAGGAAAATCGCACCCTGTATCCCTCCTCGGTAAGCCCCTGTTCCATGTATATTCGCGTGGGGGTCAGAATTGTGCGTACATTTATTCTCAAAAACTAGCAAGCAACAGGAATAGTTTTGCTAGATCGGGTCATACTCTATACCAGAGACCAATTCGATCTGGAGGGATTCCACCATGACCCATGAACAAGTGCTGAAACAGTTCTACGCTCGTCTGAAAAACGTCTCGTCCGATTCCATCGTCCGCGTCGTCGATCTGGCGCGTGAGCACCACGTGAGCTACCGTCACTTGAGCAAGTTGTTGAAAACGTCAGGGTTGAATCTCCTCTGGATCAATGGCAAAGCGTTCGTGTATCGTGGGGAAGCGGTGTCGGTGTTGGCGTCCTGAGAGGGAGTTCGTAGACACCTGTTTGGAAAAAAGAAGCCTGTCGCAAGGGTGTTTGCGACAGGCTTCTTTTGGTATAGGAGTTAGTGGGGTAGTTTGAGGACCATGTGGTCGTCGTCGTAGAAGGTATCTCCCACCCGGATCGCGCGAGCTTCATGCCCGTAGGTTTGGAACCCGAGTTTGGTGTAGAGGGTGCGGGCGGCGGTGTTGCTGGCGGTGACGGTCAGGTTGATCTGCTCGACGCCGGGGAGGTCGGTCTGGACTTTGGCGACTGCGGCACGGATCAGGTCTTGGGCATAGCCTTTGGCGCGCGCTGCTGGAGCGACGTACATCGCGTAGAGGTTCGCTTTGTGTGCGAGTTTTTGCGACTGTTCGCGGACGATGGTGACGACGCCGACGAGTTGGTCATTGTCGGTGAAGGCGCCCAAGGTGAAGGAGGTGGGGGATGGAGCGAAGCGTTTTTCAAAGATCTCGATCGGGTTCGGGCGCTGGAGCGCTTCTTCATAGGAATCGGAAAAGGCTTCTGGGTGCGCTTGGAGCATCTGCAGCCGCAACTCCCAGTATGATGCGGCATCGGCCGGGGTTAAGGGTCTGATCATGGGGGTCATCCTTTCTGGTGTGTGTATGCTTAGTGTACCACCCGCGCTACCCGGAAGCATGATGCAGGTGTTACAATGTTCAAAATACGATCGGGTGATGGGGGCGACGGCATGTTGACATTTCGCGCGATCGATCCACAGCGAGATCAGGCGTGGGTCATTCCGAACCGGCGGGATTCGTTTTTGGTCAGTTTTGGTTCGTATGAGCATTATGGGCGGGATGAGGAGTATCTGGTGTGGTTGCAGATGCGCTGTGAGCAGTTTCCGCTCGGGCAGGTGCTGGCGTTTGAGGGCAGGGAGAATGTCGGGCAGTTGGAGTTGACTCTGCGTGAGGGAGGGAAGGTTGGGTATGTGAATTTGTATTACTTGCGTTCAGAGTATCGTGGGCGCGGGTATGGGAAGTTGTTGCATGAGTATGTGGAGATGTTTTTTCGGCCGTTTGCTGTGCAGCGGTTGGAGTTGCGGGTGTCGCTGAGCAATGCGAGGGCGATCCGTTTTTATGAGAAGTTGGGGTTTGTGGTGGCGTATGAGGAGGAGATGAAGGGACAGCGCGTGTTTCGGATGCAGAAGGAGATGGGTGGGCGGGTGGAGGGGTAGGGGCTGTCGGCGGGGTGTGTGCCGCTCCGGGTGGGGATATCGTTGCCCCGCTCAGACACCCCAATGAGGAAAATCACCTCATTGGAGAACTCGCTCCTCCAACGACATCCCCACCCTCCGCACGGTCGCCCCGTTTGGGCGGCGCGGGGATGAGGCTCTCGATCATGTCGCAAGTCGATTGGAGAGCTATTGTTAGTGCCACCCGGCACTGCGTTTGTGGGCGAGGATGCTCATGTAGGAGAGCGTGATGACTTGGTGCTCGCCTGTGACGAGGCGAATTTGATTGATCGGCAGTTGCCGGTAACGGCGCTGGATGTAAGAATAGACATTGCGGTCATCAAAGGGGTCCTCGAAGCGACCCAGCTCTTGGGCGATCTCGACGTCGGTGTGACGCGAGAGGTACAGGGTTAGTATGGTTCCGTTCTCCGTCTCTTGGAGAAAATCATGCACGATCTGCAATGGCACTTGGATCACCTCTTTGTCTAGTATGGGCGTGACGGTGCCGTTCTATAGGGGGGCTTGGCTTTGAACGATCAGGTGAGGGAGTTTCTGCGCCTCTTTAATGAAGAGCGCGATTTCTATGAGTGTCACGAGCTGTTCGAATTGGCGTGGAAGGCGGAGTCGCAAGAGCCGCTCAAGTCGTTCTACAAGGCACTGGTCCAAGTTGCCACGGCCCAGTTCAAAATCAACCAAGGCTACTTGCGCGGCTTCCGCAAGTTGTATGCATATTGCTTCAGCACGCTGGAAGCTCTGCCCGATGTCTACCAAGGTCTCGACATCGCCCGTCTGCGGCTCGAATTCACGGCGCAATTGGCGCTGTTGCCTGCGGTGGATAGCATTGAACCGGGGTCGTATCGTGAATATGGATTGGATTACCTGACTCTGGGTGTGCAGGAGTTCTACGTCTGATCTCGAATATATGTTCGGATCTGAAAGTGACGGAAAAGGGGGCCACCGCCGATGCGCAGTCTTCGCGATCGCTTGAAAACATATAGGAAGGACGTCGCCTCTGAAGGTACGGCGGTGGCTACGGAAACGAACGCTGCGACATCCTCTGAGCGGACGGGGGCGGCACTCGAAACACATTGTGATGTGGACGGAACGGGTGCCTTTTTTTCGGATCGTCTTGATTCGGCGACGCTTGAGACGCTTTTATCTGAAGCGGAAGCACAGACCCATGGTCTGCCGGAGTCCGCGTTGGAAGTGGTGATTCCGGGAACGGTGGAGCAGACGCCATTTGGCCCGTGTTATTACAGGGATGTTAGGTTTGATGTGCTCTCGTTGCATGGGCATTATCCACTGTCTCGCACCCGACATTTGCCGCTGTCTGTCCTGCAGAAAGTCTGCAAGGTGAAAAAAGCAGACGCCCTCTCGTGGGAGGACATCTGCTTTTTTGATACGGAGACGACGGGCTTGGGCTCGGGCGCGGGGAACTTTATTTTTTTGTTTGGTTTGGGGTTTTATGATGAGGACGAGTTTGTGGTGCGCCAGTATTTTTTGCGCGAATATGCGGAGGAGCGGGCGCTGCTCTGGTCGCTGCGCGAATTGTTGGGTCGGTTTCGGGCGATGGTTTCGTTCAATGGCAAAGGTTTTGACTGGAAATTGCTCGAAACTCGCTATACGATGGCTAGACTTGATCTGGAACAGACCGTCCACTTGGACCTCCTGCCACCTGCTCGTCGTCTTTGGAAAAAAGTCCTCGCCAACTGCCGCCTGATCACGCTGGAACAGGAGATTCTCGGGTTCGCTCGCGTCGATGACACGCCGGGCGCGATGGCACCGGAACTGTACTTTGCCTACCAGACTGATTTGGACGCGCGGCGGTTGACCGGGATCTTCACGCACAACGTACATGACATCCTGACGCTTGTGACGCTGTCGCATCATATCGGGCAGTTGGTCGAGGAACCCTTGCAAGCGGCGACGCACCCGGAGGAGCTTTTTGGGTTGTCGAGGTGGTATGAGGAGTGGTCGCAGGGTGAATTTAGCGAGGCTTGTCTGGTGCGCGTGACGGAGATGGAGGAGCGCGAAGAGTATGCGAGAGAAGCGCTCTGGAAGCTCTCCTTACATTACAAACGCCTCCAGCGCCATGACAAAGCCGCTCTGCTCTGGCACGACCTCCTGACCGGCCCCGCTCTCTGGCAAACAGCTCCGCGGGTGGAGCTGGCGAAGTACTATGAACACAAAGTCCGCGATTATCAACAAGCGCTGTCACTGACGGTCGAGACTCTTGAACGCGTGCAGGCCCGCAAACTCGCGTTGCGGTCGCTTGCGGTCGACCACGAACTGGCGGAACTCAATCATCGCCGCGAGCGGCTTTTGAGGAAGCTACAGAGGGAGGTGCAACACCGATGAAACGATTGTTGCTATGGGACATTGACGGGACGCTGATGCATTGCCGAGGCTGTGGGAAACGCGCGATGGAGCAGGCTTTTGAACAGGTCTATGGGATTGCCGACGCCTTCCACGGGATCGGCATGGCGGGCGGTCTCGATCTGCATTTTATCGAGGGCGCTTTTGCCAAGCATGCACTTCCCAATGCGGAGGCGGACATGCCGCAATTTCTCGATCTCTACTATAAACTGTTGCAACGAGAAGCGGACAGCGAGGACAACATCCTGCTCCCTGGGGTCGTCTCGATCCTCGAACACACGCTTCATGAACCCGCGTGGTACAACGCGCTTGGGACAGGGAACTTTGAACGCGGTGCTCGCATCAAACTCGATGTGCACGATCTCAATTCCTACTTCCCGGTCGGCGGCTTCTGCGAGGTCGCGGTGGACCGTTCGGTGATGCTCCAAAAGGGCGTCGACAACGCGTCTGCCCATTACAACATCTCCTTTTCCCCAGAGCAAGTCGTGGTGATCGGGGATACTGACAAAGACATTCAGGCTGCCCGCGCCATCGGCGCCCAAGTCGTTGCTGTCGCGACCGGAGGCTGTACGTATGAAACGCTCGAAGCGCTACACCCAGACCTCCTGCTGCGCGACTTCTCAGAGCCGAGCGCTCTCTATGCCTTTCTGCTGAAAAATAGTGTAAAATAAAAGCAAATAAAATATGAGGTGATCCTGTGTCCACAGCCATCGAGAATTCCATCATTACCGACCTCAAACTTGCCCCGCAGGGCAAGCTGAAAATCGACTGGGTCGCGCAGCACATGCCGCTTTTGAACACCTTGAAGGAAGAGTTCGAACGCGAGCTGCCGTTCAAGGGCAAGAAGGTCGTCATCTGTCTCCATCTGGAAGCGAAAACCGCGTACCTCGCCCTCGTCGTCAAAGCGGGCGGTGCCGACGTGACCGTCTGCGCGTCCAATGTGCTCTCTACCCAAGACGATGTTGTCGCAGCACTCGTTGACGCTGGCGTCACCGCGTTTGCCAAGTACGGCGCATCTGAAGAAGAGTACCATCTGCACATCAACAAAGCGCTCGATACCAACCCGGATATCATCATTGATGATGGCGGCGATCTCGTGTCCACCCTACATAGCGACCCGGCTCGCGCAGAACAACTGAAAAACATCCAAGGCGGCTGTGAAGAAACCACGACCGGGATTCTCCGTCTAAAAGCGCTCGCGAATGAAGGCAACCTCAAGTTCCCGATGGTTGCGGTCAACGATGCGTTCTGCAAATACCTGTTCGACAACCGCTATGGCACAGGCCAATCGGTTTGGGATGGCATCATGCGCACCACCAATCTCGTCGTCGCGGGCAAAACCGCCGTCATCGTCGGCTACGGCTGGTGTGGCAAAGGGTGCGCGATGCGTGCCAAAGGTCTGGGCGCACGTGTCATCGTCACCGAAATCGACCCGATCAAGGCTGTGGAAGCCATCATGGATGGCCACGAAGTCATGCCGATCGTCGAAGCGGCGAAGCACGGCGATTTCTACATCACCGTGACGGGCAACAAGGATTGCATCACCCGTGAAGCGTTCGAAGTCATGAAGGATGGCGCGATCCTCTGCAATGCCGGCCACTTCGACGTGGAAATCTCCAAACCGGACCTCAACGCCCTCGCTGTGCAGACCCGCGAAGTGCGCCGCAACATCCAAGAATACACCTTCGCAGACAACCGCCGCGTGTTCCTGCTCGCAGAAGGCCGCCTCGTCAACCTCGCTGCTGGTGATGGTCACCCGGCTGAAGTTATGGACATGACCTTCGCCCTGCAAGCGCTCGGCCTGCGTTGGATCTCCGAAAACGGTCGCTCGATGGAACCGAACGTCTACTCCGTTCCGGCGGAGATGGACCGTTATGTCGCAGAACTGCGCCTGAAGACTTGGAATGTTGGCATCGACAAGCTCTCCGATGAGCAAGCGCGTTACCTGAACTCGTGGGCTGAATAGACTGGTTCGAAGACACTGGAGAGGGGGAGAGACACATGAGGCCGATCATTGGGGTTTCCGGCAAGTTAGTCAACCACCCGAATCCGAGCAGTCCGCGCGGCTGTTTCTTGGCAGAGGGCTACACCAACGGGTTGGCAGAGACGGGCGGGATTCCGTTCATCATCCCGTACTTGGAGCGCGAGGAGGACGTCCGTGCTCTCGCGGCCCGACTCGATGGACTGCTGCTCTCGGGTGGCGTCGACATCACGCCTACATCGTTTGGCGAACAACCGGCGACTGGACTTGGTGAGATCTGCCCGGAACGCGACTGGATTGAAGCGATTCTGTTCGATGAGATGCAAAAGCAAGGCAAGCCGGTGCTCGGCATCTGCCGTGGCATGCAGGTGATCAACGTCTTCCTCGGCGGCACGCTGATTCAAGATCTGGCGTCGCAAAAGCAAGGGGATCTGATCCAACACGACCAGCGTGCCCCCCACTGGTACCCAGGTCACCATGTCACGCTCGAAGCAGGCACGCAGATGCACCGCATCTTCGAAGGCATCGACCGGCTCGGCGTGAACACGTTCCATCACCAAGCGGTGCGCGATCTGGCACCGGGCTTGGTGGTGACGGCGGTCGCTGACGATGGTGTGATCGAAGCCTACGAACGTCCGGATGGCCCGTTCCTCGTCGCCGTGCAATGGCACCCGGAACTGATGTGGCACAAGGACCGCACGTTCCTCAAGCTGTTCCGCGCTTTTGTAGAAGCCTGCGAACAACGCTAACTGCGCGCAGTCAAAAGAGACCTTCATCGCCCATGCGGCGGTGAGGGTCTTTTTTTGTTACAATGGATTTAAAAATGAGGGAGGGCTTTCCCCATGCGTGAACAGATCGCCACTCGCATCCGCGAGTTGCACCCCAAGTTAGTGGAACGCCGCCGGGACTTCCACCAGCACCCAGAACTCGGCTTCCAAGAATACCGCACTTCGAAAATCGTCGCCGACTGGCTGACTGAACTAGGACTCGAAGTTTGTACCGGCGTTGCCAAGACGGGTGTCGTCGCCCGCCTGCGCGGTGGCAAGCCTGGTCGGACCATCGCACTGCGTGCCGATATGGACGCACTGCCGATTCAAGACGTGAAGACTTGCGAGTACAAGTCCACCGTCCCTGGCATGATGCACGCTTGCGGTCATGATGCCCACACCACGATGGTGCTCGGGGCCGCGTCTGTGCTCGCCGGGATGCGCGATCAATTGGAAGGCGATGTCGTGTTTCTGTTCCAACCAGCGGAGGAAGGTCCTGGCGGTGCCGAACCGATGATCGCTGAGGGCGCGCTCGCAGGCGTCGACTTCATCCTCGGTCAGCACATGGCGCCCGTCTATCCAGCCGGCTACATGGCGGTCGCAGAACGCGAGGCGATGGCAGCGGCCGATGAGTTCACGCTGCGCATCCTCGGCACCGGTGGGCACGGGGCCTACCCGCATATGACTGTCGACGCTGTGCAGATCACCGCACAAGTGATCACCGGCCTCCAAACGGTCGTCGCCCGCCAAGTGGACCCGTTGCAATCGGCGGTGTTGACGATCGGCACGATCAAAGGCGGCTATCGCTACAATGTCATCGCCGATGTTGTGGAGATGACCGGCACCGTGCGCACGTTCGACGGTCTGTTGCGCGAGGAGATCCCCAAGCGCATGGAGCAGATCATCGACGGCATCACCAAGGCGTATGGCGCACGCTATGAACTCGACTATCAGTTCCACTATCCCGCAGTGCTCAACCATACGGTCGCCGTCGATCTGATGCGTCGCGTCGCGACGGATGTACTGGGCCGTGAGCATGTGCTGGAAGCACCACCGTCGATGGGCGGCGAGGACTTTGCCTACTTCCTGCAAAAAGTGCCTGGTTGTTTCTACTGGCTGGGATGCAAACACCCGGAACCTGTGCATGTCGGCTATAACATTCACCATCCTGGCTTTGACATCGACGAGGAATCGCTCTTCTACGGAGTACAACTGATGGTTGAAGGGGCTCTTACCTATTTGAAAGAAAGTAATTAAAATTTTAACCAAAAATAAGCTGTGCGGCCTCGCGCAGGGCTTATTTTTTTTACCATTGCATAAAAAACAGGAAATTCCGAAGAAAACGAAGATTGCATATATATGAAATGCTTCAATAATGTTATAATCTCTCCTAGATAGCAAATTCTGCTACACGACTGCTCAGGGTAAGGGTTGTGTTTTGACAAACTTTACGAGTTTGTACGATTTGCAATCATAGAGCTTTATTTCTTTTAGAATGGGGAGATATAAGTGAAAAAGAAAACAATGCAGAAGGTTTCTTCTCTCGCGCTTGCTTCCACGATCGTGGTCGCCGGCCTGCCCTTCCACAGTGTGGCAGGAGCAGCAACCGTTACCAGCGTTGCAACCAACTTGAATAAACAGGTTACTCAGAACAGTATCGCGACAGGTGGCTTCATCTCGCCGAACCTCGACACTGCATCGACTGCAAAAGTGAAAGTGCTCGTGCAAATGAGCGCTCAGCCGACTGCAGTAGGTCGCTACGCGTCAAGCCAAGGCAACAGTGCGTTCGCAGCTGAATCCACGGAAAGTGCGATCAAGGCACAGCAAGCGTCTGTCGTCAGCACCGCCAAAGCAAAAGGAATCGACCTGACCGTCAACTACCAGTTCAACACGGTACTGAACGGCATGGAAGTTACCATTGAAGCGAACAAAATTCCGGAACTGGCGAAGATCCCGGGCGTTGTCTCGGTCTTTGAAAACAAAACCTACTACGCCATTCCGGATGAGCAAGCGGATCTCAGCGATCCGAACAATGTCAACTTTGACATCACCCCGCTTTCTCAGGTGGGCGCTCCAGCAGTATGGGCGAAGGGCATCACAGGTGCAGGTCTGAAAGTCGGCGTTATCGACACCGGCGTTGACTACATGCACCCGGACTTGGCACCGGCTTTCAAAGGCGGTTTTGACTCCTTCTTCCAAGATAGCGACCCGTATGAAGAAGGTCCTGTTGAGAAGGATGTTGACCCGTATGGCACTGGTTTTGAAGGGACGAGCCACGGTACCCACGTATCGGGTACGATCGCGGGTCATGCTGCGAACGGCACTTCTGACATCGTGCAAAAAGGCGTCGCGTATGAAGCAGACCTCTATGTCTACAAAGTACTGGGCCGCAACCCGGTAACCGGTCGTTCCTCTGGTTCGTCCGCACAAGTCATCGACGGGATCGAACGTGCTGTCAAGGACGGTATGGACGTCATCAACTTGTCGCTGGGCTCCGATGCGGAGAAGGACCCGAACTCTCCGGATGCAATCGCGATCAACAACGCGGTACTGGCGGGCGTAACCGCTGTTATCGCCAACGGCAACGCGGCTGACAAAGTCCCAGGCCAATACTACTACTCGATGGGCTCCCCGGCGTCCTCGCAACTGGCGATCTCCGTCGGTGCGACGACCAGCCCGGCGAACCACTACGATGCAACGACGAAGAGCTCCTTTGATGCAGCGCTTGACTACAACCTGAAAGTCATGGGTTGGGGCACTGGCAAGGAAAACTTCGGGGATATCCTCGGCATCAACCCGAACGATGCTGTGTACGTAGGCCTCGGCAAACCGGGCGACTACGAAAGCGTAGACGTCACTGGGAAAGTTGTGCTCGTCTCGCGTGGTGACATTCCGTTTGTTGATAAAATCAAAAACGCGAAACATCACGGCGCCAAAGCCATCCTCATCTTCAACGGTATCAACACATTGGTAAACGATGTTTCCGTGCCGAACCTCGCAGAGAACATCGCGGGCCGTGATGGCAACATCGGTGCGACCGCATACGTAGGGGACAGCTTCGAGTTCATTCCGGCATTCGATATGTCGGGTAAGGAAGGCCGTGCACTGGCACGACAAATTCTGGCGAACCAAGCGACCCCGCTGCAATTCACATTTGGCGCAGACTTCCCGAAATCGGTGGTTGCAGGCGATACGATGGCAACCTTCTCCTCCCGCGGACCGGCATCTGACGGCAGCTTCGGCATCAAGCCAGACATCACCGCACCGGGCGTGAACATCCTCTCGACCTGGCCGGCTTACAAGAAATACAACGAAGATGCAAATTACGACCAAGCGTACAACCGCATCTCCGGCACTTCGATGGCGACCCCGCACGTAGCAGGTCTCGCCCTGTTGATCAAACAAGCGCACCCGGATTGGACTCCGTTCGATATCCGCGCTGCACTGGCGAACACCGCAGATGAGATCTCCGATGCAACTGGCAAGCTGTACGATGTGTACTCGCAAGGTGGCGGTCGTGCAAACGTTGCAAAAGCGGTCGAAACGAATGCAGTTCTGCAAACGGTCGATGCGCTGACGATCCTCGACAAAAACCTGCAACCGCAACAAGTGATCAACTACAACGACAACGCAAGCTTCGGCTTGATGGCGGCAGGAAGCGCTGCAAAAGTCGAAACCTTGCAACTGAAAAACACAGGTGCGGATGCTCTTACGTACACCGCTTCTGTCAAAATGCACGCCAGCGTAACGTCCGATCCGGGTCACCCGGTGGCAACGCCGAATGTGAACAACATCGAAGCTGTCTTGACGGGCGTCGATGCAAACAGCATGATCTCGGCTGCTGGTCATACCGCTACACAATTCGGCCTCAGCGTGAAACCGAAGGCTGGCGCAGTTGATGGCGTCTATGAAGGCGAAATTCTGCTCGAAGCTGCCAACGGCATCGTTGCAGGCGCACCGTCCCTGCACATCCCGTTCGTCGTCCATGTGGGCACAAAAGCGGAAGATACCGGATTTGGCGTTCAAGAAGCAACCCTCAGCCATGTCAACATCTCGCCGTACAACCCGACCGACGTCAGCTTCCGACTCACGGCAGATGACATCAACCATCTGGAACTGAATGTCTATGACCTGAACGATGATTTTGTAGGCACGCTTGCTGAACAAGGAACCAAGGATGCAAAAGGCGTCTACACGATGATCGCTCCGGGTCTGAAAACCTTCACCGGTATCGATGGTAGCTACACCGATGGCACCCTCGATGCACAAGGTAAAAAAGTCGTCAAACACTTGAAACCGGGCATGTACAAGCTCGAAGTGAACGCGAACTACCTCGACAACACCGGCAAGAGCTTGGGCGGTTACCAAACCTACAAGACTTTCGGTGTTCTGGATTCCGCGCTCAACCTCTCGAACGTAACCAACACCACCGAACTTCAAGCTCCGGTTCTGACGCTGCCGTCCTCTCCGGACCTGCAGTTTGCGGTCACCAAGTCCAGCCAAGCGGAGTACATCGGCAACGATGGTATCCTCAAAAAGCTCCCGACTGTCGGTACGCTTGCTGTTGACTTGACGGTCAGCGTGTCAGCGACTGCGAATCCGTCCGTCAAAACGGAAGTCAACGTCAAGGTCTTCCTCGGCGCGAATTCGACCAAGCCGTTCCTGATCAGCTCCGGCTCGCTCGATCGAACCCACGGTCTGGTAGCGAAAGTCAAAATTGTAACGAAATCGGATAAAAACAGAGCTCTCAACCTGAATGTCGGCCCGGATGTCGGCCCGGCTGTCACGGTCTTCCAGCTGATGAAAGGTTCGACCCCGGTCAACCTGATCGCTGTCACCAAAGGTAGCATGAGCACCGATGAAGTGACCGCTCAATTCCAAGTAACCGGTAGCGACTACTGGGTACAAGCTTACGTGGTTGACTCGATTGACAGTGTCATCACCAGCGTCCCGACCTTCTTGGGCGATCGCGTAGAACTGAAATAGTCGGAAGTCAGGAGTTGCAAAAAAATCGATCGGACCTAGCTGGTCCTAGGTTCGATTGATTTTTATGAGAGTGAGGTTGAGGAAGTTGAAAAAGAAACTGTTAGCCATTCTGACAGGCGCAGCTTTGCTGACCAGCACCATCTCCGTTCCGGCATTTGCCGCGACCAGCAAAGTAACCCTGTTGGATATCTCAAACAAACATCGCGGTGATGTGGTCACGATCACAGGTACTTCCAGCTTCTCCGAAGTGGTTGTGAAAATCATCTCGCCAGACGGGTTGGTCATGTACGTCGACAATCTCTATGTTGCAGGTGGTCAATTCTCCAAATCGATTACGCTGTCCGAAACGACTCAATTTGGCACCTATACGGTTGTCGTGGGTCAAGGCACAGAGGTCCAGAGCGATCTCTTCACGATCCTTGAGGATAACGCCGGTGGCGGTGGCGGTGGAAGCACCGGCGGCGGTACCACCACTACCGGTACCTCGATTCCGGGCGTTATCAACCAAGGCCAAACCCAAGCTCCGGTCAAGGCAGACACCAAGACCGACGGCAACAAAGTCTTGGCAACGGTCAGCGACGCAGATCTGGCAGCCGCTCTGAAGGACTCCAGCTCGGCAGTCGCCGTGGTCGTTTCCATCCCGACCACCGGTACGCAACAAGCGCAACTCACGCTGTCCTCTGCACAGTTGAGCTCCTTGAGCGGTGCGAATACGGCGACTACGTTCGTCGCGAGCACTGGGGTATCCTCCGTGGCTCTGCCGGTCTCCGTGCTCAAAAAGATCCCGGCAGGTGCCAGCATCAACATCGTGATCGGACAAGCGGCAGATTCCAGCGCGACCTTCACGAACCAAGTGGCAGGGGCAACTGTCCTCAGCACTCCGGTTTCGTTTGAAGTCAATGTGGTTACCGGCACCGAATCCGCTCCGATCGACCTCGCAGGTCAAGACTTCGTGAAGCGTTCGTTCCTCATCAACGGCAACGTTGATACGGCTACGGCAGGCGTGTTGTTCATCGAGAATGGCAGCGTGCGCTCCGTTCCGGCGACCTTCACCAAGAACGCGGACGGCACGATCACGGTCACCGTCAATCGTCCGGGCTTCTCGACCTATGCAGTCGCGTCCCGTCCGGTGTCCTTCAGCGACATCGGAACGTCCTACGCACAAGATCGCATCCAATCGCTGGCGAGCAAGTTCCTGCTCTACGGAACCTCCACGAACACCTTCTCTCCGGAGCAGAACGTAACCCGCGCCGAATTCGCAGCGATGCTGGTGCGGGCACTGGGTCTGCAACCGAGCAACTCGGCACCGTTTAGCGACGTTGCCGCGACTGATTGGTTTGCACAGGATGTTGCATCCGTCTACGAAGCCGGTCTGGTCAACGGTGTGGGCAACGGTCAATTCGATCCGAACGCCGACATCAGCCGCCAAGACTTGACGGTCATGCTGTCCAACGCGATCAAGATGCTCAACATTCCGAAAAAGCAAGGTTCGGAACATGTGGAGTACGTCGATGCTAGTGGTTTTGCGTCTTACGCAAAAGACAGCATCGCAACGGTCACCGAAAGCGGCCTGATGACGGGCGAAGCGGTCAACGGAACCTACTCGTTCCACCCGACCGACTCGACCACCCGTGAAGCGGCAGCAACGGTGCTGTTCTTCCTGCTCCAAAATGCCAAGCTGATCAACTAAGCCGTAACCGAAAAGCTCCTGATCGAAGGGTTTCCTTCGTATCAGGAGCTTTTTTGCGTGGCACGATGCCCATTTTTGAACAAGTTAGGTATTTGTCCCTTACGAAATCCGAGACTCCAGCATGTACTGTTATCAAGACTCAGGCGATTACGAGAAGCGAATCTCCTTGAGGGAATGGATCACGAAAGGGGGTCTGTTTCATGTACGGTGCATTTGGTGGTTACACCCGTTGGGCTGTGGTCTTCCTGATCATCTTCGTCCTGTTCTTCCTGCTTGTTCCGAGCTACTACGGTGGCCAACAAGGCGGCTGCTAGTCTCCTCAGTTCGACAATCAAAAACGCTCGCCAGTCTGACTGACGAGCGTTTTAAGAAGGTATAGAAAGGGGGTCTGTACATGTACGGTACATTCGGTGGTTACACCCGTTGGGCAGTGGTCTTCTTGATCATCTTCGTCCTGTTCATCCTGCTCGTTCCGGGCTACGGCGGTCAGCAAGGTTGCTAACGAAAAAACGCTCGTCGGATTTCCGACGGGCGTTTTTTCTTTTTACATAACTCACTCCGTCGCCATCTCCGGCTTCAATTTCTCCAGCAGTTCTTCCTTGGTCGGGGCTTCGATCAAGTGGCGGTTGTTCGCCATCACAAAGGGTCGGCGGTAGCAGTTGCCGCAGTTGCCGAGGCAACCCCAGCGCTGGCCTTGGAGGTTGGGGTGGTCCTTTTTGAGTTCCTCGATCACCCAGTCCACGCCTTTGTCCTCGTTGGCGATGCAGATGTCTATTTTCTTGATTTGTTTGCTCATAATTGGTTTCATCCTTTTTTGCCCATCGGGGCACACTACGTGCTACAGATATTGTATCAGAAAAAATTCATCGTTGACCAGCCACAGACCATATCGAAACATGTCGAAAGGATGGTACAATAGTAATAGTCAGAATACGGATATCTCTCACCTGCAAATAGATCAAACCATCCAAAAAGGAGGGGTGCGATGTGATTCACGTCTTGTTGGAATACGGTTGGATTGGCCTGTTGTTCGTCTCGATAGCGGAAGCGTCGTTTCTTCCGGTCGCTCCCGATCTGCTGTTGGTTCCGATCGTCGGCGCGCATCACCACATGGCGTTGTTCTACGCATTGCTCGCCCTCGGCGGCTCGCTGGTCGGCGCGATGTTCGGACACTTCCTCGGCGCCAAAGCGGGCTACCCGATCCTGCGCAAGTTCATGAGCGAGGATCGCCTGAACCAAGTCAGGAGCATGTTCGATCGCTATGGCATCTGGGCTGTGGTCGTCGCCGGTCTGATCCCGCTCCCGTTCAAGCTGTTCACGATCTCCGCTGGCGTGTTCAAGATGCGCCGTCGCACCCTGCTCACCGGGGCGCTGATCGGACGCGGCATTCGCTTCGGTCTCGTCGCCTGGCTCTCGACGCTGTTCAACATCAAGATCCCGCATGGATTGGAAACCAAGTTCCTGCTCGGGTTGCTCGTGGTGGTTGGACTCGTCGTCCTCTACCTCTACATCAAGTCGGAAAAAGGCCGCTGGCTGCGCGATCCGCTGCTGAACCTCGTGCAGTTTTTCAAACACGATTTCCTGACCCCGATTCGCAAAGGCAGCCGTCCCGGTCTGGTCGTGCTGGCGATCGGCACGATGTGCTCGCTGTTGGTGGCGGTGTTTGGCGGGGATCGGGTCGCGGATTTCCTGTACACGTTTGACGGGCCGGTACATCATTATGTGATCGAGACCTTACAACCGCGCTTCGATTTTGAAGTCAAGATGATCAACTGGCTGTTCTCGATGCCTGTTGTGATCACCGGCTACTTGTTTGTCGCCTACCGTCTGCTGTTCACACTGCGCAAACTGCCCAAAATGCGTCTGTTCGCAGGGCTTCTCCTCGGCACGATGCTGATGCAGTTTTTGTTCAAGTCCTTCGAATGGAACCCGTTGACCGAGTTTGATGTCGATCTCAACGCCTTCGACAAACTGCTCGGCATGAATGCGTTACCAAGCGGTCGCGTGATGGCGGCGATCTTGCTGTACACCTCGCTTGCGTATCTCACGTGGGTGACGATTCGCACCCTCTGGGTCCGCCTGCTAGGGATCGCAACCTCGATGCTGTTGATCCTCTGTGCGCCGCTCAGTCACATCCTGTTTGGACACCACCGCATGTCGTCGGCGCTCGGCGGCTTGGTGGCGGCGATCCTCTGGATTCTCGGATGCATCTGCACATGGTTGGTCTGGCGCTATGTCGAACAACAACGTTCAAGTCTTTCAAGGGAGCTGTAGCCATACAGCTCTCTTTTTTGCGTGCCGTGCTAAAGCGTTCCTTCCACGAATAGGATGTTGGAAAAGAAGGGAGGACGCAAGCATGCTCATCGTTCGGACCGACAAACCGACGTACAGCCGGCACGAACCGGTGCTGATGACGCTGACCTGGACCAACGACAGCAAAGCCCCGCAGGAAGTGACGTTTCCCAGCGCCCAACGCTACGATGTGCTCGTCGAACGGGACGGGCAAGTGGTGTGGCAGTGGAGCGCGGGGAAGTTTTTTGCGCAGGTGCTGACGACCTTGGTGATTCAGCCGGGCGACTCGCGCGTCTTCAGAGTGGAATGGGATCAAAAAGGCGAACACAACGAACTCGTGCCCGCGGGCGCGTATGTCGTCCGTGCTTGGATCTATGGGACCCACGAACAAGGCGGGACGCACATCGTCCTCGCCTGACCATATGTGTGCCAAAAAACGCCAGATGCTGCACACTGGCGTTTTTTTTCAATCAGGAGGTGGCGAGATGGGGTATCCAAAACCCTTGCAACTGGTGACGTTGTATCGCAAACAGGAGGGCGATCGGGAGTCGCTGTACCGCGTGCGCGTACAGGAGGTCGCGAAGGATCGGATGGTCCTCGATCTGCCGCTGGCTGCCAAGGGGGTTCCGGTGGAGATTCCGGCGGGGGAAGCGGTGCGGATCGGGTACGTGATCGAGCACCGGGCGTTTTATACGTTTGCAACCGTGGCGTTGGAGACGATCGAGCAGGAGGGGATTGCGCAGTTGGTCGTGGCTTGTCCGATGTTGGAGCAGATTCGCAAAGTGCAACGGCGAAACTTTTTCCGCGTGTCGGTGCTGGTGGACGGTGTGCTTCGGCCAACGCCGGGGCAGGCGATGCCGGTGAAGATCTGTGATTTGAGCGGAGGTGGGTTTTCGTTTCGTGCGGCGCGCGCGATGTTTGAACTCGGGCAAGCGATGAACGGCGTGGTGCAGGTGCCCGGGTCGGGTGAGGTGCATTTTGAAGCGGTGATGCGGCGGGTGGAGGTCAATCACGAGGCGCAGGTCTATCTGCATGGCTTTGAGTTCAAACATCTCACCGAAGCCGGGCGCAACAAGATCGTGAAGTATTGCTTGGATCGCCAATCCAAACTCCGCAAATTTACGCCTTAGCTGTTGTTGGGATTCCTGTCGCGACCAGAGCGAGAGATTTGGTAAACTAGAGGGGAAACAACCTGCCAGCAGGTAGGATCGTCGCAATGGCGTGATCGGAGCGTAGCGAGTCCGCACGGGTGCGTGCGGGCTCGTTTTTGATACAGAAGGATGTGGTGGGCGTGTTCAAGCAGTATCTGGCTGTGATGATTGGCGGAGCGATCGGGGCTGTGGGTCGTTACGGTGTGAGCGTGTGGGTGCCGGCTGACCCGTGGAAGGTGCTGTTGATCAACTGGGTGGGGTGCTTCGTGCTCGGGTTCTTCACTGCGTTTGCCGTGCGCACCGGACGGGTGTCTGATGTGGTGCGCGTGGGAGTTGGCACGGGAGTTTTGGGCGGGTTCACGACGTTCTCGACGTTTAGTTTGGATGCGGTGAAATTGATGGAGCAAGATCTGTGGCTGGATGTGGCGCTGTATGTCGTCGGCAGTTTGGTCGGCGGAGTGGCGCTGGCTTGGGTCGGGACGATGTTGGGGAGACGCGGGCGTGTGCAGGAGGTGAATTCGTGATGGAGTTCCTCTGGGTTCTGCTCGGTGGGTGTATCGGTGCGCCGTTGCGATTTGGCGTGGGGCGGTTCGTCTCGAAGAAGTGGCAGGGGGCATTTCCACTCGGCACTTTTTTGATCAACATCATCGGCTCGTTCTGCCTCGGGTTGTTGTATGGGGCACAGACGAGCCAGAGTGTTTGGCTGCTGTTGGGCACCGGGGTGTTGGGGGCGTTTACAACGTTCTCGACGTTTGGGGTGGAGACGGTGGGGCTGTTGGAAAAAAAGCGCGTTGCGCTTGCGCTCAGCTACGTGCTCCTCTCCGCGCTGGTCGGCATCCTGGGGGCTTATCTGGGACAGGCATGGTATACTGGGAGGACATAGAGGTACAGGAGGGAATTCCCATATGTATGACGTGTTAGCGATCGGAGAGATGTTGATCGACTTCACGCCGTCTGTGCGCGGCGTGGGCCTCGCAGACGTGCCCGCATTTGAGAAAAAGCCGGGCGGTGCTCCGGCCAATGTGGCAGTCGGCGTCGCCAAACTAGGTGGGAGTGCCGCGTTTCTCGGCAAGTTTGGCGACGATCCATTCGGCGACTTTCTGATCGGGACGCTCGAGCAGTATGGGGTGGACGCGGTCGGATGTGTGAAGACCAAGGAAGCAAAAACCGGCCTCGCGTTCATCGCGGTGGAGGAGAACGGGGAGCACGAGTTTCATTTTTACCGTGATCCATCGGCGGACATGCTCTTGCGCGAGGAGGATATCCGGGAAGAGCTGATCCAGAATTCGCGGATCGTTCATGTCGGGTCGGTCACTCAAGTTCTGCCCGAAGCGACAGCGGCGACGCGCAAGGCCTTGGAATTGGCACGCAAGCACGGCGTGATCACTTCGTTTGATGTCAACTTCCGCCTCGGTATCTGGCGGGGGCGTGAGGCGGAAGGCAAGCAGAAAATCCTCGATACGATCAAGCTGACCGATGTGTTGAAGGTCAGCGAATCGGAGATGGTGTTCATCACGGGCACAGAGGATGTGGAACGTGGGGCGCAACTGTTGCTGGAGATGGGGCCCAAGATCGTTTTCGTCACGCTGGGGGAGCAGGGTGTCTATTACATCACGTCGAAGCACCGCCGCCGTGTGCCGACATTCCGCGTGACTCCTGTCGATGTGACAGGAGCGGGGGATGCGTTTGTCGCAGGCTTCCTGCGCCAACTTGCCGACCGGATTCAAGGGCGGGGGATCGAGTACTCGCTTTCCATGCATGAGGAGATCGAGGAGATGACCCGCTACGGAGCAGCCGTCGGAGCGCTGACCGTCTCCAAGATGGGTGCGATCCCCGCCCTGCCGACGAAGGAAGAAGTCTATCAGTTCATGTATAGAGGGGCGAAAGGCAATCCATTGCGGATTCCAACGCAGGAATAACACGGAATCATGGAAAAATCCATAACGCGAAGTGGTAGAGCAAGACCGGAACGCACGAAGGAGGAACAAGGTTTGACAGATCATGCAAAAGCATTCACCCGCCGCATCGCGGAAGAACTTCACTTGCGGGTCAACCAAGTCGAGGCCGCCGTGTCGCTGCTCGATGAGGGCAACACCGTCCCGTTCATCGCCCGTTACCGCAAGGAGATGACCGGGGAACTCGATGAGAACCAACTGCGCGACGTGCAAGAGCGCCTACAAGCCCTGCGCAACCTCTCGAACCGTCAGGAGGAAGTCCACCGCCTGATCGACGAACAAGGCAAATTAACGCCCGAACTCGTGGCCTCAATCCAGAGCGCCAAGACCCTGACCGAACTGGAAGACCTCTACCGCCCCTACCGCCCGAAGCGCAAGACACGAGCTTCTGTCGCGCGGGAAAAAGGTCTCGAACCCCTGACAAAGTGGCTTCTCGACCGCCCAACTGGCGATGTGCTCACCGAGGCGGCTCGATACATAGACGAAGAAAAAGGCGTCAACACGGCCGAGGAAGCGCTCCAAGGCGCACTCGATATCTTCGCCGAGGAAGTCTCCGATGACGCCCCAACGCGCCAAAAAGTCCGGGATCTGACCACGCGCAAGGGCTCGATCAAGAGCATCGCCACCGGCAAAGCGGATGCGGAGACCGATGTATACGCGATCTACGCCGACTATGAGGAACCGATCGCCAAAGTTCCACCCCACCGCATCCTCGCGATGAATCGTGGGGAGCGCGAGGACGCGTTGCGCGTCAGCCTGCTCGCGCCGACCGGAGAGATTCACCAGCTCCTCGAAAGCCGCCACATGCCGCGAAAACCGACTGTGGCGAGCGAACATCTGCGGGCGTCGCTCGAGGATGCGTACAAGCGCCTGATCGCCCCGTCGATCGAACGAGAAGTGCGGGCTGCTCTGACGGAGAAGGCGGAGGAACAGGCGATCAAAGTGTTCGCCCAGAACCTGCGCAACCTGCTCCTGCAACCGCCGGTGCGCGGTCGTACCGTGATGGCCGTCGACCCAGCCTTCCGCACGGGGTGCAAGATCGCCGTGATCGACGAGACGGGCAAAGTCCTCGACATCGCCGTCACCTACCCGACCGCGCCGCACAACAAAACGATCGAAGCCAAAAAAATCCTCACCAACCTGATCACCAAGCACAACGTCCAAGTCATCGCGATCGGCAACGGCACCGCCTCCCGTGAGACGGAGCAGTTCATCGCGGAATTGATCGGGGAACTTGAAGGCGGCGGTGCCAACGCAGGCACTCCAACTCGCGAACTCGCCTACCTCATCGTCAACGAAGCCGGAGCTTCCGTCTACTCCGCCTCCAAGCTCGCAGGTGAAGAGTTCCCGTCCCTCGACGTGGCAGAACGCTCGGCGATCTCCATCGGTCGCCGCTTGCAAGACCCCTTGGCAGAGTTGGTCAAAATCGACCCGAAATCGGTCGGTGTCGGTCAATACCAGCACGACGTTTCGCAAAAGCGCCTCGAGGAGCAACTCGGCGCGGTCGTCGAATCGGCCGTCAACTCCGTCGGTGTCGATCTGAATACCGCGTCACCGTCGCTGCTCGCTTACGTCTCCGGCCTCTCCGCAACCGTTGCCAAAAACGTGGTCGCCTACCGTGAAGAAGTCGGCAAATTCACCTCGCGCAAGCAGCTCGGCAAAGTCCCGCGCCTCGGGCCGAAAACCTACGTGCAGGCGGTCGGCTTCCTGCGCATCCCAGGGGCCAAGTACCCGCTCGACAACACACCGATCCACCCGGAGTCCTATGAGGCTGCCGAAAAACTGCTCGCCGAACTCGGGCTCGCCGTCACCGACGTCATCGATCCGTCCAAGCGCGACCTCGTCCATTCGCGTATGCAGGGCCTCGATCTGGAGCACACGGCCACCCGGCTCGAAGTCGGTGTGCCGACACTTCGCGACATCCTCGATGCGCTGCAAAAACCGGGTCGCGACCCGCGCGATGAACTGCAACCGCCGCTCCTGCGCAAGGACGTGTTGAAAATGGAAGATCTACAAGCCGGCATGATCCTCAAAGGGACCGTTCGCAACGTTGTTGACTTTGGCGCATTTGTCGACATCGGGGTCAAGCAGGACGGCCTCGTACACATCTCCGAACTCGCAGACCGCTTTGTCAAAAACCCGATGGATGTCGTCCAAGTCGGGGACATCATCGACGTGCGCGTCCTCGGAATCGACGTGAAAAAAGGGCGTGTCTCGCTGAGCCGCCGCAACCTGACGGACAGCGTTTTGTAACGCAGACGTAATCCGCGCGTAATAAACGTAAATTTTCTGAAAATATATTGACTTGTCTTTCAAAGTTAGGTACGATGTAGAAGACGGAATCACACCACAACTTTCCATTCGCCCCCAGCAAGCGGCTCGCCGCAACTGGGGGCCCTTTTTTTGCCTGCTCCCAAACGATTGCTCCAGACAAATGCACCCGCGATCTCCATTGCAGTTTGTTTGCATCGGGCGATATTCATTGAAGTCATAAATAAAAGTAAAACATGAGTGGACACACCCGTTTCTCCTATTGTATAATTCAGTCACACAAACTATAGGTATTGAGGCAGGTGCATCCCTTCATGTTCTCCTTAGGCCAACGAGTCCGCGAACTCCGCTTGAAAAAAGGCTTGACGCAAATTGAGCTCTCCCGTGAAATCTGTACCCCGAGCATGATCTCGCAGATTGAATCAGACCGCGCACGACCTTCCTACACGATTTTATACGCAATAGCAGAAAAACTGGATGTCCCGCTCGAACGGTTGCTGGTGGATGTCGACCTCAACCTCGAGTTCTTGAGCACGTTCAAGATGGCGCGTGCAATGGTCACGGCCGGAGAGTATGCGTCGGCGATCCCGCTGCTCGAAGAACTGATCGAGACGCCGCGCCCGCAGATCCCGATGCTCGAAATTCAACTGGATCTCGCCGAATGCTACCTCTACACGGAGCAATTGGATATCGCAGAAGACTCCTTTCACAAAGTGATGGAACAGGGAATCCTGCGCAAGGACAACCAACTGATGTTGCAAGTGTTGCGCAACCTCGGGCAGCTTGAGTTCTTCCGCAACCGCTACCAACTGGCTGTCTACCACTGGCAACGCGCACTCGACACAGCAGAACGCTTGCCAGAGGCCGACCCGATCCAACTCGCCACGATCTACCACCATCTAGGAGAAGCGCACGGCAAGCTCGGACTGATGCACGATGCGCTGGCCTATTACGAGGAAGCCTCGAATCTCTACCAAGGTCTGGAAAGCCTCGACCAGATCGGTCACGTCTACATGGGGCTGGGCATGACTTACAAGCGTCTCAACGAGTTGAAAAAAGCGCAAGACTTCGCAGAACGCGCACTCTCGATCTTCGAAGGGCTGGACAACACACTGATGACGGTGAAACTCCAAGTCACCCGCGCCAGCCTGCTGGCACACGGTGACCAAACCGCAGAAGGAGTCGCGATGCTGGAGGAAGCGATCGCCAAGTTCCATGAACTTGGCTGTCGGGACGACCAAGGCATAGCCAGCGTCGAACTCGCCAAAGTGCATCTGCTCGCCGGTGAACTCGACCAGGCGGAGGAAGCCTGCCAAGCCGCCCGCTCGTTGCTCCCGGAACTGCATGTCTACCAAGGCTGGGTCAACCGCGTGTTCGGGCGCATCGCGATCCGCCGTGGTGTGCGCGACGAAGGCCTGCGCCGTCTGCAAAAAGCGGCAGACTGTTTCAAACGCCTCGGCGAAGCGGGCGAGTGGGATGACACGATGTACGAAGTTGTCCAATTGCACCTCGAAGACCAGAATTACCGCGAGGCGTACCGCCTGCTCGAAGAGATGCGCCGCTACAGCCGCCAAGTCTTCGAGAGTCGGGGGATCGTGTTGTAAATAGTTACCTTTTCGCATAAATATAGCATCCAAGAACCTACTCGCTGCTTGCGGGTAGGTTCTTTTTTGTACGAATCCGTTCAAAAAGTCGCACAGGCAACTGGTAGAACCTACTAGCCGACATCTTCCACCTGATGTGCTAGAATCAGGGTATTCAAATAATATTCAAAGAATTCCCCTGAGGAGGAACGCCCCGCATGAAGAAGATTCTCCGCACCTTGGTCCTCACATCCATTTCCATGTTGGCGATCGCCCCTATCGTAGCCACGGTTCCGTCGAAGGCAGCGCACGCGGCAACCTCTGCGTACTCCACACTCGCGACAGGCATGAGCGGCCCACTCGTGTCTGGTTTGCAGACCGATCTGAACACGTTGGGCTATTACACCTACCCGAGCATCACCGGTTTCTATGGTTCGGTGACTGCGCAATCGGTAAAAGACTTCCAATTCGCGTATGGACTCAACGCGGATGGGATCGCTGGCCCACTCACCCAACAGAACATCGACAATGCATTGGTGAAAAAGGACATCGTCGCGGACTCCTACCAGTACATCGGCATCCCGTACCTGTGGGGCGGCACGACGACCAAGGGCTTCGATTGCTCGGGGTTCGTCTACTACATGTTCAACTCGCACGGCGTACCGATCCAGCGCACGACATCGGCACAGATGTACACATGGGGTACTCCGATCGCCCAGAACAAACTGATGCCAGGCGATCTCGTGTTCTACTCCCTGAGCCAGAACGGGCAAGTTTCCCACGTCGGGATCTACATCGGCAACGGGCAGTTCATGTCGGCACTCTCCTCCAAAGGGATTTATGCACAAGCGCTCAACAACACCTATTGGGCTCCGAAATATATCGGTGCTAAACGGATTTTTTAAACAAATAAGCCAACGGTCGGTAGGCGACCGCTGGCTTTTTTGTTACAATGATGTAACGAATTACTATCTATAGTTTTCAAATAATTCGAAATAGCGAAAATAGGGGGCTAGTCTATGAACAAAAGCAAATGGGTGGTGCTGGGTCTTGCAGTCACCGTGCTGTCCGGCACGATCGTAGGGTGCGGCAATGACAAAGCTGTGGTTTCTGATAAAGGTACTTCTACAGAGAAGCAAGAACTGAATTTGACGCTGGGTGACGAGATCCCGTCGCTTGATCCTTCCAAAGGAACCGACTCGATCTCGTTTACGATAATGGGACAGATCAATGAAGGTCTGATCCGCCTCGATGAAAAAGGTCAACCGACCGCAGGCGTGGCGAAGGAATGGAAAGTTTCTGCGGACGGCAAAACCTACACTTTCACTCTGCGCGATGATGCGAAGTGGTCGGACGGTAGCGCGGTGACGGCACAGGACTTTGAATATTCGTGGAAGCGCTCTCTTGACCCGAATACCAAGTCTTCCTACGCGTTCATGCTGGCGTGGATTGCCGGTGGCGATGCGTACAACACGGGCAAAGGCACCGCAGATGAAGTAAAAGTCAAAGCCAAGGACGACAAGACCTTGGAAGTGCAACTGGAAAGCGCCAAACCGTACTTCCTCGAACAGTTGGCCTTCCCGGTGTTCTTCCCGGAGAAAAAGGCGTTCGTCGAGAAAGTCGGCGACAAGTTCGGCGGCGATGTAGACAAAGTTCTCTCCAACGGTCCGTTCAAGATCACCCAATGGAGTCACGAGCAATCGGTCGAGATCGTCAAAAACGACACCTACTGGGACAAAGGCAACGTGAAACTAGATAAGGTCACGTTCCAAGTCGTCAAAGACCCAGGTGCGCGTGAGAACTTGTTCGAGGCGGGTCAAATCGATCGCTTCGGGCTGCTGGCCGACCAAGTGGACCGCTACAAGGACAAGCCGGAATTCAAGCGCCGCAATGACCTGTACACCGGCTACCTCGAGTACAACTCCGCGCGCCCGGCGCTCGCGAATGCGAAAATCCGCCAAGCGCTGACCTTTGCGATCGACGGTGACAAGTACACCGACATCGTGTTCCACGATGGTTCCGTCGGTGCGACCGGCTTCGTACCGACCGGGATCTCGGACGGCACGGGCGACTTCCGTGAGCACAACGGAGATGTGATGAAGACCAAGGAGAACGCCGCCAAAGCGAAAACGCTGCTGGCAGAAGGTCTCAAAGAAGCAGGTCTGACCGAGTTCCCGAAATTGAAACTGGCCTCCTCCGACTCCGCATCCGGCAAAAAAGGCGTGGAGTTCATCAAGGAACAATGGCGTTCCAACCTCGGCATCGACATCGAAGTTGAACTGATGCCGTTCAAACTGCGCCTGCAAAAGCAGCGTTCCAAGGACTACGACATCTCGATTACCAACTGGGGCGCGGACTACAACGACCCGATGACCTTCCTCGACCTGTTCGTGACCGACGGCGGGTTCAACGATGTCAGCTACAAAAATCCGAAGTACGATGCGCTGATCAAGTCCGCACAAGTCGAGCCGGATGCCAAAAAACGCATGCAGATGCTCTACGATGCGGAGAAAATGTTCATGGCCGACATGCCAGTTGGCCCGGTCTACTTCTCAGCTTCGACTTCGATCTCCAAGCCGTACATCAAGAACTGGGTCAACCGCGTGACCGGCCCGGATATGGATCTCAAGACCACCTACATCCAAGGCAAGGAATAAGGCACACCGTTCGCCTCCTGCCCTTCGCGCCCTGCCTTGCGCAAAAAAGCTCCCGCAGCCAACTGGCTGCGGGAGCTTTTTCGTTACTTTTTGTAGAGTTGGTTGTACTTGCCGATCGCATCCGTGACTTTTTTCGAGGCATCGTCGAGCGATTGCTGCGTCGTTTTTTTCCCGAGCAGGACATCCTCGATCGCCGTCTCCACCGTCGCACGCGCTTCCGGGAACACCCCGATCACGGCGCCGGAGGTCGCTTCGGTCAACTTGGTGTTGTGGAGTTGGCTGACTGCGGTCTGGAACTGCGGGTACTTGGCATCGAAGTCCTTCAACTCTTGGACTTCATAGGCCTTGGTGCGGATCGGGAAGTAGCCAGTCGCGGTGTGCCAAGTTGCTTGTGTCTTGGGTTCCGCGACGAATTTGATGAACTCCCAAGCCGCTTTTTGCTTGGCATCCGGTTGGTCCTTCATGATCCACATCGAGCCGCCGCCGATGATCACACCACCTGCTGCGCCTTCTGTCTTGGGCAGTTCAGCAGTACCGACTTCAAACTTGTCCTTGGCCCCATCGACCAGCCCGCGCAGAACGGCGGTGGAGTCGATGAACATCGCCGTCTTGCCTGCGGAAAACGCCGCTTGCGTGTCGGCGGTTTTGCGTCCGAAGTTGCCCATGTAGCCTGCATCGACGCCTTTTTTCCACCAGTCGAGGAACTTGGTGCCCTCGGTTTTGTTGAACACCGCTTCGGTGGCGCGTTCCTTGCGGCCGTTGCCATTGTTGGCGTAGAGGCCGCCTTGGTTCGCCATGTATTGCTCGAAGAACCAGCCGTAGATCGCCATCGACATGCCGTAGCGCTCCGGCTTGCCGTCCGCGCCTTTTTTCGTCAACTTCTGGGCGTACTCCTCCACTTCCGCCCATGTCTTCGGCGGTTTGTTCGGATCGAGGCCCGCTTCTTGGAACGCGGTTTTGTTGAAGTAGAGAATCGGGTTCGAGGAGTTGAACGGGAGCGAGTACAATTGGCCGTCCATCTTGTAGTAGTTGAGGATGTTCGGCTCAAAGTCGGACATGTCGTACTTGTCCGCGTCAACGAATTTCTGCACGGGAACCGTTGCTTCAGAGTCGATCATAAATCGCGTGCCGATGTCATAGACCTGCATGATCGCCGGAGCGGTGTCGCTGCCCTCTGCCGTTTTGTATTTGTTGAACTCATCGTCATAGGAACCTTGGTAGACGGAATTGACTTTGATCTTGTCATGCGAGTCGTTGAACGCCTGGACGATTGCGTCCAAGCCTTTGCCCGGACCGCCGCCCATCGCATGCCAGAGCGTGATCTCGATGACACCGTTTTCATTGGTCGTCGCTTCCTCAGAATTGGAGCAACCGGCGAGCACCGTGGTTGCGCCAAGCGTGAGTGCGAGCAGACCGGAGAGCAGAACTTTTTTCATAAGTAGGGGAGCCTCCTCAGGGAGTGGTTTAGCCTTTGACAGCGCCAGACAGCAAGCCTTTAACCAATTGCTTTTGTCCGACGATCAGCATGATGACCGTGGGGAGCAAGACGAGCACGACACCTGCCATGACCAAGTTCCAGGCCAGTTGTTCCTCATTTTGCAGCATCGAGATGCCGACTTGGACGGTGCGCATGCTGGTCTTGTTGGTGATCAGCAGCGGCCAGAGGTACATGTTCCACGCTTGAATGAACGCATACACCGACAGCGTGCCGAGCGCCGGACGAGACAGCGGCACGACGACGGTGAGGAAAAAGCGCCAGTGGCCGCATCCGTCCAACATCGCCGCTTCATAGAGATCGCGCGGAATCTGCATGTAGAACTGGCGGAGCAAAAACGTTCCGAACGCCGTCGCGAGGAACGGTGCGGCGAGACCTTGGTACGTCGAAAGCCAGCCGAGTTCCTTGATCGTAAAGTAGTTCGGAATCAGCGTGACTTCCCACGGGATCATCATCGTGGTCAGGAAGAGATAGAACAGCAAGTTGCGTCCTGGAAAGCGCAGGAAGGCAAACGCGTAGGCGCTCAGCGCCGAGGTGAACAGTTGCCCGGCGACGATCGCGAGCGACACGATCAGCGAGTTGAGCAGAAACTTGCCGAGCGGTGCCACCGCCAGCGCATCGTGGTAGCTGTTCAGGTTGAAGTGCGACGGGAAGAGGTTCGGCGGACTGGATAACGATTCGGACGGGGTCATGAACGACGTTGAGATCGCGAACAACAGGGGGAACGCGATGATCAGCGACACGACCGTCAGCAACAAGTAGTGCAGGGACGTCCGAATGGGAAAGCGACGAGGCGTGCTCACTGGTAATGCACCTTCCTCTCCACAACGGTGAATTGCAGGATGGTGAGCAGCAGCAGGATCACGAACAGCACGATCGCCTGTGCAGAAGCGGAACCAAACTGGAAGTTGAAGAACGCGTCACGGTAGATCGAGTAGACCAGCACGTGTGTCGAGCGCGACGGGCCGCCTTGGGTGAGGATGTTGATCTGCCCGAAGGACTGGAACGCGCCGATCACCGACACGACGAGCACGAAAAACAGTGTAGGGGATAGCAGCGGCAACACGACATGGCGCAGGCGTTTCCCATACCCGGCTCCGTCGATCGTCGCGCTCTCCAGCAACTCCGTAGGGATCGCTTGCAGTCCACCGAGCAACAGGATCGTGTGGAAGCCGACGCCCAACCAGATCGTGACGAGCGACACGGCGATCATCGCCCAGAACGGATCGGTCAACCACGCGATATCCTGCACGCCGAAGAAACTCAAGCCGTGCGTCAGGATCGAGATGCTCGGGTTGAACAGCAACAGCCCGATCGTCGAGGCGGTCGCCACAGACACCGTCACCGGGGAGACGATCAGCGTCCGGAAAAACGCCATGCCACGCAGTGGCTTTTCCACCAGCAGGGCGAGCAACAGAGCGAGCAGAATCCCGGGCACGACCGTTAGAAACACGAACACAACCGTCGTCCAGAGACTGTTCAAAAAGTCGGCCGAGGTGAACAGTTCGCCGTACTGCGAACCTCCCACATAGTGTTTGGCCACACCCTTGGCGTTGGTGAGGTAGAAGCTAAGGTAGATCGTCTTGCCAAGCGGGTAAAAGAAAAAGAGGACGAAAAGGAATAACGACGGTACGAGAAAGGGCGTTGCGGTCAGCAGTTCCTGAATCCGCTTTCGCCAACGAGCCTTGGGGCGCATGCGCGTCACGGTTTCAGTCGGTTGCACAACAGCTTTCAATGTCGGAAGCACCTCCCTGTGAACAGGTGTATAGTACTTCACTATTATACCAACAGAACCTAGTGAAAAGATAACGAAATATTAAAATCACAACATTTTTACATATGAGCATTAAAAATTCACATAAAAAAGGCAGAACCCGCAAAGGGTTCTGCCAAAAAAATGGACGACGTCTACGTTATGGCTGATCTGGTGTTTGCTTAGCAGCGGTACGATTTGTGATGCGTGTGCCGTACCCGCGTTTCCTTAGTGTCCAACGCCTGCTGGAGCGCAAAGCGGGTCAAAAGCCCAGCTCCTACAAGTATCGACCCCATGAAAAACAATTCTGCAAGAAACATCCCTATACTGCCCAAAAAAGTTCACCTCGTCATTAGTTTCCTAGATTTTTATAGGTACTCTTATGGTACGCGATTATTCGTCAAAATAAAATGGGTAAATTGTGCGATTTTTGGAGGTATAATAGGAAAAGGTCAAAAGAGGGCGGGTGGTTCATATGAAGATTCGTGAGATCGGGGAGTTCGGCTTGATCGACAAGTTGGTCGGACGCTTAGGTCCGGGGGATGAAAGTGTCGTCGTCGGGATCGGGGATGATGCGGCTGTTACAGCCTATGCCTCAGGCACGCATGTCGTGACCACGACCGACATGCTGGTGGAGGGCGTACACTTCCGTACCGACACCATCGACGATCGGTCGCTCGGCTACAAGTCGCTCGCCGTCTCGATCAGTGACATCGCCGCGATGGGTGCCCGACCGCGCCATGCGGTCATCTCGCTGGCGATACCCGTGGAGATGGACGTTGAACGGTTGGAGGATCTCTATGCGGGCGTCGCGGACATCTGTGCGGAGTTTGCGACGGTCGTCGTCGGCGGTGATATCACGAAAACCAGCGGTCCCTTGGTGATCTCGGTCACCCTGCTTGGCGAGATCGAAGCCGGGCGTGCCTTGCTTCGATCGGGTGCAAAGCCGGGCGATCTGCTGTTCGTCACGGGAACGGTCGGCGGCTCGGCGGCCGGTCTGGATTATCTAGAGCATGGACGGACAACTGCTTTTGCTACAAGGGGAGAGGCAGAGGTGGGTCAACTGCTCCAGTTCCACCAACGTCCGCGACCACAGGTAGTGGCGGGGCGCTTGTTGCTGGAATCGGGTGCTTGTACTTCGCTCAACGATGTCTCAGACGGACTGGCCAGCGAGTGTAACGAAATTGCGAAGCTGAGCGGAGTTCGGTTGGAACTTGACGCCGAGCAACTTCCGTTGCATGATGGTGTTCGCCAATATGCGGCCCTGCGCGAGCTCGATCCTGTGCAGTGGGCGCTTTTTGGCGGCGAGGATTACCAGTTGGTCGGGACGATACAGCCGACGGAAGCGCAGCGGACGGAGGCGCTTTTTGCCAAAAACAGCCTGTCGTTGACCGTTATCGGCCGTGTCACAGCGGAGCAAAGCGTCGGTGTGACGCTTCATTATGCAGGACAGGCCCACGAGTTGAAGCCGAAGGGGTACAACCACTTCGGGTAAGGAGTGACATCTATGCTGACCTATGAAATGGCTTCGGTCGAAGCGACCCAAGCGCTTGCAGCCCGCCTCGGCGAAGTGGTGCAAGCAGGCGACGTGCTCTGCCTCTCCGGGGACCTCGGGGCGGGCAAGACGACGTTCACCCAAGGTCTCGCACGCGGCCTCGGTGTGGAGGAGCCGGTCTCCTCACCGACGTTCACGATCATCAAGGAATACGACGACGGGCGCATCCCGCTCTATCATATGGATATCTACCGTCTAGGCGAAGCGGCGGTACACGAAGACTTAGGCTATGATGAGTATTTTTATGGAGCAGGGGTCTCGGTCATCGAGTGGTCGGAGTATCTCGAGGACCTGCTCCCCGAAGACCGTCTGCTCGCCCACATCACGATCGCGGAGGGCGGCGGTCGACATCTCGTCTTCACCGCCACAGGACCTCGCGCGACAGCAAGACTAAAGGAGTTGGAACAACTGTGCCCTACCTCGCACTAGATACTGCCACGACTTCGCTATCGATCGCCGTGGGCGAACGCGGCCGCCTATTCGGGGAAGCGACGACCCAGCTCTCGCGCAATCACTCCGTGAAGTTGATGCCGCTCGTAGAAAGTCTGCTGGAAAGCCTCGACATCGCGCCTGATCAACTCCAAGGTCTGATCGTCGGACGGGGGCCAGGTTCCTATACCGGAGTGCGCATCGCGGTCACGGCGGCCAAAGCGATTGCGTTTTCCTTGCAGATCCCGCTGGTGGGCGTCTCGACAATGGATGGGTTGGCGCGGCATGGTGCGCTGTCTGACGCACTGGTCGTCCCGCTGCTCGACGCCCGCCGCAAGCAAGCGTATACCGCGATGTATGAGAACCAAAACGGAGCCTTCGTGAAGCTACAGGAGGACCGTCTGCTGGGGCTCGATGACATCATCCGCGGCATCCATTCGCGGATGGTCGTTCGCCGTCTGGATAAGTCCAAGCCGGCGCAAGTGCTCTTGCTCGGCGATGGTGCGGAAAACCACCGTGCCGAGCTGCAGGAAAAACTCGGGGACAAAGCCCGATTTGCCACTTCCTCCAGTCAGAACTTCGTTCGGGCGGCTCACCTGCTGGACGCGGGGATTGCGATGCTGGAAGCCGGGGAGTCACACGACACGGCGACTTTTGCCCCGGAGTACTTGCAGCTGGTGGAGGCGGAAGTCAAATGGAACGCTGCTCAACAGGCGAAAGTGGCTGTGACCAAGGAGGGCGATGCAAAGTGATCGGTACTTTGCACTATCGTCAAATGACGTTGGGGGACATTCCGCGCATCTTGGAGATTGAACTGAAATCGTTCAGCCTGCCGTGGTCGGAGGAAGCGTTCCAGATGGAATTGACGCAGAACCACTTCGCCAAGTATGTTGTGGCGGAGATGGAGGGGCGTGTGATCGGCTATGCGGGTACGTGGATCATCATCGACGAAGCGCATGTTACGAATGTTGCGGTCGACCCGGAGTATCGAGGGCACAGCATCGGAGAGACGCTGATGAAGCAACTGATGGTACTTGCCATCGCGCACGGGGCAGAACGGATGACGCTGGAAGTGCGCGTCTCGAACACAGTCGCCCAGAATCTCTATGCGAAAATGGGTTTCCTCTCGCACGGCATCCGCAAAGGCTATTACACCGACAACCGCGAAGACGCGATGATCATGTGGGCGGAATTGCCTCGCCCCACGACTGACTATGAAATGGAGTAAGCGCTGATGGGATTCCTTGAACGAGTGCGTCAAAAATACATCGCCGATCGCGCGTCCGGCAAACCGGTCGTGATCCTCGGCATCGAGAGTTCCTGTGACGAGACGTCGGCGTCTGTCATCCGCGACGGGCACGAGATCCTCTCGAACATCGTCTCTTCACAGATTGAAATCCACAAGCGGTTCGGCGGCGTCGTGCCAGAAGTCGCCTCGCGCCGCCATGTTGAGAATGTCAACGATGTGGTGGAGGAAGCATTGCAACAAGCGGGCGTGACGATCGAAGACCTCTCAGCTGTGGCGGTCACGTATGGGCCCGGCTTGGTCGGGGCGCTTTTGGTCGGCGTCTCCTGGGCGAAGGGTCTGTGCTGGTCGAAGGGCATCCCGATGATCGGCGTCCAACACATCGCCGGGCACATCTATGCGAACTTCCTGTCCGGCGGGATGGAACCGCCGTTGCTCGCGCTGGTCGTCTCGGGCGGGCATACTGAACTGGTACATATGCCGGCACACGGCGAGTTCGAGTTTCTCGGACGCACTCGCGATGATGCGGCGGGAGAAGCGTATGACAAAGTCGGCCGGGCGATGGGGCTCCCCTATCCTGGGGGTCCGCAGATCGACCGTCTCGCGTTGGAGGGCAATCCGCAAGCCTACGCGTTCCCACGGGCATGGATCGATGAGCGGTCGATGGATTTTTCCTTCTCAGGGTTGAAATCGGCGGTGTTGAACACGATGCACAATGCCGAACAGCGCGGCGAGCCGTGGAAGGTCGAGGACATCTCCGCCTCCTTCCAAGCGGCGGTCGTCGAGGTGCTCGTGGAGAAGACGGTGCGCGCTGTGCACCACACGGGTGTGAAAAATGTCGTCGTCGCCGGGGGCGTCGCCGCCAATCGCGGACTGCGTGCGGCCCTGACGAAGCGGGCGGAGGAAGCTGGCTTCCACGTCCACTTCCCGCGCTTCGACCTCTGTTCGGACAACGCCGCGATGATCGCAGCGGCGGCTTTTCCGATGTATCTCCAAGGCAAGTTCCACGACTTGGATTTGAATGCGATCGCGAGTTTGAGCTTGACGAAGTGGAAAGACACGCCGACGATCAGTTTGTAAGGTTGTTGGCACCGGAAAAAGGACAAGTAGGCTGTGAGCCTTCTTGTCCTTTTTTTGTGCGATCGGGCCGCATGATTCGGTGGCGACACGCGTGCATAATTTGCGACTTCTACTCACAAAATACAAGTGTTGACAACCACTCGTGCAACTCCACCGTTTGTTTGCACAAATCCCGTGCAAAACGGTCGATACCGAGGCGTTTTCCTGATTTCACGAAATTGTCGAAACAGACTGCCATACCGTTGACCAAACTTGCTGAGCCGTCTATACTTTAAGGTAGACGAACGTTTGGAGCTATAGTCAGAGAGATAGGGAAGCGGTTTCAAAATTTTTTAGGAGCATGTGCAAACGTTTGCTCCAAACAGCATATATCTTATGATATAGTGAAAACGTTTACTGAGCAGTACATAGCTAAGGGGGAAATGAAAAGATGAACATGACGTGGAAAATAGCAGCATCTGTGTTGGCAACAACCGGTTTGATGGCTTCGTTGCTGGTAGGTTGTGCAAGCTCTGGCGACAAAGCAGCCGAAACGCCGAAACAAACCGACACCGCTGCTGGCGGCAAAGTCAAACTGTCCGTCTGGTCTCACTGGGGTGACGCAGAGTTTGAAGCACTAAAATCGGTTGCACAGGAATGGGCGACCAAAACCGGTAATGAAGTTGACGTCAAAGTCGACAGCGATAAAGAATTCCAAAACTACGCAACCGCAGCTCGTTCCGGCAAGGGACCGGACATCCTGTTTGGTCTGCCGCATGATAACCTGGGCACCTTTGCAAAAGCAGGTCTGCTCTCCGAAGTACCGTCTGGCCTCGTAAACGAAGCAGATTACGTTCCGGTCGCGTTCGCAGGCACGACTGTCGACGGCAAGAAAGTCGCAATGCCGATCTCGATGGAAACCTACGGTCTCTACTACAACACCGACAAAGTTCCGACCCCGCCGACCACTTGGGCTGACTTCGTCGCTTCCGCTCAGAAAAACGGCTTCATGTACGACATCAACAACTTCTACTTCACCTACCCGTTCATCCAAGGGTACGGCGGCTACATCTTCAAAAACACCAGCGGCACCTACGACACCAATGATGTCGGTCTCGGCAACGAAGGCGCTGTAAAAGGCTACCAATTGCTGAACGACATGGTGAACAAATACAAGTTCATGCCGGCAGACGTGAACGGCGACATCGCAAAAGGGAAATTCACCACCAAGAACACGGCGTTCTACATCTCCGGTCCGTGGGACGTAGAAGCTGTGAAAAAAGCAGGCGTGAACTTCGGCGTCGCTCCGCTCCCGACCCTCGAAAACGGCCAAAAGCCGAAAACCTTAGTTGGGGTGCAGTCCGGGATCGTCTCCACCAAGTCTGAGCACCAACAACAAGCTTGGGACCTGCTGAAATACCTCTCGCAAAACGGCTCCAAGAAGTTCCTCGAAGCAGGCGCTCGTATCCCGGTTGTGAAGACGCAACTCGAAGACGCTTCCTTCAAAAACAACAAAACCGCAGTTGCATTTGCTGAGATCGCAGCGAATGGCGAGCCGATGCCGAACATCCCAGCGATGGCTGCTGTCTGGACTCCGGAAGGCAACAACCTCAAACTGATCACTACGGGCAAATCCGCACCGGACAAAGCTGCGAAGGATATCCTCGACCAAATCAAACAAGGTATCGCAACCTCGAAGTAACACCACACAGACTAGACAACAACGCGCGAGGCATCGGAAGGTGCCTCGTTCGTTATTCGTTAGGAGAAGGGAGGGGCCCATATGGCGAAACAGAAAAATGCCATAAAAAAACAACGACCATGGGTACCTTTCGCGTACCTGTCACCGGCGTTGCTGACGATTGCGATCTTCAGTTTGGGGCCGGTCATCTACACCATCTACTTGTCGTTCACCAACTTTAACCTCAACCATTTTGATGCGTTTCAGTTTGTTGGATTCGACAATTACAAGGAAATTCTGTTCGGGCCGTTCCTCAAAGTGTTCTTGCCGGTCTTTTTCTGGACGGTCCTCTATGCACTTTTGTCAACGGGTGTCGGCTATCTGATCGGGTTGGTTCTGGCGATCCTGCTCAACAACGAGCGGATGAAGGAATCCAACGTCTACCGTGCAATCCTCGTCATTCCGTGGGCATTGCCGGCCGCCATCGCGATCCTCGCGTGGCAAGGACTCTATAATGAATCATTCGGTCAGATCAACCTGTTGCTCAGCAAGTTCGGGATTGATAAAGTACAGTGGTTGTCCGACCCGTACTGGGCAAAGTTCGCGGTCGTTTTGACGACGGTCTGGCTGGGATACCCGTTCATGATGAACGTCTGCCTGGGCGCGTTGCAATCGATTCCGAAGGATCTGTACGAAGCGGCTGACATCGACGGCGCAGGTCGTTGGAAAAAATTCACGTCTGTCACGCTGCCAGGTCTCACCTCTTCGACCCTGCCGTTGTTGATCTCGTCGTTCGCGTTCAACTTCAACAACTTCGGGGCTGCATTCCTGATCACTGGCGGTGGACCGCCGCGCACGGATACGCAGTTTGCCGGACACACCGACATCCTCGTCTCCTCGGCGTATTCGATGACGTTGACCTTCAACCGCTATGACCTCGCGTCGGCGCTGTCGTTGATCATCTTCCTGATCGTTGGGACGCTCAGTTTTGTGAACATGAAATTTACGAAGGCATTCGAGGAGGTGGACTAGATGAAGGGATATGATGCGTTTAACCTGTGGGTTTCCCGGATTCTGATCTGGATTGCCGTCTTGGCTTCCGTCCTTCCGCTGTTCTTCGTATTGGCGGCCTCGTTCTCGTCGGGCGAAGCGTTTTTCTCAGAGACCTTGATCCCGACTACGTTTACGATGGAGAACTACAAGCACGTGTTGGCCGATACCAATTTCCCGACTTGGATGAAAAACTCACTGATCCTCGCTTTCTCCGTTGGGATTTTGCAGACGATCTTGACGTCTTTTTCCTCCTATGCATTCTCGCGGATGCGATTTTTTGGTCGGAAATACGGTCTGATGAGCTTGTTGCTTCTGCAGATGTTCCCGAACTTTATGGCGGTTTCCGCGATTTTTGGCCTGTTGGTCAAACTCAACCTGATGGACAACCTGTTCGCGCTGATCTTCGTATTTGCCGGCGGGAATGCGTTTAACATCTGGCTGATGAAGGGATACCTCGATTCCTTGCCGAAAGAGTTGGACGAAGCGGCGACTGTCGACGGTGCCAACTCTTGGCAGATCTTCTGGAGAATCGTGCTGCCGCTGTCTCTCCCGATGCTCGCGGTCGTGTTTTTGTTCAGCTTCATCGGTGTCTTCTCGGAGTTTGTGCTGTCCTCCGCGCTCTTGAAATCACCGGAGAATCTGACGCTCGCCGTCGGGTTGCAACAGTTTATCAAAAACGAATTTGCCGCCAACTGGACGCAATTCGCAGCCGCTGCTGTCATGGCTTCGATCCCGGTCGTTGTGGTGTTCTCGTTCATGCAACGCTGGATCGCGGGCGGTCTGATGTCCGGTTCGGTCAAAGGCTAAACTAGAGGTTTTATTCAGGAAGGAGGCTGGCACACGTGACGGCTACTATCAAAGACGTTGCGGCACGTGCTGGGGTATCCCCTTCCACCGTCTCGCGCGTTATCTCCAACCATCCACGCATCTCGGAGAAAACCAAGCGTGAAGTCCGAGCGGCGATGGAGGAACTGGGGTACCACCCCAATATGTTGGCGCGCAGTCTTGCCAAGAAAAGTTCGGATGCGATCGGTGTGCTCATCCCGAGCACGACCGAGGAGTTTTTTATGAACCCGTTTTTCCCCGAGGTCTTGCGTGGCATCACCGATGTTGCCAAACGTGAGGGGTACGATCTGCTTCTGTCCACGTCCGATTCGGGCAAGGAGGATGTTCGATCCCTCACGCGCATGATCCACGGAAAACGTGTGGACGGCGTGTTGCTGTTGTCTTCGCGCATGCAGGACCCGCTGATGCAAGTGCTGCAGGAAAACCCCTTCCCAGCCACTTTGATTGGTCGCCCGGAGATTAACCTGCCGATCTCTTGGGTGAACAACAACAATGTGGAAGCGTGCTACCAAGCCACGCGCCATTTGATTGGTCTGGGTCATAAACGCATCGGCTTTCTCGGTGGTGATGAGACCTTTGTGGTCACGAGAGACCGTCTGCAAGGGTATCACCAAGCGCTCGATGAAGCAGGCATCCCCCAGGATCGCCGCTTGATGTTCGCGAGTTCCTTCGTTGAACAAGGCGGCTACCTCGGGATGACGCGCCTGCTCGCGTTGCCGGATCGCCCGTCGGCAGTCGTGGCTTCAGACGATCTGTTGGCATTTGGCGCGATGCGTGCAGCGGGGGAACTTGGATACCGCATCCCGGAAGATATCGCGGTGGTAGGGTTTAACAATGTGCGTTTGACCGAAATGTCCAACCCATCGCTGACCAGTGTGGACGTACAGATTTACGAACTTGGCGTGACGGCGGCCAACCTGTTGATCGAGCAGATGCGTGGCGGTGTGTTGATGGACAAGCACGTGATCGTGCCGACCCAGATGGTCATTCGCAATTCGTGCGGTGGACGGAAGTAGAAGTTATTAGAGAGAGAAGAGGTGGCATTCGATGAACCAAGAAGCCATTTTTCATATGTCCCACGGGGCTTATGCCTATGCTCTGGGGCCGAATCATGCTGTGATCAAGCTGCGTGCCAAGCGCGGGGAATTGAAGTCGGTCAACATGGTGCATGAAGACCGCTTCGAATTGCCAGGTTCTTATGCGACGCAGGAACTGAACTATGCAGGCTCTGACGAACTCTATGATTATTTTACAGCGGTGGTGGAGACGAAAACAAAACGGCTTCGCTACCGTTTTTTGTTGGATGATGGGGCGTCGCAGCATTGGTACGGTGAGCGCTCGTTGTCTGATGTGGCCGACTTTGCAGGGTGGTTCCAGCTGGCGTACTTGCCGGTGCGCGATCTGTTCTTGATCCCGGAATGGGCGAAAAGCGCGATCGTCTATCAGATCTTCCCGGACCGCTTCCAAAACGGCAATCCATCGATCGACCCGGAGGGTGTTCGTCCGTGGGGCGAACTGCCGACGGCCAATACGTTTTTTGGTGGGGACTTGCAAGGGATTTTGGACAAGCTCCCTTACTTGGAGAACCTCGGGGTGAACTTGATCTACCTGACCCCGATCTTCACCTCTCCGTCGACGCACAAGTACGATACTGCGGACTACTACCAGATCGATCCGGTGTTTGGCGATCTGGAGACGTTCAAGCGGTTGGTGGACAACGCGCATGTGCGTGGCATTCGCGTCATGCTTGATGCGGTGTTCAACCATTGCGGCGCGGAATTCGCTCCTTTCCAAGATGTCTTGGAAAAAGGCGAGGCGTCCGAATACGCCGACTGGTTCCACATTCACAGCTTCCCGGTGAATATGGAGGAAGTGAACTACGAAACGTTCGCCAATCATGTGCCTACGATGCCGAAACTGCGCACCGAGAATCTGAAAGTGCGCGATTATTTGCTCGATGTTGCGGAGTACTGGGTGAAGGAGATCGGGATCGACGGCTGGCGCTTGGATGTGGCCAATGAAGTAGATCACGCCTTCTGGCGCGAATTCCGGGACCGTGTTCGAATGGCGAATCCGGACGCGTTAATCATCGGAGAAGTCTGGAATGATGCCTCGCCGTGGTTGCAGGGTGACCAGTTCGATGGTGTGATGAACTATCTGTTCCGCGATGCGGTGATCGAGTTTTTTGCCAAGCGGACGATTTCTGCGGATCGCTTTGATGCGATGCTGACCAAGACGCGGATGATGTACAAGCGTCAGGCAAACTTGATGATGTTCAACTTGCTAGGCAGCCATGATACCGCTCGCTTCTTGACGATTTGTCACGGGCGAGAGGAGCGGATGCGTCTCGCTGTTGTGTTCCAGATGACCTATGTGGGTCTGCCGGAATTGTACTATGGAGACGAGATTGGCATGATGGGGGAGACCGACCCGGATTGCCGGCGGACGATGATCTGGGAGGAGGAGCGTCAGAACCGTGAGATGTTCCGACTTCATCAACAGTTGATAGCTATCCGCAAGTCGCACCCGGCGCTCCAACTCGGGTCATACCGTGCGGTGGAGAAGGACGCCCTGCACAACCTCTATGGATTCGTGCGCGAATCGCAAGGTGAATCGATCTATGTGTTGCTGAACAATGGCAACGCGGAGATGAGCGTCACGCTGCCGATCGGTGTCAGCGGTCGAGACCTGCTGACTGGACGGATTTACAGCGGGATGCTTGAGCTCGAAGCCTATGGATTCCGCATCTTGCTCTTGAGCGGCGGAACGGTTTGATGAAAAAAGCCTCCGAACGCGCCACGTGGAGAATTCACGTGGTGCGACGGAGGCTTTTTTTGTTTTTGTGGCGGTTTGTTTGCGTTTGTTTCACGGGATTGGTTGAGGCGATGGGGTGGGCATGATAAGATTGCTCTTGTCGCCGCGATAGATTGAAAACGTTGAAATGGCGGTTGACATGATAGAAGCAATGTGGTAGTCTAATAAACGTCGCCTCTGAGCGATGCGTTGATCCTTGAAAACTAAACGAGTGATAGATGAGAATCGATTCGAGCCTTGAATCAAACTTTAATTGAGAGTTTGATCCTGGCTCAGGACGAACGCTGGCGGCGTGCCTAATACATGCAAGTCGAGCGGACTGATGTGGAGCTTGCTCCATGGATGTCAGCGGCGGACGGGTGAGTAACACGTGGGTAACCTGCCTGGCAGACTGGGATAACGCTTGGAAACGAGTGCTAATACCGGATGATCTCTT
>NZ_QGGL01000022.1 GCF_003148565.1 Tumebacillus permanentifrigoris
GTCTTGAACTCACAAAGTTGCTCTACCCAGTTGTCACAGTCTCGTGATGATGGCGGAAAGGTCACACCTGTTCCCATCTCGAACACAGAAGTTAAGCTTTCCAGCGCCGATGGTACTTGGACCGCAGGGTCCTGGGAGAGTAGGACGTCGCGAGGCACTAGCAGCATAAGGAACAAAAAGACTCGATCCATTGCGGATCGGGTCTTTTTTACTTCTCTTGAATTCCTTCCAAAAACAAGTGCGCGTAAATCTCCGAAATCTCCTTCGTGCTTAGCTTGCCACCCTCACGATACCAGCGGTACACCCAGTTGATGGACCCGAGAATCGAAAGTGCCGTGATCCGCGCGTTTACGGGGCGGAACTCGCCAGCCGCGATTCCTTGCTCAATCACTTGCGTCCAGAGGTTCAAGTACTTGTCAGTCAAATCCTGAATCACTTGGTGCTGATCGGCACCCAGCGAGAACGCTTCACGGAGCAGGACCGTCGTGAGCTGGACGTTTTTCGTCACGTACTGCAGGTGATGCTCAATCGCTCGGTGCATGCGCTCGCGATTCGACATCGCGGAGTTGAGGAGGATCTCCTCCAACTGCGTGTTGAAGTCTTGGATCGAGCGATGCGCCAGTTGCATCAGCAGGTCTTCCTTGCTGGATATATAGTGGTACAGCGAGCCTTTCTGCAAGCCGACCTCATCAGCGATATCTTGCACGGAGGTCGCGTGGTAGCCTTTTTTCTCAAACAGCATGACTGCTGCCTTGGTGATCTCTTCGTATTTATTGGTAGCCATCGTTCCTCATCTCCTTGTCACCTTCCGGACACTCTATAAAAAAGAATCATACTTGGTATTTCCTGAATCAGTCAAGCAATATTCCAAAACGAAAGGAGCAATTGCACGAGATGACACCTGAGCCGTATGAAGCGATGATCTTTGACGTAGATGGCACGTTGTTTCAAACGGAGAAAGTCGCGCTCCCAGCATTCCGCCGCACCTTCGAGGAACTGAAGCGCAAGAGCCCCTCCGACGACGAAATCCTCAATGTGTTCGGCATGACGATCCCCGAAGTCTGGGAAACGTTGCTCCCGGATTCCTCGATGGACGAACGCGATCGCGCCAACGAACTGCTCGCCCATGCCGAGATGGAACTGATGCAAACCGGCACCGGCGCCCTCTATCCTGGTGTGCAAAAAACGCTTCAAACACTCCGCGACGCGGGTGTGAAGCTTTTTACCGCCTCCAATGGAGAACTGCGCTATGTGGAGACCGTGATCGAGACACAAGGCCTCCTGCCGCTTTTTGACAAACTCTATTGCGCAGGTGCATACAAGACGGAGAAAAAGCAAGACCTCGTCCAACTCTTGCTGCGCGAACAGCATCTCGATCCCGACAACACCGCCATGATCGGGGACCGCAGATCGGACATCACCGCAGGCCTTGCCAACGGCTTGTTCACGATCGGATGCGACTTCGGATTCGCCAAACCGCATGAACTGGATCAGGCGGATCAGGTCATCACTTCGTTTGACCAATTGCTGAAGGTCAAACATAGTCAAATTGCGAGAAAATAAAAGAAACGGCCCGACTTCTTCGCGAAAATCGGTTATTCCCCTCCAAAACTGGGCAAAGTGAAGGGAGATCGCCCTTGGACTTTTGCCCTGCCATACATATAATGAAGACCAGAAGGTCAAAGTTAGTCAAAGTCAATGATCAGGAGGAGGGAGGTAGCGGGCACCATGCGCAACATCTCCGACATCATTGAACATCACTTGAAGACCATCCTCACCAACTCACACGAGGGCATCATTGAGATCAAACGCAGCGAGTTGGCCGACACATTCAACTGTGTGCCCTCCCAAATCAACTACGTGATCTCCACACGCTTTACGATTGAAAAAGGCTATGTCGTGGAATCAAAACGCGGCGGCGGCGGGTACATCCGCATCCAGCGGGTCGAATTGGACAGGCAGAATATCGTCTTGCATCGCGCGATCCTCGACATCATCGGCAGCTCGATTACCGCTCGTGAGGCGGATGGGTTTCTGCAACGCTTGTTGGAGGAACAGGTGCTGACCGAGCGAGAGGTCTTGATGATGCGTGCGGTGATCTGCAGCGACATTCTCGCGCTCACACCACAGCTTCGAGATCAAGTTCGCGCCAACCAACTGTCGGCGATGCTCGTCGCCATCCTCAAAGGATGACCTCATGCACTCAGGAGGGGAGCGACCCAAATGATCTGTCAGGAATGCAACCAACGAGATGCCACCGTGCACTTCACGAAGATTGTCAACAACACAAAACAGGAGATCCATCTCTGCGAAACCTGTGCCCGAGAGAAGGGGGACGCGATGATGAAGTCCTTCGGCGGCCCCGGATTCGGGACGAATCCTTTTGGTGAACCGACCTACTCGTTCCACAACCTGTTAAGTGGGTTGCTGGGCTACGAGCAGAGCCAAACTCCGATGAGCAAAGGCATCCAAGCACCACAAGCCGGTCCCCATCGCTGTTCCACCTGCGGGTTGAGTTACCCGCAATTCGCCCAACTCGGGCGCGTTGGCTGTGCCGATTGCTATAAACATTTTGCGCCACATCTTGACCCGCTGCTTCGCCGTATCCACGGAGGAGCGACCGCGCACACCGGCAAAGTTCCGGAGCGTTCGGGTGGGCTGATCAAGATGAAGAAACAAATCGAAGAACTGCGCCACGAACTGCAAACCAAGATCCAAGAGGAGCAGTTCGAACAAGCCGCGATCCTCCGCGACCGCATCCGCGAGATGGAACAGGGGATCGGCAACGGAGAGGGGGTATGATCGATGTCCATTCAAGACTTTGTCCGCGATGCCAGCCGTTGGATGCAGGACGATGGCCCGCACTCTGACATCGTGATCTCCACCCGCATCCGTATCGCCCGCAACCTCGTCGACCACCCGTTCCCGCTACTCGCCGATGATGCACAGTCTGAGGAAGTGCTGGAGAAAGTCCGAACCGCGATCGAAACAGACGAGTTTCAGGAAAAAGGACACGGCCACTTCGAGTTTTTGACTCTCCGTGACGTGTCTGACGTCGACCGCCAAGCGCTGGTCGAAAAATACCTGATCTCGCCGTCCCTGGTCGAACATGCCCGCCGTGGTGCAGTCGCCCTGCGCGACGACGAGGAAGTCTCGATCATGGTCAATGAGGAAGACCACCTGCGCCTGCAGGTGTTGATGCCAGGTCTCCAATTGCAAGAATCGTGGAAGCTCGCCACAGAGGTCGACGACCTTTTGGAGTCCAAGCTCAACTATGCGTTCCATGAGCGCTATGGTTTCCTCACCGCCTGTCCGACCAACGTCGGCACCGGCATCCGCGCCTCCGTCATGCTGCACTTGCCAGCGCTGGTCGTCACGCAGCAGATCAACCGCGTGCTATCCGCTCTCAACCAAGTCGGTCTCGTCGTGCGCGGCGTGTACGGGGAAGGCACCGAAGCGGTCGGCAACCTGTTCCAACTCAGCAACCAGATCACGCTCGGGCAGTCGGAGGAGGAGATCATCTCCAACCTCGACTCGGTCGCGCGCAAGATCATCGAGCATGAACAGGCGGCACGGCACTTTTTGCTCAACGAAAACCGCGAAGTGATCGAGGACAAAATCGCCCGCTCCTTCGGCATCCTCGCCTACGCCCGACGTCTCGATTCCAAAGAGACGATGCAGCGGCTCTCCGATGTGCGCCTCGGCATCGACCTCGACGTGATCAAGGGCGTCAGCAAAAACATCCTCAAAGAATTAATGGTGATGACGCAACCCGGTTTTCTGCAAAAATACCACGGTGCAGAATTGGCACCGGGGGAACGGGATTGGCGCCGCGCCGAACTCGTTCGCGAACGCTTACAGATGGACAAAGGCCATATTTAGAATATCTACCCTTTGTCCTCGAATAGGATCAAAGTAACTTGGAGGTGGAACTTATGATGTTTGGACGTTTTACAGAACGTGCACAGAAAGTGTTGGCTTTGGCGCAAGAAGAAGCGAGCCGCCTCGGACATTCTGGGGTTGGCACTGAGCATATCCTGTTGGGCCTCGTCCGCGAGGGAGAGGGCATTGCCGCGAAATCGTTGGTCTCGCTCGGCCTCTCCAGTGACAAGGTACAAAAGGAAGTAGAAAAAATTATCGGCCGTGGCCCGGGCCAATCGGCAGGCATGGCGTACACCCCGCGTGCGAAAAAAGTCATCGAGCTCTCGATCGACGAAGCGCGTAAACTCGGTCACAACTACGTGGGCACGGAGCACATCCTGCTCGGCCTGATCCGCGAAGGGGAAGGTGTGGCAGCCCGCGTGCTGGCCAACCTCGGCGTCTCGCTGAACAAAGCTCGCCAGCAAGTCTTGCAACTGCTCGGCGGCGACACCCACGAATCACACCAAGAAAACGCCCAAGCGGCCAACACCCCGACCCTCGACTCTCTGGCGCGCGATCTGACCCAGATGGCACGCGACCAGAAACTTGATCCGGTCATCGGCCGCGCCAAGGAAATTGAGCGCGTCATCCAAGTCCTCTCCCGCCGTACCAAAAACAACCCGGTGCTGATCGGGGAGCCAGGCGTCGGGAAAACGGCGATCGCTGAAGGTCTTGCGCAGCGCATCGTCGACAATGAGATCCCGGAAACCCTGCGCAACAAGCGCGTCATGGTGCTCGACATGGGGACCGTCGTCGCGGGTACCAAGTACCGTGGGGAATTCGAGGATCGTCTGAAAAAGATCATGGATGAGATCCGCCAAGCGGGCAACATCATCCTGTTCATCGACGAACTGCACACCTTGATCGGTGCGGGCGGAGCAGAGGGTGCCATCGACGCATCGAACATCCTCAAACCGTCGCTGGCACGCGGTGAACTGCAGTGCATCGGCGCCACCACGCTCGACGAGTACCGCAAGCACATCGAAAAAGACGCTGCGCTCGAACGCCGCTTCCAACCGATCACCGTCGACCAGCCGAACAAGGAAGAAGCGATCCTGATCCTGCAAGGTCTGCGTGACCGCTATGAAGCGCATCACCGCGTGAAGATCCTCGACGAAGCGATCGAAGCAGCTGTCAAGCTGTCAGACCGCTACATCACCGACCGCTTCCTGCCTGACAAAGCGATCGACCTGATCGACGAAGCTGCGTCTCGCGTCCGCCTGCGCACCTATACACAACCGCCGAACCTCAAGGAACTCGAGGAAAAGCTCGAAGAGATCCGTTCGGAAAAAGAGTCTGCGGTCCAATCGCAGGAGTTTGAAAAAGCGGCCTCCCTGCGCGACAAGGAACAAAAGTTCCGTGAAGAGCTGGAGTCCCGCAAAAGCGAATGGCAACAGACCCAAGTCAAAAAAGACTCGGTCGTCAATTCGGAGGACATCGCTGACATCGTGGCCTCTTGGACCGGCATTCCGGTCAAAAAGCTCGCAGAAGCGGAGTCGGAGCGCCTCCTGAACATGGAGGAGATCCTGCACGACCGCGTCATCGGCCAAGACGAGGCGGTCAAATCGATCTCCCGTGCGATCCGCCGTGCGCGCGCCGGTCTCAAAGACCCGAAACGCCCGATCGGCTCCTTCATCTTCCTCGGTCCGACCGGGGTCGGGAAAACCGAGCTGGCCAAAGCGCTGGCAGAGGCGATGTTTGGCGATGAGAATGCGATGATCCGCATCGACATGTCCGAGTATGGCGAACGCCACAGCACCGCCCGTCTGGTCGGGGCACCTCCGGGCTATGTCGGCTACGAAGAAGGCGGGCAGCTCACGGAGAAAGTCCGTCGCAAGCCGTATTCCGTCGTGCTGTTTGACGAAGTGGAAAAAGCGCATCCGGAAGTCTTCAACGTGCTGCTGCAAGTGCTCGACGACGGCCGTCTGACCGATTCCAAAGGCCGCACCGTCGACTTCCGCAACACCGTGATCATCATGACCTCGAACGTGGGGGCGCAGACGATCCGCAAGGGCGGCGCACTGGGCTTCACCGCTTCTCGTGAGGCGGACTACACCGACATGAAGGACCGCGTGATGGATGAGTTGAAAAAGCAATTCCGTCCGGAATTCCTGAACCGTCTCGATGACCAGATCGTGTTCCACCCGCTGGCGGAGGAACACATCCGCGAGATCGTCGATCTGATGTCCGAAGACCTCAGAAAGCGCCTGCGCGAGAACGACATTCACTTCCTGCTCTCCGACGAAGCGAAAAAGTTCCTCGCCAAGGAAGGCTACGATCCGCAATACGGGGCTCGTCCGCTCAAGCGTGCGATCCAGCGCCACATCGAAGACCAACTGTCGGAAGCGCTGCTCTCCGGCTCGGTCAAAAAGGGCGACCTCGTCAAGATCGACACCGAGGACGGCAAACTCACCGTCAAAAACGCAGGGTCCGCTGCAGAGGCGGAAGAAACCCAACAAGCATAATCTCGGAAAAGAGCTCGTGCCCGCCCAGCGGTCACGAGCTTTTTTGCTAGAACAAATGTTCGCACCTCGCAAAAACCGCACTTTTTTCCACGATTCATGAAACTCTCGCCCACCTCTTGCGTATGATTCAGGTAGGTCCCTTGTTGCCAGCCTGTCTTTCCTATATGATGGAGGTTGGAACCTTTTTGTAAGACACAAGCGAATAGGGGACAGCTATGGCAAAGTATAAATCAAAATTTGTGTGCCAAGACTGTGGGTATGAAAGCCCGAAATGGATGGGCAAATGTCCGGGATGCGGCCAATGGAACCGAATGGTCGAAGAGGTCGCAACAGCAACGACCGCCCCGTCTGCACACGTAGCGCTCCAACATCTCCAAGGCGAACCTGCCCGCGTCACTCGGATCACCGAGATCGACACGGTGGATGAGCGACGCACACACAGCGGCTACGCTGAATTTGACAGAGTGTTGGGCGGCGGGATCGTCAGCGGATCGCTCGTGCTGATCGGGGGAGACCCTGGGATCGGCAAATCGACCCTGCTGCTTCAAGCGGCGAACGCCATTGCGACCCAAGGTCGCAAAGTGCTCTACGTCTCAGGCGAGGAATCGGCCAAGCAGATCAAACTGCGGGCAGACCGCCTCGGGTCGCTCAGCGAGAACCTGTTGATCCTGCCAGAGACAGATCTGGAACGCATCGAATCACACATCAAGACACACAACCCTGACTTCCTGATCATCGACTCCATCCAGACCGTCTACCGCCCGGGGCTTACGTCCGCCCCTGGCAGCGTCGGTCAGGTCCGGGAGTGTACGGCGTTTCTGCTGCGCATCGCCAAGACCTTGAACCTGGCTACGTTTATCGTCGGCCATGTCACCAAGGAAGGGGCGATCGCAGGTCCGCGCATGTTGGAACACATGGTCGATGCTGTCCTCTATTTTGAAGGTGAAAGACATCACACGTACCGAATCCTGCGCGGCGTGAAAAACCGCTTCGGCTCCACCAACGAGATCGGCATTTTTGAAATGCGCGAAAAAGGCTTGGAGGAAGTGCTGAATCCGTCGGAGCTGTTTCTGTCAGAGCGACCGTTCGGCGTGGCCGGCTCTTGTGTCGTCGCCAGCATGGAGGGCACACGCCCGGTGCTGGTGGAAATCCAAGCGCTCGTCACCCCGTCCTCGTATGGCACACCGCGCCGGATGGCGACCGGGTTGGACCACAACCGCGTCTCGCTGATCATGGCGGTGCTGGAGAAGCGCATGGGGCTGTACCTGCAATCGCAGGATGCCTATGTCAACGTCGCAGGCGGTGTTCGCCTCGACGAACCGGCTGTGGACCTCGGCATCGCGCTGGCGCTGGCCTCCAGTTTCCGCGAGCAGACGATGCCGCCGCATGATTGCTACATCGGTGAGGTCGGATTGACCGGCGAAGTGCGTGGCGTCTCCCGCATCGAGCAACGCGTGCGAGAGGCGATGAAGTTAGGATTCACCCGACTGATCGTGCCGACCAAGAGTCTGCGCGGATGGCAGCCCCCGGCTGACGTTCAAGTCATCGGAGTTGAGACGGTACAGGAGGCGTTCCAAGTAGCATTAGGGGGATGACGGGTTTATGCGTGATGATATCAAAAAAGACACCCTTATCAACAAAATCCTCCGCTTCATCGCACCGGGCACCCCGTTGCGAGAAGGGTTGGAGAACGTCCTGCGGGCAAAAACCGGCGCGTTGATCGTCATCGGCAACTCCCCGCAGGTGATGGAGATCGTGGACGGTGGATTTTCGATCAACTGTGAATTCTCCGCCGCATCTGTCTACGAACTGGCGAAAATGGACGGTGCCATCATCCTCTCCGAGGATGGCAAGCGCATCCTGTACGCCAACACCCAATTGAATCCAGACCCGTCGATTCCGTCGTTCGAGACCGGGACGCGCCACCGCACCGCCGAGCGCGTCGCCAAACAGACGGGTCACCTCGTCGTGTGCATCTCGCAGCGCCGCGACGTGATCACGCTCTACCAGTCCAACTTCCGCTACACGTTGAAGGACATCGGCGTGATCCTGACCAAGGCCAACCAAGCGATCAACACGCTGGAAAAGTACAAATCCGTCCTCGACCAAGCGCTGACCAACCTCAGTGCGCTGGAATTTGAGGAACTGGTGACGTTGCATGAAGTGGCTCTCGTCATGCAACGCATCGAGATGGTGTTGCGGATCAAGTCTGAGATCCGCCGTTACATCACCGAGCTGGGCACCGAAGGCCGCCTGATCTCCATGCAGATGGAGGAGCTGGTCTCCAAAGTCGACGAAGAGGCCTACTTGCTGGTCAAGGACTACTGCAAGGAGACGCTCGACGTCACGCCGCACCAGATCTTGTCGGAACTGCACTCGCTGACTTCTGATGAATTGTTGGAAAGTCTGCAATTGGTGAGAGTTCTGGGGTATACAGGGAACATTAATATCACCGAAGAACCTGTGTCCTCGCGTGGCTACCGGATCTTGAACAAGATCCCGCGCCTGCCGCAACCGGTGATTGAGAATTTGGTGAGTTCCTTTGACTCCTTGCCGCAGATCTTGCAGGCGTCGATTGAAGAGTTGGATGACGTGGAAGGCATTGGGGAAGTGCGGGCTCGTGCGATCAAGGAAGGGCTGAAACGCATTTCCGAGCAAGTGTTTATCGACCGTCATATCTAACCGCAAGCAGTGGGGGTCAAGGGGATAAGGGGAGGTAGGAAAACAACATGATCGTACGTCGTGCACTACCGAGCATGTTTACCGTAGGGAATTTATTTTTGGGCATTATATCCATCATCGTAGCTTTTGAAAGCAATTTTGCATGGGCGGCCTTGCTGGTGATCATCGGCATGGCGCTGGACGGTCTCGATGGCCGCGTGGCCCGCGCGTTGAACGCGCAGAGTGAATTCGGCAAAGAGCTCGACTCGCTGTCGGACGTCATCTCGTTTGGCGTGGCACCGGCCTTCATCATGTACGGAGTCGTGCTGCACGAACTCGGCTGGATCGGCACCGTGATCACGGCGATCTTCCCGATCTGTGGCGCGCTGCGCCTCGCGCGCTTCAACGTGGCGACCGGTACGCCGAACTACTTCATCGGCCTGCCGATCACCGCTGCAGGCGGCGTGCTGGCGACGATGGCGCTGTACCAGGCGTACATCCCGCGCCCGACGATCTGGATGCCGCTGTGCATGCTGTTCCTCGCCTTCTTGATGGTCTCGAACATCAAGTACCCGAACTTCAAAAAAGTCGGCATCCCGAAGTCAGCGTACTACATCGTGCCGCTGATCATCGTGGTGGTCGCGATCGTCTTTTGGCAATTCCGGGAATATGCACCGAAGCTGGTGTTCCTGCCGTTGGCAGCCTATGCGTTCTATGGCGTTTTAAAAAAAAACGACAAACGCAAAACGAAAAAAACGGTGGAGACCGCTCCTGAAGAATACGAAACGATAGCGAAGTAAACGCGAGGACGGAGCACATCTGCGGATGTAGCTCCGTCCTTTTTTCGACAAAAAGTGACCAAGCTGTTGACGAACTATGTCTGAATGTGGTAGTATAATATTTTTAAAATTTGACCGTCTCCCCCTTCTGTGGTATCATGATTCTCAGAAGAATGCGACCAAGATGGGGGTGCTGCTTTGTTTAAAATTGGAGACTGTGTTGTGTATCCCATGCATGGTGCTGGTGTGATTGAAGCGATTGAGGAGAAGGAATTCCTCGGTCAGGTGGAACAGTACTACATCTTGCGGATGCCGTATGGTGGCGAGATGAAAGTGATGATTCCCGTATCGAAGATTGACAACTTGGGCATCCGGGGGACGATCGAGGTCAACTCGGTAGAACGGGTGCTGCAGATCTTGCGCTACGAGAAGGAACGCCAGACGGAGTCGTGGAACAAGCGCTACCGTGAGAACCTCGACAAGCTCAAGGGTGGAGACATCTACCAAGTGGCCGATGTCGTCGGGGAGCTGCTGTACTTCGAGCGGGAGAAGGGTCTCTCCACGGGCGAGCGCAAGATGTACGATACGGCTAAGCATATCTTGGTCAGCGAGTTGCTGTTGGTCGGTGCATCCGGCGAAGAGGAACTAGAGAATCTCTTGACTTCGCTCTCCAAGAAGGCGTCCTCGTGACGTCTTCTTTTGTTAAATCTTCTTGACAAACTTGTGACGATGCGTTTCTTCCCGCAACAGTTTGTCTATAATGCTTGTATTGGGAGGTGACCCTGTGCTAAAGAGAATTGTGCATTTGTTCTTCGCTGTGATAGGGATTGTGCTCGGGTACCAATTTGCGCCTGAGTTGTTCAGTTGGATTCAACTCGACACCAACCCGTTTTCGCATCCGATCTTCGGTGCGGTATTGGGAGGCTCGCTGTTCATCTTGGCGACGAGCTGGGTAGTTGACTATGTGGTCAGTTTGATCAAGTGGTTCGAAGAGAAGTTGCTGAAGACCCCGTTTTCCGACGTGTTGGCCGGAGCATTTGGGATGGTGGCCGGTCTCATTATCGCCTATCTGATGGCGCCTGCAATTGCACTTATACCCGTCGTCGGCAGCGTGGTTCAGTTCTTCGCAAGCGTACTCTTGGGATATATGGGGTTCCGCTTCTTCTTCTCGAAGCGCGAGGACTTCATGAACTTTTTCGCAGGTCGATTTGGCCGGGAGAAGGACAAAGACAAGAAAGGCGAGGAGAAATTGCGTCCAGGCGATGCGAAAATCCTCGACACCTCGGTCATCATCGACGGTCGGATCGCCGACATCGTGAAGACCGGATTCTTGGATGGGGTGTTGATCATTCCGTCGTTCGTGTTGGAAGAGTTGCAACACATCGCGGACTCCTCCGATGTGCTCAAGCGCAACCGAGGCCGTCGGGGCTTGGACATCTTGAACAAGATTCAAAAGGAACTCAAGATCAAAGTTCAAGTGTTGGAGATCGACTTCGATGACATCCAAGAGGTGGATTCGAAGCTGGTGCGACTGGCGAAGAACATCGGGGGCAAAGTCGTGACCAACGATTTCAACCTGAACAAAGTCTGCGAGTTGCAGGGCGTGCTCGTTCTGAACATCAACGACCTCGCCAACGCGGTCAAACCGGTCGTCCTGCCCGGTGAAGAGATCCACGTGCAAGTGATCAAGGACGGCAAGGAATACAACCAAGGCGTCGGCTATCTCGATGACGGCACGATGATCGTCGTCGAGGGTGGGCGTGAGTTTATCGGCACGCGTCTGGAAGTGCTGGTCACGTCCGTGCTACAAACCAGTGCGGGCCGGATGATTTTTGCCAAACCTAAGATGCTGGAGCGCGCGCTCTAGCCATTTAGAAAAAACGTCTCTTAGGAGGCGTTTTTTGTTTTTTGTAGAAAAAGGAAGTAGAGCAGTAGGTGAGGGGGTCAAGGAACATTGCAAGCAAGCCCGACGAGTTTACGATATGGAGCGGGGCGTTTTGCAACAGGCGCGTCCGATCTGAGATATAAAGCAAGCCGTGTGAAAACCTACGCCATACAAACCCAGTGGGTGGGGGAAGCAGGCACAGCATTTCGCCAAGTCTGCGGAATCCTGATCTCCGACTTGCAAAAAGCAGCCGATGCGCTGGAGCGCACGGCTGCTGAACTCGGCACGCTGGCGACCCGAATGGAGCAGATCGAGAACCTGAGACGCCAGATCATGTACATCGAGCAAGACCTGTGGAACCTCCCGCACGACGAGCAGTACCGTCCCGCACGGGTCAATCTCAGCCACCAACTCAACAATCTGCGACAACAAGCAGAGCGCGAGTCACGGGAAGCCGACCAGCGGGCGACCTCTGCGTTCCAGCAGATCCAAGGCGACCTGCACAGCATGCACTTCTACGCCCAAGACCGCAGGTGGTGGGACGACCTCTTAAGCGGCTTAAAGGCCACGGGAGGCTTTGTAGTCGGCGTGGGAGAAGCGGTCGTGGATGCAGTGGTCGGGATTTTTGAATCGATCGCGCATCTGGACGAGACGTTTGCGAATCTGGTGCACATGGTCGAGCACCCGATCCTGACCGGGGAAGCGATCTGGCAGCAAGTCAGCGACTCGTGGACACGGGACGTCACCAATGGGGATGCCTACTCCGCCGGCAAGTGGTGGGGGCAAGCGGTGGGAGGTGTCATACTCTCAATCATAGGAAACAAAGGGGCAGACAAGGTATCATTACTGACAAAGGTTGGGAGGACTGCCGAAGGAGCTGGAGAGGTCGCTTCAACCACGACAGTGCTTTCTTTGACTAACAAATTGTGGACGGGCAGTAAGGAAGGGAAATTGAATTCGGAACGTTTGCAAGAAGTACTTGGCCCTTCCTTCGATTCACAGATTGAAGAAATTCTGAAAAAATACGATATCGATATAAATAGAGAAGAATTTTTGAGTCAAAAAAACAGGCCTCTTGATGAAACGTGGAGCAGTCTAGACGATCAGATGATTGTGAAGCAAGTCCGAGAAACAATTATTTTAGAAAAGGGCGTCGTGATGCAGAAAATCATCGGACGAGAGAAGGTAACGCAATACGTTGAAGAGGGCGCAAATACAGTTGGTGGTTTTACTGCGCGCTATCAGGATGTTGCTGAGCTCAAAACGGCTCATTCCCTAAAAGAAGAACTTCGGTTAGATTATAACCCTTTCTGGGACCCTCATCACCCTCAAAACAAAAACCCCTTCTACAACAAAAAGTATCCGAATCTTTATTTGAATGAATTAGATCAGTTCAAGGATGATCCAGTTTTCGCTTTGCGTTTTCACGTTGATAATCCGAATAACTATCAGCCGCCCTTCAAATCCGTACCCGAAATCAAAGAACAATACCCCTTAACGGGAAATGGATTTGCGGGAGGTTCCACAAGCGTAATTCCGGAATTTGAAATGAAAAAGGGAACAGTGGAGGTATTGGCGAGAGGGGCAGAAATCTACAAAGTCAATCCAGATGGCACGCAAATGCTTGTTGCACGATACAACGGTCGTAAGTGGATTATTGTGGTTGAAAATTGGTAAATTGAGAGGTGCGCATATGGAATTCAAAAAAGGAAAATTTGCTATCTACCATGGCAAGGAATACGTGTTAGAAATGGACCCGGTAACAAGGGAGGATGTTGTGGTAACGGATGACCCGGCAGCCATTTCTTTAGGATTTTCACCTTGGGATGACTACCCCGGTGATTACAAAAAGGTAGTCAAAAAGGAGGATGTTGAGTACGCGTATGAATGCAAAACGTATGCTGTTTATCGAGGGCGGAGCTTTTATGTCGAGAATGTGAGCGACAATATGGTGCTGCTTGCTCATTTTGGTTTAGAAGGGTCAGACGAAGCGTTAGCGCTAGGGTTTACATTTGTGGATCGCTGGGAGTTCACTCAGAAGGTCCAAGTAGATCAAATTGAGGAGTTTCGTGTGGTAACAAGTCAGATTTGGGACCTCCCTATGCCCCACGGTCACCAAGGAGAGTAGAGGCCATGACCACACCCCCCCTCACACACCACCTCCAACAAGCCAAACAAACCCCCGCCCTCCGCTCGGACTTCTATCGAGCCCTCTGGGCGGCGGAGCTGTATTTTATCGGCCAGACGGACAGCCTCTCCTACTATGAGGCCAACGGACGCACGCTGCTCCCGTGTTTCTCTTCGCTGGAGTTGCTCCAGTCCGTAGTTCCCGCCGATGAAACCTACGTCCTGCTCCCAGCCCACGAAGTCTTCCCGAACATTCCGGCCGAGATCACCGTGGTGCTCAACCCGTTCACAGCGGTCGGCAAGGAATTCGACTCCCTCGAACGCCGCGCACTCATGGAAGGCATCCTCTTTGAACGTCCACCTGCACAGGCGGACACATCTGAGCAGATCCTCTTCGGGCAGCCAGCCGAGATGCCGGACGATCTCATCGAAACGCTGCGAGCGTTTTTCAAAAAGCACTCTGCCATCCACACCGCCTACCTCGGGCAGATCTGCATCCCGAGCACGGGCATTCCGCCACACCCGCTGGTCGGACTGTATTGCCCCGCGATCTCAGAATCGCTTTTTCTCGAACTCGCACTCGACATGCAGGCACAAGCAGACACGCCGCTTGAAGTCTACCGCCTCACTCTGAACGACAAACGCGAGATCGCTCGCTACTTGCTCAACGAGACGACGCCGATCTACTCCGCAGAGTGAACGGCGCTTTTTCCGCGCCCAATGGACAAAAACCGAATTTTGCTGTATGAATAAGGCTAGACTGACGTGAAGGGACGAAACAGCATGCAAACGGAAGTGATCGTCGTCGCAGCCGGAAGCGGATCGCGGATGGGAAGTGCGATGAAAAAACAATACCTGCCGCTCGATGGAGCACCGATCCTCGTGCGGACGCTCCAGACGCTGGCGGCCTGCCCGACGGTCGACCGGATCGTGCTGGTGGTGGCGGGTGACGATGTGCAATTTGTCACGGAATTGATCGAAGCCTACCACCTCCACAAAATCGGAGACGTCGTCTACGGCGGCATGGAGCGCCAAGACTCTGTGCGCAATGGCATCGCAGCTCTGCGCCACGACACGGAAGTTGTCGCCGTCCATGACGCGGCGCGTCCGCTCGTCACCGCCGACGAGGTGGAAGCGGTGCTCACCGCCGCCAAATTGTTCGGCGCAGCGACCCTCGGCGTCCCGGTCAAGGACACGATCAAGCGCGTCGACCAAGGCCAAGTCCGCGAAACCCTGCAACGCTCCGACCTCTGGGCTGTACACACACCGCAAGCCTTCAAGTGCGAATGGCTTGCCGAGGCGCACATGCGGGCGTGGGAACAGGGCTACTTTGGCACGGACGACGCCTCGCTCGTCGAATGGGCGGGCTACCCGGTCACGATGGTCGAAGGCCGCTACTCGAACCTCAAGGTCACCACACCGGAAGACCTCGTGATCGCCGAAGCGTTGTGGAAGCAGCGAAAGGGGATGGAGTAATTCATGATGCGAATTGGCATGGGATATGATGTACACAAACTGGTCGAAGGCCGCCCGTTGATCCTCGGCGGCGTCACCATCCCGCATGAAACGGGCCTGCTCGGACATTCCGATGCGGACGTGCTCCTGCATGCGATCAAGGACGCAATCCTCGGAGCCCTCGCACTGGGCGATATCGGCAAGCACTTTCCAGACACGGACGAGCGGTATAGAGGCGCAGACTCGCTCCAACTGCTCGCCCATGTCTGGAACCTCGCCACCGAGCGCGGCTACAGCTTGGGCAACCTCGATTGCGTCGTCATGGCAGAGCGTCCGAAACTGCGTCCCTACATCGACGAGATGCGTGGCGTGCTGGCCCGCGAACTGGGTGCAGAGCTTGACCAGATCAATGTAAAAGCGACGACCACCGAGAAGCTCGGCTTCGTCGGCCGCGAGGAAGGCATGGCGGCACAGGCAGTCGTCCTCTTGCTGAAAAAGTGATATACTTAGAAAAATTTGTTTCAAAGAGATGGAGGCATTACAACCCATGACAGTTCGTTTGCGCTATGCACCGAGCCCGACCGGGCACTTACATATCGGCGGGGCTCGCACCGCCCTTTTTAACTACCTGTACGCCAAAAAACTCGGCGGGGAGTACATCCTGCGCATCGAGGACACCGACCAAGCCCGGAACAAGGAAAACGCCGAAGTCGGCTTCATGAACGGCTTCGAATGGCTGGGTCTGAACTGGGATGAAGGCCCGCGCGTCGGCGGGGAGTACGGTCCGTACTCCTGCATGGAGCGCCTCGACATCTACCAAACGTACACCGACCAACTGCTCGCAGAAGGCAAGGCGTTCCACTGCTACTGCTCGGCGGAAGAGCTCGAAGCGGAACGCGAAGCCCTGTCTGCCAAAGGCGAAACGCCGCGCTACATGGGCAAGTGCCGCAACTTGACTGCCGAGGAACGCTCCGCACATGAAGCAGCCGGCCGCAAAGCGTCGATCCGTTTCCGCGTGCCGGATGATCAAGTTTTGAAGTTCCACGACATGATCCGCGGCGACATCGAGTTCGAATCGAACGGCATCGGCGATTATGTCATCGTCAAGTCGGATGGCATCCCGACCTATAACTTCGCGGTGACCATCGATGACGCGCTGATGAAGATCACGCACGTCGTGCGCGGTGAGGAACACCTCTCGAACACCCCGCGCCAGTTGTTGATCTACGAAGCGCTGGGTTGGGCGCTCCCAGAGTTTGCCCACCTGCCGCTGATCCTCAACGAAACGGGCAAAAAGCTCTCCAAACGCGACGAGTCGATCGTCCAATTCATCGAGCAATACGCGGAGCTTGGCTACCTGCCGGAAGCGATCAACAACTTCCTCGCGCTGCTCGGCTGGTCGCCGGGCGGCGAGCAGGAGATCTTCTCGATGGACGAACTGATCGCACAGTTCTCGTTTGAACGCGTTCAGAAGTCGGGCGCGATTTTTGACTCGGGCAAGTTGGCGTGGATGAACGGCCAGTACATCAAGGCGGCGGAACTCGATCGCATCGTCGACCTCGCGATCCCGTTTTTGCAAAAAGCGGGCTTCATCGGAGCCGATTACGACCGCGCATGGGTTTCGCAGCTCGTCGAACTGTACAAAGACGGGATGAACGCCGTCTCTGAAATTGCCGAGCTCTCGCAGATGTTCTTTGCCACCGATGTTGCATATGATGAAGCAGCGCAAGCCGTGCTCAGCGAAGAGTCGGCTCCGACCGTGCTCGCAGCCTTCCGCGACCAGGTCCAAGAACTGCCAGACTTCAACGCCGACACGATCAAAGCCGCACTCAAAGACGTCCAAAAAGCGACCGGCTTCAAAGGCAAGCAACTGTTCATGCCGGTGCGCGTCGCCGTCACAGGTCAAGAGCACGGACGCGATCTCAACATCACCCTGTCCTTGTTGGGTCGGGAAAAAGTTGTCAATCGACTTACGCAACTGGTACAATAAGTAGGAAAGATCAGGAGCAAGGAAAAGTAGCGCGGCACGACCTGCCAGAGAGCACACACCATGACGACAACGTCGAGGCTGGAAGTGGGTGCGAGGTGACGACCCGTGAAATGCGCCTTGCTTGATTTCGCGGGAGGCAATGCCCGACGCCTGACCTCCGTTATCGGGTCCTGAAGCGGGTCGACCCTGTTCACAGGGAGACCAAGCAGAGTGGAACCACGGCGTTTACAGCCCGTCTCTGTCCTTGTGGCAGAGACGGGCTTTTTTTGGCATCTACGAGATACAGAGGGGGGACGAACATGTTTGCAAGGGTACGAGAGGACATCCAGACCGTTTTTCAATTGGACCCGGCGGCTCGCAACGCTCTTGAAGTGCTGTTGACCTACTCGGGTGTTCATGCGATCTGGTACCACCGCATCTCGCATCGGCTCTGGAACATGGGATGGCAGACGCTCGCCCGGCTGGTTTCACAGTTTGGACGCTGGGTAACGGGCATCGAGATCCATCCAGGGGCACAGATCGGGCGGCGGTTGTTCATCGACCACGGCATGGGCGTGGTGATCGGAGAGACGGCGATCATCGGGGATGACTGCATCCTCTACCAAGGTGTCACCCTTGGAGGTACGGGCAAGGAAAAAGGCAAGCGCCATCCGACGCTCGGCAACAACGTGATGGTGGCATCAGGTGCCAAAGTGCTCGGCTCGTTCATGATCGGGGACAATTCCAAAATTGGCGCAGGCTCTGTCGTGCTGCGTGAAGTGCCACCCAATTCCACCGTCGTGGGGATTCCGGGCAAGGTCATCGTGCAGGATGGGCGCCGCGTCGATCAGTTTGATCAATGCAACATGCCTGACCCGGTGATGGAGCTGTTCAAACAAATGCAGCAACAGATTGATGATTTGAAGGCGGAAGTGGAAAACTTACATCAGAAGCAGCAAAGGGGAGAGCAGACCGATGTCCATCCAAGTCTATAACACCCTGACGCGTCAAAAGGAACCATTCGTACCGCTCGAAGACCACAAAGTCAAGATGTACGTCTGCGGTCCGACCGTCTACAACTATTTCCACATCGGCAATGCGCGCCCGTTCGTCGTGTTCGACCAAGTGCGCCGCTACTTGCAATATCGAGGCTACGAAGTCAAGTACGTCATGAATTTCACCGACGTCGATGACAAGATCATCAAGCGTGGCCTCGAAGAAGGCATTTCGCCACAGCAAGTTGCCGACAAATATGTGGAGGCGTTTTTCACCGACGTGGAAGCGTTGCACGTCGAGCGTGCAGATGTGTACCCGCGCGTGACCGAAGAGATGCAGGAGATCATCGCGATGATCGAAGAGCTGATCTCCACCGGGCATGCGTATGCGTCAGAGGGCGATGTGTATTTCTCCGCGCACTCGTTCGACGAGTACGGCAAGCTCTCCAAGCAAACGCTGGAGAACCTGATCGCCGGCGCCCGCGTCGAAGTCAGTGAGAAAAAGCAAAATCAAGTGGATTTCGCACTCTGGAAAGCGGCAAAACCAGGTGAAATCGCGTGGTCCGCTCCGTGGGGCGAAGGTCGTCCGGGCTGGCACATCGAGTGCTCGGCGATGATTCGCAAGCACTTAGGCGAGCAGATCGACATCCACGGCGGCGGTGTCGACCTGACGTTCCCGCACCATGAGAACGAGATCGCCCAGTCGGAGGCTTGCACGCACAAGCCGCTGGCGAAGTACTGGATGCACAACGAATTCCTGAACTTGAACCACGAAAAAATGTCGAAGTCCACGGGCAACTTCCTGACCACCCGCGGTCTGCTCGAACAGTACGAAGGGGCAGCGCTGCGCTTCCTGCTGCTCTCCGCGCACTACCGCAACCCGGTCAACTTCTCGCCAGACCTCGTTGAAAATGCGAAAAATGGGCTAGATCGCATCCGCAGTTCCTACGCCAACCTCCAGCACCGATTAGAGACGGCGGTGGGCGGTGATGCTGAAAAGGTGGAGGTTGAAACCTTCCGCGCTCAATTTATCGCAGCGATGGATGAGGACTTCAACACCGCCGATGCGATCACGGCGATTTTCGAACTGGCGAGCGATGCCAACAAGTACCTCCGCCAAGAGCGTGTACAGCGGCACGCGCTGGAAGCGTATGTGGCGCTTTTTGAAGAACTGATGGGTGTGCTGGCCTTGCCGTTGGTCGCAGAACAAGCCGATCTGGATGCGGAGATCGAAGCGTTGATCGCTGAGCGTACAGAAGCGCGCAACACCAAGAACTGGGCACGTGCCGATGAGATTCGCGACCAATTCAACGCGATGGGCATCGTGCTGGAAGACACGCCGCAAGGGATTCGGTGGAGACGGAAGTGAGAGAGATGAACGAGAACGCCAACAACATTATCCAAGGGCTGACTCTCAACAAGCCCTTGGTCAAAAAACCGCATGAAATGCCGGGCCTCGCCCTCGCGTATATGGGCGATGCCGTCTGGGAGATGTACATCCGCCAGCACTTGCTCTGCAAGGGGGAGATGCAGCCCAACTCCCTGCACAAGTATGCGACCCGCTATGTAAAAGCCAAGTCGCAGGCGGGGGTGCTCCATTTCTTGGCGGAGAGCTTGTCCGAGGAAGAGATGAGCGTCATGAAGCGCGGCCGCAACGCCAAGTCCGGGTCCACGCCGAAAAACGGCGACCTGATCGACTACCGCCATGCGACCGGCTTTGAAAGCTTGCTAGGCTACCTGTACCTGCAAGGCCGCTTCGAGCGCTTGCAGGAACTCGCCACCCGCTCGATCGAGTGGCTGGAGTCCCAAGACAACTAAGAACTCAGAGGAGACGATCTATTTTATGAAAAAATACCCTTCCCAAGCAGCACGCGCTAAAAAAGCACCAGGTGGCCCGCGTGGCCGTGGCGGCGCCGACAAATTTGCCGGCAAAGCGAAATTTGTACACACGGCCGGTGAAGAGCGTCCGGAGCGCGGCACTCGCGATACCTTCGAGCGCGGCGCACGCCCGGAACGCAGCAATGACCGTCCGGACCGCGGCGGTTTTAAAAGCGGTGGCTTCAAAAGTGGTGGTTTCAAAAGTGGCGGTCGCAACGACCGCAATGACCGTGGCGCACGTGATGACCGTCGTGCCCAAGGCTTTGGCGGCGAAGATGCAGCCAACCCGAACGAGCAGGTAGAAGGCCGTCACCCGGTGTTGGAAGCGCTGAAGTCGGGCCGCACGATCAACAAAATCCTCATGACCGAAGGTGCGACCGGCACTACCGTGATGGAGATCCTCGCCAAAGCACGCCAAGCGTCTGTGATCGTGCAGACCGTTCCGAAAAACAAACTCGACCAGATCGCCGATGGCCGCAACCACCAAGGCGTCATCGCCTACATCGCGGCGAAGGACTACGCAGAGCTGGAAGACATCATCGAAGCGGCGACCAATTCCCCGCGTCCGGGCCTGATCATCGTCCTCGACGAGATCGAAGACCCGTTCAACTTGGGTTCGATCCTGCGTACCGCTGATGGCGTAGGCGCACATGGCGTCGTGATTCCGAAGCGCCGCGCTGTGCCGCTGACCGCAACGGTCGCCAAAGCATCTGCGGGTGCGATCGAGCACGTGCCGGTCGCTCGCGTTGCGAACATCTCGCAAACGATTGAGACCTTGAAGAAAATGGGCTACTGGGTCGTGGGCACCGACGTCGACGGCGAGAGCATGTACCACCAAATCGACATGACCGTCCCGATCGTCATGGTGATCGGCAATGAAGGCACCGGGTTGGGCGAAGCGATCAAAAAACGTTGCGACTACCTCGTGCGCTTGCCGATGATCGGACAAGTTCAGTCCCTGAACGCAGGTGTCGCGACCGGAATCCTGCTCTATGAAGTCCTGCGTCAGCGCGGCGAGAAGCGCTAACGGCATGGACCCCCACCCTCATGCGTGAGGTGCTCATCGTCGACGGGTACAACATCATCGGAGACTGGCCCGAGCTGCGCCAATTGAAAGCGCAAAGCCTCGAGGCGGCTCGAGATCAACTGCTGGAAGATCTCAAGGAATACAAGGCGATCACGGGCCGGGACGTGATCGTCGTCTTCGATGCACACTTGTCCCGCGGCGGGCAATCGGAGGAAACGGTCGGCGGTGTCCGACTGCTGTACACCAAAGAGTTGGAAACGGCGGACGAGTTGATCGAACGCTTGGTCTATGAATTTGAACGGGAGAAAGTCCGCCGCCATCTCTTTGTGGCGACGAGCGATTACGTCGAGCAACAGGTGACGTTTGGCGGCGGTGCTCTCCGCATCTCTGCAAGGGAATTGCGCATCGATGTGCGGGCAGCGAAAAAGGAAATCCAAGAGCGTGTCGACAACCTGACAACACGTTCAAACCGACTTGGAAACCACCTAACACCCGAAGTTCGAGAAATGTTCGAAAAGTGGAGAAGGAAATGACGGAAGTTAGCAATTGACCCTACTAGATTACATAAAGTATAATGATCTCATTCTCGGCGGACGCCAAGGTCGGAGGGATGAGAGTTGGCTATCCATGTAACTACAGGTCAAACGGTAGACCTCGAAGCGATGTCTGACGAGGACTTGGTCGAACTCGTCCGCCAGGGCGACGACGAAGCGCTTGAGCACCTGATCAATAAGTACAAGAATTTTGTACGCGCAAAAGCACGCTCCTACTTCCTCATCGGAGCGGATCGTGAGGACATCGTCCAAGAAGGGATGATTGGACTCTACAAGTCGATCCGCGACTTCCGCGATGACAAACTTGCCTCGTTCAAAGCCTTCGCAGAACTCTGCATCACACGGCAGATCATCACTGCGATTAAAACTGCAACCCGTCAGAAGCACATCCCCTTGAACTCTTACGTTTCCCTTGATAAACCGATCTACGACGAAGACTCTGATCGCACGCTGCTCGATGTGATCTGCGGCTCCCGCGTCACCGATCCGGAAGAGCTGATCATCAACCAAGAGGAGTTTGACGACATCGAAGTTCGCATGGGTGAGATCCTGAGCGACTTGGAACGCAAAGTCCTGATGCTCTACTTGGATGGCCGCTCCTACCAAGAGATCGCGGTGGATCTGAAACGCCACGTCAAGTCGATTGACAATGCGCTGCAGCGCGTCAAGCGCAAGTTAGAACGCTATCTAGAAGTTCGGGACGTAAACTAAATGACGAACCGGGCTTGCATTATGTAGAGTGATCAGGTATACTAAGTCTTGTCGGCTGAGGCAAGCGCTTCTGCACCTACTTCAGCCGATCCCGTCGCGGGGTGGAGCAGTTGGCAGCTCGTCGGGCTCATAACCCGAAGGTCACAGGTTCAAGTCCTGTCCCCGCAACCAACCTTATAAGAAAGAGAGACGCCATGAGCGTCTCTCTTTTTTTGCAGGTATTGTATGGCAAGTTTTTGGTTATCATGCAAGTAGTGCCTATGGCAATTGCAGAGGCCTCTTGGTTGACATGACCCTGACGTTGTGATAAATTAACATAGGTATTCATGTCTGGATGGACAAGTATATTGAAAATAGCATCCATAAGTAGGAGGTGTCCATAGATGCGCGTGAACGTTACCATGGCTTGCACCGATTGCAAGCAACGGAACTACATCACCAAGAAGAACAAGAAGAACAATCCGGACCGCATCGAGTTGAAGAAGTTCTGCAAGTTCTGCAACTCTCACACTGCGCACCGCGAAACCCGCTAATGGTGTAGCACTCGGACAAGGGGTGAACACACAAATGGCAGGATCTTCTACGGTAGCACCTGATGCGAAACAACCGCGTCCGAACGTCTTCAAGCGTACTGGTCTGTTTTTCAAGGACGCTTGGGGCGAACTAAAGCGCGTGCGTTGGCCGAACCGCAAAGAACTTGTGAGTTATACGATGGTCGTACTGGGTACGTGCATCTTTATGATTCTCTTGGTCTTTGCTTTCGACCTCGGCATCAGTTATCTGTTGCGTCTCATCGGCCTGGGCAAGTAACGGCCTAGGTTATCACACTCACTGAACTTAGGGGGGAAGGGCATCCTGCCCTCGCGTACATGGAACAGTTGGAAAAACGCTGGTATGTCGTCCATACCTATTCTGGTTATGAAAACAAGGTGAAGGCGAACCTGGAGAAACGTGTCATCTCCATGGAGATGGAGGACAAGATCTTCCGCGTCCTCGTTCCGGTGGAAGAGGAAACGGAAGTCAAGAACGGGAAGCAAAAGTCCGTCATGCGGAAAGTATTCCCGGGCTATGTGCTCGTCGAGATGATCATGACCGACGACTCTTGGTACGTCGTGCGTAACACGCCGGGTGTCACAGGCTTTGTGGGTTCAACGGGTGCCGGTTCCAAACCGACCCCGCTCATGCCGTCTGAAGTCCGCACCATTCTTAAGCAGATGGGCGTGGATGCCGCGACACGTAAACCGGTGGACTATACGCTCAAAGAAGCGGTGCGTGTCACGGATGGCCCGTTTGCCAACATCGTCGGATCCATCGAAGAGATCGACGTAGATCGTTCGAAGCTCAAGGTGCTGGTCTCGATGTTCGGACGCGAAACCCCGCTCGAACTTGACTTTGATCAGGTTGAGAAGTTATAATCTACTTCGGTTCAAGTTTGGTCTATCATGGCTCAGCCATCGTATAGACCTGTTTTTAAGTGGGAGGGGCATCTGTTCCCGTCTAACCACATTCTTTCTAGAAGGAGGTGTCTGTTGTGGCTAAAAAGGTTATGAAACTCGTGAAGCTGCAAATTCCGGCAGCGAAGGCCACCCCTGCACCGCCGGTTGGTCCGGCTCTCGGTCAGGCTGGGGTAAACATCATGGGGTTCTGCAAGGAGTTTAACGCTCGCACCGCAGAACAAGCTGGTCTCATCATCCCGGTAGTTATCACCGTTTATGAAGACCGCTCTTTCACTTTCGAAACCAAAACCCCGCCGGCTGCTGTCCTGCTCAAAAAAGCGGCAGGTATCGAGTCGGGTTCCGGTGAACCGAACAAGAAGAAAGTTGCAACCGTAAAGCGTGACAAGGTCCGTGAAATCGCGGAAACCAAAATGCCTGACCTCAACGCAGCGAACGTCGAGTCCGCTATGCGTATGGTCGAAGGTACTGCACGCAGCATGGGCATCGTAATCGAAGACTAATCTCTTCGTTTTTCTTCACGGGTTGGTGGGGTCAAGTGCTCTGCCAACCTTTATTCGTGGGAGGTTTTTTCTACCGCTATAACCACATGAGGGAGGGTACTTTAAATGCCGAAACAAGGTAAGAAATACACCGAAGCAGCGAAACTCGTTGACACCAACGCAGTATACGAACCTGCTGAAGCGCTCGAACTGGTGAAAAAGACCGCTCGTGCGAAATTTGACGAAACTGTTGAAGTTGCTTTCCGTCTGGGCGTTGACCCGAAGAAAGCTGACCAACAAATCCGTGGTGCAGTCGTACTGCCGCACGGCACTGGTAAAACCCTGCGTGTACTCGTATTCGCAAAAGGCGAAAAAGCAAAAGAAGCGGAAGCTGCTGGCGCTGACTTCGTTGGCGATGATGATATGATTGCAAAAATCAACACCGGTTGGTTTGATTTTGATGCTGTCGTCGCAACTCCGGACATGATGGCATCTGTTGGTAAGCTCGGTCGTGTACTCGGTCCGAAAGGCCTGATGCCGAACCCGAAAACCGGTACCGTCACTTTCGACGTAACCAAAGCTGTAAACGAGATCAAAGCGGGTAAGATCGAATACCGCGTCGACAAGCAAGGGAACATCCACGCTCCGCTCGGCAAGATCTCCTTCGAAGACGAAAAACTGCTGGAAAACTACCAAACCCTGCTTGATACCCTCGTGAAGGCAAAACCGGCTGCTGCAAAAGGTACCTACCTGCGCAACATCACCTTGTCCTCCACCATGGGCCCGGGCGTAAAAGTGAACCCGCAGAAGTAATTTTGCGGAACCAGCAATTTCCGTTTTGACTTTCTAAACCAAGCATGATAAGATATGTCCTGTTGCAACTGAATATGCTGCGACCGTAGACAGCGGGTGCTGGAGCCGAAGGCTTCGCTTAATACCCCGCCGAGGACGAATTCGATTTCACCTTGGTTGTGAAACGTATGCCCTCGTGAGTTTACTTGCGAGGGCTTTTTGTCTGCGCATGACATATAAACAGGAGGTGTAACGATGGGTATCCGTGAAGAAAAAGTATCGATCGTTAGCGAGATCGCTGAGAAGCTGCAAGCTTCGAAATCGACGATCATCACTGACTACCGTGGTCTGACTGTTGGCGAAGTAACCGAACTCCGCGCGCGTCTTCGTGACGCAGGCATCGAGTTCCGCGTTCTCAAAAACACCATGACCCGTCGTGCTGCTGATCAAGTCAACATGTCGGAAGTCAACGAGTTCCTCGTTGGCCCGAGCGCAATCGCGTTCTCCACTGCTGATGATGTAGTAGCACCGGCGAAAATCCTCAACGAGTTCGCGAAAACGCACAAAGCTCTTGAGCTCAAAGCTGGTATCGTCGATGGCAAAGTCATCGGCCAAGCTGAAGTTCAAGCACTGGCTGAACTGCCGTCCCGCGAAGGTCTGCTCTCCATGCTTCTCTCCGTGCTCCAAGCTCCGATGCGCAACTTTGCGTACGCGGTTCAACAGATCGCAGACAAGCAAGAGGCGTAAGCTCGCATAATCAACGAATCATACAACTATTAGGAGGTTTCCCCACATGGCGATCCAAGATATCATTGAACAGATCAAAGGCATGACCGTTCTCGAACTGAACGACCTCGTTAAAGCAATCGAAGAAGAATTCGGCGTAACCGCAGCAGCTCCGGTAGCAGCTGGCGGCGCTGCAGTTGCAGCAGTCGAAGAACAATCCGAGTTCGACGTAATCCTCAACTCGGCTGGCGCTTCCAAGATCAACGTAATCAAAGTTGTTCGCGAAATCACCGGTCTGGGCCTCAAAGAAGCAAAAGAAATCGTCGACAACGCTCCGAAAGCTCTGAAAGAAAAGATCTCCAAAGAAGAAGCAGACGCTATGAAAGCGAAGCTCGAAGAAGCTGGCGCTTCCGTAGAAGTGAAGTAATTTCACTTTCTCGCTTCACCAAAAAGCACCTGGCCGCTCGCGGTCGGGTGCTTTTTTTTCATACATGGTTTATACTAGGGAATCTGGAAATTGGGTAACCTAAAAAGGTGAGGGAGGGTGTGCGCCCGTGAGTGATCACTACTTTTCGAACAAACCAACCGTGGAGCATGACTTGCGCACGATCCGCGTCGCGTTGCGCGGGCAAGAATTTGTATTTTGGACAGATGCCGGTGTGTTCTCCAAGGCAGGTATCGACTTTGGCAGTGAACTGCTGATTGAATCGATGGAGATTCCGTCCGATGCGACCGTCCTCGATGTAGGCTGTGGCTACGGGCCGATTGGACTCGCGGCGGCAAAATTGGCAGCAGCAGGCCAGGTCACGATGCTCGATGTCAACGAGCGCGCCGTGGAATTGGCGCGCAAAAACGCAACGTCCAACGGCATCGCCAATGTAGAGATTCTCGTCAGCGACCGCTATGAGCACGTGCAAGGCCGCCGCTTCGATGTGATTCTGACCAATCCGCCGATCCGTGCGGGGAAGCTCGTCGTCCACTCGATTTTTGACGGGGCGGTGGAGCATCTGACGGAGCGCGGAGAACTCTGGGTGGTGATTCAGAAAAAGCAAGGCGCGCCGTCGGCCAAGAAGCGTCTCGAAGAGTTGTTTGATTCCGTAGAGGACGTCGCACGGGATGCTGGGTTCCGGATCTTCCGGTGCAGCCAGCCGCTGCCCAAGCCTTAGAATCTATGCCAAGATTTTGTTGACACGGCAGTTTCGTTGTTGTATAGTTATTTAATGCGTAATCCTACACTGCGCTACATGTCCTCACCACAAGAGGTATGGGGTACAGGGTTTCTGGTTACGAATGAATATTACGTAGGTTGTCAAGAAATGTGTTTACATAGCGTACTCGCATTTTATTTTTTTGGTAACAAATGTCGACCAAAGGTATGAGGGGTGACAGATTTGAAGGGACAACTAGTGCAATACGGCAAACGGCATCGCAGAACGTATGCGCGCCTCGAAGAAGTATTGGAACTGCCGAACCTGATCGAGATCCAGCAGAAGTCCTATCAATGGTTTCTTGACGAAGGTTTGAAGGAGATGTTCCAAGACATCTCTCCGATTCAGGACTTTACTGGTAACCTGGTTCTGGAATTTGTGGATTACAGCCTGGGTGATCCGAAATACTCAGTCGATGAGTCGAAGGAGCGCGACGTAACCTACGCAGCGCCTCTGCGTGTGAAGGTCCGCTTGATCAATCGCGAGACCGGTGAAGTAAAAGAGCAGGAAGTCTTCATGGGTGATTTCCCGCTGATGACCGATACCGGTACGTTCATCATCAACGGTGCCGAGCGTGTCATTGTTTCCCAGCTGGTTCGTTCCCCAAGCGTCTACTTCAATACCAAGATCGACAAAAACGGGAAAAAGGCGTTCACTGCGACCGTCATCCCGAACCGTGGGGCTTGGCTGGAATTGGAGACCGACGCGAAGGACATTATCTATGTCCGCATCGACCGTACGCGGAAAATCCCCGTGACGGTGCTTTTGCGCGCATTGGGCTTCTCTAGCGACGCTGAAATTCTGAACCTGCTTGGTGAGGACGAGTTCCTGCGCAACACGCTGGACAAAGACAACACCGAAACCACGGAGAAGGCGTTGCTTGAGATCTACGAGCGCCTGCGTCCGGGCGAACCGCCGACGCTGGATAACGCCCGCAACCTGTTGATTTCTCGCTTCTTCGATCCGAAGCGCTACGATCTTGCGAACGTTGGCCGCTACAAGATCAACAAGAAGTTACATATCAAGAACCGACTGCTCGGCCAACGCCTTGCTGAAACCTTGGTCGATCCGGCAACGGGTGAGATCATCGCAGAAGCGGGTGCTGTGCTCGACCGCCGCTTGCTTGACAAGATCCTGCCGGCTCTGGAGAACAACTCCGTCAACTACGTCGACTACAAGTCTACGTCTGGTGTTGTTGAGGAAGAGAACATTCGGATGCAAGAGATCAAGATCTTCTCGCCGCGTGAAGACGGCAAGGTGATCAAGGTCACGGGCAACGCGAACGTTGACAAGAACGTGAAGCACATCACACCGGCGGACATCCTGTCGTCGATCTCGTACTTCATGAACTTGTTGCATGGCGTCGGAAACACCGACGACATCGACCACCTCGGGAACCGTCGTCTGCGTTCCGTCGGCGAATTGCTGACCAACCAGTTCCGCATCGGTCTGTCCCGGATGGAGCGCGTCGTTCGTGAGCGGATGTCGATCCAAGACGCGAACGCGATCACGCCGCAAGCGCTGATCAACATCCGTCCGGTCATCGCCGCGATCAAAGAGTTCTTTGGCTCCTCGCAGCTCTCGCAGTTCATGGACCAAACCAACCCGCTGGCAGAACTGACGCACAAGCGTCGTCTCTCGGCACTTGGCCCGGGCGGTCTGACCCGTGAGCGCGCAGGCTTTGAAGTCCGTGACGTCCACCATTCTCACTATGGTCGGATGTGCCCGATCGAGACCCCGGAAGGTCCGAACATCGGGTTGATCAACTACTTGTCTACCTACGCACGAATCAACGAGTACGGCTTCATCGAGACTCCGTACCGCAAAGTAGACCCGGAGAACCAACGCCTCACCGAGATCATTCACTACATGACCGCTGACGAAGAGGACAACTACGTCATCGCGCAGGCGAATGCAGGTATCGATGAGAACCTGACCCTGATCGACCCACAAGTTGTCGTTCGTTACAAGGAAGAGACCCTGTTGCTCGCACCGGAGCGCGTCGACTACATCGACGTCTCGCCGCGTCAGGTCGTATCTGTCGCGACCGCGTGCATTCCCTTCCTGGAGAATGACGATGCCAACCGCGCCTTGATGGGATCGAACATGCAACGCCAAGCGGTTCCGCTCCTGAAGCCGGCTGCACCGTATGTCGGCACGGGTATGGAACACAAAGCAGCGAAGGACTCCGGTTCCACCGTGGTCTCTCGTCATGATGGGCTCGTCGAGCGTGTGGCTGCGAACGAAGTTTGGGTTCGTGAACAGAAAAACATCGACGGCCGCCTCGTCAATGGCGACCTGCACAAGTACAAAATGCTCAAGTTCACCCGCTCCAACCAAGGGACCTGTATCAACCAGCGTCCGATCGTCGAACAAGGCGAGACGATTACCAAGGGCACGATCATCGCCGACGGTCCTGCGACCGACAATGGTGAATTGGCACTGGGTAAAAACGTCATCGTCGCGTTTATGACGTGGGAAGGGTACAACTACGAGGATGCGATCCTGCTCTCCGAAAAAATGGTGAAGGAAGACGTGTACACGTCCCTGCACATTGAAGAATACGAAGCAGAAGCACGAGATACCAAGCTCGGTCCGGAAGAAATCACCCGCGACATCCCGAACGTCGGCGATGACGCGCTGAAAAACCTCGACGAGCGCGGCATCATCCGCGTCGGTGCAGAGATCGACGCAGGCGACATCCTGGTCGGAAAAGTTACGCCGAAGGGCGTGACCGAACTGACCGCTGAGGAGCGTCTGCTCCACGCGATCTTCGGGGAAAAAGCTCGTGAAGTCCGCGACACCTCGCTGCGCGTTCCGCATGGCGGCGCCGGCATCATCGTGGACGTCAAAGTCTTCACCCGCGACAACGGCGACGAACTGCCGCCGGGCGTCAACCAGCTCGTGCGCGTCTACATTGCGCAAAAGCGTAAGATCTCCGAAGGTGACAAGATGGCAGGTCGCCACGGGAACAAGGGTGTCGTCGCTCGCATCATGGCGGAAGAAGACATGCCGTTCCTCTCCGATGGTACCCCGGTTCAGGTCGTACTGAACCCGCTGGGCGTTCCGTCGCGGATGAACATCGGTCAGGTCCTCGAGACGCACTTGGGGATGGCCGCTCGTTTCCTCGGTCTGCACATGTCGACGCCGGTCTTCGACGGCGCGCGTGAGTCCGATGTATTCGATACCTTAGAAGAAGCCGGCCTGCCGCGCGATGGCAAGCAAGTGCTGTACGATGGCCGTACCGGCGAACCGTTCGAAAACCGCGTCACCGTTGGTTGTGTGTACATGTTGAAACTCCACCATCTGGTCGACGATAAAATCCACGCACGCTCCACAGGCCCGTACTCCCTCGTCACCCAGCAGCCGCTCGGTGGTAAGGCGCAGTTCGGTGGTCAGCGCTTCGGGGAGATGGAGGTCTGGGCGCTCGAAGCGTATGGCGCAGCGTACACCCTCCAAGAAATCCTCACCGTCAAGTCTGATGACGTGGTCGGCCGCGTGAAGACCTACGAAGCGATTGTCAAAGGCGAGAACGTGCCGGAACCGGGCGTTCCAGAATCGTTCAAAGTCTTGATCAAGGAATTGCAATCGCTGGGTATGGACGTCAAGATCCTCTCCGAAGACGAGCAAGAGATCGTCATGCGCGAGAGCGACGAAGAAGACGATTCAGGTGAAAAACTCAACCTGAATTTAAGCGCGCGTGAAGTCGGCGAAGAGTAAGTACTGAAAGGGAGGTAGGCCCCTTGTTGGACGTCAACAACTTTGAGTACATGAAGATCGGTCTGGCATCCCCGGAGAAGATCCGTTCGTGGTCACACGGGGAAGTCAAGAAGCCGGAGACGATCAACTACCGGACCCTCAAACCGGAAAAAGAAGGTTTGTTCTGTGAAAAAATCTTCGGACCGACACGCGACTGGGAATGCCATTGCGGCAAATACAAGCGCGTTCGTTACAAAGGCGTCGTCTGTGATCGTTGCGGCGTCGAAGTAACGAGAGCGAAAGTCCGTCGGGAACGGATGGGCCACATTGAATTGGCGGCCCCCGTTTCTCATATCTGGTACTTCAAGGGTATCCCGAGCCGGATGGGCCTCGTGCTCGACATGAGCCCGCGTTCGCTGGAAGAAGTTATCTATTTTGCTTCCTACGTGGTCACCTCTCCGGGTGAAACCCCGCTGGAATACAAGCAGTTGCTTTCCGAAAAGGAATTCCGCAGCTACCGTGAGAAGTACGGCTACGCGTTTGAAGCGGGCATGGGTGCAGAAGCGATCAAGAAATTGCTCCTGCAAGTTGAGGTCGAAAAGGAAGTTGTTCAACTCAAAGAAGAGTTGAAGACTGCTCAAGGCCAACGCCGTAACCGTGCAATCAAACGTCTGGAAGTCATGGAAGCGTTCCGTACCTCCTCCAATGACCCGTCCTGGATGATCCTCGACGTGTTGCCGGTCATTCCGCCGGAACTGCGCCCGATGGTCCAACTCGACGGCGGTCGCTTTGCGACCTCCGACTTGAACGACCTCTACCGCCGCGTCATCAACCGGAACAACCGACTCAAGCGTCTGCTTGACCTCGGGGCTCCGGACATCATCGTTCAAAATGAAAAGCGCATGCTCCAAGAAGCAGTCGATGCGCTGATCGACAACGGCCGTCGTGGTCGTCCGGTCACCGGTCCGGGTAACCGTCCGTTGAAATCCCTCTCGCACATGCTGAAAGGGAAGCAAGGGCGTTTCCGTCAGAACTTGCTCGGGAAGCGTGTTGACTACTCTGGCCGTTCCGTTATCGTTGTCGGCCCGCACCTGCGTATGTACCAGTGCGGTCTGCCAAAAGAGATGGCGCTTGAGTTGTTCAAACCGTTCGTCATGAAGGAACTCGTCGCCAAGGGCCTCGCACACAACATCAAGTCTGCGAAGCGCAAGGTTGAACGCGTCTCGGCTGAAGTCTGGGATGTTCTCGAAGATGTCATCAAGGAACACCCGGTACTGCTGAACCGCGCACCAACCCTTCACCGTCTGGGGATTCAGGCGTTCGAACCGACCCTCGTCGAGGGCCGTGCGATCAAACTGCATCCGCTCGTCTGTACGGCGTACAACGCCGACTTTGACGGTGACCAAATGGCTGTTCACGTACCGTTGTCTGCCGAAGCACAAGCAGAAGCACGCTTGCTGATGCTCGCTGCACACAACATCCTGAACCCGAAGGACGGCAAGCCGGTCGTTACCCCGACGCAGGACATGGTCCTCGGTTCGTATTACTTGACGATGGACCGCGCAGGTCTCCCAGGCGAAGGTCGCGTCTTCCGTTCGGCCAACGAAGCGATGATGGCATACGACGAAAAGCAGATCGCTCTGCATACGCGTATCCTCATCCCGGCGAATCAAGTTCACAAAACTTCGCTCACGGCGGCACAACAGGATGCGCTGATGATCACCACCGTAGGCAAGATCGTCTTCAACGAGATCTTCCCGGCTGATTTCCCGTTCATCAACCATTCGAAGGATTCGAACCTCTTGAAAGGGTTGGCGGATGAATTCTTCGTGTTCGAAAAAGGTACCGACCTGCGTGCGGCTGTGGCGAAAATCGGACCGCAAGAAGCCGTGACCAAGAAATTCTTGGGTCAGATCATCGGTGAATGCTTCCGCATCTACGGCACGACCATGACGTCTGAGATTCTCGACAGAATCAAGCAGCTCGCGTTTAAATACTCGACGCGCGCCGGGATCACGATCTCTGTTGCGGACATCATCGTACCGGAAGCGAAGTACAAGATCCTCGACGAAGCGGAAGGCAAAGTCACCACCGTCACCCGCCAATTCCGTCGTGGTCTGATCACCGACGACGAGCGCTACGACCGTGTCATCTCGATCTGGTCGAAGGCGAAGGATGAGATCACCAAGGTCCTGATGGACTCCTTGGACCGTTACAACCCGATTTACATGATGGCGCACTCTGGTGCGCGTGGTAACGTTTCGCAGATCACCCAGCTCGCGGGGATGCGCGGTCTGATGGCGAATCCGTCCGGCCGGATCATCGAGCTCCCGATCAAATCGAACTTCCGCGAAGGCCTGACCGTCCTCGAGTACTTCATCTCGACGCACGGTGCTCGTAAAGGTCTGGCGGATACCGCACTGCGTACCGCTGACTCCGGTTACCTGACCCGTCGTCTCGTTGACGTCGCGCAGGACGTAATCGTCCGTTCGGAGGATTGCGGCACCGACAAAGGTCTGTACGCAGAGGAGATTCGTGACGGCAAGGAAGTCATCGAGGACCTGATCGACCGGATCGTAGGTCGTGTTGCGTACCAAAACATCATCCACCCGCAAACCGGCGAGACGATCGTGTCGCTCAACGAGCTGATCGACGAACAAGCGGGCCGCGACATCATCGAAGCGGGCATCAGTCGCGTTCACATTCGCTCTGTCACCACCTGCCGCACCCAGCATGGGGTTTGCATCAAGTGCTATGGCCGCAACCTGGCGACCGGTAACATGGTCGAAATCGGCGAAGCTGTCGGCATCATCGCAGCACAGTCGATCGGGGAACCGGGAACCCAGCTGACGATGCGTACCTTCCATACCGGGGGCGTTGCCGGCGATGACATCACCCAAGGTTTGCCGCGTATCCAGGAATTGTTCGAGGCGCGCAATCCGAAGGGGCAAGCGATCATCACCGAAATCGACGGGACTGTCTCCGAGATCCGCGAAGTCAAAGACAAGCGTGAGATCGAAGTCTCGGGCGATGCAGAGGTAAAAGTGTACCCGGTACCGTATGGTTCCCGCATCCGCGTTGCTGTCGGCAAAGTTGTCGAAGCGGGCGATGAGTTGACCGAGGGTTCCATCGATCCGAAGGAAATGCTCAAAGTCAAAGGGATCCACGGCGTACAGATGTACTTGCTGCGTGAAGTACAGCGCGTATACCGTCTGCAAGGCGTTGAGATCAATGACAAGCACGTAGAGGTCATGGTACGTCAGATGTTGCGTAAAGTCCGGATCAACGATGCGGGCGACACGGCTCTGCTGCCAGGCACCTATGTCGACACCTTTGAATTCGAAAAAGCGAACCTGCCAGTGTTGCTTGGCGGTGGCGAACCGGCTGTTGCTCGTCCGGCGCTGCTCGGGATCACCAAGGCCTCGCTGGAGACTGACTCCTTCCTGTCTGCTGCATCCTTCCAAGAGACCACCCGTGTCCTCACAGAAGCTGCAATCAAAGGCAAGGTGGATAAACTGCTCGGCCTCAAGGAAAACGTTATTATCGGGAAACTGGTACCTGCGGGTACTGGTATGGCTCGTTACCGCAACATCAAGATCAACGACGGAACCAACCTGGACGAAACGGTGGCAGAAGCCAATGCTTCCGCACCTTCGACCGGCGAGTTGAAGGAAGTCGATCTTGAGACGGCGAAAACGCTCGCTGACTAATTCGTTTTTCTGTCACAAATGCGCGTAGAACGAAGCGCTCTGCATGGGCAGAGCGCTTTCTCTGCGGCAAAAAATGAGAGCGTATACGAATTTTTTCAAAGGCACCGTCATATAGAGTTGACTAATCCTATTTAAGGTGCTAAAATCTCGTAGTGTGCCTAACAGTAACAGTTGGTGTACAAGGAAGGATGGTTGAGAGTGGAAGCCCGCATCCGGGAGTCAAGCCGCATTGCGGTTGGTCTCAACCAAACAACCAAGGCCATTGAGCGCTCGACTGCGGTCGAACTGTTCGTGGCGCGAGACGCCGACCAGCGAATGAAATCGCGCATCGCACTGCTTGCTGAAACGCATAACGTTCCCATCACATGGGTTGAGACGATGAGGGAGCTGGGGAGTGCTTGCGGCATCGCAGTTGGAGCCGCCACCGCAGCCATTGTCGTACGATAGGTACTGGACTCCGGTACACCCGGACAACCATTTACCTTTTTCATTTGCCGTCTAATGAGCCGCTAGGCTCTGTGGACTTGAAACTTTGAGAAGGAGGTGCAGTTTCATGCCGACAATTAACCAGTTGGTTCGCAAAGGCCGTAAGAGCATCGAAAAGAAATCGACCGCTCCGGCTCTGCAAAAAGGTTACAACAGCTTCGTTAAGGAGCAAACCGATCTGCCGTCCCCGCAAAAACGTGGGGTCTGCACCCGTGTAGGTACCATGACGCCGAAGAAACCGAACTCCGCGCTGCGTAAGTATGCACGTGTTCGTTTGACCAACGGCATCGAGGTTACCGCGTACATCCCGGGTATCGGTCACAACTTGCAAGAACACAGCGTCGTGCTCGTTCGCGGCGGTCGTGTAAAAGACCTTCCGGGCGTGCGTTACCACATCGTTCGCGGCGCTCTTGACACCGCAGGTGTTAAAGACCGCAAGCAAGCTCGTTCCAAATACGGAGCGAAGCGCCCGAAAGTGAAAAAGTAATTTCGTTGAGACACGATAAACTCTCACAAGTACTGAAAGGAGGCGAATTGCATGCCGCGTAAAGGTCCAGTCCCGCGCCGTGACGTTCTGCCGGATCCGATCTACGGATCCAAACTCGTCACCCGCCTGACCAATAAGCTCATGTACGATGGTAAGAAAGGTACCGCTCAAGCCGCTGTTTACGGCGCGTTTGACCGTATCAAAGAAAAAACCGGTAACGATCCGCTCGAAGTCTTCGAAACTGCTATGAAAAACATCATGCCGGTACTCGAAGTTAAAGCTCGCCGCGTAGGGGGCGCTAACTACCAAGTTCCGATCGAAGTTCGTCCGGAACGCCGCACCACCCTCGCGATCCGTTGGCTCGTTGACTACTCCCGTAAGCGCAACGAGAAAACCATCGAAGAGAAACTCGCGAACGAATTGATGGATGCTGCCAACTCTACCGGTGGCTCCGTAAAACGTCGTGAAGATATGCACAAAATGGCGGAAGCGAACAAAGCGTTTGCTCACTACCGCTGGTAGGATTGGTACGACAAAGCGCGTTTTCGGATGGATCTCTGGATCTATCCGAGCGCCTTTCCTATACCTAACCATTTATGATAAGGAAGGAGGATGTTCCCAATGGCACGTCAGTTTCCGTTAGAAAAGACTCGTAACATTGGTATCATGGCGCACATCGACGCTGGTAAAACTACCACGACCGAGCGCGTTCTGTTCTACACCGGCCGCGTTCACAAGATCGGTGAAGTTCACGAAGGCGCAGCGACCATGGACTGGATGGTACAAGAGCAAGAGCGCGGTATCACCATCACCTCTGCTGCAACCACCGCTGAGTGGGATGGTCATCGGATCAACATCATCGACACGCCGGGTCACGTGGACTTCACCGTAGAGGTTGAGCGTTCCTTGCGCGTACTCGACGGTTCCGTCGGCGTTTTCTGTGCAAAGGGTGGCGTTGAGCCGCAATCCGAGACTGTATGGCGTCAAGCGGACAAGTACAACGTACCGCGTATCGCCTACGTCAACAAAATGGACATCATCGGTGCAGACTTCGACCGTTGCGTATCCATGATGCGTGATCGCCTCAAAGCGAATGCTGTTCCGATTCAATTCCCGATCGGCGCAGAAGATCAATTCCTTGGCATGATCGACTTGGTTGCTATGGAAGCGATCATCTACACCGACGACCTCGGCCGTACCTCTGAAACGTCGGAAATTCCGGCTGAGTATGTGGAACGCGCAAACGAGTACCGCAACAACCTCATCGAGGCAGTTGCAGAACTCGACGAAGATCTGATGATGAAATACCTCGAAGGTGAAGCTTTCACCACCGAGGAAATCAAAGCAGCTCTCCGTAAAGGCGTCTTGAACGTACAGATCATCCCGGTTCTCTGCGGCTCTTCTTACAAGAACAAAGGCGTACAACCGATGCTTGATGCTGTTGTTGCTTACATGCCGGCTCCGACCGACGTCCCTGCAATCAAGGGCGTTACCGATGACGGCGTTGAGACTGAGCGCCCGTCCTCCGACACCGAGCCGTTTGCGGCTCTGGCGTTCAAGATCATGACCGACCCTTACGTCGGCAAACTTTCCTTCTTCCGCGTATACTCCGGCACGATCAACGCAGGTTCCTACGTCCTTAACTCGACGAAGAACAAGCGTGAGCGTATCGGTCGTATCGTACAGATGCACGCGAACCACCGTGAAGAGATCTCTACGGTCTATGCAGGTGATATCGCAGCAGCTGTAGGTCTGAAGGATACCACGACTGGCGATACCCTGTGCGACGAGAAGAGCATCGTTATCCTCGAGTCCATGGAGTTCCCGGAACCGGTAATCTCCCTCTCCCTCGAGCCGAAGACCAAAGCAGACCAGGACAAACTGGGTATTGCTCTGTCCAAGCTCGCTGAGGAAGACCCGACCTTCAAAACCTTCACCGACCAAGAAACGGGTCAAACCATCATCTCGGGTATGGGTGAACTTCATCTTGAGATCATCGTTGACCGTCTCCTGCGCGAGTTCAAAGTTGAAACGAACGTAGGTAAGCCGCAAGTTGCTTACAAAGAGACGATCAAAAAAGACGTCAAGATCGAAGGCAAATTCGTACGTCAGTCCGGTGGTAAAGGTCAGTTCGGTCACGTATGGCTGACATTGCAACCGCTTGAGCGCGGTACTGGTTACATCTTCGAAAACAAAGTTGTAGGTGGCGTGGTTCCGCGTGAATACGTGCCGGCAGTTGACAACGGCGTTCAAGAAGCAATGGCAAACGGTATCCTCGCAGGCTACCCGCTGATCGACATGAAAGTTACCATCATCGATGGTTCCTACCATGACGTCGACTCCTCGGAGATGGCGTTTAAGATCGCAGGTTCCATGGCACTCAAAGCTGGTGCTCAGAAAGCTGATCCGTGCATCCTTGAACCGATCATGCGCGTTGAAGTAACCGTTCCGGAAGAGTACATGGGCGATATCCTTGGTGATATCAACTCCCGTCGTGGTCGCATCGAAGGTATGGATGCGCGCGCGGGTGCACAAGTCATCCGTGGCTTCGTGCCGCTCTCCGAAATGTTCGGTTACTCGACCACCTTGCGTTCCCGTACCCAGGGCCGCGGCCAGTACTCGATGGAGTTCTTTGCCTTCGAGGAAGCACCTAAGTCCATCGCTGCAGAAATTATCGCCAAAAACAAAGGCGAATAATTTATAACCTACTTTTGTGAGGAGTTGACCACCAATGGCAAAAGCTAAGTTTGAACGTAACAAAATGCACGTTAACATTGGTACCATCGGTCACGTTGACCATGGTAAAACCACTTTGACCGCTGCTATCACCACTGTACTCGCTAAAACGGGCGGCGCACAGGCAATGGACTACGGTTCTATCGACAAAGCACCGGAAGAGCGCGAGCGCGGTATCACCATCAACACCGCACACGTTGAGTACGAAACCGCTAGCCGTCACTACGCACACGTTGACTGCCCGGGCCATGCCGACTATGTTAAAAACATGATCACCGGCGCAGCTCAAATGGACGGCGCGATCCTGGTTGTTTCCGCAGCTGACGGCCCGATGCCGCAAACTCGTGAACACATCCTGCTGTCCCGCCAAGTAGGCGTTCAGCACATCGTTGTCTTCATGAACAAATGCGACATGGTTGATGATGAAGAACTTCTCGAGCTGGTTGAAATGGAAATCCGTGACCTGCTCAGCGAATACGACTTCCCGGGCGATGACATTCCGGTCATCAAGGGCTCCGCTCTGAAAGCTCTCGAAGGCGACGATGCATGGGAAGGCAAAATCCATGAACTGATGGAAGCTGTCGACACCTACATCCCGGAACCGGTTCGTGAAACTGACAAGCCGTTCCTGATGCCGGTCGAGGACGTGTTCACGATCACTGGTCGTGGTACCGTTGCTACCGGTCGTGTAGAACGTGGCATGCTCAAAGTCGGTGACGAAGTTGAGATCGTTGGTATCGCAGAAGAATCCCGTAAATCCATCGCGACTGGTATCGAGATGTTCCGTAAACTTCTCGACTCCGCTCAAGCTGGTGACAACATCGGCGCACTGCTTCGCGGTGTTGACCGCTCCAACATCGAGCGCGGTCAAGTTCTCTGCAAGCCGGCTTCCATCAAGCCGCACACCAAGTTCAAAGCAGAAGTTTACGTTCTGACCAAGGAAGAGGGCGGCCGTCATACTCCGTTCTTCTCCAACTACCGTCCGCAATTCTACGTTCGTACCACTGACGTTACCGGCGTAGTAACCCTGCCGGAAGGTACCGAAATGGTAATGCCGGGCGACAACATCGCAGTTGACGTTGAACTGATCGCTCCGATCGCTCTTGAAGAAGGTACCCGCTTCTCCATCCGTGAGGGTGGCCGTACCGTTGGATCCGGCGTTGTTACCTCGATCCAAGCGTAACATTTGATCCTTTCAAGGTCGGAAAAGAACGAACTCATACGAGTTCGTTCTTTTTTTTAGTTGGCGAATTGACATTTGCTCCTCGATGTTATAAACTATCTAAGGTTGCTTCAGTAGCCATGACAACGCTCTCGTGTGTTTCATAAATGATAGAACGCAGCTACCAAGAAGTTCTATGTATAAATAACGAAACACCCGGCTCTGGTGCTTGTGTTTTTGGGCCTGAAGTAGTATAATTTACTCTTGTGTTGGTGTTTTGACTGCGATGATGCAAGAGGTTGCTGAAGTGCCGGATTCGCCATATGCGGCACCGATCAGGTTAAATTCTTGCGGAGTATGTCCAATTAAATGGGCGAAAAGGAGGGAATTCATATGGCAAAACAGAAAATCCGCATCCGTCTCAAAGCTTACGACCACAAAATCCTCGACACTTCTGCTGAGAAGATCGTGGACACGGCGAAGCGCTCGGGTGCTTCCGTCTCGGGTCCGATCCCGCTTCCGACTGAGAAGCAGATCATCACGGTCTTGCGAGCTACGCACAAGTACAAGGACTCTCGTGAGCAATTCGAGATGCGTACACACAAGCGTCTGATTGACATCGTCAATCCGACTCCGCAAACTGTTGACGCCCTTATGCGTCTGGACCTGCCGTCCGGCGTTGATATTGAAATCAAACTGTAATACATTTTCTACCTCAGGGAGGTGTCACACATGAAAGGTATCTTGGGACGCAAACTCGGCATGACTCAAGTGTTTACCGAAGACGGCAACGTCGTTCCGGTAACGGTCATCGAAGCTGGCCCGAACGTAGTTCTTCAGAAGAAAGACCTGGCGAACGACGGTTATGAAGCGGTTCAGATCGGTTTTGCAGATAAGAAAAACGTGACCAAGCCTGCTGCTGGCCACGCTGCAAAAGCAAACACCACGCCCAAGCGCTACGTTCGCGAACTGCGCGGTGTTGATCTCTCCGCTTACGAAGTTGGTCAAGTTCTCGGCGCGGATGTTTTCGCTGCTGGTGACGAAATCGACGTAACCGGTATTTCCAAAGGGAAGGGCTTTGCTGGTGCGATCAAGCGCCACAACCAATCCCGCGGACCGATGGCTCACGGTTCCCGTTACCATCGTCGTCCGGGTTCCCTCGGCTCCATCAACCCGGGCCGTGTATTCAAAGGCCAAACCTTGCCGGGCCGTATGGGTGGCGAACGCATCACTGTTCAAAACCTCGAAGTTGTTAAGGTAGATACCGAACGCAACTTGCTGCTCGTCAAAGGCTCCGTTCCGGGCCCGAAGAACGCATTCGTAACCGTTAAGACCGCTGTAAAAAGCGGCAAATAGATACATTCCTTAAGGAAAGGAGGATCCCTCATGCCGAAAGTGGCTGTATACAACATCACCGGCGCTCAAGTCGGTGAGATCGAACTGTCCGAAACCGTGTTCGGGATCACCCCGAATGCACACGTCCTGCATGAAGCTGTTGTCATGCAACAAGCGTCCCTGCGTCGTGGTACTCACGACACCAAAGGCCGTTCCGAAGTTCGCGGCGGTGGTCGTAAACCGTGGCGTCAAAAAGGTACTGGTCGTGCTCGTCAAGGCTCGATCCGTGCACCTCAATGGGTAGGCGGCGGTACCGTATTCGGTCCGACCCCGCGCTCGTACTCCTACAAGCTGCCGAAGAAAGTTCGTCGTCTGGCTCTGAAATCTGCGCTCGCTACCAAAGTGAACGCAAACGAGATCATCGTCCTCGACGTACTGAGCATCGACGCTCCGAAAACCAAAGATATGGTGAAGATCCTCTCCAACCTGAAAGTTGCGAAGAAAGCCCTGATCGTTTCCTTGGAAGCTGACCAGAACCTTGCGCTCTCCGCTCGTAACATTCCGGGTGTGAAAGTCGTTGACGCAACTGGCATCAACGTACTTGATCTGATCCATCACGACGCACTCGTCATCACCAAAGACGCAGTGGCTAAAGTCGAGGAGGTGTTCGCATAATGTTGAAAAACCCGCGCGACATCATTAAGCGTCCGGTCATCACCGAGCGCACCACCGACCTGATGGAAGAAAACAAGTTTGCTTTCGAGGTTGACCTCAGAGCGAACAAGACCGAAATCAAAAAAGCAATCGAAGATATCTTTGGCGTTAACGTCGAGAAGGTTAACACCCTCCGCGTTCCGTCCAAGAAAAAGCGTGTCGGCCGTCACGTAGGCCGTACTTCCGAGTGGAAAAAGGCGATTGTCACCCTTACCTCGGATTCCAAACCGCTGAACTTCTTCGAAGGCGCTTAATCTAAGACCTTTTAGAAGGAGGGAAACCCATGGGTATCAAGAAGTATAAACCGACTTCGCCAGGTCGCCGCTTTATGTCGGTACTGACCTACGAAGAACTCACGACCGATAAACCGGAAAAATCCCTTCTCGAGCCGCTCCATAACAAGGGTGGCCGGAACAACCAAGGGAGAACGACCGTTCGTCATCAAGGTGGCGGGCACAAGCGTAAGTACCGTATCATCGACTTCAAGCGCAACAAGGACGGGATCCCGGGCCGCGTTGCTACCATTGAATACGATCCGAACCGTACTTCGTTCATCGCACTGATCAACTACGTCGACGGCGAGAAGCGTTACATCCTCGCGCCGGTTGGACTGAAAGTCGGCGACACGATCCAATCGGGTACCGATGTTGATATCAAAGTGGGGAATGCTGCACCGCTCGCAAATCTGCCGGTCGGTACCATGATCCACAACATCGAACTGAAAGCAGGCAAAGGCGGCCAATTGGCACGTGCTGCCGGCGCAGAAGCTCAGCTCCTTGCAAAAGAAGCAGAGTACTGCCACGTTCGTCTTGCATCTGGTGAAGTTCGTCTCATCCGTTCCGAGTGCCGCGCGACCATCGGTCAAGTTGGTAACCTGGATCATGAACTCGTAAACATCGGTAAAGCTGGTCGTAACCGTCATCGCGGTATCCGTCCGACTGTCCGTGGTGTTGTCATGAACCCGAACGATCACCCGCATGGTGGTGGTGAAGGTCGTGCACCGATCGGCCGTAAATCTCCGATGTCTCCGTGGGGCAAGCCGACTCTGGGTAAGAAAACCCGCAAAAAGAAGAAGGCTTCCGACAAGTTCATCGTTCGTCGTCGTAAGAAGTAATAAGGTAGTTGCCTAAGGAAGGGAGGTTGCCCTAATGGGTCGCTCGCTCAAGAAAGGTCCGTTCGTAGACGATCACCTCATGAAAAAAGTTGAGGACATGAACGTTGCAGGTGACAAGAAAGTCATCAAGACTTGGTCCCGCCGTTCTACGATCTTCCCGCAGTTCATCGGTCACACCTTCGGAGTGTACGATGGTCGCAAACACGTTCCGGTATACGTTACCGAGGACATGGTTGGCCACAAGTTGGGTGAATTCGCTCCGACTCGTACCTACAAAGGTCACGGAGCTGACGAAAAAACGTCTCGCCGTTAATTGATATATGATCGGTAGAGAGGAGGTTATTACATGCAAGCGAAAGCAGTCGCTCGTTACGTGCGTATCGCACCGCGTAAAGTTCGCCTCGTCGTGGATTTGATCCGCGGTAAAAAGGCTTCGGATGCACTGTCGATCCTGAAGTACACCCCGAAAGCTGCGTCCCCGGTTGTTGAAAAGGTCTTGAACTCCGCTCTGGCGAACGCAGACCACAACTTCAACCTGGATCTCGAGAACCTGTACGTAACCGAAGTGTTCGTTGACCAAGGTCCGACACTGAAGCGTTTCCGTCCGCGTGCTCAAGGTCGCGCATTCCGTATCCACAAGCGCACCAGCCACATCACCGTGGTGCTCGGCGAAAAAACCCAGAAATAAAGAAGGAGGTATATAAGGATGGGACAAAAGGTTAATCCCATAGGCCTTCGCGTTGGTATTATCCGCGATTGGGAATCCAAGTGGTTCGCTAACAAGAAGGAATACACCGAACTGTTGCATGAAGACATCAAAGTTCGCGAGTTTGTTCTGAACCGTCTCAAAGACGCTTCCGTAGCGACTGTTGAAATCGAACGTGCAGCGAACCGCATCAACGTGAACATCCACACCGCAAAGCCGGGTATGGTTATCGGCAAGGGCGGCGCTGAGGTTGATAACCTTCGCAACACCCTCGCTCAAATGACCGGCAAGCGTGTACACCTCAACATCTCGGAGATCAAAACTCCGGACCTCAACGCTCATCTGGTTGCTGTTAACATCGCACAACAGCTCGAACGCCGTATCGCGTTCCGTCGTGCAATGAAGCAATCGATCCAACGCACCATGCGCGTAGGCGCAAAAGGTATCAAAGTTCAAGTCTCCGGCCGTGTCGGTGGCGCTGAGATCGCTCGTACCGAAGGTTACTCCGAAGGTACCGTTCCGCTCCACACCCTCCGTGCAGACATTGACTACGCTACCGCAGAAGCTCACACCACCTATGGCCGTATCGGCGTAAAGGTATGGATCTACCGTGGTGAAGTTCTGCCGACTCGCAGCGCTAAGAAAGAAGCTGCTGAAGAAGGAGGTAAGTAATCCATGTTGCTCCCAAAGCGCGTAAAACATCGTAAAGAGCACCGAGGTAACCTGTCTGGTCGCACCAAAGGCGGCGAACATGTAACTTTCGGCGAATTCGGCCTGCAAGCTCTCGAACCGGCTTGGATTACCAACCGCCAGATCGAAGCAGCTCGTATCGCTATGACCCGTTACATCAAACGTGGCGGTAAAGTTTGGATCAAGATCTTCCCGTCCAAACCGGTCACCGCAAAACCGGCTGAAACCCGTATGGGTGCTGGTAAAGGTTCCCCGGAGAAGTGGGTTGCAGTTGTTAAGCCGGGCCGTGTAATGTTCGAGCTGGCTGGCGTCTCCGAAGAAGTCGCTCGTGAGGCTATGCGTCTCGCAATGCACAAACTGCCGATCAAGTGCAAGTTTGTAAAACGTGAAGAAGTGGGTGGTGAGGCAGATGAAAGCTAAAGACATCCGTAACTTGTCCACCGTCGAGATTGAAACGGAAGTGAACGATCTTAAGGATGAGCTTTTCAACCTGCGCTTCCAGCTGGCAACGGGTCAACTCGACAATCCGATGCGCATTCGTGAAGTGCGCAAGGGCATCGCTCGTGCGAAGACGATCCTCCGCGAGCGTGAACTGGGCATCGGTTAAATCTCTGACTGTCAGTGTTAGGAAGGAGGATATTAGATGAGCGATCGTAACTACCGCAAAGTTCGTACCGGCAAAGTCGTTTCGGACAAGATGGACAAAACCATCGTTGTAGCTATCGAAGAACAAAAGAAACATCCGTTGTACGGAAAGCTCGTCATCGTAACCAAGAAATTCAAGGCTCACGATGAGAACAACACCGCGAAAATCGGTGATGTGGTCAAGATCATGGAAACCCGCCCGCTGTCCAAAGACAAGCGCTGGCGCCTGGTCGAAGTTGTAGAGGAAGCTGTAATCCTCTAATCCATGTACGGATCCCATGCTCAATCTGAAGGGAGGTACCAAACGTGATTCAACCGCAAACTCGTCTGGTCGTAGCAGACAACTCTGGCGCGAAGGAAATCATGTGCTTCCGCGTACTCGGCGGCTCGAACCGCAAGAGCGCGAACATCGGCGACATTATCGTTGCTTCGGTGAAAAGTGCAACACCCGGAGGCGTTGTCAAGAAGGGTGACGTTGTCAAAGCTGTCATCGTTCGCACTAAGTTTGGCGCTCGTCGCAAAGATGGCACGTACATCCGTTTCGACGAAAACGCAGCCGTTATCATCAAAGAAGACAAGTCCCCGCGCGGTACCCGTATCTTTGGTCCGGTTGCTCGTGAACTGCGTGACAAGGACTTCATGAAGATCCTCTCTCTCGCACCGGAAGTTCTCTAATATTCGGTACGGTAACGAAAACACCTGAGGAGGTGTAGCAGCTCAATGGCAAAGGCAAAATTGCACGTGAAAAAGGGTGACCAAGTCGTCATCATTACGGGCAAGGACAAAGGTAAAAAAGGTACGATCCTTGAATCTTACCCGTCCGAGAACCGTGTTCTGGTCGAAGGCGTTAACATCGTGAAGCGCCATACGAAACCGAACCAGGTCAACCCGCAAGGCGGCATCATTGAAAAGGAAGCCCCGATTCAAGCTTCCAACGTCATGATGGTCGATCCGAAGACTGGCGCACCGACCCGCGTCGGCAAAAAGATCCTCGCAGACGGCACGAAAGTACGTTACGCGAAAAAATCCGGCGAATCCCTCGATAAGTAATCTCGCAAGAAAGGAGGAAAATCCTCGTGGCTCGTATGCAAGAGTTCTACAAAAATGAAGTCGTTCCGGCTCTCATGACCAAGTTCGAATACAAGTCCGTGATGCAAGTGCCGAAACTCGACAAGATCGTTATCAACATGGGTCTTGGCGAAGCGGTCGCTAACGCGAAAGTCCTCGACACTGCAGTCGGTGACCTTGCACTGATCTCCGGTCAAAAACCGGTTGTCACCAAAGCGAAGAAGTCTATTGCAGGCTTCAAAATCCGTGAAGGCATGCCGATCGGCGCAAAAGTCACCCTCCGCGGTGACCGTATGTACCACTTCCTCGACAAGCTCTTCAACGTCGCGCTTCCGCGTGTACGTGACTTCCGCGGTATCTCTCCGAAAGCGTTCGATGGCCGTGGCAACTATACCCTCGGTCTCAAAGAACAGCTGATCTTCCCGGAAGTTGAGTACGAAAAGGTTGATAAAGTGCGTGGTATGGACATTATCTTCGTAACCACCGCAAAGTCTGATGAAGAAGCACGTGAGTTCCTGAAACTGATGGGCGCTCCGTTCCGTCAAGCCTAAATTCCGCAAACAAAGAACAGGAGGTATGGACATTGGCACGTAAAGCTATGGTTATTAAGCAACAACGTGAGCCCAAGTTCAGCACTCGCGCATACACTCGTTGCCGCGTGTGCGGTCGTCCGCACTCGGTTTTGCGGAAGTTCGGCATCTGCCGGATCTGCTTCCGCGAACTTGCACACAAAGGCCAGTTGCCGGGCGTTAAGAAGGCAAGCTGGTAATCGATAGAATGTAAGGGAAGGAGGTTTTTCCACAATGGTGATGACTGACCCGATCGCAGATATGCTGACCCGTATCCGGAACGCGAACACCGTGGGCCACGAGAAAGTGGAGATCCCGGGTTCCAACCTGAAGAAAGCAGTTGCTGAAATCCTCAAGGCTGAAGGTTTCATCCGCGATGCTGAATTCATTCCGGACAACAAGCAAGGCGTTATCCGCGTATTCCTCAAGTACGGTGCTAACCAAGAACGTGTAATCACCGGCCTGAAACGCATCTCGAAGCCGGGCTTGCGTGTGTACGCTAAATCGACTGAAATCCCGCGTGTCCTGGGCGGCCTGGGGATCGCAATCCTCTCGACTTCTCAAGGCATCCTGACCGACAAAGCTGCTCGCAAAGCACAAGTCGGCGGCGAAGTACTCTGCTACGTTTGGTAATTAACTGCTCTCACGAATGGAGGTGTAACTGTGTCTCGTATCGGTAAGAAAGTAATCGAAATCCCGGCTGGCGTTGAGTACAGCAACAACGACAACGTGATCACGGTCAAAGGTCCGAAAGGCACCCTGACTCGCGAGTTTCATAAAGACATGATTTTCAAGCAGGAAGAAGGCCAGCTCACCGTAGAACGTCCGACGGATAACAAGCTGCACCGTTCCCTGCACGGCACCACCCGTTCCGTCCTGAACAACATGGTCGAAGGCGTAACCAAAGGTTTCGAGAAAAACCTCGAACTCGTTGGCGTCGGTTACCGTGCTGCAAAGGCTGGCAACAAACTGACCCTGTCCCTTGGTTTCTCCCACCCGGTAGAAATCGAACCGGAAGCAGGCATCGAGTTCGATGTCCCGGCTCAAACCAAGGTTATCATCAAAGGGATCAACAAAGAACAAGTCGGTCAAGTTGCTGCGAAGATTCGCTCCCTGCGTGAACCGGAACCGTACAAAGGTAAAGGTATCAAGTACGAAGGCGAAGTCGTCCGTCGCAAAGTTGGTAAGACCGGTAAGAAATAATAAACACCATGCATCGGTAGCATGAAGGGAGTGAAAACTCGATGATCACTAAAGGTGACAAGAATAAAGCTCGTAAGCGTCGTCACTTCCGCGTACGCCGCAAGGTAGAAGGTACGATGGCACGTCCGCGCCTGAACGTATTCCGTTCCACCAAGCACATCTACGCTCAATTGATCGATGATGTCACGGGCATCACCCTCGCTTCCGCTTCCACCGTTGACCCGGAGCTCAAGGGTTCCGTCGAGCACGGCGGCAACGTTGATGCTGCTAAAAAAGTCGGCGAACTCGTTGCAAAGCGCGCTCTGGAAAAAGGCGTGAAGGAAGTTGTCTTCGACCGCGGCGGTTACCTCTACCACGGTCGTATCCAAGCCCTGGCTGACGCAGCTCGTGAAGCAGGTCTTGAATTCTAATTCTTTCAAGAAGGAGGGAAAACTCAGTGCGTATCGATCCGAACCAACTCGAACTGTCTGAAAAAGTCGTTGCGATCAACCGCGTTTCGAAAGTCGTAAAAGGCGGTCGTCGCTTCAGCTTCAGTGCACTTGTCATCGTCGGCGATGGCAACGGCCACGTTGGCGCAGGCCTCGGCAAAGCTGGCGAAGTGCCGGATGCTATCCGCAAAGGCATCGACGATGCCAAGAAGAACTTGGTATTCGTGCCGCTCGTCGGCACCACTGTACCGCACCAAATCCTTGGTAAGTTCGGCGCAGGCGAAGTCCTGATCAAGCCGGCTAAAGAAGGTACTGGTGTTATCGCCGGCGGTCCGGCACGTGCGGTTCTCGAACTCGCAGGTGTCAAGGATATCGTCACCAAATCCCTTGGTTCTTCCAACTCCATGAACATGGTTAACGCAACCATCAACGGCCTCAAGCGCCTCAAGCGCCCGGAAGACGTTGCGAAACTCCGTGGCAAGTCTTTGGAAGAGATCCTGGGTTAAGGAGGGGAAATTACAATGGCGAAATTGCAAATCACCCTCAAGAAGTCCCCGATCGGCCGTCCGGAAGATCAAAAGGTAACCGTTCGCACCTTGGGACTGCGCAAGCTTAACCAAACCGTGGTTCACGAAGCTACCCCGCAAATCCGCGGGATGGTCTTCAAAGTGTCCCACCTCGTTGAAGTCAAAGAACTCGAAGCATAAGAACGTATTCTACAATAGAGGAGGTGCATCGGAATGAAACTGCACGAACTCAGCCCGACTCCGGGTTCCAAGCACCCGCGCAAGCGTCTCGGCCGTGGTATCGCGTCCGGTACCGGAAAAACTTCTGGTAAAGGTCACAAAGGTCAAAACGCTCGCTCTGGCGGTGGCGTACGACTCGGCTTTGAGGGTGGTCAGACTCCGCTGTTCCGTCGTCTGCCGAAGCGCGGTTTTAACAACAGCGTGTTCGCGACCGAACTCGTAGAAGTGAACGTCTCCAGACTGAACAAGTTTGAAGCGGGCACTGTTGTTACCCCGGCTCTGCTCAAAGAAGCAAACATCATCAAGGCGTTCAAAGATGGCGTCAAGATTCTGGGCAACGGCGATCTTACCGTAGCTCTTACTGTACAAGCTAAATCCTTCTCCAAGTCCGCTATCGAGAAGATCGAAGCAGCTGGCGGTAAGGCTGAGGTGATCTAATGTTCACGGCGATCTCGAACATCTGGAAAGTCTCGGATCTTCGTAACCGAATCCTTTTTACTCTGCTGATGATCTTGGTCTTCAGGATCGGGAGCTATATCCCGGTCCCGAACGTCAATGCGAAGGTGCTAGCAGATGCGAGTGCCACCAACCCGCTGTTCGGGATGTTGAACACTTTCTCTGGAGGGGCCCTTCAGAACTACTCTATCTTTGCGATGAGTATCACCCCTTACATCACGGCATCGATCATCGTGCAACTTCTCGCGATGGGGGTCATCCCCAAGTTTGAGGAGTGGCAAAAAGAGGGGGAGGCTGGCCGTAAGAGGCTGGCGCAGATCACCCGGTACGGCACTGTCATTCTCGGGTTGATTCAAGCTTTCGGTCTCACGGTAACGTTCAGCCGGACCGTATCAGGTCTTCTGGTCGATACCAGCTGGACTTCGTACGCGCTGATCACGATCACGCTGACGGCGGGTACGGCTTTCTTGATGTGGCTCGGTGAGCAAATCACCGACAAAGGGATCGGCAACGGGATTTCGATCATTATCTTCGCCGGCATCATCGCGGGCGTTGAGCGTGGCGCACGTCAGATCTACGCGGGTTGGTTCTCCAATGAAGGACCGCTCGGTATGGCGTTCGTAAAGCTCGGCCTGCTGATCGTCGGCATTGTACTGCTCATCGCTGCGATTGTCTTCATCTACCAAGGTGTTCGCCGCGTTCCTGTCCAGTACGCCAAGCGCGTGGTTGGACGGAAACAAGTCGGTGGTCAATCGACGCACATCCCGCTTAAAGTGAATGCATCTGGGGTTATCCCGGTCATCTTCGCTTCCTCGCTCCTGACGTTCCCGATGACGCTCGCGCAGTTCCTGCCGAAAAGCACGGTGACCGACTGGATCCAAGCGAACCTGGCTGCGGGCCATCCTTTGTACGTATCATTCGAAGTGCTGCTCATCATCTTCTTCACGTACTTCTACACGTTTATACAGATCAACCCTGTACAACTGGCAGATGGAATGAAGAAGAACGGTGGCTTTATTCCGGGCATCCGGCCTGGTAAGCCGACCGAGATGTTTATCACTCGGGTCATGAACCGCATCACGCTCGCAGGGGCGATCTTCCTCGCTGCGATCGCGGCGTTGCCGGTTATTTTCATGAATGTATCCGGATTGAATATGTATTTCGGCGGCACGGGTCTCCTGATTGTCGTCGGGGTTGCACTGGAAACGATGAAGCAAGTCGAGAGTCAGCTCCTGCAACGTCATTACAAAGGTTTTATCCGGAACAGATAATGGACAGAATCCATGGAGGGATGAAGTAATGCAAATCATCTTTATGGGTCTTCCCGGTGCAGGTAAAGGGACGCAAGCAGAGCGCATCGTCGCCGAGTTCGGCATCCCGCATATCTCGACCGGAGACATGTTCCGGGCGGCTATTGCAGAATCTACTCCTCTTGGACTTGAAGCCAAGTCGTTCATTGATCAGGGCCTTTTGGTCCCTGATGAAGTGACCATCGGGATCGTGCGTGAACGCCTGCAAAAGTCGGATGCCGTAAAAGGTTTCTTGCTCGATGGCTTCCCGCGCACCTTGGATCAAGCGGAAGCACTGAATGCAATGCTGAATGATCTCGGTCGCAAGATCGACGTCGTCATCAACATGCACGTGAAGCGTGAAAACTTGCTGGCGAGATTGACAGGTCGTCGGATCTGCAAGTCCTGTGGGGCTACCTATCATGTTGTGTTCAACCCTCCGGCAACGGAAGGTCAATGCGACAAGTGTGGCGGTGAACTGTTCCAGCGTTCGGACGATACCGAAGATGTGGTAGCGACGCGATTGGATGTAAACATCAAGCAGTCGGAGCCGATCTTGGCGTTCTATGACGCCAAAGGCCTGCTGCAGACGATCGATGGCGAACAATCCATCGATACGGTCTACAACCGAATCTCTTCCATCTTACGAGGTGTTGAATGATCGTCAGTAAGTCCAAGGTAGAGTTGGATCTGATGCGCGATGCCGGAAGGATCGTGGCGTTGACTCACAAGGAGTTGCAACAAGCAGTTCGACCGGGGATTACCACGAAGGAGCTTGACCAGATTGCAGATGATTTCATCCGCAAACAAGGTGCGCTTCCTTCCTTCAAGGGATACCACGGGTATCCGGCTTCCATCTGTGCGTCTGTCAATGAAGAGTTAGTCCATGGCATCCCGGGGAACCGCTCGTTAGAAGAAGGGGACATCATCTCCATCGACATCGGTGCGAACATCCACGGGTACCACGGTGACTCTGCTTGGACCTGGGGCGTTGGTACGATTAGCGAGAACGCTCGGAAACTGCTCGATGTAACGGAACAATCTCTCTACCAAGGGATTGAACAAGCGCGAGACGGCAACCGACTCTCCGATATCGGCCACGCTGTCCAGTCGTGCGTAGAGTCCCACGGCTTTTCAGTCGTGCGGGAATACGTAGGGCACGGCATCGGGAAAAAGATGCATGAAGACCCGTCGATCCCAAACTATGGTCCTGCTGGGCGTGGACCTCGACTGAATGCGGGCATGACGCTGGCGATCGAACCGATGGTAAACATCGGCAGCTATAAAACCCGAACCCTCCAAGACGATTGGACGGTTGTCACGGCAGACGGCTCTCTCGCAGCACACTTCGAACACACCGTAGCTGTGACGGAAGATGGTCCAGAGATTCTCACCAAGGCATAAGAATGGGATAGTCGACTCAGATGAAGTCCGAAAGGGAGTGAACCAGGTGGCGAAAGATGATGTCATCGAAGTGGAAGGGAAAGTAATCGAACCCCTTCCGAACGCAATGTTCCGTGTAGAGCTCGAGAATGGCCATAAAGTTCTCGCACACGTATCTGGCAAAATCCGGATGCACTACATCCGCATTCTACCGGGGGACCGTGTAACCGTTGAGTTGTCTCCGTACGACCTGACGCGCGGACGGATCACCTACCGCTACAAATAAGGACTTACGGATAGGAGGAAATCGCGATGAAGGTACGGCCTTCTGTTAAGCCCATTTGCGAGAAATGCAAGATCATTCGTCGCAAAGGTGCCGTCATGGTTATCTGCGAAAACCCGAAACACAAGCAAAAACAAGGTTAATCGACAACTGCGCGAATCGCTGGTTGTTTCAATAAATCATGATCCAAACACTCGGGAGGTGTAACTGAACATGGCACGTATTGCAGGTATCGACTTACCGCGCGACAAGCGCGTCGAGATCTCTTTGACCTACATCTTCGGTATTGGTCGTAAGACTTCCAACCAAATCCTCGAAGCAACCGGCGTCGACAAAGACGTTCGCGTCAAGGATCTGTCCGAAGAGCAAGTAAACAAACTGCGTGAGTACATCGACAAAACCGTTAAGGTTGAAGGTGACCTCCGCCGTGAGATCGCGCTGAACATCAAGCGTCTGATCGAGATCGGTTCCTACCGTGGTATCCGTCATCGCCGTGGTCTTCCGGTTCGTGGCCAACGCACCAAGACCAATGCTCGTACTCGTAAGGGTCCGCGCCGCACTGTAGCTGGTAAGAAGAAATAATAAGGGGGGGAAATAGCACATGGCAAAAGTGAAAGCACGCGGTAAAGTTGCAACTCGTACGAAGCGCCGCGACCGCAAGAACATTGAAGTGGGCGTTGCTCACATCAAGTCGACCTTCAACAACACCATCGTCACCATCACCGACGTTCAAGGCAACGCGATCTCTTGGGCAACCGCTGGCGGCTCCGGCTTCAAAGGTTCCCGTAAGAGCACCCCGTTCGCTGCACAGTTGGCTGCTGAAACGGCTGCAAAAGCTGCGATGGAACATGGCATGAAGAGCCTCGAAGTCTTCGTAAAGGGTCCGGGTGCAGGTCGTGAAGCTGCGATCCGTTCTTTGCAAGCTGCTGGTCTCGAAGTCTCCATGATTAAGGACGTAACCCCGATCCCGCATAACGGTTGCCGTCCGCCGAAGCGCCGCCGCGTGTAATTGCGCGGGCGCTTCGCCCACCTAATCGAACGGAAACTTTAGGTTTGAAAGTATAATCCTAACAGGAGGTGTCAAGACTAGAATGGCAAGATACACCGGTTCTGTATGCCGTCTGTGCCGCCGTGAAGGTGTGAAACTCTACCTGAAAGGCGAGCGCTGCTACACCGATAAATGTGCCATCGACCGCCGTGCGTATGCACCGGGTCAACATGGCCAAGCATCGGCCCGCAAGAAAGTTTCCGAATACGGCACCCAGCTGCGCGAGAAACAAAAAGCTCGCCGCGTCTATGGCGTTTTGGAAAAACAATTCCGTGGGTATTATGAAGACGCTGCCCGTCGCAAAGGTATTACGGGTGAAACGCTGCTTCAGATCCTCGAAAGCCGTCTTGACAACGTCGTGTACCGTCTGGGCTTCGCTGCTTCCCGTCCGGAAGCTCGTCAGCTCGTTAAACACGGTCACTTCAATGTGAACGGCCGTCGCGTTGACATTCCGTCCTTCCTGACCAATGTTGGCGACGTGGTTGCTTTCACCGAGAAGTCCCTCGAGTCCCCGCGCGTGAAGGAACTCGTGGAAGTTGCTGAATCCAAAGCAACTGTGACCTGGCTCGAGAGAGACCTGAACACCAAGTCTGGCCGCATCGCTCGCGTTCCGGCACGTGACGAGATCGACGTTCCTGTTGTAGAACAAATGATCGTCGAACTTTACTCCCGCTAAGATTTGAGTGACTCGGCAGATCTTCACCCTCAAAGCCTTGGTCTCACACCAGATTGTTCGAGTTGTCGTGAAGGAGGGTTACGTGCATGATTGAAATTGAAAAGCCGAGAATTGAGACTGTCGAAATCAACGAAAACGGTTCGTACGGGAAATTCGTGGTGGAACCGCTGGAGCGGGGTTACGGGACCACCCTCGGGAACTCGCTACGGCGTATTTTGCTGTCGTCCCTCCCAGGGGCGGCTGCAACCTCCGTTAAAATCGAAGGAGTTCTCCATGAGTTCTCCACGGTACCGGGCGTTGTTGAAGACACCACAGAGATCATCCTCAATCTCAAACGGCTTTCGCTGAAGATCCATTCCGACGAGGAAAAAACGCTGACGATCGACGCTGAGGGTCCTGGCGTTGTGACGGCAGCCGATATCCGTGTGGATTCCGATGTTGACGTGCTCAATCCGGATCTCCACATCGCGACTTTGGCCGATGGCGCGCGCCTCTTCATGGAGATTGCGGCGAACCGTGGACGTGGTTATGTCCCGGCAGACCGTAACAAGAAAGAAGACATGGAGATCGGTGTCATTCCGATCGACTCCATCTACACGCCGATCGAACGCGTGAACTACACCGTAGAGAATACCCGCGTCGGACAGGTAACCAACTATGACAAGCTAACTCTCGAGGTCTGGACAGACTCTAGCATCCGTCCTGACGAAGCAGTCAGCCTGGGTGCAAAAATTCTGACTGAACACCTGATGTTGTTTGTGGGCCTGACCGACAAAGTTCGTGATACGGAAATCATGATCGAGAAGGAAGACGACAAGAAAGAAAAAGTCCTCGAGATGACCATCGAGGAGCTGGAGCTTTCTGTACGTTCCTACAACTGCTTGAAGCGCGCTGGTATCAACACGGTACAAGAGCTGTGCTCCAAGACAGAAGAAGAGATGATGAAAGTCCGTAACCTCGGACGCAAGTCGCTCGAGGAAGTGCAAGAAAAACTGCATGACCTCGGCCTCTCGCTCCGACAAGAAGATTAAAGAAGGAGGGAAACAACGTGGCATACAGAAAGCTGAACCGCCGTTCCGGTAACCGTAAGGCATTGTTCCGCAGCATGGTAACCGACCTGTTCATCTACGAGCGTATCCAAACCACCGAAGCAAAAGCAAAAGAACTGCGCGGTGTTGCGGAAAAACTCATCACTCTGGCTAAGCGTGGCGACCTGCACGCTCGCCGTCAAGTTGCGTCCTTCGTTCGCCCGGAAATCGCGAATGAAGAAACCAACCAAGACGCTGTTCAAAAACTGTTCTCCGAGATCGCTCCGCGCTTTGCTGAGCGTCCGGGTGGCTACACTCGCATTCTGAAAGTCGGCCCGCGCCGTGGTGACGGTGCTCCGATGGTGTTCCTCGAACTCGTTGAATAATCTTCAATGTGAGACGATGCGAGAATGCGTACGAGGTTTGCTGGCACCAGCAAGCCTCGTTTTGTGTATCCGCTCGTCCCTTTGTGGAGGGAACAGATGGAGATGCGAAACGTCAAGTTGATCCTCTCGTATGACGGCACGGAATTCCACGGGTTTCAGACCCAGCCCAACCTGCGTACTGTGCAAGGCCTCTTGCAGAGTACGCTGGAAGGCATCGTGGGCCACTCCGTTTCCATCATCGGTTCGGGGCGCACCGACGCTGGTGTGCACGCCAGAGGGCAGGTGGTGAACTTCTCGACCTCGTCGCGGGTCCCAATCGAGAAATGGCCGATCGTGTTGAACACGAAGCTCCCAGACGACCTGGTGATCCAGGACGCAGAGCTCGTGCCAGACGACTGGCATGCTCGTTTTCATGCGACGGGCAAGGAGTATCGCTACCGAATCGACCGAAGCCCTTATACCGATGTGTTCCTGCGCAAGTTTTGCCATCATGTTCCGTACCCGTTGTGCATCGAACCGATGAGGGAAGCGGCAAGGCAACTCGTAGGTCGACACGATTTTACGAGTTTTTGTGCGGCCAATACGCCGGTGACTAACAAAGTCCGTCATCTGTACGCGGTAGAACTGATCGAGGAGGGCACGCTGCTCACCATCGTTTGTCGAGGAGAGGGATTCCTCTACAACATGGTGCGCATCATCGCGGGCACACTCCTCGATGTCGGCCGCGGGAAACTGTCCCCCGACGAAATCCCAGGCATCCTCGCGGCGTGTGACCGCACGCACGCAGGTTTGACCGCACCAGCCAAGGGCTTAACGATGTGGAAAGTATTTTATACGTAAAAAGGGTTGAGATACCTTGACTATTCGGGGTTTCTCAGGTAGAATTATGAATGGTATTTTACAGCCCTTGCTACTCCCACTAGCCCCGGCTATTAAATACAACAGCAACATTTAGGAGGGAAATCCCCATGCGTACTACCTACATGGCGAAACCGAGCACTGTAGAACGCAAATGGTATATCATCGACGCAGCAGGCAAAACTGTTGGTCGTCTGGCATCTGAAGTAGCAAGCATCCTGCGTGGTAAGCACAAGCCGGACTTCACTCCGGGCGTAGACAACGGTGACTTCGTCATCCTCGTCAACGCAGAGAAAGTTGTCTTCACCGGCAAGAAACTGCAAAACAAAATCTACTACACCCACTCCCTGTATCCGGGCGGTCTGAAACAAACCACCGCTGCGACCATGCTCGCAACCAAGCCGGAACGCGTTCTCTACAACGCTGTCAAGGGTATGCTTCCGCATAACTCCCTCGGCCGCAAGCAGTTGACCAAACTGCGCGTATACGCTGGCACCGAGCATTCGCACGCTGCACAAAACCCGACCGTTTGGGAAACGAAGTAAGAGGAGGTTCCACTACAATGGCACAAGTTCAATTTTGGGGTACCGGCCGTCGTAAGCACTCCGTTTCTCGCGTACGTCTCGTACCGGGCGATGGCAATGTAATCATCAACAAGCGCACGATGGACAACTTCTTCGGTCTTGAGACCTTGAAGCTCATCGTCAAGCAACCGCTCGTATTGACCGAAACCCTCGGCAAGTACGATGTTGTCTGCAACGTAAAAGGCGGCGGCATGTCCGGCCAAGCTGGTGCGATCCGTCATGGTATCGCTCGCGCTCTTCTCAAAGTTGACCCGGAACTCCGTGGCGCTCTGAAAAAAGCTGGCTTCCTGACCCGTGACCCGCGCATGAAAGAACGTAAAAAATACGGTCTTAAAGCTGCTCGTCGCGCTCCGCAGTTCTCCAAGCGTTAATTTTGGAAAACATCAAGAAGGACAACCATTCGTGGTTGTCCTTCTTTTTTTATACCTGGACGCATAGGATGGTCAAGGAGGTGACCACATATGCGGATGGGACGTTTTGCTCTGACGGTAGTGTTTTTCCTGATCGGTGTGATCGGGTTGTATAGCGGTCTCGGGCAGTTTCTGACACAGCCGATGTTCTCGTGGGCCTTGCCGCTCAAAGGTGAGGTGATCGCCCTCGATGCCGGGCACGGCGGGGTCGATCCTGGGGCGGTCGGGCCGGACGGGGCCTTGGAGAAGGGGGTCACGTTGGCGGTGGCAACGAAGCTCCAAGATCTGCTGACACAGGCGGGCGCACATGTGGTGATGATCCGTGACGATGACCGGGACTTGGCTCAGGAACAACTCAAGGGTTATAGCCGTCGAAAAAGCCAAGACTTAAAGGAGCGCGCTCGGATCGTCCGCGAAGGGGATGCTGGGTTGCTGATCTCCTTGCATTGCAACGCCGTAACGGACCCTACGGTCACGGGCACGCAGACTTTGTATAATGGGGAGTATGAGGAAAGCAAATGGCTGGCGACGGAGATCCAGACTGCGTTTCAGGAGACGTTGGGCCTGTCGCGGGAAGTGACCCGCCGGGACGACATCTACGTGCTGAAGCGGGCGATGAAGCCTGGTGCGTTGGTGGAGCTTGGTTTCATCTCCAATCCCAAGGAAGCCGCGCTTTTGCAGGACAGCGGTCATCAGGATCTGTTGGCGCTCAGCGTCTACAAGGGCATCGTCAGCTATTACGCGCATGTCAAACAGCGGTAGTAGTGGTATACTAGGAATGTTTATTTTGTAGGAGGTGTTGGTTCATGGTGACGAGAGAGGCGATCTTGGACGCATTGCGTCCGGTACAGGATCCCGAGGTACATAAAAGCATTGTTGAGCTGGGCATGGTCCGCAACGTCGAGATCACAGGCGACCACGCGAACGTTGAGGTTGTTTTGACGATCAGCGGTTGTCCGCTGCGCAACAAGATCGATTCGGATGTGCGGGAAGCATTGGGCACGGTAGCGGGCCTGAAGAGCTTCGACTTGAAGCTGGGTACGATGACCGACGAGGAGCGTTCGAAGTTCCGTTCGGTGCTCCGTGGCGGTGTCCCAGAGGACCAAGCGGTCACCCCGGCGCTGCTGGCACCGGATACCCAGACGCAATTCGTGGCGGTGGCCTCGGGCAAGGGGGGCGTTGGCAAATCGACCGTCACGGCCAATCTAGCGGTCGCGTTGGCGCGGCAAGGCTATCGTGTGGGCATCATCGACGCGGATATCTATGGGTTCTCGATTCCGGGGATTTTTGGGATCGGGGACAAAAAGCCGACGGTGATCGACAACTTGTTGCTGCCGGTGGTGGCACATGGTGTGAAGATCATCTCGATGCACTTCTTCGTGCCGGACAACCGTCCGGTGATCTGGCGTGGGCCGATGCTTGGCAAAATGCTCCGCAACTTCTTTGCCGAAGTGCATTGGGGCGACATCGATGTGCTGTTGCTCGACATGCCGCCGGGGACGGGGGACATGGCGCTGGACATCCACCAGTTGCTGCCGAAGTCCAAGGAATTGATCGTGACCACGCCGCAACAGAACGCAACAGAAGTGGCGGCGCGTGTCGGGACGATGGCGTTGCAGACGCAGCATCAGATCCTGGGTGTGGTCGAGAACATGTCGTTCTTTGAGCACAAAGGGGAGAAGCACTATATCTTTGGCAAGGGTGGCGGCGAGCGACTCGCACTGGAGCTGAAAACTGAGCTCCTGTCGCAGATCCCGCTCGGTGTCGCGCAGGAGTCCGGCGACGGTATCTACGCCCCGGAAACACCGCAGGGCCTTGCGTATGCACACCTCGCCAAGACTGTCGGTCGTCAACTGGAGATTGGCGCGACCACAGGTAAGTAAGACGAGAAGCTAGTTGCCTGTACGGTGACCCACAAGCTGGACACTTTGAAAAAAGTGACCCATTTTTGTGGGTCACATTTTGTTACCACGAACAAGACAACAAAATCAAAAAAGACCCTGCGCAACTCCACAGGGTCTTGCCGGAAGCCAAGAGTTTGTTGCACTCGACAGGGTCTCTCGGCACGTTATTTCTTGCCTCCGCCACTGCTACCTGAGCCACTGCCGCCTTCTTCACTGCTGGAGCCGCCGCTCTCTGACTTTTCGCCGCTTTCCTCGCCTTCTTTTTTCTCGCCCTCTTTCTTGTCGCCCTCTTTCTTCTCGCCTTCCTTTTTCTCGCCTTCGCCTTCTTTTTTCTCTTCCTTGCCTTTTTCTTCTCCGCCGCCCTCTTTTTTCTCGCCAGTAGAGGAGGTTTGCGCTTGACCTGTCGCTTTCTGCTGGTTCGGGGTGCGCGATTCGGTGCCTTGGCGGATCGCTTCCTTCACCAGTTCCATGTACATCAGACGGAATTCCGGGTTCTGCAAGGACTGCGTCATGATGTCCATCGTCTGCTTGCGATACTCCGGTGTCTTCATCAGGTCGTACAGCGTCCGTGTGAAGTCGGGCGACTTCAGCAAGGTCAGCATCATCTCCTGATACTCCGGGTCGTTCATCAGCGATTTCAAGATCTTCTCATTGTCTTTCTGAAAGGTCTTCGCAATCGCAGTAGCAAACTTCGGACTCTTCATCTGTTCCATGAGCGTATAATGACTACTGGAGTCGGTCAGCGCTTTTTGCATCGCGACCGACACATCAGCTTCGTTGATCGCCAAACTGTTCTTGAATTGCGGGTCACGCACAATGTCTTTTAATGTATCGAGGCCTTCCTTCGTATGAAGTATGTCGAGGACCATCTGCTTCGTTTCGTTATATTGAGCACGCGTATCGCTCGACTGCGAGGCGGTACTGGCACTGCCGCCGCTTCCGGAACTGCCACCTTTGGAACCGCAACCGCTGATGGCGACGGTCATCGCCAACGCGATCATCGTTCCGATCTTCCAAGGGCGTTTCATTGGACGTCACCCCCTGCTGCTAGGATTGGTATGACAGTAGTGTGTGTCAGTTGTGCGAACGTATACCCCGGTACATATCGCCAATTGTGCGTTTGTGATATGATAAGAGCAGTTTTTTACAAGCAGGAGGCTGTCAATGAACCTTCGCAAGTTTTTCACCCTGTTCTTTTCCACGGCTCTGGTCGGTTTGATCCTCGGTGGGATCACGACGGCGACCGGACTGTTCGATGTGAGTCCTGTGTTTGGAACCTTGCTCGGCGGATTTCTGTCGGCAACTACGCTGATGGGCTTTTGGGCGTATCTGACCTTGAACTTCACGATGCGCAGCTTCATCTCGTTTCGGATCTGGGTTTGGATTCAAGTGCTCTTGATCGCGCTCGTCGTCTATGACCTGATCTACTTCCGCTGGCTCTCTGTCGCTGGTGGGGAAGGCTCGCTGTTGCCGTTCATCGGCTATGCGCTGTGGCCACTCGCGGCCGCACTGGTTGGAGCGTACTTCAAGGGTCGGCTCTCCGGGATGCGTTCGTTCATCCCGTCCGTCTTTTATCTGTACGTGTTCACCTCGCTAGAATGGTTCGTCGCGCTGAAATCGGGCGCGATCACCCAGATGACCCAAGTCGGGATCATCCTGCTGGCGTGCAACGTCTACATCCTGTTCATGTACACGCGTCTCTTGACGAAACAACAACCCTCACCAGCGCGGTGAGGGTTTTGTTGTCTGCTATTCTGCTATTCAGCTTTGCTGGTCACGTTGGCGTTGGCGAGCAGTTCGCTGACGGTGAGGAACTCGTAGCCCTTGGCTTTGAGCCCGTCGATGATGCGCGGCAGGGCGTCGATCGTCTGCAGCGCGGAGTCGGAGGCGTGCATCAGGATGATGTCGCCGGGCACAGCTTTGGTCACGACGCGCTCGACGATCTTGTCAGCGCCCGGGCGCATCCAGTCGCGTGAGTCGGTGGTCCATTGCACAACGGTATAGCCCATCGCGTTGAGTTTGGCGATCACGCGCTTGTCGAACGCCCCATTTGGGGTGCGGATCAGGTTGGTTTTCACACCGGTCGCGTCAAAAATCGACTGTTCCGACTTGGTCACTTGTTCTTGAATCCACTCGTTCGGATACTTCGGGAAGTCATCGTGTTTGTTCCCGTGGTTGCCGATCTCGTAGCCCAACGACTTGATCCGTTTGGCGATCTCCGGGTGGGTGGTCGTCCACGGGCCGGAGAGGAAGAAAGTCGACTTTTTGACGCCTTTTTGTTCGAGGATGTCGAGGATCGGGCCCGGCGCTTTCTCTCCCCAGGAGATGTCGAAGGTGAGGGCGACGATTTTTTTCTCCGTGTTCACTTTGTAGATCGCGCCTTGGGGGGCGGGTTGCTTGGTGGCGGTCGCTGGTTCTGCCGTTGCAGGAAGCAGCGTACCCTTCGTATCAGACTGACTGAAAACGACCCCGGCGAACAAGGCAGCCGTCATCAACAACACGCCGGCTTGTTTGAGAGTGCGCTTTTTGTGCAAGCGTGATGCACCTCCTGTATGTAGAATCTCGCGCTTATACTCTATGGCAAAGCTCGTCCGTTTATGCGAAAGTAGAGAGGAATGGGAAAAGGAGCGTGAGTGCCAGTGCGGTGCTTTACCGTATTGCGTCAGAATAAAAACTACCTCTGGCTCGCCTTGGGTCTGTTTGCACTGGGTTGGGTGCTCGGGGCGTTGTTTACCGAACAGATCTTTGCACTGGTGAAACCGTCGCTGGAGCAACTGCGCGACATCGCTGAAAAAGCGCAAAACAAAGGCGGTGCGTACACCTCCGGAGTGATCTTCACCAACAACCTGCGCGCCACGGTGACGATGCTGGTGCTCGGCATCCTCGCCTGTGTGCCGACGATGATCACGCTGGTGATGAACGGGATGATGATCGGGGTGATGTTAACCCAAGCCGGGGGCCACTTCTGGGGGCTGGTCACATTTGGCATCCTGCCGCATGGGATTTTTGAGATGCCGGCGATCTTCATCGCCAGCGCGTTCGGGATCAAGCTCGGTCGCGTGTTGCTCGTGCCGCTGGTCGAGAAGACCCGCTGGCAGAGCTTCAAGTTCGTCTGGCGCGAAGTGCTCAGCATCGGGTGGTTTGTCGTGGTGCTGCTGATCGTGGCGGCCACGGTGGAAGGGCTGGTCACGCCGGTGTTGTTGCAGACGTTTGTTCTGCACTAATTGCCCACCAAGGGGAGAAAAAGGACTCGTCCCGATGGACAGAGTCCTTTTTTTATGCACTTTCGCTATCAATGAGAGGACGGTTCTGCTAAAATATAAATATACTGATACTGACAACCTCTTACATTTACAAGAAATAACCTTACAGGAGCAGTCAGCGTGTAAAATCTGGGGTTCTGACTTGGAGGCGCTATGAAGACTCTATTTCATGACGTGATCATGTCCAATATGGACTATATTGTCTTTGTTGCCATCGTAGGAGCTTTTTTTCTGTCGATCGAACTGATCATGCACCGCTATATGCGGTCGATCGGATTGACCAAGCCTGTCCTCGGTGAGAAGTTTTCGATGGGTCGAGCCCCGGTGGTGGCAGCGGTGATCGTGTTTGCGATCTTGTTTGCGGGCTGGTTTGTCGTCGAAGATGGCGGAGAGCAACAGGGGCTGGCGAACAAGCGTTTGGTGGAGGGGATTGCCCCGACTTTTTCCTATGAGTTGCAAAAGATGGGACACCAGCAGATCCGCATCGCGACACCGCCGAACGATCCGATGTACCAGACGATTTTGACGATGGTCAGCAAGTGGTTGGCGATCAACCCAGAGATTGAGCGCATCTACACGCTGCGTAAATTGCCAGATGGAACGAATGTATTTGTGATCGCACCGGAGACGTTTGAAGGCGATGTGCAACACCATCGCCCGCGCAAGGAACGCACGCCGATCGGACAACCGTATATGGTGGAGAGTGTGGAGCTGGAGGACGCGTTTCACGGGGAGAAGACGTTCCGCATCCCATTGGGGTTGGAGGCTGGCGAGACGATCTCCGCCTATGTGCCGATCGTGGACAAATTCGGCATCACGGAAGCGGTGCTCGGGATCGATTACGACGCGGCGATCTGGGAGAGCAAGATCTCGTCAGCACGGCGCAATTTGATGTTTTTCTTGATCGTGTTGTTGATTCCCGTCCACACCACCTATTGGGTCGTGTTTACGACGCGGGTGGAGCGCTTCCGCTTGAAACACCACGCCAAGGAGTTGTCGGAGAGCGAGGACCGCTTCCGCAAACTGTCGAACGCGACGTTTGAAGGGATCGTCATCGCCGACGAGGGGCAGATCATCGATGTGAACCAGACGTTTGCCTCGATGTTCGGATACAAGCAGTCGGAGATGCTCGGCATGCCACTGCTCGGCCTCGTCGACACGTCGTCGCGGGCGGAGTTGCAGGACTTCATCCTCTCAGAGGACGACGTCTCCTATGAGATTCTCGGGTTGCGCGCCGATGGCACGCAGATCGCTATCGAGCTGGTCGGCACGCCTTGTTTCTATGAAGGCCGGATTGCTCGCGTCGTCGCCGTGCGCGACATCACCGAGCGCAAGCAGGCGCAGGAGATCATCAACCACATGGCCTACCACGACACGCTGACCAACCTGCCGAACCGCGTGCTGTTCAACGACCGGCTCGCCGAAGCGTTGGAACTGGCGGCGCGGGAAGGTCAGAAGCTGGCAGTGATGTTCCTCGACCTCGACCGCTTCAAGCTCGTCAACGACACGCTGGGCCACACGATGGGCGACAAGTTGCTCAAAGGCGTGGCGGCGCGCGTCAGCCACTGTGTGCGGGCGGGCGACATCGTGGCCCGGATGGGTGGCGATGAGTTCACGATCCTGTTGCCGAACTTGCAGAGCGAGGACGAAGCGGTGGAGATCGCGCAGAAGGTCATCCAAGCGCTGGCACAACCGTTTGTCATCGATGATTACGAACTGCATACGACGACCTCGATCGGGATCTCGCTGTACCCGGAGGACGGTCAGGATACGCAGGTGTTGATGAAAAACGCGGACACTGCGATGTATCGCGCCAAGGACCAAGGACGCAACAACTACCGCTTCTACGCGCCGACGATGAACATGCGCGGCATCGAGCGGTTGGAGTTGGAAAATGGCTTGCGCTATGCGGTGGAGCGCAACGAGTTGGTCGTGTACTACCAACCGCGCGTCAACATCGTGACCGGGCAGATCATGGGCATGGAGGCGTTGGTGCGCTGGGAGCATCCGCAGCTCGGTCTGGTCAGTCCGGGCCAGTTCATCCCGCTCGCGGAGGAGACCGGCCTGATCGTGCCGATCGGGGAATGGGTGATGCAGACCGCCTGCCGTCAGAACAAGGCGTGGCAAGAAGCGGGATACCCGCCGATGCATGTCGCCGTCAACCTCTCCGCCCGGCAGTTCCAGCGCCCAGGGTTGGTCGAGCGCGTCCGTGAGGTATTGGCCGAATCGAATCTCGAACCGCAATACCTCGAATTGGAGATCACGGAGAGCATCACGATGCACGATGTCGATTTCACGATCGCCACGCTGCGGGAGCTGTCCAACATGGGCGTGCTGATCTCCATCGACGATTTCGGCACGGGGTATTCCTCGCTGACCTACCTCAAGCACTTCCCGATCAACACGTTGAAAATCGACCAGTCCTTTGTCCGCGAGATCACGATCGACCCGTACAATGCGGCGATTGTGACCACGGTGATCTACCTCGCGCAGAATTTGAAGCTCAAGGTGATCGCCGAAGGTGTGGAGACGGAGGAGCAGTTGTCGTACTTGCGCGACCACGAGTGCGACGAGATGCAGGGCTACCTGTTCTCGCGTCCGGTGCCCGCCGATGAGTTTGAGAAATTGCTGAAGGCGCGGCAGATCATTGTGTAGACACCCTGAAAATGGGTGTCTTTTTCATATTGCATATCCATTCTGTTTTGTGTATTATTATTTTCTGTATACGGAAACTGTAAGAATCATATACAATAAAGTAGAATTGTCAGACAGATATAAAGAGGGAACTCACGAGAAACAGGGGGACGCAATCGATGATGAAGAAAAACTGGAAGACTCTGATGCTGACGGGAACCATGATTTTAGGCATGGGCTTGTTTACGGCTGGTTGTGGTTCTTCGACCACGAGCAGCACCACGAACAGCGCAGAGAAAGAATACGTAGTCGGTACGGACGCTTCGTATGCACCGTTCGAAGCGATGAACAGCGAAAAGATCGAAGGCTTCGACATCGACGTGCTCAGCGCGGCGGCCGAGGCGGGCGGTTTTAAAGTCACCTTCAAAAACACCCCGTGGGATGGGATCTTCCTGACGTTGAAAAACGGCGAGCGCGACATCGTCGCATCGGCGGTCACGATCACCGACGAGCGCAAAAAAGAATTCGACTTCTCCGACCCGTACTTCGATGCGACGCAAATGATCGTATCCAAGAAAGGCAAGGAATTTAAAACTTTGAACGACCTAAAGGACAAGAAGATCGCGGTCCAAAACGCCACCACCGGTGACGAAGTGGTCTCCAAACTCCTCGGCCAAGACAACCCGAACATCAAGCGCTTTGAAAATATGCCGCTCGCGCTGCTCGAACTGAAAAACGGCGGTGTCGATGCAGCGGTGGGTGACAATGGCGTCGTGCTGGAATACGTCAAATCCAACGGCAATGGCGATTTCGTCACGGCGGTTGACAGCGGATTTGCCACGGAGAACTACGGCTTTGCTCTGAAAAAGGGCAACACCGAACTGCAAAAGAAACTCAACGACGGCATCAAAAAGATCAAAGACAGCGGCAAACTCGACGAAATCAACAAGAAGTACGGTTTCAAAAAGTAAGCCTTGCTCCGCAGTTGAAAAGGCGTAGACCCGATGGGGCCTGCGCTTTTTCACCATATGTACTCGAGATCCTGTTAGGGGAGCGATACCATGTTGTCAAACATTCGTTGGGATGCACTCAGCCAGTACTTTCCGCTGTTTCTAAAAGGCATTGTCACAACCGTTGAGATCACCGTGATCTCCGTCTTGATCGGCGTCATCCTCGGTCTGTTCGCGGGGATGGGTCGGCTCTCTGTGCATTGGTATGCACGGCTCGTTCCGAACTTGTATGTTGGATTTTTCCGTGGGACGCCGCTGTTCGTGCAGATCCTGCTGATTCACTTCGCGGTGTTGCCGGCGATCTTCGGCAAGACGCCACCGGCGATGGTGTCGGGGATCGTGGCTCTGTCCTTGAACGCAGGCGCGTATATCGCGGAGATCTTCCGCGCAGGCATCCAGTCGATCGACCGTGGGCAGATGGAAGCGGCTCGATCGCTGGGGATGTCGCAGGGTCAGGCGATGTTCAACATCATCTTGCCACAAGCGGTGCGCCGCATGTTGCCGCCGCTTGGCAATGAAGCGATCATGCTGCTGAAGGATTCCTCGCTGCTGGCGGCGATCTCGCTGCCGGAAGTGACGTACTACGCGAAGTTGATGGCCGGCAAGACCTACCTCGCGTGGGAACCGTACTTGACGATCGCTCTGATGTACCTCGTCCTGACGCTGGTGTTGGCGCGTCTGGTCAAATTCCTGGAGAGGAAGTATGGCACCGTATGATTACTGTTCGCAACCTGCACAAGTCGTTTGGACAGCTTGAAGTTCTCAAGGGCGTGGATTGTGAAATTCGCGAAGGCGAAGTGGTCTGTGTCATCGGTCCGTCCGGTTCCGGGAAATCGACGTTCCTGCGTTGCCTGAATCGTCTGGAGGAGATCACCTCGGGTGAGGTGTCTGTGTTTGGCACGAACATCGCGGACCCGAAGGTCAACCTGAATCTGATCCGCACCGAAGTCGGGATGGTGTTCCAGCGCTTCAACCTGTTCCCGCATATGTCGGTGCTCGACAACATCACGCTGGCGCCGGGCAAGGTCCGCAAAGTGGACAAGGAGTCGGCCAAGAAACAGGCGTTGGAGCTGTTGCGCAAAGTCGGGCTCTCCGACAAAGCCCATGCGTTTCCGAATCAACTCTCCGGGGGGCAACAGCAGCGTGTGGCGATCGCCCGAGCGCTGGCGATGAACCCAAAGGTCTTGCTGTTCGACGAGCCGACATCGGCGCTCGACCCGGAGATGGTCGGGGAAGTACTCGATGTCATGAAAGCGCTGGCCAAGGAAGGGATGACGATGGTCGTCGTCACGCACGAGATGGGATTTGCCCGTGAAGTCGGGGATCGCGTGCTGTTCATGGACCAAGGCTACATCATGGAAGAGGGCAAGCCTGAGCAGTTGTTTGGCAATCCGCAGAACGAACGGACGCAAAACTTTTTGTCCAAAGTCCTCTAAGCCCCTGCATAAGGAGGGTGTTTGTGGCGCACTCTAGATATCAACCTCTCGAGTCTGCAAACGCACTTTTTAGAACACCCGGGCAGATTGAAGTGAGGGGCCGGGTAAGCTTAGGAGGAATCGAAACACATGCAAGGTACTGTGAAATGGTTCAACAATGAAAAAGGGTATGGCTTCATTGAGCGTCCAGACGGTGATGACGTATTCGTCCACTACTCCTCGATCCAAAACGAAGGTTTCAAAAGCCTGAATGAAGGCGATGTCGTGGAGTTCGATATCACGACCGGCAGCCGCGGCCCGCAAGCGGAGAACGTTCGCAAGCAGCCGTAGTCGGTGGTGAAAAAAACCTCAACCCATGTGGGTTGAGGTTTTTTATATTTTTGTGCAATTATTACCAAGTTTTTGTCGTATCGTGAAGGAGTATGAGCCGTGGATATGGAATACTATAAGTACGAAGAGAAGGGAGGAGTACTTCATGAAAATTCAAGTACGCGGTAACCATCTCGATGTAACCGAAGCCCTGCACGACTATGTGGACAAGAAAATCGGGCGACTGGAGAAGTTCTTCCAAGATGCATCTGGACACGCGGTGCATGTCACCCTGTCCGTGGTCAAGGACCTTCACACTGTCGAGGTCACGCTGCCTTTCAATGGCTTCGTGATTCGTGCCGAGGAACGCTCCACAGACATGTACGCCTCCATTGATGCTGTCTCTGACAAGGTGGAGAAACAGATCAAGAAACACAAGACCAAGCTCAACAAGCGCATGCTGCAGGAAGGCATCCACACCCTCTTCAAAGAGGTGGAGGAAGTTCCAGCTCGTGCTGCTGCTCACGACGACGAGGATGAAGTCGTTCGCGTGAAGCGCTTTGCGGTGAAGCCGATGCCGCTTGATGAAGCGATTATGCAGATGGACATGTTGGGTCACGATTTCTTTGTCTTCACCAACTCGGAGTCCGAGGAAGTCAATGTAGTGTACAAACGCAGAGACGGCCAGCTCGGCCTGATCGAGCCGACGTTCGCGTAATTGGTTTTTTAGATAAAAAGGTCAGCCTCCGATGGGGGCTGACCTTTTGTGTCATTTTGTTTGGTGTCATTTTAGGTGGAAGCCTGTCGAATCATTTCTCGGGAAATAGTAGAGGGAGGCGAAAGTGCGTGTTGGCGGTGGTGATGAGTGGCGGGTACGGATACACCGACAGCGCCGGGGAAATCCTACAAGCGATGAGCGCCCTACGCAGAGGGATGGCGCTCGACTTGGTGGAGCGGCTGGCCACGGACGCCCGCGTGCGATGCGTCGTGGTGACCGATGATCAGGAGCTCGTGCATGGCGTTCAGGCGCTGGGCGCTGGGGTGGTGTGGACAGGGTGGGCGAGTGAGTCGAGTGGATCAGGCGATTTCGAGTTTGGTGTTGGCTTGGGGTTTGATTGGTTGCGCGCCTTGCATGAAGCTGTGCGGAGGTTTGGGGGCGATTCGGAGGAGGCGGTTTTGGTGGTCGGCGGGTGTGGGGCTCCCTTTTTGACGGAACAGGGGGTGCGGGCGCTGGTCGAGATCGATGGCCGTGGCGTCTGGCAGAACAACCGCATGTCGCCGGACATTGTGCTGGTGCGACCTGGGGCTGCTGTGTTCGCTGTACAGGTTTGCCGCAATGACAACGAATTCGGATTCGCGCTCGAATCACAGGCGGGGCTCCCGGTTCACTACTTTCCGCCGGAGCTAGGTCTGTTTTTCGACGTGGACACCCCGCTCGATGCGTTGCTGGCCGCCACCCATCCGGCGGCGGGGGAGCGCCTGCGCGTGACCTCGACGTTTTTGCCACAGCGGGTTGGGCTTGAGCAGTTGCTCGCCGTCCTGCGGCGCACCGACTACCCAGACATCGCTCTGCTCGGACGGGTCCATCCCGTTGAAGCAGAAAAGTTCGGACAGGCGCTCGGGCTGCGCATCCGGGTCTTTTCCGAGGAGCGCGGGATGAAAGCGCTCGGCCGTGTGGAAAAAGGTCTCGTGCGCAGCCTGATCGCAACGCTGCTCGACGCGCGCGGCGAAGAAGCGTTTTTTGCCGAATTGGGCGGGATGGCATCCGCTGTGCTCTGGGACACGCGCGTCCTGTTCGCCCACAAAGGGCTGGAGCTCTCCGATCACGATCGATTCGCCGCCGACCTCGGACTCGTGGAACAGATCCGCGACCCGTTCCTCCGCCGCTTCACACAAGCTGCGCAAACGGCGGGGTTTCCGGTGCTCACGGGCGGGCAGGCGCTCGTCTCGGGCGCACTGCGATTGCTTCGCGAGTCCACGAAAGTCGAAATCTAGTCACCTGCCCAAGCACCTCCGCATAGTGTAGAGTACGGAGGTGACAGTCGATGACCGTATGGCTGTGGGTCTTGAAGTTTTTTGTGTTCCTCGTCGTGTTTCGCCTCGTGCAGATCGGCATCTGGAATTTCCGGCGCGTGTTCTATGTCCATCCGCTGGTGACCGATCTGCTCGTCACGATCCTCGCGGTCGTGGTGCTCGCCACCCTGAGCGGCACTGGCTGGTTCGCGCTGCTCTCGATCGCCATCCTGCTCGGCATCATCCGGGGCGATCAAGAGCACGGCGAGACCACACCCCGACGGCAACTGATGTAATTCCACTTCGCACCGTGCGGGTGACCTTGTTGGGGTCACCCGGCTGTATTTTTACATATTATTTAACTATGGACATTTGCAGTTGTATCTCGATGGTGAAAAATGATACAATTTTATACTAAGACGATCTGTCTGCATTTCCTGATTGTCGCTATGTCTGAGAGGAGTGAAAGCTCATGTTGGGCCTCCTGAAAAAGCTTGTTGGAGACAGCAACGAACGTGAAGTTAAACGGTTGTTCAAAACCGTCGAGAAGATTAACGGTCTGGAACCAAACATCCAGACTCTGAGTGACGAACAACTCCGGGGCAAGACCTTGGAGTTCAAGGAGCGTTTTGCAAAAGGGGAATCGCTCGATGCGATCCTCCCGGAAGCATTTGCCGTCGTCCGCGAAGCAGGTAAGCGCGTCCTGGGCAAGCGTCATTTCGACGTGCAGCTCATGGGGGGCATGGTCCTGCATTCCGGTCGAATCGCGGAGATGCGCACCGGGGAGGGGAAAACCCTCGTCGCCACCCTGCCGTCCTACCTGAACGCGATTTCGGGGAACGGCGTGCATGTCATCACCGTCAACGACTACTTGGCGCGTGTAGGGTTTGACGAGATGGGGCAGATTCACCGCTTCCTCGGCCTGACTGTCGGGTTGAACATCGGCGGCATGGACCACGGCTCCAAGCAAGCAGCGTATGCGGCTGATGTCACGTATGGGACGAACAACGAGTTTGGGTTCGACTTCCTGCGCGACAACATGGCGTTGTCGATTGGCGAGATGGTGCAACGCCCGCTGAATTTCTGCATCATCGACGAAGTGGACTCGATCCTCATCGACGAAGCGCGTACCCCGCTGATCATTTCGGGACAAGCTGAGAAGTCGACGGAGCTGTACTTCCGCGCGAACATCTTTGTCGCGGGTCTGCGCAACGAAGTGGATTACACCCACGATGAGAAGGCCAAGTCGGTCATCCTCACAGACCAAGGTGTGAAAAAAGCGGAGCGCTACTTCGGCATCTCCAACTTGTTTGACCAAGAGAACATGCTGGTCAACCATCACATCAACCAAGCGATGAAGGCGCATGTCACCATGCATCGCGACAAGGATTATGTGGTACAGGATGATCAGATCATCATCGTCGACGAGTTCACCGGCCGCCTGATGCATGGCCGCCGCTACTCCGACGGTCTGCACCAAGCGCTGGAAGCGAAGGAAGGCGTGCGCGTTCAGAACGAGTCGAAAACCCTCGCGACGATCACGCTGCAGAACTACTTCCGCGGCTACAAAAAGCTCTCCGGGATGACCGGTACGGCGAAAACCGAGGAAGAGGAGTTCCGTTCGATCTACGGCATGGACGTGCTCACGATTCCGACGAACCGTCCGAATGCGCGGATCGACATGCCAGATGCGATCTACAAAAACGTCCGCGGCAAGTTCAACGCGGTCGTGAAGGATGTCATCGAGCGGCATGCCAAGGGGCAACCGGTGCTCGTCGGGACCACCTCGATCGAGAAGTCGGAGTATCTCTCCAGCCTGTTGAAAGCGGAAAAAATCCCGCACCAAGTCCTCAATGCCAAACAGCATGAGAAGGAAGCGGCGATTGTCGCACTCGCAGGTCAGCGTGGCGCGGTCACGATCGCGACCAACATGGCGGGCCGTGGTACCGACATTCTGCTTGGCGAAGGTGTCGAGCAGATCGGCGGTCTGCATGTCATCGGGACCGAGCGGCACGAATCGCGTCGGATCGACAACCAGTTGCGCGGTCGTTCGGGCCGTCAAGGGGACAATGGTTCCTCGCAGTTCTTCCTGTCGCTTGAGGATGACCTGATGCGTTTGTTCGGTGCGGAGAATATCATGAACGTGATGAACCGTCTGGGTCTGGAAGAGGACCAACCGATCCAAGCGGGCATCGTCTCCAAAGCGATTGAGAGCGCACAAAAGAAAGTCGAGGGCAACAACTTCGACATTCGGAAGCACGTTCTCAAGTACGACGATGTCATGAACCAACAGCGGATCGTCATGTACAAGCAACGCCGCGAGATCCTCGAAGTCATCGACTGCCAACATGTTGTCAAAGACATGTACCAAGAGCTCGTTGAAGCGACGATCGAGCAATACTGCCCGAAGGAAGTCGTACCGGAGGACTGGGACATCCCGGCGCTCATCGAGTATGCGGAGACGCGTTTCCTCGGGGAGGGCAAAGTTACCGAGGATGAACTGCGCCAGTATGCGACCCAAGAAGAGATGGTCGAGTTGTTCCAAGAACTCGTGCAAGAATCCTATGACGAGCGGGAACGGATGCTCGGCGAGGCAGCGATGCGCGAGTTTGAAAAAGTCATCCTGCTGCGCGCGGTTGACTCCAAGTGGATCGACCACATCGATGCGATGGAACAACTGCGCCAAGGCATCCATCTGCGTGCTTACGGCCAGCGCGACCCGTTGATGGACTACAAGTTCGAAGGCTACGAGATGTTCGAGGAGATGATTTTCAACATCCGCGAAGAAGTCACGACCTACGTCTTCAAGTCCTACATCGGTGTGCAAGCGCCGCCGAGCCCGATGGCGGGTCTGGAAACCGTCACGATCGGCCCGAACGAAGAAGGCCGCCCGGAACGAAGCGAATAATCAGGAGTGGTGATCACAATGGCAGCCCAAACTTTTGGTGAACTGCGACAAGAGCTCAAAAATACAGCCAAACGCTTGGCGGACATCGGGAGGTCTCTTTGACCTCCCAGGCAAAAAAGCTCGGATCGCCGAGCTTGAAGAAGCGATGTCCACGCCTGCTTTCTGGGATGACCAGGAATCGGCTCAGAAAGTGATCAGTGAGAACAACTCGCTCAAAGGCAACGTTGAACGGATGGAAAAGTTCCATGCGGAATACGAGGATTTAGAAGCGATGATCGACCTTGCGCAGGAAGAGAAGGACGAAGACCTTTTTCTCGAATCTGACAAGGGCGTGACCGCGATCAAGGCCGACCTTGAGAAGTTTGAGCTGGAATTGCTGCTGAGTGACCCGTATGACAAAAACAACGCGATCCTCGAACTGCATCCAGGGGCAGGCGGAACCGAGTCTCAGGACTGGGCGGAGATGCTGTACCGGATGTACACCCGGTGGTCGGAGCAACACGGCTACAAAGTCGAAGTGCTCGACTATCTGCCGGGCGAGGAAGCGGGGATCAAGAGCGTCACGATCTTGGTCAAGGGCTACAATGCGTTTGGCTATCTGAAGGCCGAGCGCGGCGTACACCGTCTGGTGCGGATCTCGCCGTTCGACTCGTCAGGCCGCCGACACACGTCGTTCTCTTCGGTGGATGTGATTCCCGAGATGGATGACAGTGTGAACATCGAGATCCGCGAAGTCGATCTCAAGATCGACACCTACCGCGCGACGGGTGCGGGCGGTCAGCACATCAACACGACCGACTCGGCGGTGCGCATCACGCACATCCCGACCGGCGTGGTGGTGACCTCGCAGGCGGAGCGTTCCCAGATCAAGAACCGTGCAGCTTGTATGAAGGTCTTGCTGGCGAAACTCTATGAACTGGAGCGCAAAAAGCAGGAGGCGGAACTTGCCGCTTTGCGTGGCGAGCACAAAGAGATCGGATGGGGCAGTCAGATCCGCTCCTATGTCTTCCACCCGTATTCGCTGGTCAAGGACCATCGCACCGGTGTCGAGATCGGCAATGTGCATGCAGTCATGGACGGAGAGCTCGACCCGTTCATCGATGGCTTCCTGCGCAAACAGATCGAGACCAAACGCGAGGATTAGGAAAAAAAGAGGCTTCCGCGCTGTGTGCGGGGCCTCTTTTTCTTGGTTTTGTTCGAGAATGCGCGTTGAGTTGGGGAGCGGTGCCGTGGTAAGATGAGTCCTGTCGCCACGAGAGATTGAGATTTGAAAGGTTTGAGATTGTGGTTGACAGGATAGAATTGATATGGTAGTCTAATAAACATCGCCTCTGAGCGATGCATTTGATCCTTGAAAACTAAACGAGTGATAGATGAGAATCGATTCGAGCCTTGAATCAAACTTTAATTGAGAGTTTGATCCTGGCTCAGGACGAACGCTGGCGGCGTGCCTAATACATGCAAGTCGAGCGGACTGATTCGGAGCTTGCTTCGAGGATGTCAGCGGCGGACGGGTGAGTAACACGTGGGTAACCTGCCTGGCAGACTGGGATAACGCTTGGAAACGAGTGCTAATACCGGATGATCTCTT
>NZ_QGGL01000023.1 GCF_003148565.1 Tumebacillus permanentifrigoris
CACCGTGCGCACGGTTGTCGGTAGCCCGCCGATGCGCAACAGTTCCGCGATCGCTGAGGGCACCGTGTTGATCAGGGTCACTTCGTCCTTGGCAGGCAGTTGCGGCAGGTGCAACGCATTTTCAGCGAGGATCAGCTTGCCTCCGCTACTGAGCGTGACGAACAGCTCATAGACAGAGAGGTCGAAGCAGATTGACGTTGAGAACAGAACACCTTCGAGATCCTGCTGGCTGTACTCGCCTTGTGCCCAATTGATCATCGCCACGGCGCTTTGGTGCTCGATCGCGACCCCCTTCGGACGGCCGGTGGAGCCGGAGGTGTAGATGACATAAGCCAAGTGAGTGGCAGAGGTTTCCTGTGCGAAGGACGGATTCTGCTCCGCTTCCTGTGCGATGGACGCCCACTCCGTGTCCAGACATACCGTTTTCAATGAAGAAGGCAGTTGTTCTTGGAGGTCAGATTGGGTCAACAGCACGGTCGCTTCCGCATCTTCCATCGTGTACAAGATCCGCTCCTGCGGATAGGCCGGATCGAGCGGTACGTAAGCACCGCCAGCCTTGAGAATCCCCAGCATCCCGACGACCATCTCCACAGAACGCTGCAGATAGACCCCGACCAACGATTCCTGCTGCACGCCGAGACGACGCAGATAATACGCTACTTGATTTGCACGGGCATTCAATTCGCGATAGGTCAGACGCTGTTCGCCAACCACGAGCGCGATTGCTTCTGGCGTGCGTTCCACTTGGGCTTCGAACAGATGGTGCATCGTTACGGTGCGCGGGAAGTCCGCATCTGTCTGGTTCCAATCGACCAGCAGGACTTGCTCCTCTGACGACGTCAGCAACGGCACTTCCGCCACTTTTTGCATCGGATCGGCGGTCATCGCCATCAACAGATTCTCAAAGTGCTGAGACATGCGTTGAATCGTCGCAGCATCGAACAGGTCCGAATTGTATTGGAACACACCGAGCATACCGTCGGTCTGCTCTTCCAGTGTCAACACCAGATCGAATTTCGCGGCTTGGTTATCCGCGTCGATCGGCACCAGCGTAAGCCCACTGAAGTGCGCCTCCGCCACCGGCGTATTTTGCAGCACGAACATCACTTGGAACAGCGGTGTGCGGCTGGTGTCGCGCTCTGGCTGAAGCTCCTCGACCAATTTTTCAAACGGCACATCTTGGTTCGCAAATGCTCCGATCGACATGTCCCGCACGCGAGACAGCAGATCGACGAAGGTCGGATCGTCAGACAGATCGGTGCGCATGACCAGCGTGTTGACGAAGAAGCCGATCAAGCCCTCGGTCTCTTCGTGTACCCGTCCAGCCATCGGCGTGCCCACCGTGAAGTCCTCTTGCCCCGAATAGCGATACAGCAACGTTTGGAAAGCCCCGAGCAAGGTCATGAACTGGGTCGCTCCGTAGCGCTGCCCGATCGCTTGCAACGCGTCCACCAAAGACTTGGAAATCGTGAAGCGCTCCGTCCCGCCACGATACGTCTGCACCGGTGGGCGCGGACGATCGGTCGGCACTTGCAAGGCCGGCAACTCGCCACCCAACTGCTCTCTCCAATAGGACAATTGTCCCTCCAACACATCGCCTTGCAACCATTCTCGTTGCCACGCCGCATAGTCGGCGTATTGCACGGGCAGATCGGTCAAGGGCGAAGGCGCACCCTGCACGAACGCTTCGTACAGCGCGGTCACTTCGCGAATCAATACGCCGATCGACCAACCGTCAGAGATGATGTGGTGCATGTTCAGGACCAGCACATGCTCCTGATCTTCCACTTGCATCAAGCGTGCGCGGAAAAGCGGCCCTGTGCGGAGATCGAACGGGCGCTGCGCCTCTTCCTGCACCAAGCGCAGTGCCAGTTGGTGTCGGTCTGCTTCGGCACGCAAATCCTCGGCAGCAAGCTGCATTGGCGACATAGGTGCGATGATCTGCACCGGCTGGCCTTGCACGTCAGCGAACGTTGTACGCAACGCTTCATGGCGCTGCAACACCTCGTTCAAACTGTACTCCAACGCGTCGATGCGCAGGTCGCCGATCAGACGTGCCGCCATCGGCATGTTGTACGCGTCCGTGCCCGGAACCAGTTGTTCCAACACCCACAAGCGTTGCTGCGCGAAGGAGAGCGGCAGTGGCTCCGCGTGCGAGATCACTTGAATTTCGTGACCAGATCTGGCGCTGGTCTGCGCCTGATCTCCTTCCAACAAGGCTGCTAATCCAGCGATCGTCTGTTGTTCGAACACCGATTTGATCTCCACGGTGAACGCGGACGAGAGCTTGGCGATGACGCGCAACGCCTTGATCGAATCCCCACCGAGCGCGAAAAAGTTGTCGTCGACCCCGACTTTTTCCAGACCGAGTACGTCCTTCCAAGCGTCGGCGAGCGCGACTTCTACCTCTGTGCGCGGTGCTTTAAACACCGTTTCCGGCTCGCTGCTCAGTTCGGGCGCTGGCAAAGCCTTGATGTCGACCTTCCCGTTTGCCGACAACGGAATCTCGTCCATGATTACAAAATAGGACGGCACCATGAACTCCGGCAACCGCTCGCCCATGTGTTCGCGCAACGACCGCATCGTCACACCCGGTTCGGCGGTGACATATGCGCATAAAAATTTATGGCCGAGGATGTTCGCGTGATTGCGCGCTGTGATCACCGCCTCGCGCACTCCTTCGTGCTTGAGCAACGCCAACCGCACTTCGTGCATCTCAACGCGGAATCCGCGAATCTTGACCTGGAAATCTTTGCGGCCGAGCAGTTTGATGTATCCTTGGCGCTTCAAAATCGAATAGTCGCCCGTGTTGTACAAGCGGCCGAATTCAGGGTGATCGATAAACGCCTCGCGCGTCCGCACCTCATCGCGATAGTACCCGATCGCCAGACCATCGCCTGCGAAGTACAATTCCCCTTCCACTTCCAGTGGGCACGGTTGCAAGTCCTTGTTCAGCACATAGATTTGCTGGTTCGACAGCGGGTATCCGTAGGGGATGTTCGTCCACTCCGGCTCGATCTGCTCAATGGGAAAATACAGCGACCAGATGCCGACTTCTGTACAACCGCCAAAGGAGAACAATTTCGCCTCAGGGAAGAATTCCCGCACTTTGCCGAGCAAGTCCAGCGGGATAAAATCGCCGCTGAGCATGAAGTTCCGAACGGTTGTGTTGCGATACCCTTCCTGTAAATAGAGCAAGCCGAGTTCGACCACAGACGGCACCGAGTTCCAGACGGTGATTTCATGCTCGATCGCGATCTCGACAATTCTCCGCACATCCTTCTGCTTGGGAATCAGCACGACCGCGCCACCGACACCCAACGTGCCGAACATATCGACGACGGTGAGGTCGAAACAGAACGAGGCGACAGAAAGCACGCGATCGTTTTCCGTCAAGTTGAGAATTCGGTTGCAATCCAGCACCGTGTTCAGCGCCGAACGGTGCGTCATCGCCACGCCCTTGGGCATCCCCGTACTGCCCGAGGTGTACATCACGTAGGCCAAGCGCTCCGCATCCATCGGAACTCCCACGTCGTCCGCGTCATATCGAGCCAACTCCAAGCTCTCGTAGGCGTCCGGCTGGAGCAAGATCCGGCTCTGGCTGTTCTCCAAGATATACGCTTTGCGATCCTCTGGATAATCAGGATCGATGGGCACATAGGCGGCACCCGACTTCAAGATCCCGATGATGTGGACAACCGTGTTCAGGCAACGCTTGGCGACAACCCCCACCAACTCGGCAATCTGAACGCCCTGCTCAATCAGGTAGCGCGCCACCTGATTGGACCGCTCATCCAACTCTCGGTAGGTCAGCCGCTCTTGTTCGAAGATCACGGCGATGTTGTCCGGGGTCTTTTGCGCCTGCTCCATGAAAAATTGATACAACACTTTGTCGTGCGGATAGTCAAGGCCGGAGTCATTGAAGTCGATGAGAATCCGCTGGCGATCCTCCTCGGTCAAAATATCAAGGCTCGACAACTCGCGGTTCATATCGTTCGTGAGCAAGGACAGCAGGTGGAACAGATGGCGTTGAATCTGCTCCGCCGTCTCCTCGGTGTACAGACTTGCATTGTAGGTGTAGGACAGTTCTACCGCTCCGTCTTGCAATTCGAAGCAAAAAACGCTGTCCGCCGCGGCTGCTTGCAGATCGAACTCCTCATGCAGACCCTTGAGCGACACCACGGTGTTGAAGAGCGGGGACTCCTCGCCCTTGCTCGCGAGTTGGTCCTGAATCACTTCGTAGGAGATGTGGCGATGCTTCCGCGCTTCGCTGACGACATCGCGAATCTGCAACAGCAGGTCCCGGCCCGTACCCGTGCGATTGATCGCGGTGCGCAGCGCGTAGAACGGCTGATTGCCTGATGCAGGCTCGCTGTTCGAGCGGAATGCGGGCATCCCGACGAGCAGGTCTTCATTGGAGGTGTAGCGGTAGAGCAGATACGAAACGCCCAAAAGCAACGTCATGAACAGGCCGGTTGGAGAGCCGCCTGACAGACGATGCAGGTTCGCAAACGTTTCGCCTTCGATGCGACCAGTCCGCGTGACGGGGAGATAGCTGAGGTCAGGTTGGCGCAGATGATCGTATGGGAAAACGCCCATCACACAGTCACCGCTCAGCTTTTCCAGCCAGTAAGCTCGTTCATCCGCATATTTGCCGCTCGTGCGTAGCATGTTGAGCGTATAACGATCAAGCACGTGAGGTCCCCCTTTTTAGAAGAGGGCCTCCGCTCGCAGGGAACGGAGGCCATCAGGATCATGTAGCAGGCGATTTACACCGTCTGCAAGTTGGAGAATACGAGGTCATTGAAGAGATAGTACGTGCCCGTTTCATCGAGGATCTGATAGAACCAATCCCGCTGTTCGGCAACCGGGACGCCCTTGGTTGCAAAAACGGATGCCAGCATCTGCAACGCTTCTCGCATCTGCGCTTCTGTCGGTTGCGCCTGTTCTTGATCGAGTTCATCTTGCAGTTGTTGGATCTTGCGGTACGGTTCGATCACGCCTTCGCGATACGCGTCTTTGTCATTGTTTTTGTTCGGCGTGGCCACCGCGATGGCGAGGCAGCGGGTGACGACGGTCGGGATGTGTTTTTTCAGCGGATGCGTCGGGGAGAAGATCTCATGCAGAGCTTTGCGATCTTCGCGGGCGGCAAAGCACAACGCTTCGATGCTCGGCGTGTTCGCCGTCACCAGGTTGCACAGCACGTTTTTCGGCCCCATCTCGATCGCATGGGTCACGCCGAAGCGTTGCAAGAACTGCATCGTCTCCTGCCAACGCACAGGACGCACGGTCTGCTGCGTCAGTTTTTCCACGATGTTCGCCGGATCGCCGTAGGGCTGACCGTCGATGTTCGCGATGACCGGGTAGCGGAAGTGGTTGAATTCGATGGTTTGGAGCAGTTCCTTCAATTTCTCGGCCACCGGGCTCATCAGCTTGGTGTGGAACGGTGCACTCATCAACAGCGGTGTGACTTGTCCGTCGAGATCGAGCAGGCGCGACTCCAACTCTTCGACCGCTTCGGCATCGCCTGCGATCGCCGTCTGTGTCGGCGAGTTGTAGCAATTCACGACCACGTATTTCCCCTCGGCCGCCATCTTGCGCGCTTCCTCTTCCACGACTTCGACCGGCAGTCCATCGATGATCGTCATCCCGCCGATTTCCGAATCGGCGATCTCTTTGGTATACAGTCCGCGCTGGCGGACGATCTTGAGCGCATCGGAGTAGCGGATCGCGCCTGCACAAGTCAGTGCCGCGTATTCGCCCATGCTGTGTCCCGCACAGAATTGCGGCGCGATCCCGATCTCCTGCATGTACACGCGGAAGGCAGCCACACTTGCGGTCAGCAATGCCGGCTGGGTGTTTTCAGTACGGGTCAGTTCGCCCAAGCCACCTTCAAAGCACAGGCGAGCTAGGTCGAAACCGAGCACATCATTGGCTTCTTCGAACGTTTGCTTGGCGATCGCATGCTCGTCATAAAACGATTTGGCCATCCCCACGTACTGCGCGCCTTGCCCGGTGAACAAAAATGCAATTTTCTCCATGAGGTTCCCTCGCTTTCTCAAGTCGAAATTCTGGTTAGTCCAACACGTGAACCTTCACATAGTCAGGGAACGGCTGTACGCGCGACAGGTCTGCTTCAAACAGGACGTGATCGCCGTTCTCCTCCACTTCCTTGAATCCAGCGAACTTGTAGCTGACATACATCATGCGGTTGCGGTCGGTTTTCACGAACTCCGCGAGCAGGCGGACGTTGTGTTGGTGCGCCAGTTGCAGGATGTGGTTCATCAGGATCGAACCGACACCGCGCGACATGACACGGCAGGACATCAGCAGCAGCTTGATCTTCCAATCCTGCTCGCCGCATTCGATCAGGACGAGGCCGATTTTGCCATACTCGCCGTATTTGTCTTGCAGTTCGACGATCATCAGCTTGTGCTGATCAGACTGACGAAGCGCATCGAGTTCTTCGTAGGAATAGGTGTAGCCGGTCGTGTTCAACTGGTTGGTGCGCACGGTCAATTCCTCGGCGCGCTGCAGGTCGTCACTGCCGACCTTCGAGATCTTCAACACCATCTCCAGCGATGCGAGGAACTCTTCTTGCGGGCCGGTGAACTCTTCCTCGACCTTTTGGCGCTCGATGTCGCTCATGTACATGTGGCGACGTTTTTTCGAATCTTCCGTGATAAACGTCGGCGTCATCTCCGGCAGGTCGAGCATCGCATGCACGTCGGCGGCGTCCCAACAGAACACATCCGGCAGTTCGAACGACACTTCCTCGCGCTCAAACGGTTGGTCATCGACAAATGCGATCGTGTCCATGCCGATGTTCAGCGAGGTCACGATGTTTTTGATCGAAGAGGACTTGGAGTTCCAGTTGATGTGCGGGTAGAGGAAATACTCCGCGATCCCGAACTCCTCAAGTTTGGCCATCGTGGTGTTGTGCTCGTTTTTGCTCGCGATCGATTGCAGGATGCCGCGGTTGTCTAGCTCTTTGATGATCTCGAGCAGACCTTCGCGCAGTTGAACGTTGCGGTCTTCCAACAGGACGCCGTTCCACAGGGTGTGGTCGAGATCCCAGACAACGCATTTGATTTTTTTCTCTTTCTTTTTCGCTTGCGACATGTTCGAAGCCCTCCCCTATAGACCTCTGTTACATCGTCTGTAACAGGTTTCTCGCGATCAAGTATTCGTGGACTTGCGTGGAGCCTTCGATGATCTCGTTGATTTTGGCATCGCGGTAGTAGCGCTCGATCGGGTAGCCATCGTGACAACCGTTGCCCCCGTGAATCTGCACCGCGTCGCCCGCTACCTTGGTCACCATCACCGACGAGGCATACTTGGCTGTCCACGTCTCGAGGATCGAATCGGGGTCGCCGATTTGTTTCAAATAGCCCGAGCGGTAGCACAGCAACCGTGCGCCCTTGATGCTCACCACCATCTCGGTGAGCATTTTTTGGATCAGTTGGAACTCGCCGATCGGCTTGCCAAACTGCTGACGGGACTTCGCATACGCGACGCTGGCTTCCAGACAAGCCTGCGCCAAGCCGATGCAACCCCACGCTACCGTGTAGCGCCCATAGTCCAAGCAAGACAGCGCGACGTGCGAGAGACCGGTGCCCAGCTTGCCCACCAAGTTCTCCTTGGGAATGCGCACGTTGTCCATTTCCAGTTGCGCAAGCATCGAGCCGCGCGAACCCATCATGCCGCGGATCGGCGTTCTCGTGAAGTTTGCACGGGTGCTCTCCACCAAGAACGCGGTCGGCTTGCCTTCGAACTGGGCAAAGATCAGGAACACGTCGGCGATCATCCCCATCGTGATCCACTTTTTCGTGCCGCTGAGCACATAATCGTCGCCGTCTTCCACGGCGGTCGTCTGGATGTTTTTCGCGTCACTGCCAACGTCCGGTTCGGACAGCCCAAATGCGCCGATGATCTCCCCGCGCGCCAGTTTCGGCAGCCACTGATCCTTCTGTTCTTGTGTGCCCCAACGCAGGATCGCCAGGCCCACCATGCCGTGTACGGTCAGCAGGTTGCGCGTCGATGTGCAGCCGCGCCCGACTTCTTCGTTCAGCACGCCAAGCGATACCTCGTCCAGACCCAGCCCGCCATATGCTTGCGGCAACATGGAGCCCAGATACCCGGTTTCCCGCATCCCCGCCACAACGGCAGGGTGCAGGATCTCCTCTTTGTCAATTTGCGCGGCATACGGCACGATCGATTTGTCCACAAACGCCCGGAACTGCTCTTGCCATTCGACTTGCTTTTCGGTCAGTTCGATGATCATGGTTTCACCCTCAATTCGGATTTTCGATATTAAGCGGATTGCTTGTTTTCGACGAATTGAATCATCGATTCGATCGTGCGGAAGTTATTGAAATCCAAATCCTTGGTCTCAACGGCGATGCCGAACTCTTTTTCGAGGAACATGACCAGTTGCATCGCGAACAGCGAGTTCACGAAACCCAGTGCGAAGATATCGTCAGTGTCAGCGATCTCGTGTTTTTTGAAGAAGCGGGACAAGAACTTGCGGATTTTAGCGTTGATTTCCATGGTATGGCACTCACCTTTCGTAAGGGGGGGATTGTTTTTTAGTCCAACATGTCGTGCTCGTCATACGTGTAGAACCCTTGGCCGGACTTGCGACCATGCAGACCGGCTTCCGTCATCTTGCGCAACAGCGGGCAGACGCGGAACTTTGTATCTTGGTAGGAATCATAGAGGATGTCGAGCGACTGCACCACCGTATCCAGACCGATCAGATCGGCTGTCTCCAGCGGGCCCATTTTGTGCCCGAAGCATTGCTTAAAGATGTCGTCCACGTCTTTGGGAGACGCCACTTGGTCTTGCACGACATACGCCGCTTCGTTCATCAACAAGTGGGACAGGCGGTTCGAGACAAAGCCCGGCAGGTCGTTGACCAACACGTGCGTTTTGCCCATCGACGCCAGGAAGTTCTCGGTGCCGGTGATCGTCGCTTCGGACGTGTGCCAGCCGCGGATCGACTCGACCGTTTTCTTGAGCGGAACCGGGTTCATGAAATGTACCCCGATCACGCGGTCTGGGCGATTCGTCAACCCGGCGATCTTGGTGATGGAGATGCAAGACGTGTTGACCAAGAAAATGCAGTCCGCTGGGCAGATCGGATCGATCTTGAGATACACATCGCGCTTGATCTCATAAACTTCCGGCACATTCTCGACCACGATCTCTGCGTTGCGCAGCAGCTCGTAATCGGTGGTGAACGTGATGCGCTCCATCACAACATCCACCGGCTCCACATTCGCGCCTTTGTTAAAAAAGCCGCTGAAGCGAATGTTTTTGTACAGCTCCTCCTTGGATTTCTCCAAGGCCGCGTCTGTCAGGTCGATCAACACGACCTGATGACCCGCTTGGGCTGCGCTTTGCGCAACCCCTGTTCCCATCACACCTGCACCGATGACGCCAACTACCATCGTCTATGTGCCCCTCTCAACTAAAAGTTAAATTCCACATCTTCCGACTCGTCTTCGTCAGAACCGGCCTCACCCAAACGGCGACTGCTTTCCAGCTCGATGTCGCGAATCAGCACATCTCCCTGGCTGCACAGCGCTTCGAGCAGTGCGACATAGTCGCCCAGCATGCGGGTGGCCGTCTCTGTCCGATAGAGGTCGGTTGCATAATAGAGGTTCAGCGTGATCGCCGTCTCGCGCTCGAACGCTTCCAGCTCCAAGTCGAACTTCGCTGTGGTGTTCTCAAATTCGTAAGGCGTGATCTCCAGATCTTGTAGGCGCATCTCGCTCACACCGACATTTTGCAGAACGAACAATACGTCGAAGAGCGGGTTGCGGCTGCGGTCGCGCTGGATGCGAAGTTTAGAGATGAACTCCTCGAGCTGGTAGTCTTGGTTCTCAAACGCTTTGATCGTGTGTTCATGCACTTCTTTTAGGAAGTCCACGAAGCGCTTCTCGCCGCTGGGTCGATTGCGCAGCACCAACGTGTTGACGAACATGCCGAGGATGCGATCCAGATCGCGATGCGGGCGGCCGAGAATCGGCGTTCCGATCACGATGTCTTCCTGTGCCGCGTATTTGGACAACAGCACGTTGTACGCGGAGAACAGCAGCATGAACAGCGTTGTGCCCGTCGATTTGGTCAGCTTGTAGATGTTCTCGCGCAACTCAGGTGACAGTGTGATCGTCAGCATGTCGCCTGCGTCGCTTTTCACCGCTTTGCGCGGGAAATCGGTCGGCAGTTCCAGCAGCGGAATCTCACCGCTGAATGTGTTCAACCAGTACTCCTCTTGCTTGTCGAGCAACCCCTCTTGGCGAATTCGTTGCTGCCAAGCGGCGTAGTCTTTGTATTGGAGTCCAACCGCGTCCAACGCTTGGCCTTCGTACAGCTTGACGAATTCCTCGATCAGGATGTCGATCGACACGCCGTCGGTGATGATGTGGTGCATGTCAAATGCCAGCGTGTGACGCTGTGCTTCCTGTTCAAACACCCCGATGCGGAACAAGGGCGCTCGGCTCAGATCAAACGGACGAACGAAGGCGGTCAATCGGTCGCGAATCGCCTCCGCTGCCACCACATCGCGCTCCACGCGGAACTCTGCGTGCGGATGAACGCGCTGGAACGGCTCCCCGTCCACCAGTTCAAAGGATGTCCGCAGCGTTTCGTGGCGAGCGATCAATTGCTGGAAGGCATGCTCGACGCGATCGACATCGAGCGGACCGTCGATGGTGATCGCCTTCGACAGGTTGTACGTGATGCCGTTCCCTTCCAATTGATCGATGACGTAAAGTCGCTTCTGCGCCGACGATGCCGGGTAGCGCTCTTGCTCCTCGATGGGTGCGAGCAGGGAGTACAGGCTGGCTGTCCGACTTGATGCGTCAGCCCCCAGCACTTCCAGATGCTTGACCAGATCGGCGACAGTCAGCAAGGTGAGCAGTTCGGCCGCGCCAATCTCCACTCCGAGCTCTTCATTGATTTTGTTCGCCATCTTCAGGGCGAGAATCGAGTCGCCGCCAAGTTCGAAGAAATTGTCATAGATGCTGAGCTCGGCAAAGCCCAGCACTTTTGCCCAGATCATCCCGACTGATGCTTCCAAGTCGCTGTAGGCACCGCTCTCCCGTCCGGTCAGTTTCACGGAGTCGATTGTCGCACTCGTCCTGTTCGCGAGGTTTTTGCGCACGTGCCCCACGCGTTTGTCGAGTTCCCGGCTGACTTTTTTCGAAAGACCGAACTGGAAGCGATCGAGCAGGTGGATGATCTTGCTGTCATAGTTGATCTCGCCGATCAACGCCTTGGGCACGTCTTTGTTCAAGACCAGTTCCAGCCCGTCGATCGCCTCGCGGATCATGATCGACTTGAACAGCGTGTCGACGGTGAAGTTGTGATGCACCGACATCCCCGTCTCGCGCCATGTCGACCAGTTGATCGTCACGGTGCGGCGTCCACGCTTGTTGCGGTAAGCCGCATACGTATCGAGGTAGGCGTTCGCCGCGATGTACTCGCTCTGCGTAGGTGCGCTAAACAGCGTGGCGATCGAGGAGAAGAGCACCATGAAGTCCAGTTCATCCTCCCACGTCAGTTCATCGAGGTTCCACGTTCCTTGTACTTTCGGGTTGAAGATGTTGTGGAAATCCTGCTCTTTGCGCAGGACGATCGCCTCGCCGCCACCTACGCCAGCCCCATGTACAACGCCGTGGAAGCGCCCAAATTTCGCGCGCATTTCGTCCACAACCGCTTGCAACTGTTCGCGATTCGCCACGTCTGCGCTGACGCATTCGACGGTCGCACCCAGCGCTTCGATCTGTTGCACGTTGCGAATCTTGTCGATGTTGCTGCGGTCTTCGCCCGCGTCCAGAATCTCTTGCCAACGCTCGCGCGCTGGCATCGGGGTTCGGTTGATCAGCACCAGTTTGATGCGGTTTTGCGAAGCCATCCACTTGGCGACTTCGAGCCCGATCCCGCCTGTGCCCCCGGTGATCAGGTAGACACCATCCTCCCGAATCGTCAGCTTGCGATCGGGCGCTTTTTTGACATCGATCTCGGTGAACTCTTCCACATAGCGCACATTGTCACGCAACGCCACTTGGTACAGTCCGGTATTGATCGCCAGCTCGCCCCAAATCGCTTCGATCGATGCGTTCTCGTCGAGGTCCAAGCAGCGGCAGGCGAGGTTTGCATGCTCTTTGAGCACCACTTTCCCCATCCCGAACAGCGTGGCATTCTCCGGTCGCATCGCCGTCTCTGCGCCTGTGACTTCCGACGCGTGCTCTGCCACCAACACCACATCGATCTGGCGCTCCACCTGCGCTTTGGCCAGCGCACGCGTGAGGTAGAAGAGGCTGTAGACACCACTTTTTTGTGTCGCTTCCAGTTCTTCGAGGCTTGTGACGGCTCGCTCGCGGATCGAGAACAGGTGCAGCACTTTGTCAAACGCAACGTTTTGCAGATCGTGGACGAGCTGGTCATACTCCGTCTCATCCCCCGAAAGCACATAGCGATGCTCATCTACTTGCTGGTACGAAGTACCCCATTCGACTTCGATCACTTGGCGTCCCACCGAGCGGTAGCGCTGGGCGAGCTGCTGCCCCAACCCTTTTTCATCGAGCAGGAGCAAGACGGGGCCGCGATCGGTACGAGCAGGAGCTGTCGTGACGCGCTGTTGTTTCCACCTGAGGTCGAAGAAGAGATCCGGCTGTTTGACCGGCGCGCTCTGCATCCGCCCTTCCGGTACGTCGAGCCAGCAGCGGTGCGCTTCGAACGGGTAGATCGGCAGGGAGACTTTGCGCACGGGCTCCGCTGCGTACAGGGCCTCCCACGCAACGTCCGCCCCGCGCACATAGAGCTCGCACAAGTCGAGGAACGGTTGCTCGTCACGCCCTTGCGCTTCGAGGAACCGGTTCACTTGCTCCTCGCTCCGTCGGCTGAACTCTGTTTTTTCCCGCTCGGTGATCTCCTGCTCCGTGCGCTCCGTCTTGGTGGGCGGCACGACTTTGTGCAAGGAGTAGAACAGGCGTTGCGCGGGTGAACTTTCCAGACCGTTTGCTTGTACGTGCGCCAGTCGCGCTCGAAGTTCTGCGACATCCTGCACGACCAGCGCCAAGCGATGCTCGAAGTGCGCGCGACCGGTGTTCGCCGTGTAGCAGATGTCGGCGATGTGCAGCGCCTGCCCTTTGCCGTCGAGGAAGCGAACGTAGTTGTTGACCGACTCGCGCAACGCCGTCTCCGTGCGAGCGGACAGCGTGAACACTTGATGCTGTGCTTGCACGTCGCTTTCGCGCACGATGGCGGGCGCTTCCTCCATCACCATGTGTACGTTCGTTCCGCTAAACCCGAACGACGAGATGCCGCAACGCATCGGGTCTTCCCCTTCGTAGGGGCGCAAGCGGGTGCTCACGTAGACAGGCGACTCTTGAAAACTGAATTTTTGATTCGGGCGATTGAAGTGCAGATTCGGCGGAATCGTGCGGTTTTTTAGCACCATCAGACATTTCATCAGGCCGGCCAAGCCCGAGCTCTCGAAGGTGTGACCGAGGTTGGTTTTCACCGAACCGAGCGCTGTGATCTGGTTCTTGTCGGTGTAGCGGCGGAACGCTCGCTCCAGCCCATCGAGTTCCAGCGGGTCGCCAAGCGATGTGCCCGTCCCATGCGCTTCGATGTAGGACAAGGTCTCCGGGTTGATGCCGGCTTTTTGCCATGCCTTCAGGATGACATCCATCTGTGCATCCGGGTTCGGTGCTGTGATGCCGATCGATGCCCCATCTTGGTTGATCGCACTGCCTTTGATCACCGCGTGGATGTGGTCGCGATCTTTGAGCGCCTTGCTCAGCGGTTTGAGCAGGATCGTCAGAATCGCTTCCCCCATGCCTGCGCCGTTTGAGAGATTATCGAAGGTGCGCGTGCGACCATCATCCGATTCGAGGCCGAATTTTAGATACTCTTTTTCATAGGGGAATAAGTTGATCCGCACGCTGCCGGCGATCGCCATCTCGCAATCTCCGTTGCGGATCGCTTGACAGGCGGAGTGCACCGCGACCATCGCCGACGAACAAGCGGTGTCGAGCACCATCGTCGGCCCCTTGAGGTCGAGCAGGTACGAGATGCGACTCGGCATCATCGCTGTGACGTTGCCGACGCCCGCCATCGACATGTCGTCCGGGTTGACCTCTAGGATCATTTTTTGGTAGCAGTCCTTCGCGTTGCTCGCGTAGCCGACGAACACGCCGGTTGCCGTCTTGGCGATTTTCTTCCCGCCATACCCGGCATCCTCAATCGCACTCCACGCCTGTTGCAAGAACAAGCGCTGGTACGGGTCCATCAAGCTCGCTTCCTTGGGCGACAAGCGGAACAGCTTGTAGTCGAACTTGTCGATCTCTTTTAAGTAGGCAGAATCCAAATAGCTCAAATCGTCGATGTCCTCAAGTCCCGTGTATTCCAGATAGCGGTCGATGTCCGCTCGTCTGGTTTCAGGAAACGGGCCGATAAAATCGACGTGATGCTTCAAGTTCTCCCAGAACTCATCCAAGTCGCGCACATGTGGAAGGTTGGCGGAGACACCGATGATGGCGATCTCCTCGTCCCCTTTCCACTCCTCGCTCTTGATGAGGTGTAATAACTGGGCCGCCGCTTGCTTGTCGATCTGCCCCTTGCTCGTCCCTTCTAAGACGAATCTCAGCAGCTTCTCCATTCGTTCACCCCTCGCTTACGTCATGTTCTTGAGGATCTCGTCGATGCTCAAGTTCCCCTTGACCATCTCGTCCAGCATGTCCTCATAGTCTTCTGCGCGGACCTCTTCTTGCACGGTGATCACTTCGCTCTCCACCGGTTCATACTTGCTGGAGATGTACGCCGAGAGCGTGGCGACCGACGTGTAATTGAAGAGATCGATCAGCTTGACTTTGCTCGGGAACTCTTTGTTCAAGATCGCGAGCATCCGATTGAGCATGACCGAATCTCCCCCGAGTTCAAAGAAGCTGTCGTAGATGTTGATCTCCGCGAAGCCGAGGATTTCGTTGTAGATCTGCGCCACTTTCAACTCGATCTCAGAAAACGCCTCGCCCGCTTTGCCAACCAACTCCACTTTGCCGCCTGGCTTGGCCGCACGCGTCTCCTTGCGCGGACCCTTGGTGGCGTTGTGCTCGCGGAGCACCCGGTCACACTTTTCACGGAACTTGCCGGCAAATTTCAACGGCAGGCGATCGATCAGGAACAAGAACTGCGGGATGTAGCTAAACTCGCCGATCAACACGCTGTTCAGTTTTTTGTTCAGCACGATATCCAGACCTGACAGCGCAGCCTCCGTCGGGATCGCCTTGAAGAACGTGTCATAGTTGAATCCGTAATCGACCGCCATCCCTGTTTCTTTCCATGTGGTCCAGTTGATCGCGAGCGTTTTGCGCCCTTGGCGATTGCGGTAGGCGGTATACGCGTCGAGGTAGGAGTTCGCGGCTGTGTAATCGCCATGTCCTGGCTCGCTCAAGATCGCCAATCCAGAGGAGAAGCAGATCATGAAATCAGGCGCGTCGTCCTTCGTCAAGTGGTCGAGCACATAGGTCCCGAACACTTTTGGCGAGAGCACTTGGTCGAACGCTTCCTGTGTTTTCAGGAACAAGAACCCGTCCCCCGGAATCCCCGCCCCGTGTACGATGCCATCGATTTTTCCGTAGGTGCTGCGCAGATCGTCGATCACCACGCGCATGCTCGCTTCATCTGCGACGTCGGCACTGCAGAGAATCACTTCCGAACCAGACGCTTCGATCGCGCGGATCGCCGCGATGCGCTTGATGTCTTTGTCGTTGCTGCCCGCGCTGATGATGTCATCCCACTTGGCTCGCTCCGGCATCACCGTGCGGGTGACCAAGGCGAGACGCACGCGAGCTTTGGTGGTGAAGTACTTGGCGACTTCCAGACCGATGCCCCCAAGACCCCCGGTGATCAGGTAGAGCCCTTCGTCCTTGATCGTGACCGGCTCATCTGCCGCCTGTTCGATCGGCATCTCGCGGAACTCCTCGGCATAGCGAACGCCATGACGATAGGCGGTTTGGTAGGTCTCGCTCGGGTCTTGCATCTGCTTGAGCACCGCGTCGAGATCCGTGTGCCGATCCATGTCGATACAGCGGATGCGAATTCCCGGGTGCTCGTGGTTGATCGCTTTGCCGATGCCGATCAACGGTGCATGTTCCGGATACAACGCTTCTTCCTCGCCGGTTACTGTGTACACACCTTGCGAGATTACATTGAGATTCAAGCCTTGGTCGAATCCGAGCTTGACCAGCGCACGCGTGAGGTAGAACAGCGAGTACACGCCTTCGCGCTGCGATTTTTGCAACGCGTCGTAGCTCTCGACCCCCGTCGATCCGCTTCCTGCATTCAGGTAGAGGATGCGCGACAGTTCGCCCTCTCGCAAGCTCGACAGCAGGCGTTCGTAGTCTTCCTCCGCCCCGCTCAGGACGAACGTGTCATCCGCACGCTGCGCGTAGGCATCCCCGAATTCCACGAAGAGCAGTTTCTCACTGCGGCTCTTGAACTGTTCCGCGATGCGTTCCCACAGATCGCCCTGGTCTTTGAAGATCAGCACGGTCTGCTCGTGCCAGTCACTCAAAACGCTCGGCTCGATCTCCAGCGGTGTAGCTTGCCACGAGACCCCGTAGAACTGATCTTCGGGTTCTTCCTCGCGAGCGGAGATCGCGACCTCCGGCACATCCATCCAACAGCGCGTGCGCTCAAACGGATAGACTGGCAGGTGCAAGCGCGCATGCTGTTTTTTGTCGAAGAGCTGGTCCCACTGAATCTCTGCCCCCGTCGCGTAGAGGGTGCCGAGTGCGAGGATGTCGCTCCCTTCGATCTCCCCCGCTTCGATGAGGCGCGCCGCTTGCTTGTCCAGCGCGACTTTTTCCTGCTCGGTGATCACGCCTGCATCTGCGTTCTCGCCTTTGCTGCCGACCACTTTGTGCGTGCCGTATGCGATGCCCTCGTGTTCCGAAGATTGCAGGACATCTGGACGGCTCAGCTTGTGGAGCAGGTCTTCGCGGCTGGAAAAATGGATCGCGAGGCGGTGGCTGTGATGCCAGCGCCCGGTGCTCGCCGTGTAGCAGATGTTCGCCAGATTCACATCTGGTTGCTCCAACAAGAAGTCGCGGTAGTTGCGCACCAACTCCTGCAAGGCGGCTTCGCTCTTGGCCGAGATCGCGAGGAGTGGCAGCGATGGTTCCTGCGGGCTGCGCGACTCTTGCGCGGGAGCTTCTTCGAGCACGACGTGACAGTTGGTCCCGGAGATGCCAAAGGAGTTGACGCCACAGCGCAGGGCCGTTCCTGCTGGCGCCTCCCACGGACGCAACTGCGTATTGACATACACAGGGGATTCACTAAAGCGGATCGCGCGGTTCGGCTTGTCAAAATACAGCGACGCTGGCAACTGCTTGTGACGCAGGGCGAGGACCGTTTTCATCAGCGAGAGCAAACCCGCCGCTTCCGAAGAGTGACCGATGTTGGTCTTGAGTGAGCCAACTGCGCAGAATTGCGTTTTGTCGGTAAACTTGCGGAACGCGTCTTGAATGCCTTTGATCTCAATCGGGTCGCCGAGCTTGGTGCCCGTCCCATGCGTCTCGATGTAGCTGACTGTCTCCGGCTGAATTTTTGCCGATTCCCACGCCTTGAGAATCACATCGGTCTGTGCGGCTGGATTGGGGGCGGTCAGGCCGACGGAGTTGCCGTCTTGGTTCATCGCCCACCCTTTGATCACCGCGTAGACCGAATCGCCGTCGCGAAGCGCTTTTTTGAGCGGCTTGAGCACGACTGCACAGACCCCTTCACCGATCCCTGCCCCGTTGGAATCATCATTAAATGCGCGAGTGCGAGCATCGCTTGACTCGATTCCGATGCGCATGAATTCATTGTCGAGTGGCAGGATGTTCAGTTTCACCCCTCCGGCGATGGCGGTGTCACACTTGCCATCGCGCAGGGCTTCGCAGGCGAGGTTGATCGCCACGAGCGAGGAGGAGCATGCGGTGTCGATGACCATGCTCGGCCCGCGCAGGTCGAGCAGGTACGAGATCCGGCTTGGCAACACGGCGGCGAGGTTGCCGACCATCGAGAGCGGAATCGCGGACGGGTCCACTTCGAGGATCTGCTTTTGGTACGAATCGCGAATGGAGGTTGCGAAGCCGACGTAGACGCCCGTGTTGCTGCCCGTCAGCTTCGACCCGCCATACCCCGCGTCTTCGATCGCTTCCCACGCGGTTTCCAGGAACATCCGCTGGTGCGGGTCCATCAGGCTGGCTTCCTTGATCGACAAGCGGAAAAACTTGTAGTCAAACTTGTCGATATCTTCGATGAATCCGTTTTTGTTAAAGCGAATGTCCTCTTCTGGCGTTCCGACGGCCCGCATGTAGCGGGTCATGTCGTCCTCGCGCCCTGCAGGGAACGTGGTGATGCAGTCGATGCCCGCTTGAATGTTCTGCCAGTATTCACCAAGGTTGTTCGCGCGCGGCATCTTGCCTGCCATGCCGATGATCGCGATGTCGTCCGCCTCTTTGATATCCTGTTCCTTGAACTGTTTGACGAGCTGTATCGCTGTCTCTTTGTCGATCTTGCCTTTGCCCGTTTGATCAATGATAAATTTGAAGAGCTGATCCACTACATCGCCCCCATCAAATATCCTTCAAGCTGTCGAGCGCCTCTTCGAGAGAGATGCTGTCGTTTTCCAGATTGTCGAAGATCGAGCGCAACGCGTCTTCCACATTTTCTTTGGGCTCGATGATTTCGACATCCGTTCCAGCTTGCTTGCCGTTGATGTACTGCGCCAACTTGTCGATGGAGGTGTATTCAAAGATGTCGGTCATCGCGACCACTCCGGGGTACTCCTTGTCGATCAAGCCGTGCATACGTGTCAACAGAATCGAGTCCGCACCCAATTCGAAGAAGTTGTCGTAAATGTTGAGTTCATCGAACCCGAGCGTCTGCTGACAGATGCGTGCGATGCACTTCTCGGTCTCGGCGTACTCGCCGTTCTCACTGCCGGTCAGGATCACTTCACCGCTGGACGAGCCTTGCTTTTTCTTGCCGCGCGCTTTGGACGACGCGGTGCGTTTCGCCAGTTCGGTGCTGATCTTGTCTGACAGGCGGAAGGACGATTTTCCAAGCAGGAAGATGATCTTGCTGTCGTAATTGATTTCGCCAATCAGTGCGCGCGGCACGTTTTTGTTCAAGAGCATCTCCAGACCGCCGATCGCCTCTTGGGTCAGGATCGCCTTGAAGAGCGTGTCGATGTTGAAATTGTACGAGACCGACATCCCCGTCTCGCGCCACGTCGACCAGTTGATGACGACGGTGCGTTGCCCCCGCTTGTTGCGGTACTCTCCATAAGCGTCGAGATAGCCGTTGGCCGCGATGTAATCGCTCTGCCCCGCCATCGGGAACATCGTCGCAATCGAGGAGAACAGCACCATGAAGTCGAGATCGTCCGCTCGTGTCAGGTCGTCCAAGTTCCACGTGCCCTGCACTTTCGGCGCGAACACCGCGTGGAAGTCTGCGTGTGATCGAGTGACGATCCCCTCCGCTCCGCCAACGCCGGCTCCGTGTACTACGCCGTCGATCCGACCGAACGTGGCCCGCACGTGTTCCAGCACCGCTCGAACCTGTTCGTAGTCAGCCACGTCGGCGCTAGCGCATTCCACCGTCGCGCCGAGCGCTTCGATGTCCAGCACGTTGCGAATTTTCTTGATCGAGAACTCGTCCTGTCCTGCGGTGAGGATTTCATCCCAACGCGCTCGTTCCGGCATCTTCGTGCGGTTGATCAGGACGAGGTTGACGCGATTCTGCCCGGCGATCCATTTCGCCACTTCTAGGCCGATCCCGCCCGCACCGCCTGTGATCACGTAGACGCCATCCTCGCGAATCGTCAGCGGACGATCTTCCGCGCTTTTGACATCGACTTCTGTGAACTGCTCCACATAGCGAACGCCTGCGCGGTAGGCGACCTGATAGGTATCAGCGACCGCCCCCAGCTCAGCGAAGATCGCCTCGTAGGATGTGTGTTCATCCAGATCCAAACTGCGGCACATCAGGTTCGGGTGTTCCTTGACGACCACCTTGCCGATGCCAAACAGCGTCGCGTGTTCGGGACGAAGGTGCGATTCCTTTTTCGTTACCTCCGCCGCGTTGTCCGCGATCAGTACCACATCTAGCTCGCGGTCCACGCCTGAGTTGGCAAGGGCTCGTGCGAAGTAGAACAGGCTGTACACGCCGCGCTCTTGGCTTCCTTCCAGCTCGTCGAACGTGGCGATCTCCCCTTGGTCCTGCTGACGAACCGAGAACAGATGCAACACTTGATCGAACGGCACCGCTTGCAGATCGGCTGCGAGTTGCACGTAGTCCGCTTCCGCACCGGAGATCACAAAGCGGTTCTCTCCAAGTCGGCGGTACTCCGTTCCCCATGCTACCTCGATCGCTTCGCGCCCTGCTGTGCGATAGCGATTCGCCAGTTCCGCTCCGATGCCGCGCTCATCCATGAGGATTAGCACAGGGCCGGACGTTTGACGCTGTTCCGCTATGACGAGCGGCTCTTGCTTCCAGGCGATGGAGAAGAACTTGTCCGCTTCCGCTTGTACGGAGGTAGCGGTGATCCACTTGCTTCCTTCCGGAACTTCGATCCAGCAGCGGTTCGGCTCGAACGGATAGAGCGGCAGCGAGATGCGGTGTTCCGGTTCGTCTTCATAAAGTGCATCCCAGTCGAGGTCTGCGCCTTGCACATAGAGAGCACACAGATCGTCGAGCAGGACTTCGTCGCGTTGGCCAGAAGCGAGGAACGCCGCCAGCTTCTCGCGGGCTTGTGCGCTGAGTTGCGAACGCTCACGCTCCGTGATCGCATGCTCTTCGCGAGCGCCTTGGCGCTCTGAGACCACGCGATGCACGCCTTGGAACACGCCTGCTTGAGACGGTGTGCGCAGTTTGTCCAAGAGCTGCTCTCCGTCGCGCACGATCACAGCCAAGCGGTGCGGGTAATGATCGCGCCCCGTGTTGGCGGTGTAGCATACATCGGCTAGGCGCGCCTCTGGGTGCTTCTCCAAAAACGCTTGGTACGAGGCTTGCAGCTCACGGAACGAATACTCGCTCTTCGCCGTCAGGGTGAACACCTGCAACCCTGTGCGCTCGCGCTCGTGTACCTGTGGAACCGGTGCTTCTTCCAACACGATGTGACAGTTCGTTCCGCTAAAGCCGAAGGAACTGACCCCACAGCGCATCGGACCTTCTCCTTCATAAGGTCGCGCCATCGTGTTCACATAGATGGGCGAACTGGTGAAGTCGATTTTTGGATTCGGCTGGTTGAAGTGCATCGACGGCGGAATCACGCGATGTTGCAGCGCGAGCACCGACTTGACGAACGAGGTAATCCCGGCCGCTTCGTACAGGTGTCCCACCACCGATTTGACGGCACCAACCGCGCAAAACTGGGTTTTGTCGGTGTACTTCTGGAACGCGCTGTGCAAGGCATCGATCTCAATCGGATCGCCAAGTGCGGTCGCCGTCCCATGCGCTTCGATGAAGCTGAGCGACTCTGGATCGATGTTCGCGTTCTGCCACGCCTTGATCAACACGGCTTCCTGTGCCGCTGGGTTAGGAGCGGTGATGCCCATCGAAGCGCCGTCTTGGTTGAGCGCACTGCCTTTGATCACCGCGTAGACCTGATCCTGATCGGCGAGCGCTTGTTTCAGCGGCTTGATGATCACGGCCGCCGAACCTTCTCCGAGGCCGGAGCCATCGGCAAGTGCGTCAAACGACATCGTGCGCCCGATCGACGCCTCGATCCCGATCTTCATGTTGTCGCGATCAAGCGGGATCAGCGCCAAGCGCACCCCGGCGACGATCGCCATCTCTGCATCGCCGTTGCGGAGGTCGCGGCAGGCGTTATGCAAGGCGACCAAGGTTGAGGAGCAGGCGGTGTCGATGACCATCGCCGGCCCTTTGAGATCCAACAGATAGCAGATGCGGCTCGGAATCATCGCGTTGATGTTCCCTACTGCCGACACGGCGAAGTGTTCGGGCTCCATGCCATGAATCAAGCGCTGGTAGGAATCCTTGAACCCGCCTGCGAACCCGACGTAGACGCCGGTGTTGCTGCCTGCGAGCTTCCCACCGCTATAGCCTGCGTCCTCGATCGCGTGCCACACCGTCTGCATGAACATCCGTTGATGCGGGTCGGTGAGTTGCGCTTCCTTCGGAGAGAGTTTGAAGAACTTGTAGTCAAACTTGTCGTTGTTCTCCAGATAGCATCCCAGAGGGAACTTGATGTCCTCCAGTCGCTCCCCTTCGGCGTAGAGAAGGTAGTCGGTCACGTCCTGCACTCGGTGTGCCGGGAACGGGGTGACGCAATCGAGGTTGTTCACCAAGTTGGTCCAGAAGGCATCTGCATCTCCAGCCATCGGCATGTTCACCGACAGACCGATCACGGCGATGTCGTCATCTGTCACCTCTGTGCGTCGCTCCACACGCGGCTTTTGCTTCGGCGCGGTGTCGTCCACCCCGATAAATTGAGCCAACTTGGTGATCGAAGTGTGTGCAAACAAGTCGGTCACTTTGACCTTGCTCGGGTATTCCTTCTCAATTTGCGCGTGCAGTTTGTTGAGCATCACCGAGTCGCCACCTAGCTCGAAAAAGCTGTCGTGTACGTTGATCTCGTCAAACCCGAGCGTTTCCCGGTAGATGCGCGCAACCACTTTTTCAACCTCGGTATAGTCGGCGCCATCCTTGCCGGTCAGACGGACTTCGCCACGCGAGACCGTTGAGCGCTTCTGCTCGTTGGCTTCCTGTCGCTTGCCGCGCTTGGCTTTGTACTGGTCCACGAGATTCTGGAGCTTCGGAGACAGACCGCACGGCATCATTTCCAGCAGGATGACGTACTCGCTTTTGGCGTTCAACTCGCCGACGAGCAAGCGCGGGATCTGTTTGCGCAAGCCCACATCGAATCCGTAGAGCGCCTGTTCCGTCAAGATCGACTTGTAGAGCAGGTCTTTGTTAAACCCGTACTCAACCGACATGCCGGCCGTCTTCCAGGACGTCCAGTCAAATGTGACCGTCGTCTTGCCTCGCTTGTTGCGGGCTGCGGCGTATGCGTCGAGATAGGCGTTGGCCGCCACGTAGTCGCCTTGACCGACTTCGCCCATGATCGAGATGCCCGACGAGAAGATCGCGAAGAAATCGAGATCATCCTCTGCTGTCAGATGGTCGAGCAGGAAAACACCTTGCATCTTCGGCTTCACGACATCATCAAACACACTGTGTTCCTTGAGCACGAGATACCCATCACCCGGCACGCCCGCCGCATGCACAACGCCGTTGATACGACCGTGCTTCGCTCGCAGATGCGTCAAAACGCGATCCATCTCGTCTAGGTCTGCCACATCGACAGCATGGCACTCCACCTGTGCTCCGAGCGCTTCGATCTCTTGGATGAAGCGGATTTTGTGCGCGAGTTTTGGGTTCGTGCCTTCCTCGACAAGCGCATCCCACTGCTCGCGTTCGGGCAGTGCGCTACGGTTGAGGAACGCCATCCGGACAGGTTTTTGCGAAGCGAAGTGTTTGGCGACTTCCAGACCGATTCCGCCTGCGCCCCCCGTCAGCACGTACACGCCTTCTTCACGAAGTTCAAACGCGTGATCAGGCAGATCCTGCAACTCCATTTCGCTAAACTGCTCGACATAGCGCACGCCTTGGCGGTACGAAACCTGGTAGAACTTGGACGGCGGCGCGTTCAGTTCGAGCAACACCGTGTCCACGGACACGTCATCATCCAGATCGATCGCTCGGCAATGGATGTTCGGATATTCCAACATGACGACCTTGCCAAGGCCGTACAGTGCAGCGTTTTCCGGTTTGAGCACCGCTTCCTGCCCGCTCACTTCCTCTGCGTACTCGGAGATCAAGCACACGTTGAGATCCTGGGAGATGCTGTTGCGCACCATCGCCCGCGTCAGGTAGAACAGGCTGTACAACCCGCGTTGCTGACTGCTCTCCAATTCGGACAGGCGGTTGCCTACGAGCTGCTCGGTCTTGCTGAACAAGTGGAGTATCTGCGTGAGCGAAGCGTCCCGCACGTCTTGGAACAGGCGGTCGTAATCGCTCTCAACGCCTGTGATCACATAGTGATCGGACCCGACTTTGCGATACGCATCCCCCAGTTCCACGAAGAGGCAGCGACGGTTTTGTTCGCGATAGGCAGCCGCGAGCTTGTCGCCAAGCCCCGTCGGGTCTGCGAAGATCAGCACAGTCCCCGTGCCACTCGCCACCGCAGCCTCCGCATCCAACTCGCTCGGCACCCAGCGGGTCGAGTAGAACAGATCGAAATCTTCCGCTGCCGTCTCCTGCATCTCGCGGCTCGGCAATTCGACCCAATGGCGCAGGCGTTCGAACGGGTAGACAGGCAAGCGCACTTTGCGTGTTTGCGCCCCCTCATAGAGGACTCCCCACTCGATCTGCGCGCCTGCGACGTACAGTTTGCACAACGCGACGAGCGCGTCAGCACGGTGCGAGTGCTCCTGTGTCCACCCTTGGAGCTGTTCGTTGGCTTGCGCATTCAGCGCCTGCAAGCTGGCTTCCGTCATCTCGAACGACTCGACAGCTTCTCGGTTTTTCGCGACGACTTTGTGATAGCCGTAGTGGACCCCTTCTTGTTCGCTGTCCCAATGTTCGAGCAGCTCCAGCATGTCCTCGACACGATCTGCTACCAGCGCGAGGCGGTAGTTGTAATGCCCGCGCCCCGTGTTCGCCGTCGCACAGACGTCCGCCAAGCGCAGGTCCGAATCCGTTCGTCCAAGCCACTGCTTGTACGAGTAAACCAAGGCGCTCAGCGCCGCATGGCTTTTTGCCGACAGGGTCAGCACCTGCGGATGCGCTTGGTCGCTCACGGCCTCGGCTTGCTTGACAGGCGGTGCTTCCTCGAGCACGATGTGCGCATTCGTTCCGCTGATCCCAAACGAACTGACTCCACAGCGTCGCGGATGCCCCTCTGTCTCCCAATCCCGCAGCTGTGTGTTCACATAGATCGGCGAGCGCAAGAAATCGATCGTGCGGTTTGGCGTGTTGAAATTCAGCGAGGGCGGGAGCTTTTTGTTCTTGAGCGCGAGGACAGCTTGGATAAAGTTCGCGATGCCTGCCGCTTCGAACAGATGCCCGATGTTCGGTTTCACCGATGCCACCGCACAAAACTGCGTCCGATCTGTGTACGCGCGGAACGCGTTTTGAATCCCCTTGATCTCAATCGGGTCGCCAAGGTTGGTGCCCGTGCCATGCGTGACGATGTAGGAGATCGTCTCTGGGTCGATCTGTGCGTCTTCCCACGCTTTTTTAATCACTTCGGTCTGCGCCATCGGGTTCGGGGCGGTCATCGAGATCGACGTACCGTCTTGATTGACCGCGACCCCTTTGATCACCGCGTGGATGTGGTCGCCATCGCGCAACGCTTGTTGCAACGGCTTGAGCATCACAGCGGCAACGCCTTCACCGACCCCCGCGCCGTCAGATAGGTGGTCAAACGCACGCGTTTTCCCATCGGACGCCTCGATGCCGAGCTTTTCATGCTCCTTGCTTTGCGGCACGGTCGAGATGCGAATGCCGCCTGCGATCGCCATCTCACACTCGCGGTTGCGCAGTGCGCGACAGGCGAGCGCAATCGACACCAGCGACGAGGAACACGCCGTGTCCACAACCATCGACGGCCCCTTGAGGTCGAGAGCATAAGCGATGCGACCTGGGATCACCGCCGGCAGATTGCCGACGATTGCGGAAGCGTCCATCTCGGCCACTTCGTATAACATTTTGGAATAGCTGTCCTTGATGTGGTTGGCATATCCCACGTAGATGCCCGTCTCGGTGCCGACGATTTTTTGCCCACCGTATCCGGCGTCTTCGATGGTTCGAAACACCGTCTCCATGAAGATCCGCTGACAAGGGTCCATCATGCTCGCTTCCTTGGGCGAGATGCGGAAGTACGCGTTGTCGAAGCGGTCGATGTTCTCCAGATAGGCCGCTTCCGGATACTTGACTTGCTCTGGCGGGATCGCCATGTAATTCATGTAGTTGTCGATATCCGCTTGGCGTTCGGTCGGAAAGCGCCGGATCGACTCCAACCCGCTCTCGATCTGCTCCCAATAGTCTTCGAGCGTCTCGGCCAACGGGAAGTCCGCCGACATCCCGATCACCGCGATGTCTCCAGAGGCGTTCAACTCTTCCTCCTTGAGCATCTTGATCATCTCGACGGCTGCTTGCTTCTCGATTTTCCCGGTGTTGACGTTCTCCACGACATACTTGAGGATGTTTTTCATAGCCGCGCATCACCTCCTATCTGATTCTGAGGTTACAAGTCGAACAACTTATCCACCAATTGATCGATCGACAGATCGCCATCTTCCATCTGCCCAAACAGATCGTGAACGTCTTGGTCCAAGATCTCCACAGCTGCCTTGTTCTCTTTTTTGACCTCTTTTTTCATCTGTGACATCCCCTCGCCTTCTGCGAGGAACTGCGACAGTTTGGCAATCGTCGGATAGGCGAAGATATCGGCCACCGCAACGCTGCCGGGGAAGACTTTTTCAAGGTCTGCCTGCATCTTCTTGATCAGAATCGAATCAGCGCCGAGTTCAAAGAAACTGTCGTACACGTTGATCTCATTCATGCCGAGCGCATCCTTGCAGATCTGCGCCAACTGCGTCTCGATCTCCGAGAACGACCCTTGCTCCCGACCCGTCAGACGAATCGGCTCGCTCGACGCTGTCGGGCGCTCCTTGCGCTTCGAGCGCGTGCGCCGTCCGTCCAGACGGGCGCGAATCGCCGGCGAGAGGCGGAATCCATACTGGCCCAGCGTCTCAATGCTGCCCCACTCGTAGTGAATCTCGCCCACCAGCACACTGGAGATCTCGCGTTCGAGCACCTCTGCCATGCGCGCCATCGCCGCTGCGGACGAAAGCGTTTTAAACAGCGTCGCGATGGCAAAACCGTTGTCGGCCGCCATGCCCCGCTCGCTCCACGTCGCCCAGTTTATCGCCACCGTCTTGCTTCCTTGACGATTGCGCCACTCTGAGAAAGCGTCCAGATACGTATTGGCAGCCGTATAATCGCTCTGCCCTGTCGCTGGGAACATCGTGGCGATCGAGGAATACAGCAGGAGAAAATCGAGATTGTCCGCACGGGTCAGCTCATCGAGCATGTACGTGCCATAGACTTTTGGAGCAAAAACGCCTTGGAACTCCTCCGGCTTGCGCTGTGCAATTCCGTAGGCGTTGCCCACCCCTGCTCCGTGCACGATGCCATCGAGGTGTCCGAACTTCGTCCGCACCCCTTCCAGCACACCCTGCAACGCCTCGCGATCTGTGACATCGGCGCTCACGCAGTCCACAGTGGCACCGAGCGCTTCCAATTCCAGCATGTCGCGAATCTTGCCTGCCAGTCGCTCATCGGCTCCCGTCTCGAGCAGGGATTCCCAGCTGGAGCGCTCCGGCATCGGCGAGCGGTTGACCAACACGAGATGCACGCGTTCCTGTGCCGCCATCCAGCGCGCCGTCTCCAGCCCGATGCCCCCCGTGCCGCCTGTGATCAGATAGACGCCCTCCGGCTTGATCGCAACAGGCTGTGACGTTGTCTGAGCCAGCTCGACCGCGCCGAACTCCTCCACATAGCGCACGCCCGCACGGTAAGCGGTTTGGTAGCCCGACGTCTGCGAAGCGAGTTCCGCCCACAGATCATCGACCGCGGTGCGCGCATCGAGGTCTACACAGCGGCAATTGAGCTGCGGATGTTCCTTGCGCACGACCTTGCCGTAGCCAAACAGCGTGGCGTTTTCCGGCTGCAAGACATGCTCGTCACCGCTCACCGCACGCGCGTTTTCTGCGACGAGAACGATGTCGATCTCGCGTTCTACACCTGCGTGAAGCAACGCCCGCACCCACCACGTCAAACTCAGCACGCCAAGTCGCTGGCTGGTTTCCAACTCGGAAACACTGGTGACACCTGTCTGTTCACGGATCGCCAAGAGATGAATCACCTGATCAAATGGCACGGTGGCCAGATCGGTGGCCAACTGCTCATAGTCGGCCTCAAGGCCCGCGATGCGGTAGTGGTTTTCGGTCAGGCGTTCGTAGGTCTCGCCCACCTCAACTTCGATCACGCGCCGCCCTACTTCGCGATACCGTTTCCCCAATTGCTCCCCGAGACCCTGATGATCCTTGAAGACCACCACCGGCCCGGCGTGGGTGCGGGCATCGCTCGCTCGTAGCGATTCACGCTTCCATTGGACGTTGAAAAAGGAATTCGTCCCCTCGCGCTCCGCCGCCCGTTCTTCTGGAATGTCGATCCACCAACGGTTGCGCTTGAACGGATAGGTCGGCAGGTGCAACCGCTGGGGGCTCTCTGCGCGATACAGGGTGTGCCAATCGATCTCCGCCCCCTGTGCGTACAACTCGCACACTTGCGCGAGCAACGCCGGCGCGCGATCTCCACCTGCGATTTGCCGAACCAATTCTTGCGCCGAACGGTTCAGTTGTTCAAACTCCTGCTGGGTGATCTCGCCGGCGCTGCGGTGTTCTCGATCATCCGAGATCACGCGATGGACCCCGTGATACCGCTTTCCATCTGCCACGTCCGCCGAAACTCCCCGACTTGCGCGGAGCAGTTCCCGGCATTCCGTGGCATCCGTAACCAATAGTGCCATCCGGTGGGAGTGCTGATGACGTCCGGTACCCGCGGTGTAACACAAGTCGACCATCCGTTGTGTGTGGCCCGCCAAGTGTTGTTCATACCGCGCTGCCAACTCGTGCAACGCCTCTTGATTGCGAGCAGAGAGCGGCAAGATCCAAGGTCCTTGCCCAACAGCCGCTGCCTGCACCGGGGCCGCTTCCTCCAGCACCAGGTGACAGTTCGTGCCGCTGATGCCAAACGAACTGACGCCAGCTCGCCGCGGTGTCTGTGCCGCCTCCCATGCCCGCAAGCGATTGTTCACATACACCGGCGAATCGGTGAAATCGATCCGGCGGTTCGGCTGGCCAAAGTGCAACGTCGGCGGGAGTTGGCGATTCTTGAGCGCCATCACCGTTTTGACCAACCCTGCGATGCCTGCACTTTCGTACAGGTGACCGATGTTCGTCTTCACCGAACTGATCGCGCAGAACTGCGTCTTGTCTGTGTACCGGCGGAACGCCCCGTGCAGGCCGTCCATCTCCAGCGTGTCGCCAAGCTTCGTGCCTGTGCCGTGTACTTCAATGTAGGAAAGCGTCTCGGGATCGATCCCGGCATCTTCCCACGCCTGCACCATCACCGCCGCTTGCGAAACGGGATTGGGTGCCGTAATGCCCATCGAAGTGCCGTCTTGATTGACAGCGCTCCCTTTGATCACCGCATGGATGCTGTCGCGGTCGCGCAGTGCTTGGTCGAGCGGCTTGAGCAACACCATGCCGACGCCTTCGCCAAGCCCTGAACCGCTCGACTGATTATCGAACGCGCGCGTTGCGTTGTCCTCCGACTCGATCCCGATCTTCTGGTTGTCTTTGTCGACAGGGAACAAGCTCAGACGCACCCCACCTGCGATCGCCATGTCGCAACTGCCGGAGCGAATCGCATGGCAGGCTTGATTGACCGCGACCAGCGAGGACGAACACGCCGTGTCGATGATCATGCTCGGTCCTTTGAGATTGAGCGTATACGCGACACGGCCCGTGATCATCGAGGCCAAGTTGCCCGCTACCGACAACGGCACCGACGCTGGGTCGACCTCGTCGATCATCTCCTTGTACTTGTACCCTTCCAGATCGCCAAGGAAGCCGACGAATACGCCTGTTGAAGTGCCGCTGAGCTTGTTGCCGCCATAGCCAGCATCCTCCATCGCCGTCCACGCCGTCTCCAAGACGAGGCGGTGAACCGGGCTCGTCAAGTTCGCCTCCTGCGGGGTCAAGCGGAAAAACTCAGCATCAAACTTGTCCACTTCCTCTAGATAGCCACACTCCAGATAGTTGGCCGACGGAGCATTCGGTTTTTGGTACCGATAAAACCGATCGGCATCCTCACGGCGCTCCTCTGGGAATGGACGAATGCAGTCGATTCCGCTCCGAATGTTCTCCCAGAACGCATCTGTACTATCGGCAAGCGGCATTTTGACCGCCATCCCAATGATTGCAATGTCGTGGTTGGACACCTCTTGTACCTTGATCTCCTCGTCGTCAACCAGATCCAGATTCAACAGCCCTAAGCTGAACTTGGGTTCGCTCACCTCGGCTACCCCCCTCTCTTCCTTTCCTTACCCCTGTTACGCGAGCCCGTTCGCCAGTCGCTTCGCCAATTTCACCAGATTGACCGCCAACTGCCGCACCCGCTCCTTGTCAAGACGGCGGGAGTTGAACTCCACGAACAAGCCCATGCCCTGCCCATCCTCAAAACGCTCGATCAGCAGATCGAAGTAGCGCAGCAGCCCAGCATCTGGCGGGCGAACGTCACGATCGCAGAAACACACCACCGCTGCCTGCGGATCTCTCGTGCGCACGATCTTGGAAAAATCGCTTCGCGCATACACCAGATCCCCTTGCAGATCGCGAGCTTGTCGCTTGCCATACTCGATCAGTTCCTGAAGCCCCGTCACCTGCTCAAAATCCACCGTCACCGCGACCACATGCTCGTCGGAGTGCATCAGGGTCGGGAGGGTGATCATCCGTTGCTGTGAGACTTGGTGGAACAAGTTTGCACACAGCGCCAGCAACAGATCAGACACGGTGGCCTGCTCGCGTGCGGCAATCTGGGTCAGCGCCGTCGTCAACTCTGCATCGAAGCGGACTTCAAACCCGCTGTTCGGACGCTCTTCGGTCGAGTGGAAGTACGATTCTGGCAACCGCACAGCAGGCAACAGCAAGTTGCCTTTTCCCTCAATCAGCTCGACCAGCATCGAGATCGACGGGAACGCGAACAGGTCAGAGACTTTCACGCGGCCTGGGAACACCTGCTCCAGCCGTTCCTGCATCTTCGTCATCTGCAGCGAGGTCGCACCGAACTTGGTGAAATTGTCGTGTATGCCGACCTCCACCACACCGAGCACCTCGCGGACGATATAGAGCAGGGTGTGCTCCAGATCCTGACCTGCTGCGGGTGCAGGCATCAGCTCGGCCAGCTGTGCGCGCACAGTCTGCGCCAATTCGTCGTACTCGCCGCTGCGATACTCTTCGGCCAGCAGAAAGCGCTGGATCTTGCCGCTGGTCGTCTTCGGAATCTGCCGCAGCGGGAGCACATCGCCCAACGTCAAACCCAGCTGTTGTGCGATGTGTTGCTTCACTTGCAAGGCGATTTCCGCGAAGGCGTCCAGCTTGCCTTTGTAGAGCACGAAGAGATGAATCTCTTCGTACCCCAGCGTTTCGTTGAACACACCACAAGCGGCCGCCTCACCCCTCGCGACCCCCGGCACCTGCGAAACCATGCGCTCGATGTCATGCGGGTAGTAGTTCTGGCCTTGCACGATGATGATCTCCTTGGCGCGACCGGTCATCAAAAAGCGTCCTTCGCGCATAAACCCGAGATCGCCCGTGTTCAACCAGCCATCTGGTGTGATCGTCCGCGCGGTTGCCTCCGGGTTGTTGTAATAGCCTGATGTCACGTTGGCACCGCGGATTTGGGCATATCCGATCACGTTATCTGGCAGCACATGGTTGTCTTCATCACAGATGCGCATCTCCAAATCGATGATCGGACGGCCCGTCTCGACGAGGGAGAACGCATCCGGGTGCGTGGGTTCCACGAAGCGAACGGGTTGCCCGACCTGCAGCTGCGTGCGGTCGATGAAGAACTCGCGGATCCCTTCACCCACCGGTGAGAACGAGACGGCGACACTCGCTTCGGCCAGCCCATAGGCGCTGAAACTCGTTCCCTGCCGCATGCCATAAGGAGCAAACGTCGCCTCAAAGGCACGCATCGTCTCGGCCAAGATCGGCTCCGCACCGTTGAGCGCCACTTTAAACCTTGAGAGATCCCAGCCCTCTCCATGCTCAGGTTGGAACGATTGCAAGAGCAATTTATAGCCGAAGTTGGGCGCGCAGACGATCGTCACCTTGTGCTCATTGACTTTCTTAAACCACAGCACAGGACGGCGCATGAACAGCATCGGGTCCATGTTGTACTGATTGATTCCCGAATTGATCGGGGTCAGATGGCCGATGATCATCCCCATGTCATGCGTGTACGGCACCCAACTGAGCAAGCCGTCCTCAGCATCCATTTCAAAAGCGACATGCATCTGGCCGACGTTGGTCAAGAGGTTATGATGGGTCAAAACCACACCTTTGGGGTCGCCAGTCGAGCCGGACGAGAACTGGATGAAGGCCACATCCTGTTCCTCTGGGTATTGCACAACCCCTGGCTGCGACCAATCGTTCAGGTCATCGAGCAACAGGGTGCCCGCCTCCAGCTGCCCCACCACCGCATCGAAGCCCTTGGTTTCTGCGTAGGAGCGCAATTTGGCGTAGCGTTGTTCCGAAGTGACCAGATAGGGATTGTTCACCACTTCCCAGATGCGAATCACTTTCAGGTTGTGCTCTTCCTTGCTACCCACGGTGATGGGAACCGGGATGTAGCCGCCGAGCAAACAGGCCCAAAACACATAGAGGAAGCTCTCGTTGTTTTCGATCTGCAGCAACACCTCATCGCCCGGCTTGATACCACGCGCTTGCAGATGATAGAGCACCCCGCGCGCGCGGTCATACAAGTTCCCATAGGACACGAATACCTCGTCTTGGTCCGAGCGGATAAAGCGAAGACCTTTGTCGCTCGCACGACGTGCTTCCAGCATCTCTACCAAATTGCGAAACTTCATCACAGATACCCCTTTCTCTGCTCCTCGTTGACCCGACAAGCCTTACAGCATCGAATCGCCTAGTGCCGCATTGACGACCTCCACCACAGCGGGCGTGTTTTCGTTGATGAAAAAATGTCCGCCAGAAAGCTTGTGTATGCGGCACGAGACCTCGGTCAGCGCCTTCCACGCCAACAGATCCGACCCTGTGATCGGCGTGTCGGTCTTCCCGCTCAACACCGAGATGCTGCAGGGGAGTTTGTTCGCTTTGGCGATGTAGCGGTACTCGTACAGGACTTTAAAATCAGCGAGCAGCGTCGGCAAAAACAGCTTGAGAAGAGTTTCATTTTCAAACATCTCTTGCGATGCGCCGCCGAGCGCCTCCAACTCGCGCATCAGGTCTGGTAAGGGAAGTTCATGATACGCGATGTCCTCCTTGGGCACCTGTGGGGCACGACGCGCCGAGAAGAACAGATGCGCTGGTGCTGGCAGGCCCTGCTCGACGATTTTGTGCGCCAATTCGAACGCCAGCCAACTGCCCATGCTGTGTCCAAAAATCGCATACGGAACGTCCAAGCGATCCTGCACCTGCAGAAACACATCGTCCAACATCTCTTCAAAAGACTGATGGATCGGCTCGCTCATCCTCGTGCCACGCCCGGTCAGTTCGACGGGACATAGCTCGATTCCATCGTGCAAGAGCTCTTTCCACCGCACGTACATCATCGCGGAGCCCCCGGCATACGGGAGGCAAAACAAGCGGATCTTGGGCATGCAATCGCCTCCTTTATCGTGACGGAACGGGCGTTTGCATGATCTGTCCCGCTTCCATCTTGATCACCTTGTCTGCCAGATCGAAGTAGCGGTCGTCGTGCGTGATCGCGATCACGCATTTCCCGCGCGCCTTGAGCTCTGGCAGCAGTTCATGGTAAAAGTACGCGCGAAACTCGGGGTCTTGATCGGCCGCCCACTCGTCAAACAGGTAGACCGGACGGTCTTCGAGATAGGTGATCAGCAAGGCCAACCGCTTTTTCTGGCCGGTCGAGAGCTTGGTCGTGCTAAACACCCCGTCGACGATCTGCAACTTGCTCTCGATGCCCAGCACCTGCAGATACTTCTGCATCTCCTGCTCGGCATCGGCATGATCGACGCCGTACAATTTTTCAAACAGGTAGTAGTCGGTAAACACCGTGGAGAAATGCTGACCCAGATGTTCCTCGTCGAGTTGGCGGCCATTGACGACGATCTGCCCGTTGGACGGTGCGTACAACCCGGTGACCAATTTCGCCAGCGTCGATTTGCCGCTGCCGTTACCACCCGTGATGAACACCAACTCCCCTGAGGAGAACTCGCAGGAGATCGGACCGACGTGAAACGATGCTTGCTCTTGATTGAGGTAGCTGAACTCCACATCTTGCAACGCGATATGTACCTGCGCCTCCACCACGACAGGCTCTTCCATCCTGTCAGACCCCAGCCGAGCAACCTGTTCGGAGATCTGCTGAATGCGCTGCCAACTCACGCGCACTTGCGTGATGCGCGGGATCATGTTCAGCACGTTGTCCAGCGGCCCTTTCAAAAACAGAAACACCAGCACATAGTCGCTGAGCGTCTCGTTGTGAACGCCCACGAACAGCGCCGGAAGCACAAATATCAACCCGCCCAGCACGATAAAAGCGACCAATTCCCCAACAAAATACACGTTGGCTGCCACTCCGTCCGCCGCGATACGCTTGGTGCGGTACTCCGAACAGCTTTCGACCATGTCCTCGCGAAATTCATCGCGCTTGCGGCGGTTGAGGTACAACTCCTTGAATCCTCCGAGCAGGTCGTTTATGTAGCGGAAAAAGACGTTCTGTGCATCGCGCGACTGACTGAACAGTCGCTCGGCTGATTTGTTCGTCAAATTGATCAGGACGCCAGCGACCACAATCAACACGGCGGTAGTCAACAGGGCGAACAGATCGGAGACCGCCAGATAGACAAAGGACGTCAGGATGGTTACAGAGCTTGTGATGCCTATCACGATGAGCCCGATCGATGAGGAGATCGTCTCAGTGTCGTTGTTTAAGGTGGTGTAGATTTTTTCTTTCCCGATTTCTTCCATTTTGTAAAAAGGGGTCTTGGTGATTTTCTGGATCAAATCAACTCGTACACGAAACAGCATGTTGTTGGTCATCTTGTTCAAATTCATGCGCACCAACTTCTGACCGAACACGTAGAGGACCAGTCCGAGAACAAAGTAACTCCCCAGGCCGAGCTTCGACGTATCGGTTTTCAAAGCGGTGTTGACGATGAACATGACGAGCGCGTAGGAACATCCGCTGACGACGCTGAAAATGCTGACCGTGAAGAGCGGTCGCTCCTCCGGTTTGGGATACAAGTGAGTGAGCACAAAGTGGAGTGCGAACATCACAACGGCTGTAAAGGCCACCCAGAATGCGCCGAGCAACGCGGACGACGGTAACGCTTGGATCTCCGCCCACGTCGTTCCGTCGAAAAAGTGGTTTGGCAACCCGTACAGTCCGGCTGCAATCGCACCTACGACCAGTGTGGTGAACAGCACCGTGCGAACTGCACCGGCCCCTGTTCCTTGAAACTTGCGTTCCTGATTGACAATCTGGAACAAGGTTTTGAGCACCAATCCTGCGCAATACAGAGCGAACAACCCGGCGGTTGCGATGATCAGCCAAGAGATGATCTCAGTCTGTTTAGTATGTAAAATTGATTCCATCACTTCACCTCCACCTAATTCTCTAGACGATTTAGAGACAAGTATACAGCATAGAAAAACCTCATTCAATACAATAATTTAATCTTAGTTTAAATTGTAACAGATACTATGTTTTAAGCATTATTACTCCTATTTTGCAATGAATCTCTATACCGACCTGCCTCCCAGCGCAACGACAAAAAAGGCGACCCCACGGGATCGCCTCTCAACTCTATCCACTTGCAATGCACAGGAACCACTCAATCAAGGCCTACTCGTCATTGGTACTCCTCTACTACGCGCCTTCCCGCCCATCAGACTCCCGCAAGCGCGTTGCGGTTTTCCGCTTGCGGAGGCTCTTCCACCCAGCGATTCTCGATCATGAGTTCCATTCCATCATCTGCAAAAGTCGCGACCTCGGCAATGAGCCGTGCGTACATTGGCCCTAGATCCCTGCGCATCGCTCCCGAAGCCGCGATCCCGTAATTCCCGAACCCCGCTTGGCTGAGAACGGCGATGTGGTACATCATGAGTTTGTCGGAAAAGGGCGCATGAGTAGAATCCAGCACATCCGAATCCCAGGTTTGGGGTGCTGGTAACATCTCCTCATTGAGAAGATCATGGAAAACCTCGACATGCTTGGCACTAATGTCTCTTGCGCGAACCATGTACTGGCGCACGTTTTTTGATTTTGCAACTTGGCTAAAGCCGGTCGCAACAGACCTCCCAAGTGTGTTCGTCTCGGAATTCACCCATAGTGAGGCAACCTCAAGTGCGGTCAACGGTCGTTTTTTGCCTAGCAGCCCCGACATGAAGCTTTCATGTTCGATAAAACTCACTTGTTTGGGAATTGAGATATAGGGCGGTCTTATATACAATCCCTTCGATAGCTGTACCTTTGCGGATCTGGTGTAAAGTTCAGATGTCGAGGCCAAGGCTTCTACATAGAAGTCCCGCACGTCTGATCGTGCACACATGGATAACGCCAACGCATTGGCAGCGAGACCAATTCTCGACATGTTTTTGAGGTAATTCAAAATGAAAGTGTCGGAAAATAACCGTGGCGCATCCAAGTCCACATCCGCGTCGGTGAATCCGATCGGGATCGGGAACGACTCATGCGTAAAAATTTCCGTGACCGTCTCCAGATGTTGCTTCGACAGATGTAGAGCGTATTCAAGAACTGGCAAAATCTCGGCGTCCTCCAGCTTTTTCAAGAAGTAGCCTAGCGTACAGACCGACATGGTATCACTTATGTATAACGACCATAAGTGTCCAATTTCAGCCGATGTGAGCCGGATGTTGTGTTCGGTCATCTTTTTGTCCTTGCCAGTCGTCATAGCTTCGCCTCCTGATCGTGTCATCAAGTTTAAACTCTCCAAGTGAAGCGAAAAAAACTCCAAAGTGCTATATAATGAAAAGCAGAAGCAAATACAGGTCAGAAACGAGGTCTACCACCATGAGTGAACTCCGCGCGCCCACGTTTCGGCAGGCGGCGCTTTTTGCCATTTTGATGGATGGAATTTTGTTGGTGCTCGGGTGGTTGTTGATCGGGCCGCCTCAGACGATGCGTGCGGTGGCTTCCTATAAAGTGACGGCGCTGATCGGGTTGCCGACGATCACGCAATTGCTGGAACCCGCTCACCAGTTCTCGGTGATCGGCTTTCATGAACTGGGCGTGTTGAAAGTGATCCTCGCGTGTCTGATGTACGTGCTGTTCCTGCTCGCCAACGCTTACTACATCGGCTTGCTGGCACGCACGTTTCGCGACCTGCCCACCACCGCCACACAGGATGCCGCCCGTGCGTGGCCGAACTTGTTGCTCTGGATGCTGATCCAGATGGCGGTACAGGGTGTGTTCACCGTGATCGTCATGCTGTTTGGAGACCTGATCCACGGCCCGCTGCGCAACGTCGTGATCGGAGCCGTGCTGATCCTCGGCCTGTTGGGATTCCGCTTGGTGTTTCTGTACATGGAGTACGCGACGGTCGTGCTGCGGCTGTCTGCGCTTGCGGCTTTGAAAAAGTCGCTCGCCCTGCTTCGCGTCTCGCGCACAGAATCAGTTCGGCGCTTTTTCACACTCTGCATCGTCAGTTTCGTGCTCGGTTTTGCCGTGAATCGCTTTTTCGGCGTGCCGGTGTTGATGGGCACGTTGCTCGTCAATGCGCTGGTGCAGACTTGGTTGCAGCTCGGGCTGATGGAGAGCTTTTTCCGCGCACAGGAGCGCTTGCAGGGTTGAATGGACATGCTATACTAGGAACATACATAATCTGTGAGGTGCTTATCTGTGACAACGATCGAAATGAACTCGCTCGCGGCGAAGAAAATCCGCGAAGCTCTGGAAAAAGAAAACAACCCGGACTTGAAGTGCCGCGTACAAGTTGACCATGTTCATGGCGACCACGCACACTACGGACTCGGGTTTGACACGCAAAAGCCAGGCGATGAAGTCGTCAGCGTGCAAGGTCTCGACCTGCTCGTCGGCCCGGAGCACAAGGACATGATCGACGGCCTGAGCATCAAGTTCCTGCTCTACCCACAGGAAGGCTTCAAGATCACCAACCCTTCGAAAAACAACCACGGCGATCACTAAGCGCCTCACTGTACGCCAAAAAACCGCAAGCCTTCTCCCGAAGGCTTGCGGTTTTTTTGAAAACATCTAGCGCTGCGAGATGTGGTCATCCAGCGGTTCGACATCTCCGGTGAGACTTTCCAGACCGGCCTCGGCGAGGATGCTGTTGATCAGCTCCTGCGGGATCTGGTAGGGCTGGTGTTGCGGTTGGTTCGTCGGTTGCATGTACAGATGAACTCCTTCCGGATAATCGGTTGTGAGTTTCATCCTATGCGGTTCCGAGGCCTTTTATGCGCGTGCTACGCGCGGACCGCCTGTTTGGCACGACCGCTCAGCCATTTGCCGAGACCGACGACGGCGAGGGTGACGACCAGCGGAACGATCCAATCATACACATCGTGGGTCAGGAAATCGTCGATGACTTTGTCAGACACGAGCATCTTGCCCGCAGTCCAGCCGAGCACAGCAGCACCTGCATAGATCAGGATCGGGAAGCGGTTGATCAGCTTCAAGATCACGGTCGAACCCCATACGATGATCGGAATCGAGATCGCGAGACCGATCAGCACGAGCACGATATGTCCCTCCCCAGCGGCTGCCACGGCAAAAATGTTATCCAGCGACAACACCAGATCGGCGAGGATGATCGTGCGGATCGCCTTGCCAAAGGAAGCGGGTGACTGGATCGACGCCTCGTCATCGCTGGTGTTGTCAACCAACAGTTTGATCGCAACCCAGATCAGGAACACGCCGCCAATCGCTTTCAAGAGCGGCACTTGTAACAGATAGACCGCCAGTACGGTCAAGACGATGCGCAAGCCGACCGCACCGAGCGTTCCCCAGAGAATCGCTTTCTTGCGCTGCTCATCTGGGAGATTGCGGGAAGCCAGCGCGATCACCATCGCGTTGTCACCACTGACAACCAAATCGATGATGATGATGCTCACCAGACCGATCAAAAATTCCAAGCCGGACATTCGGGTTCCTCCTCTCGTCCTCTACAAGTTGTCCCGATTCCAGACATAAGAAAAGAGACCTCTGCCGTGGAATCGGCAAAGGTCTCGCTACACGCGGTGGTTGACAACGCCGGAGGGCCCTACACAGGACTCTCGTAATGACGAACGTTGTCACAGGCATGGACGGTGCCTGCAAGCTACTCCCCTTTGTTGTCTTCATTGTAGCCCAGAAGTTGGGCTTCCGTCAATGAATTTAGAGTATTTTTAAAAAAATCTAAACTACTTATCCACGTATCGCGCAGTTTCGTCCACGGGGAATTCACGGTATGATAGGAGGCAGGAATTCGCAGATTTACGACCTACGTATGACTCCTATGACACTGATGATCGGGTAGTCAAAAGCATGTGCTTCTAATAGAAAGGATTTTTGTACGCATGAAACCTAAAACTTCACAACGCTTTATCTTCCTCACACTTTTGCTCATCGTGGCGATCGCTGGCATGAGCCAAGGATTGACCCTGCCCCTGCTCAGCGTCTTGCTGGAGCAAGCGGGCGTCTCGACCGTCGCCAACGGATTTAACGCGGCGGCCTTGTACATCGGAATTCTGCTCGTCTCGCCGCTGATGGAGATCCCGCTCCGCAAGTATGGGTACCGCACGACGATCCTGATCGGGCTGTGCATCGTGACGGTGAGCACCTTGCTCCTCCCGGTGTTTCGCGGGTTCACGGTGTGGTTCATCCTGCGCCTGTTGCTCGGCGTAGGCGATGTGGCGTTGCACTATGCCGCGCAGATGTGGGTGACGGCGCTCGCCCCGGTGGAACGTCGCGGGCGTGACCTGTCGATCTACGGCTTCGCATATGGCGCAGGCTTTTCCTTTGGCCCGCTGGGGATGCTGTTGTTAGGGTATGGCATCTGGGCACCGTTTTTGGCGATCTCCGTGTTTTACATCGCGGCCTTTGTGATGTTGCTCCGCTTGAAAAACGACTTCCCCGAACCGGTCGAAGCCAGCGCACAACGCACGAATCGCTACCTCGACGTCATCCGGCTCGGCTGGTTGGCGCTGATCCCCCCGTTCCTGTACGGGTACATGGAGTCGGCGTTGAACGTCAACTTCCCGGTCTTTGCCGTGCGCAACGGGATCTCGCTGGACTGGGTGTCGATCATCCTGCCGTCGTTCGTGGTCGGGAGTTTGTTGCTCCAGATGCCGCTCGGTCGCTGGTCGGATCGCATCGGTCGGAAAAAAATCATGATGGCCTGTGCCGCGATCGGAGCGGTTTGCTTCCTCGTGCTCCCGCTGGTCTCCTCCAACGTCTGGGCGCTGATGGCGTTGCTGGTGATCGCAGGTGCGACGGTCGGGAGTTTCTACACGCTGGGCCTCGCGTTTGCCGCAGATATCCTCCCCGCGGGGTTGCTTTCCACAGCTGGTGCCATCGCCAGCATCATGTTCGGCGTCGCCAACATCGTCGCGCCGAATGTCAACGGGTACTTCCTGAGCACCGCTTGGCCAGGGTTGATGTTCGGGTCGCTGGGGATCATGCTAGCGCTGTTTGTCGGGGCCGGGTTCCTCGATCGCAAGTCGACCACCGCTGTCCTGCACGACGAAAAAATCCCTCATCCCATGTGATGAGGGATTTTTTTTGCGATCCGGTTCAGGGCGGTTCTGGCGGTTACGGTTTCAGCAGCACTTTGATACAGCCATCCGTTTTCCGGTCAAACACTTCGTAGCCACGCTCGGCTTCGGACAGCGGGAGTCGGTGGGTGATGATGTCGGACGGGTCGACCTTGCCCTCGGCAATCAGGTTGTACAGGTACGGCATGTAGTGAATGACTGGCGCCTGTCCCATCCGCAGGTTGATGTTGCGTTGGAACAGGTCGCCAAGCGGGAAGCCGTTGTATCGCGTTCCGTACACGCCGGTGACTTGGATCGTCCCGCCCTTGCGGACGCATTGGCTGGCGATGATGAACGCGCTCAACGTGCCGCCTTGCAGTTTCAACGCCGTTTCCACCACTTCCAACGGGGACATCTTGCCGTCCATCCCCACACAGTCGATGACGACATCCGCGCCGCCTTTGGTCATTTCCTTCAATAAGTTCCCGATGTTGGGGCCCGATTCGATGTTGACGATCTCGACATGGTTGGTCCGTTTGGCATGCGCCAAGCGGTAGTCGACGTAGTCCACGGCGATCACGCGCTTGGCACCTTTCAACCACGCAAATTTTTGCGCGAGCAGTCCGACCGGGCCACAGCCGAGGATGATGACCGTATCCCCGTCTTTTACGCCGGCATTGTCCACACTCCAGTAGGCGGTCGAACAAGCGTCGGAGAGCAGCGCAATTTTTTCGTCATCCATTTCACAGGAATCAGGCACGCGAAACGGGGTGAAGTTCCCATAGGGAACTCGCATGTATTCCGCCTGACCGCCTGGATACCCGCCGAGCGTTTCCGAATAGCCGAAGAAACCGCCAGCGTCGCCATGCGGGTTGGAATTGTCACATTGGCTTTCCAAGTGGTTGTTGCAGAAAAAACAGGTTCCACACGCCACGTTAAACGGGATGATCACACGATCGCCCTTTTTCAACTTGGTGACTTCCGGTCCCACCTCTTCGACGATCCCCATCGGCTCATGCCCGATGACGTAGCCTGGCGGAAGGTTCGGAACCAAATTGTGAATCAGATGCAGGTCCGATCCGCAGATCGCGGTACTGGTCAGTTTGACGATGATATCGTCCGCTTTTTCAAGTTTGGGATCTTGAACTTCGAGGACCTTGACGTCCTTCATGCCTTGGTAGGTAACGGCCTTCATCGTTGCACTGCCTCCTTAGTTTCCTAGTTCATTCGGCTCTTTTTGGCCCTTGTTCCCCGGTGCTTGGGTCGGAGGCTGCGGCGGGAACAAGTCTAGGCTTGCAATCTTCAGCACCGTCTGCGAGGATACCAAATCCAACTGGAATTGCTCACTCACGTTGTAAGGATGGAACCAACCTTTGTTCATCATGAGTTGGGAGAGCTTCTCATGCATCGTAAGGCTGGTTTCCAGTTGCGTATGTAAAGCAGCTCTGACATCAGGGGTCGACGATTCGGTGATCGCGATGGCGGTGTTGCGCACTCCATTTTTCACGGAGAGCAAAAAATCAAGCGCGATCGTCGGGTCAGCCAGCGGTTGCAGTTCGGACAAGTGCTCCAGATCGATTTCATTCATGAGCGGTCACCACCCTTTATTGGATTGGGCTTCTGGCCAAGAGGCTTTGCAGGGCTTGAATCGCGACTGTGGATTGTTGAACGTTCAACTCCAATAACGCTTTCAGGTCTTCATCATGTGCCAACCCATACATCATTTTCGACTTCAACGCGCAAACCGTTTTGAAATTCAGGGCTTCGTGTAGTTCCATCGTTTCGTGGATGGCCAAGGGCTGTTGCTGTGCCATGATTTCACCTCCGTTTCTTGCTGACTGCGCTATCCTTCTCAAAATCGACTTCCTTTATGCCACTCATAATTGTGGAAGAATCAGCCACCCTAAGGAGAAGTAGTCAAGATCGGAGGGAAGGTTGATGCAACGGAACAATGACTTCCAATCGCTCAAGCAGTTTTTGGAAGACGGCTTTTCAGAATCCGCCGATGTCGAGGCCCGCGAGCTGCAAGCTGCAGACAAACAGGCCAGCCTCCTCTATGTAAAACCACTATGCGACTCAAAACTGATTGCCAAATACATCGTCTCGCCCTTTTGGGACTATCAAACGGAAGCGGAGTATACCGGATTTCTCATGTCATTTCCCAATTGTGTACACCATCAGGAGCTCGATACGACGATCAATCTGATCTTGTCCGGCTACGTGGGCGTCTTTGTCGCGGATCGCTTGTATCTGTATGAAGCCAAATCGATTCAGGTCTCGCCCGTCGCCGAAGCAACCGTCGAATCGACTGTACAGGGTCCACAGGACGCTTTTAATGAGAGCTTGATGACCAACCTCAATCTGGTGCGCATTCGCTACAAGTCTGATCTGTTGCAAGTGGATTACCAAAATGTCGGCGAGCGCTCCAAGACGCAATTGGCGCTCCTGTACGACAAGCAAAACGTCAACCAACAGGCGCTCGCAGAACTCCGCCGCGAGTTGGACGAGATCGACCTGAAAGTCTTGCTGTCAGCCGGTCATTTGCAAAACACGCTCTTGCGCCGCAAGCGCTGGAGCCTGTTCCCGCTGGTGGTGATCACGGAGCGACCGGACCGCGCCGTCAAAAATCTCTCCGAAGGCAAGATCATCGTGCTGATCGACACCACCCCGTTTGCCGTCATCTTGCCCTCGTCATTTGGGGACTTTTTCTCGGCGATGGACGATTATACGCAATTGCCGCTCATCGGTTGGTTTTTGCGCTTACTGCGCTATATCGGATTTCTCTCCACGATCATTCTGCCCGGCCTCTATGTGGCCACGATCTCCTACAACCCGGAGTTTTTCCGGGTGCAACTGGCCTTCTCCATCGTCGCCAGTCGCGCTGCCGTCCCCTATGCGTCCTATCTGGAAGTGATCTTCATGCTGTTGATGATGGAATTTCTCACCGAAGCGAGCGTTCGGTTGCCGCGCGCGATCGGTCCGACAGCCACGACGGTAGGCGGTTTGATCCTTGGACAGGCCGCGACACAGGCCGGCCTGATCAGCAACATCATGATCATCATCGTCTCGGTGGTCGGCATCTCCAACTACGTGATTCCGATCATTGAAATGAACTTTGCCGTGCGCGTGTTAAAATATCTGTTCGTGCTGCTCGCCACGGTGGCCGGGCTGATCGGGATCATCATCGGGGCAATCCTGTTGGTGTTCTATCTCTCCAGCTTGACCAGTTTCGGTACTCCCTACTTGAAAATGGTGCGCGGGGAGGAATCGAAATGAAGGAGAACCGCTTTCTTTTCTACACGATCCTGATCAACATGGTCTCGAACATCATCGTGTTCGTGCCACACATCCTCTTCAACGGGCTGTTCGACGGGGCGCTGATGTCGATCTTGATCTCCGTGGTGATCGGGATGACCTTGTTGGTCCTCGGTACCCAATCGCTGGCACAGTTTCCCGGCGAGTCGCTGCCCGAGGTGATGGAGCGCTATCTGCCGCGCTGGTTTCGGGTGATCTTCCTCAGTTACATCTCCAGCTTTTGGTATGTCGCAGGCGTGATCGTACTGCTGGCCTTCTCCACGATCATGACACGCTATTTGAGCCCTGAGACGGGGCAGTTTACCATTTTGTTTTTTTTAAGCCTTACGGTGCTGTTGGTCGTTCCGCTCAAGAGCAGCCGACTGCTCAATGGACTGGAGATTCTCTTTGTCATCAACATCCCGCTCATCGCCATCATCCTCCTCAAATCGGTGTTGGAAAAAAACACCGACTGGGAGGATGTCTATGATGTTTGCACACATCTGGTGCACTTGCCGACGCTGACGATGATCGCGGCTGCGTCCTACATCTTCACGGGGTATACGAACTTGGTGATCTTCAACAAAGAGACCGCGATCAAACTCAAGAAACGACACTACCTGATCCTCGGAGGTCTCGGCTTTGCGACCTTGATGACCAGCTTCTTCATCCCGATCGGTCGTCTCGGTGAGTTTTCCGTCAATCGCTACACGTTCCCTTGGATTCCAACCTCCGACTCGATCTCGATGCAGTATTTCGTGATCGAACGCATGATGATTCCCTTTTTGCTGGTCTATCTGATGGTGGCGTTGGTGCAGGCGGTCATGCACTGGCACATCGGATATCACTTGATCCTGAGCCTGTTTCGACAACAGCGCAAGTGGCAGAACTATGCGGTGCTGGCCGCGTTCACCCTCGGCGTGGGCGTGTTACAAAAGATTCTAGACAATGAGTACATCCTGTTCGAGTTTGCCACGTATTGGTTGATCGCACGCTTGTTCAGCGAGATCGGGTTGGTCGCGCTGCTGATCTATCTCGCGAAGAGGAGGCGTCGTCATGAACAGCAGATCTAGATGGGCTACGTTCATGATCGTTGTCCTGTCGCTCTGTCTCGTGCTAAGCGGCTGTGAGTTCAAAGACATCGACAAGCGGTTCTTCATCACGGCCATCGGCATCGACAAGCCGGAGGACTCCGGAAAAAAGTACCGTGTCACCCTCAAAATTGCCATCCCCAAGGGACAGTTGCAGATGGGGCAGGAAGACTACATGTCGCTGTCCTTGGACAGTGACTCGATCTCCGACGCGATCCAGAAGCTCAAGGCGCGCGTCGACAAGGAGTTCGATTTCGGGCACACCCGCGTGTTGGTCATCGGGAAGAGTCTCGCCGAAGAGGACTATCGCGATCCGCTGGATTGGTTTACCCGACAGCGTTTCATTCAGCGCATCTCGTGGTGCGTCATCGGCAAGCCAACGGCGGAGAAACTGCTCGATTCCAAACAAAAATCGGAGCGGATGCCTGCCAATGCCCTGATTCTAGCCTTTGGAGGGCAAGGGGTCGAGTCTCAGTACATCGTCTCCCAGTACCTGTTTCAGTTATTTCGCAAGAGCAACGATCCCGGTGAGAATCCGGTAGTGCCGATCGCCTCACCCGAGACGAGCAAAAATAGCATGTACTATACAATTGACAGCGTCGGGGTCCTTGACGATACACACTTAGCGTTGGTGCTGACCCCGGACGAAACCCGTTATTACAATGTGCTCAGTGGCATCGTGAACAAAAGTGACTATAACATCAAGATGCCGAACAATACGTTCGCGATCCACGCCGACCAAGTGAAAGTAAAACGCAAGATCTCAGACGGGGAAAACCCCACAATTACAGTCACGCTCAATTTCGACGGTCTGGTCGAGGAAGGCGAACACGGCCTCCAGGTCACACCGCAGATCTTAGAGCAGATCAAACAGGCAGCTGAGAAAAAACTGACGACAGAGATGACCACGCTCTTGAACAAGTTGCAAGCGAAACAAGTCGATCCGATTGGTTTTGGCTCCCTGTACCGCGCTACTCATTGGCAAGATATGGAGGTTGAAGTGAAAACTTGGGAGCAGCTCTACAAAAGAGCCCAATTCAAGGTCAACGTCACCATCAACCTACGCGCCACGGGGACGATCCAGTAGGTCTAGGAGCATGAAAATGAAAAGAAGCCGACCCGCTTGTGGGTCGGCTTCTTTTTTCACGATGCTCAGGCCCGCGGCAACTGATGACCGCAGGGGTTCCTCGCTCGCGATTTGGCGTTGGTGATGAAGGGGCTTTTTCAGAATTGGTAGCCGGCGGTCTTGGGGCATCCTAGCTATGAGTACGATGTAGAGGAGGTGTCTTATGCAAAACGAACACAACGACCAGATCATCCTGACCAAGACCGAATGGGAAAGCTTCCAAGAGACCCTGCGCCATCTCGAAGCTGCTGAATCCAAGGAGCAAGCAGCGTCCTACTCCCAGGTGCTCTCCCACCTCATCGAAGACGCGAAGGGTCGCGAAGTCCTTCCGCCCGCCGTGCAGTTGGTGGAGGATGACCTGATTCGGTATTCGAAGGCGTTGGACAACATTCAGTAGGATGAAAAAACCATGCTATGGTGGATTCTATCTTGATGTGTGCCGAAATGAGTTTTTGGGGTGCGTAGATAGGTCAAACGGACACTTCTTTTTGGACCATGCACGGGATTTCGATTTGAATTCTTACTATTCGTTTGTCTCAATAAACTGACTGAGCCATAGAGGCTGACTCGCCTCTTTGTCTGTGATGACTAGAGGGTAAACGCTTGTAATGGGTTGCATTGCAATATATTTTATCGTACTATTCAGTATATTTAAAAAGCAAGAGTCTAAAGGTCTAGTCGGCTCGCATATCGTATCTTACTAGTAAGTATGAACTACGCAAATCGAGTATGAGACCCCATTGGGAATCTAAGATAAAGGTATGGTGCTAGCATGATGGATCTCGTCAAACAATTGCGGGAGAGCGAAGCGTTTTTCAATACCTTATTTGATCATAATCCAGACACGATCTACTTCATGGACTTGAACGGCAAGATGCTCAATGTGAACCCTGCCGGCGAGCGCATCAGTGGCTATACGTTGTATGAATTGAGCCAGTTATCACCGGAACAGTTCTTCTCGCTTTTGAAATTGGAGAACACCTTGACCTATCTCGATCAAGTTGTGGAAGGCCATCCGGTCAATTATGAGACACAATTGCGCCATCGCGACGGGCATTGGGTGGACTTGCATGTGACGAATGCCCCGATCATCATCGAAGGGATGATCGTCGGGTTTCTCGGCATCGCCAAGGACATCACAGAGCGCAAGCGCCAGGAGGAGCTTTTGCGAAAAAGCGAGCAGTCGCTCGCACAAGCCCAGCGCATCGCCCAATTGGGCAGTTGGGATTATGATATGGTGCTCAATCGGATGTACTGGTCCGATCAGATGTACCGCATCTATGGTCTGTCGCCCGAGCAGTATGTGCCGAAATTCCCCTCGAGCCTTGAGTTCGTGCATCCGGAAGATCGTGTCTATCTGCAACAGGTGTGCCAACAAGCGCTGCACGGCAAGCCCTACTCGATCGAATATCGCATCCTCCGCACCGATGGATCGGAGCGCCATGTCAGCGCCCAAGCGGAGATCAAATTCAATGAACGCGGCATGGCGGTGCAGATGATCGGAACGTTGCAGGATATCACAGATCGTCGAAACCAACAGGAGCAGTTGCGCCAAAGCGAGGAACGCTATCGCCTGATCTCTGAACATTCACTAGATATCATCACTTCGCATGGCGCAGACGGTCGAATCGAGTTTGTCTCCCCGGCTTGTCGCACGCTGTTGGGGTACGAGCAGGAGGAAATTCTCGGCGGTTACGGACGGGATTTTGTCCACGCAGACGACCAAGACACCTATCTCCGACAGTTTGGACGCGTCGGTGAGGACGATGTGTACCGTTCGACGTTTCGGGCGCTGCACAAGACAGGGCGGCTGGTCTGGTTGGAGACGACGACCAACGTGGTGCGCAACCCGTTGACCGGTGAGCCCTCCGGCTATATCTGTGTCGCGCGCGATGTCAGCGACCGCCAGCGTGCGGAGACGGCGTTGCGAGAGAGCGAGACGAAGTTCCGCTTGATGGCAGAGAACATGTCCGACCTGATTGCAGTCATCTCGCAGGATGGCACGGTGGAATACGCCTCGCCTTCGAATGAGACAACCCTCGGGCTCACGCTGGAGGCGCTGCTCGGGTCGCAATCGATGCGATTGATCCATCCCGATGACCGCAGACTTGTGGAGTGTGAGTTTGAACGGATGCTGCAGACGAGGGAGTCATTTCTCGCAGAGTTCCGCAGTCGGCATCGCGATGGGCACTGGCTGGTGTTCGAATGCCGAGCGGTGCCCGTCTGCAATGAGCACGGCGATCTGGAAAACGTGCTGATTGTCGCCCGCGACATCTCCGAACGGCGCAAGACGGAGGAGATGTTGCTGCAGTCCGAAAAGCTCTCAATCGCGGGTCAGTTGGCGGCGGGGGTCGCGCATGAAATTCGCAACCCGTTGACAGCGCTCAAAGGCTTTTTGCAACTGATGCAGGCGGATGGGCACTCGAAGGCGGATTACTTAAAGGTGATGCTCTCGGAGCTGAACCGGATCGAGTTGATCGTGTCGGAGTTGTTGGTGCTCGCCAAGCCGCAGATGACGCGGTTCAAACCGACCGATGTGCGAACGGTGTTGCAAGAGGTCTTGACGCTGCTCGATACACAAGCGATCCTGAACAACATCCAAATCCACATCCTCACCGACGGGCAGGACCCGTGGATTGAGTGTGACCAGAACCAGATGAAGCAAGTCTTCATCAACTTCCTGAAAAACGCGATCGAAGCGATGCCTCGCGGGGGTGAGATTCGCATCGAAGTCTCCTGCCCCGCATCCGGTGATGTGCAGTTGCGCTTCCTCGATGAAGGGTGTGGGATCTCCAAGGAGCGCATCGCCAAAATCGGCGAGCCCTTCTACACCACCAAGGACAAGGGAACCGGGCTTGGGCTCATGGTCAGTTTCAAGATCATTCAACAGCACGGCGGATCGGTGCAGATCGAGAGCGAGCAGGATGTCGGGACGATGATCACGCTGACATTGCCAAGGCTTGCGGTGATGGAGCGGGCGCGGGCCTGAAAAAGCCGGACTGACGCGTGGAGATACGCGAGTCCGGCAGGGCGAGGTTCTGTGTGAACTACGCGAGTCCGGCAGGGCGAGGTTCTGTGCTGTGTGAACTGAAGCGGTTTTGCGAAAAAAAGCGACTGAGCCCGTGGGCGATCAGTCGCTTTTTGTGTAAGGTGGTGGGGGTTGTTAGCCTTGGAGGGCGGCGAGTTCTTCCTCGTCAATCTCCATGTTGGTGTACACGTGCTGGACATCATCGTTGTCTTCGAAGGTTTCGATCATCTTGATCATGTTCTTCGCGTCATCGCCGGTGACTTTGACGGTATTTTTCGGAACCATCGCCACTTCGGCGTTGGAGATGGTGTAGCCCGCTTCTTCGAGTGCAGTTTTGACCGCTTCGAAGTCGGACGGTTGGGTTTGGATCTCGAATTCGTCCTCGGAGGCGATCAGGTCTTCGGCCCCTGCATCAAGCGCGGTCATCATGACCGTGTCCTCATCTGCATCGGTCTCCGCGCGGTCGATGGTCAGAACGCCCTTCTCCTCAAACATCCAAGCGACGCAGTTCGGTTCGCCCATGTTGCCTTTGCGCTTGTTGAAGGTGGCGCGAACTTCGGCGCCGGAACGGTTGCGGTTGTCGGTCAGGCAATGTACGAGGACGGCGACGCCACCTGGGCCGTAGCCTTCGTAGCGGATTTCTACGTACTCTTCGCCTTCGAGATCACCTGCGCCTTTTTTGATGGCGCGTTCGATGTTGTCGACCGGCATGTTGATGGCGCGCGCTTTGACGACCAGTTGTTTCAGCTTAAAGTTGTGGTTCGGGTCGGAAATACCGGTCGCCCGGACTTCGGCCATGATCTGGCGGCCGATTTTGACCATTTGGTTGTTGCGGGCCGCGTCTTGGACGCCTTTTCGAGCGGCAAAGTTTTTAAACTTCGGCATTGTTTCATTCTCCTTATTCCAAAAGCATCATTCTAATTAGTGTAGCATTGGGCGAATTGGCGGTCAAAAGGGGTTATGGGTGGATTGGTTGCGGAACGGGACTTTTTTCATCGACTTGAGGAATTTTAACATCAAATTCGGGGTTGTTTTATCAAGGAGAGAATTGGTAGGCTAGGGGTAGAGAGGAGGAATTGCAATGAGAAGACAAGTACGAAAGCCTACGGACGACACCAAAGTGATGTTCCGTGCGGTGATGGAACGCTGTGACACGATGGAGGGTGAGTTGAAGGCGGAGATCAAGGACTCAGAGAGGAGGATTGTTGGACAGCTCCGAGGCGAGATGGGCCAGCTGGAAGGGCGACTCCGTGGTGAGATGGGCCAGCTGGAAGGACGACTCCGGGGCGAAATCACTCAGTCGGAGGAGCGTGTTGTTACGCAACTTCGAGGCGAGATGGGCCAGTTGGAAGGACGACTCCGGGGCGAGATTGCTCAGTCGGAGGAGCGCGTTGTTACGCAACTTCGAGGTGAGATTGCGCAGTCAGAGGAGCGCGTTGTTACGCAACTTCGAGGCGAGATGGGCCAGTTGGAAGAGCGACTTCGAGGCGAGATCGCTCAGTCGGAGAACCGGCTGCGTGAGGAGATGGGTCAGCAGTTTGACATGCTGGCAAGTTTGTTTACGCGGGAGATCGGTGCGTTTCGTGCCGAGATGTTGGAGGGCCTGCGAGAAATTGGCGGCGTGGTCGTGAAGTTGAAGTGGCAGGTCGAGAAGCATGAACTCCAGATTCGTCGCTTGATGAAACAACAGCAACGTCGCAAGAAGTAACCTCGTAACGCTCTCGTTGGAACTCAGATTGGTTGCCGATTGAACACCTTCCTTTCCTTTTTTCAAACGTTCCCCGTTGATCAGTTCCCGTTCTGGGAAATTCGATCCCTATAATTCCCGTGAAAAAATACACCCCCGGGACGAGGGTGTATTTTTTATGCCTATTTTCGCTTGGCAATGTGTACGGCGACTCCATCTGCATCTGCCGCAGCCTCCATCAGCACTTCCGACAACGTCGGGTGCGCGTGGACGGTCAGGTGGAAATCTTCGAGGGTTGCGCCCATCTCGATCGCCAACGTCGCCTCCCCGATCAAGGTCGAAGCTTCCGGGCCGACGATGTGTACGCCGAGCACCACGCCACTCGACTTCTCCGCAACGACCGTGCAGAATCCATCTCCGTCGTTGGTCGTCAACGCCCGGCCATTGGCGGCAAACGGGAATTTGCCAACAACCGTCTCCATCCCCCGCTCCTGTGCTTCCGTCTCACTCAGGCCGACGGTCGCAATCTCTGGATCGGTAAAAATGACCGCCGGGATCGCCACGGCGTCCATCTCACTGGCATGTCCTGCGATCACTTCCGCCGCGACGATGCCCTCCTTGCTGGCTTTGTGGGCCAGCATCGGCCCGTGTGTGATGTCACCGATCGCGAAGATCGTGGCGTTTTGGGTGCGCTGTTGGGCGTCTGTTTCGAGAAAACCTCGCGCATCTGGCGTCAAGCCAACTTGGGCAAGACCGAGTTCTTCGGTGTTCGGGCGGCGACCGACGGTGACCAGCACTTTGTCGGCGCTGAGCACGCGTGGGTTGCCTTGGACATCAGCGGTGACATGGATCTGACCATCGCGAATCTCGTAGCCGGACGCTGCTGCTTGGGTGAGGATCTCGACACCGAGTTTTTTGAGGTTTTTTTTCACAATTTGCACCAACGTCGGGTCGACGCCCGGCAACAGGTTCGCGCCCATCTCGATGATCGTCACGCGACTGCCAAACTTGGCGAACGCGGTGCCGAGTTCGAGCCCGATGTACCCGCCGCCGATCACGAGCAGGGACGGCGGGATCTCCGTGAGTGCCAGCGCTTCGGTGGACGACAGGATGTGCTCGCCATCAAACGGGAACGCCGGAATCTGCACAGGACGCGAGCCGGTCGCGAGGATGCAGTGTTCGTACTTGAAGTACTCCATCCCCGACGGGGTTTCGACGCCGATTCGGTTGTCCGCCATGAACAACGCACTGCCCGAAACGACGGTGACGCCGTTGGCTTTGAGCAGCGATTGCACGCCGCCCGTCAGCTTGGAGACGACGCCGCCTTTCCAAGCTTGCACTTGCTCCATGTCCACTTCCACGCCCGTCACACGGATGCCCATGTGCTCAGACTTGCGAGCGGTGGCCGCAGTTTTGGCTGCATGGATCACCGCTTTGGACGGGATGCATCCCCGGTTGAGGCAGACGCCACCGACGGTGTCTTTGTCGATCAGCACGACTTCCTTGCCAAGTTGGGCCGCACGGATGGCAGCCACATAGCCGCCAGGACCGCCGCCGATCACGACAACTTCGACTTCTACTGCGATATCTCCGACTACCATGCTAGTTCATCTCCAAGAACATGAGGTTCGGGTTTTCCAGCAAGCGTTTCATGTGATTGGTGAAACGCACCGCCGTTGCGCCGTCGATGACACGGTGGTCGAACGACAGCGAGAGGTTCATCATCGAGCGGATGACGATCTCGCCGTTGCGGACGACCGGTTTTTCTTCGATCTTGTGTACCCCGAGGATGCCGACTTCCGGGTAGTTGAGGATCGGGGTGGCAAAAAGGCCGCCGATCGGCCCCATGTTCGAGATCGTGAAGGTCCCGCCGCGCATCTCAGACACGTCGAGCGTGCGAGCTTGCGTTTTGTCGACGAGAACTTTGATCTCAGACGCGATGTCGAGGATGCTTTTGCGGTCGACATGCTTGAGCACCGGAACGAGCAACCCGTCCGGGGTGTCGACGGCGATGCCAAGGTGATAGTCTTTTTTCAAAACGATCTCGCCCGCGGCATCATCCATGTGTGCGTTGAGGTAGGGGTAGGCTTTGAGGGCCGAAGTTAGCGCTTTCAAGATGAACGGCAGGAACGTCAATTTGATGCCACGCTCGGCAAGCAGCGCGTTGGCCTGCTTGCGGTACGCCATCAGTTCGGTCATGTCCACATCGTCAAACGCCGTGACGTGCGGAGCGGTAAACGCCGATTGCACCATGCGGTTGGCGATCGTTCGACGCAGACCGCGCAACGGGACGCGTTCGTCATCCGCACTCGGGATGACCGGAGCCGGGGTCGGAACCGCCGCACGGGTCGGAGCTGCAGGTGTGGCAGCAGGTGCCGCGTCTGAGGAATGGGTAGCTGCGACGGGTGGTGACGGTGGTGCTTGAGTATCGCCTTGGTGGAATTGGCGGACGTCTTCCTTGGTGACACGGCCGGCTTTGCCGGTGCCGGTGACCAGTTTGAGGTCAACGCCTAGATCACGCGCGAGCTTGCGGGTGGCTGGGGTGGCGAGAACGCGTCCAGCGGGGAGCGTGCGTAGATCGAGCTGTTCGCCCTGCGCGACAGGAGGTTGCGCAGGAGAGGTTCCCTTTGGCGAGAGGGTTTCTACGGCAGCACCCGTTTGCGCACCTGTGGCACTTGCGTCCAGCGCTTCAGCGCCTTTTTCCCCGAACACGATGATGACATCGCCCACAAAGGCGAGCGATCCCGCTTGAGCTTTGATTTCGAGAACGGTGCCGCTGGTCGGGGCGGGGAGTTCAACTAAAGCTTTGTCCGTTTGCACTTCGACGATCGGCTCAAACTCCCGCACGGTGTCGCCGACGTTGACCAGCCAGCGGACGATCTCGGCTTCGTGAATCCCTTCGCCGACATCCGGCAGTTTAAATGCGATGGTCATGTCTCAACACCTCCTCTAGAAGTTCATCGCCTTGTCGATGCCATGCAGAACTCGCTTCGCATCCGGCGCAAAAATATCTTCCAACGAGAACAACGGCTGCGGCGTGTCATACCCACCCACGCGCACAACGGGGGCTTCCAAGTACAGGAACGCCTCATCCTGAATCACCGAAGCGATCTCTGCACCCAGCCCTGCGGTCTTGGGCGCTTCATGCACCACGACCGCACGCCCCGTTTTTTTCACAGATTCGGCAATCGTCTCCCGATCCAACGGCGAGAGTGAGCGCAGGTCGACAACTTCCACATCCCAGCCCTTTTCCTTGGCCAGTTTCGCCGCTTCCAACGCCACGCGCAACATCGTGCCCCAAGCAAAAACAGACACGTCCTTGCCTTCCTTCACCACGTTCGCTTTGCCCAGTTCCACCGTGTAACGCCCCTCCGGCACTTCGTCGCGGAAGGCGCGGTAGATGCGCAACGGTTCGAGGAACAACACCGGGTCTTCGCTATCCACCGCCGCCAACAACAAGCCTTTGGCATCATACGGATTGGACGGGCAGACGACTTTGATCCCCGGCTGGTGGACAAAAAACGCCTCTGGAGAGTCGCCGTGCAACTCCGGTGCGCGAATCCCCGCCCCATACGGAGCACGGATGACCATCGGGCAGGTGAACCGACCTTGCGAACGCATCCGTACCCGTGCCACGTGCGCCACGATCTGTTCCATCGCCGGGTAGATGAACCCGAAGAACTGAATCTCTGGAATCGGTTTCATCCCATTGACTGCGAGACCGACCGACGAACCGATGATGCCCGCTTCGGCCAAGGGCGTATCGACCACTCGCGCCGCGCCAAACTCCGCTTGCAACCCTTCTGTCGCACGAAAAACGCCGCCGTTCACGCCGACGTCCTCGCCGAGCACGAGCACACGCGGGTCTTCCTGCAGGGCGACGCGCAGGCCGTCGGTGATCGCTTGGATAATTGTCATCTTGGCCATGTCTACTTCGCCCCTCCGTTTCCGTACAAGCTGCGCATCTCGTCACGCTGTTCGACCAGATGCTGCGGCAGTTCTGCATACGCGTAGTCGAACAGGCGGTTGTGGTCAACCGGCGGTACGGCTTGCATCTCGTCAATCGCCACTTGCACCTGAGCATCCGCTTCCGCCCACGCCGCTTCGTCCTGTTCCTCACTCCAGAGACCGCGCGCCAGCAGGTCTTTTTTCAAGCGCTCAATCGGGTCCTTGGATTTCCACTCGTCAACTTCCTGACCTGCCCGGTAGCGGGTATGGTCATCAGCGGTGGTGTGCGAACCGAAGCGATAGGTCACGGCTTCGATAAAAGTCGGCCCATCGCCGCGGCGCGCCTTGTCCGCCGCTTTTTTGACCGCTTCATAGACGGCGGTGATGTCGTTGCCATCGATGCGCACGCCTTCCACGCCATAGCCTGCCGCTTTGCTGGCGAGGTTCTCGGCGGCGGTTTGTTTGCTGAGCGGAACGGAGATCGCGTAGCCGTTGTTTTGGCAGAAGATGATCACCGGGAGTTTGAAGACCCCCGCGAAGTTCATCGCTTCATGGAAGTCACCCTCAGAGGTCGCGCCGTCGCCGAGGAAACCGACGGAGATCACGTCCTCGCCCTTGAGTTTCGAGGCCCACGCCGCGCCCACCGCATGCGGAAGTTGGGTCGCGATCGGCACTGCGATCGGGAAAATGTTCACGCCCGCTGGCGGGATACACCCCTCCGGGCGACCGTTCCAGTACAGAAAAACAGTCGACATCGGCAGTCCGTGTACCATCGACACGCCATGTTCGCGGTAGGTCGGGAACAGCCAGTCACGCTTGTCGAGGGCAAATCCACAGCCGACTTGGGCAGCTTCTTGCCCTTCCAGCGGGGCATACGTGCCGAGGCGGCCGGTGCGCTGCAGATGCACGGCACGACGGTCAAAGTGCCGCACGAGGATCATCGAGCGGTACATCTCAAGCAGTTGTTCGTCGGAAGGCGATACGAGGTTTCCAGCACTCTCGCCTGTTGTAGCGGCTTCCTTCGCACTCGCACTCGAAGCGCCGTCTCTCGCGGACGTCACGTTGCGTTCCCGTTCATGAACTGGTTTTGTCAGGTCGTGGTCTTCTACTTGTTTCATGCGTTCCTCCCCCTCTCGTCTATTCGTTGCGTGTGGAGCTAGATGCGGACGCTTTTGAAATCCTTGATCGTCTCGATGCGCGCTTCAACCAAGCGGTCAGCGGCCAGCCACGTCGGGATGTTTTGTTCCTTGGAGAGTTTGTAGATCTGCAAGAGCATCTGGTAGATCGAGTTGGTTTTCGCCAACACGCGCTCCGGCACATACCCTTTCATCTCGTCGGCCACTTGAATCAGGCCGCCTGCGTTGACGAGGTAATCCGGTGCGTACAGGATGCCGAGATCATGCAGTTGCGCACCATGCTTCTCCATGTCGAGCAACTGGTTGTTCGCCGAACCGACGATCGCTTTGCACATCAATTGCGGAATCGTCTCGTCGTTCAGGATGGCACCGAGCGCACACGGGATGAACATATCCACATCCAACCCATAGATCTCCGTCGGTGCGACGACGCCCAACATGTTCGCTTTCGGCGTGGTGTCCACCAACGTATCGAGGAACGGCTGGTACACATCGGTGATGTAGACGCGAGCCCCTGCATGCACGAGGTGTTCGACGACCAGCGCCCCCACTTTGCCGACGCCTTGGATCGCGAAGGTTTTGCCCGCGAGGTCTTCATGCCCCCACAGCTCGCGAGCGGTGGCGCGGATGCCTTGGAAAACGCCCAGAGCCGTCGGAATCGCCGTGTTGCCCGAGCCGCCGTATTCGAGCGGCAGGCCGACGAAGCGCGTGGACTCGCGTTGCGAATGCACGAAGTCCTGCGGTGTCGTGCCCATGTCCGTCCCGGTGTAAAAACGCCCGCCCAAGCCTTCGACATAGCGGCCGAATGCGCGGAACATCTCCGGGGTCTTGTCTGCGTTCGGGTCACCGATGAGCACCGACTTGCCGCCGCCGTTGTCCACATCCGCCACGCCACACTTGTAGGTCATGCCACGCGACAGGCGCAGCACGTCGAACAGCGCGTCCTCCTCTGTTTCGTAGGGGCGCATCCGGCAACCGCCGAGCGCCGGTCCCATGACCGTATTGTGAATCGCGACGATCGCTTTCAGCTTCGTCCCGCGGTGTTGGAAAAAGTGCAGTTGCTCATGACCATACTTCGCCATTTCATCAAAAATCCCCAAAGTGGTACACCTCTCCGTCTTGGAAGTCGTTTCGTAGATGCCTTAGATGCGTTCAAAAACCGTGGCCAAGCCTTGGCCGACTCCGATGCACATCGTGGTCACGCCATAGCGATGCCCTTCGCGCTTCATCTCATGCACCAACGTCGTAACCATCCGCGCTCCCGTGGCACCCAGTGGATGTCCGAGTGCGATCCCGCCACCGTTCGGGTTGCATTTTGCCAAGTCGATGTTCAGTTCGCGTGCGCACGCCAGCACTTGGGCGGCAAACGCTTCGTTGACTTCGAAGGTATCGATCTGCTCGACCGACAGCCCGGCAATCTTCAACGCTTTGCGAATCGCCGGAATCGGGCCGACGCCCATGATGCTCGGATCGACGCCCGCCGCCGCTCCTGCCACATAGCGAGCCAACGGCTTCAAGCCGAGTTGCTCCGCTTTTTCCCGCGACATGACCAGCACAGCCGCCGCACCGTCGTTGATGCCTGAGGCGTTGCCAGCTGTGACCGAACCGCCCTCGCGGAACGCCGGTTTCAATTTTGCCAATTTCTCAATCGTCGTGTCGGCGCGCGGATGCTCATCGGTGTCGACGACGATCGGCTCGCCCTTGCGCTGTGCAATCACGTAGGGCACGATCTCGTCGCGGAACTTGCCCGCTGCGATCGCCGCGACCGCTTTTTGTTGCGAGGAGAGCGCGAGGGCGTCTTGGTCCTCCCGCGAGATGTTGAACTGCTCCGCGACGTTCTCCGCCGTCTCGCCCATGCTGTATGGATGATACAGGTCAGCAAGCTTCTGGTTGGTGAACCGCCAGCCGATCGTCGTGTCAAACATCCGCATGTCCCCACGCGGGAAACCGCTTTCAGGCTTGGCCATGACAAACGGAGCGCGCGTCATCGACTCCACACCGCCTGCGATAAAGACATCGCCTTCCCCAGCCAGAATGGCCCGCGCCGCTTGGTTCACCGCTTCCAGACCCGATGCGCACAGTCGGTTGACCGTCACGCCCGGCACGCTGGTCGGCAAGCCGGCCAGCAACAGCGACATCCGCGCCACGTTGCGGTTGTCCTCCCCCGCTTGGTTGGCACAGCCAAAAATCACATCATCGATCAATGCCGGGTCGATCCCGGTGCGATCGACGAGCGCTCGAATCACATGTGCGCCCAAATCGTCGGGTCGCACATCCTTGAACACGCCGTTGTAGCGTCCGATCGGCGTGCGAACTGCTTCAATGATCACCGCTTCACGCATTGGTTTCCGCTCCCTTATATCGATAAAACCCGTGTCCAACACGCACGCCGAAGCGCTTCGCCAGCACGAGGCGGCGGAGCAGCGGAGCGGGTCGGTAGCGATCTTCCTGTTGCTCGTCGTATACGCCTTGCAACGTTGCGTACACTTGATCGAGACCGATCGCGTCCGCCCAGGCGAGCGGGCCATGCGGGTAGTTCGTTCCTAGTTTCATCGCGATGTCGATATCCTCCGCAGCCGCCACACCTTCGACCAGCGCGGTCACCGCTTCGTTCACGATCACCGACACGAGGCGCGGCAGCACCAGACCGGCGCTGTCCTGCACCCATTCAACGTCCATTCCCCATTCAGCCAGCACACTGGCAACGGCTTGCTCTGCAAAAGCGGTGCTCTCCGCTTGCAGCGGCACCGTCATTTCCAAACACTGCACCCCGCAGAGCGGCGGGACAAATCCGAACCCGATCACGCGCTCGGGATGTTCGCACCACGAAGCGATCTCGGTCGCTGCGAGCGACATCGCCGAGACGAACAACGGCGTCTGCTTCGGGATGCTCAGCTCCAGTTCGCGCACCAGACGGCCCTGCACGTCACGATCGGACGTGAGCGCGATGAAAAACGCATCATAAGCGGCAAACTCCAAACGGGTAAACTCGACGGCGAGATAGGCAAACGGCTTTTCATTCCACGCATCGATCGGACCTGGATGCAGGTAGTCGTCGACGACATAACCTGCTGCCTTCAACGCCTCCGCCAACTCCTCTGCGACGGTGCCGTCACCGAGCACGAGGACTTTTTGGCCGTTACTGGTCATAGCGGTAGAACCCCCTTCCGGTCTTGCGTCCGAAGTCGCCGGCCTGCACCATCCGCTCTTGGATCGGGTTCGGGCGGTAGCGCTGTTCCTCATAGGTCGCCTGATAAACCGACTGTGACACCGACAAGTTCACGTCGATCCCGATCAAGTCCATCAGCTCAAACGGCCCCATGCGGAAGTTGCCTTCCAGACGAGCGAGCTTGTCGATCTGCTCCATCGTCGCGACGCCTTCCTGCACCAAGCGCAGACCTTCCCCATAATACCCGCGTGCCACACGGTTGACGATAAAGCCGGGCGTGTCGATGCACTTCGCCGTGGTCTTGCCAAGCGAGGTGGCAAAAGCGTCCGCCCACGCGACCGTCTCCGCGCTGGTGTGCATGCCCGAGATCACCTCGACCAATTTCATCAGCGGAACCGGGTTGAAAAAGTGCAAGCCGACGACGCGTTCCGGGGTCTTCACGCCCCCGGCAATCGCCGTGATCGGGATCGAGGATGTGTTCGACGCCAGCACCGCATCGGGCGGACAGATTCCTTCCAGTTGGGCAAAAATCGAGCGCTTCAGCTCGATTTTTTCAGGAGCGGCCTCGATGACCAGCGCGACATCCGACAGGCTGTCCAGCGTGGACGTCGGCAGGATGCGGCCGAGCACGAGTTCCGTCTCGCCTGCGGCGAGCTTGCCTTTTTGCTCCAGTTTCTCCAAAGCGACGCGAAGCTTCGCGAGCGCTTTTCCCAGCACGTCGTCCGAGAGATCGAACAGCCGCACGGTGTAGCCGGTCTGTGCCGCGACTTGAGCGATGCCGATGCCCATCGTGCCTGCGCCGAGCACACCTATTGGCTGAGTGGTGACCAGACGATTTGCCATCAATTTCACCTCGTGTACAAGTTCAGCAGGAGTCCTCTTCTACGAAGCGCTCCTGCTGTCAAGTGGAACCGCGACCCCCTCACCACCCATCCACGTCGGGATCGAGGTCGCGTTTTGCTATGAAAATGGCGTGGTTACTTGCCTTTGAATTGCGACGGACGCTTTTCGAGGAACGAGGTCACGCCTTCTTTGAAGTCGTAGCTGCGGCCAGCCATGCCTTGGTATTGCGCTTCTGTTTCCAGCACGGTGATCAGATCGTTCTCTGCGCCTTGGTAGATCGAGCGCTTGGTCAGACCCAGTGCATAGGTCGGGCCGACCGCCAATTTTTTGGCAAATGCGATCGTCTCCTCCGCCAACCGTTCGGAAGGCACGACGCGGTTGACCAAGCCGATGCGCTCAGCTTCCGCCGCATCGATCACATCGCCCGTCAGCGCGAGTTCCATCGCTTTGCTCATGCCGACCAGACGCGGCAGGAAGTAGCTGGCACCGGAGTCCGGCACGAGCCCGATCTTGCAAAAGGCGATCGTGAACTTCGACTTGTCAGACGCGATGCGCAAGTCACAAGCCATCGCAAACGACGCCCCTGCACCTGCCGCTACCCCGTTGACCGACGCGATGATCGGCTTGCGCATCATCTGCATCAACGTGATCAGCGGGTTGTAGCGATCCCGCACATCGTTGGTGAGGTTGGCTGTGCCGTTGAGCATCGAGCCGCCCATGTTCAGGTCTTGTCCTGAACAGAATGCGCGACCGGTGCCGGTCAGCACGATGACGCGAACTTGGTCATCCGTTTCCGCTTGCTTGAACGCCGCGTAGAGTTCCTGACCCATCTGTTCGTTGTAGGCGTTCATCACGTCCGGACGGTTCAAGGAAATGGTCAGCACGCCTTCTTCGAGGTGGTACAGAATTGTTTCGTACATGTAGGAAATCCCCTCTCTATTCTACCACTTCAGCGAACCAGAACTTGACCAGACCGCCTGCAAAGGATTGGACGTCCTCACCGGCTGCTTTGGATTCCGGGGTTTTGAAGGACGCTTTCAAGGTATCGATCGATTCGAAGTACATCTGAGCCATCAGGTAGTACTCGGTCTCCCCGCCGCGCAGGTCGATGAATTTGTTGACTTCGGTCTTGAGCAGACCCGGGGTTTTCGCATTGAGTTCGAGGTGCGTGCCAAAGTAATGCTTGTTGAAGGCTTCGAGGTCTTGCGGTTGCTTGTAGAGCGCGATCATTTTCACCATGTGGGGTACTACCTCCTAAGTATATGAGTAAACCGCTTTCACACAAATGTCAGGTCCTGCTCTGTCCATTATATATGACGCTTTTCACAACATTCAACAATATTCCGTCATACGCTGAAAAAAGACCTGCTCGTGCATGTTTTGTGAAAAATTGGGCGATGCTGACAACTAGAGGTGACACTGACATGATGGAGCCGTACCACCGCTTCAAACAGAGCGTGGCGGCCGGGCTGTGGTGTACCGCCGTGCTGGCGGGAAACTGGTTGTTGGTGATGTTTTCGTACAGCGTTCTACACGCTTTTTGGCTGAGCGTCTTTCTCGCCGGGTTCTCCCCGATCTGGCTCGCCTGTTATGGGATGCTGCTGGCAACTCGCTGGCGCTGGCTGGATTTGACGCTCGGCGTGAGCAGCGCCGCCCTGCTTGCCGGGTGGGTGCTCACGCTGGGCGTCGAAGGAGCCGGCTACCGCGCGATGCTGATCGCAAGCCTCGCCGGGTTGGCCGCCCTCGCCACCAGCACAGGTTGGGGGACCGCACGCTTGTACCAGTCCCTGCGCGTCGATGCCCGCTTGCTTCGTGTGCATAAAAAAGACCGTGCCCTCTAGGAGGACACGGTCTTTTTTCCGAACCGGACGTATAGGTCGAGAGCTCGTGCCAGGTTGGCGAGCTGGACGTATTAAATGACGATCTTGCGCTCGCGGAGGTTTTCTTCCATCGCGGCGTTCATGTTTTCGAGGCATTCCATCGCTTCTTTGAACTGGCCTTTGTCTTTGTAGATGTCGCCGAGCAGCGAGTAGGCTTTGACCAATTCACCGAACGCTTGGTGCGAGTTGTAGGTGTCGATCGCCAGTTGGATCAGCGAAGTTGCCGCTTCGAGGTCTTGGCGAACCGATTCGATCTGGCCTTGCATGCGGTAGACGTGTGCACGGTCCAGCGAATCATCTTCGAAGTAGCGAAGCGCTTTGACACAGTGTTCGTAGCCGCGCTCTGCTTGGTTCGCTTGAATCAAGATGCGCGCCAGATCGCTGTGGATCAGGCCGATTTCGCGTTCACAGCCGATCTCGCGGTATTCGGTCATGCAGGATTCGAGGATCGTGACCGCTTCTTCCAGTTGGCCCGTTTCGCCCTTGACGATGCCGTACTTGGCTTTGACGTCGATCGTCAGCTTCATGTTGTTCAGCGATTGGAAAATCGACAGCGCAAACTGCGAATACTCCGCCGCTTTTTCAAACTCGCCCAAGTCGCGGTAGGTGAAGCTCAGGTCGAGGTAGATGTCCCCGATCTGCTTGAAGTGGTGCGAGCCTTCCAGCAGTTCGTTCGATTCGCGGTAGTATTGCAACGCTTCGGTGTACTCGCCGAGCTTGTAGTACACAGAGCCGAGATTCTGCACAACCTTCGCATGCAGGTAGAGTTCGGCCGGCTGGCCTTTTTTGATCATCTCATGCGCTTTTTTCCAGTAGTGGATGGCGATCGGGTAGTTTTTCTCCAAGAACGACAGCTCGCCCAGTTGGTTGAGCACCAACAGCGCGACGGTGTTGTCATTGCGCGCCATCGCCGAGTCGAGCACCGCTTCGAAACGTTCCGTCGCCTGCGGGTAATCGCCCATGTGCAGGAAGCATTCTGCGATGTCATACGCGACGTCGATCGAAGAGACGTGCGGCGACGGGTTGTTTTCCAAGTCGACCAACATCGGGAGCGCTTTGACGAATTCCTTGGTCGCCATGAGCGCTCTGGCGATTTTGTAGACGCTTACTTTCTCCATTTGTGTCTCGGTGTCGGTGAGGAAGTATTCAATGGGCGTGTCGAGTTTTTCCGCAATCGATGCCAACAGGTTGTGCGAAGGGTTCGCTTTGTCAGATTCGATCTGCGAGATCATCGACGGGGTGACGAGACCCGCGCTGAGGTCCGACTGGGTCAAACCTTTTCGGATGCGGAGTTCACGTATTTTTTGTCCAAGAGTCGCTTTCATAAGTGGCTCTCCTCCATTTTATCTGGATATTTATCTATGCAAGGGAATGTTTCACTCAGCTTCAAAAGTCACTTACAGTTCAGGTTACTTGATTTCATTATAGCCCTGATAAAGTAGTTGTCAACCAAGCTGACAAGTAAAGTGTTTTTTCGCCATCTGCCCATGTTGTAAGGGATCGTGTGCGCTGATATACTATTGACAGATTCCAACAGGATCTGCCACGCTTTTACATACGATAGCGCCTGTTTCTGACCGAAGGGAGGCGTGTAGTATGAGGTCAACGGACCCGAAAACCAAGCTCGGCGAGCTGTTTCGTGATCGTCGCACCGCACTGCGCCTGACGATGCGGGAAGTGGCGGGCACTTTGCTTTCGCCAACTGCTGTGAACAACATTGAGAAGGGCAAGATCAACCCGACGATCGAGACCGTGCTGTACTTATGCCGCGTGCTCAAACTGTCTCCCGAAACTGCCTTGATCCATTACCCGGACTTTGCCAAGTCGGCGCCGGTGCTGCTGGAGATCGTAGACAGGTACTTGGCGGAGCACCGCCTTGATACCTCGATCACGCTGCTGTACGACATGGTTTGGGTGGTGTCGGAGCAGGAGCTCCACGGGTTGTGGTACGCCGAGATCCAACTGCGGCTGGCCTTGGCCTTTGCCCGACTTGAACGATACGAATGTGCGCGACTGACGATCACCCAAGCTTATTCCGGTTTTTTGGAGCACAAGAACATCGAGCAGAAGCTGCTCGCCCTCTACTACCTCGGCTCGATCGAACTCGCTGACCGCAATGTCAACGCCGCGATCGCGATCTACCGCCAAGCCTTGAGCGTCGTGCGCAGGTACCAGTACTGCCATCGCTGCGTGGGCGACATCCTCTACTCGCTAGCACAAGCCTATCTCCTGCAACTCGATCCCGACAATGCCTTGCGCGCCAGTCACGGTGCCGAGCTCGCCTACCGCAAATCAAACGCACCTGACGCCACTGCCCACACGCTGCTCCAACAAGCGGCGATCCACCTCCGCCAGTCGCACATGGACGAGGCGGAACGGTTGGCGCTACAGGCGCAGCACTACTTTGCGACCTGTGATCCAGACGATGTGTCAAGCCGTGCCGATCAGGTGTACAAGCGCCAAGATCTGCATCCGGCGCTCTCGGCTCGCGGGCATGCGGCCCGGTTGCTGGGTGATGTGTACGCAGCCTTGGAGCGCTGGGACGAAGCGCGGGCGCACTATGCCGAGTCGATCCAGTTCATCGGGCTGTCGAATCGCGCCGAACGCTTTGCGATCGAACGCGGGTTGGCAGAAGTCGCACTCTGCGTCCAGGACATCGCATCCGCTCGTCGGAACATCCAGACCGCCCTGCTGATGTGCAACGAGGGCGCGGGTGCGCCACAATCCTGCACCACGCAGCTCGACAGCAGCAACACGGTGCAGGATCACGAAGGTATGGAGGGTTTGCAAGCCCGCCGATCTGAAGAACCCAGCAGGACCCGCGAAGAGTTGCTTGCACAACAGCGCGCACTGGCGTACCGCATGCTGGCTCGCTGTGAGCAACAGACAGGCAATCGCGCCGGGTATGTGCAGGCGATGCAGGAGGCCTGTGCCATCCTGCTCGGTGCGGGCGATCCGCTCCAAGCCGCGCTCCTGCAGACAGAACTTGCAGAAGAGACGGCTGATTGGGAGCTGATGCGCACGGCGACCCAGACCTTGCGCCGCTTGCACGAACGGCTCCTCTAATCATGTATCACGGAGAATCCCCGTCTGACGGGTGATTCTCTTTTTTTCGCCGTGGCTGTAAACTAACTCTGCCAGCGGAACCACAGTTAGTTGATGTAATCCCATTTACACTGTACTATACCTGCTATTTTCGTACAATGGGTATCCACTCAAAATAGTGAAAAAGACCCATAAGTCACTCGCCTTTACCGCTTTAGACCTATTTTCCTGTCTTGTAATCGGGTGGTAAATTACGAATGAACCTAGATTCGTGACCCTCTAAAATAAGATTAGGATAAGGTTCCGAGTTTATGTCGGTCAACTGTACAAAAGTACAGGTTCTAATTTGTTAACGAAATTTGTCGCATTTTCTGTTGTATCGTTCCAGTGTTTGACATAAAATTAATTGATTAAAGTGAGCGTCTTAGGTTTAATTTTGTTCACAAAATTCCATCATCCATGTTATACTGGGACTAGAACGTACATTTGTACGGGAGGGGGGAATGAAGATGGAACAAACCTCAAAGTTAGGGAAGAAACTGCGCGAGATGCGTCTGCAGAAGAAATGGACCCTGAATGAATTGTCGCAACGCGCCGAACTGTCGATCTCTCACATCTCTTCGTTGGAGCGAGGAACGCGCAACAAGCCTTCGATGGCCGTTGTCCGCAAGCTTGCCAATGCGTTGCAGGTGCCGATTCATCACCTCGATGAGACGTACCTGGGTGACCAAGACCTCTATTCTGAGGCAGACTTGATCCTGTCGCGATTCGCACCTGATACCCAGGCGTTCCTGATTCAAGAAGAGTCCATTCCTTACGTGTTGTTTGCCAAGCAACTCTACGATGCGAGAAACAACGAGCGCGGTATCATCAAGGCTCTCCACGAGTTCTTGGAAGCGATCCATAATGCTGGACAAGCCAAGCTAGAATCAGCCGGTCTTGAACAGAAAGAACCCACAACGTCTGCATAGACGATTGTGGGTTTTTTCTATGTCTGCTTCAATTTCCGTTTCTTCATGCGCTTGTCCCCGAGGCAGTCCTCGACGACGTTGCCCTCTGCATCCAACACCACATGCGCGGTAAATGCCATCCGGTCGCGCATGCGGTAGGCGAGGTCCGCGAGGTCCAATCGCACGCCGCCGTCCTCCAACGGATGTGCTTCGATCTGCAGGTGGCGCGCAAACCAAGTGAAGACGCGGTAGATTTCCGATTGCTGCTCCGCGTTTTGCAACCAGCGCGGATCGATGTCGAAATGATGTTTTTTGTCGAACGTTTTTTCGACAGCAATCCCCTTGCGTAGATACATTTTGCCGACATGAAACCCCTGCTCCGCATCGACGACCATGTTCCAAGCGTTCAGTCCAAAGGACGGGATGACGCTCAAGCGGTGGATGCGCTGCCCAGGGAATGACTGTCGGACGCGCTTGCGGAGCACGAGCTGAATCAACGCCCGCAACGCGATGTAGAGCAGGGAGGGCGCGAGTGCGTACAGCAGCACTTCACGCGGCGTGTATCCGTCCGACCAGAGGTAGATGCCGAGCGCACCGAACGCCCAGAGCACGATGTCGACGATCATCAGGATGTCCCAGCCGACACGCTTGCCGGAGAACGGCCAAAACGCCACCGTTCCATAGGTGGTCAGCAAGTCCATGCCGACGTGGACGAGCACCCCGAGCAAACTCCAGACCCAGATCAGCCAGAAATGTCCGGGGAAAAAGAGACTGAGCAGGATGGCAAATAGCGTCGGCCACGCCAACCAAGCGGGGATCGAGTGCGTGATGCCACGGTGATGGCGCAGATACGGCACCTCACCCCCGACAAGTCGGATCACAAAGTCAAAGTCCGGCGCCTGCGACCCCAACGCCGTCGCCCAGATCACAGCACTCTGAGCGGTCGGGTCTTGGGCCAGCGACGGATTGGTCATCGCCAGTGCGTACAGCGCGAGTCCATGCAACGCGTGTGTGATGTTGTCCATCCGGGGAGCTCCCTTCCCTGTTGCTTGCTACTAGGTAGTGGTAGTGTACCTCGTGTAGCAAAAAAAGACCCGGGATGATCCCGAGTCTTTTTTTGGCTGTCGATTACTTCGCCGGAGTTTGGGCCGGTGTTTCGGTGCTAGCCGGAGCTTCAGTAGCCGGCGGGTTGAGGATGTCCTTGTACGCGGCCGGATTGATCGTGATCTTCTCCTTGGTGTACAGTTCCTTCATCAGGTCCGCATACGGAGTTGCTTTTTGTTCCTTGAGCGTGTCGGTGATTTTTTGCTTGGAGTCCTCGAGGGACGGGATCTTCGCTTCTTGGTGCTCGATGACTTGGATGATATGGTAGCCGAACTCGGATTTGACCGGTCCGACGATGTCGTCTTTTTTCGCAGCGAATGCAGCGGTTTCAAATTCCGGAACCATTGCGCCCTTGCCAAAGGTGCCGAGATCGCCGCCTTTGTCCTTGGAGCCCGGGTCTTCGGAGTTTTCCTTCGCGAGCTTCTCGAAATCGGCCGGGTTCGCTTTGAGCTTGTCGAACAGTTCCTTCGCTTTTGCTTCATCCTTCACGAGGATGTGGCGCGCGTGGATCTGTTCCGCAGTGCCAAGGGATTCCTTGTTTTTGTCGTAGTAATCCTTGACTTCCGCGTCCGTGATCGTGACGTCCTTGGTCGCGATTTTTTTCGCGGTCAGGGAGATGCGGATGTCCGATTTGATGTCGTCAGCGGTCATGTTGTATTGCTTGAGCGCTTCTTCGTACTTGGTTTTGTCACCTTGGAAACGTTCCTTGATGAAGTTTTCGAGTTCTGCGTCAACTTCCTTGTCGGTGACTTCCAGTTTTTGTTGCTTCGCTTGGTCGAGAACGACCTTGTCGTCGATCATCTTTTTCAAGATGTCCTTGCCTTGGGATTTTTCCAGTCGAGCATGGAAATCCTTCGCCGTGATCTTGTCATTACCTACGACTGCAACCGCTTTTTCCGTGCCGGCAAAGAACCACACGCCACCAACGATAGCAGCGCCTACTACCGCGCCTGCGATCAGCTTTTTCATGTTTAATAACCTCCCTAGATTGCTTCGGCTCTTCTGGATGTGAAGAGTCCGGGTATGTTTGTTAATTGTTTTTTACTTGAAACTGCATGTTATTACCTACACTCTGGTATAATACCACACAATCACAGACTTGTCCTTTTTTTTGAACAAATATTCACACGTTTCGGCCGATTTCCAGTGGTTGTTTACGTGTTGTGAGCAGGCCGAACACAATGTAGCCAACGAGCATCCCCGCGATCGACCAAGCGAAAAAGTCTTGTCCAAACGCGGTGATCAACGACCCGGTCAACGCTGGGCCCAGCAGTGAGCCGACACCGTAGAGCATGGTGTAGAGCACATTGGCGCTGGGGACGTCTGCGCGTGCGAACACATCCCCGAGGCAGGCGAGCCCCAGGGAGTAGAACGAGCCGAGTGCGCCCCCTGCGAGAAACAGCAGGAGGTACATGACCCAGATCGCGGTCTCTGTCGCGAGTGGGACGAGCAGGAAAGCCAGCAAGCCGATCAGTGTGGCGAGCATCAACGCCTGCGTTCTCCCGCGACGGTCAGACAACCACCCGAGCGGGAACTGAAACGCGATGCTGCCGAGCATGAACAGCGTCAAGGCCCACGAGATCTGCTCGTTGCTCAGTCCGACTCGTGAGCCGTAGATCGCGAAATCACCGATCAGCGCCCCGTCGAGGTATCCGTACACGAACGCTGCACCCATCGCAAAGGGCGCCACCCAGAAGATCCGCCAAAAACGCTTCAGACCGCGATCCGCGTCTTGCGCGTGCGCCTCCAGCCGCTCCTCGTCATCAGAGAGCCGGTAGATGAGGACGAGCGGGATCACATAGGTCGCCGCACAGATCAGGAACGGGGCGTAGATGGAGAACTGGAGCAAGTTGATCCCCTGTGGACCGAGCATCAATCCGATGCCGATCATCAAGCCGTAGAAAGCAAACGTCCGACCGCGGTTCTCAGCGGTGAGGATCGTGTTCAGCCAGATCTCGGTCGCGACATACATCCCAGTCAGGGCGAGGCCGAGCAACAAGCGCAACACCAGCCAGACCGCAACGTCATCCCAGAGCGGGAAGGCGAGCGTGAGTGCAGTGGTTGCGAGGATGCTGGTGAGGACGGTGCGTCGCGCGCCGAAGCGGCGGACGAGCGGTTCGATCAGCGGTGAAGCGACGACAAAGCCGAAGTAGAGAGCTGTCGTGCCGAGACCGTTGACCAGCGGACTGACACCTCGCCGCTCCAAGAGCAGAGCGAGCAGTGGGATGATCAAGCCTTGCGACATCCCGACGATGGAGATGGAGACGAGGATAGCAACCAGACGGCGCAATGACATTCCCCCCAGTGTATAGCAAAACGCGGTCAGGCTTGTCAGCCTGACCGCGCATGTTGTACTACGATGGTCGGAACACAGAGATTCGAACTCTGGACCTCTCGCTCCCAAGGCGAGCGCGCTACCAAGCTGCGCTATGTTCCGATGATAAGAGAACGTGCTTGTTGATGGTGGGCCCACCAGGACTCGAACCTGGGACCAACCGGTTATGAGCCGGCCGCTCTAACCAACTGAGCTATAGGCCCGAAGAAGAAGTTACTGATGGAGCGGAAGATGGGATTCGAACCCACGACCCTCGCCTTGGCAAGGCGATGCTCTACCCCTGAGCCACTTCCGCGTGGGGAACAAAACCTATGATACCATAACCTCTAGTTCGATGCAAGTGCAATTTCTTAAAACTTTTGTCGAGAGCACTTTGTTCGAGTGTACTGCTGCTTTCATCCGACTGCAAAGTCTCTTCCGTCTCCGAAAGAGACTTTTTGATCGGTTGCCTCGCGACGTCCTACTCTCCCAGGACCCTGCGGTCCAAGTACCATCGGCGCTGGAAAGCTTAACTTCTGTGTTCGAGATGGGAACAGGTGTGACCTTTCCGCCATCATCACGAGACTGTGACAACTGGGTAGAGCAACTTTGTGAGTTCAAGACGTTGTATTGCGTAGGATAAGCCCTCGACCTATTAGTACTGGTCAGCTAAATGCCTCACGGCACGTACACACCCAGCCTATCAACCCAGTCTTCTACTGGGGGTCTTACCACGTTGACCGTGTGGGAAGTCTTATCTTGAGGGGGGCTTCGCG
>NZ_QGGL01000024.1 GCF_003148565.1 Tumebacillus permanentifrigoris
GGCCCGTAGGAACCGCCGCGTCCTGTTAAGCGCGGCGGGTAAACACCTATGCCTGTGAAGTGGCTATGCATCGTTTGTGTTCTTGCAGGTCGCTCACGGGCGCAGGCTCAACTACTCCCGCGAGCTTCATCTAGGTCCAAGTCATGGTATCCATCCTTTCGTCTGGGTTTGTGGCGTCGCCGACAGGCTTCGAACCTGCGACCTTCCGCTTAGGAGGCGGGCGCTCTATCCTTCTGAGCTACGGCGACAAGGATTGGTAGCCTGCAGGGGTCGTGCCCGCAAAAGACCACCCGCTGACACTGGGTGCCAAACAGGTGGTTCACGTTAACATAATATCACGGTGTTTTCAGAAATTGGCGAAATTCCTGCGCAACTTTAGCGCAACTTCCGCGCACTTCCTTCTATTTAATATGCGATCCCCAACAAACGCCCCATTTCGGTGATCGCCTTCCGGTGGAGAATGTCCTGCTGGCGGCGGGATACTTCGAGTTCTGCAGCCACTTCCTCGGTCGTCTTCCCAACGAAATATCGAAGCTGCAACAGAAGTACCAACCTCGGAGCATACGTCTTCAGCCTTTCTAACGCATCCTCGATCCCTGTTTTCAACGACCGCAGACGTGCGGCCTCCTCAGTCGCCATTAACATCGCTCGCTCTTTGGTTACGACTGTGCGACCGGTCAACGGGTCGAGGACCCCATCCTTACCGCGAGGCTCCAATCCGATGAAGATTTCGACAATCTCGTTCAGGGCATCTTGGTCTTCTTTGTCGTCCGCCTTTTGAGCGGCGAAGTAATTTTCGGCTTGAGATTTCGTCACGCCACTAGGACGGCGAGGCGAGCGTTTGATTTGTGTGCCGGTCTTCGTCACTCGGCTGGAGTGTTGCAGCCTGCCGTTACGTTCGGCCATCCCGATCGTGTAGACCCGCCCCACGGTAGCGAGGTGTTCGATGTGCGACCCGAACAGATGCGCCGGTGCTCTCACGATCTCTCCTGTTGCCATACTCTCTTGCGCGGCGATGTACGCGTTTAACTTCGGGTACTCCGTGAGCACCGCGACTACCTGACGTTTTATCTCCTCGTATTGCGAATCGACCGACATGTGCCACGCACCTCCTAAGCCTCTTTCCCGCCCGCTCGCCATTCGAGCAAGCGGTTCGTCATTTCTGCCTTCGTGCCCGAATAGGCAATTCGCGCCTCCCTGCAAAACTCACTCAGCTTGTCCATGCCGTAGGCGAGCAGCGTGACGCGTGACTCTCCTTCTAGCTTGCGCCGGAGTTTCGTTGCTGGGTCCTTGTCCGGGTCGTCGAACTCGATGATATGGAAGGTCAACCGCATTCCCGCGTTGACCTCAATCCACCGCAGGTCCTTGCCGATCCACTCAACCCGCCCCATCGCCGTTGCATACGCATCGATCAGCGGCTGTGAGTCACGCGACAGCACAACTTCGTCTGACACTTGGATACCGACCCGGCCGTATAGGTCAGGCGGTTTCGGTGTGGTGACGACGGGGCGCGCGGTGATCGGGCAAATCTTGACCTCGTTTCGCTCAACTCCCATCCTTGCCACGCTCAACACCTCCCCTCGATTTAGATCGGGTCGCCGCTTTCATGCATATGATGATCGATATCCACCCGACGAGAAGCCCGGCACCAAAACAATCTGCTGGGTTCAGGTTCACGCCACCCCCTCCTTCTGTCCAGACACTTCGGCCATCCACTTCCGGATTGCCGCGATCGCCTCGCTGTCATGGTCGGTGCTGAGGTGGCGATACAGGAGGGTCGGGTAGTCGCCGACAATGCCGATTCGCCAAGCGCCACGGTAGCAGCCTGCCGTGATGCAAGTGTGCTCTTTATCGAATCGAATCGTACCTGCGATAAGCGGCGCGTCGGGAATGGAAATCCACCGTGTCGCATACCCCGCGCCTTCTAAGAGATCGATCAGCGCGCGCCACTCACGGGAGAAGGTCTTGCGGATCTCCTCCGGCAACTTCCGATGGTGCCGTTCCGCCTCCGCAAGCAGGTCGTTGATGGCCGTTACCGTCTTGACCGATGCGCCGGACTCGTACTCGCCGAACAGTAGGGCGGATACCTCGCGACGGATTGCGACCGGTTGGCGAAGTTCGCAGACGGTGGTGCCGGGCCAGCTCTCGACGACAAGTTCGGTTTTCTCGGCGGTGATGATGAGACGGGATTGCGGGTGCGAGACCGCGTACCCGCGCTGCTGCCAATCAGCAACAGCGCAGAGCACGTCAGGCCCGAAGTTTTTGAAGATTTTCTCTTTAGTGGACATGTTGTCCCTCCTCTGGGCTATGCCCCAATTTCTCGTATCGACAGCGCGCAATACCCGTGCATCACACCCCACCCCTCACCGCACAGGATGTGTGTTACGTGCCGTTCCAGCTCTTGGCCGCTGAAGGAATTTGTCGTCGGGTCGTACTCTCGAAGGACCAGCGTGTCGCCCACTTGATAGTCCCGGTCATCCTTCCGCAACTCCACCGTCTTCCGTCCGCTGGCAACCGCATCGAAGTACGGTTGCACGAGCTTGAGTACGTGGATCATTTCGCCACCTCCCCGCACCCCAACGGCTTGCTGTCGGTGCCGTAGAGCGGCGACAGGCTACTGCTGTTGGTCATCGTAGACTGGGCGTACTTGCAGCCGCTCCAAGAGTCTGTGACGACTCTCAGGGAGGCGGCGCTCCCATCGTCATACACGAAACGCGAGACCGTCTTCTGCTCCGCGCTGGCCTGCGCACCACACCCGACTGCCACCATCATCGCCACCAGTGCGATCACGGCGGCGAGGTTCAGTTTGTTCTTCATGGTTTCCCTCCTATTCGAATTTGTAGGTGGTGCCTTCGACGTAATCTTCCATGCTGATTTCATCGACCCAATTTCCTTCGTCGTGACAATATCGCAGAACGGTTACGCTACCATCTTCATGGAGCAACGGGGCGCTGTAGGTGTCGTAGCAAGGCCCTCCGTCCCAGTAGGTCATGTAACTCCGACCATAATCCGGGTGTTCAATCTCGCCCCACTCGATGCCGTTCACCCATTTCAATTCGATGGGATAGGTGGCTTGGTTTGCTGTTTGAGTCATGGTTTCCCTCCTCTGCCCGCTTGGGGGCTTATGCTTGCAACTGGCGACGCAGATCGAAGATCTCGCGATGCAATTCATCGATTTTTTCTTGCAGCTTGAGTTGATATTCGTTGAGATCCCGCTTCTCAGCTCGGAGTTTCTGCACTTCAGCCTCGTTCCCCATCCGTGCTACTGAGGCGAGGAATCCCCAGTCAGGCGGTGCGGTGTTCTCACGGATCGGAGCTTCTTTCACGATCCGCGTCCGCAGCTTGTCGTCGACATACATCAGGCCGCATTCCTCGGGTATCTCTTCAGGCTTAACGAGGCCCTTCGGCACCACGAAGTAGAACTGGTGAGACAATTCCAACGCCCGCTGCCGCTTCTCCGGGTGCTTGATCTCGTGCAGGAAGTCGGCCCGGCTCACCTTGATCTCGTAGGCGATACGGTGGAATCCCTTGGACGGGAAACAGTTGATCGCCCACACGTCGATTCGTTGTTGAAGATTCTGCTTCAATTTCTTAATGTTGATCCCAGTCGAGACGCGGAGTTCGGACAAGACCGCCCACTCCGCTGACATAGTGCTTTGGGGCTTGTGGCGGTTTCGAAGCGCTTCGACGATCTGCTCGGCTTTCATGGGTATCCTCCTAACCGATCGGTGGCGGGTGATCTAGTTAAGTTTTTTCAGCACCAGCGACCAGACGTACCCGCCGACTACCTTGGACATGAACTGCCCCAGCACTACGCCCGGCATCAGAGCTCCAAAGGCGATGGTCGGGAACAGGATCGAGTCCACCGCCGCGCTGACGATGTTGGAGCCATTCACGCGGGTCTGTGTGTCCTTCTTGCGGAGCAGGTGATACATCGCTGTGTCCACCGCACCAGAGGCAGCAATGGCAGTGAGCGATGCAAGGGCAACAGGTCCAGCGTCTCGGTTCAGGATGAAGCTCAGAGCGGAGCCGATGGCAATCAGAGCGGCCATCTTCCACCAGAGTCCTTTGCCTCTCCACTTCTCGTGCAGCTTGTCCCGTGTGGTGATGTCCAGCCCGATGAACAGGAAGGCGTTCACGATGGTCGAGGTAGCACCGAAGTACGTAACGCTCAGGTTGGCGGCGACGATGGCCGCGAGGTAGATGGCGATCAACATGTGTGCATCCCTCCTAAAATAGTCGCCAGCCTAGTTGATCGTGGGCAAACGTCTGTATTCCCGCCTTACATCCTCATGGATGAAGTGGTACCGCGATTCAATCACATCACTGTAGTAGGCACCGTAGAACGCCACGTTAGACTCTCGGTCAACGTCTCTCCGGTGATACAAGTTCACGGAACAGGTTTGAAAGATACCATCCTCGAATCGAAGTAGCACTTGATACCAATCGTGATCTCGCATTCTCATGTATAAGTAATAGCCAACTACTTTGAAGCGTCTTCCGTGGAATTTCACGATGCCGCATTGTCGCGAATGTTTGCGGTATGTGCCGTCCCTCTTTATCTCCTTCTTTGGTTCGCAGGACCAATCGACGCGACGAGCGAGTTCGTTTGCGATACGAACGTCCCAGGTTGTAGGCTGAACGTTTGCCTGCAACTCACTCTCTCTTTTTCTCAGGGCATTTATCAGTCGGCCTAAAGCATGTTCTTTTCCTGAATCATCTTTGAAAAAGAAGAACCACATCGCTATTTAAGCGCCTCATTCATCTTGCCGATCATCCCGAAAATTTTACGTTTTAAGTTCGCGCGCTCGGCTTCGGGGACCGCATTGAGTGCGCTCAGGAGGTCCTTGAATTTATCCGTAACCCCGTTGAAACACACTTTGAACTTAATGATGGTCTCGTCCTCGCTGTGCTTCGCAACTTTAGCGCGCAGCTCCGCAAGTTCGGTCTCAACAACGGATGGGATTTTTTCCACTTCGACCACCGTGGTCTCGATCGGCTTTTTCTTCAACTCCTTCTCAAGGCGCTTGATCTCGGCCTTAGAAGCGTCCAACTGCTCGGCAAATTCCGTCAACTTGGTTTCCTTCTCGCCCAATGCCGTTTCGAGTTGCTGGACTGCTTCCGTATCGCCAGAATCTACGGCCGCTGAAAGCTGTTCTTTCAACTGCTCGACTTCGGTAGCCCGCTCCTGGCTTTGCTCCTCCAGTTGCTTGCGGGCATCACGTTCTTGCTGATGCTTCCGTTCTAACGCTTCACGTGCTTGGCGTTCTTTTTCAGCTTCCGCCTCCACTTTAGAACGTGCCTCGCGCTCGCGTTCGGCGGTCTCCTCAGCGGCCTTGACGCGTTCCTCCGCTTCTTTCAGATCTGAGACGGCTTTCTGCAATTCTCGACTAGACATGCCTTCGACGTCGTGGTCCGCAACGAACTGTTCGCGATCCTCAGCGGGGACACCAAGGAGTGTCATCGCTTTGGTGTAGCTCAAATTCCCAAACGCTTGGGATTCTTGGATTTTGGCGCTGTCGCCGTACTCGTTGTAGAGTTTCATGAGGTTGTTTGCGGTCGATTGCGAATAATCCACCGATTTCTCCAACCATTTGCCCCACTCACCGTGTGCCAGTTGGCTCTTCGCTTCAACGAGGCAGCGTCCGATCTCGACGCTACTTGCCAAGAAAACGGCTTTCGCGACGTTTTTGATACCATTGATCTCGGAAGCGATTGCCTCCGGGGTTCTTGTGACGGTCAGTTCAGCACTCATACTGCAACCTCCATTCTTTGTTCAGCGAGCTTCGCTCCGCTCTTCCTTTTAGCTAATTTCTCACGGGTGAAAGCTTTGATAAAAGCCTCTACATCGTGAGGCGGCCGACAGTGTTTTAGGCCGTAGCACTGTGTGATGGTTCCATTTTTGATTTCCATCGTGAAAAACGGTTCGTCGGGCTTTTCTACTTTTCGAATGACGAAAATGTCAGATTCACCTTTTGCGTATTTGTCAGCATAGCCACCTACGCAATGGTGAAGCGCCTTCCCTTCTTCGATCAGTTCCTTTTGGTCTTTTGTAGGGCGTATGATGAAGCCAAACGCCTCGAATTGGAACTTTGACAATGCCTTTCGGCGGGACTCGATTTTTGCACGAAGCAATTCGTTTTCTTTCACTTCGACTTGTTGGATCGTGTTTTGGTGTGCTTGATAGAGATTTACCGGGAAAAGCACTCTTTCGTGAGTAAGATCAAAATTCAACTTCACGCAGTCATCGATGTAATCGCCCCAAATTTGTAGCACTTCCCCTTTGGTGCGATAGTGTTTATAGACTTCGGGATTTCTTTGCTGTTTTACAAGATACGCCGTCATTTTTCGGAGCGTTGTTCGTTTTAGCACTTTCTTTAAGTCAGAGGATCTGGTGTTTGAGATTTCGATCGAGAGTTTTTTAAGTTCCTCAGTCGAAAAATTCCAACCCTCTTTTTTGGATTGCTGACAAAGGAACAGCACCCAAGGATCGACTACAAGTTTCGACTCCCGTAATTGGTTCAAATCTTGTTTTGTTAATCTCAAGACTTCCGGAAGGCTACCACCGCGCCAATTGACAGCGCTGTAAGTAGTTAAACCGTACAACTTTGCCTCGACGACCTCCCGAAAGCCTAGTTTGCATAAATATTCGATACATGGATATTTTGCAAACAAATCGAAAAATTTTACCATGTCGCCAATTCCCCAACCCACCCAACTCTCCCAAGTGGAGAATTGGAACGGCGTACCTTCAACTGCTGCGACGATGGGTTCAACCGGACAAAACCTTTTTACTCCTGCTATATCAGACCACGCGAACGATTGGGTAAAGGAGTGAATAGTTTCGTTGACGAACCACTTACCCTCGCTAATGTAGTTCGCATGATCAATCATTGTTCCGCCTTTTCCAGGTTCGAAAAGGTACAAAGCCTTCGTTCTAAACTGCGTACTGACTCCTCGAAAATTCTCACGGTAGTCACGGGTGACGTGTACCCCTCGTGCGGTAATCGCTTTCGGGTTCACAACCGACCGCTCATACCACACGATGTAAGCCTCATCGATCAGATGCTTGCGGCTACGTCCGCTTGCTTTCAGAACACATTCAGAACCGCACCAACCACATGTTGCAAACTTTCCGTCACGGAGTAAGCCATCCGTTTCATACTCGTGCTTGCAATGGGTGCAGTATCCGAATTGCTTTTTACCCTTACGCCAAGTGAAAATGTATCGGCTGTAGATCAGGGCGACATTCTCGACATATTCACAAAATGCCTGACTTATCGATTCAGAAAAATGCACCCGCACATCAGCGATAACTTGGTTTTCAGATTTCCCCATGCCCGCAAACCCTCCCTTAGAAGTCGTCGAACGAGACGTCGAAGTCGACTGCAGTCGACGACTCGCTTGCAGCTGGTGCCGAAGGAGGGGGCGATGTCACAGGTTCAACAGGAACCACCGGAGCCACTACAACGTTCGGTACACCTTTAATGCCGAAGTAATTCAGAACGACTCCGTATCCCTCAGCGGGCGTGAGCATTGCCGTACCGTTCGGTTGCTTCTTCTTTTTAGCTGCAGCCTCCATCGCCGACAGGCTCTTACCGATCGATTTCTTGTTATCGAGGATCTTCTCGGCTACTTCCGGGTGCTGACCGATGTGACCGATCAGGAACTCACCGATCACTTGCACGTAGGAATTTTGAGTATCGGCTTCCATTTCAGCTTTGAGCTTTGCGATTGCTTCCGCTTGCATCGATTCTTCCTCCTCATATCCCGGCCAGTCTGCCGGGTTGTATAACTCGCGAAGTTCGGCAATTTTCTGCTCCACCCATTCGCGGTAGGTCTTGCGGTTGTGATCGATCAAGTTGTGGCAGGTCCCTGTGTTCGTTGATGGGGAGCATAGGTGGGCGACGTTCCAAGGTTGGTCACCTCGCCCGCACTGCCCCTTCCCCACGAGATGTGCGAGTTCTAGATGCCAGGCTCGGTCCGTTGGCCGATCTAAGCCGCACATCTCGCAACAACCGCCCGAACGCCGTTTGACTTCGGCGGCGACCTCGGGTGTGATCTCTCCTCGATCCTTCGCCTTTGGCTTGCCACGGTTGTGCTTAGGTTTCGGTTGAGGGATCGGCGGTGACAGCGCCATCGGTGCGGTCGACCTCCTTCCTATCGCCCTACACCGTTCCCAAACCCAAGTTCCCGGTTCAGGACGTGAAGAGTTTGTTTCTTCGCATTGATCAACTCTTGCATGGCGTAGAATGCCGACTTCCACTCGATCAACTCGGCTTCTGAGGCGGATTCGATGTAGCGGAAGTCTGTCGTCGCTGTCTCGGCGATCGCCTCGCGAACGGCGGCGCTGCCCTCTGCACTTCGAAACGCATGCGCGAACGCCCGCTTCCGGTTCGCCTCAGCTTGTCCGTAGGCGTACTGAGCCTGCCTTTGGAGTTTGGAGATGCAGAAGAGGACCATTGAAAGTACCTCGATCTGTTTTGACAACTCGTATGGGACTTGCTCGTCGAGGTTATGCACGATGTCATAAAGTGCCGACATCTGCTCGGTGGTTTCCATGCACAGCGCGTTGCGGATGGCCGCTTCGACTTCTCTGGCTCTTGTCTGATTGATCAGCCTCTACACCTCCTCTCCGACCGTGCATTGTTTTCGTTTCCTAACTTTACTAAGTGCCTGTGAAGCCATTCACGCACGGCACTGCTTCTGGCGGAACCTCGTAGCAGGCCACGCATTCGTGATAGTTGTAGAACCGCCCCATCTCCAAACCTGCATGCCGGACGGAAGGACTGCCGGTCGTGATCGTGCGTTGGCAGATCAGGCAGACGTGATCCTTCCTGACGCGCTTGTTGAATCTGATGCGGTGAAAATGAATCCCAGTGTAATCGTGCGCGTAACCAAGATCCTCGGAGTTGGCGATGTAGCCAGCCAAGGTCCATCACCTCGCACGCTTGCATACCCACTCATCGAACACGGTGCTTGCGATGGCGAATTCCTTATTATCGATCAGTACCGGATTCGTCGGAGGTCGGTATCGGAACACTTCCCACAGTTGGAAGGTGCCCCATTGAGGCGCAGGGTCCGGGTCGCAGATTAGCGGCAGACAGGCTTCCGCGGGTTCCGGTATTTCTACCGAAAGGCAAAGACTCAATGTTTCCGCGAATATACGGCAGGCCTCGCGAAACGTAGCTACAACAGCTACTGCTACCACTTTGATCTCCCCCCAGATTTCTCGGACATAATCGAGGTCTTGTTTGGTCACTTGCCCAGCGTTGAACCGGCAAGTGATCTCGTCGCAGCGTTTCAGATCTATCATCATCCGATTGCCCCTCTCGTTGCTCTTTTTCGCTTGGCGGCCGCCTTTTCGTAGACCACTGTTTTGTCATCCTTGCCGAACTCCATCGTCCGACTAGGTTCCGACGACGGGTCGAATGCCGCCGCGACCTCTGCCGTACCAGCGGTGATGATCGCCAACCGGTCACAGTCGACCATCTCGCCGCACTTCGGACATGTGCGGATCGCGGCGGAAGTCATGCGTAGTTTGAACGGCCCGGCCCACCCACAAGTGCATACCCCTGTGATGGTCATGTGGTCACCGCCCCCCCTTCTTGGTCGTGCGATGCTCGGGATTGAGCAGATCCACGAAGATGAACGAGCCCTTCGCTTCGTAGTTAGCGACCAAAGATGCGCAGGCCATGTTGATCAGGGTGGCGCGGGAGTAGCGGAGTTCCCCGCCCATCTTGTCGAGATCATCCCGTAATCCTTCTGGCATCTCGCACGTGAATCGAGCGGTTTTTGGTTCATGCTCCGTCTGTTGCGGCGCGCTCGTGGCATCTTTTTTAGACATTCTCACCACCTCCACACTGTCGCCGTGTATACACCGTGTACCAACGGTGTATTATTGGTGATTACTCTTTCTTACTGCGCTTCTTCGGCATCCGCTTCCGCTTAGCAAGCGTCAACTTGACGATGATTTCCGTCTGTGTGTGCTTACTGATTTGGTCAGGCTTGAGCTTACCTTGGGACGTGAGGATCGAGTAGTCAAACGGGGTTTTCAATTCGTCCTTCGCGATCAACAATTCATTTGACAAGCCATCAACGTCGAAAACGTCTTTGACAGTTGCTTTTTTCGCGACCACTGCCCACTCCCCGTTCGGAAGCTGTCTTACGTAGTCGTCTTCAAGCTGCATGCTTTCGAAGGCGGCTTCGATTTCTTCGAGCGTCATTTTAGCTTGCTCGTTGAGGTCCTTGACCGTCTCTTTGAGCTGGAAGTACCGGAGGAACTTGTTCAACAGCTCCTCTTCCGAAAAATTAACGGCTGCAGGGGTTTCGCTTTCTTGCAGATGAAGGTGTTCGGCGTTCATCTATGTTTCCTCCCAATGGAAAATATTCGGACTTCTATACGGATGCCGATGCGAGTTGCGTCTCGATCTCGATCCACTTGTCGACAGCGACAAGGTAATCAAGCGGCACCCCGTTGGTCGGTTTGATCAACTCGCCAGCTTCACGGATGTGGTCGTATGTGATCGACTTGCGACCGCCGCGTTCCATCTCGTCCCAAGCGGTGATGATGACCGGTGCAGGCACGAAGTAGGTCTCGTGGCGAGTGGCGAACTCGATGATGAGGAAGGCGATGGCCCCGTAGCGCAGCGAGCGCCGCAGGTGCTCGACTTGGTGCTTGTGTAGGTTGTCGAAGGCGAAGCTGGTCGCGATCTTCGTGGACTTCGCCTCGAATTGAAGCGAGCGGCGGCGATAGGTGCCGTCATAGTCGACGGTGCTGGCCTTCTCCAAGAATCCGACCACTCCACCCGTAGGGAGGCGCTTTTGGATCTTGACTGGCGTGGGGCGCTTATTGACGTCAGCTTGTCCGCGATTGCGGTAGGCGTTGTTCGTCATGTCCAAGAGGCGTTCCAGCCCCATGCCACGGTTGGCTTGCGTTGTCCCCGGTAGTTTACGAGATTTCATGCGGTGCCTCCCTTTGGCGACCCTTGCAGATGTCCTCGAACACCCGGTCCGCCTCTTCCTTCGTCAGCTCCCCTAGTCGCTTGCGCGTCCCAAGAGTGGCTTCAATTTCATCGTGAATCCCGACGAGTCCACGGGTGGTGACTGCCAACAATACCCGTTGGCGGGCTTGCTCGGCAGGTGACAACGTCGACTTGATGTCTCTAGCTCCCGCCATCCGATTCACCTGTAACAGGGCAGTCCGCAACGTCTACGCCGCCACCTCGGATGACCTTCACATGGAACCGCCAATTCATTGACAACAACAGTGGTACGACGTAGTAGATCGGCCTGCCGTTAGATTGCGGGACCTCGATGACGGCCCGCCGCGACCCGATGAAGGATTCAATCGGCCCGCTCTTTCCGTTGATGACCGTGTACTTCCAACGGGTCTTGAGGACGCCTGTGGGCTTGTGAGCGAGGCATGATTCAAGCTCTTCCACGATGGAGATCACTTTGCCCAGCATGAAATTTTTCTGCCGCTTCCAACTCACGGTGTCACCGATCTCGATGGCGGGGTACTTTCCAACCGCTGGCGCTGCCGTTGTTTCCGCAGGGTCACTGAACCGCGATTTCAAATCCGCGACAGTGCCGGGTTTCGGCGGCATGACCCCAAGCCCACGGGCGATGGTTTCCAAACTTGGTCTTCTCAAGTCTCGTCGCCACCTTCACACTCGACATTCACCGAAGATTGCGACGATGATTCCCCTAGTAGCTTCTCGAGAGCCTTGGCGTCGAGTGTCGGATTCATTTCGGGCGCGACCATCTCGATCCCCGGAGGACACCAGTGCGTTGGCGGGATCACGGTGTCGTAGTGCATGCCCGCGGCTGTCGCGATCTCGTTGAACACGTCCTGCTGGTGCTTCGGGATTCCAGGGAACGGACCCATTGCGTCCTCACCCCAATCCGCGACGATGTCCATTCGCTCGTCCGTCCAGCAGGTGAAGCAAACTCTTGGCATCTCGTTCGGGTCTTCGTTTGTGCGAAACCGTTCGGGAACCTGCGCGAGGATGCACTCCGCACTTCCGCAGTGCCCGCACTCGCCGCCCTTCTCGTAGTCGGAAACAAGATCCCCGATCACATCGACCGATACGCGGGTGAAACTGATGACCCTGCCGTTTTGCACCAACGTTGTCGGGATGAGGCGCGGGCGGCCATCGTGAAACATGGATTTACCGGAATCTTTCTCAGCGATCCCCAGGTACAGGCCAAGCGAATCATCGATCAGCATAAGTGGCAGGTTCCAGCTTTCTTTTCCGGCCGTCTGTGCGTCACGCAAGATTTGTGCAATCGGTTCGTTCAATGCGAGGATGTTGCCGATCGTATCCCTGAAATTATTCATACATGTCACTCCTCATCCGTTCTAATGCCAGATTTCAAATCGCCCTCAACCGTCGCTTGTTTCTGCTCATCCTTGATTGTCTTGATGTCCTTTGGCATATCGGTCACAAGGCTCCACTGGCCAACGTAGCCCAATTGCACAACGCCGGTTTCGCCTTCCCTTTGCTTCGCGATGATTGTCTCTAGGATTCGCTTTGCGTCGGTGTCCGGATTGTAATATTCGTCGCGGTACAGGAACCAAATCATGTCGGCGTCCTGCTCAATCGATCCGGAATCTCGTAGGTCGGCCATCGTCGGGCGCTTGTCATTGCGGCTTTCAACGGAGCGATTGAGTTGTGACAGCGCGATCACCGGCACGTTCAGTTCTATAGCCATGAGTTTGAGGTCGCGAGTAATGTTGCTGACTTCCTCAACCCGACTTTTCCCGGTGCCTCGCAAGAGTTGTAGATAGTCGATGATGATCAGGTGCTTGCGATCAGGTTCGTCACGGATCATCTTGCGGGATTGCGCGCGGATCTCTGCAACTTCGGAATACAAGTGCGCCTTGTCGAAGATTTTGAGCGGCAATTCAGCGATGGCAGCCGTGGCAGGTATCAAGCGTTCCCAGTCATCTTCGGAAAACTGGTGACTCCGCATCTTCCCCCCGGCGATCCGACCCTCAGCCGCGATCATCCGTTTAAGTAAAGCTGCCTTCTGCATCTCCAGTGAGTAGATGTGCGGAATGGTGCCCTTGCGCGCGGTGTTTCTGGCGACGTTGAGCATGAACGCCGTCTTTCCCATTGCAGGGCGAGCGGCGATGATGATTACCTGGCCGCCCTCAAGTCCAAACACCATCTTGTCGAGATCGGAATAGCCCGTTGTTATCGCATGTACACCGATCTCTCGCGGTGTCTCGAACTGGTCGTAGAGGTTTAGGATCGTTTGTTTGTGGTCATACTCCGTTGTGTGACCGAACTCTTCAATTTGCGCCAATCGTCGTTGGAGTTCAACGAGTTCGTCAGGCGATGAAAGCTCGACTGAACTCTGCCGGAGTACTTCCTTGGATTTGCGGACCTTCCAGTAGTCAACGACGATCTGTTGCCAGTGATCGAAGTTCCCGGTCGTGACGACCGTTTCAGTCAGTGCCTTGAGATACTCAACGCCGCCGATCCGTCTGAGGACTCCTCCGATCGATAATCGTTCGGAGAGTGTAACGATGTCCACGGGCTCCCCGCGTTCGTCGAGCTCGCGCATTGCTTTGAAAATGTAACGGTGCTCCTCTGGCCCGAACTGGCCGTGCTTGAGGGTGCAGTCTTTGATTATGTCGCCATCGATGATGATCGCGCCAAGCACCGCTTGTTCGGCTTCGAGATTCGTGTTAGTCGTTACGCTTTGCAGCATCTCGTCTCGCCTCCAGTAACGCCCGTCCCTTGGCGTGTTTCTCTCGCGCCACTTCCGGCGGACAGACTTCCACTCGCCACTGATCAAAATCACGAATCGCTTTGTCTCCGGCGAGTACCGCTGTGTTTAACGTGGTTTTCTTCGGGAGTAGGTCCGCAATTGCTGGGGCTCGCTTCTCCGACTTGATATATTCCGTCAGGAGAGCGTCAGCTGTCTCGTAAGCGATTGACACGAAGAACGGGTGCCAGTCCTCGACCTTCTCCTTCGTGGCCTCGAAAAACTCGTAGTATTGCGCGATCCGCTCAACGAGGCGAGCCAATTCTTTTTTAGTCATCGAACTCTTCCTCCAAACTCCGCCCGCCAGATCCGTCACCGGAGCCTGATGAGGCGTTGACTTGGTTGAGATACGATTCAAACTTTGTCCCGAACAATGTCTCGGGACGCAGGTAGTTTGCCATTTTCGAATCACCGTGCCATTCAGCATGCTTTTTGCGGATGACAGCTAGGATATCGTCGGACGTGAACCCTTCGTTCAAGCGAGCCCGGATTTTCTCTTGGGTGGCTTTTGACGTGGGCTTGTATGACGTTCCTAGCAGTTCGTTTAGAAGTTTGATAGATTCGGAGCATACGGCTCCTAGCTTCTCTCCCTTCTCTGCATTCTTTTCATTCTTTACATTCTTGTTTGTGTCCATCTGTTGTCCATCCGTTGGAAACTTGCTGTCCACTTGCTGTCCACTTGCTGTCTGTTTGTTGGAAAGTTGTTGTCCATCTGTTGGAAAGTTGTTGTCCAAATCCCCATCGTGCCCTTGGTAAAAAGACCAATTTACCACTGATATGATTGAATATTTGTTCGTAGAGTTGATGTCCAACTTTCCCCATTCTTTGAACTTCACAATCCAATTCCACAACGTTTTTGCCGGGACAGCATGACTCGGCTTCATCCCTCTGTTGTACTCTTCGGCTAGCGAATTCCTGCCGGTGACAAACTGTCCGGGTTGGAGCGTGACCAACTGCTTGTCCATCAAAACAGACGTTTCAACGAAGGTTGCTTTGGTCAGGCACAGGAGCCAGAGTTTGAGTACAAACGGATCTTGAAACAGCGGACTCCCGACCACTTTCCGGTGCAGTTTGAGCCAACCTTGCACGTCGTCAACACCTCCTGCCGTCGCTTCTAGGCTGCGGCGGCACTACTTCCCTGCCCTGACTCCCCCGCACCACCTATGCCAAGGATAGAGGCGACTGTGCGCAGGTCGTGGTCGGTGAGCATCGGGTAGAGCTGGAACAACGTCGAGGCCATCGAGAACGCGCAGGTCAGATTGACCTTGGTCAGTTCCTCGACCGTCATCCCGGCGTGTACCGGGGGGGTCGGTTGGATCGTCACGGCGACCAGGCGGCCGCGCGCTTCGAGACGATCGATGGCATAGCTAAGAGCTTCGCCGAACTTCAATGCTTCTTCGAGCGAACGAGAGAAATCTTTAGTTGGTTGCACTAATGGTCACGTCCTTTTCGGAATTCTTCTTTGCACGATGACGCGCATACTTTTCTAAAAGGCGGACTTTTTGATCCGTCAGGATTGGTAGTCCTTCTGGCCTGTAGGGATTCGATCGCTTGGTGTACCCCATTACCTGACAATCCTCGCATCGCTTCCGATTCCGCAATACCTGCGGGTCAACATACTCGCGAACTCCGCAAATGCTGCAACGTGCGATGACGTCCGGCTCGGTTCTCTTAACCCGCGGCATCGCATCTCACCGGCACTTCCACGAATCCGATCGTCGTGATCTCCGGTTCGGCGGCTTGCGGATCTCCTCTATCGACAATCCGTGAAATCCGGTCGCGTTCAACGGTGCGGCCAGCGAACACGTGCATCCCACTTATTTCCACGGTATCTCCGGGTCGAGGAACAGGCTTCATCCGGCTTCGCTGCTCGATTAAGAGGAGAATTTGGCGAAGCTCATCCGCTGAATACATCTCGATTACCTTCTTGCTGATGCGAAAGGTCGAGTTGTCCAGCCAGGTTGCGAGAATCTTTCTTTCAGGCATAGATACCCCGTCGCGCTTGCGGATAGTCGCATCCTGTGGTACATTTTCCGTAAGTGTTTTTTTAACGGATTGATCTGGCTGTTCTGTTGCGTCAACAACAGTCAACCGCCCTGCACCTGCCGATGCGTCAACATCGAGCGGGTGTTTTTCATTTTCAGGGGTTGCGTTCGGCGCAGACCCTTCCACTTCGAGCTGGCCCGCGATGTTCGTCGGTGCCGACTCTTTTTGTTGAAGGGCTTCGGCTGTTACACCCAACCGTTTCGCGAGTGCTTCGATTAATCCCGGCTTGCCCGATCCGTCAGAGTTACCGTTCTCGATCCGGGAGATCAAACCAACGGAACAGATGCCCTCGGCTAGTGCGGCCTGCGTCAATCCCGCTTGCTTGCGTTCGAATTTCAAATTGCTAACGTTGAATTTCATGAAGATCACCCTTCCTATAAATTCAAGCACCAAGTTTTTGCTCACTTGAACTGTTTGCCAGCGCGCCAGTCAACAACTCAGCCAATCGGTTTATGGCACCATCGGAACTTTTCTGAAGTTCTTTGAAGTGTTCCTTCTGCTCTATCGAGGTCATTTTCAGGACGTCAGATCTTGAGTGAACTGTTATCCTTGATCCTTCGATTTCGTGGGTCAAAGTGACCATTTCGTTTGCCTCCTCCTTACTTTTAAAGTGGAGAGCGAACAACCCCATCACGAAATGTGATGTTATTGTCCAAAAAAAATTTCGTCAACAGTAGAGCGGAAATAAGTTGCGATCTTTAAAGCCAATTCTCGACGAGGGAGGCGTTGGCCCGTTTCGATCATCGAGTAATGGTTTTGACGGATACCCAAGCACTCAGCAACATCCTGCTGAGTGCGTGTCCCACGCAACTCGATCAGTTTTTTGTTCTTTTCTACAGACTTACTCATCCTCTATTCACATCCCCACCATCACGTTTTGTGATGTTTGTTATCCTCATTTAAACACAGCGCTGGAGATTCTTGCAACTATCAATTTATCACACTTTGTGATAGTCCAATCGACTACCGTATGCTATAATTTATTTTGAGGTGATTTTAAATGTCTACTCCTTTTGAGGAAAGACTTACGAAAGCCAGAATAGCCAAGGGTTACTCTCAAGATGAGCTTGCCCGTAAGATAGGTTTGAGCAGTCAGAGTTCTATTGCAAATTATGAGAATGGATCTCGAAGACCCAGTCATAAACTAACTCTCGCTTTGGCGAACACCTTAGGCGTTACCGTGGATTATCTAATGGGCCGCTCTGAAAATCCCGACAAGACACTTGCAGAAGAGTTGAAACAGAGCAGATCAGCTCTTGTTGAGATTCGCAATTTAATCGCAGAAGGAAAAGTTTCTGATATCCCTGCTAATCGGATCGAACAGGTTGTACGTGCTCTAGACCTTCACATAGAATCGATACCAGATAGTGACAATACAATCGATACCAAAAAATAAGGCTAAACACCGGGGATAATTGAAGTCCATCGGTGTTTTTTCTTTACCCGCATTTCCTTTCAAATTCCTGAGTGACGATGCCTGCTTTACTTAATGCTTCACAAAGTGCTATCTTGTCAGTTTCGCACAAACGCTCATCTGTTACTAAATCAAAAACAGAAAACAAACTTTCATTGCCCGACATAAGAAAAACCTCCGTGACTTGTTTGTTGATCGTTTAACTCGATCTTAATACAAGTCGCGAAGGTTTTGAATAGTTTTCAGAAAAACAAGGACAAAGTAATTTTGTCCACGTTTTTATTAATGGGTAATGTCTACCGTGTGTTTCTTTATACTGCCGGTGGTGCGAACTCTCGCGGATTTACCAAGCCGTTAAGAACTGGCGGCGCGAACTCCGCGACTTTAACCGAATTCAGCACTGGAGGTGCAAATTCTGCTATTTGTCTATGCGAGATACCAAACAACATTCCAACCAACATGGATACAGCTACTGACAGCTTAAGGACCTTATTCATATACCCAACACCCCCAAAAAAGTTTTTCAAGTACAATTATACATCTATTCGAGCAATATTTGTGAAGCCGTTTCATATAGCTCGAAGGCAGTCTCGATCGAACCTAATTTCTTTGCAAGCAAAGCAGCCTCTCTGTAAAATTCACCTAGCTGACGGGGAGAAATTTGTGTTTGTTTGAGTTGGTCCAAGCAACCAAGAGTGCGTTGCAAGTTCGATTTACATAGGGAAATCCATAAATCAATTCTCAATTTCTCGCCATGATTATGTTGTGAAAACATTTCAACACGATTTGCTGCCTGTTCAAAGGTAGCGCACGAAAGCTCAGTATCATCGGTTTTGTAATACATCTCACCAATAGTAATCAAAGCATAGATTTCCCTTAGTGGATCATTGATCTCTTTCGCTATGTTGATTGCCACTTTCGATACGGAAATGCAATCGTTATACTTCTCCTTGGTGTTTCTATACACTTCTCCTAAACCTTGATAGAAACTCCCTTCTAAAATCTTATTCTCAGAAGTTTTCGGTAAAATATTAATTGCTTCTTGCAAGCACTTTTCTGCATCAGTCCAATTTCTGTGCCGGGAATGTACCCTTGCAACGAGATATAGAAATTTAGCTTTCCACTTATCAATTTCCCCAATGTTGCTCCAGAACGAAAATGCTCCTGACTTTTCAATGATATCCATATCATCGAGTTGTTTTAACACCAATTCAGAAACAGCTTCGTATTGCCCAAGCATTAACCGAGAGGAAAGCAAGTCATGATTGGCTTTGATTAACGTCTCCTGATCCCCTGCTTTCTGCGCGATGTTCATCGCCATTAAAAAATAAGATATTGCACTTTGATACCTAGTCAGATGATACTCCAGCCTCCCTCTTAGCACTAAACTTAGGGCAAACTCTCGGGGGGAACGTGCGCTTGTATGAAAAACAAGGGCGTCTAACTTTTTCATGATTTCGAATTTGTCATCTATAGTGGAGGTAAGACTACTTTCTAATGTAGCAAGTGCGGAATTTATTTTCTCGTTACTCTCTAAAAGCACATCAATGTCTACGCAAAGTCCATTTGCCAGATGCCGAATATTTTCTTCTGCTACCTTGAATTTGTGCTCGCAGTTCTCTATTTTACCAATCAATGATTTACTAACGATTTTATTTATTTTGTTTGCTAATTCGCGATCTGTTAGCCCTCTCTCTTCCCTTAGAAATCTGAGATTTCTGGCTACTGTGAGATTGAAAATCTTTGTATCCACCACGAAGCCCCCTTTTGTATGTATGAATTTTACAAGTATTCTGTATCACTTTCAATACATCACGTTTTGTGATACTCTATGTTCATCATACACGTACAAATGGGGGTTTTCAACGATGAGTTTGAAATTACACCTTAACCTTTTGGAGTACTTGCGGAAGTCACGCGAAGACCTAGCTGCAGAGGCTCGGGGTGAGGGTGATACCTTGGCAAAACATAGACGAGCTCTTGCTGCCTATGTCGATCAACACGGCCATAGTATCATAGGAGTGTTTGAAGAGGTCGTTTCCGGCGAGAGGATTGTAGACCGTCCAGAGATGCAGAAGATGTTGCATGCACTGAATGAGGGCAAGTACAACGGCAAGAAAATCGACGGCGTCATTTGTATAGACGAGTACCGACTTGGTCGAGGGAACATGATCGACCAAGGAATCATTCAAGACACCTTTAAAACAAACAAGATGATCCTAGTTACCCCACGGAAAGTTTACGATCCAGAGAGCGAGTTGGACGAAGAGTGGTTTGAGTTCGAGTCTTTTATGGCCAGACGCGAATTCAAGATGATTAATCGAAGGTTGCAACGAGGTCGAAGACAAAGTGCTGCGGAAGGAAAATGTGTAGGGAAGTTACCATACGGCTACATAAAAGGGAAAGATTTGGTGCTTCGCCCTCACCCAGAGGAGTCTCGAATTGTGAAAATAATCTTTGATTGGGCGGTAGAAGGAATGGGCCGAAAGGTGATCGCTAATAAGCTCACTGATTTGGGAGTTCCTACGCCGAGTGGCAAAATAGACGTTTGGCAACAAACGACAATCAAGAAGATACTAGCCAATCGGGTGTATTTGGGAGAAGTAGAATTCGGTAAGAGTAAGTACTCTAAAAAAGATTTAGGAGGCTATCATGTAGAAAAAGTCCATGATAGTTCCAAATGGATAAGGAAGGAAAATGCCCACGAGCCTTTAATATCGGTAGAACTCTTCGATCGGGCTGGTGATGCCGTTAAGCGAAGAATCCCACCAATTAAAAGTGGAAGTCCGATATCAAACCCGTTCGCAAGTCTCATAAAATGCGGCGTTTGCGGCTACAGTTTGAGGCGACAAATACACAAGCAAAATAATGCAGATCGATTAATATGCTCACATTACAAATGCAAAAACAGGTCTACAAATTTTATTTTAGTAGAGGACAGGCTAATTCGAACGTTGCAGAAGTTTCTCTCTGGCTTTGAGTTGGAGTTAGGCCAAAACCAAGTAAAAATTCAACCCACGAAAGAACTCCTAAACGCGCGAATCGTTACACTTGAAAAACAGGAAATAGACTTGAAAAAGCAATCGGATAACATCCATGATCTACTTGAACAAGGTGTCTATACAGTTGAGAAGTTTTTAGAACGTACTACAGATTTACAAGTGAAAGCAAATAAGGTAAAAGAAGAGTTGGAGTCCTGTAGAAAGGACGTGGAAAGAATGATTGAAATGGATTATCACAAAAAAGAGGCATTACCTCGCCTGATCAATGTACTTAACACATACCACACTTTGTCCCCCGAAGACAGAAACAAACTTCTAAAAACAATTGTTCAAAAAATGGTATACTTCAGAGCCGAAGGAACAAGGCTGGACGAGTTCTCACTGGAGGTTTTTTTGGATGTTTAATATACATCTTCGAGACTTGGATCTGGAAAAGTATCGCTACAAGTATCTCGCACTTTACCACGCCTTGCGCGAGGGAATTGTGACGGGGAGCCTGCCACACGGGACGAAGTTGCCCGCCAGCCGCGAGTTAGCGGCGGGCTACGAGATTTCGCGCGGAGTGGTTTCACAGGTGTACGAGATGCTGATGGCAGAGGGCTATCTCTCCGCGGAGGTCGGGCGCGGGACGCACGTGTCGTTCCAGCGAGACAGCGCCGAGGGCGAGGCGTCCGAACGCGCCCCGATCCTGCTGTCCAAGTGGGGGCAGCGCGTCACCGGCCTCCCCTTGTACGACGGAATTCCGACCCAGACGTACCGCTACGATTACACGATCGGCCAGCCGTTGGCGGATGCTTTTCCATTTGCCGAGTGGAACCGGGCGATGTACGCGGCGATCCGCGATGTGTCAGCGGAGGAGGGCGAAACCAAGTACGAGCCACAGGGATACCGTCCACTCCGGGAAGCGATTGCCCGCTACCTGAGAAAAGCGCGTGGGATGGTCGTGCAACCGGAGGACATCGTGATCGTCAACGGCTCGATGCAAGCGATCGCACTGGTGGCGCAACTGCTGATCGATCCCGGAGATTCAGTGGTGTTGGAAGACCCCGCGTATGGCGGGATTCGCGAAGCGATCACGGCGGTGGGCGGTCAACCCGTACCAAGCCCCGTCGATGGACAAGGTCTGGTCGTCCGCGATTGGGAGGCGCGATTGTTGTTTGTCACACCAGGGCGCCAGTTCCCGACGGGAACGGTGCTCTCCTTGGAACGGCGGCAGGAGATCCTGCGCTGGGCGACCGCACGGCATGCGGTGATCGTAGAGGACGATTACGACAGTGAGTTCCGGTGGCGCGGCCGACCGATCGAACCCTTGAAAGTGCTGGACCGCCATGATCGAGTCGTGTACATCGGCACGTTCTCCAAGACGATGTACGCGGACTTGCGGATCGGCTATGTCGTGCTGCCCTCGTGGTTGCGGGAGCCGTTTTGCAAGGCACGGCAGTTGTACGAACCCCGTCCGACCGCGTTGGTCCAGCAACATGCGTTGGCCGCGTTCATGAACAACGGTCACTACGAGCGGCATCTGCGGCGGATGAAGCGGGTGTATGCACGCAAGCACAAAATCCTATGGACGGCGCTGACCGAGGAGTTTGGGGCGTTGTTCGACTGGGTGGAGAGCGACGCCGGACTGCATATCTTCGGCAGGTGGCGGCGGTCTCTAGAGGAGTACCAAACATTTCGCGAAGCCTGCTTGGCGGCCGGCGTGCGGTTCCCGGATGCAACTCGCTATTATGCGACGCCACATCAGGTCTGTGCAGCCTGCTTTGGCTTTCAAAGGCTTGGGGAGGAGCAATTGGTCGAGGGCGTCGAAGTGATAGCGCAGGTCTGGGCGCAGTTGCAGAGGTGAAAAAAGAGACCCGCGGAGCTGCGGGTCTCTTTTTTCAGGAATGTCCTGTGGGCTCATCTGGCCTTCGCGTTCGTGTTGCCAAAGTGCAAGAGTTCGTATGGGTCGAGTTCGCGGAGCATAGGATACACCTCTGCGTCCTCGACCGCCGCCTCGACGTGATCGGCGGCGACGGCGAGGGACAGCACGTAGTCGTCGTGGGGCTGGCAGGTGTAATAAGCCCAACGGTGTACCCCGGTCTCCTCGACCATATCGGGAGCATTGCCGCCGTAGGTGTCGAAGATCGGGACCGCAAACGAGTCTGGTGAAATCGACAGGCCTTTGCCAACCGCTTTGACATAGGCTTCCTTGCGCGTCCAGATGCGGCAGAAGGCTTTGATCTGGAGCTCCGATGTTGTTGCTTGGCGCACGTAATCCTGCTCGTCTGGTGTAAACACCGTCGGCATCACGGACAGGTAGTCTTTTTGTGCCTCCTCTACATCCACCCCGATCAACAGCGGGGCGAATGCGCAGGCGATCAACTGACCGGAGTGCGTGAGGTTGAACTGAATCGGCTGTGCCTCTCGATTCAGGAATAGCTTGCCATAGTCATTTTTCACAAAGCGAACCTCTGCCACCTCACAGCCCAACCGTTCGGCGAGCAAACGTTTGAGCAGGACACGGCCGAGCAAAAACTCTATTTTCTTCCGATCCACTCGGTAGCGTTCGTAGACGGCTCGCTCCTCAGCATCTAGCAGATCGAGGTGTGCTTCGAGATCTCGTACTTTCCAATCCGTGGGGACGAACAACCAATAGACTTCGGCTTGTTGAATCGGATGCATGGCGTTAGAGCACAAAGGCGTCAGTCAGCACGCGTTGGATCAGCTTGGCAATCTCGTCCGCATGCTTCACCGGGAACATGTGCCCGCCTGGAAAGCGATGGAATTCGGAACGCTGTGCATAGCGCGACCATTCCGCCATCACCTCTGGCGTTGCGACCACATCCTGCTCCCCGCTCAGGAAGTGAATCTTCGTGCGCAATGGTGTCATTTCTGTATAGGTGAAGTTATCAATGGAAGCGAAGTCGTTGCGCAACACCGGCAGGAACAACTCCAGCAATTCGCGCTCCTGCAAGATTTCATCTGGCAACCCGCCATAGGAGCGGAGCAGCGCGATGAATTTCTCATCATCCTCATGTTGGCGCTTCACACGCGGGATATGCGGCGGTGCCATGCCCGAGATAAAGGCCACTTCCGGGAAGATCCCACGCTTCTCCAGTCGACCTAACAGTTCATAGGTAACGATCCCGCCCATGCTGTGCCCAAACAAGGCGAACGGAGAGTGGAAGTAATCATCCAACTGCTCCTCATATAGATCGATCAACTTGGTGAGGTCGTCCTGCAACGGGTCGCGGTTCGTGCCGTGACCCGGCGGTTCTGTGCAGATCACTCCCCAGTTCGACTTCAAGGCGAGGCTTAACGGACGGTACGAGACGGAATAGCCACCAGCGAACGGGAAGCAGAGCAAGTTCTTGCCATTCAAACTCGGTTTTAATTGTCGTAGTGATTTGATCATTTTCATCCACCCCGGAGATAAGTTTTATTTTTACTTTCGACATATAAAACGAAAATCCTACTTATTTATCGAATGTATTTACTTTTCTTCTGTTGGAGGCGAAAAAAGAGGCAATCGACCGCGCGGGTCGATTGCCTCTCGTTAATACTCTTCGCGTTTGGGACGAAGTTCGTGGAGCAACTTGGTGAGGGCGCGTTTCTCGATGCGTGAGACGTAGGAGCGGGAGATGCCCAGTTCTTCCGCAATCTCGCGCTGGGTTTTCTCCTCGCCATCGGGCAATCCAAACCGCCCGCGGATGACTTCCTGCTCGCGGTCGTCGAGCAGGTTGAGCCGGTTGTAGATCTTCAACTTCTCCAGCTTTAGTTGAACTTCATCGAGCACTTCATCTGATTCGGTTCCCAAAACATCAATAAGTGTAATTTCATTGCCCTTGCAATTATATCCGTGTAGATCGACTAATGGGATATAGGTCGATCTCGAACTCGCGGTCTTTTGCATCGTCGCGCTTGGAGTAAACTATCTTATGAATGACCGACTTGAGGAGTTTATTCTTCTCCTTAAGGTCTTCCGTTTCGTTGTACACATCAAGTACATGGCGCACAAGAGGGATCACGTTTTGCTGTGTCGTCTCATATTGCGCCTCTTGCTGCACCTCTTTTAGGATCGCATCTTTTTTGGAAAGCAAATCTTTGTGTTGTTCGGAGAGTACTTTGTTCCTCGCGAGGTAAGTGTCATCGTCGTAGGTCCCGCGCTCCAGAAACTTGTGAAGGTTTTCCTTTTGCTGTACAGTCGCGGCGATCTCCTCTTCCAGCTCCTTCAAAATGGAAGTAGCAAACGATGTTCGTTTCTTCGTTTTTTTTAGTTGCTGGTCGATAAGCCCGTGTTGGACCTTGTAACTGTTATACCATTCTCGTAAAGCCTCGATGACCTTTTCTTCAACATAGGCAATCTGGCTACTTCTCATGCATCCTTTCGTGGGGCATTTGAGGTGCGGGAGTTGATTAGCATATGGCCGTCGTTGCATTTTTTGACCGCATTTTTTGCAGATAACGATAGAGGCCAACGAATTTTTAAACTGACGGTCCTTAACGAGTTCGCGGTTCGATCTTGACTCTAAAATCTCCTGAGTTCGTTTGAACAATTCGTTGGTGATTATTGGTTCATGTAAACCTTTCTTCTCGATCCATTGGTCTCTGGGTCTATCAATACTTTTGATCTTCTTGTATCGCCCGTTCTCCATGCGCCGGCGCATCGTTTTTGTTTTCCTCCACTGAATCTTGCCGACGTACACTTCGTTTCGAAGTATCTGCAAAATCGAATTTGCCTGCCAAACCCGACTTGGGTTGATGGGCTTGTTATTCCGTATCCTCAAAGTATTTGACGGACACGGAATTCCCATATGATTTAGTCTCTCCGCGATAGTAGAAGTTCCGATGCCAGACTCTGCGTACCATTCAAAAATCTTCCTGACAATATCAGCACTCTTTTCGTCAATAAGCAATTTGAGTCCAACGTTCCGGTCTCGATAGTATCCGAATGGCTCGTATGTTCCGATGTAATATCCCTCGTTGACGCTGTCCACACGACCATTTTGCATCCTTCTCGAAATGCCACGACCCTCGCGTCGAGCGAAGAAGGATTTGAACTCAACCATCTCTTCGTCAAGATCGTCGTTCATGTCATAAGCTTTATCCGGAGTCAAAATAAGTGTTTCGGAGTCCCGAAATGCCCTTTGAATAATCCCTTGGTCGGCAGAGTCACCACGTCCTAGCCGATCGATCTCAACACAGACTACGCCGTCATACTTCCTAGCCTCAACGTTCTCAAGGAGTTTTATGACTTCGGGGCGCTCATCGATCAACTCGCCCGACACGACTTCCTCGAAGATGTCAACAACGGTCCAGCAATTCTGCCTGGATATCTCAAGCAGTCGTTTTCTATGCTTCGACAAAGTGTCAATGTCGACTCTTCCCTCGCGACGTGCTCGTTCTTCCGCTTCTAAATCCTCTCGTGACTTGCGTAGATACCAAGCGACATCCAAGTCCTGCGGAAAACCCTTGTAAGCCATGTTATTCCTCCTTGCACAGTTATAATCTACAAGGAATTCTATGTCTCATGTCCGTCCACCTGCTCACGAATATTTGTATTCAACAAATCATATCATGTACAGCAATGTGATCACGTCACCGGTGAACGCACATAGCAACACGAACCAGCGAGCGAGGCGCGCCCGCGAACTTTGGATTGCGCAGAACATCAGATGACCAAAGTTGAGCCTTGTGGGGGCACCCTCCGGGCTGTTCGTGACGGCAACTTTTATGAATGACCTTTAGACGCGGACCAGACCTAGAAAGGGTGCGGGGGCAAAATTCGCCCGTGCCGGTGTTAACGCTTGACCTGAAAACAACAGCCATGTCCCCGGTTGGGGGATCTTATACAAAACTGAATATAGAAAAAGAGCCAGTCCCCTGCGGGCTGGCTCTTTTTTCATGAGTTTTAAAGGTTGTTTATATTAACTCCAAATATACCACTCATGGTAAGTTAATGTGTTTTGTTGCCTGATCTCCAATAAGGTTGTTGTACACGATGTCCACATTTCGAGAGGATTTTGGAATGAAAAAACAGAGCCACCCCTTGTGGTCAGTCCCAGCTGGTAGATCCACCGATGAAAAGTAACCATTCATTCCGTATGTTTGTTCATTCGGAGGATATGCCGTTCCATCTGCAACAAGAGTGAAGTACAAAGGGTTAACGCTTGCTGTACCACTTCCATCATTTTTTGTGCTAACCGAAATAAGTAAAAAATGATGTGATCCATCCTTTGAACTAAAGCCGTCCATCTTTTCTTCAAATTGCACTCCGGTGACAGCTAGACCAACCGTCCCAGTTATTTTTTCATATTGCCTCATTTTGTCTGCCGGTGATTGGGTGTAGTTGGTCGCCGTTGCTGCTTTGGCTTTTTCAGCGGAGTCCTTTTCTGCTTGTTCTTGCGCACGCTTCTGGTTGTCAACCAGTTCTAACTCTTTAAGCATCGGATCAATCTTAGCCTTCAACTCAACTAATCGTGGATCATCTTTGTATCCGTATGTTTTGGCTGACAACAGAGTGATGTCCGCTGAATGTACTTCACCTTTATCCAGATCATCTATAATTTTTTTAACTGCTAGATCAGTCACAGTTACTCTAACTTGTTCTTCAACCTCACGGGCATCAGGATGGACAGCTTTGTTAGAGTTAGAAATCTTTCTTCCGACTTGCATGATATAGTCGAGATCATTTCTTTTGGCCGTATCCTTCCACATCGCCATTGCTTCTCTGTAATCGACCTCCTGCGCACGCTTCTGATCGTCTGCATATGTTTCCATGATGTTTTTTGAAGAGGTAGATTCACATCCGACCAACATTGGAATACATATTAAGGCAACAAGCAATACTTTGCATTTCACAATAATCCCCCCAATTTTTGAATGATTTTTAAAACTTATGATTCTACACCAATCAATAGTTTCCTTTAAACACAAAAAGACCCTCAACCAATATGGTCGAGGGTCTTTTTGTGTCTTATTTTTAGCATACACGCATTTCGTCTGCGGCTGCGGAAGAGTGCGAACCATTCCGCTGGCATTATGTCCGGCGCATAAGTAGCGCAACCTCTTGGATGGTGGCTTGCACATCCAGGCTATTATAGCGGACAGAGAGCGCAGAGAACAGATGTCTGAGCTTGGCGTGCCCGCCGACGGCGGTTCAGTAGATTGATGGACAGGCAGACGCTACAGCGCGCGGAGAGCATCAGCGGCGATGTGGTGGCACTCCTGAACTTGCGGAGTTGACATGTGCCACACGGCTTGCGTGAAGGCTTCCATGCGGTCTGCCGCTTCTGCGGTAGGCTTGCCAAGGTCGGTTGTGATCGGGATGCCAGCGGCGCGCCGGACGGCGTTTGCGGCGAAGTTGGCCGCGACCACCATAGCAGGCGTTGCGCGCTTCGCGAGCTGGCTGTAGAGTGCGATCACATCCTCCGCGGCTTGCTTGTCGCAGGTCGGCGCTCCACTGGACGGTGGCACGTAGGCGGTGCCAAGGATACCGCACAGCGCCGCAGCCGCCCCCTCAGCTTGCTGGAGTAGGAATGCACGGTCCGCCATGCGCGCCTCCTCTGCCCGGCAGGAGATGAAACCACCTTCGATCAGCACGGCATCCATCGCGGTGTCGCGCAGGACTTGGAAGTCCCCAAAGTTCACGCCGCGATCCTTCTGGCTGGCGGCCGTAGCGATGCTGGTAGAGATCGCTACGGCCCACTGCTCAGTGCGCTTGCCCTTCTGCGACGGGTGGACCCACACCGATACGCCATCCGTGGACGGGTTGCCCGATGAATCGTAGTGCCAGGAGACATACAGGTCAGCGCCCGCGGTGTTTGCGAGGCGCGCGCGGTACGCGAGATCCTCGCCGATGGTGCCGGACTTGAGTGGTAGCACATCAGTTTCACGCGTCATCAGCACGCGCACCCCGGAGCGAACGAGAGCGTCACGCAGGAGCAGGGATACACGCAGGTTGATGTCCGACTCGCGCAGGTGAGCGCCTACAGCGCCCGGATCAGGACCGCCGTGACCCGGATCGATGCAAATAATTTTTTGCATTACTTCGTCACCCCTTTCGCGTCAACATGTGCTTGACCAAAGATGTAGGTCATTGCGATCCCGGCAATCGCCAGAACTGTTTCACCGTTGAGATGCATACCGAGACCGTCATTTGCTACGAGAACTGTAGCCGTAATTACCGCCGTCCAAAACTTGCGAGATTTGAGTTTTTCTTTCATCGAGCGATCCTCCTCAATATAAAAGGCCCCGCGTTTGCGGAGCCTTAATGTTTTGTCAAGAATGCCATGAGTGCGATACCAACACCAGTCATCGATACGACAAGTGATAGCCACTTATGCGGGGCCGCTTCGAGATCTCGTACACGAGCCTCTAAGCGCCCTGTGCGTTCACCTTGTCGCTCGAAACGACTTTCGGTTTCTGCTCGTGGCATGTTGGTGTGCTGAAACGTATTAAGCTGACTTATAACCATATCCATCTTCGCGTTGAGTTCCGCGACCTTCTCCCCTACGTCTACACCTGCTTGCATCACCTTCACCCCCTTTCAAATAATTTTCTTCGAAATCACGATCTTGTCCCTTAACGACCGACACAAGACAATCACTTCATCACCGGCTACCAACGCGCCGACATGAGGAGCAACAGGGATGGTTGCGGCAGTTGCGTCCAAATTGATCCTGACAGCCGCCACCTTCCCGCTGACTGATACGACTTTTCCGTCTGCGAAGTTATCGGCGTTTCTGCAGCCCAACGCTTCGATTTTCTTCTCTACCAGCTCCTCAACACGCTTGTCCAGCGCTTCGTAGAACTGGTCATTACTATGAATCGACATGTTAGACCACCTTCCTGATCCGCTGCGCCTCACCGGTCATGAGACCGCTAGTTGAGAGATCGATGTTAAACCGCACCAACTCGAACACATCGTCAGTGCCTATCCAGTCGTCCTGAATGCGGATCACGTCGCCCGCTTCATGAAGGTAGTTCTGCCAGCACGAAAAACGGTGTTTCTCGACAATGCACGAGTGCTGTTGCAGCTCGTAGTCAGCGCGATTCTGCGCGTCCTGTGTTGTGATGATTAACGGGTTTGGCGACCCGCCGTTGTAGCGGAACAGCCGAACTCCCTTTGTGGTGCTGATCGGGCTGTTCGGGTCGTCGATCGATGCGAGGGCGCTTACGGTTGCAGTCTGCGCAGATCCTCCGATGACCAGCACACGGTTGTAAAGCCCCGAGGTATCGAGCACCTTTTCTGATCCTGCATACAGCGTTGCATCAGACTTGTCGTATACCCAGCACGGCGCTACCTGTGTGATGTCGGCCGCCTTCGGCTTGAAGCGGAGCTTACCGTCTACATCAAAGTAGCAATCATACACGGCAAGGTCCGCGAGCTCTCGTATGGCCTTTCCTCTCGCCTCGCCGCTTGTGTAGTTTAGGTCATATGGTACGACCGTACTGCACGATTCAAAGACGCATTGGTCGGCGGGGATTCCGGCGGCAGAGGCGATCAATTTTATTGCGTCCGCAACAGGTGTGGCTACTCCGGCATCGTTCTTCGCTTTGATCACAGTCGTGTCCAGAAAGCATCCAAGATTCTGTCCGTCGAGCAATTTCCACTTGTCGCCGCCTGAGATCGTAGTCACCCGCGTTCCATCGGGTTTTGATGTTGCAACCATCTCCTCAATCAAAAAAACTCCTAGCGGCACATACGTGATGCCAGTAGGGGTCCAGAGTCCAATGTGGAATTTGATTCGCTTGTCTATCCAAATGGACCCACCGATGCTCCAGGTATAATTCCCTGAACTGTTGTCGATCTCGACATTGAACTGTCGCCGAACATCCCGTTCTTTGTCCACGGAGACGGAACCACTGATGATCTCCGATTCGATACGAGAGATAAGTGTTTCGTTCCAATCGAGCAAATCAAGTCTTGCGTACAACCTCGATGATGGCCCGATCATGGCAGTTATGAATGGCGCTGGTGCGTTATACACTTGCCACCTCCGTCCAGTCTAATGAGACGTCCACTTTCATACCGCCGAAGGTTACGTCTAGGTGCGGTGGAGCGATGCGCACACGATACGTGTAGCCCGAGGAGAATTTCAGCAGGTACGTGTTAGTTGAGGCGGCCATCGCGTCGAGCTTGTCCGTCTGTACCTTCGTCTGCGCTGGTGATCCGGGAATCATCAGAGCGGACAGTGTACCTTTTTTGTAGCAAGCCGGTCCGAAGCGCTCGCGAGGAAAACGTGCAAATGTTTCCGTGTAGGAACGTTGCTGACCAGCGGATATAGATGCGCCCTTCTGGTTGTACTTGAAGCAGGTGGAGTTCGAAGTGTTCTGCTCGTCGATTAACCACTGACCTGCGAACGTGTGCGCCACCTGCGCTTTGCCGTAGTCCGACATCGAGTTCGAAGCGGAAACGCTACGCACTCCATATTCGAAATCCCCTGCCGAACAGGTGTAGTCAACGTATGGTGAGATCGCCCCTTGGGCGATTCGCTTCCACTCGCTATCTGCGGCTCCAACCGGGCGGCGATAGACATCGAAACCGGATATCGGGATGCTACCAGCCTGCCATAACGTCGGGGCGTTACCTGCTTCGAGCTGTAGTTGGTCGATCCAGATCGATTGACCTGCGGCCAGAGTGTTCAGGACGAAGAGGACATAGCACGAAACCGCACCGGGTAGCGCGGCCGCTGAAAGACTCACACGCGTCCACGACGAACCGATTGCTTGCGAAGCAACCGACGATGTCCCAATTAACGCTCCTGCGGCGTTGTACCAGTAAATGCGCGGAGCCACATTATGACTGGCCACCGACGTTTTCAGGTAGGCGCTAAATGAGTATGTTGCACCGGCGACAATAGGGATACGGGCGGTCGTCAGTGTTTGAACCGTAGCTGACATCGATGTTGCGGCGAACATCTTCAACGACCCTCCGGACGAAACGGAATTTGAGCCGTCTATCGTCAACTGCAATCCACTGCTGAAATCCGTTGTAGCAACAGGTTTCGCTTGCGCGATGCTCAGGAGGTTCTTGTACACCGCCGTCCAAGTAAGCAGAACACTAGCGTTTGAGTAGTTGTTCACAGCGGTCACTGTCGGTGTCATAGGCGGTGTATAGGAGACGGAGAAAGGAATCTTTCCCGTTGAAGCAACGATTCCGTCCTGTGAGGTTGCCGTAAACTCGATCATGTAGGCGGTGTTGTTTTGGAGCCCTGTAAAAGTTTTCGTGTTGTTGGTTGCTACGGAGTTCGGGATGTCCTGACTATCCTGCAGCAAGGTCGCACCGGTAGAGTCATAGAGCTTAAATCGATAGGACAATTCTGCAGACCCGCCTGCCTGTGAATATGTCCCGCTGAACGTGTAGGTATCGCCCGTTACGGTGTTGGCCGGGATCGCCACCAACGCAACCTGCGGAGCTGCAGAACATTTGAAACTCAGAAGTTGCGACCACGGCGAGACGACCCCTTGCGAGTCGTAGGTTCGAACTCGCGCTTGATAGGTCTTGCCGTTCGTGAATTTGTTCGCGGGTATGGAGATCGTGAACGTCAACGTAGCTGGTACGCCTGTCTTCGCCAATGTCCAGACGGCGACAGCGGGGTTGGAGGCGTCGTAGAACTCCGCTTCGACGGCACTAGGGTAGTCACCCGGCGTGTCGTTATGAAGTGCAGTCAGCGTTGCTGCCTGCGTCGCATCATAGTTCGCTCGTGTCAAATTGGACGGGGCCAACGGCGCGGTGTTCGGCAGGATCTGGTCGCTTTTGATCGTGTTGTTGTCCACGTACACGAAGCGGCAAACATCGTCGTTGTTCAGGTTATGGCGCGACCAGACCACAAACGGCCTCGTTGCGCTGCTTGTCGTGTTTGCCGTGATGTCCGATGGTGCTCCCCACCCTGTCCCGTCGTTGGCGGCGGTGCGGATTTGGTCGTAGGTTCCCGACGAGCGACCGGACCACAAGACGCGCCGCTTGCCACTCGATTCCAAGAACGGCGCAGGCGATAGCTGGTTGTAGGTGTTCCCTGTGGTGATCTTGGTCGGTGCGGAAAACGTTGAGTAGTCCGTTGACCGCGAATGCCGGATGTTGAACGCTGCGGAGTCTACGGCATCTTTGCCGTACCAGTACACATCAATCGCGTCTGACGAGGCATCCACCGTCGCGACAGGGTTGAACTGCGCATAGGTCCCGCCATTGAAAACGGGGTAGGTTGTCCATGTGGTCCCATTCCACACGATCGCATCGATTTTGTACGTCGTGGACGTAGCAGTGTTCATCAGCACCACCGGATTCCCGTTGCCGCGAAGCACCGCCGACACATTCGTATGATTGATTCCGTTGGTGGTTTCGTTCGTGAGTGATTGTAGCGCCGCCCATGTGATTCCCCCGTCTGTCGAGGATGTGTACCGCACGTTGTATTGACTGTACCCGCCCCATTGCGCCGACCAGAACGCCCATAGTTTTCCGTTCTGGTCTGTCACGAGAATACATGTACCGAATACATAAGCCTCAGCTGTGGACGGAGGGGTGAGCTGCGATAGTGATCCGTTGTTGAGAACAGTCGTTGCATCGAACGAGAACGTCCGAACCGCCGTGTCTGATGCCTGGTCGGAGGAACCGCACGTAAGCAAGTACACCTTCGTACCATAGGATGCGATGCTCGCCACGCTGACCTGCATGGTCGAGTAGCATAGTTGCGTCCACGTCGTGCCGCCGTCCTTGCTCACGAAGAAGTACGGGTTCCAACTGGAGTTCCGCACCATAGCAACCAACCAACCGTTGCTCAGTCGGACCTCCTGACGAGCGCCGCTCATGAAGTCTAGCGCCGGGGCCGGGAGGACTGTCGGGTCGATGATAACCGGGTACATGCGCGCCTGATCGGCAAGCCATGAATACTCGACCGCTGTGGCGATCTGCAAGCGCCCCGCGTTGAGGGGAGAGCAAACATACTTGCCCCCCACCTTCGCCCCGCGCTGATCCCATGTCTCGATGGTCGGAAGGGTGAAGACCGGCGTTCCGTTTCTATCTACGAGTTCCAGAACGGAAGCCGTGAATTCCCCCACTACGAAGCGGCCGTCGGCGCGCAACCGGAGCGTCGGGTCGAACTCTACGATGTCGGTCGTGGCCAACAGCGGCGCCTCTAAAAAATCATCCGGCGGGCGGAGGTCTGACTTGATGCTCATGTAGTGCTTGAGCCGCCCTGCTTCCAATTGCCAGTAACTTTCCACGAGGGGGTATACTTGTCCCACCTGCACGTTCAGACCCCGCGAGACGACCGGAGAGGAGGCGCTGTCAGCGTCATACAGCACATCTTCCAATCCGTTCGCCAAGTCGATGTATTTGGTGTCGCGGGCGGTGATGGCAAGTTCGTAACCGCCAGAGCGGTACGAGACCTTGCCGCCGAAGAACGATGTCTGCGTTTCGCCGTTATCGCTGGTGAAGGTCCCATCAATCTCCACAAGCGGTACGGGGTCCAACGGTGTGCTTTCTACGACGACTGACATGCGCGCCGCCTCCTCTCTTATCGCTGCTCGAAGAACAGATCACCGACAGCGTCGCTGTTACGCGTGATCGTCAACGTGGTGCCATCGGCCAAAGAAGCTACGATCGGCCACGCAGGTTTAAAGGCCACGCCGCCGCGCCGCCAGTATTCTTGACCGTTCATGAGGTACAAGGCGACGGACGGTTCCGACGAGCTGCTGATCGTGAATTGCTTCATGAGGTCCGGTGCGACAGCCGAAACGTTTACATCGGACGGATCACCGGAGCCACCGGTCAGCTTGCCGTTGTCGATCATTGTTGCTTGCCATTTGGTTGCGTTGATCATGAGATCTCCTCCTAATTTGAAAAGCCGCCCCGACAACGGAGCGGCTGCGTTTATTTTCGAACACCGTTCATGAAACGGTTCATCACGCGTTTGACTTCCCCGTGCGCAATATCTGCAACGCGATCAGCATCGAACTCTTGCGCGACTGGAATCGTTACATTGACTTGTACGTTTCCGATCCCTGCGCGTTGTGGAGGCGCTGCGGGCATCGAAACGGTGGCAACGGCGCGCATAGCCCTGTCCATCGCACTCTCGCGGTTCATAACCGCAGTCATGAACGCTTCGAAGGTGCGATTCTGGGAAACGGACAAGACGCGCTCGCCGGCTTGCAAAGTCACTCCTGGTACGTCGGCTCCTGTCGTACCAGGAACCCTGTCGACTCCAGAATGGAATATCCATTGGCCTGTTTTCGGGTCATACTTGCCCCCGGCCGCCGTCCCATCCTTGACGTTTTCGTCGTGCAGGCGTTGTTGTTCCTCTGGAGTTGCCGTCTTATATTGATCCGACCGCGCAGCCATCCGAGCTTTGATGTCCGCAACGGATGTTTTACCACTTGGAGGAGCAGGGGGTCCGAAAACTGGCGCAGGTTTGATTGTGCCAGAGCCAAGAGAGAAGATTCCGCCATCGGACATGATCTTCGCCTTGGCAGCATCGTATTCCGCCTGCATCTCACCGAGATATGTCCGGACGTTAGCGAGGGTTGTATCTAACCCGTTCTTCTGAATCGCAGAGCGCGTATCAGCGTTGATTTGTTCATCAGATACGAGTTTGTCCCAGTATTCCTTGTGCGCCGCCTTCAAGCGCTCGTTCGACTCCTTCGTGTCTTTCAGATCCTTCTCGTACTGCTCGCGCTTCTGGCGGGTCGCCTCGTCGCGTTCCATGTCCGCGATGTGTGCCTTCTGTTCGGAGATCTGCTTGTCGATCTCAGCGAGGCGCGTGGTGTCTGCTACACGGTGATCGACGAGAACACCGTTTTCCATTTCGATCTTTGAAAAGCGAACGTCAGAGGCGACCCTGTTTCTTTGTTCCTCCAGATCGGCCAGTTTCTTGCGTTCGTTTTCGAGATCGAGGAGATATTTCTGCGCTTGCGCCTCCTTGTCCAGTGCTTCGATTTTGGATTGGATCGCTTCCTCCATCGCCTTGGCGCGTTCCTCGATCGCGGCCATATCCTGATCACGATCGAGCTCGCGGGCTTTCTTGAGGTTCGACGCGATGACATCGGTCAATTTCACCTGCGCTTCTGCAAGTTGTTCCGTTGCCTTGACCTGATCCTCCGGGTTGTACTCAGAGCGCTTGGCGTTGACACGCGCCCATGCATCGTAAGTCGCTTTGGCGATGTCGAGTTCCGATGCGCCGGCACGACTCATCTTCTTCTCGTTGTCGCCAATCCACTTCTCAGAGTCCGCGAACGAGGCGGCGCGGTATTCTTTTGCAGATCGATCGTACTCTTTCTGAGCCTCCGCACGATCAGCCGCCAGCAGTCCGGTGCGTTGAAGCACCCGTTGCCAACCGTCCATTTCCATCTTCGCGATGGACAAGCTACTTTCTCCAGCGTCTTGCAGCGATTGCTTCTTGTCCTCAATCCACGCTTTGGAGTAACCGTATGCCTCATGCTCGATCTCGTTTGTAATGGAGTACAGCTCCGACGTGTTGCGTTTCAGCCAATCGGCGTATGATTCCCGGATGTCTTTGAGGCGCTGGATGTACTGCTCCTGATTGATCTCTCCAGTCTCCAACAATTGCTTCGAGTAATCCAGATCCCGCCGATACGAGTCGCTGATCCCTTTATCAGCGTCCTTTTCCTTCGGTTTCTTGTCATCGGGGATAGAGTAAGGATCTTTACCTTCACCAACAGGTCCTTGTCCCAGTTTCGCATAGGCACCACTATCAACACTGGCAAGATCATCCTTGTACTTAGATAGTTTAGCTTTCAGTCCAGGAATGGTTTTTTGTGCTTGCTCTGCGCTCTTTGCCGCTTGGTCCGCCATTACAAACAGTCTGCGTCCGCTTTTTTCGTCAGACAGCGTGGGGTCGATACCAGCGACCGAGTCAGCAAGAAAGGCCGCACGCGCTTTGGTGAGTGCGTCATACGCCTCTATCACGGCCTGCGCGCTATTGAGGTAAGCTTGAGCAACCGCCATCTGTTCGTTGATCTGTTTTACTGCAGATATCCTAGCAGACTCTGCGGCCGCTTTCTCAACTTCGACTCGCTCGTTAAGCGCCTCATTGTTAGTAATGATCGCTCGACCACGCTCGTCCTCAACTACGATGAGTTGCGGCATTGTTTGTTTCAACTGTTCCGTGACTGTGCGTAGTTCCGCTGTCTCAGATGCGCTCAACGAAGTTGCTGAAGACAACTGCTGGTAACGGTCGCGTAGCTGCTCCATTTTAGCGATCTGCTGTTGTTTGGCGGCAGCGTCCGATATGTTCTCTTCGACAAGTAGTTGCATCATTTGCACATTTGAACCCATCGCAGCACGAATGTCATGTGCTTTCGCTATGGCATCATCAGTTGTTACACCGTGACTTTTCAGTGTTTCATCTATTTTTTTGAGTCTTTCATCCCACTCTTTCAGTGATTTGAAATCGTCCTTGCTCAACATATGGCCGTTACCAAATTCAGAAAGCGCCTGTTTCTTTCGCTTTAACTCTTCGTATTCAGCCATAAGGTCCTCGATGGCTTTCGCTTCATCACCTATGGCCTTGAAGTTTGTCAAATCCTTTGAGATGCGCGCTTCCGATAAAGTCTTGTTCAGGTCATCTTGCGCTGCCGCGAACTTCTTTGCCTCTTCTGCATTTTCAGCATAGGTTGTACCTAGATAAGCTAGAACCCCTATCACAGCAGTTGCTGCAAGTAATATTGGATTACGTGCTAAAGCACCAATCGCCAAGTTCGCTTCCTTTGAGGCTGTAGTTAATTTTTTGAATGCGACAACCAGGAGTAGCACCGTTGTTACGATACCCCCAAAACCAAGGCCCATCGCGACTGTACTGTTGACTGCGGAACGCGATTCCGTGCTGAGATCGTTGTACTTTTGAATCAAGGCGGTGATCGAGGACATCGTCACGCTCGCCGCCGGTGCAAACGACTGACCGAAGTTTGCAGCCGCGACCTGCGCCTCTGCTCCCATCTGTTTGAAAGAACCCTTGAGAGAATCGATTTTGATCTTGGCCGTTTCATCTGCCGTGACAGTCTTCATCGCACGATTCATTTCTTCAATGCCAGATGCGCCGGTGTTGGCGAGGATTGACAGAGCACGAACACCGTCGGTTCCTGCCAATGTTGCGAGAATCATCGATTTTGCCTGATCGTTGAAGCGACCGAGCTTGTTATGCAACATATCTGCAATCTCAGCGAAAGTTTTCATTTTACCAGCCGATGTGAAGAACTCCAAACCTAGATCCTTTGTGACTTTTTTCTGCTCGTCCGTCGGATTGACTAGTTGTAAGATCGTCGTCTTCAAACTGGTACCTGCATCGGAACCGCGAAGTCCGTTGTTCGCGAACAGTGCGAGAACTGTGTTCACATCCTCGAACGTCTGGCCAACCTGAGCTCCTACCGGACCTAGCATTGAGTTAGCAAAGGTCATCTCCTTGACGGAGGTTGCCGACGCATTTGCCGCCCCTGCCGCGATGTCCGCAACAGTTTTCAGCGCGAGATGTTCTTTTTTGTAAGTGTTCAGCGCGGCAGATGCATAGTTCGCGGCCTCGCCGACTTCGAGTTCACCTGCAACCATCAATGCGAGCGCATCTTTGACTTCGCCTCCAGCAAGACGTTTTAGGTCAACGCCTGCTTTGACGAACTCAGTTACAGCGTCCACGGCAGTAGTCGAGAGAACACCATACGCAGGGCCCGCCTTCTGTGCCGCCGCTCGTACTGCGTCCAAATCTTGCACTGACGCTCCGGTGACTGATTTCAGGTTTGCAAGCGACTGCTCAAGCCTTGCGTATTGCTCGATAGCTGCGACGACGCCAACCGCGATGACAGCTGCCGCCATCGTTGCTTTTCTTGCGGTATCTTCCAGCGCATCGGACTGCTTCTTGGCGGCATCTGCGGCTTTCTTAGCGGCCTTCTCTTGTTCCTCCGCTTGCCTGCGCGCTGCATCCGCCGCCGCTTTGGCTGCTTCTGTTTGCTCCTTTGCCGCTTTTCTCGCGTCAGCCGCGATCTTCTTTGCTTCCGACGCGATCTGTTGGCGTTCTCGCGCTTCTTGACGGGCTGCACGGGCTCGTTCTTGTAGAAGGTTCGCCTCATCTTTGAGGTCTTTTGCGGCTTGCTTCGCGGCGGCTGCGGCGGCTTCCGCTGCCGCTCTGACCTCCGGGGAGGCGTGTCTTGCCGCTTCGGCCAGTTCTTGCGCTGCTTTCTTTGCGTCCTGGTACCGCTGCCGTGCATCACGGGCAGCTTGGGATTGTTCGTTCGCTTGCTGTTTAGCCTCGTTGGCGATTCGACGCGTTACCTCCGCTTGTTGGCGGGCAACCTGCACGACCTGTGTGAAGTCGTTGGCGCGGTTACGGATCGCCGCCCCGAGGTTCTGCATGTCTCCGCGAGCTTCTTCGACAGATCGCTTGAACTGACCGGTGGAGAGTGTCAGGTCAGCGCGGATACGAGCAACTGTTGCCATGTCACAACTCCTCCCTAAGCACTTCCGCCAGTCAACATGCGGAGCCGTTCAAATTCGCCTGCATCGAACTCTTGATTTTTGAGCGGGTCATAACCCGTGGACGATCCACCACTGGCTTGCCCAGCTCCGGGAACGCCATAGAAGCCGAAGGCCAGCATCGCGTCACGGCGATCCCATTCCGCCATGATTGCGGGAACCTCGACCATCAGGTACTCCTTGAAAAGAACGCGTTTACTGATCCCGTGCGCGGAGAATGCGGCGACCATCCGCGTTACTGATCCTGCGGAGGTTCTGTTTCGATCAGACTCTTGGCCCGCTCCAGCATCCCCCCCAGAAGTGTCTTGATCTCCCCCGCTATGAAATCAAACTCGTTAACCTCGTACATTGCCTTGAGGAACCTTACGAGTTCTGCGAGAGTCACATTTTCAACGATGAACCTGTATTCGAGTCCGCTTGCGATCTCCAAGATTTCGATGAATTCTTCCTTGGCAAGATCCATCGCCGCAGCTAGGAATTCAACAGGGGAGGTTCGGTACTCAAACTGCTTGATGAGAAGCGTCGGAATCTGTTCGAGCGCCGGGATGATTTCGAGATAGCGTTCAACAGTGAGCGATTGAACAACGACTTCGCGACCGTTTGCACCGCCCATCCAAACGGTCTTCACCTTCGGAATCGAGGGTGATTGCACACCACGGAAGACACGCGGAAAACGCGGCCTTTTAAAAAATTTCATCAACTTGCTGAACATAGCGGATACCTCCAAATTAAAAGGAGCCCGCGTGAGCGAGCTCCAGTGTGGTTGTTATGCCGGCAGGTTTTCTTCCGGGCCCAAGCAGAAAGTCCGATTGCGCTTGGATTGGTCAACAACGCCGATCAACCGCACCATCTTGATGTGCGGGCTTTTCGGATCGTAGACTTGGTCCCAATCTGGAATCGGAATCGCCTTGAAAACAGTGATTGTTTGCGATGGATCTCCGGACAACGGTTCAACCCTGACTTTTTTCGCGTACTGCAAGAGCGAAGTCCCTGCTGGGATCGTGAATTCTACAGTTTTCGTCGATGTAGTTGCGTTGGTGTAGATGGTGGATGCAGGGGTGAGTCGATTGATCAGTTCAAGATCAGCAGTCGACACAGGCACTTCAATCACAATCTCAGCGCCCGTAAGCAGGATATCAGCTGGGGTATCGCCCGTCTGATCCATAGTGATGTTTTCGGTGCTGAGTTTGTATTTGTAGTGGCAACCACCTTTGGTGCGGTCAATGATTGCGGCACCGCCCACGTTGTCAGGATCAAATACGATGCGGCAAGTACCAAGCGGGATGGGTTTACTAGAAGCGAGGATATCAAGAGCAGCCATGTGGTCTGCCTCCTATTCGTTTTTGGTTTGCGTTTCTTGTTTGTCGTCTTGCGTTTGATCGAAGGTTTGATCGCCAGCTTGCATGAACACTTGGGGTTCCAGCGGCTCGCTGTCGTCATCATCCGGGTTCACATACACCGCGATGCGTTCACGGGAGTACCGCTTGGCATCGTCAGGCGTCACTTTGATCACCTCGCCACCGGCGCGCCAGTCCGGCGCTTCCGTTGTTCCGAGGTTATAAAAAGAGCCCTTGGGATCTCCCAAGAGCTTCATTGGCACTTTTTGATTTTTTTGCACACCACACACTCCTTACTGGTACTGCAACTCGAAATTCATCGAGTACATGTACCGCTGCTTTGCATCCGTGCCAAGCGGGATCGGATCGTGCTTTGAAAAGATGCTACACATGAACGAGCCGATCTGTACGTTCGCGCCGTGCAGTTCCCGCTCAACGTCCAAGGCTAGTTGTTCTGCCTTTTCATCATCGCGGTCACGGATGAACACCTGGAAGGAACGATCGTGAAGCGTGAGCAGTTCTTCGTCTCGTGTTCCTCCGGTGAAGCGCGCCATGACGACATTGTCTAGCTCCTCCGGGAGATAGGAGATGACTTTGCCACCAACAACCGACTCCAAGAAATCTAGCAGGTCATCCGTTTTCATTTAAGACACCCATCATCTTGCTTTCGAAGAGTCGCAGGACCTCATTACGCTTGCGCGTCGCCGCTTTCTCCACCCACTTGTCCTCACCGTTCTCCAAGTGATGCCCTCCCGGCAATTCGTGGACAAGGTGCGCATGGGGAGCGTCGTAAACGACTGAGGCGCCGGCTGGTGCGCGCGCTTTGTCAGGCCACACCTCGACATGCCCGGAGTCTTTCAATTTTCCCGATTTCACCGGAGGGTTGCAGTCGGCAAGAACGATATCCGCGCCCTCTTTCACAACTTCCTTGGCGGCCCGCTCCAGTTCTCTCTCCAACTGCTCGTTCCACTCAATCCGAAAGTCCACGAAGACCCACCTCCTTATGCGCCGTGTTCGCAATGCCACGATCCTCTGCAACGTGCTGGACGATGTAGACATGACCATCGCAAATCACCCGGTCTCCGCTTTTGATCGTTGTGTTGACAGGGAAAAAACCAGTCGCGTCCTTCGAGGCAGCCTGACGGTTGATTCTGCATCGAGTGGCAACAGGCGCGCCGTATTCAGGTGAATGCCTCCCGTAGCCCGTACACGGCTCGATCTGGCATGTCTGAGACATCTGTGCGTCTGCAATTTGCAACTCGACGCAGAGGAGTTGCAGGAAGCGGTGAGACTCCTCTTTGTCGATAACTGCGGAGATCTCGAAGACCTTGCGTTTGTAAATCACCCGCATGTCAGTAGACACGCCATCACGGTATCGGATCGTGATCTTGTGGGTGTACGGTTGATCCGCTTGGCGGGCGGCGATTGTGGCCTGCACGGACAACGGGTCAACGGCTGCCCAGACAGTTACAACATCCTGCCACTCTACGGTGTTTTTTTGTAACGTTACGCGACGGTTTAGTTCTCCCACTTTCATGGTGAAGGAACCTCCTCATCAGCGCAGTACCTCAGTTGGTATATGATGTGCTCTAAGCTAAAAGCAAGAGCACTACCGGCCTTTACATCTGTTGCCGCGCGGTTTTCGTACCAATGCACAACTAGAACCCGAAGCGCTTGACGTGCTAAGGCGTTCGGAGTTGACCAGTTTTTGTATCCGCAGGCGTTTTGAATGTAGAGTTGCGCACCTTCGATCAGCTCCGTGACGAGCGCGTCATCCTCGTCGCCGTCGACGCGCAGGTACTGCTTTACATCTTCGAGCATTTGCTCACCTCACAACAAAGAACCCGACTTGTCTCATCGAGTTCTTTGTTTATTCTTCGGTTGTGGTGTCAGGCTTGGGGACTGGAGTTGAACGCCGTTTTCTTGACTTCGACTCCGTTGGTATCGCAAGCCCTTCTGGTTGTGCGGTTTCCACTTTCGCAATCAACGGTTGGGTCAATCCATTAAGGTTGACTGGCCGACACCTCAGCAATGCGGAACGCAGATTTGAGTTTGAGTTGCTGGTCAAACCAGCCAGTCAAAACGAAAAGGAACTCACCTTTATCTACGTCCTTATCGGTGTCGTAAACGGGCTCACCTTCGTAGTTCAGGTGATAGTAATTGAAATCGCCAACGATAGGTTCAGTCGCACCATCACACCAAATAGGCGGGATACCTAGTACTTGTTCAGGTGGAGCTGTAAAGAAAGAGGCATTACCGTTGGCGAGTTCGTTCAGCATTGCCCGATAATCAGAGTAACGCATGCAAACTTTCGCATTCTCACGATAGTCTTCATGCAGGTCAGCAAATGCCGCATTGATCGCCATTAACAAGGTAGCCCCAGCAACGCGTTTGATACCACCGCCCGTAGCGGAATAGAAAGACATGTGATCTTCAGACGGCTTAGGAGCAGTTGCGAGGGCAGTTTTCTTTTCTTTGGCAGCCAAACCAGAGCGCAAAGCATTCTCAACGGTGTTGACAAGGTCTACGTCCGTACCGTTCAAAACAGAATCTGAAATACGTGCCTTCACCTTGAATTTGTTCCGTCCGAAAGATACTTTATCCCCGCTTGACATGATTTCTTTGGCGGTATCTGCGTCGGTGATGAAGTCGTCATCATCCAAAGTAAAGGAAATACGAGGCATTTCAAGTCCGACAATCACAGTAGTGCCGATATGTTCACGAAGCGGATTCTTTGTGAGCGGCTCCGTGATCAATTCCTTGGACATGTTGGACGGAAGGAACTTGTCACCGCCGGACGCGTTCGGCTTTGGGATAGCCCCCAACAGGTTACGAGTCTCTTCCGATGGTTCACGACCAAGGATGGCGCAGCGGATCATATCAGCCTTGGCGGCTATCATTCGTTGACCGTCGGAATCCGCGAAAGTTACCGGATTTTGAGCGCGCAGCTTGCTACGTTCAGCGGATTCTTGCTTTTCAATCTCTGCTTTGAGGATGTTGAAACGCTCCTCTACTTCTTTTTGCTGACCTTGCAGGGTGCGGATGTCATCGATCTTAACCGCCGGGTCACCCGCCTTAGAGCGGAGTTCTGCGGAGACGCTGGTGAGTTGGGCACCGATGATGTTGAGGTTTTCTTTCATCGTGAAGAGAGTGGACATGGGTTATTCCCCCTTGATGGTTTCTAAAATTCTATTGCAGTTCGCCAATATCGCCTGTCTTTCGGCCATTTCATCGGTATTCCCACGCGTTTCAGGTGGAATTTGGTTGTTTCCGGGTACCAAACTACGAACTTCCGCAGTCGTCGACGTGTAGGCCGGGATCGGTGTCAGTGTGATTTCGAACAGGTCAAGTTTTGTGATGGTGCGGTACCACAGATCATCCTTTGATTCCCAAATCTGTTCACGTATCTTGAAGCCGATACTACAACCCTTTATCAAACCGCTGTTGACGTCTTCAAGCATGTCACGTCCAAGGGTGGAGTTATTGGGTGTCACCTCGAAGTACAAGCCACTTTGCTGATTTTCTAGGACCAAATTCGCACCAGTGCGCCCGACAACTGCGTTCCAATTGTGATTTTTCAGAGCGAAGATGTCGTGCCCGTCTCCCAACGTGTCAACGATCGCATCCTTTGCAATTCGCTCGAAGTACGTATCGCCCCACCAGTCTTGGATTTCGGTGTACTCATCGTATACGGCAGCGTAGCCGGTGATCATTGTACCCGCTTCACCTTTAGCCCGCGTGTTGAGTCCGTGAATCGCAAGAGTACGGATTTCATTTTGGTTTTCATCACGCTGCGGGGTCGGTTTTTGCTCCATTCTTCTGTTTCACCCCCTTTCCAAGTCCCTCACGATCTGGGCTATCAATCGGCGAGAGATCGCGACTCATGTAAAGCTTTTCGCCACCCGCGAGAGGAGGGAGTTCCTCATACGCCCGAATTTCATTCGGCGTGAACCACCCAGACCGAACTCCCTTAAAATAAAAATCTCCGCGCGTCTTGATGTCGCCACGGAGGATACCGTTAAGATTAAATTTGAATGCCGCACCAGATGCTCGTTCTTCAGGAGTCAGAAGTTTCTTGTTGAATTCCTGCTCATACATTCGAACATTCGGAGCCAAGGTGAACTGCACGTACTCAAGCGTCTTTTGCTCCATACTTGAGAAAGACTCTTGTCCATCATTCAGCATGTGAGGCGACATGTTGTACACGGTCGCTACGCGTGTCCGCGTAATCTTCTCAACTTCGAATACTTTGGTATCGATCAGGTTCTGCTTGAGCTCATCAAGCATATCCCCGCCTTCAAGAACAATGACGCTTTTACCGCCCTTTGCATAAAAATCCTGAAACTGTTTTCGCTTTAATTCGGCTTTCGCAGGGTCAAGCATACTGCTAGATTTCAGGATAAAGGACGCTTTGAGTCCTGACTCCATCTGCGTAAGGCTGAAATCTTTTACCTTTGCGTCGTACTCGATGGAATTCCTGAGTACATCTAATGGCGATATACCCTTAAAACCTGTGGTATGCACGTAGCTCACATGCACAATATCCAAGTTATGGACGTAGTAAGTCCCATCGTCTCCTTGGATTTTATAGTACAGCTCCTTGGAGTCACGTTCGATGACTGGCTCAACTTTCGCTGGGTCCAAGATGTGCAAGCCTACAACCTGGTACCGATCATCAAACTCTTTGATGGCATAGGAGTTACCACTCGTGTTGCGGAAGGCTTCCATCGTTCGAATAAAGACGAAACTGGTCATATACGAGTTCGGGCCGTTCGCCATCATGTCCGCGATCTTGGTTCCAATTGGCTGATAGTCTTTATATACCTTCAACGGAAGACTAGCCAGCGAGTTGGACAATCGGTTGACCGCTGCAAAGATCGTCTCGTTGTTAGCGAGCGTTCCGTTGTTTAACTTGCTAAAGATATTGACAGGATCAAACCACTTGGAGAATGATCCGAAACTGCTGCGCTTTTCGGATCTTCTAAAAAATGAAATCACACGTTGTGCAAGTCCCATCTCCTTCCTCCTCTCTCATTAGTCGAACGACCAGACCTGTATCTCGTTGTTACTCTCCACTCGTAGCATTGCCCGAACGTGAGCGTTAACCAATGCGGCTGCTGGGTCGATTCGCTCAGTGGATTTTTTCTTGTCGAGCATGATATTCTCGTTCGCGTCGTCTTTCTGAACTGCATTGGTCATTGCCCAGTTTAGAACGGGGTTGTCTTCATGGATAACCTTCAAATCGTAAACAAGGTCCCGGAAGGATTTCGTCGGTTCAGATAGCGTCTTCATACCCTGCCGGATCTCGACCATCTCGTAACCTTCTATCATCATCCCCTGCGCGAACTGAGTAGCGTTGTAGGGGTCATAGCAAATTTCCTGAATAACCCACTCGTTCTCAACCGCTGTGTCAATGATGTAACGCTTGATGTATTCATAGTCAATGACCGCGCCTTCAGTGGCTGTGATCCAACCATCCCTCACCCACTTGGAATAATCCTGTTTGTCCGTCATTTGTTTCTGAGTGAGTGTTTCAGACGGGATGAAGGAATGACTTTTCACCGCAAATATCCCATCCTCCAAGGGGAAGATAAACGCCACGCTGCTCAAGTCGATTCTCTTGGATAAGTCGATACCTACGTAACAGATACGGCCTCGCAGATCCGGAAACTCACCCAACTTCGCGGCACACAATTTCCATTTGTCCATATTCATGTAACCAGCAGGGCGCATGTTGATCCACTTGTTGAAGTTTTTCGTCAGAACTGATCGTTGCTTTTCTGGCTTGTCTTTAGACTCCAACAGTTGCTGTCGTAGGTACTTCATCCCACGTTCTGTTTGTGCGGACAAAGGGTTCGCCTTGATCCAGACACTTTCATCGTTGATGTCGTCCTCTTCGTCCAGTTGCGCGATGTAGATGAAGTAGTTGTCGTTCTCCATGTCACCTTTGAGAATCTTGCAACAATACTCGTACTCCGAATAGCAAGGAGCACTCAAATCGAAACCGGCGGTTGTGATGATAAAGAGCAGTGGTTGCGCCCTTTGTCCCATGCCAGATTCAAGGACATCATACATCTCGCTCGTTGGATGTGCGTGGTACTCATCCAAAATACCAAGGTGCGGGTTGTAACCGTCAGCTGTTTTGGTATCCTTTGAGAGCGGAACGAACTTGGCGATCTCGTCGTCCCTTTTCTTGATCGCTTCTCGCGTCACTTTCAATCGTTGCTTGAGATCCGGCGACTTGTTCACCATAGCTTTTGAGTCATCAAAGACGATCTTCGCCTGGTCCTTTTTGGTAGCGGTCGCATAGACCTCTGGTCCACCTTCACCGTCAACGGTCAGCATATAGAGCCCGACAACAGATAGCTTCGTCGACTTCGCTTGCTTTCTCGCGACTTGGACATATGCTTTGTTGTAACGACGAAGTTTGGTGTCAGTGTGTACCCATCCGAAAATACTCCCCAAAATAAACTTCTGGAACGGATCAAGTTTGATCGGCTGTCCGGCCAGTTCACCCTTCACGTGCCGACAATACTTGGCGAACTTGAAGATTCGTTTGGCCTTCTTCTCAGAGAACACATAGGGGAATCCTTCGGTGCCTTGGCGCAATAAGTCGTTAAGATGACGTTCACATGCGAGCTTCACATACAGACCTGCAACGATCTCCCCCGACAGCACTGCGTTAGCATAGCGAGTGACTGCGTCTATCAATCGTCATCATCCTCTTCGAAGTCCTCAGCAAACGCATCCTTTTTCTTATCCTCCGGCGGAGCCATCAGTTTCAAGCGTGCCGCCGGGGACAGGCCAAATAATCCACCGTACTGTTTGATCATTGCAGCGTACATATTGGCAATTGAAATGTGCGGGTTTTTCATTGGGTTAGTCGCACCCGCTGCGTTGGTGTACTGGATCGTAAGTCCTTGCTCGTTGATCTTGGCGGTTGCGTCACGGTACTTGGAAACGGAATCGCAAAATATGGCGAGTTTCACCACGTCGATGTTTGTTAACAGACCAAGATTTGAGAGGTCTTCCTGTAGAGACTTCCAAATTTTCTTAGATTCCTTATCAAGCCAAGTAGGGCACTTGACCTTGTCAGTCGGCGGACGGAAAGAATTTTCCGCTTCACGGCGACGTTCGATTTCCTCCTTGGTCAAATGCGACTTGCCTTTCACGAGCAAGGAATCGACAGATTCACGTTGTCGCGGCACAGGGTATCACCTCCTTCCTGATGTGCCCTGACAAGGGCAAGGGCGTTTCCTAAGGCACCGTGCGAAAAAGGAGTTTCGGTTAAAGAAGGCTGCCCGCGCGGTCGCGTCGGCGTTGCCTCTAGCTTCCAAAGTAGGGGGGTATCTCAAATTGTTCAAATTGTTCAAATTGTACACACAATTAACACAATTCTTTCAAATTGCGTCAATTGTACACAAAATATACACAATTTAGTCTATATGACAGAATTGTTTCAATTGTTCGATCAATTGTGATAAATAAATCTAAGTGTGTTAATTGTTCGAACAACTTGTACAATTACCTTAGTTGTGTGTATTGTGTGCAAATTATAAACAATTTAACATAGAGAACGAATGTTCTATCTCATCCTTGACTCTCTGAGGAATCGTTCTCGTTGCTCTTGCATCTGTCGGTTGATCTCTCGTATCTCTTCCCGCGCCTTAGCACAGTTTGCACGAAAGTTGTCGAGGTCTTGGTTGCGTTGCTCCCAGTGGCGTTGCATCAACTCGCTGAGCTGTCCCATTCCCTTACGCTCCCCCTCTGTTCGTAATGCCTGCTGGTCGATGGAGTTCAGGGTTGCAGTGTGGACACTCTCGGCTTACGTCTGCTCTTACCAGGTATCCGCCGTGCTGTTCACATTGCTGTACGCTGTATCCTTCTGGCGCTTTGCTAAGGCCCATGAGCTTGAGGATGTCTTTCATGGCCGTTTGTCCATTTGCTCCGCGAGCCACTGGCCGCCCGTAACTCCTGCAAGTTCACGCAATACACTGACCTGTTGCTCTCTCGTCGGGAACAACGGCAGCTTTGCTTTGAGTGAATCCGCGATCTCGTCCCAGGTCTTCGGCGTTCCGTTACTATCCAAAACAGAGAAAACAAGCAGTTCCATCAATTCCCGTCTCGCTTTGGTTGGTTCAGAGAGACAGCTCCATGCTGCCTTTTCTCCTAAGTCTCTCGAAACACGGCGCTTGAACCCTTCGTTCATTGTGCTTGTCATGTGCATGCTGGTCACATTCTCTACGTGATGTGTGTGCTTCGCGTTGATCATCCACTTCATGTGGTGGTAGCGGATCTTGCGCACGATCTTCTGTTCCAATGCTATGTGGACACGGGCCGTCGTGCTATCCGCCGGATGGTCGTCACGCTCCCCAATTGCTTCGAGCATGATCTTCTGCTTGGTGTGGCGAATCGTTCGCAAACGATGGTATGCTGCGCGGATCTGTCGGATCAGGTTCTCCACCGGTACATCCTCCTCTCTATGCAATCAGCTTCTCTTGCCTGAGCACTTCATCTACACAGGCCAGATAGTCCAACGGTACGCCGCGCCCGCTCTTGATCTCCAAGCAGGTGAGTGCGATGTCGTCGTATGCGATCGACTTCCTACCGCCGATACGGTTGTCCCACGCGGTGAACAGGCGCTCTGCGGGCAGATAGAACGTCTGACGCTTCCTAGTGAACTCCACGATTACGAACGCTACAGCGCCGTGCTGGACGGCTTGTCGTAGGTGTGTGATCTGGTGCTCATGGAAGTTCGCCAACGGCAGGCTCGTGTCTCCTGTCTGCTTCGCTTCGAACTGCAAGGCGCGGCGCTGGTACACGCCGTCGAAGTCTACTGTGCTGGCCTTCTCAAGATGGCCATACACCTTGCCTGCTGTGATTCGTTCGATGCGGATCGGCGTCGGCCGCTTTGTAACCAGCGCCATTCCCTTGTCCCGGTAGGTGCGGTTGGATGCCTCGATCATGTGTTCGAGGACCATCCCTCTGTTCGATCTGGTTCCCATTCAAATTCCTCCTTTCATCATGTTGTGGATTCGGTTGTGGCATGGACTACAGACCAGTTCAAGATTGGTCGGATCGAGTCGGCGATCCCAGTCGTTGAGTAGCGGTACTTTGTGGTGGACCAGCGTGCCCGCCGTGATCCGCTTGTCTCGCAAGCAGATCTGGCAGAGCCCTACGTCTCGGCGCTTGATATAGATGCGCATGTGCCGCCACGGCATCGACTTGTAGAAAGCCGTCGCCTTCGGATCTCGGTGTAACCGATCGTAGTGAGCGTCCTTCTCTGCTGTCTGCTCCGCTTGCTTGTGGGCATGTTGCGCACAGTATTTCTCAATGGTGAGTGTTGAGCAGCGAGGTTGCGCACAAGGCTTCTTAGGCTTTGGCGGCATAACCAGTCAACATCTCGATCTCTTCCTCGGTGAACGACCCGATCAACTTCTCTCGACGGTAGCCGGTGCGGTCTTCCAGCACGAGCGAGCGGGTCCGTTCATCGAGCGGTACGTACACCCAGTCGTTCGGGGTCAGGCCCTTGCTGGCGGCGATGCGGCGCGCACCTTCGCTGTCTGGAGCGGTGATCAGGTACGGGTTCTTATCATGCACCAAGGCGTTGTATTCCAAGATCAGGCTGTCACGTTCCGGGTGAGTCTGGATGGCGCGACCCAGCAGGCCGACGAGTTCTTGGAACAACCCAACGTTCTTCAGGTCGACGTTGACGGTTACTTGCATGTCGATCATCCTTTCTTCTTCGGTTTTGTCTTGCGCTTCCGCAGACTGATCTTGATGATCGACTCAGGGGTCGTGTGCTTGGAGATCATGTCCGGCGTGAGTTTGCCTTGCGAGGTGAGGATCGAGAAATCGAACGGAGTTTTCAGCTCGTCCTTGGCGATCAGCATCTCGTTTGCCAAAGAGTCTTTATCAAACACGTCCTTGATATAGGCTTTCTTGCTCACCACTGCGAACTCTCCGTTCGGCAGCGGAATCACCATATCGCCATCAATAGACGAGAGGTTGAAATGCGCTTCTATTTCCTCGTCGAGCAGGTCCATCTCTTCTTTCATTGCCTTTCGCCGCTCGGCAAGTTCGAAGCGTCTCAGAATCTTGTCTTCAAAGTCTAGGCTCATCGGGTCGTTCACCTCCTTGAATCAGAGAAATCAAAAACGCCCACCTGTTTAGATGGACGTTTGCAAGTTCTCATTTCAAAAATGTCAATGTGAATCCGAATTTCTCAGTGTAGTTTGTTGTGCACAATCAATCAAAATACAGCATGAAAATAACTACACACTTCTTGCACAGATTTCGAGACACTCATAGCTCTTACGTACTATATTGATTTCAAGGAGTTGGCGGTTGTCCAATTTTTAGAGACTTTACTTACACTTGGACATTTGCGCAGACACTATCATTTCGCATTGCTATCATTACCTTGCAGGGCACGTCGTACAGTTGAAGGAGGGGGTTGCCCAATATTGTGAACATGTTTTCCGATGGACAAAAAGTGCGGTTTTTAATGTATTGATTTGCTAACCTATAGATGCAACGACGCAAGGCCATAATTAATTGACCAATTGGTCAGGAGGAAAATATTATGCGTATTTATTTCGGAAAATTTCAGATCTATATTGATGTTGAATCAGCTATTGTAATTGCTATTATCCACACTACCACTTGGCACATGTTGATCCACGCTCTACTTAATTAGCACACTTAACCACCCACACGACCGGGTGGTTTTTTCTATTTCCCCACCGACCACCCGTCCCGCACGCACCGCGCATACGGGCAGGAGTACCGCCCTCCGTTGTCTCGGAGCCAGATGCAACCTTCGCAACCGATCGGTACTTTCGGCGGCTCTTGCGGGCTCTCGCGGCGGTATTCATACTTACTCATCGGGCTACCTCCCGCTTCATACGTTCTTCTCGCCATGCACTCCAGCCGGCAACTACAAATGCCGCAAGTGCGAGCGTTGCGATCGCTGTCAATGCTCCTGTCATCTCGTATCCCTCCTCTCTATGTCAGCCTTGCAATTAGGTAGAGTACGAGTAGCCAGAAAAACGCGGTTGGGTAATACGTCCTGACCATTCGCTCTGTACGACGCTTACGGCGAACGGCCCGGTAGACTCGTGCTCGTCCAACCATCCGGCGACGGTAGGTGTCTTGGATCGGGGTCATCGCTTCTTCACCCCGCTACACAAAGACGCCACTCCGCGACAGCACCATATGAACAGACAGAAGGGAACCAGCCACAACAGGTGGTACCACGGGAAGTCATCCCAGTCCAAACGAAACATGCGTCTATCCCTTCCTTCTATTCCTCTTCTCGCTCGTAGATCATTCGGTAGTGCTCCTCTGCCTCTTGGATGACGATCGCAGGATCAGCGGTGACTTTGGTGATTCTGAACCCAGTGATGTGGTCGTAGACTTTGCCGACGTTCTTGATCAGGAAGTGAAGATCGCACAGTTCCTTCTTCACCTGATCCATGTCGACGTTGCCTTCTGCATCGGTGACGAGTGGCTTCCAGAACTCGTTCCAAACCTGTTCGACATCCGCGATCGGGGATTGGATCGGGGTCCTCGTCTCAATGCGGATGCAGTTGGCGAGCTGCGTGCGCAGTTTCTTGATCCGCGCTTCATAGAACTGAACATTTTGTTCATTGCCACACGCCTTAGCTTCCGGCAGGTGGTGTTCTTGGATGTCGAGCAATTCTGCCTTGTGTTGATAGATGCCCTGTTGGGTCAAATACACTTGCGCCATAAGGGGTTCCCTCCTCTTGTTTGGTCAAAAGAAAAGAGAGCGAGGATTTATCTCCGCTCTCTCAAAATGGTGTATTCGATTCCGAAGACCTCAAAGGTGTAGGTCACGTCCTTTTTAACTTCATGCTTGGCGTTCGTCCTGATCACGTAAGTACCTCTCTCCATCTGCGTCATGATTGCATGTAGCATTTCTGGTATGACGCGTTCGTAGTGTGGTTTGGGGTCGAATTCGAGAATCCATTCACCGCCGCAATCTAATACGTATCGATCGTTCTCCATATGCGTATCACCTCGACTACAAGCATAAGCGCTAGCTTACAAATTGGTCAACGGATCAGCAACGCCCACCACCGACTCTGATTTTCCCAAGCGATTGGGATTTTGGAGAAGGTGGTGGGCGTGGTCATCGGTCGACTAGCAGATGTGCTCTACCGGGATGTCGGTGCGCTCGGCCGCTTTGTCAACGCGCTTGAAGTAGTTGCCGGTCATGCCCGGAGAATACGGCGGTACGGACGTTGCACCGTTGGTGCCACCACATTGCATGTAGTAGGTCAGGTTCACCACGGACGGCCAAACGTGATCAACCACCGCGTCATAGTCAACGCCGCTCGCATCGACATAGAGAACGTTCTCACCGACTGCCGGCAACGGTTCGGTCTGATGCGCGACGGTGCCGACGAGTCGTGCTGCCTCGAATTGCCGCGCTGCCTGTTCCTTCTGGTACGGCATCCAGTCCCATTGGTTGGCTCCTTGGCCACGAACACAATCGATCACATGGTAAAATCCAGTGGTTGTGAACACAACCAGACTCACAACGTCCTCACTCTTTACAGCTGTGATGATCGATGCGCATTCGGTATTGCCGTACTCGCCGTCGGGCGAATTAAAGTAGACATTGCGACCTTTTGTCGGATGGATGGTTACGGTTTCGGTGGTGCTCATGGGATCAGTCCTTTCGGGATATGTACCACCCTTTAACCAGGCGGTGGTGTCAGGTTCAGCATCTCGGTTTGTGAGTCGACCTGCTGATTTTGTGTAACGAAAAGACCACCCGACGCCGATCGCGTAGCAGGTGGTCTTTTCAAGTGGTGGGCCCAGCCGGACTCGAACCTGCGACCAACCGGTTATGAGCTGGCGGCTCTACTCTTCTGAGCTATAGGCCCGTAGGAACCGCCGCGTCCTGTTAAGCGCGGCGGGTGAACACCTATGCCTGTGAAGTGGCTATGCATCGATTGTGGTCTTGCGGTTCGCTCGCGGGCGCAGGCTCAACTACTCCCGCGAGCTGAATCTAGGTCCAAGTCATGGTTACCATCCTTTCGTCGAGGTTTGTGGCGTCGCCGGCAGGCTTCGAACCTGCGACCTTCCGCTTAGGAGGCGGGTGCTCTATCCTTCTGAGCTACGGCGACGTGGAGCGGTCAGCGGGGATCGAACCCGCGCTTACCTGCTTGGAAGGCAGGCGCCTTACCTCTTGGCTATGACCGCACATAGGATAGAAAGACCACACGGACGGCGGGCTCCCCCGCAACTCATCCGTGTGGTCTATCCATCGTCTGGTGTTTCTCGCCTTGTTGCTTTGTCTTCCACGCTATCATAGTAGCACGGTAAATTCGTAGATTCGCGCAGACTATGCGCAGAAAGTACGCAGAAAATGCGCATCGACTCTACCACCCGCGTCCAATCCCCAGAAGCGGTGCGATCTCCCCGACGGCTTCGCGGTGCCAGTCATCTTGCGTGCGCGGTTGGATGCCCAACTTCGTGCAGGCGGCCGTGATCTTCTCCCCATCGATGTACCGAACGCGCAGCAGTTTCTCTAGGTGCGGTGCGAAGCTCTTGAGGTCGTTCAGGGCTTCCTCGATCAAGCCCTTCTGCGCGGTCAAGTCCTCCACCTCTTGCAATGCATCCCCCTGCGCCCGCTCCTGTGCCGCCTCACGTGTTGCGAACACCTTTCCCCCATAAGAGTATCCCTCGCCACCGAACGGAGTCGTACCCGCCAGCAAACCCGCGATTTGGTCGAGTACTGCGCTGTCGATACCCGATTTTTCAGACAGGCTCTGGAACACGCGCTCCGCTTTCTCGCTATGCATGAGATCCGCGCTGTCGGCGGTATAGGCGCGCCCTACGGTCTTCAACGCTTGGAAGACTTCCGGGTCGAGTTGGAACGGACGGATCACAAGACCTTTGCCCTCGGATCGGCGTTTGGCGCTGTTGATCTTGGCGTTGAGCTTCGGGTACGCCTTCAACATTTCGACCACGCTCCTCTTGATCTCCTCGTAGCCGTTCGTTTGCTCCATCCCTGCGAATGCGAACTGGATTGCCGTTTGTGCCATCTTCATCGTCCTCCTCGAATTTCGTGCTGGTGAAACGCCGAAAGAGAGCCTATGGGCTCTCGAAATTTCGGCTTGGTGCTATGCTGTTTCGGCTTGCTTGGCGAGATTCACGTACTCATAACCCAGTTTGGTTATGTAGTGCCGCTGACTCTGTTCTTCAATCTTTGAATCGTAGGCGATCAGTCCACGCTTCTGAAGCACATCCCATGTACGGGCTTCATGTCCCCACTGGTAGAGGTAGCCACCTTGCTCCCAGCGTTCAGCGAGCGCCTTGATGAGCGTGTCCTGCGCGGGGCTCAGTTTGATGCTCTTTGCGGTCGGAGTGTAGGTGCTGCACTCTCTCCGCGTGCCGTCCAGTTGGTCAGCCTTGAGACTGCAGTAGCCACCGCCTCTGTATTTGTTGCACGTCTCGCAGGAGACTTTCGTTTGCTTTGCCACTCTCTTCCCCTCCTCTGGGCTATGCCCCAACCTGCGCCTTGTGCTGGCACTTCTCGCAATACACGTCTTCTCGGATCACGATCGCGTTGAAATCTCGTCGTGCGTATCCGCAGTGGCAATCGAACCACCAACCGTCTTTAAGCAGCTCCTCTTTCGGTACCCAACCTTGCTCTGCGTAACGGTCATATTCGGGTCTACGCAGAGCTCTCATTTCCGTAAACTCTCCGTAGCTCCAATCCCGCCCTAGTCCGATCAGCTTCGCTTGACCGTTTGTGTGAGCAAATACGATTTCGCTGTTGTCTCCATCGTCTTCGGTTACGAGGTACGCCTTCAACGTCATCCCCTTCCACAACGGGCACTCTTCGTACCAGCCCCAGTCGGAGTTATAGCCCGCTTGCGCTTGGACTTTCTCCGACTTCTTGCACCCCTTGCGCTTGCTCCAATGTGCGCAGTGTTCGCACTTGCCCTTCATACTTTTCCCCTCCTCTGCCCGCTTGAGGGCTTATGCGTTGTACTCTGGCATGCACTCAAGCTCAAGCAGGTTTCTGTTTTTGACGATGATCGTGTTCTTGGGGTACTCCTTCGGCGACCAATTAACAGTTCTCATATGCAGCCATCCAAGGTCAACATCGGCTACTCGTTGCGCCCAATCCTCGACTAATGTCTCCGGCTCTACGAACTCCGGATATCCCATTGCGATGTCTTCGATAAGCTCTCGTGCGGCATCAGCAGGGTTGATGCAAGTCGGTCCCAGAGATCCGTTAATGATCGGAGTGTAGGTTCGGACTTCTTTGTAGACTCCTTTCTCATCGCGGAGCCATTTAAAGAGTGAGTCGGTTCCAAGGCGCTCATCTACTGTACCGCCCGTGTACAGAGTCAGGAGATTTGCGCATGTATCGCGCATGCGATCACGGTCGCCAGAACCGTATGGGTCAGCCATGAATGCTTGGACGATCGTTGCTAATGTGAATTTTTCGAGCGTGGTCAATCCGTCCCAAAAAGCGTACTTGCTCATAATGGGTATCCTCCTATCCGCTCGGTGGCGGTCTAAAGTGCAAGTGCCGCTTGCTCGGGTCGCTTCGCGATCATGTCGTTGAACCGTTGTCGGAGACTGTCGATGGTGATATGAGGCTTGGCGATGTTGAACACATCGTGACCTTCGTGCTGGTATTTCTTGATCCACCATGCCTCGATGCTGTTCAGATACTTTTGGTTACCTTCGTCCGTCAACCGGCGATCGCGCCGCACCTCAGTGAGGACACTGAACGACATGTCGGAGATTTCGCCCTTGGCACCGTCCTTGACGTGCTCTTGCCATCGAAAGAACGGCATGTGCTTCGCCTGTCCGATGTAGTACTTGTTCTCGGCCCGGTTGTAGATCAGGTAGATGTATCCGCAAACCTCGCCTCCTTGACCAGCCTGCTTCTCCTGGTACTCGCCTTCTACCGAATTGCGGACAACTCGTTCATAGGCGCGCCGATCACCGTAGGTGCAGAAGTACACTGTCTCGGGATCATCGAGGTCGTAGATGTGCTTTTCAACGTCTCCTCCATACGAGTGCGGGAACTCAGCAGCTTTGCCTTTGATCGGTTTGTGGCACCAGAAGCAGTGGGTGTCGATCTCCAAGTAGAACCGATCGTAGAAGAACTTCTCGGAATCCATGACGACCGCGTACAGCCCGTCGGACTTGCGGGGCTTGGCGAATTTAATCTCGGTCGCTGCCTGTCCGCCGTAGCGATCCCGAACTGCCTGCTTTGCCGCGTCACGGCTGAGGTCATCCCCTTTCAGGTAGAACTCATCAAGCATGGTGCCTTTGTCGTGCTGGTCACGCTCGTTGGAATAGTCGAACACTCGAACCCAGTAGTAGTTCATTAGCCGATCGCCGCCCGCTGGCGCTCGATGCTCTCCAGGTATGCGGTCTCGATCTGTTCCTCGGTGAAGCCAAGCTCTACCCCAAGTTCGAAGTACCCGACGATGAAGTACTCGTACTCGAAGATTCCCATTTGTTGTTCTTTATCCAGATGGAATGCATCATGAAAAAGGTGAAGGAGGATTTCTTCCGCAGTCCTAAAAGTAATGGGGTATCGTGCATTAAGCTCGACACACTCATATCCGATAGTCATTCCGATGGAGAGGATCAGCGACAACGCCTCGGTGTATGCCTCCAAGAGCGGGTTGGTGTATTTGATCGGGATGAACTCCCCATGATCGCACGTTGGGCACCGCTCGACCTCGATGTCCCAAGCATCACCGCACTTCTTGCAATAGGCGGCATCCGCTAGAATCAAGGAGATTTTGATGATTGCTCCAGCCGTGCGCGCCTCTTTCGTCGTGTGCCACTGCCCAACCCCTGCCAACTCAGCGACCTTGCCCACCGCCACTTGGAGCGCCAGCACCTTGCGGGACAACAGGTCACCCGTTAGGCCGTTCTTCTCGATCAGCGCCGCGTCATGCTGGCGCTGCAGTTCAAACATCTTGGTCAGGTCCATCTTCAATCGCTCCTTCGCATTCCTCGCAGCGGTTCCGCTCCCGGCGATCCTCGTCGCCGGTGCAGAACTCACCACAGGTTAAGCAGATGTACAACAACATCAGTGGATCAGCCCGATCACATGCGGGAGGTGAGTCGCTACTTTCTGGCGCAACTCCTCGATGACTTCGTGTCGGCCGTCGTTCTTGGCCCGCTCCATCTCCGCACGAGTGATGCCGATATGTTTCTCTGCTACCACTTTCTCGATTGGCTCTCCAAGCGTTTCCAGAGCTGCTAGGGCGGGGATGACTTCCGCGTGATGTTTCAGGCTCACTCCGGGTCGACCTCCTTCCACCCATCCATTTCGTTTTGACAGTGGAGATTCAAGACGTGATCGATGGCAGCGCGGGCTGTTTCGAATTTGACGTTGTCAGATCCGATCAGTACCTGTCGGCTTCCGAATGGCCTTTCCAAAGGCACGATCCGGTACGAGGTACCGTTCATGAACTCGATGTTGATCGTACCGTTATCCATCAGAAAATCGATCATAGAGGTCTTGATCATTGCGTCGGTACTCTTTACCTCTATAGACTGATTCCCTTGCAGGATCGGCACCGCTGCTTCGATGACAGAAGCGATTGAAGCGTCTGTCAGTTTTGCGGCGTCCTTTGGCTTGATCTCAGCGAGTTGCCGTGACAATTTCAGGATCGATGTGTAGCGGCGCATCTCGGCGGCGGTCAGCATGTCGGTTCCTCCTTCGGCGGCATGCCGATGGCGGCGCGGATGCGGGCGATAAAGTCCTTGTTATTTTCCACCGTGTCGTCGGATTTTTCCCAATCATGTATCAACTCTTGAAGTCCCGCAGGCAAGCTATCTTTCATCTTCATGCACCAAACGAAAACCTCTCCCGTTTCCATAAGCCGCGGATTGGCGTAGTGCGAGTCCAGTACTGACTTTAGGTCAGTGTACGGGACTTCCCCAGATTCCCGCTTCTCCATGCCGATGGCGGCGCGGATCTCGTCCACGAAACTGAATACCTCTTGCTCCATGTCAGCGAACTCGTCATCCCAACGGCCCCAGATTTCGTCGACGCTTATCATCCAGTCGTCCGTAAATGGAGCCAATTCCATGATGCGCGACTGGATTTGACTGTAGAGGTCGTCGTATTCGAGTTCATTTCTGTCATACATTTCGATCAACGCTCGGATCGGTGCGGTCTGGACTTGTTTCTCCAGCTCCGCGATCCGCTCGGCCTGCCATTTGATCATGGCGATCGCTTCAGCGGCCCCCGTGTTTTCTTCGAGGAACTCTTCTTCCCCCGACAGAGAGTTGCACCAGAGGTTATAGGCTTCGCGCTCTAGTTCTTCCAGGCGTTCAGGTGGGCAGTATGCCGGGGCGATGTTGTGACGTCCCAGTACCAGCATAGGCGATGGGGTGGTCTGTTTGGTCGTCATTCCTGCTCATCCTCCTTGTCCTCGGGCTTGTCCATGCCGATCTCGGTGCGGAGATCACGCAGCATGTCTTCG
>NZ_QGGL01000025.1 GCF_003148565.1 Tumebacillus permanentifrigoris
CGCGAAGCCCCCCTCAAGATAAGACTTCCCACACGGTCAACGTGGTAAGACCCCCAGTAGAAGACTGGGTTGATAGGCTGGGTGTGTACGTGCCGCGAGGCATTTAGCTGACCAGTACTAATAGGTCGAGGGCTTATCCTACGCAATGCAAGGTCTTATACTCACAAAGTTGCAGCATCCAGTGTCATCTGGAGAGGTACCAAAGTGGCCAAATGGGGCGGACTGTAAATCCGTTGCGTAAGCTTCGAAGGTTCGAATCCTTCTCTCTCCACCACTTGCCTTTTTAGCTCAGTAGGTAGAGCGCATCCATGGTAAGGATGAGGTCATCGGTTCGATTCCGGTAAAAGGCACCATTTTTCCACCACCTTATTGCCGTCGCGGGGTGGAGCAGTTGGCAGCTCGTCGGGCTCATAACCCGAAGGTCACAGGTTCAAGTCCTGTCCCCGCAACCAAACGCTACAGAGCACAGCAAAAGACCTGATCCAGATACGGGATCAGGTCTTTTTTACGTGAACGGTCAGTCGGAATGTATCATGTACGGTCGAGTCATCCCAAGGTCGTTGGTAGCGCATGAGGATCTCGCTCTGACCAGGATGGATGGCTGTGAACACCCATTCTTGTAACCCTCCGCTGCCGTAGATCCCGGGTCGTCCGCCAGGTACGAAACCAGTTTGATCGAGACGCAAGTTCCCGGTCTGAACCTCCACCCATCTATACCCGGTGGTTGGGTTTGCAGGGAGCAGGATCTGGAGTTGTTCCTGTTCCTGTAGCGTGAAGGTATGTCCGTTAACCTCTGGACCGACGGTAATCAGTTGCGTTCACCTCCGCACGAGTGATCTCTTCATCGTACCATATGTACGCGGGGGTTGCAGAATGTCCTCCCAATCTGAAATTTCCTAGTTGACGCTTAGATGGAATACGTGTTATATTACCTATGTACTCGTCATTTGCTACGCGATCATGGCGGAATTGGCAGACGCGCAAGATTCAGGTTCTTGTGGGGGCAACCCTGTGGAGGTTCAAGTCCTCTTGATCGCACCAACTCGTAAAAAGCCCGATCTCTCCTCAGAGGTCGGGCTTTTTCTGTACCTTTCCCAAAAGGGTATAGGTGGTATTCTAGAACTAGAACTGAATAAGAAAATACACAGGGTGATTTCCATGCAAAAAGCGCCAGTACAAGTCGATCTCTGCAAGACGGCAGAGGTGGGACAGCAGTGACCGACCCCAAACAACACCTGCGCAGCATCTTCAACGACCTCGCACGTCAGAACTACTTCGTGCCCGACTTGCTGACCGAGGAATCGCGGTTCCTGTTCCTGCTGGAGAGCCCGCACATCGAGGAGCTAAAACACGGCGCGCCCGTCTCCGGCCAATCTGGGAGCACGATGAGCCGACATCTCTACGGGGACAAGTTCGCCCAGTACCCGCTCGGACGCATGCTCAAACGCAACCGCGACGCCCAACTCAACCGACCAGCGCTGAACAAAGTCGGCTTGCTCAACGTGTGCAACATCCCGCTGCAAGCACGCGCCTACCGATTGGAAGCGCGGACGCAGTACCGCGATTTTTTCCCCGTGTTGGAAAGCGTGCGGACGCAAAACCACATCATCGCATACCCCGACCAAGCCGCAAATCTCATACAGGAGATCATCGCGGACAGTCTGCGCCGCAAACTCTTGAACTGGCAGGGCCGTCAAGTCGTTCTCGTACCGTGCGGGCGCTTTGCCCAGAAGTTTCTGCGCTTGGCCGACGTACACAGTCCACAGTGGCAGATCATCGCGAACGTCCCGCACCCATCGCGCGATAGTTGGAGTGAGCCGCGCTATGCAGCGGTGGTGCGGCAGGTGCAGGACGCTTTGCAGCAGATCTAAAAAAAAGACCCGATCCACCAAGGATCGGGTCTTTTTTCGCATAGGCGAGCCCAAGCTAGCTCTCCACCTACATGCCAATATACTTCGCATACAAACTCCGCGCAACCGACAGATCATCCGTCCCTTGCACCAACACACGCCCGTCGCCAAAGGTGACCAACCGGATCTCCTCCGTCGCATAAAAGCGAACCAAAAACTTGTTCGCCTCCACGCGCCCGCTCTGCTCCAAGCGTTTCGCCAGCGCCGGGAGATCGACGTCCCACGGCTCGGACGGTGAGATCTGGATCGTGTTGCGCCCGCACAGCGAGACGGTTTCGTCGCCGGCGCGGCTTTCCAGAAACGCATACTCGCCTCGACCGCAACACGGACAATCGGCACGACGCGCCCGCGAGATGTCGATGGAATTGGTCCCGTAGTCCCAGAGGCCGAGGTTCAGCATCGTGCGCCGGACTTTATCCTGCGCCCCGACCAGAATCTTCATCGCTTCCACCGCTTGGTATGACGCGACGACATGGATGATCGGCCCGATCACGCCTGCTGTGTCACAGGTCTGTGTCGTGCCCGGTGCCGGCGCTGAATCGAACAGACACCGCAAGCACGGCGTCTCGCCGGGCAGGATCGGCATCGTCATGCCATGCGCACTCACGCCGCCGCCGTAGACCCACGGGATGCTGTGTTTGACGCAGACGTCGTTGACCAGAAACCGCACTTGGAAATTGTCGGTGCCATCCAGCACCAAGTCAACGTCAGACAACAACTCCTCGGCGTTCTGCCACGTCAGGTCAGCGACGACTGGCTCAATCGTGATGCCGGAGTTCACCCGGCGCAACGACTCATACGCCGCAATCGCTTTGGGCATGCCCTCGGCCGCGTGGCTCTCGTCATAGAGCATCTGACGCTGCAGGTTCGACGCTTCCACAAAGTCGCGGTCGATCACGCGGACGAAACCTACACCTGCGCGCACCATATGATTGGCGAGCACCGTGCCCAGCGCACCCATGCCGACGATGGCGACGCGGCTTTGCAGGAGACGTTTCTGCCCGTCCTCGCCGATCGGTTCAAATAAAATCTGTCGCGAATATCGCGTGGAATCTACTTCCATAGAATTCTATCCCTCACTTCCCGGTCGCAACGGGTTCCACGGGCCTTGTTGATGGCCCATCCATTGGGTGCCGTCCGACCAGACTTCTTTTTTCCAGACCGGCACGATCTCTTTGAGTCGTTCGATGGCGTAGCGCCCGGCTTCATAGGAAGCGGCGCGGTGCGGGGTAGCCACGGCGATGACCACCGCCGCCTCCTCGATCTCCAGCCGTCCGATGCGATGGGACATCGCGACATGCGCACCGGGCCAGCGCTCCTCGATTTCGTCAGCGATCTGCTGCATCGTCTTGACCGCCATCGGGGTATACGCCTCATACGCAAGTTCCACGGTGCGCTTGCCTTCGGTCATCTCACGGACCGTGCCGACAAATAGATTGACCGCACCGCAGAGCGGGTTGCGGACTTTTTTCAAAACGTTCTCTACAGAGAGTGGGGCGTCCGTGATCTCAAAAAGCGCCTCCTCGCCCCCGGAAACCGGTGGCAGGATCGCGATCTCGTCGCCTGCAACCAACACCGTATCAGGCGTTGTGTACGCATGGTTGACCGAGGCGAACGAGATGCGCAACAGCGCCGCAGCGCTAGGGTGCTCAGCTGCCAATCTTGCAAAAAGATCGGCGACGGTGGCCTCCTCGGGCAAGTCGCCCGACCAAGTGCGAGCGCCGACAGCCTCCGCCACACCGGCGAATAGGTGGACTTCAATGTGCATGGTGGATCGGTACCCTCTTTTCTCCGAGTTGGATGTCCATGTATGCTATAATAATCTTTGCTAGACAGAACGGCAACAGGAGGCAGGTATGACGGATACCCGACTGACTCATTTCAATGAAGAGGGACGCGCCCATATGGTCGATGTCACCGACAAAAACACGTCGGATCGCAGTGCGACCGCCGCGGCGACACTTCGGATGAACGCCGAGACGATGGAGCTGATCCGCCAAGGCAAGTTGAAAAAAGGCGACGTCCTCGCGGTCGCTCAAGTCGCCGGCATCATGGCGGCGAAAAAAACGTCTGAGCTGATCCCGATGTGCCACCCGCTCCCGTTGACCAAGGTGGACATCTCGTTCCAAGAACGCTCAGAGACGGAGATGGATGTGCTGGCGACCGTGAAGACCACGTATGTCACCGGCGTCGAGATGGAAGCACTGACCGCTGTGACGGCGACAGCGTTGACGGTGTACGACATGTGCAAAGCGGTTGATAAAGGCATGGTGATCGCGGAAGTGCGCTTGTTGGAAAAAACCGGTGGGAAAAGCGGAGACTTCCACCGGGCTTAGAGGAAAATGAAAAGGAGGCGATCCGATCATGGCTCGCTGGAACGTTGGCATCCTGACGTCGAGTGACAAAGGGGCGCGAGGCGAACGCGAAGACCTGAGTGGACAAGTCATCCGTGAGATGGTGCTCGATGTGGACATGGAAGTCACCGAGTACATCGTGATCCCTGATGAGTTTGAGACCATTCGTGATGCGCTGATTGAGTTTTGCGACGATGCAAAACTCGACCTGATCGTCACCACGGGTGGCACTGGGCTGGCTCGACGCGACGTGACCCCGGAAGCGACGCTCGCGGTGATCGACCGGGAAGTGCCGGGGATGGCAGAGGCGATGCGCGCCGCCTCGCTTGCGAAAACCAAGTTTGCGATGCTCTCGCGCGCGGTCGTCGGCACGCGCGGCAACACGCTGATCATCAACTTGCCAGGCAGTCCGAAGGGTGTGCGCGAGTGCCTCGAAGTCGTGCTGCCAGTGGTTCCGCACGCGCTGGAAATTTTGCAGGGGATGGTCGGGGAGCACAAGTAAATGCTTTGAAAAAGGGAAGCTCAGCACCACTGAAAAATTCTATCGAATTTTTTTTCTAGAGAGTGAAACTTTTCTGCAACTATCGTCGTCTTCTATGGTGTAGACAAAATTCGGCTCCCTCTTACTGCGTTTGGCTAGCGCATCTGAGGCACGTTCCCCTACAACAGACACGCCCGGCAGGCGTGAGGGGAGCAGTATCGAGCTTATAAGAAAATGAGATCCCCATTCGAGCCGGGGGTCTCTTTTTCTTTTTCCGGGATATTTTGGGTGCGCCTTGTTCCATACTAGGAGAGATGGAAAGGAGGTGCGTGACGCGATGAAGCGATTTGCCTATGCTCGCCGCCAGATGCCGCGGGTTTTGCAGGGCCCAGTGCGCGCCGACCGCCGAACGAAGGTCTTGGCCAAACGGCTGGAGCCAGGCGACATCGCGATCTTGCACCATGTCGATCTCGACGAGGTGGCGGCCGATGCACTGATCGCCGCCCGCGCCCGCGCCGTGATTAACACCGCCCCTTCGATCTCGGGTCGCTATCCGAACCTCGGTCCGCTCAAGCTCGTCCGCGCTGGAATTCCGCTGCTGGATACCACATCGACCGACTGCCTGCACCTGCACGACGGGGCGCGCATCACGCTCCAAGACAATCGCTTGCTCCACGAACAGCGCGTGCTCGGCACGGTGACTTGGCTGGATGAAGACGCCGTGTTGACGCAGATGGCCCGTTCGATGAAAAACGTCCGTGCCGAACTGGAGCTGTTCGTGGACAACACGCTGACCTACGCCGGGCAGGAGAAACATTTTTTCCTCAGCGACTTGCCGAACATCAGCCTCGCGACCGCGATGCAAGACCGTCATGTGCTCGTCGTCGTGCGCGGCCCGACCTATCGCGATGACCTGCGCGCCATCGCATCGTACATACAAGACCTGCGCCCCGTGCTGATCGGGGTGGACGGCGGGGCTGACGCGCTCGTCGAAGCCGGGTTTCGCCCGGATCTGATCGTCGGGGACATGGATTCGGTCAGCGATCAGACGTTGCGTGGCGGCGCTGAGTTGATCGTACACGCCTATCCAGATGGTCGTGCGCCCGGTTTGGCGCGCTTGGAGGAGTTGGGTCTGACCCCGCACCTCTACCCGCTGCCTGGCACCAGCGAGGATGTCGCGATGTTGCTCGCTCATGAGCAGGGTGCGGAGCTGATCGTGGCAGTCGGCACGCACTCGAACATGATCGACTTTCTGGAAAAAGGCCGGCGTGGCATGGCCAGCACCGTCCTCACGCGCATGCGCATCGGCAACAAATTGGTCGATGCCAAGGGCGTCTCGCTGCTCTATGGTCGCTCCGTCGATTGGCGGGCAGCACTGGTCGTCGCCGGTGCAGCACTCGTGCCGATCATGGTGTTGCTCTGGTTGAATCCCGCGACGCGCAACTTTTTGCACCAATTGGTTCTGAATCTCAAACTGCTGTGGTCTTGAACCTGTGAAAACGGAGGGGAGCGCCCCATGTACGGCATCCGGTATCACATCCTGACGCTCGTCGCCGTGTTTCTGTCGCTCGGCCTCGGGCTTCTGCTCGGCGGGACGCTCGGCGAGCAGGTGATCGTCAAGCAGCAAACGCAACTGCTTCAGAAGTTGGAGGAGCGCTATACGCAAAGCAAGTCTGACAACCTCAAACTGCAAAAGCAGTCCCAAGACCTCACGCAACAAACCACCGACCTGCAAAACGTCATGGCGCAAGTCGGCGGTCACTATGCGCACGACAAACTCACGGGGCAAAAAGTCGCCGTGTTGCAGTTGCAACCCGCCGACCTCAGCTCCATGCGCAGCACGCTCGAAGCGGCAGGCGCGGTCCTGTCCACGGCAGCAGAACTCCAAGATGTGCCCAGTTTGACCGCCGCACTCAGCTCCGACGAAGTGCGAGAATTGCTCGGGGTCGATGCTGCGGGAGACGAAGCCGCACGCAGTACCGCGCTGTCCAAGGCGTTGGTGCACGAGTTGTTCACCCAAGGAGCTGGCCCGGTCACGAGTTGGCTCCAGGCGCACAACTTTCTCAACGTCACCGGCACAATCGGCAGCAAACCCGACCATCTGATCCTCGTCGGCGGTGCCACCGATGCGACCCGACCGCGCTTGCGCCTGTTCGACCTGCCGCTGATCCAAGAGGTGCGAGCTCTCGACGTACACGCCGTCGGTGTCGAGTGTTCCGATGTTGCACTCTCCGATGTCGTCTATTTCCGCGAGGTTGGTCTCTCCACGGTGGACAACATCGACCAGGTCACGGGCCGCGTCGCACTGATCGACGTGTTGACCGGGGCGAAGGGGCACTTCGGCACGAAAAAAACGGCGCAAGCGTTGCTCCCGTACATCACGAACGCCAAGGAGGTTAGCACGTCGCAATGAACGGCATCCCGCTCATCACCAGACAGCAGAAAAAAGTCGCCGTCCTCATCCCAGCGTGGAACGAGGCGGACATCGTCGACCGCACGATCCTCGCCGTGCGGACACTGGATCTCGTCACCGAAATCATCGTGATCGACGACTGCTCGACAGACGAGACCTACCGCATCTCGCTGGAATCTGGCGCGCGCGTCGTGCGCCACCGCACCAACTACGGCAAAGGGGCAGCGCTCTATTCGGGCATCCTGAGCACCGATGCGGAGATCGTGGTCTTTCTCGATGCCGACATGGGCGAGACGGCGGTGGAGATCGAGAAGCTGATCTCCCCGGTGCTCGAAGGCCGCTGTGACATGACGATCGGCTGTTTGCCGCGCCCGTTGCGCGGTGGGTTCGGGCTGGTCAAAGGCTTCGCGCGCCGTGGCATCCGCAAGCTCGGCGGCATCGAGCTCAACGCGCCGCTTTCTGGACAACGCGCCTGCAACCGCCGCGTGCTCGATGTGATCGGACGGTTGGGCAACGGCTACGGTGTAGAAGTGGCGATGACGATCGACGCCGCCCGCAGTGGCATGCGGTTGTTGGAAGTGGAAGTGGACATGAAAAATCGCGAGTACGGGCGCAACCTGCGCGGCTTCCTCCATCGAGGCAAGCAGTTTCTGCAGATCGCGCGCGTGCTCCTGAGCCGAGCAGGTGACCGCTGAGATGAACCCTTTTTTCAATGACACGATGATCCGATGGTTCGCCTGTATTTTTGTCGCCTTCTGGGGCGGGTATCTCCTGACGAACGGGCTGATCGAGCCGTTGAAAAAAGCGTTCGTCGCCGCCGGCTTCCTCCGCGTCAATTATCGCGGGCAGAACATTCCAGTCGGGTTGGGCGTCTCGCTCTGGGGCGGTGTATTTGGCACGATGGCGATGTTGCTGATGCTGAGCGATGTCTTCGCGCTGTCGTGGTTGCAAGTGCAAGACTTGCTGGCGGTGTTGGCGGTGAGCACTGGATTTTTGGTCGTCGGGTTGCTCGATGACCTCGCGGGGAACCGGGAGGCAAGCGGATTGCGCGGGCATCTCACCCAGTTCCTCCGTCACGGGGAAGTGACAACCGGGCTGTTGAAGGCGGGATTTGGCTTGTTGCTCGGGTTTCTCGGCGCATACCTGACCGGGGCAGAAGGCTGGAAACTCCTGCTCGGCGGCTTCACGGTCGCCCTGTCTGCCAACAGCGTGAACATGCTCGACTTGCGACCGGGACGCGCCTGCAAAGGGGTGCTCCTCGCCCTCGCCGTGCTCGCCGCCGTCTCCCTGCGCGGCATGGAGAGTCCGGCGTACTGGCTGTTGCTCGGCGCAACGCTCGCGTACTTCCCGGACGATTTGCGCGCACACACGATGATGGGCGATGCTGGATCGAACCTGCTCGGCGGTGGGGTCGGGATGTTGGTGGTGCTGACCTGCACGACCACGACGATGACCGTCTGGCTCGGCGTGCTCGTGTTGCTCCATCTCTACGCAGAAAAGTACTCGATTTCTGAAACGATTGAGAAAAACCGCCTGCTGCGCTGGCTGGACGTACTAGGTCGTCAGGCATCCTAGCTTGACTGAGCAGTCTACCGTTTTGAGCAGGTAGTCCGCACAGGAGAGTCGTCCGACATCCCCCTATACTTGGAAAAAAGACCTATGAACCTATGAAGTGTCAGGTTCCATAGGTCTTTTTTGCTGTTTTCGCAGGTAAGTTCTGCCATACGAGTTGGTGCTTTCTCTCTATGTTTCTTTTTGGGTGAGTCTTCTATCCTAAAGGTAGATGTAAATTCTACTAAACAAAAGGTAGGGTGACTCCTCAATGTTGAAACAAACCTCCAAGCAAACCGCCCTCGTCGCGCTCGCACTCTCGCTGTTGGCAGCAACTCCGGCCATCGCCGCCCCCAAAAGTCTCAAAGCGACCACGACTTCTACCACAGTCACATCTACCACAACCGTTGCTCCCAAGACGATCCTCGGCTACTACACCGTCTATTACACAGGCGACAAAGGCTCCTATAACTCACTTTCGAACTATGGCAACTCGATGAACGCGATCTCGACCGTTACATTCAGCGCGAACAGCTTGGGTGGCATCGATGGAAGTGCCCCAAGTGATGGCATGACGCTCGCATCCAGCAAAAACATCAAGTCCTACGCCGTCATCCAAAACCTGACCAACGGGGCCTTCGATGGTGCCTTGGCACACAACCTCCTCAGTTCGACTGCGTTGGAACAAAACGTCGTCAACTCCGCCGTCGCGCTCGTCAAAAAGTACGGCTACAAAGGCATCAACATCGACTTCGAAGACATGCAAGCGGCCGACCGTCCGTACTATTCCAAGTTCGTGTCTGACCTCTCGACCGCGTTGCACAACAACGGCGCAACCCTGCTGCTCTCCACCGTGGCGAAGACATCCGACATGCCGACTGCTGCTTGGTCGGGCGTCTATGACTACGCGGCGCTGGGGGCTGCGGCGGACCAAGTGCAGATCATGACCTATGATGAACACGGCCCGTGGGGCGCACCGGGATCGGTCGCAGGCCTGCCGTGGGTGACCAAAGTCGTCCAGTACGCGACCTCGGTGATGCCGTCCAACAAAGTGTTGATCGGGCTCCCAGCCTATGGGTATGACTGGAATACGACGGCCGGCACGGGCAAGGCCGTCACTTGGAAAAACATGCCGAACCTGATCACCACGACGGGCGCAACACCGAAGTGGGACGCGACGACCCAATCGCCCTACTTCACCTACACCGCAGCGGGAGATGGCAGCCAACACACCGTGTGGTATGAGAACAGCCAGTCGATTCAAGCCAAAACCAAGCTGGTCAACGCATACAACCTCGGCGGCGTGTCGATGTGGCGGATGGGCTTGGAGGACGCAAGTTTCTGGCAAGCGGTGCAAGCGGGGCTGACCACCCCTTAATTTCCCGGTAGCCTCGCACCCTTCGATCCTCTATCCTAGAAAGGATCGAGAGGTGGGGAAGCACGATGGAGAAAAAAGTCTGGGTCGCCGCCCTCGTGGTGGCAGCCGGGGCGTTGCTCGCCAGCACCCAATACGCAACACACGCAACACCAGCAGGGAAGTTCCGCAGCACGCCGACGGTGGCACCTGTGGTCGAGGCTCCAACTTCCAGCGACCCGTTCGGTCCGCCGATTCCGGAGCCACGGGCACAGATCAGTGCCCCGAAGGCCGTGCTGGGCTACTACACCGTTTCCAATAAAAACAAAGCCTCGCTCGACTCGCTGCTCGCCTTTGGCGGCGGGTTCCTCAATCAGATGACGACGATGACCTTCGCGGCACTCCCGGACGGAACGATCGCAGGCGTTGCCCCGCAGGACGGCCTGCAAGCGGCACAATCGAAAAACGTCAAAGCCTACGCTGCGCTGACCAATGGCAAGGACGGGTTCTCCCCGGAAGTGGCACACGCCATTCTCAGCGACTCGGCCGTACGCGCCAAGCTGGTACACAACGCGGTCGCGCTGCTCCAGCAGAACGGCTACGGCGGATTGAACGTCGACTTCGAGAACATGCTGCCCGGCGACCGCGCCAATTTCACGGCCTTCGTCACCGAGTTGGCAACTGCGTTGCACACGGACGGGCGCACGGTGATCATCTCCGTGATGGCGAAAACCTCCGACTCACCAACTCGCGATTGGGTGGGGACGTTCGACTACGCGGCGCTAGGACAGGTCGCGGACCAGATTCAATTGATGACCTACGACGAGCACGGAACCTGGGGCGAGCCGGGTGCAGTCGCAGGACTGCCGTGGGTGGAAAACGTGATCACCTACGCCAGCGCGCAGATCCCGCCGCAGAAACTCCTGCTCGGACTCCCAGCCTACGGATACGATTGGAACACCAACAACGCCAAGCAGAACAAAGCGGTGACGTTAAAAAACATCCCGGCCTTGCTGCAAAAAACCGGAGCGGTGCAACAGTGGAGCGCCGTTGAGCAATCACCGTACTTCACCTACCAAGCAGACGACGGCTCCACGCACCACGTCTGGTTTGAAAACCCGGAGTCGATCACCGCCAAAACCAAACTCGTCCCCCGAAACAACCTCGCCGGCGTCGCCGTCTGGCGGATGGGCTTTGAGGACGACGCGTTCTGGCAAGCGGTGAAGACCGGGTTGGAACCGTAAGTGAAAACAGACCCTCAGAGCACCTTCGGGTGTTCGAGGGTCTTTTTCACACAAAAAACCTCGTGCCAGCACCGCTGGTCACGAGGTTTTTCTCCTTGCTATTGTTGCAGTTTCTTCTGTAGTTCCTTCACGATCCACTCCTGCGTCGCTGCATCGAGGTTGCCGCCGTTGTTCTGGACGGCTTGCTCGATGACCGATTGCACGACTTGGTTGCCGAGTTGCTTTTCCGCATCGACGACCGTGGGGTTTTTCATCAGGTTGCCCATGAAGCTCTCGACTTTGTCCTTGGTCGCTCCAGCGGTGTCCATGAGCTTTTGCTTGAGCGCCGGGTCGTTCGCCAGTTTGTTCAGCGCGTCTTCCGCCGATTGCTGAAGTTTGTTGCTGACGTCTGTCGCGTTCGAGCAGCCGACCGAAGTGATGGCGGTGCCGAGCAACGCGCCGCTGAGCAGGAGCAGTGCCAGTTGTTTTTTCATGCCTACGTACCTCCTTACTTGGTTTTCCAAGCCGGTGGGCGAACTTTGCCTTGCTTGCGGTCGCGGTAGAACACGAAGCCGCCGAGGAACGACAGCCCGCCGAACATCAACACGCCACCGATCAAGACTTTCCACCAGATCACCACATCCGGGTTGGCCACTTTATCCACAATCGCGATCCGGATCAAGTTCAATCCATATCCGGACAACACGAAAACTCCAATCAAGATCACCCATACGAAAAACCGTCCCACATCTATCCGTCCTTTCTCAAGGTCCAACTGTCTTTATCCTACGCATCCGTTCTCTACTATATCGCAGCCCTGCACCTCCTTCAAGAAGGAGATCGCCATACCGCGCAGAAGTACCTAGTGGCATGCAAGATTTTTCACATATGCAATTGCTTGCAGAGTAGATGGGGGGGACCTCTTTTGATACATGTAGTGATCGTCGGGGCTGGTCGTGGCGGGACCGCAATCCTGCGCGCCTTCCGCGATCTGGCTTCTGTGGAGATCGTCGGCGTGATCGATATCGATGACGGCGCACCGGGTTTGGCGTTGGCGCATCAGTACGGCATCCGCACCGGCCAGAGTTTTGAAGAGTTCGCGTCCGAACCGATGGAGTTAGTGTTCGAAGCGACGGGCGACATGCAGGCGTATGAAGCGATTCGTCGCAAACTGCCCGCGCACACGACGTTGATCCCTGGCGAGATCGCGAACTTGATGATGCGCCTGCTCTTGGAGAAGGAAGAATTAATCCACGAATTGACGATCTCCCGCCAAGAGCTCGGGGTCGTGCTCAACTCTACGCATGATGCGATGATTGCCGTCAACGAACACGGGATCATCACGTTGTTCAACGCAGCCGCTGAGCGGTTGTCGGTCGTGTCCGCAGAGGACATGATCGGACAATTGGCGAGCGTGGCGATCCCGAACTCGCGCTTGCACGTCGTGCTGGAGACCGGGGAGCCGGAGTTGAACCAATTGCAAGTGCTCGACCAGATCCGCATCATCACCAACCGCGTGCCGGTGCGCGATGAAAAAGGCAACCTCGCCGGAGCGGTTGCTGTCTTTCGCGACATCACGGAGATCCAGTCGCTCGCCGAGGAAGTCACCAACCTCAAGGAATTTCGGATGATGCTGGAAGCGATCATCAACTCCACGCAGGATGCGATCTCCGTCGTGGACAGCGAAGGACATGGGATCATGATCAACCCGGCGTACACGCGCCTGACCGGACTGACCGAGGAGGACATCATCGGCAAGCCGGCCGATGCGGACATCGCAGAGGGTGAATCGATGCACATGCAAGTCCTGCGCACGCGCCGTCCTGTGCGCGGAGTCTCGATGAAGCTGGGGCCGAAGCGGCGGGAAGTGCTCGTCAACGTCGCTCCTATTGAAGTAGACGGTGAACTCAAGGGCTCCGTCGGGATCGTACACGACATCTCTGAGATCAAGAAATTGACAGACGAGCTCAACGTCGCCAAGCAACTGATCCGCAAATTGCAGGCGAAGTACACCTTTGAGGACATCATCGGGACGTCCAACGAGATGGTCGCCGCGATCGAACAGGCGAAAAAAGCGGCCGATACGCCCGCTACGGTTTTGTTGCGCGGCGAGTCCGGGACGGGCAAGGAGCTTTTTGCCCATGCCATCCACAACCAGAGCGTGCGCCGCTACAACCAGTTCATCCGCGTCAACTGCGCCGCGCTGTCCGAATCGCTGCTGGAATCGGAGCTGTTCGGCTACGAGGAGGGCGCGTTCACCGGGGCGCGTCGGGGCGGCAAAAAAGGGCTGTTCGAAGAAGCGTCCGGCGGCACGATCTTTCTCGATGAGATCGGGGAGTTGTCGATGCACATGCAGGCGAAGATCCTGCGCGTGCTGCAGGAGAAGGAGATCACGCGTGTCGGGGGGACCAACGCGCTACAGGTCGATGCCCGCGTGATCGCCGCCACCAACGTCAACCTCGAACGGGCGATCCAACAAGGTCAGTTCCGCGAAGACCTCTACTACCGCCTGAACGTCCTGCCGATCATCATCCCGCCGCTGCGCTATCGCAAGGGCGACCTCGACACGATCTCACAGCGTCTGATCGCCAAGTTCAACGAGGAGTACGGCCGCCAAGTCGAGCAGATCTCCTCGGCGGCGCTCGCTCGCATGCGCGACTACTCGTGGCCAGGCAACGTCCGAGAACTGGAGAATGCGATCGGTCGCGCCTTGATCCAGATGAAGTTCACCGAGACGATCATCGAGCCACAGCATCTGATCCTCTATGGTGAGGCGGCCAGCGGGGTCAAGTCGGATGTGATGCCCAGCGCCACGATCGCAGCCTTTCACGAGCCGGAAGGGGAGCTGCATGCGCTTGAAGAGGTCGTGGGGCGCGCAGAACGTCAACATCTGGAGCGCGTCTTGCAGAAAACCAAAGGCAACAAAACGGAGGCGGCGAAACTGCTCGGAATCGCCGTGCGCAGTTTGTATTACAAGTTGGAAAAGTACGGAATGCAATAAGTTGCAGAAACCTGCACGAACTTGCTTGCAAAAAACTGCGCATCTTTGCAAAAAATTGCGCAGTAGGAAACGGTTCGCCGAATCGGCTGAACCGTTTTTTTGCATAAAAATCCCCGTGGTAGTCGTGTTTTGTAATCGCTTACAAAAAAGTTGGCATTGAACTTGCATGTATAAATTGGCGTGGACGTAGAAACAGCCAATTTTTTTAGACAGAATGCTTATAGGGATAGCGGAGATTGCGGAAACTAGCCATATATGCCGTTCACTACCACCCTAGACAAAAGTTGTGGTATTCTGTTGCTTGGGTTAGGGTGTTCAAAAAACAAGTCACAGACAAACGCAACTTACATCGCAAACACTCTGAAGGGGGAACTATCATGAAAATTTTCGAATATATGGAAAAGTATGATTATGAACAACTCGTCTTCTGCCACGATCAAGCATCTGGCCTGAAAGCGATCATTGCGATACATGACACGACCCTCGGCCCGGCATTGGGCGGCACACGGATGTGGACCTATGCCAACGAAGACGAAGCGATCGAAGATGCGCTCCGTCTCGCCAAAGGGATGACCTATAAAAATGCTGCAGCGGGCCTGAACTTGGGTGGCGGCAAAACCGTCATCATCGGCAACCCGCGCACCGATAAATCCGAAGCGCTGTTCCGCGCGTTCGGTCGTTACATCGAATCTCTGAACGGTCGTTACATCACGGCCGAAGATGTTGGCACCACCGTGCAAGACATGGAATACATCCGTCAAGAAACCAAATACGTAACCGGCGTTTCCGAAGCGTTCGGTTCCTCTGGCAATCCGTCTCCGATGACCGCGCTCGGCTGCTTCGTCGGCCTGAAAGCAGCGGCGAAGGAAGCGTTTGGCTCTGATGATGTAACGGGCAAAGTTGTGGCGGTTCAAGGCGTCGGCAACGTCGGCTACTACCTCTGCAAACACCTGCACGAAGCGGGCGCGAAACTGATTGTCACCGACATCAACCAAGACGCGATCGACCGTTGCGTGAAGGAATTCAACGCAGAAGTCGTGGCTCCGAAGGATATCTTTGGCGTACAGTGCGACATCTTCGCACCGTGCGCACTGGGTGCGATCATCAATGATGAAACCATTGGGCAACTGAAATGCAAAGTGATCGCAGGTTCCGCGAACAACCAGCTCCGCGAAGAACGCCACGGCGATCTCATCCATGAAATGGGAATCGTCTATGCACCGGATTATGTGATCAATTCCGGCGGTGTCATCAACGTAGCGGACGAACTGAACGGCTACAACGCAGAGCGCGCAACCAAGAAGATCGAGAACATCTACAACATCATCGCGACGATCATCGAAATCTCCAAGACCGAAGGTATCCCGACATACAAAGCGGCCGACCGCATGGCGGAACAGCGCATCAACACCCTGCGCAACAGCCGTTCTAACTTCCTGAGCACCGAACGCTCCATTCTCTCCAAGTAAATTTGATACAGGCATAGGTGGAAGGAGAACGATCTCATGGCTGAACAGTTAGATATCGTCATCCTCGGCGGGGGCACGGGCGGCTATGTAGCCGCCATCCGTGCGGCCCAGCTAGGATTGACCGTTGCGGTTGTCGAGCGAGATAAAGTCGGAGGCACTTGCCTGCATCGCGGATGCATCCCATCCAAAGCGCTGCTCAAGAGCGCTGACATCCTCGCGACCGTACAAAAGTCAAAAGACTTCGGCGTTCAGATCGGTGGAGATGTGACGCTGGATTTCTCAAACGTGATGGCACGCAAGCAAAAGATCGTCAACAACCTGCACAAAGGCGTGCAGTCGCTTTTGAAAAAACACAACATCCAAGTGATTGAAGGCAACGGCACCGTGATGGGCCCGTCGATCTTTTCCCCGCTGGCGGGTGCTGTCCGCGTCGAGCGACCGGATGGTGAGCAAGAGATCATCAACCCGCGCAACCTGATCGTCGCGACGGGTTCCCGTCCGAAGACCTTGCCAGGTCTGACGGTGGATGGTAAATACGTGATCAACTCTGACCATGCGCTGGAGCTCGAAGAACTGCCGAAGTCGGTGATCATCGTCGGCGCAGGCGCGATCGGTTGCGAGTGGGCTTCGATGTTCTCCGACTATGGCGTTCAAGTCACGCTGGTCGAGTACGCACCGCAGATTCTCCCGCTCGAAGACGAGGATGTCGCGGCAGAACTGGCGAAATTGCTGGGACGCCGCAAAACCAAGGTGAAAGTCATGACCTCGACCGGCGTTCTCGCGGATACGCTGACCATCGAAGGCGACACTGTCTCGATCCAAGCAAAAGTCAATGTCGGCACCGACAAGGAAAGTGTGGAAACCCTGACCGCTGATAAACTGTTGGTCTCGGTGGGTCGTGAAGCCGCGATTCAAAATATCGGTCTGGAAGCGACCGAAGTCGCGATCGACCGTGGCACGATCGTCGTTGACGAGCACTTCCGCACCAAGGAGAAAAACATTTTCGCAATTGGTGATGTGCTGAATACCCCGCAACTGGCGCATGTCGCGTCGCACGAAGGCATTCACGCTGTCGAAGTGATCGCAGGTCTGCACCCGCATCCGATCGATTACGCGATGATCCCGCGTTGCACGTACACCCGTCCAGAAGTGGCATCTGTCGGCTACACCGAGAGCCACCTGCGCAAGGAAGGCCGTGAGATCAAAGTCGGCAAATTCCCGTTCCGCGGAATCGGCAAGGCACAAGTCAACGGCGAGATCGACGGCTTCGTGAAAATGATCGCCGATGCCCAGACGGGCGATCTGCTCGGCGTGCATATGGTCGGCCAAAACGTCACAGAGATGATTTCCGAAGCGGGACTCGCGGCCTTGCTGGACGCGACGACTTGGGAGATCGGTCTCGCGATTCACCCGCATCCGACGCTGTCGGAAGCGATTGGGGAAGCAGCGCTGGCCGTTGACGGCATGGCGATCCATTATTAAGGTAGAAGTATTGACAGGAGGTTGTGGAGCATGTCCAAGTTGAACTACAAAGATCTGGGCTTGTCCGATGAACAAGTGCTGGATATGTATTACTACATGCTGCTTGCGCGCAAGCTGGACGAGCGTTTCTGGCTATTGAACCGCGCGGGCAAGATCCCGTTTGTGATCTCCTGTCAAGGTCAAGAGGCGGCGCAAGTTGGCGCCGCCTATGCCCTTGACAAGACCACAGACTTCATCGCACCGTACTACCGTGACCTCGGCGTCGTGCTCGTGTTCGGGCAAACCCCGACGGAGATCATGATGTCCGCGTTCGCGAAACCGGGCGATCCGAACTCGAATGGCCGCCAGATGCCGGGCCACTTCGGCGGCAAAAAATACCGCACCCTGACCGGGTCCTCTCCGGTTACCACCCAATTCCCGCACGCAGTTGGCGCGGCGCTCGCCTCCAAGATGCGCGGCGAAAATTCGGTGGCGTTCACCTCGACAGGTGAAGGTTCTTCCAACCAAGGCGACTTCCACGAAGCTTGTAACTTTGCTGCCGTACATAAGCTCCCGGTGGTGTTCTACATCGAGAACAACGGCTACGCAATCTCCGTGCCGCTCGACAAGCAACTCGGGAACCACAACACAGCAGACCGCGCGATCGGCTACGGTTTCCCGGGCCACTCGATCGATGGCAACGACGTGCTCGAAGTCTACCAATATATGAAGCAAGCAACGGAACGCGCACGCAATGGGGAAGGCCCGACGCTGATCGAAGCCCGCACCTACCGTCTCGTGCCGCACTCCTCCGATGACGATGACAGAGCGTACCGTTCCCGCGAAGAAGTGGATGCAGCGAAGAAAAAAGACCCGCTGATCACGTTCGCGGAGTACTTGCGCAATGCAGGCGTTCTGACGGCGGAGCGCGAGCAAGAACTGAACGATCGCGTCGCGCGCGAAGTCAATGAAGGCACCGATGCGGCGGAAAAAGCGCCGTTCTTTGATCCGGAAGACGCGCTGACGCACGTCTACGAAGAACGTTAGGAGGTCTCGTCTCATGGCGATTAAATCATATATCGAGGCAGTCACCGACGCGCTTGCAGATGAAATGGAGCGCGACGAATCGATCTTTATCCTCGGCGAGGACGTCGGCGTTCGTGGCGGTGTCTTCCGCGCAACGGCAGGTCTGATCGAGAAATTTGGCGAGCAGCGCGTCATGGACTCCCCGCTGTCCGAGTCGGCGATCGTCGGCGTGTCCATCGGGGCGGCAATGGTCGGCATGCGTCCGGTTGCTGAAATTCAGTTCGCAGACTTTATCTTCCCCGCGTACAACCAGATCGTCTCCGAAGCGGCGCGCATTCGGTACCGCACGAAAAGCGACTGGAATGTTCCGCTCACGATTCGCGCACCTTACGGCGGCGGCGTTCACGGCGCGCTGTACCACTCGCAATCGATTGAAGCGCTGTTCCACCATGTGCCGGGCATCAAAATTGTCATGCCGTCGACTCCGTATGACGTCAAGGGTCTGCTCAAAGCATCGATCCGTGACAACGACCCGGTGCTGTTCCTCGAACACAAGCGTTGCTACCGCCTGATCAAAGGTGAAGTGCCAGAGGGCGACTACACCATCGAGATCGGCAAAGCGGACGTCAAGCGTGAAGGCGAAGACGTTACGGTCATCACCTATGGTCTGATGGTACACTATGCACTGGAAGCGGCTGAAACCTTGGCGAAGGAAGGCATCTCCACGCACATTCTCGACCTGCGCACGATCAAGCCGATCGACAAGGAAGCGATTCTTGAAGCGACCCGCAAGACCGGCAAAGTGCTGATCGTGCATGAGGACAGCAAGTTCGGCGGCGTTGGCGGCGAAGTGGCTGCGATCATCGCCGAGGAAGCGCTGTTCGACCTCGACGCTCCGATCCAGCGTCTGTGCGGTCCGGACGTTCCGGCGATGCCGTACTCCCCGCCGCAAGAGAAGTTCTACATGCTGAACCCGACCAAGATCGCGGACGCGATTCGCGAACTGGCGAAATTCTAAGCGCGGACAGGAGGAACTTCGCACATGGCAACGCTCAAAATGCCCCAACTCGGCGAGTCTGTCACCGAAGGCACAATCGCCAAATGGCTGAAACAGCCAGGGGACAAAATCAACAAATACGACCCGCTCGCAGAAGTCATCACCGATAAAGTCAATGCCGAAGTACCGTCCGAGTTCATCGGAACCCTGACCGAAATCCTCGTGCCAGAGGGCGCAACTGTCGCCGTCGGCACCCCGATTGCGATCATCGCGGAGGAAGGCGAAGCGCCGGCTCCGGCAGCAACCCCGACCGCAGCGGCACCTGTTGCAGCAGCGGCTCCGGCACCAGCTGCCACGGTAGCGAATGCTCCGGCAGCAGGCGCAGACCGCCCGCGTTACTCTCCGGCTGTCATGCGTCTGCTCCAAGAAAACAACGTCGACCCGACGCAGATTCCAGGCACGGGCACCGGCGGTCGCATCACCCGCAAAGACGTGCTGACCTTCATCGAACAAGGCGGCGCAGCAGCTCCGGCAGCTGCCGCGCTGACCAAAACCGCAGAAGACATGGCATCGCTCTCCTCGCCAGTCAAACCGGCGACCGGGTTCACCGACCTTGGCGCACACGGCGTTCAAGCTGTTGCATCCGTTCCAGCACCGGCTCCGACCCCGGCAGCACCGCCCGCTCCGGCGTACCAAGCGGCAGAGGGTGACCAAGTGATTGAAGCATCCGGCATCCGCAAGACGATTGCGCGCCGCATGGTCGAATCCAAGCACAACGCTCCGCATGCGTGGACGATGATGGAAGTTGACATGACCAGCCTCGTTCGCTTCCGTGACAAAAACAAAGAAGCGTTCAAAAAGAAAGAAAGCGTCAACTTGACGTTCCTGCCGTTCATGATCAAAGCGGTTGTCGATGCGATCAAGCAATACCCGATTATCAACTCGACATGGCAGGACGACAAGATTATTATTAAAAAAGACATCAACATCTCGATCGCCGTCGCGACTGACGATGCGCTGTTCGTCCCGGTCATCAAAAACGCAGACCGCCTGTCGATTCTCGGGCTGTCCCATGCGATCAATGACTTGGCCAAGCGCGCACGCGCAGGCAAGCTCTCTCCGAACGACATGTCGGGTGGCACGTTCACCGTGAACAACACCGGTGCGTTCGGCTCCGTGCAATCGATGCCGATCATCAATGCTCCGCAAGCTGCGATCCTCTCGATGGAGTCGATCATCAAGCGCCCGCACGTCATGCCGGACGATTCGTTTGCGATCCGTTCGATGATGAATATGTGCATGTCGCTCGACCACCGCGTACTCGATGGTTGGGTCTGCGGTCAGTTCTTGCAGGCCGTCAAGAAAAACCTCGAGAGCGCGACCGAGCCGACCTTGTACTAATCTTTACTGTTGAAAGAGGTGTGCCGGCGTGGAAGAACTTAACGTTCTCGAAGAAAAACCGCTTCGCCGCCCGGACTGGCTGAAAATCCAGTTGAAGACCGGGCCGAACTTTACCGAACTCAAAGAGCTGATGCGGGGTCAAACGCTCCACACCGTCTGTGAAGAAGCTCGTTGCCCGAACATCTACGAATGTTGGGAGAACCGCACCGCAACCTTCATGATCCTCGGCGACATCTGCACCCGCGCTTGTGGCTTCTGCGCAGTCAAAACCGGCCTGCCGACCGAACTGGATCTGGCAGAGCCGGAGCGCGTCGCAGAATCCGTGGACGCGATGGGTCTGCGCCATGCGGTTGTCACCGCCGTCGCTCGCGACGATCTCCAAGACCACGGCGCGTCCGTGTTCGCAGAGACCGTTCGGGCGATCCGCCATCGTCGTCCGCAGTGTACCGTAGAAGTGTTGCCGTCCGATATGGGCGGCAACGAACAAGCGCTGCACACGCTGCTCGACGCAGAACCGGATATCTTCAACCACAACATCGAAACGGTGCGCCGCCTGACACCGAAAGTTCGCGCCAAGGCAACCTATGACCGGACGTTGGAAGTCCTGAGCCGTTCCAAGGCGTACAAGCCGCACATCCCGACCAAGTCCAGCCTGATGCTCGGACATGGCGAGACGTGGGAGGAGATCATCCAAGTCATGAACGATCTGCGAGCAGTCGACTGCGACATCATGACGATGGGGCAATACCTCCAACCTACCAAAAAGCATCTCCCGGTGCGCAAGTTCTGGACCCCGGAGGAGTTTGCGGAGTTGAAGGTCGAAGCGTTGAAGCGCGGCTTCAAACACGTCGAGTCCGGCCCGCTGGTGCGCAGTTCCTACCATGCGCACGAACAGGCACAATCGGCAGAGCAACAGATCAAACAAGCGAAGTAAGCGAAAAAATCACAGCGGGGCCGTGGGCCCGCGCTGTGATTTTTTATAGGAGTGGAGGGATTGCGCATGAAACCGACAGCAGACATCTATGATTTGGGTCAGGTAGAGTATGGACAAGCCTTCGACCTGCAAAAGCTCGCGGTGCGCCGCATGCTGATGGGGGAATTGACCAACACCGTTCTCCTGCTGGAACACCCGCCCGTCTACACGATCGGTCGCTCGGGTGGTGGAGAGAACGTGCTGATCGGGCAGGCAGAGCGCGAGAAGCTTGGCATCGCGCTTTTTGACGTCGACCGCGGTGGGGATGTGACGTACCACGGACCGGGGCAATTGGTCGGCTACCCGATCCTGCATTTGAAGGACTGGAAAAATGACGTCCGCGACTACCTGCGCTTGCTGGAGGATGTGATCATCCGTCTGCTGGCAGGTTACGGGATCACGGCAGGGCGCAAGGAAGGGATGACCGGAGCCTGGGTGGGCGATGAGAAGATCTGTGCCGTCGGCGTGAAGGCGAACCGCGATACAGCGAATCAAGGCTACATCTCCTCACACGGCTTCGCGATCAACATCGACCCAGACCTCTCGCACTTCGGATATATCGTACCCTGTGGGATCACCCAGTTTGGGGTCACCTCCCTGCGCAAAGTTCTCGGGCGGCCGGTGGACATGCAGGAAGTGAAGCAACGCTGGATTGCGGCGTTTGCCGAAGTGTTTGGCGTTGCGACGAGCGTCGGCACAGCACTTGCCAGCGAACTTAGCGCCTCGTGGGCGTAACCAAATGCGGTAAGATGTGGTAAACTATCAGAAAGAAAGTTTACGTACAAGGAGTCGATCCCTACAGTGAAACGCGTATTCTCAGGCGTACAACCGTCAGGCAACCTGACGATCGGTAACTATCTCGGCGCACTCAAGCAGTTCGTCGAGTTGCAAAATGAAGCGGACGCGTTTTACTGCGTCGTCGACCTGCATGCCCTCACCGTCCAGCAGGACCCGGAGGAATTGCGCAAGCGTTCCCGGGAGATTGCCCAGATCTACTTGGCCTGTGGCGTTGATCCGGTGAAATCCACGGTGTTCATCCAATCGCATGTGAGAGAGCACGCGGAGCTCGGCTGGTTGTTGCAATGCGTTTCCTACATGGGCGAACTGAACCGCATGACGCAGTTCAAGGACAAGGCGGAAGGCAAGGCCAACGTCACCGTCGGCCTGTACACCTACCCGGTGCTGATGGCAGCCGACATCCTGCTCTATGACACCACGCACGTGCCGGTCGGGGATGACCAGAAGCAGCACATCGAGTTGACCCGCGACATTGCGGAGCGCTTCAACAACCGTTTTGGCGAGACGTTCGTGATCCCGAACCCGCAGATACAGAAGTTCGGTGCGCGCATCATGTCGCTGACCGAGCCGAACAAAAAAATGTCCAAATCGGCGGAGAACGAAAAGTCGCGCATCGCGATCCTCGAAGATCCGGCAACGTTCAAGAAAAAAATCATGAGCGCGGTCACCGACACCGACAATGAGATTCGTTTTGATGAAGAGAACAAGCCGGGCATCTCGAACTTGCTGTCCCTGTACAGCCTGTTCACCGGCGACTCGCTGGACGCTACCGTCGCGCGCTTCCAAGGCGAAGGCTACGGCACGTTGAAAAAGCAACTCGTCGAAGTGATGACAGACAAGTTGGGGACGATCCAAGCTCGCTACCACGAACTCAGCCAAGACCCGGCGGAACTCGACCGCATCCTCGCCACCTCTGCAGAACGCGCCCGCACGATCGCGGAGCAGACGGTCAACCGCGTGAAGGATGCGATGGGACTCGTCCGGCTGTAAGACCGAAACCACCAGTACTGCAAGGGCCCGTTTTCGCGGGTCCTTTTTTAGTGGAGAGGGATGCTGGACACGAAAGGCGCTACTTCAAACGCCACATTCGGCAGGGCGGGTACCCATTTCGAAAAGCATGAAATAGAAGCCTCCTTGGTTCCCTTTTGAATGATTATGAGGTGCCTGTCCGACTTCAATATCTACTGTCTTGTAATCGCTTTCTATGGGTTCTATGGTATAATAATGCGGTGTGACCTTCTATACTATTTTCCTACTTCCTCTAGGAGGGTTATCAATGTCTGATTTCAAGACCCAATACGACGCTTGGCAAGCAAAAGCTGATAAAGCTTCGTCCCGTTTCCCGGAGCGCAAGGAAGAGTTTACAACCACTTCCGAGACCCCGGTGAAGCGACTGTATACACCGGAAGACGTACAAGGCGGCTACATGGACAAGTTGGGCTTCCCAGGCGAATACCCGTTCACCCGCGGTGTGCAACCGACGATGTATCGCTCCCGCTTCTGGACGATGCGCCAATACTCGGGCTTCGGTTCGGCTGAAGAAACCAACAACCGGTTCAAGTACTTGCTGGAAAACGGCCAGACTGGCCTCTCCACCGCATTCGACCTGCCGACGCAGATCGGCTATGACTCTGATGACATGATGGCGCGAGGCGAGGTCGGGAAAGTCGGCGTCGCCATTTCCTCGTTGGCGGATATGGAACGCCTGCTCGACGGCATCGCGCTCGACAAAGTTTCCACGTCGATGACGATCAACGCCCCTGCATCGGTCCTGCTCGCCATGTACATCGCCGTCGCGGAGAAGCAAGGCGTGTCCTCCGACAAAGTTTCGGGCACCATCCAAAACGACATCCTCAAGGAATATGTCGCGCGCGGTACCTACATCTACCCGCCGACCGCTTCCATGCGCTTGATCACCGACATCTTCGAATACTGTTCCGAGCATGTGCCGAACTGGAACACGATCTCGATCTCTGGCTACCACATCCGCGAGGCGGGTTCCACCGCTGTACAGGAAGTCGCGTTCACGCTCTCCAACGCGATCGCCTACGTCGATGCGGCTGTCAAAAAAGGGCTTGACGTCGACAAGTTTGCGCCGCGCCTCTCGTTCTTCTTTAACGCGCACAACAACTTCCTCGAAGAAGTTGCGAAATTCCGCGCCGCACGCCGCATGTGGTCGAACATCATGAAAAACCGCTTCGGCGCCAAAGACCCGAAGTCGTGGCAACTGCGCTTCCACACGCAGACGGGCGGCTCCACGCTGACCGCTCAGCAACCGGACAACAACATCGTCCGCGTCACCTTGCAAGCGCTGGCAGCTGTGATGGGGGGCACGCAGTCCCTGCACACCAACTCCAAGGACGAAGCGCTCGCGCTCCCGACCGAGGAATCCGCGCGCATCGCGCTGCGCACCCAGCAGATCATCGCCAACGAGAGCGGCGTCGCGGATACTGTCGACCCGCTGGCGGGCTCCTTCTACGTCGAGTCGCTGACCGATCAGATCGAGCGCGACGCGCTGGCCTACATTGCGAAAATCGATGAGATGGGCGGGGCAGTCAAAGCGATCGAGCAAGGCTACATGCAACGCGAGATCCAAAACGCAGCCTACCAGACCCAGATGGCGATCGAGGATGGTTCCGAGGTTGTCGTCGGCGTCAACAAGTTCCGCCTCGAGAACGAACCGAAGCCGGAGCTGATGAAGCTCAACCCAGCGCTGGAACGCATCCAGTCGGAAGGTCTCAAAGAACTGCGCAACACCCGTGACAACGAGGCGGTAAAAAGCGCTCTGGACGCGCTTCGTCAGGCAGCAGTTGGCACCGACAACCTCATGCCGCACATCGTGCACGCCGTCAAAGTCTACGCAACGCTTGGCGAGATCTGCAACGTGATGCGCGACGTGTTCGGCGAATACCAACCGGCTCAATGGTAATGGAGAAGGAGGACCACCCCAATGTCAGAAGCTAAAATCCGCGTCCTCGTCGCGAAACCGGGCCTCGACGGCCACGACCGCGGCGCGCTCGTCGTCGCCAAAGCACTGCGCGACGCCGGCATGGAAGTCATCTACACCGGCCTGCGCCAAACCCCGCAACAAATCGTCGCCACCGCGATCCAAGAGGACGTCGATGCTGTCGGTCTGTCCTCGCTGTCAGGCGCACATATGCACCTGTTCCCAGAAGTGGTTCGCCTCTTGAATGAACAAGGCGCGGGCGACATCCTCGTCGTCGGCGGCGGCGTCATCCCAGACGAAGACATCCCGCAACTGAAGGAAGCCGGCGTCGCAGAAGTGTTCACGCCAGGCTCCTCGCTGTCGGTCATGGCCGACTACATCCGCGAGCAAGTTCAAAGCAAGAGGGGGTAAGGGAACTGGCTGTCAACGCGTACAAAATCGACCATGTCGCCATCGCCGTTCACTCGATCGAAGCCACGTTGCCCGTCTACACAGGGGGCATCGGGTTGAAGTTTCTCCACGAGGAGATCGTCGAGGATCAGCAGGCGCGCCTGGCGTTTATCGAAGTCGGGGAGAGTCTGATCGAACTGCTCGAACCGACCTGCCCAGAATCACCAGTTGCGAAGTTTTTAGAGAAAAAAGGGCCTGGTATCCATCACATCGCCTACGCGGTGCCAGACGTAGTTGAGGCGCTCGCCACGGCCAAAGCAGCCGGGTACCGCTTGATCGACGAAGTGCCGCGCAAGGGCGGCCATGGGAAGCTGATCGCCTTCCTACACCCCAAGGATACCCATGGCGTATTGACCGAGTTCTGTCAGCGAATCGAGGACTAGAACTCAGCGTATAGACGAAGTGGAGGGGAACCGTTTTGGAGAAAAAGATCATCGAACTTCACGACCGTCGCCGCAAGATCGAACTAGGCGGCGGGGACAAGCGGATCGCGGCTCAACATGCCAAAGGCAAGCTGACCGCACGCGAGCGGATCGAACTGCTGCTCGACGAAGGCACGTTCCGCGAACTGAATCCGTTTATCGAACACCGTGCCATTCACTTCGGCATGGACAAATTGGAAGCACCAGGTGAAGGTGTTGTCACCGGATGGGGGAAAGTCAACGGACGCATCATCTATGTGTTCGCCCAAGACTTCACCGTGTTCGGCGGTGCGCTCGGTGAGATGCACGCGATGAAGATCACCAAGTGCATGGACCTCGCTGCCAAAAACGGCGCGCCGGTCATCGGCCTCAACGACTCGGGCGGCGCCCGCATCCAAGAGGGCGTTGCTTCGCTGGACGGCTACGGACAGATCTTCTACCGCAACGCCATCTACTCCGGCGTGATTCCGCAGATCTCCGTGATCTTGGGTCCGTGTGCAGGCGGTGCTGTGTACAGCCCGGCGATCACCGACTTCATTTTCATGGTGGAAGGCAATTCGCAGATGTTCATCACCGGCCCGAAGGTCATCGAGACCGTCACTGGGGAGAAGATCACAGCGGAAAACCTCGGCGGTGCCCGCGTGCAGGAATCAATCTCCGGCGTTACGCACTTCTCTGCCAAGTCGGAAGAGCAAGTGCTCAATGAAGTTCGCCGTCTGCTCTCGTTCCTCCCGCAGAACAATATGGAAGAACCGCCGCGCGTCTACAACAAGCCGGACGACGGCTACTGTGAAGAACTGATGACCGTCGTGCCGGTCGAACCGACCAAGGCCTACGACGTTCGGGAAGTGTTGACCCGCGTAGTCGACGATGGGGACTTCATGGAAGTGCAGAAAAACTTTGCGAAAAACGCATGTGTCGGCTTTGCGCGCATCGACGGACATCCGATCGGGATCGTCGCCAACCAGCCGAAGTTCATGGCGGGCGGCCTCGATATCGATTCCTCCGACAAAATCGCACGTTTCATCCGCTTCTGCGATTGCTTCAACATCCCGCTGGTCACCTTCGAGGACGTTACCGGTTTCATCCCCGGCGTTATGCAGGAACATCGTGGCATCATCCGTCACGGTGCGAAAATGCTCTACGCGTACTCGGAAGCGACCGTGCCGAAGATCACGATCATCCTGCGCAAAGCGTTCGGCGGTGCCTATGTCGCGATGAACGCCAAGTCGATCGGCGCGGACCTCGTCTACGCATGGCCGACCGGAGAAGTCGCGGTCATGGGTGCTGAAGGGGCGGCGAACATCGTGTTCGCCAAGGAAATCGCCGAATCGGCTGATCCGAATGCAACTCGTGCCGCCAAAGTGGCGGAGTACAAGGAGAAGTTCTCCAACCCGTATGTGGCAGCAGCCCTCGGCATGATCGATGATGTTATCGATCCGCGTGAGACGCGCCAAAAAATCAAGGAGGCGCTCGAAGTCCTGCGCACCAAGCGTGAGACGCGTCCGCCGAAAAAGCACGGCAACATTCCGCTGTAAGGAGCGATGAACATGTCCGGCAACCGATTTGACGTGACGTTCATCCGCGGGCCGCGCGACGTCGCACCGTGGACGCAAGCAGCGCGACGCTTGAATTTGCTGACGAACAGCCCTCAGAATGATGAGGATGCCTTGCGCGCTCGCAGCGCCTACTCAGAAAAGCGTGTCGGGTTCCGCAGCGAGCGGTTCCCGAACGCGATCTACCAAGAGAAAGGACGAGATCGCAAATGTACCAAGTAAATCGTGAGCGTCTGATCCAAACCTTCCTGGAGTTGGTGCAAATCAACTCGCTCTCCCGCGACGAGCGCAACATGGCCGACCGCCTGACCCGTGAATTGCAGGAGCTGGGGGTCGAAGTTGTGGAAGACACCGCAGGAGAAAAAGTCGGCGGCAACGCCGGCAACCTGATCTGCACCTTGAAAGGCGATGCGTCGAAGCCGACGATCCTCTTCACCTGCCACATGGACACCGTGGCACCGGGCCTGAACATCAAGCCGCAACTGCTGGAAGACCGCATCACGTCCGACGGGACCACGATCCTCGGCGCGGACGACAAAGCGGGCGTCTCCGGCATCCTCGAGATGGTGCGCACCTTGAAGGAGCAAAACCTCCAACACGGCACCATCGTGCTGTTCCTGACGATGGGGGAAGAAACCGGGCTGCTCGGCTCTCGTCACGCAGACTGGGAGAAGCTGCCCAAGATCGACATGGGCTTTGCATTTGACTCCAACGGACCGATCGGCAAAGTTGTGACCCAAGCTCCCGCGCAAGAGCGGATCGAAGTCACCATGCACGGCAAGCTCGCGCACGCCGGCGTCAACCCGGAGGCGGGCATCAACGCGATCAACGCGGCGTCGTTGGCGATCTCGCGCATGAAGCTCGGCCGCATCAACGAGCGCACCACGGCCAACATCGGCAACTTCCACGGCGGCGACGCAACCAACGTCGTCTGTGACAAAGTTACGATCGCGGCAGAATCGCGCTCGCTCGTGCTTGAGGAGCTTGAGGCGCAAACCCAACATATGGTCGACGCGTTCCAAGCAGCGGCGGCGGAATACAACACCACCTGTGACGTGACCGTCCAACGCATGTACTCGAACCTCAACCACGATGTCGAATCGGAAGTGGTGCAGACTGCCTTCAAAGCGGTCCGCTCGCTCGGCTTCGAACCGTCCACGATGGCATCCGGCGGCGGTTCTGACGCGAACGTCCTGAACGGTATGGGCATCCCGACCGTCAACTTGGCGATCGGCTACGAAAAAATCCATACGGTCAGCGAGTTCATTCGCCTCAACGACTTGGAAAACGGCGCACGCTTGCTGGTCGCGATGACCCAAGCGGTGCTCTAAGCACCAGAAAAAAACCACTACATTCGTGAATGAATGTAGTGGTTTTTTTATTGATACTAAACAGGTGAACGAATGGGTAGTGTCAAATAAACTACAGTACATAATCAAGACAAGAAATGGAATGGGGTTGAAGGGGAGACATCATGAAACTACGCACACGCACCCTCGGCATGTTACTTATGATGGCGTTGATTCCGATGTTGGTGATGGGAGGTTTTAGCAACTACATCTCGATGCAGGGCTATAACTCCCTACAGGACGATGCTGTGAGCTCGGCCGAGAAGAAAATTACCGAGACGATTGAATCACAGAAAAAAACGGCGATGATGCTCGCAAGCCTCGCCGCCAATGACCCGAAAATGATACCAGCGTTGATCGAGAAGGATCGCGTGGGTCTCTCGCTGGCTGTCGACGGCCTGTTCAAGTCGCTGAATCCGCAAGGTGTTACGCTGATGGAAGTCGGCGATGCGATGGGCGTTGTGCAATACCGTGGACACGACCCCTCCAATTACGGGGACAGCAAGTACCAAAATGCTTCGGTCACCTTGGCCTTGAATACGCACCAATCGATTGGATCGATAGAAGAGGGGAAAACGGGCCTTGCCATTCGCGGGACGGCTCCAATTCTAGGTGAGAACGGCATGGTCCTCGGCACGATCATGGTCGGCTTCAGCATGGATCAGAAATTTGCGGACAGCATGAAGAGCATCGTCGGCGGCGACATCACCGTCTACTATGGCGATCAACACGAGATGGTCACCTCGACTTTCAGCGAGAAGGAAGCGCCGCTGACCGACCCGGATCTGGTCGGCGTCTTGTACGACCATCAAAAGCTCTACCGCGTGCTCGAGACGATGAACAACCAACCCTATGATCTCATCTATGTGCCGCTGACCGATTATGACAAAATCAAGACGCTCGGCGTTGTGCGCATCGGCATCTCCGGGCAAACGATCAAGGAGTCTGAGCGCAATCTCGCGTACTACTCGATCGCTCTCGCCGCGCTGGTCATCCTGTTGGCGATCCTCGTCGGCACGAAGAGTTCGAACCGCACGGTCCGCCCGATGGTAGCCGTGATGAAAGGCTTGCAAGATGCCGCCAACGGACGCCTGCGTGAAATCGAGCCCATCAAGTCGGCAGGCGAACTGCAACAGCTCCAGGAATTCTACAATGTGATGATCACCAACATTCGCGGGCTGCTCCAGATGGCGACCGGCACAGCGGCACAAGTTGCCGATCTCTCCGAACATCTCTACCGGGGGGCGCAAGAGGCCACGCAAGCCGCTGAGCAAGTATCGGCGGCCATCGAGGACGTCGCACGCGGCACCGAGTCGCAAAACGACGCCCTGCAACGCGGCAACGACTCCTTGACCGTCGTCGTGCGCTCCTTGACAGAGATCGCCGCTCGTTCGCACGACCTGCGCGCGATGGCAGTCGATGTGGACACCGCGTCGCAACGCGGCCGTGCTACGATGCACCGCACGCGCGAAGAGATGGAGTCGATCAAAAAACACGTGGAACTCACAGCAGAAACGATGAACACGCTAGGTGAACAGTCTCAGCAGATCGGCCACATCTCCGACCTGATCAGCGGAATCGCAGCACAGACCAACCTGCTGGCGCTCAACGCCGCGATCGAAGCGGCGCGCGCCGGGGAGCATGGGCGCGGGTTCGCCGTCGTCGCTGACCATGTCCGCAAACTGGCGGAGCAGTCTGGCAATGCGGCCGATGAGATCGCGCAACTGATCCTGCAGATTCGTGGGCAGGTGGAAGCGAGCATCGCCGGCATGCAACAAGGCATGGCGGCCGTGCAAACCGGGAACCAAGCGGTCGAGGAAGCGGAGGTGGCCTTCCAGCGCGTGGGGGAACGCCTCGATCAGGTCACCGCGGGCATTGCGGTCGTGCATGGGCTGACCGAAGAGGCCTCGCAACAGTCGAGCGGTGTGGAACAGGAATTTCACGCGATCGCGACCGTCGCGGAGGAAGTGGCGGCGAGTTCCGAGGAGGTCGCTTCGGCGGTCGAGGAGCAGAGCGCGACGATGGGGTCGCTATCCGATTCGATGGAAGATTTGAAACGTCTCGCCGATGAATTGAAGCAAGCCGTTGATCAGTTCCAGTTTGAATAGATACGCGGAAAATGAAGATCAAAGGGAGAATTCTTCCCTTCGATCTTTATTTTTTGCTAAAAGTCAGTCTAATCAACAGGAATCCGACAAGATTCGTCAAATAATATGAATACACAATTGGGTGCAAAGGGGAACGACAGCATGAAACTTCGAACCCAAACCATCACGATGATGCTGAGCATGGCACTCGTTCCGATGGTAGCGATGGGACTCGTCAGCAACACCGTCTCGATGCGCGCGCTTTCCGATTTGCAGACCACCAGCGTCCAAGCGGCGGAAAATACCGTCGTCCAAGCGCTAGAATCGCAACAGCAGAACGCGATGACGCTGGCCGCACAAGCGGCACATGACCCGCAGATCAATGCAGCACTCCAGACCCAGGACGAAAAAAAACTGTCGGCGTTGATCGATCCGATGTACCAAGACTTGCAGGCCCAAGGGTTGTCGATCTTGGAAATCGGCAACGCGATGGGGACGGTGCTCTATCGGGCGCACGACCCCCAGACGCATGGGGATAGCAAAAACAACAACGTCACGATCTCGCTGGCGATCTCCTCTGGCAAGACACAAGCCGCTTTTGAAGAGGAGAATGGCAAGCTCACCGTGCGCGGTGTTGCTCCGATCAAGACCGGGAACACCGCCAAGGGAACGATCTCCTTTGGCTATGATACGGATGACAAGCTGGTGCAACGCCTCAAAAACATCGTGCATGGTGAGATCACCGTCTACAGTGTGGAGCAGAAAAAATCGCTGATCTCTACGATACAGGGCGAGCAGGCTGCGTTGAGCAACGCGGAGCTGCTGGCGACCGTTATCGACAAGCAGAAGTCGTACTACGAGGTGGGGGATGTCAACGGCACTCCGTATGACTTTGTCTATGTGCCGCTCACCGACTTTGACAAGAACGTCACGCTCGCGGTCATGCGCGTCTCGATGTCGCGTGAGGCGATCGTCAGCTCGCAGACGACGATCATCACCTACAGCCTGGCACTCGCCGCGCTGACGATCCTGCTGGCGATCCTGTTTGCGGTGCGCAGTTCGAACTCCATCGTCCGTCCGATGACGGCGGTGATGGCCGGACTTGCCGAAGCCGCAGCGGGTCGTCTGCGCCATATGCAACCGGTCAAGGCATCTGGGGAGCTGCAACAGTTGCTCCACCACTATGACTTGATGATTCAGAACATTCGCGAACTGATGATCGTCGCTGGTGAGAGTGCGGCACAAGCGTCCGAGTTGTCGGAGCAACTGCACAGCGGTGCGCAGGAAGCGACGGCAGCCGCCGAGCAGGTCACGCGGGCGATCGACGAGGTGGCGACGGGCACCGAGCGGCAGAACGAATCGTTGCAACGCGCCAACGACCAGATGGGCGGCATCGTACAAGACTTGAGCGGCATCGCGGAGAGCACCAAGGAATTGCGCCACTTAGCACTCGACGTGGATGAGGCAACCACCGCCGGGCGAGAGACGATGCAGCGCACGCGAGAAGAGATGAACGCGATCCATCACCACGTGCAGAACACCGCCCAGACGATGAACCGCCTCGGCGAGCAGTCGGAGCGCATCGGCACCATCGTCGATGTGATCGGAGCGATCGCGGGGCAGACCAACCTGTTGGCGCTCAACGCCGCGATCGAAGCGGCGCGCGCAGGGGAGCAGGGACGTGGTTTCTCCGTCGTCGCGGATGAAGTCCGCAAGCTCGCTGAACAATCGGAGAAGGCAGCTCGCGAGATCGCCGAGCTCGTGCGCGAGATCCGCGAGCAGGTCGGGGCTAGCATCAACGGCATGGAACAAGGCCTGCAGGCGGTCAACTCCGGCGAGCGGGCGATGGAGCAAGCGGAGCAAGCCTTCCGAACGGTGGGCGAGCGTCTGCACGGTGTGACCAGCGGCGTGGCCAACGTGTACGAGCTGACCCGCAATGCGTCTGAGCAATCCAAGGGCGTGGAGCAGGAGTTCAACTCGATCGCCTATGTCTCCGAGCAGACGGCATCCTCTAGCCAAGAGGTCGCCGCTTCTATTGAGCAGCAGGGCGCGATGATGAATTCGCTCACCGAGTCGATGGAGGAACTGCGCCGCCTCTCGGAGACGTTGAATGACGCCGTCGGGCGTTTTGAATGCAAGGACGAGTAACAAAACAAAGCGACACTCCTGTCTGACAGGAGTGTCGCTTTTGCTATTTTTCAAAAAAGCCTTTATTTCGAACGACGAAAGATATATAGTAAGGGTACTTAATGAATTCGTGAACAAGGAGTGACGTTGAACAATGGAATCATCTTCGTGGAAACGAACTGTTTGGATTCTCTGGTTCGGCACGTTGCTCACAACAGCAAGTTACACCATGGTTGTGCCGTTTCTACCGCTGTACTTGATCCAAGAGCTGGGCGTGGCGAAAAGTGATGCCAACATGTGGTCCGGGGTGATTTTCTCGATCTCCTTCCTCGTCGGCGGGATCATGGCGCCCTTGTGGGGGTCGCTCGCTGACAAGCACGGCAAGAAAAAAATGATCCTGCGCGCAGGCTTCTCGCTCGTCTTCGTCTACTCGCTCGGGGCATTCGTGCAAGATCCGTGGCAATTGCTCGCCGTGCGGGCGTTGCATGGTCTGGTGGCGGGCTTCGTACCCGCCTCGATGGCGATCGTCGCCTCGACCACGCCGGAGAAGCACATGGGCTGGAGCCTCGGCATGATGCAGACTGCGGGGGCGACAGGGGGCATCCTCGGCCCGCTGATGGGCGGGGTGCTGTCCGAAGTGTTCGGGATGCGCCTGGCCTTCATCGCCTCGTCGCTCAGCGTGCTGTTCGCTACGATGCTCGTTCTGAGATACGTGCAGGAGACGCCCGCGCTGCCCGCCAAGGAGCGCACGCGGATTCTCGACGACATCAAGATCGCTTGGACGAACGGCCCGATCCTGCGCGCACTGACGATTCTGGTCGTGTTCCAGACGGCGATGGCCGTGTTGCAACCGGTGTTGACCCTGTACGTCGCGGACTTGCAAGGCAAGATCGAAGGTTCGGTGCTCTCCTCCGGTCTGATCTTCTCCCTGTCCGGCATCGCGATGATCATCGCGGCCCCGTACTGGGGACGCTGGGGGCAATCGCACAGTTACCGCAGTACGCTGTTGATCGCCTTGGTGGGGGCGGGGGTCTTGACGATCCTGCAGATCTTCCCGACCAACTTGACGCAGTTTAGCGCGTTGCGTTTCGCGATCGGTCTGTTTATGGCGGGCATCCTGCCGTCGTGCAACGCGATCGTCGTCGAGAACACCACGGCAGACTTCCGGGGTCGTGCGTTTGGCCTGACGACCAGCGCCAACCAATTTGGTTCGATGATCGGCCCGTTGCTCGGGGGATTCCTGAGCGGGATCATCTCGATCCCGTTCACGTTCGTACTCACGGGCATCCTGTTGATTCTCAACGCGGGCACCGTGATCTGGCAACGGCGTTCGCCGCGCGTACAGACCGCGAAAAGCCTGTAAGCGGCAAAAAAGGGAGCCCTTCGCAGCGAAGGGCTCCCTTTTGTATGACAAGGTCTAGCATGGGTCGTCTACTGGTGCGAATCAAGTTGGTCCAAGACGGGGTGGTTGATCACAGCACCGTCCAATTCGTAGACGAGAACCGTGTCTGCCGCGGGCACTGTCTCTTCGACGTAGTGGTGGTTGCGGCAAGCTCGGTACCGACTTCCGAAGCCAGAATCTGAGGGGACGGTGATCAATTTGTCATTGCAGTACGGGCAGCGGCCGGTCAGCGGCTTCCAAAAGCGGTTCCATGCGTTCATCAATTATCACCATATTCCTATCTTTATACTTGGATTATACGGCGACGAATCCTCCCGCGCAAGGTCTGATTTGTGTGGTATCATACATTTATCAAGGGAGGTATGACTGTGACGCCTGTAGATGTTGCAGTATACGTGATGATCGGCCTAATTGGTTCCTTTTGTTCTGGATTATTGGGAGTGGGCGGCGCGATTGTGACGTACCCGCTTCTCTACTTTGTACCCCCATTCGTTGGCACCTATGCGATGACCCCCAACGAAATTTCTGCTGTCACGATGTTTCAAGTGTTTGCCGCCACTGGGGTCGGGATGATGATGTATCGCAAGTCGCCTTGGTTGAACCGCGCCGTCGTGCTCAGCATCGGCGGAGGGATGACGGTCGGCAGTCTGGTCGGCAGTCTCCTGTCCGGGTATATGCCGGGGATCGCCATCCACATGCTGTACGGCTGCATGGCGTTGCTCGCCGTCGTGCTGATGTTAAAAAAGCGCCCCGGCGGTGTGCATGAAAGCGCTACACCGCCGGCGTACATCGCGTTCAACCGCCCGCTGGCGATCCTGCTCGCGGTTGTGGTGGGGTTGCTTTCCGGCATCGTCGGGGCCGGCGGGTCGTTCCTGCTGATCCCGATCATGCTCGGCATCCTGCGACTGCCGACGCGCACGGCGATCGCCTCCTCCTTGATCGTGGTGTTCCTCTCCTCGATCGGCGGGGTGATCGGCAAGACGGCAGGTGGTCACGTGCATGTGACGCTGACCGCCTTGCTGATGCTGGCGAGCTTGCTGGGCTCCATGCTGGGCGCGCGGGTCGGGCAACGGATGAACGTCCAACTGTTGCGCTTGGTGCTGGTGGCGATCATCCTCTGCTCGGCGTTGAACATCTGGGGTGAACTGATCTGGACGTGGATACATGCCTGACCACCCGAGCATCTGATCGAAAAAGACCATGAGGCCCGCAGGCCTCGTGGTCTTTTTTTTACAGGACGATGCCGCGGGTATTGAGCGTTTCCAGAATCAGCGAGTGCGTGCCGAGCAGTTCCTTAAACGCGACTTCAAACGACTGCGAGGTTGCGAGCGATTCACAAAGTTCCTGTGTCGCTTGTTCGAGCTCGTGCAGACGGTTGTGTTCGCGGTAGGAGGAGATGGCGCGGCGCAGGGCTTCGATGCCTTGGAGATGCTCGTCGTTGGCGAAGTGCAAGGTGGCGAACAGACGGTGCAGGTCGCCAGTCTCCGAGTGGTTTTCCGGGAGCATCTCGGCTGCGCGTTGCGCCACTTGCTGGGCGAGCGGGTAATTGAACGAGTCGATCGCCATCTTGCCCAGCGCGATCAAGGTCGTGCCTTCTGCCACTTCATCGCCTTCGCGGTCGTACTCGTCTGCCAGCTCTTCGAGCACCGCCATCGCTTCATGAAGTTGACCGCGCTCGCCTTGCAAGATCGCGTGTTGGCGGCGCACCGCGAGCAGGGAGTGCTGGAAGCGCATGGTCTTGTACAGCGTGATCGATTGTTCGAGATGGTGGATCGCTTTGCTGTGCTGTTCGAGGCGGCGGTAGGAATCGCCGAGGCGACGATGCAGTTCGGCCATCTCGCGGATGTGGCCAGTGTCACAGAAGCGATTGACCAAATCTTCGTAGAGATCGACCGCATCCTGAATTTTGCCGCTGTCGAAGTGCGCGGAGGCGATGCGCGTCATCAATTCGACTTCTAACGCAGGGTCTGGGGAATCGGTGCGGCGCAGTTCATCGAGGCCGTGCAACCAATTGTGCAGGGCGACGGAGAGGTTGCGCTTGTCGTAGGCGATCTGGCCGAGCATGAGCAAGGCGGTGACGGCGGCCTCCGTATGACCTTCGACCATCGCGATCTCGAAGGCTTGTTGGAAGTTCAATTCGGACGCTTGGAACTTACCTTCGTGGAATTGGCAAGTACCCAGCGCTTGCAGGAGATCGAGTTGCGGGATGTTGCCTTCGCCGGCATGGTCGGCAACGCTTTCCAACAAGGGGAGCGCTGCCCGGTATTCCTTGGCGACGATCATCGTTTGTGCCATCTTAAAGGTGCTCAAATATTCGAGGTCGAGGTCAACGTTGACCAAGAGCTTGTCCAATGTGACATCCAATTTCTTCGAGATTTCGAAGAGAATTTTATAACTCGGGCGGGCACGGTCCGATTCGATCTGTGAAATCATGCTCGGTGTACAGAGTTCTTTGGCGAGATCAATCTGGGTCATTCCTTTTTTCTGGCGCATTTCGCGGATGCGGGTTCCTAAGCTGAGCATATGTGATATCCCCTTTTTTTCAAGAAAATCATTATCTGTGTAATCATTCTAATACTAAACATGATAATATTCACTTTGCATAAAGGGAAGATGTTGTAGAAATGTGGAGAAACATTCCACGTATTTCGAAAGTTTTTCGGCTGAAGAGAAAGTTTATCCAGCCTGAAGAATCCTGTCAGAGGCATTGATTCTATGGTATCATTCTAAGAGACAGACAATTGAAAATCGGGGTGATCTCCATGACTATGGCGATGGAAGAACGTAATCGTCTCATCGGCGAGAACCTGCGCAAATACCGTTTGCTAAAAGGATTAACTCAGGATGAACTAGCTGAAGGGTTGTGCAGTGTCAGCCAGTTGAGCAAAGTGGAAAATGGCAAGACGTATTTGAAGCGCACAATCTTGAAGGAGATGGCGAATCGCCTCGGTGTGACCGTCGAGCGAATTGAATCACAGGATGCGTTATTAGAGGAATTGAGTGAGACGTTGCAGCTGGCCCAAGACTCACACACAGCTGGCAATGTACCCAAGGCCTTGGAACTTACACAGGAAGTGGTCCAGCAGAGCCGGAATTTCGGCTATGAAGATTTGTATTTGAATAGCATCCTATTGGAATGTCAATTGCTGAATAGTGTGAACCAGTGCGCGCGCGTCATCGGAATTGTGCAGGATTTGTTCCAAGGCGATGTGTGTTTATCGGATAGCTACAAGGTGATGTTTCAATTCGAACTGGGGAATGCCCATGAGCGAAGTGGCAATCTCATGGATGCGTATGATGCCTTCTCGCGAGCCGAGTCGTATTTCGATCAGTTTGAAGGCGACACCGATACCCGATACAAAATCAATTATGCCTTGGGACGAAGCAATTTCATCATGAACAACAACCGAACCGCGTTGCGGTACTTTGAAAAAGCCGAACAGATTGCGCAAGAATTGTCGCGGCACCTCTGGCTGATTCGCGCTCGCTATATGAAAGCCACGATGCTCAAGCGGTTGGGTGATTACGAGCAAGCCGAAATCATTTTCACCACGACTTTAAAAGAAGCCCAAGACAATCAGTTTCTATTAGATGTAGGGTTGATCAACAGCAACATGGGTTGTATGTTCCTTGAAAAAGGCGAGTATGGTTCTGCACAAACTCACTTGACTCGTGCCTTAAAAGTCTATGAAATTTTGGATCAGACCTATTACAAGGCGGACACGCTGTTTCACTTGGCCAAGCTCAAGTACCAAGAAGGCGATCTCGAACGAGCGAAAGAAGTGATTGAGAAACTGATGGTAGATACAGAGCCAGTTGCCAATCAAACGTATATCGATCGTGCGAAAGCCATTCGGTTGCTTAGTTTTATTAAAAGAGACCTTGGGGATTTCGAAGGACAAATTACACAGTTGGGCAACGCATTAAAAATCTTCGAAGACAATTATGTGATGTTAGAAGCTTACAAAGTTGCCAAAGAAATTGCGGACCTCTTCTTCGAAAAAAATGATTCTAGGGCTGTTGAAATGTATAGAAAAGCGGTACAATGCAATGAGGGGTTCCTAACATTGAATGGCAGGGGGTGAGTAGATAATGAAAAAAGGGATGGTTCTTTTCGCACTTGTAGCAGCTCTTGTTTCGGTGTCCGTATCTGCAATTGTACAAATCAACGCGGATCAGGCTCCGATTCTGGGTGGCCACACGACCAAGGTTGCTGATCAAGCTCCAATTTTGAAAACGGTCAAGTAATTTCTCTCAACGAGAACGATAAATAGAAGCCTTGCCCTCCAGGGCGGGCTTTTTTTATTTCCATCGTTTGGTATATGATAGAGCACAGGGAGGGATTTCCAAGATGGCAACCATTGAAGATTTGCACAAACTAGACATTCGCGTCGGCACGATCCTGCGGGCAACCGCATTTCCAGAAGCACGGGTGCCGGCGATCAAGTTGGAAATTGATTTTGGAGCGGAACTAGGTATGAAAGCATCCAGCGCGCAGATCACCCGGAGGTACAATCCGCAGGACTTGGTCGGGCGGCAGGTCGTCGCTGTCGTCAACTTCCCGCCACGCCGGGTGGCGGGATTTCATTCGGAAGTGCTCGTGCTCGGCGGTGTCCCAGAGACGGGCGATGTCGTGTTGCTCGCTCCAGATGCGGTCGTGCCCAACGGCACGCCGATCGCCTAGCGGGACGCGGCATGGAAACGAACAACCGCAAACTCCTGCTCGGCGCGCTCTGCCTCGCAACCGCCGCTGCGATCTGGGGCGGTACATATGTCGTCAGCAAGTCGGTCCTCGTCTATATCCCGCCGATGACGTTGGTCGTCATGCGCTTTTTGATCGCGGCGGTCATCCTCGGGCTCGTGCTGCTCCGCCAAGGACAGGCACAGATCGAACGGCGGGACTGGGGGCGGATGGCGCGTTACGGACTGGTCGGCTACACGATCTCGATCTCTGCGCAATTCATCGGGACCAAGCTCTCCTCTGCGCACATGGGGGCTGTGATCACCTCCGCCTCGCCGGTATTTATCGCATTATTCGCACGTTGGTTTTTGCGCGAAACCATGACGCCTCGCAAGTGGGGGGCGCTCCTCGTTGCGACGCTCGGCGTGCTCGTCGTCGTGGGCACGGATGTCGGAACGCCCACAGCTTCCACGGACAGCAGCAATTGGCTTACAGATGGTGGTGCGATGCTTGGGAATCTGTTCCTCGTGCTCGCCGCTGTCACGTGGGGCTTGTACACGGTGCAGGGCAAGTCGCTGACGGAGCGCTATCCGGCGCTGACCGTCAGTTTTTGGGCGACGGTGTGCGGGGTGGTGTTCACCCTGCCGCTGGCCGGGTGGGAACTCTGGACACAAGGGTTCACACTCCCGACCGACCCGCTGATCTGGTGGGGGGTTGCCTTCCTCGGAGTGCTCTCGACCGCGGTGGCGTTTTTCCTCTGGGTCAAAGGGTTTGAGTTGATGGAGGCGGGGACGGCGGCGCTGTTTTTCTTTGTCCAGCCGGTGTTCGGCACGCTCCTCGGCTGGCTATTGCTCGGGGAGACGCTGACGGTTTCGTTTTTGATCGGCAGCGTGCTGATTTTGGGCAGTGTGGCGTTTTCGATGCGCAATTGACATTTATTTGGCACTATTCGAGACTTGTTTCGTATACATCAGAGGGAAAGGGGGGAGTCGGATGGACTGGAGCTATTGGGTCGGCGGCATCTTTTTCGCCATTGTGGCGCTGGTCGCCTACTTCATCTACATCCCGTCGATGCAACGTGCAGAAACATCTACCGGCTTCTCGATGCAAGACTTGGTCGGCAAAATTGGCGAAGTTACCGTTTCCATTCCGAAAAAAGGGGGCTATGGCGAAGTGCTGATCTTGATCGGAGGAAGTCACACCAACCAGATCGCCGGCAGTTTCAACGGCGAACCGATCCCGGAAGGCACGCGCATCGTGATCGTCAAAGCAGAGCGGCACACCCTCTACGTCACACCGTTCGCCTAACTGAAAGGGGTTATCCACTGCATGCCTCCCATCTATGTCCTGCTCCCGGCGATCCTGCTCGGAGTGCTGATCATCCTCGCGCTGGCGTTTTGGGCGCGCTACCGCACCGTCGGCCCGGAGTCGGCGATGATCGTAACCGGCAGTTTCCTCGGCAGTCGCAACGTCAACATCGACGAATCGGGTCGCCGGATCAAGATCGTGCGCGGTGGTGGCGCGTTTATCGTGCCCATTTTTCAAAAAGCGGAACTGTTGTCCCTGCTCTCCCATAAACTCCATGTCTCGACGCAGGAAGTCTACACCGAACAAGGCGTGCCGATCATGGCAGACGGTGTGGCGATCATCAAAGTTGGCGGCACCGTCGAGGATGTCGCGACCGCCGCTGAACAGTACATGGGCAAGACCGTACATGAACTCGATGCCGAAGCACAGGAAGTTCTCGAAGGACATCTGCGCGCCATCCTGGGGGCGATGACCGTCGAGGAAGTCTACCGCAACCGCGAGAAGTTCGCCCAGGAAGTCCAGTCGGTCGCCGCCAAGGACTTGAAAAAAATGGGCCTGCAGATCGTTTCCTTCACGATCCGCGACGTGCGGGACAAAAACGGCTACCTCGAAGCGCTCGGGAAACCGCGCATCGCGGAGATCAAGCGCGACGCCGACATCGCCGAAGCCCAAGCCTACCGCGATGCACGGATTCAGAAAGCCAAAGCCCATGAAGAAGCCCAGCGCGCCGAACTGCTGCGCGACACCATCGTCGCTGAAGCGGAGAAGGACAAGGAACTGAAAATCGCCTCCTTCAAACGCGAACAAGACATGGCCAAGGCCGAGGCAGACCAAGCCTACGCCGTGCAGGAAGCGCGTTCCAAGCAACAAGTTGTCGAAGAACAGATGCAGATCGAACTCGTGCGCAAGGACCGTACCATCGAGTTGGAAGAAAAGGAAATCAAGCGCCGTGAGAAACAATACGACGCCGAAGTCAAGAAAAAAGCGGACGCCGACCGCTACGCTGTCGAGCAAGCCGCCGAAGCGGACAAAGCCCGCCGCATGCGCGAAGCTGATGCGCAACAGTACAAGATCGAAGCGGAAGCCAAGGCCAATGCCGAGCAGAAACGCTTGGAAGGTTTGGCGATCGCCGATGCCGAACGGGCGAAGGGCACGGCGGAGGCGGACGTCATCCGACTGCGCGGTCTCGCAGAAGCCGAGGCCAAAGAAAAGCTTGCCGAGGCGTTCCAGAAGTTTGGCGAAGCGGCCGTCCTCGACATCATCGTGAAGATGCTCCCGGAACTCGCGGGCCGGATCGCCGCACCGATCGGCCAGATCGACAAGCTGACCGTCGTCGACACCGGCAACGGAGCAGGGGCAACCCGTGTGAGCAACTACGTGACCGAGCTGATGGCGACCGCCCCGGAGATGTTAAAAAGCGTTTCTGGCATCGACGTGGAAGCCTTGATCAAGGGACTCACCCAACGCAGCACCCCGACCTTAGAGCAACGTTCGGACTAGGTGGGGGGGCAAAAAGGCCAAGTCACTGCAAGCGCAGTGGACTTGGCCTTTTTTCACATGTGTTTCTTCCTATTAAGTAAGGTTAGGGAGGTGCGTATATTCGCGCATTTGAGAGTTTGGGTGAGTATACTGCAGGAAATCAACATCAATCCATGCTCAGAAAGCGCCGGAATTGCAGGAGGTTTGAGGAGCGCGAAGCTCTTGCCTTTTCGCGGCGGGTTGATTCGATTTGAACCAAGGCTAAACATGATACGATGGGGCACAGATAAAGGGAAACCTGAAGGAAATCAATCGAGGTGTCAAAATGTCCAATCAATTTGAGCTGGTCTTGGTGTTGCTGGCACTGGCGGCAGCAGTCACGGCCATCGCCAAAAAAATCAACATTCCCTACCCGATCGTCCTCGTCCTCGTCGGTGTCCTGCTCGGCGTATCCGACATCGGAGCACTCGAAGAACTCAAATCCTTCATCGTCCAAGACGAAGTGTTCCATTTTGCCATCATCGCGCTTTTTCTCCCCACCTTGCTTGGAGAAGCGACCTTGAAATTGCCTGCCAGCCACCTGCGGGAAGCGCAACGCCCGATCCTGTTGCTCGCGATCTTGGGCACGTTGTTGTCCTATGTCGTGGTTGGGTTTCTTGCGTACTACTGGCTGGGTCTGCCGTTGGAAGTGGCGTTCGTGTTTGGCGCACTGATGGCGGCGACCGACCCGGTCAGCGTGATCTCGATCTTCAAAAGCATGGGCGTTGACCACCGCTTGGAGACGATCATGGAGGGCGAGAGCTTGCTCAACGACGGTGTCGCGGTCGTGCTGTTCAAGATCTCGCAAGCAAGCCTCGTCGCCTACATCTCCGCTGGAGTTGGCGGATTGGGGCTGGGCCTGCTCGAATTTGCAAAAGTCTCGCTCGGCGGCGTGCTGGTCGGCGCAGTGCTGGCGTACCTGTTCTCACAGTTGACGCGGCTGTATGACGACTATCCGTTGGAGATCATTTTTTCCATGTTGCTGTTCTACGGCTCGTTTTTCATCGCGGAACACTTCCATGTCTCCGGTGTGATCGCGGTCGTGATCGCCGGCGTGATTTTTGGCAATTATGGCACGCGCATCGGGATGGGGGAAAAAACGCGCATCGCCATCGATTCCTTCTGGAGCGTTGCGGCGTTGATCGCCAACTCGGTGGTGTTCCTGATGGTCGGCTTGGAGATCAACCGCATCGAGTTGCTGGCAAACTGGCAGATCATCCTCGCCGCGATCGGCATCGTCCTGATCGCTCGCAGCGTCTCCGTCTACCTGCCGCTGCTGTTCCACCGCCGAACTTCGTACAGGTGGCAACACGTTCTGAACTGGGGCGGTCTGCGCGGCTCGCTCTCCATCGCACTGGCCCTGTCGCTCCCGCAAAATTTTTCCGGACGAGAGACGGTGCTGGTGCTTGCACTGGGTGTCGTGCTGTTCTCGCTCGTCGTGCAGGGCCTGACGATCAAGCCGCTGCTCCGACTGTTGGGCGTGAAAAAAGAAGAACCTGTCGTCTCCGAGTGATGTGCACCCCTTAAAATAGACATTGAGAAAAGACCCCTCAATGGTAATCTATTTTAGGGGGTGTCTTTTTTATGGCGAAGAAAGGTCAAACG
>NZ_QGGL01000026.1 GCF_003148565.1 Tumebacillus permanentifrigoris
CGCGAAGCCCCCCTCAAGATAAGACTTCCCACACGGTCAACGTGGTAAGACCCCCAGTAGAAGACTGGGTTGATAGGCTGGGTGTGTACGTGCCGCGAGGCATTTAGCTGACCAGTACTAATAGGTCGAGGGCTTATCCTACGAAATGCAAGGTCTTAACTCACAAAGTTGCAGCATCCAGTTGTCACAGTCTCGTGATGATGGCGGAAAGGTCACACCTGTTCCCATCTCGAACACAGAAGTTAAGCTTTCCAGCGCCGATGGTACTTGGACCGCAGGGTCCTGGGAGAGTAGGACGTCGCGAGGCAATCAAAAAGGCTCGATTCTCAGCAGAGGATCGAGCCTTTTTTTGCAAAGGGGGATTTCCAAATTATGACCGAACAACAACTCGCGCAGGTCAAGGCACTTGCAGACCTGTGCAATCACCATGATGGCATTGAACTAAAACTCAACTACAACACGCTGAGAGAACGTCCGATCGGGCAGACAAACGATTTCTTCACCTATGTGGATGGAGAGTTGAGAGGCTTTCTGGCCCTGTATGCGTTCAACTCACGGGAAGCAGAAATCTGCGGGATGGTCCACCCGGACGACCGCCGCCAAGGTATGTTTCGCGCTCTGCTGGAGCAAGGGCTTGCCGAACTGAAACATCGTGGCATCCCGAAAATTCTGCTGGTGGTCGACAACCGTTCCACTTCCGGTCGTGCGTTCGCCGAAGCCGTAGGGGCTACCTACAAGGTCTCCGAGTACAAGATGCATCTCAGAGAACCGAAGCCGCAAGTGCGACGCTTCGAGGATTTGCACGTGTTGCGTGCCAAACCGGAAGACGCGGAATTCATGGCACAGTGCATGCGGATCGCCTTTGACATCCCAGATCTCCTCCCGGCTTCTCCAGAGAAGTTCAACCAGCCGGATCGCCACCTCTACGTGATCCGCAAAGGGTCTGTGAACGTTGGCACGATGAATGTGGCGATCACCGGCACCTCCGCTTCGATCTACGGTTTCTGCATGCTCCCTGAACAGCAAGGGCGAGGGTATGGTCGTCAGGCACTCTCCGAAGTCATGTTCCGCCTCGTAGAAGCGGGCATCACCGCACAAGACCTAGAGGTGGCCGCGGAGAACAAGCGCGCGCTTGGACTCTACCAAGACTGCGGGTTCGTCGAAACTTCCTCCATCGAGTACTACGAGCGAAGCATCTAGAAAAGCATACATGCAAAAAGCCAGACGCGGCTGTCTGGCTTTTTTCGTTTACACGCAGGCGATCCAGATCGTCAGCAACATCCCGTGGGCGAGCGTCATCAGAATCGTTTTCACCAACCCGCGCTGTACGGAGCTGCGACGGTTCAGGTTCACCGTCCAACAGCGGATCGCGCCGAGCAACCCGCACAACACGGAGAGGAAAAACACATGCGCCGTCTCCAGTGTCGCCACCGTTCCAAAAAACGCCGCCAGCAAAAAGCACGCCGCCGGCACGTGCCGGATCGCAGCGAGCCCATAGCGGTTGGCGATCCATCCGGTCACGGTCTGTGCTCGCCTTGCCCGCGACAGATAGCGATCGACTACGATGTCGCGCATCTGGCCTTGGGTCCACCATGCCACGCACAACAGCGAGTGCAAGACCGCTGCCCAGCCAATCAACGGCTCCGACATGCCCGACCACGCCGTATAGCCTTCGATCAGCCAGCCTGCTACCGCGGGCAGGGCAGCGGCTGCGAGCGTATAGGCGTTGGGCTTGCCGAACCTCCAGCTGAGGCGACGAGCGATCCAGTTTCCTTTGTTGAGATCAAACATTGAGCATTGCCCTCCTTTTCTCCGTCAGGCAGGGCAGTCCATCTGGCGCTTGCAAGAGCAAGAGTTTGGCCTCGCTCTCTGGCAGAGCAGACAGATGGGACGATGCCCGTTTGCGGTAGGAAGCGATGAGGGGCCGGATGTCCTCCCGGCGCGGGGTTGGGGTGCGGTCGAGGTGCCAAGCCATGCCGAGCGCGAATCCATAGGAGGTCAGGGCCTCCTCTACAGGTGCTCCCCCGCGGCCTAGCAAGGCCCCGATCCGACAACTGGTCGCCATCCAGCGCCCCGACTTGGCAAACGCTTGCTCCAACTCCTCGCGCATCGACCGCGACGGCCCGCGAGATCGCTCACGCAGTCGCAAGCGTTCCTTGGTCAAGCTGCATGCGAGCTCCGTGTACAACAGCGTAACCTCTCGAGGCAGTTCGGCTGCCAACGAGAGGCTTTTTGCGTAAAAAAAGTCTCCGGCCAACAGTTGCTCCAGCGGTCCGATGCCCGATGCAGGCGGGACCTCTCCGTGCAAGCGGATAAACCACGCCAGCAGTTCCATCGCCGCCGCCGCGCGTCCCAAGCACGCTTCGTCCCCGTGCAACCGCGGGGCTGTGGAAACCGCCTCCCCTGCCAACCAGACCAGCAGCCCATCCCGCAGTCCGCTCTGCTTGGCACACTCGTCCGCCAGCCGATGTACCACCAACGGGGCCTCACCGAGCGCCCTGTCGATCTCCTCCCGTACCTTCGAAGCCCGCATCGTCATCCCCGCTCCCCTCAACTGTCACGGCGTGTAAAAAATCGTCTGCTCCTGGTTCAACTCATCGAGGATCAAGTTCGGAAACTTGCGCATCGACACGTTCAGAAATTCGTTGATCAAAAACGTATCGTGCGACGAAAACGTCAGGATCATCTCACCCCAGCGCTCCGTCTCATACCGACAGAGCATCCCGAGCACGAACATGATCATGAAATGCACGCTGAGTTCGGGCAACACCAAGTCGCCCTCATGTGGAAAGCGCAGATGCGGTTGCCCTGAGAAGTCGTGCAACAATAAACGATGCCGTTCATGATCGCCCTCCACCTCAATCGAGAACATCCCCGTCTCCTCCCGTTGTTCCGGGTAGGAAAAGCGGGCGGATTCGCCCCCGTGTCGGTTCAACAGCTCCAACAATTCCTCTCGCGTCCGGTCACCGCCCGCGACAAACTGGCGCGGCACTTGCCACAGGGGGCGCTGTTCCGCTTGCCAGTACACACCGAGCGGACAGACCTGTGGCGTGCCATACAGCCGCTGGTAGGCGTGCATCAGCTCAGGGATCACCGCCAGCAATTCCTTCATCCGAAAGCGGTGCATCGGTTCGAACTCCGGTCCTTGGAGGGTGGTGTGCAGGGTTTGGAAGATGCCGTCCTTTTGCACGCGCACTTCGTCCTCTGCAAACGAGTACTGGTCGCGCTTGAGCTTGCGGGTGGACAGGCCGTGCTTCAGCACGCTGGTGGAGGATGGATACTCCGGGTTGTGGGTGGTGATCAGCGCTTTGGAGAGCGCCATCATGCCGTAATAGAGCAGGAGCGGTTTGGTCAAAATATCACAGGCTTCGGCGGCGCGATAATACTCGCGCGCTTGCTTCAAGCTGAAAATAAACTTGGGTGTGGCTTGGTACACCCACTTTGAGATCGTGTCATAGCCTAGTCGCTCGTACTGCAAGCGCAGATACTCGCTAGCAGACTGTTCGTTCTCATAGTACACGAACGTGTCCCAGAGCTTGCGATACGGTTGCTCTGAAGGGATGCGGACTTGTGTCTGCATCACACATCAACACTCCTCTCCAAGCGCTTGACTGTCCTGTAGGCTATTGCTAAACTAGTCCATAATATCCACGGTCAAGGGACAATTTATACGCATCTTATACGCATCTTCTGGGGGGAATATCGGAATGTGGCAAAACAAGTTTGTCAAGGAAGGGCTCACCTTTGACGATGTCCTGTTGATTCCGGCGAAGTCTGAAGTCTTGCCGCGCGACGTTTCGGTCGCCTCGCGAATCACTCGCAAAGTCAAGTTGAACACGCCGATCGTATCTGCGGGGATGGACACGGTCACCGAGGCAAAAATGGCGATCGCGATGGCGCGCGAAGGCGGAATTGGCATCATCCACAAGAACATGCCCGTCGAAAAGCAAGCCGAGGAAGTCGATCGCGTCAAACGCTCCGAATCGGGCGTCATCACGAATCCGATCTACCTCACGCCAGATCACTACCTCTACCATGCCGAAGAGATGATGGCGAAGTATCGCATCTCCGGCGTCCCGATCATCCACGAGGATGGGCGTCTCGTCGGGATCATCACCAACCGCGACTTGCGTTTTGAGAAAAACTTCAACCGCAAAGTGGACGAGGTGATGACCAAGGAAAACCTCGTCACCGCGCCGGTCGGCACCACGATGGAACAGGCCCAAGAGATCCTGCAACGTCACAAAGTTGAAAAACTCCCGCTCGTCGACGAAAACTTCCAACTCAAAGGTTTGATCACGATCAAGGACATTGAGAAGGCGATCCAATTCCCGAACGCAGCCAAGGACGAAAAAGGCCGTCTGATCGTCGGCGCAGCTGTCGGGGTGTCCAAGGATACCTACGAGCGCGTCGAAGCGCTGGTGAACGCAGGGGTTGACCTGATCACCGTCGACACCGCGCACGGCCACTCGGTCGGCGTGCTGAACACCGTTCGCGAGTTGCGCGAGAAGTACCCGGACCTCGAGATCGTCGCAGGGAACGTGGCAACAGGCGAAGCGACCCGCGATCTGATCGAAGCCGGTGCATCGGCTGTCAAAGTCGGCATCGGGCCGGGCTCGATCTGCACGACCCGCATCGTGGCGGGGATCGGCGTGCCGCAGATCACGGCGATCTACGACTGTGCGACGGTGGCGCGCGAGTACAACATTCCGATCATCGCGGATGGTGGGATCAAGTACTCGGGCGACATCGTGAAGGCGTTGGCGGCAGGTGCGGACTGTGTCATGGTCGGTTCGTTGCTCGCGGGTACGGAGGAATCGCCGGGTGAGATGGAGATCCACCAAGGGCGTTACTTCAAGGTCTACCGCGGCATGGGGTCGCTTGGCGCGATGAAGGAAGGTTCGAGCGACCGCTACTTCCAAGAGAACGCTCCGAATGCGAAGAAACTGGTTCCAGAAGGCATCGAAGGTCGTGTCCCGTACCGTGGCTCTCTGGGCGACATCATCTACCAAAACGTCGGAGGCATCCGCGCTGGCATGGGCTATTGCGGCGTCGCGACGATCGAGCAGTTGCAATCCAACACCTCCTTCATCCGCATCACGGGTGCGGGCTTGAAAGAAAGCCACCCACACGATGTGCAGATCACCAAGGAAGCACCGAACTACAGCTTGTAAGACCTGTACGGAAAAAAGACCGAACCCGCGTGGGCTCGGTCTTTTTTTGTCCTAACTATGGTATAATTCCAATTGTGTTTTCCCATTGGAATAAACATAGACGCAATTGTGCGATAGAACGTACCACGGGACGGAGGAGAGAAGACACGATGAAGAAACAGTTCTGGAAAAAAACCGCCTCGGGCGCTTTGGTCGCAGCGTTGTTGTTGACAGTCAACGTGCCGACTACGCAACAAGGACTACAAGGACTGCTTCCGCTCGGGATGTCGGTGGCACACGCCGAAGACGCAAAAGCGGCGGCACCTGACTTGCAGATCCAATCGCCTGCCGGTCTGATCATGGACGTCAAAACGGGGCAACTGCTCTGGTCCAAGGACGAGCATGGCAAGCGCTACCCAGCATCGGTCACCAAGATCATGACGATGCTTCTCACCTATGAAGCTGTTGAAAAGGGTGAGAAAAAACTCACCGACGTCGTGCCGATCTCCGCGACGGCCTACGGGGTTGAAGGTTCTAGCGTATGGCTCGACCCGAAGGAAAAATGGACGCTCCAAGACATGCTGGAGTTCATCGCCATCCCCTCGGCCAACGATGCCTGTGTGGCGACCGCCGAATTCATCGCGGGCAGTGACAAGGCATTCGTTGAGCGCATGAACAAAAAAGCCGCCGAACTCGGCATGAAGGATACGCACTTCGCGGACACCAACGGCTTGCATGATCCAGATCACTACAGCTCCGCCTATGACATCGCGCTCATGGCGCGCGAGTTGATCAACAAATACCCGCAAGTGCTCGACATCTCCAAGATCCAGTCCAAGACGATTCGCGATGGCAAGTTCAAGCTGGAGAACACCAACCACGCCCTCGGCAAAATCGAAGGCATGGACGGTCTGAAAACCGGCTTCACCGACCAAGCGGGCAACAACCTCGTCGGCACGGTGGAGCGCAACGGCATGCGGCTGATCTCCGTCGAACTCGGCGCCAAGGACGATGAGATGCGCGTCAACGACACGATCAAGATCTTGGACTACGGCTTCACGAACTTCAAACCGCAGACCGTGATCAAAAAGGGCGAGGCCGCACCGGAACTCGCACCGGTCATCTCCGGCAAGGACAAGGAAATCGAAGCGGTCGCGCAGTCTGATCTCACCGTCTCCATCAAAAATGGAACGCCGGCGCTTGAGAAAAAGACCGTGTTCAAGGAAGTCACCGCTCCGATCACCAAAGATACTGTTGTAGGCGAACTGCAAGCTGTACAAGATGGTAAAGTGATCGCAACCGTTCCGCTCGTGGCCAAACAAGACGTGGAGAAGGGCTCGTGGATTCGTTTGATGTTCCGCGGCATCGGCCATTTCTTCTCCGGTCTGTTTTCCTCGATCGGCAGCGGCATCTCCGGACTTTTTAACTAAGTCGAAGTGAGGGAATCTACGTGACGGCACCTGGTTGGTATCTGATCTCTTCGTTAGTCCTTTTCATCATCTTGATCCCTGGTGGTTTTTTCATGTTCCGTGCGTTTTTGCGACGGATGGCACCGGAGAATCAAGAGAATAACAAATAACCAGGAAGTCCTTCCTGGTTTTTTCCCTATTTCTTGTCACGCCTGTCCCACTAGGATACAATGAGTACTTGAAAGCTACACAAGTTGTTTACCGATACTTTCCCATATACAGGAGGAAACTTACCCAATGATCGAAACTGGCACAACTCGAGTCAAACGCGGTATGGCGGAAATGCAAAAAGGCGGCGTCATCATGGACGTCATCAACGCAGAGCAAGCGAAAATTGCAGAAGAAGCAGGCGCAGTTGCGGTTATGGCGCTGGAGCGCGTTCCGGCGGACATTCGTTCGGCTGGCGGCGTTGCACGCATGGCAGACCCGACGATCATCGAAGATGTGATGGCGGCTGTCTCCATCCCGGTCATGGCCAAAGCTCGTATCGGCCACTTTGTAGAAGCACGCGTGCTGGAAGCACTCGGCGTCGACTACCTCGACGAATCCGAAGTTCTCACTCCGGCTGACGATAAGTACCACATCAACAAGCGCGAGTTCACCGTGCCGTTCGTTTGCGGTTGCCGTGACCTCGGGGAAGCACTCCGCCGCATCGCGGAAGGCGCTTCCATGCTCCGTACCAAAGGCGAACCGGGCACCGGTAACATCGTCGAAGCGGTCAAGCACATGCGCACCGTGCAAGCTCAAATCCGCAAGATCACCTCGATGTCTGAGGACGAAGTGCTTGCAGAAGCGAAAAACATCGGCGCTCCGGTTGACCTGCTCCTGCAAGTTCGTCTCGCTGGCAAACTGCCGGTCGTCAACTTCGCAGCAGGCGGCGTCGCAACTCCGGCGGACGCAGCGCTGATGATGCACCTCGGCGCAGACGGCGTATTCGTAGGTTCCGGGATCTTCAAATCCGAAAACCCGGAGAAGTTCGCTCGTGCCATCGTACAAGCGACCACGCACTACAACGACTTCAAGCTGATCGGCGAGCTGTCCAAAAACCTCGGCCCGGCGATGAAGGGCATCGAACTCTCCAACATCGCACCGGCTGATCGTATGTCGGAACGCGGCTGGTAAGGGAGAACCCCATGAAAATCGGCGTACTTGCCTTACAGGGAGCTGTCGCAGAACATATCAAGAGCCTGCAACAAGCAGGCGCCGATGAAGTGGTTCCGGTCAAATGGCCGGCCGACCTCGAAGGTCTCGACGGCCTCGTCCTGCCGGGCGGGGAGTCGACCACGATCGGCAAACTGATGAACAAGTACGAGCTGATGGAGCCGGTTCGGGAGATGGCGGAGCGCGGTGTGCCGATGTTTGGCACTTGTGCCGGGCTGATCTTGCTCGCGAATCGCATCGAAGGCCAAGACTGGGCACATCTCGGTGTGTTCGACGTACTGGTGAATCGCAACTCGTTTGGCCGCCAAGTCGATTCCTTTGAGACCGATCTCGAAGTGAAAGACATGGAAGGCGACGAGAAGTACACAGCGGTGTTCATCCGCGCACCGCACATCATCGAAGTGGGAGATCAGGTCGAGGTCTTGTCCACCTTCAACGACCGCGTCGTCACCGCTCGCCAAGGTCACATCATCGGCGCGTCGTTCCACCCGGAACTGACCGATGATGTACGGTTACACAAATACTTCCTCAAAATGGTCGATGAGGCGAAGCAAGTTCGCGTCTAATCGGCTAGAACTGCTGGATCTCCGAACGAGAGGGGCGTCATGATGACGCTCCTCTTTTCGTATATTTGTAGACAAGAGGAGGGGTGCGGATGAAAGGGTTGCGACATAGCATCGAGGTGATCCGTCGAGGGCAGGCGAGGAGCGGAGCGTTTTTGGCAAGTCCGAAGTTTGCGACCTATCGCTATGCGTGGTTGCGCGATGGGACATTTGTCGCGTATGCGATGGATGTCGCGGGTGAACATGCGGAGGCGGCCGCTTTTTATCGTTGGGTACACCGGGCGATCCTCCGACATCGGGGGAAGATCGAGGCCCTTTTTGCGGCAAAAAAGTCCGGGGCCGCGATCGGCACGGACTGTTTTTTGCATACGCGGTACACGGTGGATGGACACGAAGGCAGGGAGCCGTGGGGGAATCACCAGTTGGATGGCTATGGCGCGTACCTCTGGGGCGTTGCGGAACATGTGCGGTTGAGCGGCAATGCGGCGTTCTGGGCAGAGGTGCGGGAGAGCTTCGAGGCGATCGTGGAGTACCTCACCACCTTTTGGCAGGAGCCTTGCCATGATTGCTGGGAAGAGTGGGGGGAGCGGGTGCATCCGAGTACGCTGGCGGCGGTGTATGGGGGATTGCGTGCCGTAGCGGGCCTGTGGCGCAGCGGGTCGATGGGTGGAGTTGGTTCGAGTGAGGGCATCGGACAGGAGGCTGCCGCAGATCAACTTGTGGCCGTCTGCGGGCAGATTCGGTCGTATGTCGAACGGCACGCGTGCGTAGACGGGCGTTTTTGCAAATCGGTGGGGAACCCGGCGGTGGATGCGAATCTGTTGTGGTTGGGCGTGCCGTTTGCAATGTTTGATGTCCATGACTCGCGGATGGTGCGGACGGTGGAGGCGATGGAGCGCGAGTTGGTGACACAGGGTGGTGGGGTGCATCGCTACTTGGAGGATTCCTTCTACGGCGGGGGCGAGTGGATTCTGCTCTCGGCGTGGCTCGGGTGGTACTATGCCCGCGCCGGGAATCTCGAACGGGCCCGCGAGCTGCTGGTGTGGGTGGAAGCACAGGCCGACCCGAACGGCGATCTGCCGGAGCAAGTGCCACAGGGACTGCTGCATCCGACGATGTACGGCGAGTGGGTGGAGCGTTGGGGGACGCCGGCCAAGCCGCTTTTGTGGTCGCATGCGATGTACCTGGTGTTGCATCATGAGTTGCAGCGTTGAGGCGATAGGTCGTCATGAAAAAAGCGAAGGTTCCCACCTCATGGGAACCTTCGCTTTACGTTCACTTATGAGGGCTTGTTTGAATTGAGAGCAGGGATTATGATAAACTGGATAAGGCTGTCTAGAGTTGGATATTTCCCGTTTACATACATAGAGGAGGACTTTTTGATGTTGGACCCAAAACTTTTGCGCAACGAGCCTGACCGTGTGCGTCAGGCCCTGAACAACCGCGGTGAATCGACCGAGGCGTTGGACGAGTTTCTGGAATTGGACAAGCGTCGCCGCGAACTGCTCGTAGAAGTCGAGCAACTGAAAGCTCGCCGCAACACGGTCTCCCAAGAAGTCGCCAAGATGAAAAAAGCTGGCGAAAACGCTGATGCGATCATCCTTGAAATGCGTGAAGTCGGGGACAAGATCAAGGAACTCGATGAAGAGTTGCGCACCGTCGAAGAGCGCACCCATCACCTGCTGCTCTGCCTCCCGAACATGCCGCACGAAACCGTTCCGCAAGGTCTGACCGAGGACGAAAACGTCGAGATCGAGCGATGGGGCGAACCGCGCCACTTTGATTTTGAGCCGAAGCCGCACTGGGAGATCGCGTCCGACTTGGGCATCATCGATTTCGAAGCCGCGGCGAAGATCACCGGCGCACGATTTGCCTTCTACAAGGGAGCAGGCGCACGTCTGGAGCGCGCCTTGATCTCCTTCATGCTCGACATCCACACCACAGAGCACGGGTACACGGAAGTGCTTCCGCCGTTCATCGTGAACCGTGCCTCGATGACAGGCACCGGCAACCTGCCGAAGTTCGAGGAGGACGCGTTCAAGCTCGTGGACACCGACTACTTCCTCGCCCCGACCGCAGAAGTGCCGGTAACGAACTACTACCGCGATGAGATTCTGACGGCGGAGCAACTGCCGGTCTACTTCGTCGCCTACACGCCGTGTTTCCGTTCGGAAGCGGGCTCGGCAGGTCGCGACACGCGCGGTCTGATCCGTCAGCACCAATTCAACAAAGTCGAGATGGTCAAGTTCACCACGCCGGAGAAATCCTACGAGGAGTGGGCGAAGTTGGTCAGCAATGCAGAGACGATCCTGCAACGCCTGCACCTGCCGTATCGCAAGCTCGACATGTGCTTCGGGGACCTCGGGTTTGGCGCGGCCAAGAAAAACGACATCGAAGTCTGGTTGCCAGAAGCGAACACCTACCGCGAGATCTCGTCCTGCTCGAACTTCGAGGACTTCCAAGCGCGCCGTGCCAACATCCGTTTCCGTCCGGAAGCAGGTGCGAAGCCGGAGTTCGTACACACGATCAACGGTTCGGGCCTCGCGATCGGCCGTACTGTGGCGGCGATTTTGGAGAACTACCAACAAGCGGACGGTTCGGTGACGATCCCGGATGCACTGGTGCCGTATATGGGCGGACTGACCAAGATCAGCAAATAAAACTGTACAACCCCCTCGGCTAGAGGGGGTTTTTCCACGTTGAAGAGGAGAGGGAAATTTGACATGACGAAACGACAACGCCTCGTCTTCTGGACCATCCTCGCGGTCGCGCTCGGGTTGCGCCTGTGGATGATCTTCGCGGTTGGAGACAAGTTGATGACTGTCTATGATGACAAAATGTATGTGCAGAGCGCCAAGCGGCTGTTGGAGACGGGGATTTTTACTTTCGGCAGTCATCTGGACAAGCCGACCGTGTTCATTCCGCCGCTGTTCCCGCTGTACCTGACCGGACTGTTCGCGATCTTCGGTTCCGGGGAGATGGGGTTGCAGATCGCCCGCATCACGATCGCACTGATGGGAGTTGGCACGCTTGCGCTCGTCGTGCGGCTCGGCGGGATGATGTTCCGTCACCAGCCGGGTGGCGGTGTGGGCGAGGGAGTGCCGATAGACGATGCTCAAGCAAGTCTCCCAAATTCACCTCTAGGTGCGGAAGGTGCAGGCGTAGTTGCAGGGATCTCGCGAACAGGTACGAACGTCGGACTGATCTCCGCCGCACTGCTTGCGATCTACCCGCCCTACATCCTGTTGAATTCCACGCTGTTGACGGAGACGATGTTCACGCTGTTCGCTCTGTGGTTTTTCATCCGCCTGTTGCGAGCGGTGGAATCGCAGCAGTGGCGAGACTTCGTGATCGCGGGGCTGGTGTTGGGCTTGGCGACGTATGCCCGCCCGACGATTGCGCTGTTGCCGATCGCGGTCGGCGTGTACTTGTGGTTCCGCCGGGATTATGGGTTCAAAAAAGCCTTTCTCGTCGGCACGGTGCTGGTCGCGATGCTGTTTGCCGTGCTGAGTCCGTGGATTGTGCGCAACTATGTGGACTTTCACCGCTTCATCCCGCTGACGAAAGCCAGCGGCAACCCGTTCCTCACCGGGACGTACCTCAACCACGATGTCTGGGCGAACGGGCCGGATGCGGAGTTCCCCGACTACCCGAAGGGGTGGAAAAAGGTCCCCGGCGATCAACTCGCCACGGATGACCTGTTGATGTCGATTGGCAAGGAGCACCTGAAGTCCGAATTCCAGCGCGACCCGTGGACGATGGTGAAGTGGTACACCTATGGCAAGTTCAAAGCCTATTGGGACGGCACGTTCGATTGGGCTGATCTGTTGCGGCCGTGGAAGGAAACGCTTCAAAACGTACACCGCGTCCTGCTCGCCCTCTCGCTGATCGGTCTGCTCTGGGCCGTGTGGTGGCGGGAGGCGTATGTGTGGATGATGGTGTTGTGGTTTGGCTATTTCACGGCGTTGCACATGGTGTATGTGACGTCACCGCGCTATTCCACACCCTTGTTGCCTTTCGTGTTCCTTTATTTGGGATATGTATTTGTAAGAATAGTTGCGAGAAGACACCCATAAGGGACGAGCATCCCCCGTATTGTCTAGCAGAACAACAGACAAAAAGGGGATGCTAATTCAAATGAAATTGACAAAAAAGCTTCTGACTTCTTCCGCACTGATCGTAGCACTCGCCCTCTCGCCGGTCGCGGCGTTTGCAGACGAGGCGAAAACGACCTCGACAGCTTCTACGACGACCACGACTTCGACGGACGTTCCAGCAGAGGACGTACAGCCGGGGATGACGCCAGATGCGTTCTTCTACTTCTTTAAGCAATTGGTGCGCGATGTGAACTTGATGCTGACGTTCGATGATAGCAAGGAAGCAGAGCTCCTGCTCAAATACGCGAATGAAAAAGCAGCGGAACTGAAAGCACTGTCCGACAAAGGCGTCACCGAGTACGACGAAGCGCAGATGCAGGAAATTGCAGACCTGCTGACCCAAGCGAACGAAAAGCTGGGGACTGTGGACGGCGAAACGCAGGACGACACGGAGCAGGACACCACGACGACCACCGATGGCACTGTGCCGACCAACACGGGCACGACCACGGGTGGTACGGAAACGACGCCGGTGCCGACCGATTCCACAACCACGACGCCCAAGCCGGATGATTCGCAGACCGCGCCGACGACAGAAGACGATGAGAAAGACACGGCGATGATGGGCAACGAGCAAGCGCTGGCGGTTCTGAAGTCGTTGTTGGACAAACTCCCGGAATCGGGTCGCAAGGGTGTCGAGAACGCGATCAAGCATCTGGAGAAGAACATCGAGAAGCATCACAAGCATAAAAACAAGCACCATGACGATGCAGATACCCAAGGCGAAGACACCACCAAGACCCCGACGGGTAGCACGACCCCGACGACGACCGGAACCAGCACGGAAACCAACGCAGGTGGCACGGCAAGCACGAGCACCAGCACCACGACGAGTTCGGATACCACCGCTGGTAGCACAACCACGAGCGGCACAACCAGCACCACGACCGCACCGACCAGCACGGGTACTGTGACCCCAACCGCACCGACCATGCCGCTCAACGACGACGTGAAGGGGAACCTGAACCTGCAAGTCAAAGTTGAGGACAAATCCACCCACGAAGACAACGGCAAACACAAAGGCCAAGAAAAGCACGACGACCGCAACGACCACAGCAACAATGGAAAAGGCAACGGCAATGGCAAGTCTGAAGGCAAGAAGTAGTAGTACCCGTACCTTCCCAGACAGAACAAGCCACGCTAGGCAGAGGGAAGTACCTGATACCTTCCCAGACAGAACAAGCCACGCTAGGCAGAGGGAAGTACCTGATACCTTCCCAGACAGAACAAGCCACGCTAGGCAGGGGTACTAACCCGATACACTGCCTGACATGCCCTGCTAGGCAAGAAGTTGCACCTAGTGCCGCTCCTGACAGAACCTGCCCCACAAAAAAAGGCTTCTCCCGCTCTGGGAGAAGCCTTTTTACACGTTGTCATGGAATTGTCGGTCTCCTGCTCACCAAGTCGGTCATCGCTGGATGCAGAGATCGTCAGTCTCTTCTCCCTGCACGACATCCTTCCTGGATACAGAGCAGTGCTCAACTTCTCTACGCACCTGTTTTGGAACACGTACCACGACACTAAAAAAAGCACCGGTCCGCCCTGCGGCTCCGATGCTTTTTGCGTTGCATATGTGTCTTCTACGCCCGCACGCGGCGGTTGTTCTGCGAGATGCGTTGGGAGATCTTCTCCAGCACGTGGTTGATCGATTCGCGGTCTTCGACCACATCGTACTCGTTGATGTTGATGCGGATCACCGGGCACGCCGTGAAGTTGTTGATCCAGTCTTCGTAGCGAGTGTACATTTCCTTCCAATAGGCCACATCGGTGTTCTGCTCCATCGGGCGGCCACGTTCCTTGATGCGCTCGATGACGTCCTCGAACGTTCCTTCGAGGTAGATCAGCACGTCCGGGTGCGGGAAGTACGGGGTCATCACCATCGCCTCAAAAAGCGACGTGTAGGTCTCGTAGTCGGTGTTGCTCATCTTGCCCTGCTCATACAGCATGCGGGCAAAAATACCGGTGTCCTCATAGATCGAACGGTCCTGCACAAAGCCGCCGCCGTATTCAAAAATCCGCTTTTGCTCCTTGAAGCGTTCCGCCAGAAAGTACACTTGCAGGTGGAAGCTCCATTTCTCAAAATCATTGTAGAACAAGTCGAGATACGGATTGGTATCGACTTTCTCCAACGAGGTGCGGAAACCGAGCGTCTCGGCGAGCGCCATCGTGATCGTCGATTTGCCGACGCCGACCGTACCGCCGATCGTGATCACCGCATCACGGGGAATCCCAAAACGGTCGAGCACATCATGATTAGGCATGTGAGCGTTGCTCCTTTGATAGAATGGCATCAATTTGGTCAAAGATGTATTGGAGATCTCCTGGGTTTTTCACAAAATCCAGCTTGTCCCCATCGAGCTGCAGCACCGGAACATCCGGGTTCTGGAGACGGTAGCGGGTGAGGAACATCTCGTAGTCATCGCGCAGGTGGCGAATGTAATTCGGGTCCATGTTGTGCTCAAAGTCCCGGTTGCGCGTCGCAATCCGGCCCATGATCGTCTCGACGCTCGCCGTCAAGTGGATGATCAAGGTGGCTTTTGGCATATCAGCAGTCATGATGTCGTAGATCTTCAGATACTTGTCCAATTCACCCATATGCAGCGTGCGGTGGGCAAAGATCGTGTTCTTGAAGATGTTGTAGTCGGAAACGACGGAGCGGTCGTGCTTCAAGTACCCATTCGAGATGTCGGCCAACTGCTTGTAGCGGTTGCATAGAAAAAACATCTCGGTTTGGAAACTCCACTCCTCGATGTTCTCGTAAAAACGTCCGAGGAACGGGTTTTCCTCGACGATCTCTTGCAGTAGTTGAAAACCGGATCGTGCGGCGATCGCACGGGCCAAAGACGTTTTCCCGATCCCGATCGGTCCCTCAACTGTGATGAACTGGGTTGACGACATCGAAGTCCCTCCTGCACAAAACTTATCAGAGTTGCATTGTATCATAGTTTCTCACATCCATCGAGTTCAATCGTATCTTGTCAGAGATTGTTGTATAATAGGTTGTCGAATAGATTGTAAGGTAGAGAGGGGAAAGTTTCCATGAGTCCAAGTACTCTTTTTTCCGCCGGCGTGATTCTTTTTGTGATTTGCGTCGTCATTCAGTATATGGCGTTCCATCGCGCTGCTTTTGGACGTGCGATGCTCATCACCGTCGCGATGTTTTTCTTCACCGGGTTGGTCTTCATCGCCCCGGAGGCTCCGCGCGCATTGGTCTGGATCATCTTGATCCTGACGTGGGCGTACACGCTGTTTATGACCTCCTATGCGTTCAACCGTCTGCGTCAAGCAAAAAAATAAGCGATTATACAAAAGCTGCCTCTTGCGAAGTGGGCAGCTTTTGTTGTAAGATAGGAACCGTTCCACTAACACGGAGTGGTGGCCGAGCTGGCCGAAGGCGCTCCCCTGCTAAGGGAGTATACTGGTAACAGTATCGAGGGTTCGAATCCCTCCCCCTCCGCCATTTTTCTGATGTGCCCATAGCTCAGCTGGATAGAGCGTTTGACTACGAATCAAAAGGCCGGGAGTTCGAATCTCTCTGGGCACGCCAACCGGAACCCCGCCGCATCTTGCGTCCGGGGTTCTTTTTTCTTCCGCACCCGTAGCTCAGGTGGATAGAGCGGTCGTTTCCTAAACGACGTCTTGGGGGGGTTCGAATCCCTCCGGGTGCGCCATACTAGTACCTACTTGAACGGATGGAGGAACAGCCGTGCCTGATCACGAGTTCTTCATGCGAGCAGCGATGCGGGAGGCGGAGATCGCCGCCACCTACGGGGAAGTCCCGATCGGTGCAGTCGTGGTTCGCGATGGCGAGATCATCGCCCGTGGACACAACATGCGCGAGATGTGGAAGGACCCGACCGCACATGCCGAGCTGATCGCCATTCGCGAGGCAGCCCGCGTCACCGGGGGCTGGAGGTTGACAGGTTGTCAACTTTATGTTACTTTAGAACCGTGTCCGATGTGCTCTGGATCTATTATCATGTCCCGAGTGGACGAGGTCTATATCGGTGCGATGGACCCCAAGGGTGGGGCTGTCGGGTCGAAGATCAACCTCGTGGAATCAGACGCTTGGAATCACCGACCGACCGTTGTTCACGGCGTGTTGGCGGAGGAGTGCGGCGCGATGCTGAAGGATTTTTTCCGGAAGCTACGGCGCAAGTGAAACGACATGGAGAGATGTCTGAGTGGTCGAAAGAGCTCGCCTCGAAAGCGAGTGGGCCTTTGCGGGTCCCGTGGGTTCGAATCCCACTCTCTCCTCCATTTTTTACTTTATGGAGAGATGTCCGAGTTTGGTCGAAGGAGCACGATTGGAAATCGTGTAGGCGGGAAACCGTCTCAAGGGTTCGAATCCCTTTCTCTCCGCCATAGGAAATTTTGTCGTGCTAGACGGGGCAGTAGCGGCGCCTTGTAACCCGCGAATCCGCTATAGCGGGGTCGAAGTTCGGTTGAGGGACTTCATCTGGGAGTTTGAAGGTTTGTAAGTGGTGTTGAGGATTGGGTCCTGCGCAACGCAGCCTCCTGAACCGTGTCAGGTCCGGAAGGAAGCAGCACTAAGGGAATCGTTGCGTGTGCCGCAGGGTTGCCTGGTCTGAGCTAACTGCAAGCCTTCGCTCCACGATGGGTTTCGAAGCCGGATGCACGGCTACAAGTTTATACCGAAGTAGAGAAACAGACCTGTGCCTTGTCCGCACAGGTCTGTTTTTTTGTTCGACAAATACAGACAGCGTTCACCGAAGGATTCGACAGAGCCGTAAGAGAACTTCTCCTGTAAAGAACTGGAGGGGGTTGGAAGTGGTGATGAAACAGTCCTCCGCATCGGGAGAGCAGGGATTGCAGATCGAGGGGTTGGCGATTGAAGCGTACCGGGACGGTGTGGTAGCGCTTGATTTCGAGATGCGCGTCGTGGGGGCGAATCGCGCAGCGATGGAATTGCTCTGCGGAGAGGACCGAGAGTTGGTGTTGCCCTGTGACTTGGAGTCGTTCGTCCTGCCGGTTGAACAGGAGTACGACTGGTTGCAGGACATGGTGCGCGAACGGATCTGCTACCGCAACCACATCGTGCGTTGGTCGCGGCAGGGCAAGGAACGGACGTTGCTGGCCGACAGCTACTTTACCCGCGGGTCGGAGGGGGAGCCGGTGGGGCTGGTGCTTTTTTTGAAGGACATCGGCAATCTGGTTTCGTTGGAACGGCAAGTGCATCACCACGAGAAACTGGCGACCGTTGGCAAGATCGCGGCCGGGGTGGCGCATGAGATCCGCAATCCGTTGACGTCGATCAAGGGATTTTTGCAGATGATGCGGCATGGCTTGGAGCAGAACGGGTTGCAAAAGGAACACAGCTACACCACGGTGATGCTCAGCGAGATTGAGCGGGTGAACCAGTTGGTCGGGGAATTGCTGTTGCTCTCGAAGCCGCGCGAGTTGCGGATGGAGCATCTGGAGATGGAGGAACTGATCACGGTGATTGCGCCGTTGATATCCAGCGAGGCGATTCTACATAACATCGAGTTTGATATGCAGTTGGAGCCGACGCCGCTCGTGTATGCCGACCGTGAGATGTTGAAGCAAGTGTTGTGGAATCTGGTCAAAAACGCGATCGAGGCGATGGCGACCGAGACGAATGGCGGGAAACTGACGATTCGCAGCACGTGGCAGGAGCGAGAGGGGCTGGTGCGGGTGGAGATCAAGGATTCAGGTCCGGGGATTCCGCACTATCTGTTGGATCGGATTTTTGACACGTTCTTCACGACCAAGGAGACGGGGACAGGACTGGGCTTGCCGATCTGCCAGCGGATCATCAACGACCTCGGCGGGAAATTACAGGTCACCTCGAAGGGGTTTGGCACGACGGTGTCCGTGTTGATGCCAGGGGTGAAGATCTAGGTCGATCGGAGAAAAAGAAGCATGCGCGTTCCGAGCCTGCTTCTTTTGCGTCCCCTCCCGAACTGTGTTAAACTTTAGAGTGAACATCTATGCACACAGAAGGGAGGGTCGCTGATATGGGATACATCGCATTATACCGGGAATGGCGACCCCAACTTTTTCAAGATATTGTGGGGCAGGAGCATGTGACGAGGACGCTGCAGAACGCTCTGCGGCAGAGTCGCTTTGCTCATGCATACCTGTTTAATGGGCCGCGTGGGACGGGCAAGACGTCAGCGGCGAAAATTTTGTCGAAGGCGATCAACTGTGAGCGCGGCCCCGCCGAGGAGCCGTGCAACGAATGCCACGCTTGCCTCGGGATCACCAAGGGCTCGATCATGGACGTCCTTGAGATCGACGCCGCTTCCAACAGGGGTGTCGATGAGATCCGCGACCTGCGCGACAAAGTCAAATTCGCTCCGACCGAAGTCCGCTACAAGGTCTATATCGTCGACGAAGTACACATGCTGACCACGGAGGCGTTCAACGCGTTGCTCAAAACGCTCGAAGAACCGCCGCATCACGTCATGTTCATCCTCGCGACCACCGAACCGCACAAACTGCCAGCCACGATCATCTCGCGCTGCCAGCGCTTTGATTTCCGGCGCATCATGGGCCGTCAGATCGTCGACCGCCTGCGCTTTATCGCCGATGAAAAAGGCGTGCAAGTCGAGGAGGAAGCCCTCTGGCTCGTCGCACGCGCCGCAGAAGGCGGGATGCGCGACGCGCTCTCGATTTTTGACCAAGTGATCTCCTTTGGCGGCGATCAAGTCCGCTCCGAAGACATCATCGCGATGGTGGGCTCGATCTCCTCCGAGATTCTCGCGGACATCGCCCGCGCTGTGGTGGAACGCAATCCACCGGCCGTGCTCGGGCACATCGGGACCTTGGTCGACAACGGCAAGGACATCCTGCAACTGATGCACGACCTGATCACCTACTTCCGCGATCTGTTGATGATGAAGACAGTCCCGCACTTGGAGGAGATTCAGGACCGTGCCAACTACGACCGCCAATTCGCGGAAGTCGCCGGGATGTTCGACACCCAACTGCTGATTCAGATGATTGAGCAGATGACCCAAGTCCAAAATGAACTGAAGTGGCAGTCGCAAGGCCGCCTGTTGCTGGAGATGCTGATGGTGCGCCTGTGCAACATCCAGTCCTTCCAACCGGAGGACATGCTCAAGCGCATTCAAGAGCTGGAGGCAAAAATTGCCGGTGGCGCTCCGCTTGGAGCTGGATTCGGTGGAGGCCCGCAAGCCCCTGCCGCCGTCCCGCCCGATATCCTGCGCCGGCTCGCGGAGTTGGAACAGCGCGTCGCATCTGGCGTGGGAGCACCACCTGCGGGCAACCGTCCAGCAACAGCAACATCGATCCAGCAACCCCCCGTCTCAAGCGCGCCGGAACCCGTCTCCCACGCGCACGTCGCACAGGCACCGGCTCCAGCCGCTCCGACGACTCCTGAACCTCCGCGCCCAGTAGCGGCTGCGTCCTCGACGCCGCCCGCCTCCGCCGGATTGGACAAGATCGTCACGGCACCGAACCCAGAAGCGCTCGCACACGCCAAGCAATACTGGACGAAAGTGCTGGATGAGGTCAAAAAGCAAAAAATCACCGCCAATGCGTGGTTGCTTGCAGGCACGCCGGTCGTGGTCTCCAATGGGTATCTCGTCGTCGCGTTCAAGTCACCGATCCACAAAGAGACGATCATGAAGCCGATCTTCAAGGAGATCATCGATCCGATCTTCACACAACTGTTCAACGGCACACCGACACATCTGTACGCCGTGATGGAGTCGGAGTGGGAGCGATTTCTCCCGATCCTTGCCCAACGCGCGTCTGAGCCCAGTGGAGGACCACCAGCCCCAGAGGCAGAACCTGTAGACGAAGGGAAGCCGCCTGCGCCTACAGAAACCGACACCCCGATCCCTGTGGCTGTCGGAGGGCGACCAGCCCCTACTGAGAAGATCGACGATCTCGTCGAAAAAGCAAAGTATCTCTTCGGACCCGAGCATGTAACGGTTCTGGAGTAACATATTCTATCATGAGGTGAGTCTCCCATGAAAAACATGCAACAATTGATGAAACAAGCACAGAAAATGCAAGCACAGATGATGAAAGCCCAAGAAGAACTCGGCACCAAAACGATCGAAGGCACCGCGGGCGGCGGCGTCGTTTCGATCGTCATCACCGGCCACAAACAAGTTCAATCCGTCACGATCAAGCCGGAAGCTGTCGACCCGGATGATGTCGAGATGCTCCAAGACCTCGTCCTCTCTGCGGTCAACGACGCTTTGAAAAAAGTCGACGAGATGACCCAAGCCGAGATGGGCAAATACACCCAAGGCATGAACATGCCAGGCCTGTTCTAGACACATGCTCTTCTACCCGGAAGCGATCTCCAACCTGGTCGACGGCTTCAACCGTCTGCCCGGCATCGGGCCGAAGACCGCCCAACGGCTCGCGTTCCACGTGATCTCCATGAAGGAAGGTGATGTGATGGAATTGGCAAAAGCGCTTGTCAACGCCAAGCGCCATCTCCATCACTGTTCCGTCTGTTGCAACATCACCGACATCGACCCTTGCCGGATCTGCAACGACCAATCCCGTCGCCGCGACATGATCTGTGTCGTACAGGAAGCCAAGGACGTTGTCGCGATGGAGCGAACCCGTGAATTCAACGGTCTCTACCATGTCTTGCAAGGTGCGATCTCACCGATCGAAGGCATCGGCCCGGATCAGATCCGCATCGCGGAACTGCTGCGCCGTCTGCAAGACCCCGAGCTGGAAGTTGAGGAGATCATCATGGCGACCAACCCGAACATCGAAGGGGAAGCGACCGCCATGTACCTCTCGCGCCTGCTCAAACCGGTCGGGATCAAGATCACGCGCATCGCCGCAGGTCTTCCGGTCGGTGGCGACCTCGAGTATGCCGACGAAGTCACGCTCTCCAAGGCGCTCGAAGGCCGTCGGGAACTGTAGTCATTTGCGGTCATTATAGGAAAAAGCCAAGCAACGCGCCTGCGCGTTGCTTGGCTTTTTTTCGTCCCCTCCTGAATCGTGAGAAGGAAAATAGAGCCTGTACCTCGAATGCCTTGTTATTCCAGAGTATTCAGAAATAAATAAAGTTTTATAAAGGGAGGTCATGAGCATGAAAAAGAACTGGGTAGGTCTCACCCTCGCCGCGATGATGTTGACCGGGGCGATGAGCGCAACTGTCATGCCCGCACAGACAGCTCATGCAGCAAATGTCACGGTGTACCGCGTGTACACAGATGCCACACACACCGCTACGCAACTGGAAGCCCAAGGGTTCGATGTGTGGGAAACCCAACCGAACTTCGTCGAAGCCCCGCTGACCAGCGACCAGATCAACTGGCTGCAACAAAACGGCTGGAGTTACACGATGAGCCGCAACACCAGCGGCCCGACATTTGACTCCGCGTACCACACCAACACGGCGGTGGAGCAGATTCTCGCTGACCGTGCGGCACGATTCAAAAACATCGCCACCGTCTCCACGATCGGCTACACCTACGAGAAGCGCCCGATCCAAGCGATCAAGATCTCTTCGAGCAAACTGCGCTCCACCGACAAGTCGAAGGCGCTGTTCATCGGGGGGACGCACGCTCGTGAGATTTCGCCGCCGGAGATCATGCTTTCGAATATGGACTATCTGCTGAACAACTACGGAGTTGACCCGGATGTGACGTGGATGGTCGACAACCGCGAGATCTACATCATCCCGATCCTCAACAAGGACGGTCACGACCGTGTTGAGCAATTGATGAACTGGCGCAAGAACACCGACAATCGCTGGGGTGGAGAGGGTGTCGACCTCAACCGCAACTACAACGAACCGGTCAACGGAGTTTGGGGCAACCCGGTCTATGGCACCTCGACCAACCCGTTCAGCGAAGTGTTCTGCGGGCCGAGCGCGTTCTCGGAGCCGGAGACGGCGGCTGTCCGCAACCTCGTCGAGTCGGTGATGGGTCCGACGGGTACGCCGGCGACCGTCCCGAATGGCTTCAAGATGGTCGTTGACATGCATGCCTACGGAAACACCATCATGTGGCCGTGGAACTGGACGTTCGACGTCGCCCAATATGGTGCCCAAAACGACATCGCCAAAATGGAGATGATCGGGAACAAGTGGGCCGCGTCCAACACGTACAAGGCCTACATCGGTGCAAAAATGTACTACACCACTGGCGACACCACAGACTGGGCGTATGGGTTCCACCGCATCCCGTCGTTCACGATCGAAGTCGGGAAAACCTTCTGGCCGACCAATGCCGACTTGCAGACACAGGTCGCGGAGAACCGTCTACCGTTCCTCAACGGGGTGAAGATCACCGACGACCCCTACGGTCGCGCAGGTGGCCCGGATTCGACGGGGCTGAACGTCTCCGTGGCGAGTGGAAAAATCACGCTGACCGGGTCCGCAGATGACAGCAAGTCGGGCAGCAACAAAAACCGTGCAGTCGAAGTGTTCGTCGATGCGCTTGGCGTGCGTGGCACGGGCACCAAGGCGACACTTGGCAACTCGACCAACTCCGGGGCGATCACCTCGTTCAACGCGTCGATCTCGACGGCTGGACTCAGCTCCGGCAAGCACCTGCTGATCGTCGAATCCCAAGACGACAGCGGCGCGTGGGGTGCCCCGAGCGCCGTTTGGGTGAACCTGCCGTAAGCGTTCGTCTGCAAATGAACAAGACCCGCTTTCCGATGGAGAGGGGGTCTTGTTTATCGTCTACTCAGCATTACTTCAAAATGAGTGTGCAGGGAACGGGTCTATTTAGGTGACCGAAAGTAAGCAATGAATGCTTCCAGAATCGCAGACTCATCTCCGTCTAAAGAGGTGCCATGAGGCTCAAGAACGGTACTTAGTATCCGCTCTTGAATGTCCCTTGGGAGTGAATGAATAAACCCAATCACTTCCGATGAACCGAAAAAATAGTTTACCGGTTTTCCAAGTACCTTGGATAGGTCAGCAATTACTTCCATAGAAGGATTCAATTTTTTACCATTTTCCAAATTACTGATATAAGTTCTAGATACATGAATCGAATCGGCCAATTGATCCGACGTAAGACCAACTTCACCACGGGCAGCTTTTAGCAGGGTGGCTAAGGTTTGCATATGAATTTCCCTCCCTAATCAGGAACGTACGTTCGATAAATGATGAAAGTAAGAGAATATGAGAGATAATCAATCGTAATCTAACGAAAAAGACAGAAGTTCATTCGCTGTAAACTATAGTGTACAGTAAAATGAGAGTATACCTCGCTAAATCAATTCTACCACATCACCCCTACTAGGAGGATTTCCCATGACCACCAAAGCCATCTCGCACCGTCCGATCACCATACGTTGGCCGAATGAGGACACAGGTGAGTACTTTAAAATCCCCGGTTGTATGATCAATGAAAACTCCGTCCTCGCCCTCTTCGACCATCATCTCGAAGTTCACCTCGTCACACCTACAGAAGACCCCCATGAATTTGACCTGCAATTTGCTTCTAGCCCAATGTTTTATGTAGGTGACAACTTTCAAGACATTTATTTCGACCTCATGCACCTCACCATTGTCGAGTTCGCTACTAAGTATGTACACAGCGATTATCACACACACAACCCTAACTGATTCCGAAGAACTAATAAAAAAGAACGGCTAGGCTCCTTCGCAGAGCTGGCCGTTTTTTGTTAGTATTGAAATTTGCTTGGTTACTTACTAAGTCACTTTTACATGAAAGATGTTAGGATGTCTGAGCACAATTTGCCTTTGAACAGGTGGAAAGATACGACGAGCGGGGCGAATTTTGATCTGCGCGTGATGTTGCTGAAAATTCCCGATTATTCTGAGTATCAGCAATTTTTCCCCGTAATAAAAAAGGCGATCGATGCGTGTCAAAATAGTAATTTGGTGGTTTCTACCGATCAACTCGAGGATTTCCTCGACATGATCAAAACAGGAAAGGGTGCAAAGCGTGCCGTGGAATCTGTGCGCCTGACTCGGTACGCATGTTACCCTAATCATCCAAAACGCTGATCCGAATAAAGAGGTGCATTGTTTTGCAAAGTACAGTGCCTTTTGGTTGGAGATCACAATGGCAGTTTGATTAATTGTCCATAGAAGACAAATGGGTTGTACTAAGTATTGATTGAGGGCCAAGAAAATCAGGTAGGGAAGATGTTAACTGAAGGGGGACAAGTTGCCCTATAGAATTTTCTGAAGAAAAGATTAACTTGGATTTCGGCGGAAATAACACATCTAATACTTTTTTTGTAAAATATCATCACTATCACTCAATTAAGTGGAATGATGTGTTATAATTTCTACTAATATGGATACTTCCAAATAGTTTGCTACTTGATCGGAGGATGCTTAATGAAAAGAATCATTTTTCTGCCGGGGATTATGGGCAGCGAATTACATGAAGGCAAGGAGTTTCATGGAACGACTAAGAGGTGGTTCAAGGGTAGCGATAAACATTTAAAGAGATTGGAAATTGTACCCGGTCAAGAGGATTATATCTACGCAGGCGATCCCCTTGACTATGGCGATTTTCATGGGATTAAGGTTAAGAGTAAGCCAATTTATGGGCCACTTATGGAGAAATTGGATCGTCTTGGTTCAGATCAGGTTACTTTTCACAAATTTGGTTACGATTGGCGAAAAGATGTATTCGTTCATTGCACAGACTTAGATCAAATGGTTTCCCAATTCGGTAAGAATGATGAAATCATTTTCGTTGCGCATAGTATGGGTGGTTTGGTTACACATACATATTGTCAGTGGGCGAAAGCAAATAACAAGTTGCCTAATATTACAAAGGTTATCACTCTAGGCACACCTTGGCATGGGTCAGGTAGAGCAGTACAGATATTAAAATACGGATTTAATCACAAAAGTTTCATGGAGACGTTGGCTTGGCCCTCAAATGATGAAATTCGTAATATCGGCAGAACTTTCCCTTCTTTGGTGCAACTTCTTCCTCCAATACATTACGTGGCCTACAGGCGCTATCTGGTCTCCGAGGATAATAGGTCCTTGTCCTATAAGGAGTCAATGGATTACGTGAAGCAAATAGGTTGCGTAGTTCCTGACATGGAACTGTTAAACCAAAAGTTGCACATTACATTACAAAATCCTTGGCCCTCAGGTATTTCCCACTACAATCTTGTTGGTTGTACCCATGGAACCATGCTCAATTTACAACTGTCCTCAACAAAGGAAGACTATATGAACTTTTATGATGGTGACGAAACCGTCACTTTGCTCTCAGCTGAGCCCCCAGCAATTTACAACAGCATTATTATGTATACGGAGGCTACCCACGAAGGGCTGTGCTATTCTGAATCAGTAATCGAATGGATTGATTCCATAATCACACAAGGAGAACCTGTTGCATTACCTGAAATCAAGTCACACCATGTGCATAAAAAGGACTGGGTAACTTCGAGGGTTGCATGTCCTGTGGAAGTTGTAATCTCGGAAGAAGACCCTCAAGATACTCAGGTTGCTGAAAATCGCGTAAAAGCTAAAAGAAGCATCACGACCCATCAACTGGGGGACGTGACATATGTGGTTTATAACGAGACGGTGCCAAAGCAGTTGAAGGTTGAGTCCTACGGTCACGGACGGGCGATGGTTGAAACTCAGGTTATTAAGGATGGTGAGATTGTATCGGTTAATCGTTATCCATCGATCGATATCAATCCAACTACCAGAACCATTCTAAACGTGACTTTTGACCAAGAAAATGTCCCACACACTGAAGTACTTGTTTCCAATGAAACGCAGCAGGACTTCCCTAGCGAGGGTTATGCAGTGAAATTGCCTTCTAAGAAGGAAGTAATTGAGAAACCTACATCCTCAATTAAGCTGAACGCATTGGGGAATAGTAAAGGAAAGTATTTTGATGACCAAGGGGTTACATTCGAAATTAGATCCCGGTCAGGTCATCCAGACTTCGATATCTTAGAGACTCTGTATCGAATTAATCCTAAAGAGGACACTGAAGAGAACGAAGGCTGGAATCGTTACAAATCAGCAGTCTCGCTAACTATTGAAAAAGGGCTTATTTACGGGAAAAACGTAATTCAATATCGTAGTCGAGATGTCCTCGATAATCTTGAAGCTATTCGGACGAAAGAATTTATTGTCGAACATCCACTGCCGTACTTCTCGGTTAAGTTGCAGTTGGACCCCGAAACAAGTGTATCATTGTCCTTGGAATCCCCAAAGGAATCTAAAAGTAAGTACAAATTCTACTATTCAACTACTGAAAACAATGAAGGGCAAGGGGAACTTTACACAGAGCCCTTACGCTTCCGTTTTAACCCATCTACGACGGTATATGTGAGGGCAGAGGATATGTTTGAGCGAACAAGTGGGTGGAAAACTATAGATATTGACTTTGAAGGATTAATTGAGGAGCTGTGGAAACCTGAAGGGTTTGAGGGTACAATAAAAGATATAGTCGCTTTACTTCCTCAAAGCATTGAGGAGTTTAGACCTCAACCTGGAACCATGCTAACTGTAGTTGATGAAAAAATATCTGGCAAAGCCAAATCGCTGCATCTAACTTTCGAAAAGACCTCATATCAAATTGAATACAAGTTAACGCTAATTTCTTTCTATGAGTTCTATCTTGACAAACATTCGGAGCTCTACGATAAAGAAGAAAATGAGTTGACTCTTGGATTCTGGATTTTTGATAAGGATGGTAACCGGGAGAAGACTCTGGAGCCGACGGTGACATGTACCGTGTTTTCCCAAGGTGGGGTCTCGAAAGAAACCTTCAGGCCGGATGCAGTTCTATCTAATGATAAAGGACTATATACATTTAACGTTTGCTTGAAAGATTTGACCTTTTTACCTAGAAAAATGCGAATCGACTTCCGAGATTCTGAGAGTCGACCAAAGCCATTGAAGACGAGCGAGTTTAAATTCGAATAATTAGGAGGTGACCCCCATGAATGATATAGTATTTTGGATCCTATATTTATTAGGGGGGTTATCCTTCCTTACCTCGTGCGTTTACAGTAAGAAATATTTGCGTAACCCCAGTAATGTTATTTCTGCACACACAGAGATTTCAAGTATGATCATGGCATTGGGTTCGGGCGAAGTAGTATGGATTGCATTCTGGATTATGGCATCAAACTTTGCATATACGGAGTATTCTCTATTAGCCGGAATCCTACCTTTAGGCATAGCAGCATTCTCCCTCATAGCTTTTCTTTATGCTTACCTCAAAGGGAGGCTGGCTGAAAAGAAAAAAGAGCAATTACAACGGGACTATGTTTTGCCAGTTGTCGAACATTGGATCAACGAGTTACCTGGAGATTGCAAAATTGAACAACTGGTTTACCATGTTGATCGTGGTAGAAACGGAAGAATAACAGTAGGTGTGAGTATGTGCACTGACTGGCAAGTAGATTGGCACCAACAAGCAGACAGACTTAAGCGCGGATTCGAGGAACCAATTATTGTAGAAATCAGATCACAGGGCAAAAAAGTATATCCCAGCCCACACAATGTAAATCCGCGTAGTTGGCTCTAATGAAATGGCCTCAAAAGAGAAAGTGACCTTGATAACGAAGGCACTTTCTCTTTTTTTGGCAACTGAGAGGCAGTCAAATTACTGGACCATGCTCTACAACAAGAGCAAATTAAATACTTAGATATATAACTATTTGGTGCGGAATGGAAACCAACTAATCTTATTATTAGAAAATGGCAACCACAGATATAAATTACCGTTATTAATGAAGTGGGGGGAGGAGATCCAAAGGAACCGGCGACTTTTGTAGGAAATAAAATGGAAGTCTTGGAATATGTAAAAGGGTTGGATTGGATAATGATTTAGTACATAATGATGATGATCTAATTTACGCTGTTCTATGGACTGCGCAGGAGTGGATTTATGAGAAGATTAGATTGCTGAAAGTCGACTTCCAAAATTGAAACCAAATAAGCAATCAGACTCTCTCTGGGATTTTTTCCGTCTGAAAAAATCGGGCAAGTAACCTAGATGGTAACCCCAAACTCCTGTCATATCCCTCCACGAGCCTGACTATACTTCTACTAACCAATGGAACAAGAGGTTTGAGAAGGGGGCAAGCGACGTGGAGAAGCAGGAACAAGCGCGCCAGCCACAAGGCGGCAGATGGCAACGTCTCACCGATTGGTTGCGAGGTCGCGGGCCGGTCGAGGAGGAGACGTCTGATTATGACAAGCTCCGATTGGAGATCGAACAAGCGCACAAGGAGTGGTCGATTGCGCAGCAGCACATCGACCATGTGTCCGAGCCGGAGCTGATCGATCACGCCATCTACCACTTGGAAGCGACCGAACGCAAGTATGGCTACCTGCTGCGCGAGGCCAAGAAACGCTACGCACAACAAAGCGACAAGATGACCGAAACGTCCCTGTGAAGGGGCGTTTCGTTGTCATTTCCCCGTTTGGCTAATGTTGTAACGATGGATAACCACCACATGGTCAGTTATTTTTTTCGCATTTTCACAAATTGGAAACAAAAAAAGATGCATAAAACCCTCGACTTCTGCTATACTAAGAAGTAACCAACCAAAGTTTAACATTTTGGATGGCCTCCCAGGGCATTGGCGTACGTCGCCAATCGCTCCATTGAGACGGTGACCCGCATATTGCGGTGTCACCGCTTTTTTTTGCCTTCCCCTATCATTACGATTCCCCACGGTGCATAGAGTAGCAGTGAGGACAAGGGGAAGGGACTGAGACAAACATGACAGCTTGGCAAGTGATCGGACTGATGATCGGTGCCGTCGTGCTGATCTACCTCGTAGGGCAGTTCATGCGCGAACCGGGTGTTGCGTTGATGAACTTGTTGCGCGGGGTGATCGTCGGACTCGTGGCACTGTTTCTTGTGAATTTCGCCGGCCAGTACTTCGGGTTCCATATTGGGTTGAACCCGTTTACCGCGCTGACCGCCGGGTTGCTTGGACTCCCAGGTGTCGCGGCGCTCGTGGTCATCCAGATCTGGCTGGTCTAACAAAAAAAGCCTGTGCCGCAGATGCGGACAGGCTTTTTTTTGGCAAACAGATCATCAAATTCTACTCCAGCGAAACCAGAAACACCCCGGCGAGGATCACCGCGCCCCCGATCCAACGGGTCGTCGGGATGCTCTCGCCAAAAATCAACCACGCCGAGAGGATGCCGATGACATAGGCGAAGCTCTGCAGCGGGTAGGCGGTGGAGAGCTTCATGTTGTTGAGCACGACCAGCCACAGACCGGTGGCGATCACATACATGAAGCCCCCGAGGTAGATGCCCGGCGATGTGAGGACGTTCGTCAAGGACAGGCCGCCACTCATGTTCTGCAGGGCATTTTTCCAGACGATCTGCCCGCCCGACAGCAACAGGATGTTCAGGAGCAACAACCCGTATAGCATCAGTTTACTCATCCTCAACGACCCTCCTGTTTCTGGGGCACTTTGTGGGTCTGCTCGTCATGTTGGTAGATCGCCAGCTCCTGCGTCAATTTGACGACGCGGTCGGAGAGCTTGGAGACCACGGTGGTCAGGTGGAGCAGGTAGGCGAAGCAGAACAGCAGGGCGATCAGGAACAACAGCGACGGAGCATAGACGACGTCGAGCAAGTTCGCCAGCAGAATCAACCAACTGGATTTCAGCGAGACGACGACGATGATCACGCCGAGCACGATCCACATGATCGAGTATTGTTCGCGCAGGCGGCGACGGCGCACCAGCGAGAGCACGAACAGGACGAAAAACAGCGAGAACAGAATCGACAGCAGATAGATCACGGGTGTATTCCACACGGTCATGCGAGCCTCCCTTAGCGCGTGGCGCTGATCAGGACGGCGAGGCCGACCTTCACCATGTAGTAGATCGATTTGAGCGGTGTGATCGAGGAGGAGCCCGCTTGGCGCTCGCTCATCTCGACGGCGACCTCACGGAACTTCAGGCCGTTGCGCGAGATGTGGACGAGCACTTCCACTTCCGGATAATCGACCGGGTAATAATCTGCGAACATCGCGATCACGTTTTTGTCAGCGGCTCGGAAGCCGGAGGTGGGGTCTTTGCACGTTTCCTTCGTCACCCACTTGATCAGGCTGGAGAAAAAAATCATGCCCACGCGCCGCATCAGCGACGACTTGTAGGCGGTTTTCTCCACCCACCGGGAACCGACGGTGAAATTGACTTCTCCGCGCTCGATGGGCGCGATGACGTTCGGAATGTCATATGGGTCGTGCTGACCATCAGCGTCAATTTGCAACGCGATGTCATAGCCGTTTTTGTGTGCATAGAGGTACCCGGTCTGCATGGCACCGCCGATGCCGAGATTGAACGGCAAGTCGATGACCGCTGTCGCTCCGGCTGCGCGTGCCACCTGCACGGTGTTGTCGCGCGAACCGTCATTGACGACGACCACGTCGAGATCTTCGGACACCGCACGGATGCGTTGGATGACCGCAGCGATGCTGCCTTCTTCGTTATAGGCCGGGATGATCACCAGAACTTTTGATTGCAGGTTCATGTATTCCTCGCCTTTTCTACTAGAGATAGATGGAAGCCATTATCCAGTATGGACTAACTTTTCCCAAACTACAACCCACTACTGTTGAGAACAGACACGCACCAGCGTGGGCTTTTTTACATATAACGTATAAAAGATTCTGAACCTGCTATACTGGTTTACTAGAAGAGACGCAAGATTCGAAAGGATGGTGGGCGAGGATGGAAGAACACCACGAGCGAACCGGAGGGACCTGTATCGTCTGCTCCACACACAAGGAGCTGGGGATTCGCATCTACCAACAGTTCATGTGTACGGACTGTGAGCGGGAGATCGTGCAAACCGATGTGCAGGATGCCAAATACCCGTTTTACATCGACCGGATGAAGCAGATTTGGCTGTCGGCCACTTCATAGGAAGAGAGGCGAACCCGAGGGCTGGTGGGGTCGCCTTTTTTGCGATCTTGTCACATGTCAGGACGATTTTCAGCTATCTTTCTGACCCGCCAGTCAGTACAATATAAAGTAGGAAAGCAAGGCAATGGGGAGGGAATTGTGAAGTGATGAACATGACAAGGTTCTCCATGAAGAACGCCGGGTTGATTTTCTTGATCATCCTGATGATCTTTGGTGGGGGACTTTATTCCGTTACAACGATGAAGATGGAGCAACTGCCGAATGTAGACATTCCGTATCTTTCGGTCACGGTGGTCTATCCAGGGGCGACGCCCGACCAAGTGTTGGCGGATGTGGGCAAGCCGTTGGAGACGCAGCTCGCCACGGTCAAGGATGTCAAAAACCTCTACGTCACCTCGCTGGCCAATGCCGCCTATGTCACGTTGGAGTTTGACATGAAAAAGTCGATGGACGACGCGGAGAAGGACGTCCAGACGGCGCTGAGCAAAGTCCAATTGCCAGACAGCGTGAAAAAACCGGACGTGGCCAAGCAAGGCCCGTCCAGTGACGCGATCTATACGTTTGCCGTCGATGGCAACGGAGCGGAGCAAGAAACGGTCCAACAGTATATCGACCAGACGATGAAGCCGGCTCTGCAAGCGGTAGAAGGCGTCAGCAAGATCGAAGTCGACGGTGCCACGGACAAGAAAATGTTCGTCAAAGTCGACCCGACCAAGCTCAAGGAGCACAACCTGACGCTCGACAAAGTGAAACAAGCGTTGCTGGCCAACAACATCTCCGCCCCGACTGGTGCGGTGAACATCGAGGGCAAGTCGATGAACGTGCAAGTCGGCAAGCAACTGACCTCGATTGAGGATGTCAAAAACGTCAATCTGATCCTCGTCGAGCAAAACATGAACGGCATCACCGATGCGTTCCAGTCGATCGGTGAAGGCATGGGCCAACTCGGTTCCGCAGTGGGGACGATTGGACAAGGGCAAGCGCTGATGCAACAGGAAATCATGGTCATGGGCGGCATCAACCAACTCGCCACGCAACTGATGGCCGACCAAGCGGCGCTCCAAGCCAAGCAAGCTCAACTCGATGCCTTGCAAAAAGTGAACGCGCCGCAGGACAAGCTCGCACCGCTGCAAGGCGAGATCGCGGGCCTGCAAGCCAAATTACAAGGCGAGCAGAGCAAGATCACCGAACTGCAAGGCACCCTGACGCAGCTCCAAGCGGCGCTGAAAAAGTCAGGGGAGTCTCTGCAATCGTCAGGTGGGCAAAAAACGACCGCTCCGAGCGCTGACAGCGCTCAAGCGGGCGTCACCTTGAAGACGCTGAAACTGTCTGAGATCGCGGATGTGACCTATGAAGTGGGCGAGGTTGGCGCCTACACCCGCCTGAATGGCAAACCGGCGGTCGTCGTCGGGGTCTACCCGTCGATCGGGGCGAACACCGTCGATGTGGTCAAAGGCGTGCAGGACAAGCTGACCAGCATCAAGATGCCGGAGGGATACAGTGTATCAACCCTGCGCGACAATTCGGTGGAGGTCAAGAAATCGGTCGACTCGATGTTGCGCGAGGCGATTTTTGGCGCGGTGCTGGCGGCGCTCGTGACGCTTGCCTTCCTGCGCAACCTGCGCTCGACGATCGTGGCCCTGCTGTCGATTCCGCTGTCGATCCTCGTGACGATGGTCTGCATGAAGTACCTCGATTACTCGCTGAACATGCTGACGCTCGCCGGGGTAGCCGTGGCGGTCGGGCGAGTTGTCGACGACTCGATAGTCGTCATCGAAAACATCTACCGCCGCATCCAGATGTCCAGTCAGGAGGAGCGTGACGCGAACCTCGTGATGAGCGCAACGGGCGAAGTTTCCTCGGCGATCACCTCGTCCACGGTGACGACGATTGCGGTATTTGGCCCGCTGGCTTTTGTACCGGGCATCGTCGGGAAGTTTTTTGCCCCGTTTGCGTGGACGGTCGTCATCGCGCTGGCGTTCTCGCTGCTGATCGCGATCACCGTCGTGCCGCTGATGTCGCGTCTGTTCCTGCTCAACCTGAAACCGGTCGAGCACAAGGAAGGCTGGTTGCAAAACGGCTACAAGTCCCTGTTGCACTGGTCGCTCGGACACAAGACGATCGTCATCGTCATCTGTCTCGCGTTGCTGGCAGGCACAGGGGTGCTCGGGATGAAGATCCCGCGCAACTTCTTCCCCGCGGAGAAGACGACCGCCTACAACTTCACCGCCGACTTGCCACAGGGCTCGTCGCTGGAGCGTTCCAACGAAGTGGCGCTGAAAATGGAGAAGTTGGTGCAGGATACGAACGCGGTGACCGATTACAACACCACCGTCCATGCGGGCAATGTGCGCGTGCGTGCGACGTTGAAGGACACGGTGGACAGCGATGCGTTTGAGACGAATTTCCGGGACCAGATCAAGGCGGAGAATTTCGGAGAAGGTGTAAAAACCGCGCTGGCCGGCAAAGCGGGCATCGGTGGCAACGGCGACCTGTTCCTCGTCGTCAACGGGCCAGATCTGGAGACGATCAAGCAGGCTTCCGACGAGATGAAAAAAGCCGTCGAGAAAGTCTCGAACGTCGCAGATGTAAAAACCAACCTCGAAGGCACGCGCCCGCAAGTCTCGATCTCGGTCGATGACGACAAAGCGGCGGCCAATGGCGTGAACCCGGTGATGATCATGGGGGCTGTGCGCGACATGATCTCCGGTTCCACGGTGACCCATGTCACGCTGAACGGCAAGACGACCGAACTGAACCTCGCGTTGAAAGTGGACGGGCTGAACAGCACGGACAAGATCGCGCAACAAGCGGTCACCAATATGACGGGCAAGGATGTCAAAATTGGCGACATCGCCAAAGTCGAGCAAATCACCGGCGCGACCTCGGTCCAGCGCCTGAACCAACAGGAGTACGTCTCGATCTCGGGCAAGATCACCGACACCAACACGTCAGGTGTGCAAGCCCAAGTGGAGCAGGAGATCGCCAAACTCTCGCTTCCGGTAGGTGTGACGTACTACTTTGAAGGGGAGTCCAAAGCGATGGCAGAGGGCTTCACCAACATGGCGCTGGCGATTGGCGTTTCGATTGCGCTGGTGTACATGGTGATGATGATCGCGTTTGGCGAGATGCTGGCCCCGCTAGCGATTCTGTTCTCGTTGCCGTTTATCTTTGTCGGTTCGGTGGCAGGTCTGTACGTGTTCAACGAATCGCTCGGGATGCCGGCGATGGTTGGCATACTGATGTTGATCGGGATCGTCGTGACGAACGCGATCGTCCTGATCGACCGCGTGATGCAGAACCGAGCGAAGGGATTGAGCACGCACGAATCGTTGCTGGAAGCGGGCTCGACGCGGATTCGTCCGATCCTGATGACCGCCGTGGCGACGATCGGGGCGCTGGTTCCGTTGGCGATCTCGACGGAGGGTGGGATTATCTCACGGTCGCTGGCGATCGTGGTCATCTCCGGCTTGACGACCTCGACCCTGCTGACGCTGGTGGTCGTTCCGATCGCCTACACGATCCTCGACAACATCCGGTTCGCGCTGTTCGGCAAGCGCAAGGAGAAAAAAAACTGAAGCTGTCAGAAGTGTAAAGCGTACAGGTAGGGAACGAAAAAAGGCACATCCATTATGATCTGACCCCTGTCAAGTGGACAGAAAAGAAAGCCTAAAAATCAATAGGCGCTAAGCGACCATAGTCCGGTATCGTACCGGGCTATGGTTTTTTAGTCTGCTTTGGAATCGTTTATGGTTATAGAACTTCACGTAGCGTTTTACTGCTACTTCG
>NZ_QGGL01000027.1 GCF_003148565.1 Tumebacillus permanentifrigoris
TCGAGCGGGAGGCGGTGGAGTCTGCCCTTGTTCGCTTTCTCTTCCAGTGTCAACTTGTTGTCGATGGTGAACTGAATCTTTCGTTCGATGTATGCCAGGCGAGCGAAGCGTTCCGGCGCGATCTCTCGCATCATCGCCCATAGGTCGGCGGTGTTGAAGATACAGCCAAAGCATGAGCACCGGGAGAAACCAAGCATGTAGGCCGGATGCGGCAAGAGATTGAACCGTTCGAAGATCTCCCACACCTCGCGCTCCGTCCAGTCGATTACCGCTCTCCATTGGTCGACGCGACGGCGCAGGCTGTTGGACTTATGCGGCAACGCCTCCTCGTACTTCGCTCGTGCTGACGACTCCTCCCGACGCTCACCGGTCACAACAAGGATGTTCAAGCCTGACTTGGTGAAATCAGGGTGATTGTTCAGCGCGCGGGTGGCGACGTCTATCTTCAACGACGAACTGCACCACCGTGTTTGGAGACTGGCGGCCAACGCGGGCCAACGTCTGCGTGTCGCGACTTTCGCCCCCTGCCCAGCGGGTAGAGTTACCACTTCGCTGTTGAGTTCGAAGCAGACCGGCGCGGAAACTGCGTCCTTCTTCATGAGCTCTGTCAGGAAGCCGCCCTTCCGCCACTGGAACTCTAAGCGGAGTCCGAACTTCTGAGCGAACAGTTCGAGGTACCGTCTCGTGCAGGGCCAGTCCATAAACTGCCTGTCCCGTCCGTCAACCTCTTGGTGCCAGAGCAGGATATTCTCGGGTTGGATACCTTGTTCGAGGAGATGAAGCACGCAAGCTACACTGTCCTTCCCGCCAGATATTTGGACGATGATGACGTGATACTCATCCAAGGGCAAGAGTTTGTGCTTTGGCTTTACCTGTTTGAGTGCATTGACAAGCCGTTCCAAAGCTTCTTGTCTGCCTAGCGTCTCGGCGAACAGGTCGAGTTGTACTGCGTTCATCATCTTCCCCTCCTCTCTCAAACAGCGGGGTCAACAGGCATCGCTGCCATCAACCACGGTCGGTCTTGTTCGTCTTCCACCCACTGCGCTTGGATCGTCTCGATCTCCTCGTCATCGATCAGCACGAGCGGATCGAGTCCGTCCTGCTCCCGGATGTCGTTGACTTCCTCCTGCACTTCCATGAGACGTTGGAACAGGTGCTTGCGCGTCGGGATTGTGATGCACCCCTGCCCTGGTTTCAGGAGCTTCTGGTTCCGCATGAAGCCACTTCGGTTCTGCGGGTTCTTCTTGCCGTCCCACGCCTCTTTGAGCTCTTTACGAAACTCTGTCAGCGGGTGCAGCCATTCGTGGATGAGTGCCATGTTCTCGGTGCTTTTGTCACGCTGTAGCGGCGGGCAGACCCAGCAACCGAAGCGGGCTCCGCATGCGTTCCGCGCCTTCGTAGCTCCTGCGGGGTTGATCAGGCCGCACTCACCTGTTGCCTCGCGGTAGAGGCGCCGTATCTCGATGCTGGAGCCCCACGGGAGCGGGGCCTGTAGGAACTCCCAGATCTCCTCGGTCGTAACCGTTCGGATCGGGGTATAGAACTTGATGCCTTTTTGATACGGCGACTCCCCGAAGCGGCTGGCCTTCTCATCCTCGTACTTTGCGATCGTGCGAGCACGGCGGCTCGACTCATCATCACGGGAACCAAGAAGCAACAGTGCTGGCTTGAGTTCTTGCAGGAAGTTGTTCTGTGGTTCGATCTTGAGCTGGTGCGTACAGGTACGATCCCTGCCGTTACCTGGTAGCGGATACCCTTTTCCCAAGTGGACCACCCAAAACGACCTCTTGAGTTCACGACTCACGATTCGCGATGTAATCGGGATGGCGTTTTCTTTCGCCCACTCGTTCACCAAGCGGGATTGGTTGTGCGCATAAAATTCCATCTCGGGGTTTTCGATCTTGGTGTCGGAGGTGACCACGTACACCTCGCGCCACCGCCCGTCGACGGGAATCTCTTGGATGGCCCGGCAGACCAGCGATAGGACGGTGGTGCTGTCTTTGCCGAAGCTACACGCTACGGCCCACGGGCCGGGTGTCGTTCGGTCGAGGTACAATTCCTTGATCTCGTCCACGGCTGCCCGAACCTTCTCGACCAGCGTCAACGGCTTCGCATCTTCGAACAGGCTCAGTTGCACATTCTCTCCTCCTCTCATACTGCGAACAGATCAAGTGCCGTCTGCGCCGCCCGTTCGCGTCCTTCTTTCTCCTGCCTATCGATCTCGTCCAGATACGGACGGAACTCCTCGAACGCGCAAGCCTTGTATCCCCACCCATTTATCCACTTCCGAAAGTGACGAACGTGCGGGTGTTGCGGATTTCCTTTGCCATCGACGCCGTTCTTGCCGTTCAGATCCCGGAACTGCATCGCGTAGACCTCGCACCCCAACTCACGGAGTGTGCGGAAGCGGTGCATGTCCTCCTCCAGCGTCGTGTCGAACCCGATCAGCATGTAGAACGTCAGGTGGTGAGGCGGGATGCCGTGAGCTTTCAGTCGGGCGATCTGCTCCGGGACGGTCTTGCTCATGTCGTATTCGACACGCTGACCGGTCGCGGGGTCGATCTTCCGTTTGATCATCTGATCCCACGAGAAGTGGAGCATCCGGCTGGTCTTGGCGAAGTTGTAATACTTGACCGATGCCAGCGCCTCGGCGTGGCGGTCTGTGACGAGTGTGATGTCGTTCGCCTGGTTCCAGTTCACCGTCAGGCCGCGCTCCCGGATCTCCTCTACGTCTTCGAAGAATCCGATGTCCGCGAGGCTGTTGTTGTTCAGCAGCACAAGGTGGTTACTTCGCGGGTTCACCAGCTCGCCGACAGTGGCGACTCGGTACTCCCGAAGACCTTCCTTACGCGGGACCACACAGAACGAGCAACCGACGTGGCAGCCGCGAATCGTGAAGCCAATCCCGTAATCGATGTCGTACAGATCGTAAGTCCATTGATGCCCGATATTTTCCATTTCGGGGGGGAGTTTACTTCTCCAATCTGCGCCCGTCCCGCCGACCACTACCTCGTCTGCTCGGCTCTGGAAGTAGGGCATCTGCCGTTCCAGCGCCTGCCGTGACCAAGAGAAGATCGTCGAGATGTAGAGTTTGTCCACCCGCTCACCTTTCCACGGATACACGATCTCGTCGCCGCGCTCCATGTGGTATCCGAAGATTTTTCCGCAAGCGAGGTTCGGGAACTTCTCGTGCTTGCCGTGGCCCATCTTCTCTTTTTTCGTGTCGATGTCGAGGATGCCGATACGCATCGTCTTCCCCCTCCCTAAACCAACAGGCCAAGCTGCTCGGTTTGTGGTTTGTCTTGCTCTTTGTGCTCCTCTTGCCAGTTGAAAAGCAGGAGTTCTTCGGCGTAATCGTTGTTACCGCCCGGCCTATGTTTGAAGCTGTCGAACGTCTCTCTGCGCCAACAGGGATACAGCTCGTGCAACAGCGGGTCGTCGTAGTACGAGACGATTGCTTTGCCTTTGATCTGCTGGAGCAGCGCGGCGAGATCTCGGTGATCATCTTCGGTGAAGTTCCCCGCGTACCACTTTTCCTTGCCGATGTAAGGAGGGTCGATATAGAACAGCGCGTCCTCGTGGTCGTACCGCTGGATGATCTCGCGGAAGTCCTTGCGCTCGATCTGAACGCCTGTCATCCGTAGGCTGAAATCTTCGATTCGGCGGACGGCCGTTTGATAGCCGACCGCCGGGTTTTGACCAGGCATCGTACTGTGACGCCACCCGGTGTTTGAGACCTCTCGCCGATTACCCTTGGCAATCCCGCAGCGGTTCATGTAAAAATAGCGGACAGCGCGGGCGAAGCGTTCGACAGGGAGCGGTTGGGTCTTCCACGTCTCGTAGAGGTGACGACTGTAAGGAATCGGGGCACAAGCCCGCGCAAGCCGTTCAGGTTCCTCGATGGCAGTCATGATGAAGTTCACCACAACTCCATCAATGTCGTTGTACACTTCGAGTGATACGCGGGGCTTCGCGGCAATGACATGGGCTGCGCCACCGAACGGCTCGATGTACGACTTGTGCACCGGCATTCGGCTGATGATGTGCTCAGCGACCTTGCCTTTGCCGCCGAACCAGATCAGCGGTGACTTTGCCATGCTCTCCCCCTCCCTCCACCGAAATCGGCGGTCGTTTATCGGCGGTAGTAGATTATCCAGTCTCCCTTACCGTCTGGTTTTGTGGAACGGACCAGCGTTCTGTAGCCTTGATTTTTCAGGGTTTCAGCGTGAAACCATGCTTGCTGTTTGGTGCGGATCGGAAGGGTCGTGAACCAACCCATTGTGTCTTTGATCGGCGCCTCACTTGTTTGTTTCACGGCCCCCACCCCTTTCGCGTGACCAATACTAGTAGCTGTCTGCATCCGGGTCACTCCACAGCTCGACCGCGATGTTCATCTTCCCGTTGACTCGTAGGAAAACCAGTGCGGCCAGTACAGCAACCAAGGAAGCCATACCGCAGTAGTCAATAGCGTTCAGGTTCATGCACCTTGCCCTCCCTGCGCCCGCTTTTTACTCCCGAAGCTCAGTTTCAACACCAACTGCTCGGGCGGCTTTGATTGCTTAGGTGGTTGTTTATATCGCGGGCAACCGATAACCCGGATGTGATCTTTTTGTTTGCAATCGTGAATACACGACTTGCACTTTGAGTTGATCATGCGGACTTCTCCCTCCGCTTGGAGTTATTTCGCTTGGAGTCGGCAATCTTGCTGATCTGGTACGGATCGACCTCTAGGCCTCGAAACAACTTGCGAAAGTCGGCCTCGACGAACTCTGACAGGTTGTCATTTCCCGTGTGGTGCCGAAGCACGATCTTGCGGTACTCAGGGGTCCATTTGCGCAGGTAGGTCAGATCCTCTACGGCGTTTCGGAGCAGATACCAGTTGCTCATGCCGTTTCCTCACTGGGGATCACGCCGACGTGCTGCAAGATCATGACCAGGTCTATGGCGGTGAGCTCTGAGATCCGTTGCTTACCCGTGACCTCTTTGATAACCAAGGTCATGTAGTCAGGCTTCCACTTCTTCGCGTGATGAGTTCGCAAGAGCAGGGCCACAAACCCGGCTTCCTCCGTCCCGTTGAAGTAGCAGAGGCATTTATGCAGATCCTCGTAGGACAGCTTGTCCCCGACTTCGATCTTGCGTCCTAGCGCAACAGATGCGAATTGCTTTTGGATGATCGGATGTGTCAGGCCATTGGCGCGAAACTCCGCTTGGAGGTTCATGAACAGTTCTGTGCGTGGGTCGTGCTTGGATTGTCTCAACACGTCGACGCTTCCCCCTTCCTCACTTCTTGACTACAAACTTGATGCCGATCGGTTCGTTCAGTTCCTTGATGCCCTCAAGGACGATGGTGCTGTGCTTGTAGCACCACTCCATGTGATTGGCATCTCGACACTCGATGATGAGGGTATCACCTTCGAAACCTTGCACGTTTGCAGTGAGGAACCATACGGTGTAGACCCCTCGCGACAGCTTCGGTTCGATCTGTGCAAGAATCATCAACCAAATTCCATCCGCATCACGTGTTGTAGGAGGATAGTTCTTTGGGTCTTTTTTGAAAGACTTTTTATATACTTTGGTAATGGTCGGGACAATTTGTCTCCTTCTTATCGGGACTTTTTGTCCCTTTAGCGGGGACAAGTTGTCCTTTTCAGTCTGGACATTCTGTCTTTGGCGCTTGGACATTTTGTCCATGCCCTCGGGACATTGACTGAGCTTGTCCAAAACCATGTAATCAATCGTGTACCAGTTCGTATTGTCACCCTTGCGCTTGTTGTAGTTGCCTATCAAGATGACTCCTAAGTTGCTCAGCTTGGTTACCGCCCGTTTGATCGTTTTTGCAACCCACAAACCTCGGAGTTCTTCAACCCACTCGTCAGCCGTGTTGTAAACCCACTTGCGCCCGTCGTGTATGTTTTGACTGATACGTAACCGATAGTGGAGTTGCTGGACGAAGACAGCCTCGGGGACTCCACCAAGGATTTTCACCAGCGTTGGTTGGATGATCAGCGGTTCCTCGTCGAACAGGAGTTTACTCGTTGTCGTCTTCATTCTGCGATACACCCCCTTCCGCGATCAGGCCGCGCCTGACTGCTTCCTCAAAACCAAGTGCGATGCACAGGTTCATCAGACGGTACTTGTCACCCGGTGGGAGATCGTCGTACCGTTTGCGGTTCTCTGGGGTCAGCTTCATGTTGGTATGGATCAACTTCGTCTTCGGTTTGACAAGGGATTGTAACTCTTCTGACAATTCCCCGTTCGGCATTCCGTTCGGCATTCCGTTCGGCATTCCGTTCGGCATTCCGTTCGGCATTCCGTTCGGCATTCCGTTCGGCATTCCGTTCGGCATTTCTTCTGGAATGCTTTTCGGAATGTCGTTCGACATGTCGGTTGGGATGTCGGTGTGGTTTGCCTGCGCCTGCCGCTCTTTTAGGCGTTGAAACGTATTGCGCCGGTCACTCATGGCCGATTCACTTCGCGCAACAGGTACTCGTCAGCGAGGTCTTGGTAGGCCTTAACCGCCTTATGGCTCTTGTACTTCACCAGCGCGATGTGACCACGGCGTACCGCGTTCGGGAAGATCCGGGATCGCGGGATCTTCGTGACGAAGATCGGTATCCCAAGGTCGTCGAACGCATCAGTAGCCTCCTGCACGATCTGGCGACATTCAGGCGATGACGCCGTGTACATCGTGACCAGGACACCCGCGATCTTCACCTCGCGCCCCAAGACTTCGTTCTGTGACCAGAGCGTGTCGATGAAGCCCGCTACCCCATCGCTGGCGTGTTGTTCTGCCTGCAGGGGTATGATTACCTCGTCGGCGGCGTAGAGACCATTCAGGGGCAACGTCTCAAGCGTTCCGGGCGGCATGTCGATGATGATGTAGTCATAGTGTGTTCTGACACTGTCGGTCAGTTGAGCGGCCAGCATCTCGTACCTGCCGGAGTGATCCAGAGGAATGGATGCGAGGTCTTGTGTCGCCCCGATCAGATCGAACCCCCACTTGGTGACGGCAGCGGAGAACGTTCCTTTGAAGAGGTCGTAAGTAGAGCTCCCTGTCGGGTCGATCCCACATTCGTTCGTGGCATTCCCTTGCGGGTCAAGATCGATCAGCAACACGCGCTTGCCGCGATTTGCGAGTCCCGTCGAAAAATTCACAGCCGTCGTCGTCTTGCCGACGCCACCCTTCTCGACCATGACGGCGATGGTTTTAGCTAAAGACATGTCGTTCACCCTTTCATATTGGAGCTCGTGCCCACAGTCACCGGCAGGCCGCCGGGTCGAGTGACCCAAACGCCACCTTTGATCTGACCGAAGGCAAAAGGTTTAACACTTGCTTGTTGCATGGGCTTGTCCTCCTAAGAGGAGCGGCCGGGCATCCGTTCCGGGTATAGTTCAGAACAGGTCTTGCAGATCGGTTCGAGCAGAGCGTCTAGCTTGTCCGTCTCTTCACGGCAGAGGGGCCGGGCGCAGATACGGACGCTGTACTGCAATACGAGCTCTACACGACGTTCACGCCGCCACTCGTAGCCTTCGGCGGTGCCGTCTGCCCACTTGTGACAGGTGAGGCACAGCAGACAGATGTTCCACGGGATATCCCCGCGCCCAAGCTGTCCGGCTCCTTCGAGATGTGCCATCTGTCCACCAAGTTTAAGGCAGTAGATTGCACACCGTTCGCACAAGCCCTCAGAGCGCTCCTGAACGTGTTTGCGATTGTTCGGGGTGATCTTGGTGCGGTCTCGCCGTTTCTGCGATCCTCGACCGTGCGAGGGCTTTGCTACTTCCGGCATGACTCTTCCACCTTTCGACAATTCGTGATAAGATACAAATACAGCAATTGTCGAAGGTGGTTTGTTTGATAGCTGCCAACTTCACATCCGAAGGTCTGACGTTCCCGCGTCAGGCCTTCTTCTTTTTTGCGGCTTTACGTCTGCCCGGCTTGGCCGCGGGTGAATCAAGTACCTCGATACGAATTTCGTAGCTGTAACTCATGGATCGTCACCCCTTTTCCTTGGCGGCGAATCGCGCTAAGTTCTACCAGGCGCTCGCCGATCTCTTCAAACTGGAAAGTGACAACGCAGTTTTGTTGGCACCACGACTCTTTCGACTCACGCCCCACAGGTTTGAAGCGTGTACACCCCACGCAGAACTGTTGTTGAACGCGGTCGATCTCGTTCAACACGCGGCGACGTTCGGCGAGAAGGGAGTTCATGAGCGCTTAGGCGACTCGCGTATCCGAACGATCATACCGACGCGTAGCGGCACCTTGTGACGGTTGTGGTTGAAGTAGTACCCTCCGAATTCGTCAGAGAACTCAACCGAACCAACAAACCATTCGCCTTCGGTTTCTTCAGTGGTTCCCATGATCTCAAGGCGGCTACCGCTAGTCAGCACACGATCTAGAATTTCGAAACGACCAGCAGCGTTCTTGTAAAGCGTTCCTTCTTTGGGTGTAGCCGCGAAATAGTCGAGGAGACGGCGAGCGTCGTCGATCAGTTCCTGCGCCTGTTCAATTGCTTTATACTCATCATTCGAGAGTTCACAATCAGTAACCGGGACAAGCTTCTTGTTCACGGCGTGCAGGACATCTGCTTGGGTCGAAATAACTGCTTTCCAATTAATCATCGGTGACACAACCTTTCGTTCGGAGATCCGGCGTGGTGCCGGTTACTTTGGAGGGAAACGTCTTTACGGGCTCTTTCTCATGCCCTGCGCCATTTCGTGTTACTTTTGAAGATCAGATACGTCGATCCCCAACTTCCCGCACAGGCGGTTTATCAATTCATCGGAAGGATTCGCCTTACCCGTCTCGATCTGGCTGATCATTGCTGGAGTGCAAATGCCTTCTGCGAGTTCGTGCTGTTTCAAGCATTTGCTCAAACGAGCTGAGCGGAGGAGGCTACCGTTGATTTGCATATGGTTCACCACTCTTTCCGGGCTTGTCCATCACGGGAGGCTTACGCTCCCGCTGCTGCTTCCATTTTCGATTTGAGGATCGAAGCAATTGCGGCGTGAATCGCCTCGTCACGCTTCTGGTACTCCTCAGGTGTCATGATCGGTGCGAAGATGCGGACCTTCGTTTCTCCCAGCATCATGACTTGCACAGGTTCTTCGGTGAACTGCATTTGCTTTTTTCCCAAGTTAACATCACCTCGTGGAAGGTTATGCGGGGACGGTGCGGGGACAACCATTGAAATTCACCTCCAAACGATATTCAAAAAACTAGTAAAGTCTGATAGACTTGTACTAACGCATTTGAATCTGATCGCTAAAAGCGATATAACAATCAAAAAAAAGAGTTTGAACATCTGACCTCAACGCCGCGGCGATCTTGACTTTAACAGGGTCGGAAGGGGACTTCATTCCTTTTTCAATCTCCGAGAAATGTGACTGCGAGATTTCACATTGTTTCGCAATCTCATTCTGGGTGTATCCAAGTTCTTGACGTCGCCTTTTGATCGGAGTGCGCTTGTCTTGATTCATTTTAACACCCCCTCATCGCCAAAAGCGATTTATAGTCTTAGTATACCTGATAACCACCATATGTCAATCGCTAATTGCGATATTTTATCACTATCGGCTATTAATTATCGCTGATTATCGCCTTTCATGTTATCCTGTACTAAGGAGTTGGTGTTTGTGAGTAGTGTGGTAAACTTTGGGCCTACCATAAAAAAAATTCGCAATTCATTAGGTGAGACCCAGAGGCAATTTGCAGATCGTTTCGGCAAAGTACAAAGCATCGTCGCAGATTGGGAGAGTGGTAAGAAGCGTCCAAAGCACGAAGATGTATTGAAGATTGCGGAATTGGGTAATATTGATGTAAGTGAGCTTTATGGATCGGAATTGGAGCAGGAGACCTCTGTTCCTGATCACTTTGGAGAACAGGAAAAAGCAAGTTTATCTACCCTTAAGCGTATACGTAATCAAATCGCAAAAGGTATAGTAACCGACATCCCAAAAGAGCGCATCCCTTTTGTTGTCGACGCATTAGATAAAGAAATTAGAGCAATTGAAGATAGTACGGACGAAGAAAAATAACCCCTCCTAGTCTAGGAGGGGTTATTTTTATAGGTAGGCCGGCTACAACGGGCTTGCAAAGCGTCTACGTAAGCCTCTATGTGAGTCATACGGACTGACCATCCCCTTCGGAAGCGGAAGCCAGCGACAACGCCCGCGAGAGCGCATCGCGGTGCTTGGGGATAAGCTGGGTATCATCAAGCAAGTCCTGTTGCGTAAAAGTTTGCTTTTCTTTATGCATAAGGAAAAACCTCCATCTTCGTTGGATCACTTAATAATGATCATAAACGAAGATGGAGGTTTTTTCATTACTCATTCACACCATTGAAACAGGCTTTGATTTATCTCATAGACTATTATCCACGATTCGCTACAATTGCGATCTTTCCATACGGGTCGATCGGAACATCAAAGACGACTTTCTTTAAAGAATACGGTTCAATCGGTGCATCGAAAGCAAGTTGTGTTTTCCCCAATAGTAAAGCACCTACAACGAACAAACAAAATATTGCAGCCCCAATTTTTTTCACGATGGCTCACCCCCTAGTACAACTATACAATTAAAATTCAGCTGTGGATATCGCTTTTTCGTAATACTCTAACGCGACATCAAATCGCCTGTAACTCCTTGCCGCTCTCGCAACGTATGTGGAAATTGTGGACTTGTAAGTCTTAGCAACATTCAAAGATTCGTACTGAGTTGCGATAGTGACCAAAGTGTCAACATCTTCCGGGACATTTAAGTTGCAGTAAGTTACGAAAAACTCGAGTAGCAGGATTTCCTTCGAACTTCCATAGGATTTAGCTAGTGAGTGTCCTTGTAAAAATCTTGAGAGAGCCTTATCAAGGTCGCCTTGTGTCAGGAAAATTTCTCCTAGAGTTTCATAGCCATAAATCTGAGTGAGGTTATCATTCACTTCTTGAGCGTACTCCATTGCTTGATTCAGTTGTTCAATTGCCTCATTGATCATATTCTTGTTTCGGTAAGCACGCGAAAGTAGCTGATATGCCCTCGACAACCTTGATTTATTGTAGGTTTTCTCGATTGACAACTGTATATGGCGAATTGCTAAGTTCCAATCTTTCAATTTATTGTATGCACTCCCAAGTAATAGATAGTTCATACTATGTTTTTCGTCAGATTCATAAGTCTTGTCCTGTTCGTCATCGTTTATAAACTGAATTACCGTAAAGCATTCACCTTGCTCTAAATGAGCGTTAGCTATATTACTCCGACACATATGCACCATTTCATAGTCCTTAGCAGCCGTTGCGATCTCCAGCGCCCGAGACGACCAGTCGATAGATTCTGGATGATTTCCGTTTAAAAATTCGTACTTCCCTCTCAGTAACAAAGCACGAACTCGAATTCGAGGAGCACCGTTCTTTTTGATCAACTTTCCCTTGTCATCAACATAAAACAGTTGCGTTAGGAGCTTGTCCAGCATTTGAAGTACTTGCTCGTCCTTTTTGCCCCTCTTGTACGCCACCTCGATCTTCTCAATCAGGCCATTAACCGCCTCATCAGTTTCCGTGATCGACTCAGGAGTAACATTATGAAACTCTGCGATGCCGGATATTTTGTCTTCCTCAATCTTGTTCGCCTCTGGGTCGTTGGAGTTCCGGGCCAATTCGATTCTGTTCATGGTCGCCTTGCTAAATCCATAGCCACGTAACAATTTCCACGCGTGATCAGTACTCAAGCCACGTTCATTTCGCAACGCCAGAGTATTCCGACCGACTTTTTGATTGAAAGTCTCATCCACTATGCTCACCACACCTAATTTATTCAGTATTGTTATTTTACAGAATAATGTCGAACCATACAATCCATTCGAGGATGATAATGAAAAAACCGCCTAGAATGGCGGTTTACTGAACGGATATAATCATAGCGTTATTTCATTCCCTTCCTTGTCCGTGCCGATCGGGTCGTGCAAGGAGACGTCCTTGCGCGTCTTTTTCAGGGAGCGTAAATGCATAAGGATTTCGTTTTCGATACAACGAGCGGCATAAGTCGCCAGCTTGGTACCTTTGCCTGTTGAAAAGCTTTCAATGGCTTTGATCAGTCCGATGGTGCCAATCGAGATCAAATCCTCGCTGTCTTCGCCGGTGTTTTCAAACTTTTTGACGATATGAGCGACGAGGCGCAAGTTGTGTTCCACCAACTTGTTGCGCGCGTGTTCATCGCCCTCCGCCATCAAACGGAGGTTTTTGCTCTCTTCCTCCTCTGACAGAGGTTGCGGGAACGCGTTGTTCTTGATGTAAGAGACGAACAGAGTGATCTCCTTGAGCAACAACACGACCGCAGTTAGGAATCCGGGCATCCGTCGTTCACCTCCCACTTTTGTGTTTCATTGTATGTGGGAGTGCTTGTTTTCCTAGCCTGTACGGGAAAAAAACCTGTTCCCGCCAGATGGCAAGAACAGGTTTCTTTTCGGATAACTACGGGAGCGGAGTGACCACGACGTTGCCGATGGTGACAGCTTCCGTTAGTTTCGCTGTGGAGCTTTGACGCAGGCGCAGGCTTGCCGAACCGGTCGTGGTCGGGTTGATCTGCACGTTGACTTCCTTCACGGCTTGACCGTTTGCATCAGCGGTCATCGAGAAGTTCGAGCTGTAGCCATACGCAGTCGGCCAGGTGCCATCTGCATTTTGCACTTTCGCAACTTGGGTGCCGCTGCCGTTGTAGATGCCGAGGTTGAACAGCGTCTGGGTCGAACCTGCCGCCCAACCGTTCGCTACGATGCGGACCTTGAAGGCGTACTGATTCGGCAAGGTCGCTTGGTGTACAAACGCATACGGGCCGGTCGGGTTCGGGTTGACGACGGTGCCATATCCATAGGAACCCGCTTTGAAGGTGGTTGCATCATACCATTTGTACCCTGCTGCCGGCGCGGCCCACGGTTCTGCTTGCGGTTCGGTGGTGTTCGCCGGTTGTTCCCAAGAGTACAGCGTGGTCGGGGAATCCAAGGTCAGACCTGCCACTTGGTTCAGCGCGGTGTAGGACTCCTTGGTCGCCAGCCACTTCACGGTGTTCACGAGGAAGGTGCTGTCGTTGACTTCTTTGAAACCATCATATGTGGTTTTGGTTGCGCCGTTCTCTTCGCGCACGTACTTCGGAGTCGCATCCTCAACCGGGGAGGAGTCACCGATGAACGCTGCTTTGCCGCCGCCCAGTTTCGCGACTGCTGCGAACGGACCCTCTGCTACGCCGCCGCCGTTGTAGACGCCTTGGTCAACCGCGCTCGCCCACTTGGCTGTGGTCGACGGGAGGTAGACGATCCCTTTGGCTTTGGTCGGGTCGAGGACTGCGAGGGTCGAACCTGCATGCATCGCCACGGAGGAGACGCCTGCGGTGATGCCGAACGCTTGCGACGAAGCTACGACGTTGCTCGCGTTGACGTCGCCGATCGCGTTGTAGCGGAAACGGACGCCGAAGTTCGTGCCGAGCCAGTCGGAGGAAGCCACGTCGGACATCGCCGCAGAGCTTGCTTCTTCTGTATTCATGCCCTGCGCCGGATTGGTCCAAGCGCCACGGCGGTACCCGTTGAAGACTTCAGACGCGTCCCAACGGTTTTTGTTGCGGTCTGCGTTGTAGTGGTCCGCGATAAAGAAGATCGAGCCGCCACCCTTCACATAGTCGACCATCGCTTGTTGCTCGCTCGTCTTGTACGGGATGTTCGCTTCCCCGATGACGAGTACATCATATCCAGAGAGGTCGGTCAACGTGATCGGGGTGGTTTTGCGCAGTTCCTTCACATAGAAACCGTTGTTCGCAAGTGCATTCCCGAAATCGGAGAACCCGCCGTCGATGACCCAGTCTGCCGCACCTGCTGTCTGTCCGTGCGTGTTGTCAAACAGGACTTTCTTGCCGTTTGCAGCTACTGCATTGATATACGGTGCCGGATCGGACGGACCTTCCGCGTGCACTGCGAGCGTCGGCAGGGCCAGCGGGAGGGCAAAGGTGACAGCCAGAGCTGTCGTAAGGAATTTACCTTTCAGGTTCATGTTGAGGATGACCTCCATCATTTTGAGTGTTTGAACTAGTTTCATTGTACACGATAATTATTAAGAAGGAAATCTATTTTTGTAAATTTTCTCTTTAGCCAGTTATTACTAAATTGGTTCAATAACCGAACTAAAAAACGACCTGCCCCGTTACTTGTGGCAGGTCGTTTTCGATTTCGTTGATCGCTTACAGATCGTCTGTTGGTTGGAGGGTATCGACCGTAACCGTCACAGTATCCGGGTATTTGAGGCCGGTTCCGGTGTTGAGCAGGACGACGTGGTCCGCTGGCTTGATCCACCCTTGTTCCTTGAGTAGAAGCGCTGCGGCATAGGTCGCGGCACCCTCGGGGCAAACGAACGTCCCTTCGAGCTGGGCGAGGCGATGTTGGGCCCGCAACGTCGCTTCGTCGTCGACGGCGATTGCACATCCGTTGGTGTTGTAGACGGCTTCGAGGACGAGGAAGTCACCGAGCGCCTTGGGCACCGTGATGCCAAATGCGATCGTCTGCGCGTTTTCCCAGAACACCGACTCCTGCTTGCCTTCCTCCCACGCCTGAACAATCGGAGCACAGCCGGTCGCTTGGACAGCGACGAGGCGCGGCAGTTTCTCCCCGATCCAACCGATCGCTTGGAGTTCGAGCAGTGCCTTGTAGATGCCGATCAGACCGACACCGCCCCCCGTCGGGTAGAGGATGACGTCTGGAACTTCCCAGTTGAACTGCTCGGCAAGTTCGTAGCCCATCGTCTTTTTCCCTTCGATGCGGTAGGGTTCCTTCAGCGTGGACGCGTCATACCAGCCGTACTTGCTGACTGCGCGGCCGACGATCTTGCCCGCGTCGGAGATCAAGCCGTTGACGAGGTAGAAGTCCGCTCCGGTGATCGCGCATTCGTTGCGGGTGATCGTCGGAGCACTGACTGGCATGATGATGTAGGACTTGATGCCCGCGCGGGCCGCATAGGTCGCCCACGCTCCACCTGCGTTGCCGTTGGTCGGCATCGCGAGCGTCGTCACGCCGAGTTCCTTGGCCCGAGAGATGCCGACCGCAGCACCACGCGCTTTGAAGGAGCCGGTCGGGATCACGCCTTCGTCCTTGAGGTAGAGGTTTTCAAAACCGTCTGCAGCACCCAGTTTCGGCAAGCGCAACAGCGGGGTCATGCCTTCACCGAGCGAGACGATGTTCTCGTCCTCACGCACCGGGAGCAGTTCCCGGTAGCGCCAGAGCGTCGGTTCGCGGTGCGCGAGGTCTTCCTTGCGCATCGTGGATGCAGCAGACTGCAGATCATAGCGAACAAGCAGCGGTGCGCCACAGGTACACAGCTGTTGGAGGGTATCAGCATCATAGGTGGTGTTGCATTTCGGGCATTCGAGGTGGCTCAGAAAGCTTTTGGTCATACGGAGGACCCCTTTCAAGTGTCTACCGTAATCTTACCTCCTCTGAAACTAACGAGCAAGTATTCCGGGTGGTATTCTCAGTTTGCAAGTTTATGACCTTACGACTCGGGCAGTGCATGGACGATCTGCTTGGCGATCTGCTCCGTCGAACGACCTTGCGTGACCGACTCGGCTACGACGACCACGACGTACTTGGGCTTGTCGGCAGGGGCAAACCCAGCAAACCATTGGTGGTTGGCGTTCGGATCTCCCGTCTGCGCGGTGCCGGTTTTGCCCGCGACGGGCACTTTGGCATCAGCGAGCGCGGCGTGGGCGGTGCCTTGGTCCATCGTCACGACATCGCGCATCCATTTTTGCAATTCGGATGCGGTCGTTTTTTCCAACACTTGTTGCTTCTCGGAGGTCGAGTAGTCCGAATACAGCAACCCGTCTGGCGTGTTCAACGACTTCACCAAGCGCGGATGTCCGGCGAGGCCGTTGTTGGCGATCACCGCGACCATGTGCGCAGCTTGCAAGGGAGTGACCCGCACATCCTCCTGTCCGATCCCGGTGTTGGCGAGCAAGCGATCGGAGGTGTAGTCCTTGGCAAAAATACTCCCGGCATCCTCGCCGTAGAACTGCGACTGGTTGTTGTGCAGGAGCCCAACGGTCTGGCCAAGTTCGAATTTTTTGGCATACTCCTCGATTTTGTCCCGCCCTAGTTTCATCGAGAGTTGGGCGAATGTCACGTTGCACGACGAAGCAAACGCTTCCTCTGCCGTCAGTGCCCCGTGCTTGGTCCAGCAATTCAAGCGTCCGTCGCCGATGTCGATGTAGCCCGGACACTCAAACGTGTCAGTCGGCTTGACAGCGCCCGTCTCCAAGGCTGCCGCTGCGATCACCGACTTGAAGATCGAGCCTGGAAACACCGCCTGCAACGCCAAGTTCTCCGGGTATTGATCCGCAGACTTGATCGGTGAGTTCTGGTCAAAGTTCGGACGCGATGCCATCGCCAACACATCCTCCGACTGCGCATCAAGCACGACGACTGCGCCTTTTTGCACACCGAATGCGTCCATCGCCTGCTCGACGGTGTGTTGGACGTCCGTATCCAGCGTGGTCTTCACGTTCAGCGCGTGGTTCGGTTCGCTCGACTCGCGGATGCCTAAGCCGTTGATCGGGCGTTTGTAGGCATCGGTGTAATAGGCGATCGTGCTGCTCAGCCCCAAGCCGCGCAACTCGTCTTGGTATTGGAACTCCAGCCCGAGCTTGCCCACTTTTTCATCGAGCGGGTACTTCCCGCCCCACGTGTTGGCGACCAAGTTCGGGTCTTCGCCGAGGAAGCCGATCACTTGGCGGGCCACCGATTGGTCGTCATAGCGCACTTTGACCTGCTTGGCATAGATGCCAGTCAGTTCGAGTTGTTCCACCTGTTTTTCTTCGGCGGTGGTGAGATTGACGGTGCGGATCTGCCCGTTCATGTCCGGCAGGCGCAACAGAAACGGCTCGTCCTGCTCCGCCAACGCCTTCAATAATGTCGCCGTCGAGGTATGCAACAGCACGGCGAGGTCGTTGATTTTTTTGCGGTCAAGACTTTGTTGCCAGACGGGGAGCACGACGATGCCGTGCAGTTCACTTCCGGTCATCGACACCCCATTGCGGTCGAGGATATCTCCACGCCCGGAGTCGAGTTCGAATTTCTCCCGTCGCTGTTCAACGGCACTGGCGACGAGGTCATGCCCTTGCATGTTGTGCGGGGCAGCCACTTGGATGTAAAAAATCCGCCCGAGCATCCCGACGATCCCCAGCGAACAGAGGGTCAGGACGATGGCGGTGCGGCGTTGGATGCGGTTCTTGGCGCTTTCTTCGATCATGTGGGCCACACCCCCTTTTCCCTCCAGTGTGGTACAAAAAAGCCGCTTTCTATTCAGAAAGCGACTCTCTTTTTTAGGATGATGGTGGCGTTAGATCATCGACGTGACGATCTCGTTGACTTTGGCCACGAGGACGTCGATCGCCACTTGGTTTTTGCCGCCTTCTGGAATGATCAGGTCGGCGTACTTCTTGGTCGGTTCGATGAACTGCATATGCATCGGGCGCACGACACCCATGTATTGTTCCACGACCGATTCAATCGAACGGCCGCGTTCCTTGATGTCGCGCAGGACGCGGCGGATGATCCGCACATCGGCATCCGTATCGACGAAGATCTTGATATCCATCAGATTGCGCAGGCGCTCGTCTTCTAGCACGAGGATGCCTTCGAGGATGATGACTTGCTTCGGTTCGAGGCGATCCGTGATGGTGGCGCGGGTGTGCTCGGCGAAGTTGTAGATCGGCTTTTCAATCGCTTGTCCGTCCAGCAGTTGGTTCAAGTGGACGAGCAGCAAGTCGTTGTCAAATGCGTTCGGGTGGTCATAGTTGGTCAACACGCGCTGCGCCATCGTCAGTTGCGATTGATCCTTGTAGTAATTGTCTTGTTCGATCAGCAGGATGTTCTCAGGCGAAATGTTCCGCGTGATCTCCCGTGCGACCGACGTCTTCCCCGAACCTGTCCCGCCAGCAATCCCGATCAGAACCGGTCTCTTCATGTATGTCTTCCCCCTCTTAACTTCCAGCCCTCACACTCACCGCGAGCCCGTCCCCCACCGGGAGGATCGAAGTCTCAAAGTCCGGATGCTGTGTGAGCAACACGTTGTATTCACGCAAGCGGTTGATCATCGTGCGCAATTTGTGCTTGACGTCCGGGTCACCGCTAACCAGCCCTTGGAACAGCACGTTGTCGGACAGCAGGATGCCACCCGGCAACAGATGCGGGTGCAACAGCTCCAAGAAGCGTGGATACTGTCCCTTCGCCGCATCGAGAAAAATCAAATCATACTCGCCAAGTAGAGGGATGATCTCCAGCGCATCGCCTTCCAACAACTCCACCCGCTGTGCAAGCCCGGCGCGTGCGAAGTTCTGCCGCGCCTCCTGCGCCCGCTCGGGGTCGCGTTCGATCGTCGTGAGTTGTGCTTGGGTCGCTCGTGCCATCACGATGGCGGAGTACCCGATCGCCGACCCGACTTCGAGGATGCGCTTGGGCTTGGCGATGGCGAGGAACACACGCAGGAATCCCATCGTCTCCACGTCGAGAATCGGTATGTACAACTCCTCCGCTCGGCGCTCCAGCTCCTGCAACAACTCGTCCCGTTCGGGCACGAGACTGCGCAAGTATTCCACCACTTGCGTATCGATCATTTGGCTCAAACTCCTTCAACAATCACAAACAGTCTAATGGTATCATAAAAATTGTTCTATTTCCATGCTGATTTTTGTTTGCAAAAGACCCATGCTGCCAAAGCAATGGGTCTTTTGCGTTGTCATCGCTTCGGGACTTGTGTGTCACCGTCAGGGCTGCACGGCGGTCCCATCACCGGCGCTTGAAAACCGTGGCGGAGTTTTTCCAACTCATGCTCGCCGATCAGGTAGTCGAGCACGATGTCTTCGGGCGTGAGATCTACAGGTTGTTGCGGTTGTTCAGGGGTCATCACGATCCCTCCTCTACGCCTAGTGTCTCACGCGGAGGTTGGATTATTGGCTTTTCGCGATGTTTTTCTCATGCTCCTCGAAGGTATGTGCGAAATAATGCCCGCCGGTCCCGTCGTTTTTCGTGACGTAGAAATAGAAGTCATGTGCCGCCGGGTACAGGGCAGCCTGAATCGAATTGCGACCCGGTGCGGCGATCGGCCCCGGTGGTAAGCCTTCGTGCAGGTAGGTATTATAAGGGCTCTCAATCTCCAAGTCTTTGAACAACAACGTCTCTTTTTGCTTGCCCAAAATGTATTGAACGGTTGCGTCGATCTGGAGTTTCATCGGCGGTTCTGCCTTCAAGCGGTTCTGGATGACGCCCGAGATGATCGAGCGCTCCTGATCCACGCGGGCCTCGCGTTCCACCAATGACGCGATCGTCAAGGCGCTGTGCAGGCTGAGACCTTGCTTTTTCAACTGCTCTTGCCACTCCGCAGACATCGTCGCCTGCGTTTGCCTGAGCATCGTCTCGACGACTTGATGCGGGGTGGCGTCTTGGTAAACCTCGTAGGTCTCCGGGAACAGGTAGCCTTCCAATCGGTGCTTGATCCCGGTGTTCGCGGGAATCTCCTTCACAAACGCGTTGTCAAAAGCGCCCTTGTCCACTTCGTTCAGGAACGCTTGCTTGTCCTTCACGACGTTCTGCTTGACCAGCGCATCGCCAATTTGTTCGACCGTCAAGCCTTCCGGTATCGTAAACTTCACCGTGTTGAACTTGGCATCGCCTTCGACCAAGACGCGGGCGATCTCCTCGGTCGACATCCCTTGCTTCAAATAATACTTCCCGATCTTCAAGTTCGCGCTCGTCCCTTGGTACGACAAGTACCATTTGAACAAGGTCGGGTTTTTGATCATGTTCAACTCGGCGAGACGCTGTCCAACCGTCGCGGCGGTCGCGCCTTCCTCGATGTTGATCTCCACCGCCTGACCGCTGGTGTTGGGCGGTTGAAGTTGGTTTTGGACATAATAAAGCCCCCCGCCGAGCAAGAGAATGCTCAACGCAAAAAGAAGCCACCACTTTTGCCCACGGAGTTTGGCATCTGCCAAGTGGGACTGCTTGCTAGTCATGGGAAAAAGATGCACCTCCAAAGTCATTCTCCATTATTATACGGGATTCGACACAGTCGGAAAAGCCCACGTGCAAGACGTGGGCTTTTTTCCCGTTATTCGGACTGCTGGTTGACGTTCGCTTGCAAGGCTTCCAGTTGTTCCGCCATCGCTTGTCCGACCTGAGCCGCTTGCTCGGTGCTCAGGTTGTCGCCATCGCCCAGCCCCAATTGTTGCAACGCGGACTGGCGCACCTCCTCGATGTGGAGGTCAACGGCATTCGGATGGTACACCTCTGGAAGATGCAGGTCTTTGTTGGGTGTCATCGCGCCCACCTCCTCCTAACAGAATGCCCAAGAAAAACAGGCATCCCCCGTGGGAATGCCTGTCAGCTCTGTCGGTTTACAGGTCAGCGTCGTTGCCGCCTTGTTCTTCGAAGAGGAGCGTGTCGTATGCTTCTGCGACTTTCTCCCACTCTTCATCGTCTTCGATGCCAACGAGCGCATCGTTGCCGTCTGCATCCTTCTCCAGACGCAAGATGATCGCTTCTTCCTCTGCGCCTTCGAGCGGTTGCAAGATCGTGTAGGTCTTCGCTTCGAGTTCGAGAATTTCGAGAACCTCGAATTCATGCTCCTGGCCACTGTCGTCGGTCAGGGTGATCACTTGGTTGGTTTCCACTTCGCTCATGCTGGCACCTGCTTTCGCTAGTTTTTTTGGGCGTCTAAGTAATTTTGCAGGATGATCGCCGCCGCCATCTTGTCGATGACTTGCTTGCGTTTTTTGCGACTGACATCTGCTGATACAAGCATACGCTCAGCGGCCATCGTCGATAACCGCTCGTCCCAGAGAGTTACGGGCAAACCGAATTGCTCCTTCAACGTCTCTGCGAACTGTTGGCTCAGCTCTCCGCGCGGACCGATCGTGTTGTTCATGTTCTTGGGAAAGCCCAACACGATCCTGTCCACAGCGTATTCACGAATCAACTCGCCGATGCGTGCAAGGTCTTGCGCCAAACTCTTGCGGTGAATCGTCTCCACGCCTTGGGCTGTCCAGCCCATCAGGTCGGAAACGGCAATCCCCATACGCACATCGCCGTAGTCGATGCCTAACACTCGAGTTTCATTCATGGTTGATCCCTCAGATAGAAGCGCACCAGCTCATGGAGAAGTTCCTCGCGTTCGAGGCCCTTGAGCAGGTTCCGCGCATGGTTGTGGTTGGTAATGTAGGCCAGGTCGCCAGTCATCAAATAGCCCGAGAGCTGCGAGACCGGGTTGTACCCCTTCTGCCGCATCGCGTCCACGGCGATCAAAAGCGCCCGTCGCGCTTGATTGTCCTCGTGTCGCGAGCCCCAGTGAATCGTGCGATCATTAGCCATTCGTGCACCTCACGTGGCAAGTTTTACCGTTTTACCAATCAGGGCAATTATACGTCAACGCTTCATATAGTGCAACACCAGATGCTGCAGGATCACTTTGCCGATCGCGATGACCGGGATGCACACGATCAGTCCGATCATTCCAAACATCTCACCGCCCAGCAACAGGGCAAAAATGATCAGCATCGGATGCAGCTTGAGGCTTCTCCCGATGAGCAACGGCGAGATGACGTTGCCTTCGAGTTGCTGGATAACCAAGTTGACGATCAACACTTTCAGCGCCATCACCGGTGACACGGTAAACGCCAGCAGGATCGCAGGAGCCGCCCCGATAAAGGGGCCGACATACGGGATGATGTTGGTGATCGCCACGATCAGGGCCAGCAGCACGCCATACGGCATCTGGACGATCAGGTAGCCGACATACGCCAGCCCGCCGACGAGAAACGCCACCAAGAGCTGCCCGCGAATGTAGTTACCGAGCGCCTCGTCGATGCTGCGGATCAGCCGCACGATCTCCGAACGGTTGCTTTTTGGAAAAAAAGCGATCACCGCACGCTCGATCCCTTTGACGTCCTTGAGCATGTAAAAGACCAAAAACGGGATCACGAACGCCCCGGCCATCCCTTCGACCGCCACGCCCACTTGGGCGAGAATGTGTGTGATCGAGGCTGTCGTCCTGCCTTCCAGCGCGGTCAGGTTGGAATCGACCGCATTGCGCACCGCCAGCGGCAGGTAGCGTTTGTTCTGGTGAAAGTCGTTCATCCACTTTTCCACCTGCTCGATCAAGGCGGGCAACTTGTCGCTGAGGTCGCGCAATTGGTCGATGAACAGCGGGATCATGTTGATCAGCAACACCGCGGAGAACAGGAAAAACACGACGTAGATGATCACGATGCTCATGCCACGCGGCACGCCGCGCCGGTGCAGTTGATGGACGAGCGGGTTGAGCAAGTAGGCGATGATGACAGCGATCAAAAACGGCGTCAGCACGCTGCTCATGATCGAGCCGAGGCCGTGCAAGACCTCGCGCATCTCCCACAGCAACCAGACACAGGCGAGGATCACCAGCGTGACCAACGCGAGGTAGAGCGTACGTCCGCGCTTGAGATCATACATGCCATCAGAGCCTCCCTTCCTTCGTGGCGTTAGTGTGCCCAGAAATAGAAAAAAGCCCCGCATCTGCGAGGCTTTTCCCCTACCACAACTGGATGGCGATATCGGTCAGCGTAAAAACAAACGCCACCGATGCGACATAAGAATTGACGGTGAAAAAGGCGAGATCGATCTTGCTCATGTCCTTCGGTGAGATGATCCGGTGTTCAATCCAGAGCAACACCGCCACACCTGCCACCCCGATCCAGTAGAAGATCCCGAGGTCAACATACAGCGGCACCAGTGCGAACAACACGATCGTGGCGATGTGCATGAACCGCGAGATCAAGAGCCCACCGCGAATCCCGAAGCGCGCCGGGATCGAATGGATGTTGTTGGCGCGGTCGAACTCGACATCCTGACACGCGTAGATGATGTCAAACGCTGCGATCCAGATCGCGACCGCACCTCCGAGCAACAACGCCGGCGTGTCAAAACGCCCGGTGATCGCAATCCATCCGCCGAGCGGAGCCAGCGCGTCGGCGATGCCGAGCACGAGGTGACAAGCCCACGTGAAACGCTTGCAATACGGATACAGCACGAGGAAGAACACCGCGATCGGCATCAGTTGCAAGCACAGCGGGTTGAGCATCCAGGCGGAGACCCCGAGCAAGGCGAACGCCAGCAGGATAAACACCCACGCCTCGGCTTTTTGGATCGCGCCCCGTGGAATCTCGCGGTTGGCGGTGCGCGGGTTATTGGCATCGATCGCCGCGTCGATCACACGGTTCAGACCCATCGCCGCACTGCGCGCACCGACCATCGCCAGCGTCACCCAGATCACGTTGCCCCAACCGGGCCAAGCGTGGTTGGTGTAGTACGAAGCCATGACCATGCCGATATAAGCGTAGGGCAAGGCGAAGATCGTATGTTCAAACATGATCAATTTCATGAACAGACGAATTTTGGACATAAAAAAACCCCCAAATGATCACAAATATACCTCTCTATTAGAGCGATCAAATGAGGGGTTTGTCAACCCAATGGCAAGAATTAGTTTTGTTCAAGAAGCGGCTTGTCCACCGGGAGCAGTTCTTTGCCCAGGTACATGCGAATCGCATTTTCCATCTCCGTCATGTTGATCAAGGTGTTGCGGCACGGGCCTTCGGGACGCTTGTTGGCGATCGCAATCACGGGAACCGCCGCTTTCACATCTTGGACCCCCGCCATCAAATCGCGTTCACAAGCCACGGCGATCACGCCCTTGGGCTTTTTCTCCGTGAGCAGTTGACGCGCCATCTGCCCACCTGCACAGATATGGAAATCAACGTCGTACTTGCTGGTCACCATCTTGATCTCATCGCGAGTCTGTTTGTCGAGGCAACGCGGCAACAGGATCAACAATTCATCGCGCTCGATCATCGCTTGGTTGACGGTGGTCAGGCGGTTGCCGACTTGCAGTACGGAGTTGGCGATGCGGTCTTTGGAGAGGCCGAAGATCTTGCCCGCTTTGATCGTCCACGGGATGATGCCGGATAGTGCGATGTGACGACCTTTCATGAACGGAACAAAATTTTTGCCGGTCGCAACGGTCAGGACGACCAGAGCAAACATCAGGTTGACTGCCGAGAGCACGCCCCACACGCTCATCAAGACCGTGCGATTCAGCCAGACGGGCAACTCGTTCAAGCGCGGCTCGATCAGGAACATGGCGGTCCAGACCAGAGCGGTCAGCGCTACCAGTACGGTGGTCGCAAACGTGAGGAAGTACCACGGGCTGGTTTCCAGATCGCCACGGTTTTCCTCGACTTCACCTGCCCACCCATCCCATGTGTCTCCGAGCTTGCGCGGCGGGATCGTGACCTCAGGGCTTGCTTCGACAGACGTTTCTACGTTCGACATGTGTATTTCCCTCCTACGTGCGATTCCTGTCCGTTATACCCCGTAGTCTGCCCGTTCCCGTTGTCGGATATTACATCGCGTTCCAATTCACCCCGTGTGGGGCTGGACGCATATCCTGTAGGGAAAGTGTCTCTGGTGAAGGAGAGAGGGCCATGCATGTGTATATCGTCCAACCGGGCGACACGCTGTCCGGGGTCTCGACACGCTACCGGTTGACCCCTGAACGCCTCGCTGCGGCCAACGATCTCCCGCCCGCCCCGTACTTGTTGCCCGGCCATCCGCTTTGCATTCCGTCCGAGTTGCCAGTCGTTGGCACGGACGGTTTTCTCACGATCGAGGTGCGGCGAGGTGAGACGCTCCGCTCCATCAGCGAGCGCTTGAAGGTGCCGCTGACGTGGCTCGCCTGCTGCAATCACTTGTATACAGACCACGTGCAAGCGGGCGACCTCCTGCTGGTCCCCCGTTCGACCCACCGAGCTGTTGAGCAAAAGCGACTCCTCCCGCTCACCGCGATGGAGCCGCTGCACGATCTGCCTCCGCTTGCGTACCGCCTGCGTGAAGGCTTGCGCGTCGATGCGGCCGGACATCTGCACTTCCCGCCGTCGCCACAGGAACCTGCGGATCAGGTGCTGCTCGTCTGCTCGCTCGATGGGGCGGCGAACATCTTGGGAGACGTCGCCAAGGCGATTCTGCGCAGCGATGTTGCGCAGGAACAGTTGCTGGGCGAGATGGCGTCACAGGTGCGCATGCAAGGTGGTGTTGGGGTGGTGTTCAAGTGGCAAGGCGTGCGCCCGGAAGTCGAGCGTGCGTATCTGCATCTGATCCGCGAGGCGGGGCGGCGCTTGCGACCGATGGGCTTGGTGGTCGGGTTGCACCTGCCCTCCGATTCGGGGCTGCTGCGCCGCACCGTCCCGCTGGGAGATGCCGTGGCACAGATCGACTCTGTTTTTTATGAACCGATGAGGACGCAGCCGCTCGACGGCGAGGACTTTTTTCGCAAAGCGCCTGCTCCCTTGCTCGGACTCGACGACCTGCGTGTGGCCTTGGAGCGCGTCGAAGGATTGTTGCCGCCAGACAAGACGTGGGTTACGCTCCGCCCTGCGGCCGCCGTCGTCCAGCGCCGACGTGTGCTCCAGCACCTAGCGCCCCATCAAGCGTTGCACTATGCCTACCAACATGGCTTCCCGATTGCCCGCGACGGCGACAGCGAGCTGGCTTGGTTTCGCTGCAGCGGCGGAGAGGAGGGTTGCTCGGTGTGGCAGGAGGACCTGTGGAGCATGCTTCGCAAGCTCGAGTTGGTGGAATCGCTCAAACTGCAAGGTCTCGCCCTCTGGGAATCTGGCGCGTATCTGCCTGAACTCTGGACGTACATTCGCGAGGAATACGAGACCCAGGACTAACAAACAAGCAGAACGCCCGACCCACTGCGATCGGATTTCAAAAAAAGGCTTCGTCCTGACAGCAGGACGAAGCCTTTTTGCTATGCTTACAAGCCCAGAGCTTGCTCGATCTTCGGCTGGAGCTTCTCGAAGCCTTTGTCGCCAGCCGTGCGGAAGAACAGCTTGCCTTCCGCATTGAACAGGTAAAATGCCGGGACGTACTCATTTTGGTACGCCTCTGCGATTTTCTGTTCGTTGTCGACCGCCAACGGGTGGCTGATGCCATACTTCTCGATGTCCGCCTTGATTCGCTCCAGATCGGAGTCCGCTTCATAGCGCGGCTGGTGCACTCCAATCAGTTCCAAGCCTTGTTCCTTGTACTGATCGCGGTACTTGATCAGCTCCGGCATCGTCTCATGGCAGATGTGGCACGAGACCGCCCAGAAATGAACCAGCACCGTCTTGCCTGTGAGATCGGCGGGGAGTTGGTCCTGCGCAAACCATTCGGTTGCGCCGACAATCTCCGGTCGCTCGGTACCTAAGCGCATCGGCATGGGCGTGTTCCTCCTCCGTTTACGAGGCGATTAGAGGGTCTTTTCGCCTTTTTTCCAGTTCGCCGGGCAGAGACCGCCGGTTTGAACTGCTTCCAGAACGCGCAGAACTTCGTCTACGTTACGGCCAACGTTCAAGGAGTTGATGGTCGCGTGTTGAACAACGCCTTCCGGGTCGATGATGAACAGGCCGCGCAGTGCGATGCCTTCGTCTTCGAGCAGGACGCCGTAGTCACGGGACACGGTCAAGGTGTTGTCAGCTGCCAGCGGGTAGTTGATGCCGCCGAGGCCGCCAGCATCGCGCGGGGTGTTGATCCATGCTTTGTGGGAATGCACGGAATCGGTGGAGACGCCGAGGATTTCTGCGTCGAGGTTTGCGAACTCTTCTGCAGCATCAGACAGGGCGATGATTTCGGTCGGGCAGACGAAGGTGAAGTCCAACGGGTAGAAGAACAGCACCAGGTATTTGCCTTTGTAGCTGTCAAGAGTGACGCGCTCAGCGAGGGTTTCTTGGTTTTTGGTGGTGAGCATGTTGAAATCCGGAGCTTTTTTACCTACGAGACGAGACATTGTATTACCTCCTCAGATATGTATCCTACATGAATATTGTAGCCACACCTTCCCATTTACGCAAGTTATCTGTTGAGAAAGTATCGCAGCTGGCTCTGACGCTGGATGTCTGGTCCCGGCGGTTATTTTTACCCGGTGTTGACGCACACTAGGCTTTGTCAAAGGAGGTCTGTACAGATGAAGCTGTTGGTAAAGATGCTCGTCGTGTTCAGCACGCTCTATGCCGTCGGCGCGCTGATGCGCCGCAACCGCGTCGGTTGGCCATTTGCATTTGTCGGCACGGCGGTCGTGTCGTTGCTAGGCACCGCCGGTGACCGGATGCTCATGCCCAAGATGACCCGGCTCACCGCCGTGCTGACCGATCTGCTGTTGATCGCGGGGTCCCTGTTCAGCGCGCGCAAGATGGTGCCGGGCGACCGCTCGACAGCGATCAGCCTGCCCTACATAGGAATTGTCACGGCGGTGCTGGGCGCATTTGAAAGTCTGTACCACGAGTGGGTGTTTCCGCGCAAGAAGTACCAAGAACAAGTGGTGGAGGAAAAGGGAGTGTGGGTGCATTGACCGTCAGTCCGCGCGTAGTTTGTTATGTAAATACTTGCACGCACTTTGTAGCGGGCAATCTCTGTGGGGCGCGCAACATCGACATCATGCATGAGAACGAAACACAGATGTCGCAAATGGTAGACCAGACGATGTGCAAGTCGTTCCATGAGAGCAATGGCGTCACCTCGTACTTGGGCTCGATGGACAACACGAACTGGGTCGGTTCGGCGTTGGAGATGACCTTGCCCGGCCATCACCTCGACCCGTCGGTCAGTTGCACCGTCGCTTCCTGCAACTACTGGAGAGAAGGCCGTGTCTGTGTCGCGAATGCCATCGAGGTCACCGGTGTACAAGCCAACGAGTGCCAAGACACCAACTGCAAGACGTTTGAACCGCGCAAGGAGGCGTAACTGATGAACTATGACTTTGAGAAGTTGGATTACAAGCTGACGATCAAGGAGATCGACCGCGAAACCCGGTATGGAAAACTGGAGCTCGCCGGTATGTCTGGACTTGGTCTTGATAAAGTTGAGCATTTGATGACCTGCGGCGAATTGCCAGCTGACGGTGAGAAGCGCGTGCGTGGCGAAGACTTTTTGAATTGGGTTGACCGCAGTGGCGTACCTGTCGCGAAACAATCGTAAGGGTAGAAAAAACGCTGGCATCCAGATGGATGCCAGCGTTTTTCGTTACATGCCGATCGACAGGTCGCCCGCGTCAACCAGATGGTCGAACGCGATCAGCGAGCCGTCCTCTTCAACTTGAAACATCTTGACGTTGTTCTCGCCGGTGATGCTGAATTCGACGAAACACCCCCAACAATAAAATTGCTGGGTACCGATCTTGCCGATGTCGCGGCAGTTACAATGGGGACAACGCGTCATGAATGGAACTTCCTCCTTCGTCTGTCGGCGGGTCACAAGGCCTCGGTAAGTTCGGTGTCGTCGGGGACGATCAGCGTGTGCGTGCCCATCATGATCTCCGGATGGGCAGGCAATACTTTTCGCCCTTGTCTCAGGTCCATGAGAAATCCTTCCGAGATCTCGTACCCTACAATTGTGTGCATTTCTTCGTCCATGTAAACGTCTTCCACCGATCCGAGCAAGGTTCCGCTTTGTGTCAGAACATCCTTGCCAATAAAATGAATGTCCCCTTCGATCAGACTCCGGATCAGACCCACTTCATCACGATATTCTTCAATCGATGCGCGGTCTGGTGTCGTGATCGCATCTTCACCGACCGCGTGCAAGGAAGAGCGGCTGAGGATGCGTGCTGTTGACAGCAACCCTCCACGTTCCAACAGGAAGCTGTGAAACGTGCCTTCTGGGGTGAACAGGACATCGCGCACTTCGCCGACATGCTCGCCTTGCTCCAAATCGACCACCGGCAAACCTACCAAGTCTCTGGCTTTTCTCATGCGCACGCTGTTCTCCCCCTCTCCCCTACCGTTGCAGGCGTTTCACGACTTCGACGGTCTTGCGCGCCGCTTCTGTGACTTCATCGACCGTATTGTACCCCGAAAAGCTAAAACGTATCGCTGACAGCACACGTTCCAGCGGCAACCCCATCGCAGTCAACACATGCGAAGGTTGCAACGCGCCCGCTGTACAGGCAGATCCACTGGAGGCTGCGATACCTTGCATGTCGAGGTTCATGAGCAGGCGTTCAGCAGCTACGTTCGTAAACGACACGTTCAAGATGGAAGGCAGGCCATCACCAGAGAGACTCTCCCCGACTTCCAGCGAATTGAGAACGTAGAGCGCAGGGTCGAGCTCAGTTGCAAATCGAGTCAGCATCGCGTCACGCAGTTCACAGATCTGTGTGAACTTGGCTTCTCGCTCCGCGACGGCGTGACGGACGGCCTCGCCCATGCCGACGATGCCGGGGAGGTTTTCGGTGCCCGCGCGACGTTTGCGCTCCTGTTGACCACCGTGAAGATACGGAGTCCACTTGAGGTTGTGGTGGACATACAGGGCTCCGACCCCTTTGGGGCCGTGGACTTTGTGAGCGGAGATCGACAGCAGATCGACATTCAGCTCTGCCACGTTCAGTTCCAATAGACCGAGGGCTTGTACGGCGTCGGTATGCATCACGATCCCACGCTCCCGCACCAACGCGCCAATTTCGGCTATCGGTTGGATTGCACCGGTTTCGTTGTTCACCAACATCACGGAGACGACCTGCGTGTCAGGACGCAGCGCTTTTTCAATCGCGTCCACCGTCACGATCCCCCGCTCATCCGGGTCCACATAGGTCACGTCAAACCCCAATTGCTCCAAAAACTCACAGGTATTCAACACAGCATGATGTTCCATCGAGGTTGTCACGATGTGCTTGCCCTGCTCCTGACGCGCCAACGCCGCACCGATGACCGCTGCGTTGTCCGCTTCTGTTCCGCCGCTGGTGAACACGATTTCGTTGGTCGTCGCCTGCAAGGCACGGGCGACCTGCTCACGAGCACGCTCGATGGCTGCCTTCGCCTCGCGCCCAGCTTGGTGGACACTTGATGGATTGCCGTAGATGTTGTCGAGATAGGGCTCCATCGCCGCACGAACGTTCGCAGCAACAGCGGTGGTCGCCGCGTTGTCGAGATAGATGATCGGTCTCATGTCGTGACCACTCCTTGCGTTGTATGTACAAAAGGGCATGTGGAAGTACGCCACATACCCGAAAGTAGGGTCTAGATGTAGAACATGTAATCGGTGCCGCTGTTGCGCTTCTTCTCAACCAAGTCTTGCAAGTTCGTGCCATCCAACACTTGGTTGATCGAATTGCGGACATTCTCCCACAGCTCAGCCAATTCTTCCTCCGGCTCGTCCACGATGGTGATCGGGCCTTCGAGCACACGGATGATGTCACCCACGGTGATCTCCTGCGGTGCCTTCGCCAGCACATAGCCGCCGTAGGCCCCTCGGATACTGCGGACAAGTCCTGCGTTGCGAAGCGGTGCAATCAATTGCTCCAGATAATGTTCGGAGAGCTTTTGCCGTTCCGCGACCGACTTCAACGACACAGGTCCCTCCCCAAAAAACATGCCCAAATCGATCATCAACGTGACCCCATAACGGCCCTTAGTGGATAGTTTCATGATCCCATTCTCTCCTCTGTACAAACGGATGAAAAACGCGGGTCGCCCATTTCAATCCCCATTCGGTCGGATGCCCGATCGTCAGGGAGAATAGGATGGTTCCAACCGAGAACGGTCCGCCGAGCAAGATCCCGCCGATGATGGCCGAGAGCTCGATCAACGTCCGCACCCAGCGGATCGCCAACCCCGTTTTCTGGTGAATCGACAGCATGAGCCAATCGCGTGGCCCCGCGCCGAGATCCGACGCGATGTAGATGCCAATGCCAAAGCCCATGACCACGATCGCCACTACAAATTGGAGCGCACCCCAGTACCAATGCTCCTGCGACGGAATCAGCGGACTGAGCCAGTCGCAATAAAATCCTACCATCACGATGTTGATCAAACACCCGATCGGCGGCCACCACTTTCGCCCCATCCAGCACGCGAATATCAACACGACCATTCCGACCGATTGCGAAGCTTGTCCGAATGAAAGCGATGTGTGCAGGGTGAGACCGATGTGCAGCACATCCCACGGTGAGGCCCCGATATGTGCCTGAAAGGTACCGACGATCGCAGCCGACATAATCGCTAAGCCGACGTTCATGATCAACAACTTGCGCAGGAAAAATTGCCAGTACGGTTCTAGTTTCTTGGTGGAATTCGTCAGGGACACCAGATGCTGTTCCCTAGTATGGATCTCCGTCTGCATGGCTATCCTCCGTTTCGCTCGCCACGCCAGTGACGCAGGCGTTCCGACAAGACCTGTTCATAGCCATTGCGTGTTGGCTGGTACAACGTCAATTCCCGCAACTCATCTGGCAAGTACTGCTGTTCGACAAAATTCCCTGGGAAATCATGCGGGTAGAGGTAGCCTTGTCCATGTCCGAGTTTCGCAGCCCCTTTGTAATGCGCATCGCGCAGGTGCGGCGGCACATCGACAGAGCCACCCTCACGGATGATCTGCAAGGCCCTGTTGATCCCCACATAGGAGGCATTGGACTTCGGCGCGGTCGCAAGGTACGTCACCGCCTGCGCGAGAATCAACCGTCCCTCCGGCAGGCCGATCACCTCGACCGCCTGAAAGGCAGCGAGGGCGATCTGCAAGGCCCGCGGGTCGGCGTTGCCGATGTCCTCCGACGCAGAGATGATCAAGCGGCGTCCGATGAACTTCGGGTCTTCGCCTGCGTCGATCATCTTCGCCAACCAATACAGCCCGGCATCCGGGTCAGAGCCGCGAATCGACTTGATCAGTGCTGACGTGGTGTCGTAGTGCTGGTCGGAGTTTTTGTCATATCGCACGATGCGGCGCTGGATAGACTCCGCCGCAACCTCCAAGGTGACCTGAATCGTCCCCTCTGCATCTGGGGGTGTGGACAGCACCGATAACTCCAGCGCATTGTAGAGACGGCGGGCATCTCCTTCTGCATAGCGTGCGAGGTGCTGCAACGCGTCATCTGCTGCGTGGACGTTGTAATCGCCGAGGCCGCGTCCGGGAACGGACAAGGCCTTTTTTGCCATGCGGATCAGGTCTTCCTCGGTGTGTTTGTTTAATTGAAAGATCTGCGAGCGGGACAACAGGGCCGCGTTGACTTCAAAAAACGGATTCTCCGTCGTCGCTCCGATCAGGATGATCAGACCCTCCTCGACATGCGGCAACAACGCGTCCTGTTGCGACTTGTTGAAGCGATGAATCTCGTCGACGAACAGCACAGTGCGCTGTTGGTACATGGAGAGCGCATCCTTGGCATCGTCGACGACTTTGCGAATGTCGGCGACACCTGCAGTCACGGCGTTCAAGGTGCGAAACGTGCGCTTGGTCGAGCCAGCAATCACGCGGGCAATCGTCGTCTTGCCCGTGCCTGGCGGTCCGTAGAGGATCAGCGAGGTCAGGCGGTCGGTCTCGATGGCGCGGCGCAACAGCTTGCCGGGACCGACGATCTGCTCCTGCCCGATCAATTCATCGAGCGATTGCGGACGCATGCGTGCTGCTAAGGGGGCGTTGCGTTGCTGTTCCGCTTCCGCTTGCATTCCAAACAGGTCCACGTTACTGTGCTCCTCGAACGACCTTGTGGAGGGTCGCCAGCGCGGTGTCGATGTCCGCACGGGTGACATCGAGGTGCGTGACGAAGCGCACGAGGCCAGGGCCGAAGCCGCCGCAGAGGATGCCTGCTTGTTTTAATGCCTCGATCAGTTGTAGATCGCTGATCCCCAAACCACGCACGTCAACGATCACGATGTTGGTGTCGACGTTGTCCGGATTGATCTCCATGCCTTTGATCTGTGCCAACCCTTCCGCGAGGTGCTTGGCATTGGCATGGTCCTCGGCGAGACGTTCAACATTCTGGGTCAGCGCAAGCAACGCCGGAGCTGCGATGACGCCGACTTGACGGGTTCCACCGCCCATGCGCTTGCGCCAGATGCGCGCACGCTCGATCGTCTCACGGTCTCCGGCGAGAATCGAGCCGATCGGCGCGCCGAGGCCCTTAGAGAAGCAGACTTGCACGGTGTCGACATACTGGGTGAAGTCGCTCGCCTTGCCGCCGCTGGCGACCACCGTGTTGAACAGCCGCGCACCATCGAGATGGACAGCGACGCTGTGCTCGCGTGCGATCTCATAGATTGCGCGCATATTTTCAGCCGGGACGACCGCCCCGCCTGCTTTGTTGTGCGTATTTTCCACGCAGATCATCGAGGTGCGCGGTTGGTGGATGTCGACAGGTCTGATCGCCTGACGAACATCCTCTGGGTTCATCGCGCCGCGCACCCCCTTGATTGTGCGGGTTTGCACACCCGCGAAGGCGGAATGGGTAGCGGCTTCATAGAGGAAGATGTGCGACTGTTCCTCGAGCAGGATCTCCTCACCGCTGCGAGCTTGTACCAACACAGCGATCTGATTGCCCATCGTGCCAGAGGTGACGAACAGACTCGCTTCCTTGCCCAAGATCTCAGCCGCTGTCTCTTCCAAACGGTGTACCGTGGGGTCTTCCCCATAAACATCATCGCCAACTTCGGCGTTATACATGGATTGGCGCATAGCTTCAGAAGGTTTGGTGACTGTATCGCTACGCAAGTCGATGCTCATCTCTGCAGTCCTCATTTCCGATAAAATCACTCGTCATTAGAACTTTATTATAGACCAACGCATAAAAAAAGGCGATGGAAATCTCCATCGCCTTTTGACTACGAGCTTACAGAACGGTGAGGATCTGCGGGCCATCTGCGGTGATCGCGATGGTGTGCTCATACTGGCAAGACAAGCTGCCGTCGACAGTGCGCGCGGTCCACCCGTCCTGATCCACTTTGCTGTGGTACTTGCCGGAGTTGATCATCGGCTCGATCGTGAACACCATGCCTTCACGGATGCGCGGGCCGCGACCTGCCGGACCAAAGTGCGGAACTTCCGGGCCTTCGTGCATCGCACGACCGATGCCGTGGCCGATGAAGTCGCGAACGACGGAGAAGCCTTCTTGCTCAACATAGACTTGGATGGCGTTGGAGCAATCGCCAATCCGGTTGCCAGAGACCGCTTTTTCGATGCCTTTGAACAACGATTCGTGGGTGACCTCCATCAGACGTTTCGCTTCCGGGGAGATCTCACCAACTGCGTAGCTCCAAGCGGAGTCCGCGTTCATACCATCGAGGGTCGCCACCATGTCGATCGTGACGATGTCGCCTTCCTTCAACACATACTTGCTGGGAAAACCATGGCAGATCACGTCGTTGACAGACGCACAGGTTGCGAAGGGATAGCCGTGATAGCCGATCTGCGCCGGGATGGCGTTCTTGGAGCGCATGTAGGAGTCAGCAAATTCGTTGATTTCCATCGTGGTGATGCCGGGACGGATCATCGTGGCGAGCTGCGCGTGGATCTCCGCGATGATGCGGCCTGCTTCGCGCATCACGGCGATCTCAGCGGCGGTTTTAATTTCGATCAATGCAGTACACTTCCTCTTCATTCAGATTTCTATTAGATACTATAGCATATGCAGTTAAGGGGTGACAAAAAAAGCGATCTGGCCGAGTGATCTGACCCCTGTCAAGTGGACAGAAAAAGAAAGCCTAAAAATCAATAGGCACTAAGCGGCCATAGTCCGGTATCGTACCGGGCTATGGTTTTTTAGTCTGCTTTGGAATCGTTTATGGTTATAGAACTTCACGTAGCGTTTTACTGCTACTTCG
>NZ_QGGL01000028.1 GCF_003148565.1 Tumebacillus permanentifrigoris
TATGTCTTTCGAATGTTTCCCATAAATGAAAAACCCCCTTCAAATAGATAGTAGGGGGCTTTCTTCCTACTGTCTACTTGAAGGGGATCATATCAGTTGCGCATCAGGCTTTTTTCTGTCATATGCTGTAGCGACGGAATCTGACGGGAGGTTTTCCTATGGCACAACCGCTGTTGCAGATCTGCGACCTGCATGTATCCGTGGCTGGCACACCGATCGTGCAAGGGCTGAGCGTGGCGATCCAAGGCGGCGAGGTCCATGCTGTCATGGGACCCAATGGGGCGGGGAAAAGTGCGTTTGCCCAAGCTTTGATGGGCCATCCGCGCTACGTGGTGACCTCGGGCAAAGCCTTGCTCGACGGCAAAAATTTGCTCAAAATGACCGTGGATGAGCGGGCGCGCGCCGGTCTGTTTCTCGCCACGCAAGACCCGGCCGAGATGGCCGGAGTCTCCAATGCCAACTTCATGCGGCTCGCTGTGAATGCGAAACGCGGAGATGGCAACGGGCTCCCGGTCCTGCAATTCCACCGCCACTTGATGACCAAGATCAAGGAACTCGGCATCGACCCGACCTTTGCCGAACGCTACCTGAACGAAGGCTTCTCTGGCGGGGAGAAGGTGCGCAACGAAATCCTGCAGATGGCCCTGCTCAAGCCGCGCATCGCCATCCTCGATGAGATCGACGCAGGTCAGGACATCGACACGCTGAAAATTGTCGCCAAGGCGGTGCAAGAGATGCGCACGCCTGAGCAGGGCATCGTCGCGATCACACAAGGCACACGCCTGCTCGAATCGATCGCCCCCACACACGTCCACGTCTTGCGCGGGGGGCGCATCGTGCGCACGGGTGGCAAACAGTTGGCCTTGCAAGTTGAGCAAAACGGCTATGACTGGATCGACGACCCGCCACGAGAGGGGAGTTCTACATGACGACAGATGCGGTGGGCAAGCAACTGGTGCAGAGCTTGACCACGCAACGGCAGGAGCCGAGCTGGTTGCGAGAGCTGCGCACAGTAGCATTGGAAGCGTATGAGCGCCTGCCTGAGAGCGACGGCCTCGATCTGCGCAAACGCACAGCAGGACCCTTTTTGCCGCAAGACCCTGATCGTGCCTGCCCAGAGCGTTGGGAGATCATGACTCCGTTCCAGCAGGGGGAGAAGGGTCGCAAAAAAGCCGAGGTCTCGCGCCTCGTCTATGCCAATGAGGTCAAAACGACCCATTTCCTCGACGCGGAAGTAGCGGAGAACGGAGTGATTTTTGCCGATCTGTCGCTGGCGGTGCGCGTGTTTCCTAGCCTCGTCAAACCCTACTTGGGGCAGGCGGTTCGGGTGGAACGTGACAAGTGGGTAGCTCTCTCCGGGGCGATTTGGAACACCGGGGTATTTGTCTACGTGCCGAAAAACGTCAAGGCTCGCCTCCCGCTCCAAGCTTGGTGGCAACGCACAATCGGGGGCGGGCAGATGCACCCGCGCCTGCTGATCGTTGCAGAAGCGGGCAGCGAAGTGACGGTGATTGCTGGAGAAGTGTCGAAACTCACCGAGCCGGGATTCTCCGTGTTCGTCGGAGAGGTGTTCGCACAGCCAGGCGCGCAGGTGCGGCTGGCTTTTTTGCAGGAGCATGATGCCCAGATGACGCGGACGGCTCTGATCCGTTCGAAGCTTGCACGAGATGCGAAAGTCCATGTGTTGGTACACGAACGGGGCAGTGGGGTCGGGCAGGTCGACGTGGTCGCCGCGCTGGAGGGCGATCGATCGGAAGCGCGGCTCGACGGGTTGGTGCTTGGTGCGGGAAATCTACAGCTCGATCTCAGCCTGCACGCTGAACATCTTGGGCGGCACACAGGATCTCGGTTGCGCACGCGAACGGTGCTCACCGAGCAGGCCCGCGTGACCTGCCGAGCGGTTGCACCGTGTGAAAAGGGAGCAGTCGGCGCCCACTCGACGCAGGAGGAGCAGGCGATCCTGCTGTCCGCCACAGCGCAAGTCCATCCGATCCCGATGCAGATCGGCAACGAGGAGGGGGAGTCCAGCGACCACGCGGTTTCCGTCGGGGCGTTGTCACAAGAGCAGTTGTTCTACCTCATGGCACGCGGGTTGAAGGAAGCACAGGCACGCAAACTGCTGCTGAAAAGCTTTCTCTCGCCGATGCTGGAACAGACTCCGATGGCTCTGAGCCATGAAGTGCTCATCGAAAAATGGCTGGACCGCAAGGGCGGCAAGTGAGACCAACGTCCGCAACAACTCGGAAAGAGGGGCAGTTCGAACGCACTCTGATCAGCGCCGCAGATGACAGTATCAAACATTATGTAGAGGTTTGTACGGCACCGAGCTACCCCATCGACTTTCTTTTAACGAATCTGTGCTCGTTCTGCTGATGATTCTCAGCCATCATGCAACATTTTTCCTTGTCGAATCCTCTACCAGTCTGCCATACTAAAGGAGAGAAGTAGATGAGGGAGAGTGGAGTTGTGGTTTGGGAAGCTTATTTTAAGGGCGTGCGCCGTGAGGAACGACGCTTGTTGTCCGGGCAAGGGACGCTGGGGCAACTATTGACGCATTACTTTGAGCAGACGATCCAACGCCGCTATGCCGTGACCAGCGGCTACGTGTATGCGGTGGACGGCTCGCACAACGAGCGCTGCAGCGATCTGATCCTCTTCAACCGTTTGCACACACCGAAGATGCGCAGTGGCGTGGTCCCGCTGATTCCAGCCGAGACGACCGGAGCTGTCATACAGACGATCGATTGCTTGACGGAGCGCATCCTGATCGAGGAAGCGCACCACCTGCAACAGGTTCGTGCCTTGCCGAAGTTGACACCCAAGAGCAACACCAGAGGACTTGCCCTCGTAAGTGATCATCCGTATACGATGGGCGTGCTCGTCTGTGCCGCCAGCGAACTGTCGCTGTCGGAGATTCACAACCTGCTCGTCGAACAGCAGCGAGATGTCCCGCTGACCGAACGGGTGAGCGCGGTGTTCGTGCTCGGAGTAGGCGTCGTGCTCTACACTGATCCGACGACACAGGAGGCGCGCTACTTCCCGCTAGAGGACAGCAGCTTGACGATCTTGGAACGCAAAGAAGATTCACTGGCCTACCTGATGCTGTACGTGTGCAGTTATTTGAACTCGATTGATTTCATCCCGCCGAACTTCCTCAAGCTCTTGTCAACCGAACATATACCGGCGGAATAGGCAAGTCAGCCCGGAAAACATAACAGTAGAGATTCATGGACAAATGACCTCGCAGATACGAATTGCTCTTGTTTGCGAGGTCGCTTGTTGAGACTGTGCAGTTGAGCATTGCTGACCGTTGCAGTAGTATAAGAGACATCAACACGGCAACGTATACAGCAACTCAACTTAGACCATACTAAGCAACAGATACACCAGCAGATGAACTTGATTCCTGCAGTGTTCGTTAGGGTCCTACGTGTTTTGAACCTTGAGATTTACCAGGGAGACAGAACTTGTGGTTTGATGGCAGACCCACCTCCTTTCGAGGATGATGGGGCGGCAGAGGCCATGACGGGTCACCCACCTACCTTCGTAGGTTCTTAAAACACTCGGCTCGACGGCACAGGCGGGATACATAGTGCGTATACCAGAGGCGACTTGCATAAGCAGGTCGCCTCTTTTTTTTTCTTCGCCAACTGACCAAACGGACGGTTGACGATTTGTACTGACTGTTCTAAAATAGAGTCATGGAATGAATGGACACTCATTCATTGAGGTGAGAATGATCGCACAGAAAAAAAACAATGAAAAGTATGAAGCGATCCTGAACGCCGCCGTCAAGGTGATCGGTCAAGCTGGTTACCACAACGCCCCGATCTCCAAGATCGCGCGGGAAGCTGGGGTCGCGGACGGTACCGTTTATCTCTATTTCAAAAATAAGGAAGACATCCTGATCTCGATTCTCCGTGAGACGATCGGCACGATTGTAGATCGCCTCGACGAAGAACTGCAGGGCATGGACGATCCGATCGCGAGTCTGAAGCGTTTGGTCACCGTCTATTTTGAAACGCTGGGCACCAATCCTGATGTCGCGATGTTCACGCAGGTGCATCTGCGCCAGTCGAATGCGGAGATGCGCAAGCAGATCGGCGAGATCATCAAGCCGTACTACACGATCATCGACAGTGTGATCGCCAAAGGGATCGCGGCCCAGATTTTTACGGAGCGGCTCGATCTGCGCATTACGCGCCGGATGATCTTTGGTACAATGGATGAGACGATCACCGCCTGGGTGTTAACAGGTGCCAAATACGATCTGCTCTCGTTGATTCCCCAAGTCTGTGATGTGATGATCGGCGGTCTCGCCGGACACTCGTCGCAAAAGTAACGAACCTCACTCTGAAAGGAGTTTCTACCATGAATATTTTCGTAGCTCTCAAACAAACGTTTGATACCGAAGAGAAAATTGTCGTTGAGAACGGCGCTGTCAAGGAAGACGGCGTGCGTTTTGTTCTGAACCCGTATGATGAGTACGCAGTCGAAGAAGCGATCAAGCTTCGCGATGAATTTGGCGGCCAAGTCACCGTCGTCACGATCGGCCCAGACCGTGCCCAAGAAGCACTGCGCACCGCGCTGGCGATGGGCGCTGACGATGCGGTACACATCTCGGACGAATCGCTGTTTGGCGATGAGTTCACCGTCTCCAACGTGCTCGCGTCCTACTTCAAAGGCAAGGAATTCGACATCATCCTCACCGGCAACCAAGCGGTTGACTCCGGTTCTGGTCAGACAGCTGTCCGCCTCGCGGAACTGCTGAACATCGCGCACATCTCCACGATCACCAAGCTTGAGATCTCCGGGACCGATGTTGTGGCACACCGCGACGCAGAGGGTGACCTCGAAGTGGTCGGCGCGAAACTGCCGGTGCTCGTCACCTGCCAACAAGGTCTGAACGATCCACGTTACCCGTCTCTGATCGGGATTCGCAAAGCGAACAAAAAGCCGCTCGATACGCCGGCTGCTGGTGATCTCGGCGTTGATGGCGCTTCCATCGGCGCGAAAGCTACCGTACAGGAAACCTTCCTGCCGGCAGCCAAAGCTGCGGGTCGCATCCTCGATGGCGACAACGCAGGCCGTGTACAAGAGCTGGTCAACCTGTTGCAAAACGAAGCAAAAGTCCTGTAATCGGACTTGACCCTGACATACAGAGAGGAGCAGAACCCATGAGCAGAAACGTTCTCGTACTGGCTGACCTCCGCAACGGCGGTCTCCGCAATGTAACTTTTGAAGCCCTGTCCGCAGCGAAACAGATCGCGGAAGGCGGCTCTGTCTATGCAGCAATCCTCGCAGGTAGCGGTGCAGCTGCACATGCTGATGCGTTGGCTCAATACGGCGCTGAGAAAGTCTTCGTCGTGGAAAACGCGGCGCTGGAAAACTACGTTCCGGATGCCTATGCAAAAGCGCTGGAGACGGTTATCAACGAATCGAAAGCGAACGTCGTGTTCCTCGCACATTCCGCAATCGGCCGTGACCTCGCACCGAAAGTAGCAGCACGATTTGGCGCAGGTGCAGTCTCTGACATCATCGGCGTGGCTGTTGAAGGCGGCAACCTGACCTTCACCCGCCCGATCTACGCAGGCAAAGCCTTCACCAAGAACGTGGTAGCAGGCGAGCTCGTCCTCGCAACCGTGCGTCCGAACAACTTGGAGAAATCCGAGCCGGAAGCGGGCAAGTCGGCAGAAGTGGTCAACGTTTCCGTTGATCTCCCAGCTGATTCCCTGCGCACCTTCATCAAGGAAGTTGTGAAAAAGTCGACCGGCGGCGTCGACCTGTCCGAGGCGAAAATCATCGTCTCCGGCGGTCGTGGCGTGAAATCGGCTGACGGCTTCAAACCGCTCCAAGAACTGGCGGACGTACTGGGTGCAGCTGTCGGTGCATCCCGTGGCGCATGTGACGCAGACTACTGTGACTACGCGCTGCAAATCGGTCAAACGGGCAAAGTGGTAACCCCGGACCTGTACATCGCAGCGGGCATCTCCGGCGCGATCCAGCATCTGGCTGGGATGTCCAACTCCAAAGTCATCGTCGCGATCAACAAAGACCCGGAAGCTCCGATCTTCAAAGTGGCAGACTACGGAATCGTCGGTGACCTGTTCGACATCGTTCCGCTCCTGACTGAAGAACTGAAAAAAGTCCTCGCGTAAAGCGAACGGCCATTCCAGAAAAAGACCTTTCTATCAGAGAAAGGTCTTTTTTTTGCGAGAAAAGGACCCTCTCTGGTAGAGAAAGGGTCCTTTTCTGTGTACAGAGTGGGGCTACACGCCTGAGACGGTGTTGGTGTCGATTCCGTCGACATCGACGGTGTTGGTGCTGCTGACACCTGAGATCGAGACCCCGAAGTCGCCAGTCAGGCCGCCGCCGGAGCCGGAGTAGCTTTTGCTCGCCGACTTGGGTGCGATGAATCCGACATCTCCGAACACGACATCTCCTCCAGAGACATTGACGATCTTAAAAGGTCCTCCGATGATGGAAGGCATGGGCGATCCCTCCTTCCTGAGAGATTGGGATACGCTTCTAGCATATGTCGGAGGACAACCTCAGGTGCGCCTGCTCAGCGGATCGCGCCAACTGGTCCGCCTGGGCCGGTTTGTGCCACGGAGATCGGTGTGGTCATCCCGCGTGTGATCGAGACGTTGTTGGGCGTAAAACACTCCGCATCGCCAAAGATCACGATGCTGGAGGAGGAGATGGAGTTGATCTTGATGTCACCGATCTTCACATCGCCAAGGTTCTCAACATGTAGTTTGACTTTCATCGCGCTTTTACACCTCGAATGTTGGGGATGATCGATTCTTGACCCTCTCCCAAGAAATTATAGTCGGTTGTGTCTTCATCTGTCTGGTTGGCATAGTGCAGCCGCGTGTTAATCGGTTCTGCCGTTTCTTTGGTCACAAAGCTTGGAGCTCCACGGTAGCCGCCATAGGCCTCCTCGTAGGAGAAGGGATCGACACAGCCGAACACATCTCCGACTTGGATGACACTGGAGTTGCTACAGGAGAGGATCTTGCAGGAATGGATAAACAGTTGCCGCGACTCGTTGCGTCTGATCAAGGTGGAACCTCCTCCTCACAGGTCAGCCTAAAATAGGCTATGGTGAAAGCGGGAAAGGGGTGCAGGCTTTCACCCATAGGTATGCGTCCTGCATAGGATGTCAGTAAGAACGTGATCGGGAGAAGGGTGGTGAGGTCGTCGTGCCAGCTATATTGGGAACGTTGAAGGTGATCAACATCTCGTCGGGGGGCGTTCTGCACATCGGGGATTGCGGCGTGATCGCACCGAAGACGACTGCCAAAACCTACTCTGGTTCCGGGTCATTCAACACAGGCGACTTCCCGCAGACCTATAACGTCGTCAGTTCGACGAATACCAATGACAACGATCTGATCGACGATAACATCTTGACTGGAGTCTAGGGGATAGGAGGTGAGCAGATGCGCGTTACGCAGACGATTTCGATCGGATCGCTGCGCATCAACTCGATGTCTAACTCGGCGATCTTCCAGGTCGGTACCAGCGGCGCGATCAAAGCGCGCTCCGAAGATATCAAGGAATACGTCACACCCGCACAGGCCGACAAAAAGCTGGAGAGCAAGGTCACGAAGGAACTGAAGCCGCATTTTAAAAAAGAAGGGCTGCCGCTCGAAGCGCCCGGTGGTACAGCAGGGACGGCAAGTCCGAAAGATCAGCAAAAGGAAACAGATGTTGGATACAAGATTGAATAACAGACAAAAACCCTCGCTGCCTGAGCAGAGCGAGGGTTTTTGCTACCAACGAAGTCTGTGTAAGGGGGTTGTCGACATAGGCATGGAGTCGGCTGGCGAGATTGAGCACCTCCAGTGCATCGGTCAACTGGATTTCACCGCCCGCCCCTGGCTCCTGAACGGCCAAGATCTCTGGTGTTTGGTCACACTGTGGAACGATCTGCAACGCACAGGCTGGCGGCGCTGGTTGTTGCCATTGTCTGTGCTGACACCGCTGCCTTCCAGACGTATATCTACTGGCCTTACGCGGGAAAAAGCTGGTTGCTCCCGACGGTCAGCATCCTGACTGGACTCGCAGTGATTACGATCCTCTTGCTCACGCTGGCGGATCAGCGTCTTGTAGGAGCAAAAGAGTGTGCCCCGTCGTGGGCACACTCTTTTTTTGCGGGCAGCTAGGCTTGCTTCTTGCTTTTCTTCTTGTCCTTGCCCTTGCCCTTGCCTTTGTCCTCATCTTGGAAACGCTGCAACCCCCAGTATTTATCAAGCGCGGTGGCGTATTGGCGGGAGGCTTCGTAGTAGGCTTCCCGCGCGATGTCGCAGCGCTTGCTTTCCTTGCCGATGGGGCAGGCTTGGAGACGGTTCTGGGCAGCTTCCACCGACTTCACCCAAAGCGGGTACGTCGGATCAGCAGAACCGAGCGGGGGAGCAGGCAGGGTGGAATAAAACGTGTCGTCAAACAACACCTGCCCTGAAACCGTCGGTGACTGATAGCGCAACGCATCACTTGTCGTCCCGAACCCTGGCGGATTTCTGGAATACACCCACGTATTGGGCACCAAATCGGTCGGGAACTGCTTCCAATACTCGACCATCACCTCACGCACCGACTCGGGAAACCCGGGAAATCCCGGCCAAAACGGAAACCCTGGGGTTTGATTCTCCCGCACGGTCTGCTCCAATTTTGGCGATCGCTTCCGCTTTTTCCCGCGCTTCGTCAACTTCGGGCGCAACGGGACTCCGGCAATCGTGGGGGGAATGGTGTCCAATCCCTCTAGCCGAAATAGCGGGCCATCGGCCACGCCATTTTTTCGCTTTTTTGCCATGCATTCGCCCTCCCCGCACTCTCGTCACCACAGCCTATGCCACGCGCTCGAAATCCGGTGCCAAACTGACAAACCCGCGCGCAGACTCGACAATTTCCCGGGAAATCGACAGCCGCTTGCACAACTGTCGAACAAAAAGAGACCTTGCCATCGATAGACGGCAAGGTCTCTTTTTTCCTATTTCTCGACGATTTCTACAGATTTGATCACGATGTCTTCCTTGGGCTTGGACATTTCGCCCGAACCAGAAACAGCGACAGGTGTGTTGGCAATCGCCGTGACGACATCCATACCTTCCGTCACTTCACCGAACACGGTGTAGTTTGGCGAGCGGTTCAGCGATTTCACATCCTCGCCACTGCCGATGAAGAACTGACTTCCGTTGGTATTCGGACCTGCATTCGCCATCGCGACGATGCCAGGGCCATACTCTTTGGAGGGCGGAAGTTCGTCATTGAATTTGTAGCCAGGGCCACCCGTGCCGACGCCGAGCGGGTCGCCGGTTTGGATCATGAAGGTCTTCACGATGCGGTGGAACTTGATGCCATCATAGAAGTGATCGCGAGCGAGAAACACGAAATTGTTGACAGTCAGCGGAGCTTTGTCAGCGAATAGGTGGATCTTGACCGTCCCTTTGTTGGTGTCCATCACGGCGGTATAGTCCTTGGCTTTGTCGATTTTCATCTCCGGAGCTTTGGAGTATTTGTTGTTTTTGCTCGTGGTGTCGGTGGTGTTCGTGTCTTGCTTGGTGCCCGAATCGGTCGATTTCGGAGCGGTGGTGGTGCCGCCCGTGCTGTCTTGGGTCGGGGAATCGGCACGGCTGCACCCGGTGAGCAGCGTAGCTACCAGCGCGGTGCTCAGGAGTGCGGTCATCCAAATGCGGTTCTTCACGATGTGTTCCTCCATTTCCTATGTACCGAAGCTTTTCCACCTTCTATTGTAGTACACTGAGAAGCAAATGGAAAATGAGGAGCGAGACCTATGAACTCACTGCAGATTGAGGAACAAGCAATCCTCGCCGCGCGTGAAGCGGGAGCGCTGATTCGACAGAAGTGCGGCCGAGCGGCCCAGACGATTGTCAAATCGAATGACTACGACCTCGTTACCGAGGTTGACAAAGCGTGCGAGGAGTTGATTCGCCGTCGCCTCGCGGAACAAGCTCCGACGCACCACATCCTTGGTGAAGAGGGTGTCGCCCCAGGGTCGGCAGCCTCTGCGCAGGCGGTGGAGGAGAGCCGGGACGCGGAGGTTCTCTGGATCATCGACCCGATCGACGGGACGACGAATTTTATCCACGGCTTCCCGAACTCGGTGGTCTCAATTGGTGTGGCCCAGCGCGGGGAACTGCTCGTCGGCGTGATCTACGACCCATTTCGAGACGAGATGTTCACGGCGCGGCGTGGCGAGGGTGCTTTTTTGAATGGGGAACGCCTCAGCGTATCGAAGGAGGCAACGTTGCAGGAATCGGTGCTGGCGACGGGGTTTCCCGTGGATACCAAGGGCGCGCGGGCGATCAACATGCGCGGGATGCAGGCGCTGGCCCCGACGGTTCGCAACTTCCGTGCATTGGGAACGGCGGCGTTGCATCTGGCGTATGTGGCGGCGGGACGTCTGACTGGATTTTGGGAGATGGACTTGAACGCGTGGGACCTCTCCGCCGGGAGTTTGCTGATCCAAGAGGCGGGGGGCCGCGTCACCGATACGCGTGGTGTCGAGTACCACCTCGGCGTTCGACACATCGCAGCGACAAATGGCCTCGTACATGACGACTTGCTTCGCGTGCTCGTCGAATCGCGCGCGACCGGGTATGAAGCGGAGTAAGCGACCTCATCGCCTGTAACGTTGCGGAGGTTCGGAGGATGTGGAAGGCTAGAGTATGCCAAAAAAAGAACCGCGCTCGCACGAGGCGAGCGCGGTTCTTTTTTCAACGTTCCAATCAGGAAGTCAGAGCCTCCGTATTCAACACCACAATTGGTTTCACGGTCTGCGGGAAGCGCAGGACGGTCTGTGGGTAGGTGATGGCTTGTAGGGCAAATCCACCCGGTGCCGGGGTTTGCAGACCCACGGTGACCTCAATTCGGCTGTCCGTCTCGGTGACGTTCTCCACGGTGATCACGTAGCCTCCTGTGTAGCGCTCACCCGCCGAGAGGATCAGGTAGGTAGAATCGCCGCTGTCGGTCGTGATCGCCCCTGAGGTGCCTTGCACGGCGATCGCACGATCCTGCACATCCGGCGGGAGTGCGGAGAGATCCGTGCTCACTTCATAAGACGGTGCCGGTGTTGGTTTGCTGATCGGACCACTCGGGAAGGACGGAGCGGATTGCAGACGCGCTCGCGTGCGCTCCACGATGAGATCGAGCTCTTCGTGGGTCAGTTTCTGCTCGCCGTGGAACAGTTGCTGGTCGTCTCCAACCATGATGCCGAGGCTGTACAGCGTGGAGACCGCCGCTTGTTGAACCGGGTTTAGGGTATTCAGGTCGTGATACGGTGCGGGTCTGCCACCCGCGATGCCCGTGTTTAGTGGAGGGAGCGCGTCGGCGAGGATGACCGCAGCTTCCGCACGGGTGATCGTGTCAGCCTGGTTGCCATCAACGGTCGGGGAGAGACCGATTTTGTTCAGTTCCTCGAGAAACTCGATGCGGGTTACTTTGTTGTTCGCCTTTGCCATTCATAACGCCTCCTTATTAAATGATTTGCTGAGATGCTTAGAGTATACGGAAAATATTAGGAAATGTGACCGTCAATTCGTTACTGACCTCCAACATATTTGTTGTATACTCGAAAAGAGGTGATGCTGGAGACGTTTTCCTAGCATCCAGTACGTGTATGATCCATCCAAAAACAACACGCGTCGCCAGCACGAACGCAATCGCGACGCTTTGCAGAAGGAGTCTACATCATGAACGACAACACCGATCAGTTGGAACCTCGCTATGTCGAATATGCGATGCAGGTCGACGCCGCTCGCACGGAGGAGGCGATCGCCCGCTTGCAAGGTCGGGGCATCGAATACGTCTGGGAAGAGGCGCCGATCGAGACCTTTGTCACCCCGGACGGCTACGGGTTCCAAGAAGCTGAAGTCGAGCAGGTTACGATCCGCGCATATGAAGAGTCCACGGAAGAACTGACCGTGGACCTGCTGAGTTCCCTGTGTACCGAACTGGCCTCGTGGATGGGCGACCTCGCACACACCGTCGAGGCCACGATACCGCAAGCGGTCACAGAGGACCCGGTGTACCAATTCACCGCGATCGAGGTCAAGCCAGATCTCGTGATCCGTCCGCCGTGGGATGTGGAGCGACGTCCCGATGAACGCACGATCCTCATCGAGCCTGCCGCAGCGTTTGGCACCGGAGAGCATCCGACCACACGCCACTGCCTAGAATTGTTGGATGGGCTCTTGCACACAGGAGATGCGTTTGCTGACCTCGGGGCGGGTTCCGGCATCCTCAGTGTGTTTGCGCGGATGAAGGGCGCTGGCGTTGTCCTCGCCGTCGACCTGAACCCATCGGCGGAGAGTGCGATTCAATACTTGATGGAGCTGAACGGCGTGGAGGGAATTGACGTGCGCATCGCGGACGTTTTTGCCGAGTTTGCACAGACTCAGCACCACTTCGACCTCGTCGCCGTCAACATCGGAGGACAGGAAGCGATCGATCTCGCGGAACTCTGCCTGCGAATTCTCAAACCAGACGGTACGTTGCTGCTCTCTGGCATCGTGGAGTGGATCGAACAGCAAGTCGTCGACGCCTACCTCGAACGGCGTTGGCAGGTCACATCTCGCCTGCAAGGTGACGAGTGGGTGACGCTCGCGGTGAAAAAAACGACTTAGTCTCCACCACCAGTGAACAGCCGGGACATCGCTTCCACATCGAGCATCACGCGAGGCAACACCTGTCGATACGCCGCGATGATCCCCAAACCCGCCGCGACTTCGCGCTCGCTGACTTGCAAGAGGAGGCGTTGCACGGAGAGCGGGAGTGCATGGGGCAAGGCATGGGCGAGTTGTTGGGCGTGTCGGAGCAAGTTTCGAGACGCTTCGTCATATAGAGGAGACTCTGCGCAGGGATGCAGGCGATCCCAAGCGCCGCTGAGAAATGTCGGGTAGTAGGCCAGCGCTCGGTAGAGATCTGGCGGGGCAAACAATCCATGCGCGTCCACGATCTGTACGAGATCGCGGCGCACTGCTTTCGGGGTGTCTTCAAAGCGGAACAGGGGGATGTGACGAGGGAAGTGCGGCAGGACGCCCGGCGGCCAAAAGGCATCCTCGATGCCTTGCCCATAGATCGGGCGCTCCGACAACGCTTCATGCCAAGGGTGAGCAACAGCAGCAGTTTGGCCGTCTAATAGCGGAATACGGGCAGGAGGGCGAGCGCACCCCGGCGATCGCGAGGCAGAACATAGGTGGGCAGCGGGGGCGTGTGTGTGGGCAGTTTGAACGAGGCCAGTTCCAGCGTCATGCGCTCAAGGTGCACCGACAACAAATTCGAACGGCTCGCCTCCCACACCAGATGCAGAAAGTTCGGGTACTGGGCTAACACGCGCAGGGGTTCGCCGACCAGTGGGACGCGCATTTGCGCTTTGATCGTATGGTACAGACGGCGCAGTCGGCCCCGCGCTTCGCCTTCGGTTATCTCCGGCACGTACACTCGATGTCGCCTCCCTATGTTCGACCTAGTAGTACAAAAAGTGTATGAGAAAAACCGGGCGGTCAACCCCGGTTTTTTTCGCGTCATACGGAATGTAGTTACTTGGCGAGATTGCCGATTTTTTTCTCCGCCAGCGAGGCGCGCACACTGCTGTAGGACGGCATCACGCGGCAGATGATCACGGCGAGGATCTCCAACACGCCACAGAGCAGGAACACTCCGCGCACCCCGATCACCGTCGCGAGTGAAGTCCCACAGGCGACCGACAGCAGGGAAAAGGGGCCGGTGATCGGACCGAACGCTCCGTAGACGCGTCCGCGCAGGTTTTCTGGCACGATGCTCTGGATCAACGTGTCCTGCACGATCATCGAGACCGACCCGATGATTCCAAAAAACGCATAGCACGCCATCGCGACCAGCAGCGTATCACACTGGGAGAACAGGATGACGACCACCCCATCGAAACAGAGCGAGACCAACAGGAGTAAAAAGATCGGAACGCGGGAGATCAATCTCGGCGTGACCAGTGCCCCCAGAACTCCGCCGATGCCGATCGCGGAGAACAACAGCCCGACGCGGGCGCTGACTTGGTCGGGCGTATCGGCGAGGAAGTCCCCGACGAAAACCTGCGTCAACGGCCCCTGTGTGGAAAAGCAGAACGTCATGACCACGGAGAACAGGAACAGATACATCAAAACTGGCTGTGTGCGGATATAGGACAGCCCGGCACGAACCTCCGCCCACATGCTCGTTTTTTCCTGTGCCCCGACTTCATCCTGCGTTCGGTCGATGGCTTGGAGCACGACGAACAACAACGCACCTGCCGAAAGTAGTTGTGCGGCAACATTGACAGAAAATCCAGCCTTGTAGCCAAATGTCGAGACGACCAGCCCGGCGAGTGCAGGACGGAAGAACTGGGTCAGCGAATTCACGGTGACCATAAAGGCGTTCATCGTCACATACTGATCCTCGCGCACCAACTGTGGCATTAACGCCCGGTGTGGCGGGACTTCAAAGGCCACGAAAGTCGAGTGCAACGCCGCCAACACATAGAGTTGCCAGAGCTCGGTTGCAAACAGCAGCAGCGCGACGGAAACGCCCTGCATCACGCGGGAGAAGATCATCAGATTCCGCTTGTTGTAGCGATCCGCAAGCAATCCCGCCCACGGTGCGAGGAGGATCGAGGGAAGCGTGTCGAGAATTCCTGACAAGCCGATCGCCATCGGGTTGTTGTCGGTCATCCGCGCCGCCTGCGACCAGATCGCAAACAACGTCATCGCGCCGCCGATCGACGCGAGATAATAGCTGAATACATAGAAGCCGAAGTTGCGGTTTCGCAACAGGTCACGATAAGCTAGCAGGTCCTTGCGCATGCAGTCACTCCTCTCTACGCAATAAAAAAAGCTGCGGGCGGCTACACCACCCACAGCTTGTAAAAAGTCAGCACGGTATGCCGAGTAATTGGCAAAAACAGACGCTGTCTCGATTATCCGCGACACCCCACGATTTGTCAATGCTATGCTATACTACAGGTGAGAACGACAGAGGAGGTACCCTGCATGGAAGTGATTAAGATCTCCCCCCGTGGCTACTGCTATGGCGTGGTAGATGCGATGGTTCTCGCCCAACAGGCGGCCAAGGATCTCGACCTGCCGCGTCCGATCTATATACTCGGCAAGATCGTGCACAATTCGCACGTCGTCGACGCTTTTGACAAGCAAGGCATCATCACGCTCGACGGTTCCGACCGTCTCTCGCTCCTCGATCAGATCGAGCAAGGCACCGTGATTTTCACCGCGCACGGCATCTCGCCACAAGTGCGGGAGAAGGCGATCGCCAAAGGGCTGACCACCGTGGATGCGACCTGCCCGGACGTCACGAAAACGCACGACTTGATCCGTGAGAAAGTCGCCAAGGGCTACGAGATCGTCTACATCGGCAAAAAAGGCCATCCAGAACCGGAAGGCGCGATCGGAGTGGCCCCTGACAAAGTCCACCTCGTGGAAAAAGTCGCGGACGTCGAAACGCTGCACGTTCAAGCGGAGCGCATCCTCGTCACCAACCAGACCACGATGAGCCAATGGGACACCAAGCAACTCATGAACGAAGTGCTCAAGAAATACCCGCACGTCGAGATTCACAATGAAATCTGCCTCGCGACCCAGATTCGCCAAGAAGCGGTGGCACAGCAAGCGGGGGAGGCCGACTTGACGATCGTCGTCGGGGACCCGGCGTCGAACAACTCCAACCGACTTGCGCAAGTCTCGGAGGAGATCGCAGGAACGAAGTCCTATCGCATCTCCGACCTCTCCGAATTGCAGCTGGACTGGCTGCTTGGTGTACAAAAAGTCGCCGTCACATCCGGCGCCTCCACGCCGACCCAAGTGACCAAGGAAGTGATCGACTTCCTCGAGCAGTACGACCCGGCGAATGCTGCGACGTGGGACACCTCGTTCAAGGTCAACGTGGACAAAATTCTCCCGCGGGCTAAGGAAAAAACGAAATAAACCACAGCGAGTACAGACACCCCTGAACGCAATGTCGTTCAGGGTTTTTCTGCTCGGACGCAAAGGATATTAACATTTCACTACTTATAATTATTTACCAACAAAATTTGTGTAAAGACTCGATGACAACCTGACTAAACCATGTCATAATATGTGTGATAGATTATACAAATCTTGCAGGATTCGCAGATGCCATTCGCCTTTTAGGAGTGAGTTTATGAAATTACGCACAAAGATTATTTTGATGTTTTCGATGGTCATCACCGTAGGCACGGCCTCGATGGGAACGTTTGCTGGCTATTCGATCCAAAATGATATTGTAAGCGCTGCTCAGGAGAAGTTGAAGTCAGACTTGGCGCTCGGCCGGACTGTCTTGGAAACGAAATACGAAGGCGAATGGCAGATCAAAGGCGATAAGTTATACAAAGGTGACACAGCGATTACTGAAAACATCGCGATCGTCGACGAGATTGCCAAAGCGACCGGTGACAACGTGACGATCTTCATGAAGGATACCCGTGTGGCCACCACGGTGAAAAAAGACGACGGTTCACGCGCCGTCGGCACGAAAGTCAGTGACACAGTTGCGGATGCAGTGTTGAAAAACGGTCAGACCTACATCGGGGAGGCCGTCGTGGTTGGCAAAACCAACCGGTCGGCCTACGAGCCGATCAAGAATGCCAAGGGCGAGACGATCGGCATGTGGTTCGTCGGTGTTCCGAGCACGGTGTCGGATGAGATCACCAGCAACTTTCAAAAGAAAGTCTGGATCTTCGGGATCATCGGGTTGATCGTAGGGATCGCCGTCGCAGCAGGGGTTGCAGAGTACAACGTGCGTCCGCTCCGTCAGATCACTGCGATCACCAAGCGAGTTGCAGATGGCGATCTGACTGTGGATTCGTTGCCGAGCCGTCGCAAGGACGAGTTCGGAATCCTCGGCAACTCCGTCAATGAAATGGTACTGAACTTGCGAGGCTTGCTCAGCAAAGTCAATGAGACTGCAGAGCAAGTGGCCAGTTCCTCACAGGAACTCTCCGCGACCACCGACAACACGGCTGAAGCGACGGAGCAGATCACGAGCAACATCCAGCAAGTTGCCATCGGCGCGGAGTCACAAGTGCAAAGTGCTTCCAAAGCTGCGAATGCGATGGAGGAGATGTCGACGGGCATCGAGCGGATCGCAGAGACTGCGGTGACGGTCGCGGAAACGTCCTTGGAAGCTGCGCGTGAGGCAGAGGTCGGGGATATCGCGGTGCAAAAAGCCGTGCGTCAGATGGACACGATCCTCGGCTCTGTCAACACGACGGCGACGGGTGTGAAGCAACTGGAGACGAGGTCGCTTGAGATCGGCCAGATCGTTCAGGTGATCACGGGGATTGCCGCACAGACCAATCTGTTGGCGCTCAACGCAGCGATCGAAGCATCGCGTGCAGGGGAGCATGGTCGTGGGTTCGCAGTCGTTGCGGACGAAGTGCGCAAGCTGGCGGAGCAATCCGGCATCTCGGCGGGGCAGATCTCCGAATTGATTCGCTCCATCCAAGACGAGACCACCAAGGCGGTGCAATCGATGGACGGTGTGATCAAAGAAGTGCAATCTGGCACGCATGCGGTTTCGGAAGCGGGCGATGCGTTTAAGCGCATCCTCGATGCCGACCGACTGGTTGCTGATCAGATTCAGGATGTTTCAGCCTCCGCGCAGGAGATGTCCGCGAACACGCAACAGGTCGCGGAGAAGGTTGCGCAGATGATGCAGATTGCACAGCAGTCTGCAGACAGTGCACAGACTGTGGCCGCGACATCGGAGGAGCAGTTGGCCTCGATTGAAGAGATTGCAGCCTCATCCGTATCGCTAGCGGGGATGGCGAATCAATTGCGCGAGATGATTCGAAAGTTCAAGGTGTAGGGAGACGTACCTAGTCTGCATATAGGGAAGCGAAAAGACCTGGCAACGATCGTTGCCAGGTCTTTTTTTATGGGCGATGAGCGACGGGCAACGGAGGGCGGTTGGCGCGAGTGTGTAGGTGTCAGTCGGTATGTGGTGGGTATAGCTTGTACAAGTCGCTGAACCGCTTCCGAAACTCCTTGTTGATTTCTTTCTGTATCTTAATGTCGATGCAATTGGCTTCGACGGTTAGCCGCAACGTGCCCAAGGCGTGCTGTTGTTCTGCGACTTGGTGCCCGACCTCGAGTATCGCTTGACGGTTGAGGAGGAGTCCGTCTTGGAGATCTTTTTTCAAGGTATCGATCTTGGTATCCAGTTTGTCGTGGAAGGACTGCATCTCAGTGCGGACGTTGGTGAATTCAGTGTGCATCTCGGTGCGCAGGCCTGAGAGTTGTGAGTTCATGTCCTGCATCTGGTTTTGCAAATTGCCGATGTCACCTTTCATGTTGGTGATGTCACCCTTCATGTTGGTGATGTCACCTTTCATGTTGGTGATGTCACCCTTCATGTTGGTGATGTCACTTTTCATGCTGGTGATATCACCTTTCATGCCACCAATATCACTTTTCATGTTGCTGATATCACTTTTCATGCCACCCATTTCATCTTGCATGCCAAGCATGATACGAATGACGAGGTCGAGCTTTTCGGAATCTGTCATCTCTGTGTAACTCCCCTTCTCCATTAGGATAAGTCTATCGTAGCGCCAAATCGTATTAAGGGTCAAGAGGGGTTCAACACTTAAAAAAAGAACCAGCAAGCGATTTTCGCTGTTGCTGGTTCTGATAATTTATTAATCCGGCATAACGCCTGTGTAGTTCGATTGCGGACGGATAATGCGCATCTGCGCCGCTTCGAGGATGTGTGCACACCAGCCGACGGTACGCGACACCGCAAATGTCGGGGTGAACAGCTCATCAGGCAACCCGATCGAACGCATCACGATCGCCGCGTAGAACTCGACGTTGACGTTCAACTGACGACCTGGCTTGAATTCTTGCAACAGTTTCAACCCGGTGTTCTCGACGTGAATGGCGAGATCAAACCACGGATCGTCTTGTGCCAACTCGGCGGCCACCACGCTCAGGGCAGTTGCACGCGGATCGCGGGTCCGGTAGACGCGGTGTCCGAAGCCCATCAGCACGTTGCCGCCCTCTAGACGCTTGCGCATCCACGGCTCTGCGTTCTCCTTGGTGCCGATCGCTTCGATCATCTCCGTCACTTCTGACGGGGCCCCACCATGACGCGGGCCTTTCAAGGCACCGATCGCTGCCGTGACCGACGACACGAGGTCTGATTGCGTTGAAGCGACGACACGTGCCGCAAACGTCGAAGCGTTCAACCCGTGCTCCTGCGTCAGGATCAAGTAGGCATCCAGCGAACGCACATGTGCGTTGGACGGAACTTCACCTTTTAGCATGTACAGGTAGTTCGCGGTATGGTTGAGGTCTGCGCGCGGAGCTAGCGGTTCTTGATGATTGAGGCGAGCATAGCGGTGCGCGATGATCGTCGGCAATTTCGCCGTCAGTTCGATGATCTGCTCCATCGTCGGCGGGAAGGCTTCTCCCGAGACGTGTACGGCCGATACGGCGGTGCGCAACACGCTCATCATGTCAACGTCCGCCGGAATGGAGTCGATCAATTGCTTGATGTGCGCCGGGAGCTCACGTTGTGCGGCGAGGCGCTGTACAAGCGCTTTCAATTCGTCAGCATCCGGGAGGTTGCCATACCACAACAGATGTGCGACTTCTTCAAAGGTACGATGGATCGCGAGGTCGCGCGCCCAATGATTGCGATAAACGAGATGCCCGTTCTGCCCGTCCACAAGGCTCAGATCGGTCTCAGCCACTACTACGTTTTCCAGTCCGAGGGAAACTATGTAATCTGCCATTAAGTTCAAACCCCTTTCATGTAACTTCAGTATATCGACACATTTTCAAAAGGGGAAATAGATGTTTCGGGGGGGTTCGATTACGAATCATGATCGTTTATACTAAAGTGTGAAGAGATGAAATCGCAAGAACAGCAAAGCAGAACACACAAAATTTCTCTATAACTAGTAGTAGAGGGGATTTTGAGGAGGAGTTTTTGTGAAACCGAAAAGTTATCTCATGTTAGGTCTGCTCGCGGCGTTGTGGGGCGCGTCGTTTTTGTTTATGCGAGTCGGAGCTCCGGCTCTGGGGCCGATTTTTTTAATCGAATTGCGCGTGTTGATCGCAGGGATCGCGTTGCTGGTGATCGCCCTGTTGCGAAAACATCCGATCCGCCTCCTGCACAAGTGGAAACACTACCTGTTGCTCGGGGCCTTGAACGCTGCGATTCCCTTTTTGTTGATCGCAACGGCGGAACTGCATCTGTCCGCATCGCTGGCGGCGATCTTAAACGCGATGACACCGCTTTTCACCGCGTTGGTGGCATGGGGCTGGATGAAGGAATCGTTCACGTGGAAAAAGTTCCTGGGCCTGGTCGTCGGCATCTTTGGCGTTACAGTCTTGGTGGGATGGGACTCCAATCACAACGGTGATCAACTCGTCGTGTCAATTCTGTTCTCGTTGCTCGCCGCGTTGTTCTATGGCATTGGAGGGGTGTTCTCCTCCCGTACCTTCAAAGGGGAGAGTTCGATGGACATGGCGATCGGGCAACAACTTGCGGCGGCTCTCTTGCTCCTGCCGGTCTCTGCCTTTGCCCTCCCGAGCGCGATGCCCTCGACCGAAGTGGTGGTTTCGGTGTTGGCACTGGCGATTTTTTGTACAGCGTTTGGGTACATGTTGTATTTTGCATTGATTCAACAAGTCGGGCCGGTTCGGACGCTGACGGTCACGTTTTTGATTCCGATCTTTGGCATTCTCTGGGGTGTGTTGTTCCTTGGAGAAGCGGTCACAGGGGGAGTCGCGGCCGGGTTGTTGTTGATTCTCTTGAGCGTGGCCTTGGTGGTCAAGAAATAACACGAGGTGATCGGAAATGGATGTCAAACTGCTGCGCACCTTTGAGATGATGGCGAAGGAATTGAATTTCCACCGCACGGCCGAGCGGTTGTTTCTCGCACAACCGACCGTTTCTGTACACATCCGGCAACTTGAGGAACAGGTGGGGTATCAACTGTTTGAACGCGCGGGCCGCAAAGTCCGGCTGACGGCGGCTGGCGAACGATTTCTGCTGCATTCCCAACGCATCCTCGAAGCGCATGATGAGGCGCTGTCCGACCTCGCGCGCTGGAAGGCGGGGTATGACGACCGGCTCGATCTGTTGTTGTCCCCACTGTGTGCGGAACACATCCTGCCGCCGCTGTGGAAGCAGTTCACCACCTTGCACCCCAATGTTGAAATTCGCATCTACACCACGCGCTCACCCTCCGTAGGGCCTGGGATCGCGGCGGGGCGCTCGCACGTTGGATTTGGACTGCTACCGTCTCAACACCCAGATACGGAGACGCGCATGCTGACCGACGACGATGTGATCCTCGTCGCGCCCAATACGATCGATACGACGCACACCGATTATTGGGAGGTGCTGGTCGACCATCCGTTGCTGACTATGAATCACCCGGATTACTGGGATCTGATTCTGCATCAATTGCATGATACGCAGGCGCCGATCCGCCCGATGCCCGTCAACCAGATTCACATCACCCGAAAGTTGATTATCGAGGGTTTAGGCGTGTCGTTTCTGCCGCGCATGGCGGTCGTGGACGATCTGCGCGCTGGACGGTTGGTGGAGGTGGAGACGCCAGACTTGCGATTGCCACGGGCTTTTACCTACGTGATCACCCCACGGCACAAGGAATTGCCACGAGCGGCCCAAGATTTTTTGGCGTTGCTCGCATGGAAACCCTCGACATCATGATATAATAGCGTATGGAGGTGTTCGGACACTATGTTGAAACTTCGAAATTTGGTTTTTGCAGCGTTGTTGGTCGTCGTCTCTGCAACGTTTACGGGTTGCGGTGGGAACATGGCCTCGCATGAGATGCAAGGGATGGACATGCACCAGATGAACATGCACGAATAAAACCGCGGCGATAAGGCTTGCGGTTTTTTTCCAAGTGCGTTACATTGTCTGTGACAACTTCAGATGCACGGGAGCTTGGTTGGACCAGGCTGAGAGGATGGGAATTCTACCATCGACCGTTTAACCTGATCTGGGTAATTCCAGCGGAGGGACCGATTTTTGGCTTGCTATTTAAACGCAAGGGGTCTATGATATGATCCCCTTCAAGTAGACAGTAGGAAGAAAGCCCCCTACTATCTATTTGAAGGGGGTTTTTCATTTATGGGAAACATTCGAAAGACATA
>NZ_QGGL01000029.1 GCF_003148565.1 Tumebacillus permanentifrigoris
CAACTTAAACTAAACAAGCTGACGCCTGTCGAATACAGGCGCCAGCTTGCGGCTTAGGGTCTTTTTTCACTGTCTACAAAATGGGGTCTTGACCAACGTGGCTGCGAGCTTTTTTTCTAGTGCGGTACGCCAGCGTCGAAGTCGTCCCGTGAAGACTTGTCCGCATGGTAGAACACCACGTCGCCATCGTAGAGCGGGAAACTGTGACCTGCAGGATCGCTCGCAGTGGGGGTGAAGCCTTCCATGCGCCATTGGTTTTCTGTGTCGCCGTAGATGTACTGGAGGTACGGATTGTTCACGTCTTGGTGACGGATGCTCTCGATGTTGAAGTTGACGATCAGGTAGCCGTCGCGCAGAAACACATTGGATGAGTCATTCAAGGCACCTTGCTGGTACAGCGGGGTGCCTTTTTTCACCGCGTAGGGTGCGGCGGGGAGTGAATAGTCGCCGTACCAGTGCTGGACGGAGGCGAATTGACGTGCGGCGTCGACCGTTGCTGTGCTGTAATACTGGCTCGGCGGGTCGAACGTGCGCTGCATCGCTGTCAGCATCAGCAGAGAAAAGTTGCCGACGACTTGCTTTTGCCCAGCGGCGCGGAGGTACTTGTCCACGTAGAGCGCTTGGCTGGTCGTGGCCTTGTACGCCGCGGTGAAGTAGTGATCGTACATGTATTTGGCCGAATCGCTGATCGAGACAGGGTTGACGTTGCGCAACGGATCGGCGAGCACGACATAGCGCTGGACTTGGTCAGCCGTGGAGCCAACCTGCACAAACTGCTGGTCGTTGGTTCGATAGTAGAGATCGACTTCCACCCGGCCTGTGCCGTCGCGGTTCACGTAGTAAAAGCGCGGGGTGATGCGAATTCCGTCGTCGATGCTGTACATGTTGCCCTTGGTTTTCAATTCGAACTTGAAGTGATAGCCCGTCTTCACCGCAACATTGTCGTAGCCTTTAAGTGGCGAGCTGCCCGGCAGGATCGGGAGTTTGAATGGCGCGGGGTTGCCGCGTTTGGCCCCATCGATGTCTTGATATCCGATCCAGTACTTGGCACCGGATGGCGATACGCCGTCTTTTTGCCGGAAGACGTACTGCCAGTTGTAATCGGCGATGTCTGTTACCCGGAAGTCATAGAGGCGTCCGATGACTTCGACGGGGATCGTCTTGTAGGCGACGTAATTGTTGAGGTTGGTGTTGGCACCCGTCTGTCGCGGGGCGTCGTTGCTCGCGGCATTGATCGCCACTTCTCGGAATTCGACGGTGTACTTGCCCTCCTCCACCCAGACTGGCATCTTGAAGGTTTTGGCATCCGCATCGACGTCCACCCACTGGCCGGCGGGCTCCAGCGTTTTTCCATCCGCTTCAAACACATCGAACGGGAATCGCACCTGTCGCTTCGCGGTGTAGACGAGATAATCCCGATTGCGGTAGCCGGGGATGCTCAGATGCGGGCCTGTGGTAGGCATGTAGACAGTGAACGGGCGATCGAGGATGAACGAGTTCAGTTGCGGTGTGGCGTGGGTCATCTGGTTGTGCGCGTCATCGTCTTCCGAGTCGGAGGTGTTGACGACCGGCGTATGGACGGTCACCCAGTCAAACCCGGAGATGGTATGGCTCGTCGGAATCGTCTCACTCAAGCTGCCTGCGACCTTCGTGTAGGAGATCGTGCCCGTGATGCCGGTGTGGCTGGCGTTGGCCAGCGTGCGCGGGATCACGATGTTCCCCTCATAGAGCACGTTGGACTGGCTGGGTGCGGCATCTGGGATCGCGATCGGTTCCGGGGTTGTGGCCGGCCACTTGGCAGGTTTGTCGTCCATATAGGTGACAGAGGTTCCGTTGACGGTGAGGACGAGCTTGTCATTTTTGGAGGTGATCTCGGGGATCTCCTGTTCGGCTTTGGCTTTCCAACCCTCATCGGCGGGCGGTGTGGCGCCTTGGGGCAACGTTTTGGTGCCTTGGGGGCGTTCGTTGGTCGCGGTTGTGGAGAGCGAACTCATGATGAGATGCTGGTTCTCATCTCCGTACTGGATCGCGTTCATCGAGACCGTGTAGGCGGGGATGGGGCTGAGCAGCACTTTTTGTTGCGGGCCTAGCGCATAGTTGAGGACGGTGGCGTTTTGGATCTTGTAGACTTCGAGCTGGTCGATGTACCAGTAGGAATAGTTTCGTTTGACGAGGATCGTCTCGTCCTTGGGCACTTCTTCCGGTGGCTCTGGCGGTGGTGTGGTGCCATCTGGCCCCGGCTCGGGGTCTTTGGGCGGGATGATGTAGGTGATTGAGTAATGGAACGTCCACTTTTTCTGGTCGGCTTTTTGTTTGAACCGATAGCGGTAGAGGTACTCCTGACCGATCACGCGGGCGTACATGACTTCTGAGGACGGGATGCCTTGGGTGACATCGAACGGCTCGCCATTGTAGCCGGAGTTGCCTTGGACGATCCCGGTTGCGTCAGGGTCGATGTCGTCTCCTTCCAGCGGACCTGCTTCCGGTGGTGTCGGGAGATTGCTGAGTACAAATGTAGCCGTGACTTCCCCATTGGAGCCGCTGCTGGATTTGCGGTCTACCCCGTCGTAGAGGAGAAAGTGGACGGTGTAGGTGCCGGGTTGCCATATGTTTTCGGTTTTCAGTTCAATGGTTTCTTTGAAAATGTTCGGGTTGTTGGGATCGGCGGACCCGTCACAGAATTGTGCTCCGCAATCGAAGATCTTCGCGCCACTCCCACTGTCCATCGGAAGCAACGGAAAGTCTGGTCCTTTGCCGATCAAGTTGGTCTTGATCTGTTGGTTCGCAGGGAGTTCGTTAGGTCCGTTTACGAAAACGTACTCGTAGTGGGCTCGTGTGTAGTCAGCGAACATTTTGGCCGTGCGGTTGACGGTCAGCGATTCCCCTGCCTCCACTTGCGTCCTGCTCAGTGAGATCGCACTTTGCGGAGGCGGTGTGGGGTAAACGGAGAACAGTGGGAACGCGTTTTGGTTTTCGGCAATGTATTGCAAGCCAGGTGCTCGATTAAAATACCGGAAACCTGCCCCGCAGTAGGACATGAGGACGTTGAGCGGGACGATTCGAAAATTCCCTCCTGGGCCGCCAAATCTCTGCGCCTCGCTGTAGCCTAACGTAACTGTCCCCGTCTCTCCTTGAATCTTATATTTAGCAAACTCTGGATTCCCACCTGCTGCACTGATCCAGTCATCCATGTTCTGTTCCGCAATCAGCACATACCCATTGTCTGCCGAAAGATTGTCTTCGGAATAATGCAGTAGCCTGCCAGTCTTACCATTGGGGAACACTGCATGTGCGTAGACGTAATGGATATCCTTGGTGACAGTCTGTCCAAATAGTGAACCATCCCAATGTAATTTGGTACCATCGGAATCTCCAACATACTGTACGTCTGAAATGCCTACAACCATACCGTCACTTTGTGGTGACTTGAGGTCGATATGATACGGTCTAGCCCCTAAGTTCCAACCGTCATATCCGTTCGGAAACATTGGATTCAGTGTAACGGAAGTAGCTGATGCTTCGTTTGGATTCATGACAATTACTAGGCAGGCTGTGAGAAATACAAGGAACATCAGTAGTCTCTTCATACAAGCAACCTTCTTTTTTATTTCGTAGTGAAATGGTACTCGGCTTTCCAAGTTCCATCACGATAGACAAGATAAGCCTCAACTAAGACTTGTGCATTGATGCGACTAAACATCTCAACATTAACGGCACCATCGTTACTGAATGTCTCTTGATAGGCTCCACGTCCATTATAGGTCCCAATCGTCCACCAGACGTCATCCGTGCCTGTATCAGGAACCTTTACTGTCACTTTGTTTCCACTAGGAATCACTCTGGCGTTCAGGAACTTGCGGGTATCAGTGATGATCTGCTCCTCTGTTCGCCCACCACGCTTGTATTTATCGAGATAAATATTCCCAAAAGAGTACGTCCCGTCCCCGAGATCGATCAGATTATTCACGTTCGTCGTCGCGTTGTACACAACAGGTGGGGCAATCTTTGGATACTCCACTTTTTTCAATGCGGTCTGCAACAACAGCGTTGCTTCTGCGCGTGTAATCGATTGTCCATAACGATACGTGTTATCCGGGAACCCATGTACCACACCTCGGGTATACAGTTGTGCCACATCGTATTTTGTAAACCGCGGTGCGTCCAACGCATCGGTAAACGGCATGTTCGCCTTGGTGTCAAATACAAAGTAATTCGGGAAAATCCGGTCATCTGGTGTGATATTACGGAAGGAGTCATCGCCAATCAGATTCCAGATCAGCACAGCCGCTTCCCCACGATTCACCGGCTGATCCGCATCGAACTTGCCACTCCACGCTACATTATCAAACAGCTTGGCCTGCACCGCGTACTTGACTTGTTTCTCAAACCAAGTCCCTTCTACGTCCGAGAACCCCGTCGTGACCCCCTCTACAGCAGGGCGATCCATGATGTTGTAGAGGATCGTGATGAACTCTGCACGCGTAACCGTATTATCCGCTTGAAACGTCCCATCCGGGTATCCACTGATCAAACCCACCGACGAAAAACTATCCAGCGCCGGGGCGAACCATGCGTCTGCGGTGACGTCCTTGTACTTTCCGGCCGCCAGTGCTGCTGGAGAAAGTCCTGCGGTGGTCAGTGCCAGTGTAACTGCGAGCAGTCCCATCCATTTCTTTTTCATCATCGCAAACTACCTCCATATTCTTAAATCTTCCACCTTTATCTTACTAGCCAGTTCCCTTTACTTGCAATCCCAAGGTCGATACCCCTTGCTCGCCGCCTCCTTCTCTGTGGTGAACGTCTCGGTACGGTCGTAATTCGTCATGTCAAACTGAGGCAGGCAGCTCTCCCGGAAGGAGTACATCCGATTGCCATAGACCACCGTGCCATCTGGATTCCGGGTGATCACCTCCCGGACCCCGACCAGCGCCTCTCGCTTCACGATCCGCGAACCACCGAGCGCATAGTTGTTGTAGGTCTTGTCGCCCATCGGAATCCCTTGGATGAAGGCGAGCAGGCCGATGTCATCCACCGTGTTGTTCCATTGCTCTTGGTCAATCGTCGGGAGCGTGAACGTGTACGTGATCCCCTGCTGCTGCGAGTACGTATTGTAGCGGTTGATCTCCGTCTCCACGTCCTGTTGCAAGGCTTGGATGATCGTCGTGCGCCTGATGTTGTCAAAAAGGTTGTTGCCCGCTTGGCGCTGCAACACCCACTCGTGCATCGCTGGGCTCAACAAAGCGTTTTGACTGTCCACGTAATACTCCCGGTTCAGTTTCTTCTCCACATCTTCGAGTCTGCCTTCCTCCCAACGATTGTGGGCACGGTCATAGACTTGCACCGTATCGTCGAGGGTGAAGCCGATGTTGTTCCCATCTGCATCGAGGTAGACGTACGGCTTTTTCTCCGAAAAAACGTGTCGGTACTCCGTCTCCGTCCCATTGAAGTACGGCTTCGGCTCGTACAAGTAATACCCATCAAAGTCGACGACGGCGACGAGCGGGATATACTTCATCAGCGTCCCTTGCGTCACCGCATCCTCCGCATTGAAGTTCAGATACAGCGTGTGCAAAAAGGTGTCCAGTGCCGCCTCTTTGTTGGCGCGGTACTTTTTGACGGAACCGTATCCCGCTTCGAATTCCGGCTTCTCGTTAAACGTCAACGCCTGGGCTCCATCCTGCACCGCAGAAGTGATCGCGGCGTTGTAGCGGGTTTCGAGGTGGAGCGCTTCCTTCTGCCCGAGGACATGCCAATTGTTGAAGACAAACAGCGGCAACAGGAGCAACACAGCGACAACGGCAAAGTTCGTAAGCTTCATGATGCGTCACTCCCTCCTGTTGCTTCCTATATAAAAGGTACGCTCCCTCAGAGAGGGAGCGATGGTGTCGAGTTCGTTAGTTTTGAACGAACTGCAGCGCGTGGACCACGTTGTTGCCATCACGAATAATCGTCGCGGTGAAACGACCGGACGGGTTGATATAGGTGTCAAGCGCTTGGTTGCTCGCATTGTCCAGTGCAGTGACGGCACCCGCCGTGACATTGCCAGAATTATCCACCACGTGGTTGTACCACGTACCACCCGTCGCTTTGTTGCGGCCCGTGTACACCCGAATGCCAAACTGCTGACGATTGTCGAACTTGCGCAGGGCATTTACGACCTGCGAGCCAGAAATGGTGGTGTTGTCATAGACGGTGAACGAAGTGCTGGACAGCTCATTTTGAATGTTCGAGAAGTTCTCCTGTGCGGTCTTCGTTGCTTCCTGTGCCGAGACGAACATGACGACCGCGATCGTAATCAAGGCGATGGCGAGAAAAATACCTGCTGCCATGACCAAGGCCTTCTGTGCATTCCCCATTGTCTTACCCCTTTTCTCTTGTGTGGTTTTCTAGTAATCCTCGTTGAGGACCATCCCACCATACGGGATCACAATCTTCTCTGTCTGTGAGGTTCCATTGTTCAAAAAGTCCCGCATCAACGATGCGGATGTCTTGTTGGTGTTCACGACCGTGACTTTGAAAAAGTCGCCTGCCTGCAGCAGGTAGCGACGAGTCGGGTCCTCAAGCCCCCGATTGTTATCTGGGAACAGTCGCTCCATGATCTGTTGCGAATAGAACTCCTCATAGTTGACCGTGTACGTCCCCTTGAAGGTCGGGGTCGGACTGGAAGGGGTCGTGTCTGTATAATCCGGGTCGTACCGCTTGTGCTGGTGCATCATCTGCACCTCGAAGGTATTGCCCGTTTTTTGCAGTTCGTCAAAAAAATCGTTGTACATCTGCGGGGTGATGTACCCCTTGTTGCGAACGGCATCGGTGAAACTGGTGACCGATTTCAACGCGACCATGTACGAGATGTCATCCTGTCGCTCGAACCCTTCAGACATCGGATAGATGTAGAGGAGCAGGATGGCGAGAATCAGGGCGAATGCTTTGGCGATGGTGTTCATTCTCGGTCCTCCTCCTAAGGCAGGGTCGTGTAGCGAACGGACGTCAACACGCCTGAATGGTCACGCACATACGCAGGGGCAAACTTCCGGCCAGGGTCGATCTGCGTGACCACGAGGGCATCGATGTCAAAGTTGCTTTGCAGGTACGGCACACCGTCTACGTAGATGTCCACCTTGCTAGACGGAATTTGATAGATACTTTGCAGGACAACCGACCCTGACACACGATCATCCTGCGAAGGTACTTTAAGCGTCAAACTCTGATTGCGATCGAGACCTTGATTGGTCTCATACGTTTGATCCAAGGCCTGTGAGACGTTGGTGAACAGGGAGTAGCCCGTGGTAAGCGCCGTGAGAAACAGGATGATCGCGACGCTTAGGAACAACAGGTTGCGCGTCGTGCTCTCCATGCTTAGTTCGTCTGGTCGAACAGGAGTCCATGAATCACATTCGAAGAGTCACGGACGACCGTCGCATGGAACTTGCCTGCCGTGTTGACGTAGCGATTCGAGGATTCGAGCGACGCTTGGCTGACCAGCGATTGGGCGACTGTGCCTGAATAGCCTGTCGCACCCGAGACCAGGGTAGTGCCATCCGGTTGGCGAATTTCAGACCCCGTTACGCGGTAGGCCACATCTCCGTACGTCGTACTCGCCGGGTTTTGCGCGTCGATGATGTCCCCGTACCATGTGCCGGCGAGATCCTCATTCGTGACCACACGAATCCCGAACTCTTTGGTTTTGTTGAATTTATTCAGCGCATTGATCACCTGCGAACCTGAGATGATCGTGTTGTCATACACCGTAAACGACGTGCTCGACAGTTCATTTTGAATCGAGGAGAAATTCTCCTGCGCCGTCTTGGTCGCCTCCTGTGCCGAGATGAACATGACGACACCGATCGTGATCAAGGCGATGGCGAGAAAGATACCCGCCGCCATCACCAAGGCTTTCTGTGCATTACCCATGTTAGGAAGACCCCCTTGTGTTACTGAATCGTCTGGATCTGGTTGAAATAGGTGCTCATCTGGTTCATCGACATCAGAATCAATGGGATGACCAAGTACAGGAACACCAAGGCATACATCGGCACGAAGCCGATCATCTTGCCCCAGCCCGCTTTTTCAAGAATGATCCGCTCATACTGCTCCTTGCGCTGTTCTTGGTAGTAGACCCGTTCCGTCTCCAAATCATCGAATGCTTGGCGAATCGGGATCTTCTCCACCGCGACCAGCAGCCGCTCAATCGTGCGTACAAAGGGCACGAACGGGGCTTCCTCCTTCAACTGCTCCAACGCCCGTTCCGCTCCTGCCTCGTAGTCCATCAGGCAGACTTGCAACGGTTGGCGGAACACCACAGCGAAGCGTTCCATCCATTCGAGGATGTCCTCGACGGAGATCCGCTCAAACTCGCAGAGCATCGCGATGATCGTGTGGTACTGGTCCACTTCATTCTGCATGTCCATCTCGCGCAACCTTCGTCGGAACTCGATCATCAAGTACGGCAAGTAATAGCCGATCGTCGCCACACCGATGGCGACCACCAATTCCCACCACTTGAAATACTCTGTCTCCAGCGTGTTGAGTTTACCCAGCACTCGCGCCGCATCCTTGTTGATCGCTTCCTTTGACGCATCTCGACCCGCCTTGACCGTCACGGCACCCCTGATCGCTTCCTTGCGCTTGATCGGGTCTTGCTCCTCGCGCACACTCTCGATGATTTTGCGGTCGGAGTTGGTGATCGCCTGCGCTTTTTTCTCCTCCTCCGCCGACGCCTTGCCGAAAATCGTCGTGCTCTTGGTCGGCGCATAGAGGATGTTCTGCTTGGAGACATGGTGCATGTAAAGTACGGTTCCCAGCACGATCACGAAACTCGCCACACACAGGACGATGCGCTGTAGATACAACCATTCAATCGTCAGCGGTGAGGAGGTGTCTTTTAAAAGCCGCTCCAACCGGAAGTGTTGCTTGGTGTGCGCACCGGGTGTCAACCGGTCGACGATCCACGCGATCGCGGGGATTTCGTAGACCCTTTTTTCCCACTTGCGGCGATTGACTTTGTTCGCGTACTTGCCTTCGTCGTTCTCCTGCATCTTGCGCAGGATGATATACGAGAGCATGATCACGGCAAAAATCAGCATCTTGGTGCAGAACCCGAACTTCCCGTTGTAGAAGTCATCCATCGCCGGGAAGTGCCCGCGCGCCCACACTTCAATCGGTTTGGTGAAAAAAATCGGGGCCAGCGCGATCACCGTCAACCCGCTGAACAAGTAACGCAAGCGGTCGCGACGCAGAATCTCCAAATTGATCTCCTGCGTCAGACGGCTCAACGAGTTCAGGTACATCGAACCGTTGTTGACAACTTTGTCCCCAAACTCCTTCACGAGAAACGAGATGCCCGCGAACGCTTTGAGAAACCGCGACGGAGCCACTTCGTAGTAGGTCTCCAATTCCTCCTGCGGGTCGTTGGCGGTCAACACCTCGTAGATGCGTTCTGCATGCAGCTGCGCTTCATACTTGGAAACTTGTCCGGCTTCGTAAATTGCTTCCTCAACCATGCCATGCTGGTGGTAATAGTGCCGTACATCGGTCATCAGGTGTGCGAGTTGCTTCAACAAGCGATCCTCCACCCGTCCGACAAACGTATCGATCAGCATGCCGTTGATCACGATCACGGCGACCAACACCATCGCGAGAAAAGTCAGGTCGTGGTTGAGGCTCACCAGCAACACAACACCGACCAGCAAGATCCCAAGCGTCAGGTAGACGATCTTCATCGTCTCCTTGCGCATCGTGAATTCGTCGTAGGTGTGGATTGTGGACAAGCGGTTGCGAATCTTGGCGGTGTAGGTATCGAGAAACGGCGTCCGCGCGAACAGCACATACGACTTTTGGTAAAAGTTGACCAGACGTTGCCGGGTCTTGTTCGGCGATGACTCGATCAGATCGTTGAAACGCTTTTGCGCTCCGTAGTGGATCGACTGCCCCTGCCGCCGTTTCAGAATCTGAACCGCGATCAGGAGGATGAAAAAGCCGCCTAGCGAGATCCCGAGAATCGTATACAGGAGTGCATTAAGACTCAACAGGCTCCCTCCAATGCTCGTGGAGGAAGTCGCGGAACGCCGTAGCGTCCGTTTCCGACATGTGTTCGCACATCTCGCTCAGATTGCGCTCCGAGAGCGGATGGACGGCGACATACTCCCCGTTTCGGTATTCGACGATGTTGCGCGACTCAAACCATTGGCGGTCGGTGGTACGCTTGAAGTACTCGGTCGCCGTGTTCATGAAGCGGTCGAGTTTTTCCTCCAGCGTGTCGGCCGTCTTGTAATCCTCTGGATACGGCAAGTGCTGGTAGTCGAGCGGCACACATTCGGTGATGCGCTCGATGTAGCGCCGGCCGTCAAAATCACGCTTGAGGTGGATGTCAAAGTTGATCACTTGGACCACCTGTTGTTCGGCGATCGTCTCGTTGTTGAACATGCCGGTTTTCAAAAGCGAGTTGCGCAACGAGAACACGAGATCGCGGAACGTTTTGGCATGGTGCGTGAACAGCGTGAACAGCGAGGCCACCTGCGACATCTGGATCATCCACGCGGCAACAGGGTCAGTCGCAACCTCCCCCAAGATGTTGACCGTACCATCCGTTTTCTTCTGCACGTCGAGGCCAGCTTGTCCAGAGATCGTATCGGTCTCGCGGAACGACAGGATGTTGCGCTCCGTGTAGATTTTGCGCAGATGCAATTCGAACGCCATCTCCTGCACACGGATGTTGAACGCGGCGTTGATATACTTGACCATCGCCATCAACAACGTGGTTTTCCCGGAGCCTTGCGACCCGGAGACCGAAGTGATCCGACAGCCTTTGACGAGATACTGGATCAAGTTGATCGCGAGCTCTGCCCCTGGATCGCGGATCAACTGGTGAAGCGTGGCATTCGGCACGTCAAATTTCCGAACAAAAAACGCCCACGATTCGGCAAAGTTCGGACGGACGACGACGACCCGCGAGCCGTCCTTCATCTCATTGACTTTAAACCCGTTCGACTCGGAGAGCTGGCCGGGGTTGTTGTACTTGTAGATGTTCTGACAGACGCGCTTGAGTTCGAGATCAGAGCCGAACGAAATGCATTGCAGATGGATCGACTTCCCCTTGTAAAAGACCCAGATCGAGTCGTAGGCTTTCGGGATCGGCTTCTGCATCTGCTGGGCGTAGAGCTGGAACTCGCCGGACTGCTGGACGAACGAGGCCGGGAGACCAGACACCCCACCCGAGATGCCGTCGATGTTCATGTCACGCAATTCATCGATTACGGAGAACCCTTTGTACGTCTGGTAGATCCGTTGCACGATGATGTGCAGCTTGTCCTCGAACAGCAGGTGGCGAACTTCCTTTTTGAAAATCATCTCGATCTCTTGCGCGGTGATGATGTACGACGGGGTCTTGCCTTCCTCGATCACATGCTTGGTGCGGTCGAGGTCATACTTTTCGATCAGCTCAGAAAACGCAGCAAAGCCGTGCTTTTTCTTGAAATGGTAGAGCAGGATGTCGAACTTGTCCTGCGCACTGAGGCGATGCCGATCTTCAAACGAGATCACGAGGTTGATGTTCGTATCATTGAGTCCATATGATTTCAAAAGCAGGTCAAAGATGAAAAATTTCACGTAGTTCTTGTCATTGACATCTCCGCTGGTACAGCCCTTGAGGGCTTTTTTCAGTTCGTTGCGCTTGTTTTTGCGGCGCTTGAACTCTTCGGCGGAGAGTCCGAGGTCGTAGAGATTGCTGTTCGTCATCTCGTGCAGCGTCCGCTTGACGTACTCGGTCATCGCGTCGAGGTTGTACTTGCGCTCGTCGGTCACTTTTTTGTCAGGTACGTCTTTTTTGTCGGTCAATTTGAAGAACAGGAACACCCCGAGGAGCAGCACGACGGCAGCGATGAGGATGGTGTTGAGCCAAAAGAAAGACATCAGTTCCCCCTCCTCACTCGTCCATCGCCAGGTCGAGACCGAGTCGGTCCACGATTGCGCTCGCGAGGCGGCGAATCTCCTGCATGAAGAAGTAGTTGTCATGTTGTTTGGTCACACTGCGGTTGCGCAGGAAAAAGTCCAAGACTTTGCGATCGTTCAGCGCGTCGAGGAAATCGGTGCAGTACGGCACCGTGTAGATCGGGCCCTTGTAGCGGAAGCGACGCGCGATATTCTGCGCGGAGTACTTCGACTGTGGATCGTAGGAGCCGAGCACGATGATGAATGGCTTCTCGTTGAGCACATCCGGCCAGTCTTCCTTGGAGAAAAAGCGCTCCAACAGGTTGATGTTTTGGTTGAGATTGACGACGATCAGGTCGGACCCTTCTAACATCGTCATCGAGAGTTGGTTCTGCTGCCCAGAGTTCAAGTCGAGCAGCGTCAAGTCGTAAAACTTGTTCGCCGCATAGAAAATCGAGCGCAAAACTTCATTGATCGCTTCAAACATCGACTCATCCGGCTTGGTTGTCCCAGCCAACAGGTCCAGGCGATCCTTGAGCACCGGATTGGTGTAGTCTTGGATGATCTCGGGCGTCAAGCGCCCGCTGCGGGCGAGCCGTTCCAGTGCGTCGAGACCGGTGTCGGCAAAATTCAGCATCGAATCATCGCGACCTTCGTAGTGTTTCAAAAACGCAGACTCCAGCGTCGAGCGTGACCAGTGCGTGTGTGCGACCAGTGTGCGCAAGGCGTACTCCAGACCGATCACCGTGGCGGAGGCGACGACGTTGGCTGTCGTGGCGACCTGCCCGTGCGCGTTGCCCCAAAATGCGACTTGTCCCATATCACTTGCTCCTCTCTGCCTGTTTGAGTGCTTTCTTGAGGTCGGATTCGGGCAGACCGGAGAGGAGCAGGGCGAGGTCTTGAATTCCCTGTTTGAACGGCTTGGATAGACGCTTCATCGCCAAGCGTTCGTTGAATTGATTCTCGATCTTCACCGCATAGTCCACATCGTCAAAAAACACCGGGTACGACGGTTCGGACCAGCGGATCGGATATTCGGAAATCGTCGATTCCACATACTCCTCGTTGATCTGGCAATCGACTTCGCGCAGGATGACTTTTTGGAACAGCACTTCGGTTTCCGTATCGGTGCGCGGGAAAAAGATCGCTTCAATCAAGGCTTGGTTTTTTCGGATCGTGCGCTTGTCGTAAGTGGTGACCAGCGTGTAATGCTGGACATCTCCCCACTGCGCGACCGAGTCGGTGCGGTCGGTGTCGATCAGCACGCAGTCATACGCATCGAAACGCTCCTGCTGTTCCTCCATGTACGTTTGCAAATCGCCCAAGCAATAAAAGCCGTTCGCGACATCGAAGCCCTCGAACTCCGTGATCGGGTAGTCCGCGTCGATGCGCGGCACCGAGTAGCGGTAGATCTGCTCCTGCGTGGCATCGATGACGAGAGTTTTCTGGTCTGCAATTGCCAGCAGCTTGCCGATGTAGAGCACGAGGTCGCTCTTGTCACAGGCGCCGGCAAACATCATTTTTTTCAAGTTGGTTGGCCTCCTTCCCTACGGCGACACCACGTGGTCGATGTTGCTTTCGAAAATCGATTTCTGCGAATCGGGCGATGCGTTCGGCGCGCTGGCGCTCGGTGCGGCGACGGCCGGTCGATCTGTGCGAGGGGCGGCCACACTGTCCTGCACACCAGTTTTGGGAGCTGTAGCATTCGAGTTGCTTGTGCTCGGGCGAGTTGCACCGCCCGCTCCTGGATAGAGACTGGTGTTCATCGGTGCTCCGTTGAAGTCGATTTTGCCAAGCGTCGGTGCGGTGCCGCCAGTGCCGTGGTCGCGCAGGTTGTATTCCAAGTTCAGGCGGGCGATCTCTTCCAGACCGCGCTTGGCTTCCGACAGGATATTCGGATCGGCGAGGATGCGCGTGCGCACCATTGCGTTGACCGGGTAGTCGACGATCGATTTTTCCTGCACGAAGGGATCGACGTAGGACAGTGCGTAGATCGTGGCTCCAGATTGGTAGGCATCGACGATCGCACTGGAGAACATCTGAATCTCCTTCTCATTCATGTCGAACCAGACGGTGCCTTCTTGGAGCTGCTTGACCTTTTTCTTGGCGAGCGTGATGTAATCCTGACCGGTCGGGAACTTGATCCGCACGTCGAGGAACTGATTGATTTTGAGGTCGCTGGGCAGGAGGATCAGACGAAATTCCTGTGCGCGAATATCGTCAGGGGTAACGCCTTCGTCATAGAGCATGGCTTTGGTCAGGGGGGTGTTTTTCTTGATCGTGATCTTCGCATATTTCCCAGCCGCGCCGTTGCTCTCGTTGAGGGTGTCATCGGGTACCGCGTCTTTGGTCACATCAACCGCAACCAGATCGGAGGCATTGATTGATGTGCCGACTTCGATATCCTTGCTGGCGACGTAGACTTTCTTTTTTGTTTGTTGTTCTTTTTGGAGCATCTGTTGGTTTTCTTGGATCGTCTTTTGGTACTCACGCTCACGTTCGGCATTGGAATTCTGCATGTGTACGATGCTAAACGCGAACACCCCAGACGACAGGACCCCCATGCCCAAGGCCCCGATCGCCCCGGCGACCAGCAGTTTTTTGGTGCGTTGACTCGTTCGTTGTCGTAAAACGGACATAGCTGTGTGTCTCACTCCCCCGTTGCTCTTACATAAAACCAGGCTTAATGGACTAGGTCCAAGGACATGCTTCGGTTTTACCCCATACTAACTGTGACTTTCGCTAGGCACTTAATGAGTCAATAGCCCTACTTATTATAGGATATTCAGGAAATAGATACAATAAATACTAAGCAATCATGAGAATAAAAACAGCTTCCACTTGCATTTATCTCGGTATTAATTACGATACCAACCTCTTGCGCAATGCCCAACCACGGACGTAAAAAAAGGACATGCCCCTAGTGGCCATGTCCTTTTTCCATCGAATTAGAGGTTGAATAGCGAGATCTGCCCTGGCGGTTCCCCGTGATATTCCACATCGAGCAGTTCGGCGAGTTGCTTGGCATTGCCAGCCGCGTGACCGCCGGAGTTGTTGTTGAAGAGGATGCAGACTTCCTTCGAGGACTGCTCGAGCTCGCGGATGCGCGCCGCCCATTCGCTGAGTTCATCCATGCTGTACTGGTAGAGATAGCGCGTCTCACGCCAGTTCTCACCGCCCGGACCCAGCCATGCTTGGCGGTTGCGACCGTGGAAGCGGATCAGCGTGAGTTCTGGGTTGGTGGCATGCGGGACGATGGGGACAGAACCTGGATCGACCTGCGGCTCATCGGCGATGCTGTGAATCCAGCCCTCCTGAACCATGAAGTGCAACGTCTTCTCCCGCATCTCTGGCGTGAACCACGATTGGTGCCGGAACTCGAGGGCGACGGGGAGGTCGCCCATTTTTTCCTTGGTGTAGCGCAGGACATCGACGTTCTGGCGGTTGCAATCAAACCACGGCGGGTACTGGAACAGCACCATCTTGAGCTTGGCGGCGTCAACCACAGGTGTGATCGAATGCAGAAACGCGGCGAACATCTCCCGCTTGGTTGCAAACGGGCTCTCCCCGCGCTGGTGCCCGGTCATGCCTTGGTAGGCTTTGATCACGAAGCGAAAATCGGTCGGCGTCACGCGCGACCATTTTTCATAGTTGCGAATGGGTTGCATCGCGTAAAACGAGCTATCCACTTCCACGAGCGGAAAGTGGGCGCTGTAGGCTTGAAGTTTGTTGGAATGGCCGGCGGAGATCACAGTCGGATGGTGATCGTTCCAGCCAGTGAGTCCGATGTGGATCATCGACGTGTGACCTCCTCCCCCTGCACAGGGTAGGGTAGTGGCGAGCGTTTGCGCAGCACGATCTCCGCCGCAGTCAGGTTGACCGACCAGCTCGCCCAGACGGCGATGATGTACGCCAGCGTGTAGTCAAGACCTAGCAGGTAGTGCAAGAGCCCGAGGTAGAGGTGGATCGTGGTGTTGGAGAACGTCAAGGCGAAACTGCGAATCATCCAACGGCGATGTCCCTGCACATCTCCCTGACGGATCGTCGTATAGGCGCGTGCCGTCGCGTACAGCCAGATGAGTTCCAAACACATGAACCCGATGATGCTATAGATCCCGCCCGTCGCATCTGCGATCAGGTAGAGCGAGCTGAGAGCTGCGAGAAAGACGGAGGCGATGTAGAGCTGTCCGTTGATCCGATGGAACCCCTTGCTCCGGGTCAAAATCCGACCGGAGAAACCGAGCAACCCAGTGATCAGGACGAGACAGGCGGTCACGATGTGAATACGTAGATTCGTGAGCCACAGCGCTTGGTTGAAGTCCTCGCTGAGCAGCTTGTGAACGAGAAACTTGTCCAACTGCGGGTCGACGATGAGGTTGCTCGTAATCGTATGGAGCACCCACGTCGAGGCGAGAAAGATGAGGAAGATCGAGAATGGTTTGCGAAGATTCACGGAGTAACGAGCCTCCTATTATCTAGGACTGATTGCTGCTCTCTATTATAACGTCCGAAGAGTCAGAACGGAACTTCGTTTGCCTACCAAAAAGAGACTACCCTCAGAATCATCAGAAGGTAGTCTCTCTGCTACGCTTAGTTTTTTGCGGCCTCTTGCAACGCTCTCAATTCGGCTGCGGAAAAATGAGACAGGATCTCCGCTTTGATCGAGGCTTTCTCCGCACTGGAGAGTTGCGCCTTGTTTTGATAAGCGGACAGGTAGCTCGCGATCTCTGTAGCTGAAAATTTGGACTGTGCATAGGCCACCGCATCTTCGCGACTTTTTAAGGAAGCGTTTGGCGCATTCGACTCCGCACCCGCACTTCCTTGCACGGTGTTCGGCATGTCCGAACTGCCCTCAGGTTGTCCTTCAACTTGTGCCGATGGTGTAGCGGTTGCAGCTTCTGACGGTGTTTCTGTGGAGGTGCCTATTTCGGTGGTGAGGTCTAGAGGGAGCTCTTGTAGGTTCCCTTGGGCAATCGCGTTGTCGATTGCCTTTTGCACATCCGGCTCGTTGATCATCTGGACGACCTGATCCCCGATTTTGGCAGTGGCGTATTGCTTGAGTGCATAGCCACCCCCAAGCAACACAAGAATTGCTGTTCCAGCGAGCCACCAACGTTTTTTCATCCTCTTCACCTCTTGATTGGAAAGTCCTACGTCACGACAACAACTAGCTTGAGATCACTTGTGTTTCCCAGCCGTCGTACTGCCCTTCATGCGCGGAGGCGAGCTGCGTGAGTGCGACGGTGACCTCATGGATCGACGGGAGATCCACGGCGTCCGTTCGGATGACGACGAGGCCATATGCCTGCTCCCCATCAGGTTCGCTGTCGAGCGTGAAGCCTTGGCTGAGCAGTTGTTGCTTGACCTGCTCCCGAGATTCGGGGGTGCGGAAATAGAGCCAATGTTGCACAGGGCGCGGGGTGAGCGGATCGTTGTGGTCTTGGAGTTGGGTGACGATCTGGCGGTCTATAATCCACTGGTATTCGGTTGGCGACGGGAAGAGGTAGCCGAAATAGTGCTGCCACTCCGGGTCGCTTTTGTCCCCGAATTGGATCGCGTAGTCTGGGTTCGCAGCCAAGAGCGGTGCGAGTTCTTCATGGAGATTGTCACCCGATTCAGCGTAAAAGTAAAACTCGCGACGTCCGCTCGTCGTGACGACCCCGACCGGCACAGCCCCGTACTCAGCACCGAGCAATTCGACGAGGCCGTCTTCGATCGGATCGAGTTGCTCCGCCTCTGCTGCGGTGGTGAGTCCGTTGGTGTCGGGATTCTGGAGCTTGACCCAGACATAGAGCATCGTGGTGAGAAAGTCCGGGCGGAACTCCGGGTTGGTAAATGTAAAGTCAATGCGCACGGAGCCCGGTTGGTCACCGATGCGCGTGAGATAGGATTGCCATTGGTTGGACATGAAGTGCCTCCTGCGTGGGTGTTTGTCACTAGTATAGCAGGAACGACATCCCGATGGACAAACCTCCCTTGACTACTCAGAAACTTCTGTGCAATGTTACCTATATCCACACTGACAAGGGAGCTCCTCACACATGGCCTATCAACGATCCATGCCGAGCAAGAGCAACACCGACCGTTCGCAACCGCAGACTCCATCCCATGCTGCCCCACTTGCACCGCACATGATCTTGCAGTTGCAAAAGAGCCTTGGAAATCGTGCCGCCCTCCAGATGTTGAAAGCCGCGCATCATCAAAACGGACCTGTTGTGCAACGTGGGAAAGTATATAACAATGGCAAAGGAAAGCCCCGAAAACACCTTCCGAAAAAAGTGAAACGCGACCGCAAAGGCGGTAGAATAGACAAAACCAACGGATTCAAAACGCGAATGACCTATAAAGCACCGGATTCAGACTATGCATATCTCCAAAACCTCCAGCAGACGATCGGCAGCAACACCATCGATTGGCAATTGCGAGTCACAGAGATCGAAGCGCATATTGAACACGTCCGCGCCACGCTCGATCCCAATGCCGAGGACGACCATCCCGACTTGGAGTATCTGAAAAACACCTTCAACGCGATGAAAGTGACCGCCCTCACGTTGGACATGGATACCAAGGGCATTCAGGAGAAGTATGAAACGGAACTGCACAGCAAAAAGACGCGCCGCACGCGCAGTAAAACACAAGCGGGGCGCAATCCGATGATGAGCCTGTTCAATTCCATACGTGAAAACATCAACAGACTCGGCAAGATCAAGCTGGAACTTGAAGCGATCTACCCACTCGGTGAAAAAGGCTTCAGCGCCAAAGGCCGCGCCCACGCCATCGAGGCAAGTGACGAAGACGAAGACGGCTATACACAAGACACGCGCTGGCTCCAAGACATCCAAATCGGCGGTGCCCCCCTGACCAGCAAACACACGGTTTACAAAGAACACCTCAAAGTAAACGACGGCACAAGCGACCCGACATTGCCCAAGACGATCAAAAATGTCAAGTACGACAACCTAGATTCACGAAGCAACGCGCTCACCAAGTTGGAGGGTAAGATCAAAGACTTGAAAGTGCCACAAGTACACAATTGGAGTGTCACACCACCCGCCGCCGACCGTGGGGATGGTCAGGCCTCGAACATGGGCGGAGCGAACTCCACCGCGTATGCGATGTTGGCGGGAGTCGATACGGCGAGCACCAAGTGGGAGTGGCTGCACGTGAAGGCGGCCTCGCTGGGCGGGCAGACCGATGGAACGAATCTCGTGGTCGGTTCACGAGATGTGAACACGCAGATGATGCCGATCGAGTCCAACCTGCGCTTGCTCGCACACATCGTGCAGACGAATCCTAGCCTGTACAAACACCTCCATGTTGAATTCGGCATCACCAACCAGAATGCCATAGCCAAGCACAAAGTGGATGAGATCGTGCTCAAGTGGGAGTTGGTGAAAAAGCCTGCGGCTGATGTGGAAGTGACGTCAGGTAGCGCGAAGTTCAAGCCGCTCGATGCGACGTCGAGCATCTCGAAGTTTGAGATCGAGAAGATTCAGGAGTCATTGAAGGAAGAGCGGGCGAAGATGGGGCCGAGGAGGTAGGGATGAGGATTGAGCATTCATCGACGATGAAAAGACCTTAGGTCGGGTGTATCCCGAACTAAGGTCTTTTTTCTACTCAGCGCGGGCACTTCGCTTTTCGTGGTCGTGCAGACAGGTTGGGGCTGTTTTGACGTATAGGAGGCTTGGCGGTCTATTTCTTTTTGACCAGCAGAAGGAGGCTGCTTGCCGCCAGCAAAATCAGTGGATATGCCCCGTAGTTATAATAAGTGGTCGACTTGGCCGCGCTACTCAAGGTCGCTGAGAAAAATCCAAGATCCATTCTCACCAATTGCCCCTCACTATCTGTCCAAAGCGAGTGGGTACTGTCGATCTGAACGTTATACAGTGCGCACAAACCAATTGCCACCAAGACCAGCAAGACATTTGTAATACGTAACATGATAGCTCTCCCCTCCAATACATTTTATACAGGAAAAGCGCGATGATGAAGACCATCGACTAGTCCACAATACTGGTGAAACTCCTCATGACTTTGATGTTGTATTCAGCAATGATCATGTCTTTGGCTTGCTCTTCTTCCGAACTCACGCACTTTCTTGAGAACAGCTCGCCTTTAGGTTTGATACTCCATCCCCGTCTTCATTGCCCCATCTCAATATCACGACTTGTAGTGCTTGTCCCATCGTCGACTCCACGTACTTCTCCCTCCTTGCTGTTCGCTTCCAGCTCGGCAGCCCGATCCCAATCTCCATTTTGAAAGGCAGCCCATGCCCAGACACGATACAACTCCGTTCGGTCTGGATGGAGGGACGGAAATGACAGGTGCGCATGTTTACAAACCTCTAGCGCCGATTCATATTGATCCAGTTTCTCGTACAATTTCGCCAGCCTCAGATAGACAGAACCGACCTCAGAAGGGTTCTCCTCCGCTTCCAGACTTGAAAGAGAACTTCGAACTGCATCGATTTCCTTTTCGATCTCATTTTCTTCATCTAGATAGGTGGCGTACATGGAGCGGATATCCTCCCCAAGAGCCAGTACACCCAAACCCTCGCGAATGCCGGTTGCCCTTTCCGCATAACTACCCGCTTTCCAATGATCTCCTGTACTCTGATAAGCCGCGCTCAAATACATGTACAGATCCGCAATTGAGTTTAGATCTGTAGTTTTGTCGTTTAGCCTTGCCACACGTTGGAAGCAGGAAATGGCCTCCTCGTCTAAGTGTAAGGCTTGATAGCAAATCCCAAGCTTCACCAAGAGCGGGATCAACAACACGCGATTCCTCACATTCGATTTCTCAACCGCATCGACAGCCCGTTTCCAATGGCGCAGGGCGAATGCATACCGTTGCAGTTCAAACTCGATCTCACCGAGAAGTTTGAGAGCTCGTGCAAGTTGATACTTGTCTTTGGTCAGGGTGACCTCTTCTAAGACTTCGTGCAAAAGAGAGTATGCTTGATCATAAGCCTGCTCGTGGAGAAAGCATTCAGCCAGGTCGATCTTGACTTCCACCGCTGGAGTCCTCGCATCCGGCTCTAACAAGATTTCTTCAAGAAGCTCCGCCGCCGTGCGGTAAAGTCGGCTGGCGATAAACCCCCGTGCCATTTTGTACTTGCTGGAGACTTTCATGTTGAGGTTGGCATCCGCCAGCAAAAACTCCAATGAGACGTCAAGCCGCTCCGCGATCCCGACCAAGACGTCATGGGACGGACGTGCTCTTCCACTCTCTACCTGACTGATCATGCTAGGTGTGCAAATCCCTTCGGATAGTTCCTGTTGTTTCAACCCTTTTTTCATGCGCAGTTCTTTGATGCGTTGTCCTAGAATATTCGGATTCAACAGAATCACCTCAAATTGTTTTATGAGATGAGTCTACATTTCATTTGTCACATGGAACAATTCTTGCCGCCAACTCTAGTTACAGATAGGAGGATCAAGTTAATAGAACTCTTTGTTCACTTAACGATACTGTGTTACAATAATTCTGATTGTTTTGAAATGAGGTGAGCAAATGAGTACCCCACTACATACGAAAAGCGAGACGCTCGGAGCAAGGGTCAAGCGCCTTCGCACAGAGCGTGAAATGTCGCAAGAAAAACTAGCTGACTTCTGTGGTGTAACCAACGGATGGATTAGCAAACTTGAGAAGGACAAATACTGGCCGTCTCCTGAACTGATTACGAACCTGTCTGCCGCGTTCAAGATCCCTGTTCACGAACTCTTACAGGAAGAAGACAAGCGAATGGAGGTAGTAAGCCGGATTAAGCTCATTGAGGTTCTATTGGAGAGAAACAAACCGTTCGAGGCCGAGTCTTATATCTTAGAGGTCGAAGGTCACCCAGAACTTACAACGAAGGATAAATTGGTTCTACGAATTCATTACGCCGAATGTCTTTACCAACAAGCCAAACATCAAGAATCCTTGTTAGTCCTTATCCCAATCATTGAAGAACTGGAATCTACCAATCACCATGATGCCATTATTCTATCGTGGGTCAGTGTGGACAACGGTTGTAAAATCTCCAATATAAACGGTTGAAAATTCCCCACTTCCAACGAATAGTCTCTCCGAGAGGAGAGAGATTTCATGGTC
>NZ_QGGL01000030.1 GCF_003148565.1 Tumebacillus permanentifrigoris
TAACAGGGTTTGCTATGATCACGCGGTCATGATTCACGTCAACTCTTGGACAAAAGTTACCGTCAGTTTTCGGACATCAAAAGGCGGTAGTAACACTCCACCTTGACTCTTTTCCGATACTTCCATAAAGGATACTTTCTCTAATGGCAATACCCCGTCTTTTTCAACGAACGTGGCCTTGTTGTCTTCCTGAATTCTGGACTTATACAGCACTCGCTTGTCAGTTAAGGCAATCCAATAATTAGACCTTGAACCTGAACTTCCACATCCGCCTTTAAAAGCGATATATGAGAAGTAGTATACGACCTCTTGGGACATTAACTGGGCTCTAAGGTCATTTGGCAAACCTTCTACGATTGGTTGTATCGACATTCCACTAATCCTCCTATTTTCAAAGCATCAAGAAGCATGTATTATATTTGTTCTCAAATAAACATTACCATCAATACACATCGTTCGCAATAAATAATATTAGATCATAGATGTTATTCGTGATTTGTTTGCTCGTTTTTCTCGTCACTTGTCGACTTAGGTGAGACACCAATACTCCTTCGCACATCTCAACCAAGGCTAAGTACACACAAAAAAGACGTCCCAATGGACGCCTCCTCCCCAATAGTTAATTCAATGACTCAATTACACGTACCATTTCATCATATGGCAACGTACCATCAACTGAAATGGTAACGTCATCGAATCGGGAATTAAAGATGTGCGCACCGCTCTCATGTATCATATAGAACCAGTCGTGGTTGTCGATTACCACTTTGTTCTGTTTTTGAGTCTGGTCTAGTAGAGGGTCTTTCCCGATTTCTGATTTCAGGTTGGTTTCCCAGATATGAAACCTCCCTTGCGGTGTATCGTATGACAGGTCAACGTTTTGACTATTGTCGTCTTTTTCTTTGGGTTTCATCATCATACTTGCATGTAATTGGTCTGTTTTTAGTTTTTCCGGTACTTTTACATGAAAGGATACGTTTTCGTTGATGATCGAAAGTCCCAATGCAGCCTTGTCGTTTAAAGACTCCACTTCTTTACGGTCTTTACTGACTAGCAAGTGATTGACCTTTTCGGCACTTTTTTGTGTCGTTACCGATGCTCGTGTCGACGCATATGCGGAGTAACCAGCTATGCTGACCGCTACTACTATCATCGCGATCATCGAGCTTACCAATTTCTTTTTCATCCCGAATTCCCCTTTCAGTTACAGAATATCTGTCTCATCAAACCCTATCCAAGTTGTGTTAGCAGGTTCAAAAGTCTGATCGGTTACCTTTATAGACCAAGTTGGGCTAGATCCAAGTGGACTAAAATATCGTGCCTCGCCGTTATAAGCTTGGTTGTTTAGTCTTACCCAACCACCAATTGTTTTTTGATTGACCGAATACGCATATTTTTGACCTGAACTGTCAGTCACAGTGTAGCAGGCAAAGGTTGTATTCGCATAAGAACTGTTTGGGATAAGCTCATCAATCCATTTCGCGTAAAACGACGAGCTATGTGTCAGAACAACGTAATTCGAAACATGGTCTAGGTTGTTACCTGTGTAGTGAAAATTACCACCTCCGTAACAAATCGTACAGCTTCCAACGTGCCAGTACTGAAGTGGTCCGTAATACGTGATATCAGACTCGTTGTCATCCCACATCCAGTCTGCAAAGGCATTTGTTGGAGAATTTAAAAATGCCAGTAAGCAAACAACTAAAAGTGTTGCGAATATCTTCTTCATGTCGTCACCCCTACTGTTCCATTAATTACTTCTCGTCTCGAAATGTTTCATAGTCACCAAGATAGCAGATAACACCCCCCAGGAATATAACTTAAATGAACACCCCCAATATATACAAGGAATGTGCAAATACATTATATCACGATTTGTAGTTGAACTCTGTTGCTCTTCCCCATTTCATATAACATTCAGTAACATTATTTATATTATTCATTCCCGTGTACTAGAGATCCCCAGTTTATCACGCTCGACCCACCATGAGCGTATATGCAGCGGCAGGAACCTTGACGCGTACCGTGCGGTCTGCACTCATGTGGCGGTCCTAGATTCGCACAGACATCCTGTGCTCAATAAGGTCACCACCTTTGTGACGGCGAGCATGATCTTGCTCGTGACATCGGTGCAACGCGTTACCCTCGACTACACAATCCGCCTCGCTCCCTAACACAAAAAAGAGAAGCACCCCCACCGGGCTGCTTCTCTTTTTCCCCTACATCGATCCCAACCCTACCAGCTCGTCACCCCACGCACGTCATCAACCACGCCTTGCCAGAGTCGAATCCGCGCTTCCAAGCTCGCTTCGGCAGTCTGCACCGCCGCTTGCAACTTCTCCGGGTCGTCACCACAGAGCGATTGCAACAGCTTGCCCGCGAGCGGACCGTGCGAATCACCGTCGAGTTCGATGTGGCGGTGCAAGTAATACACGAGGCGGTCAACTTCTCGCCCCTGTCCCTCAATATCCCGCACCAAGTGTGTGAACATGTCCGGGATGATGTCCTCGCGCCCATAGAAAAACGCCGCCGCTACTTCATGTGACTCACCATGCAGGGCGAGGTGCATCGTTTGCGACACGAACTGGCGCACCGATTCCGGCACGCCGACCACTGTAAGCGCATCCTCAATCGACTTGCCCTCGCGCACTTCCTGCAAAAAGTTCAGGATCGGTGCCGTATCCGCCCCGACCTGTTCCATCGCTTGGAGATACAGATCAAAGTGCGAGATATAGCCACCTGCGCCATCCTCATCGGTCTCTTCGCCCAACACAATCTCATTGATGAAGCGCGCATATTGCGTCTCACGCCCTGGCATCCACGGCACATTGACATCGGTCAAGAGCTGTTGCAGGCGTTTGAGCAAACTCATAAAGTCCCACACCGCAAACACATGGTGCTTCATAAAAGTGCGGACCTTGTCAGCTGTGTTGAGCTCCTTGTAGATGTCATGCTCCAGCAGACGGTCACGAATCGATTGCATGTTCTGTATATCAAGCGTCTTCACTTGTATCTCCTCCGTTCCAATTATCGCCTTTCGCGAGATAGTATAGCATATCCCGAAGGAATAGAAGGTACCCGAATCGAAGTACAAATAACTAGTATGTGACAGTTTGAATGGGAGGGACGGATCACTCATGACCAACCAGCCATGCCAAGCCTGCACGCAGACCCGCGATACCGGATATGCTGTGCAATTTGCAGGCGCTCAAAACGCGGTAGCCTTACAAGCATGGAAAAACGGTGACAAATTCACACCATATCGCGAACTCAACGAGTCGACGATCTGGGTGCCTGAGCATTCCTTTGCCGGCTTGATCGACTACTTCCAAGCCCATATGGACACCGACCAGCTCCAAGCCGCACCGTTGACAGCAGACGAGACGGTGATCGACAGTCCGTGGCAATCGCTCGACCAGATTCAACGCCACCACAGCGCACACTGGATTGACGATGTGATCGCAGACTCCCGCATCAAGACCGTGTTTCAACCGATCGTCTCCGTGCAGGCCGGGATGGCGACCGTGCAAGGCTTTGAGTTTTTGTCCCGTGCTATCGAGCAGGACGGCTCCCTGATCCCGCCCTACAAAATGTTTGAAGCCGCTCGCCTGCGCGACCGCCTGTTCGCGCTCGACCGCGTCTGCCGGATCAGCGCCGTGCGCAACGCCAACCTCGTCGGCGACAAACTCGTCTTTGTCAACTTCATCCCGACAGCCATCTATGCCCCCGAGCATTGCTTGCAAACCACGTTCGAGGAAGCCCAAAAGTCGGGCGTCGATCCGCGCAATTTCGTGTTTGAAGTCGTGGAAACGGATCAGGTGGACAACGTCAACCACCTTGAAAACATCCTGCACTACTACCGCAAGCACGGCTTCCGCTACGCCCTCGACGATGTTGGCCAAGGCTACTCCACGCTGGAGATGGTCGAGCGCCTCAAGCCGGACTTTGTCAAACTCGACATGCACTATGTCCAAGGCGTCACAACCGACGTCACCAAGCAAAAAGCAGCGCTCGACCTGCTGCACACCGCCCGCGCCGTCGGGTCCCGCCCGCTCGCAGAAGGCGTGGAAACGCTGGAAGACTGGCGCTGGTTGGTCGAGGCCGGGTATGAATTGTTCCAAGGCTATCTGTTCGGCAAGCCTGAAGCGACGGCACGCCAAGTCGTCGACGTGTCTCTAACGTAGAAAAACCGACCCTGTCTCCAGCGAGACAGGGTCGGTTTTTTCTATAAGAGAATGTCGCCTCGTCATTCCTTGTGCGCAAGGGCCGTGTCGATCTCGTGCTGCATGCGTTCCAGCCCGAGCAGCAAGTACGGAAACAGCGTGAACACCAGCATCACCCCGGCGACGACGACGCCGGAGTCGTTGGTGAACAGACCGACCCCCGCCCCCAACGCCGCCCCGCTGATCGCAGGATGCGCCGGGATGTTTGCTCTGGCTTGCTCACGGTTCTGCTTGCGGAAGAGATGGGCCAGAAACGCACCATAGCAGACCACCAACACACTCGACCAGATCGACGTCGTGAAAAAGCGCAGGAACATCTCCGACTTGCGCGAGAGGATGCGCACCACTTCGGTCATCCCGCCTGACAGCACTTGGTGGGTGGCAGCGCCGATGTGCGACGGAGCCGCTGCGTTTTGGTTGAGCAGGATGACCAACACCAACGCACCGCCGAGCGCGGCAGACACGCCGATGAACGCGGGAAGCGGGCGGCGGCGTTTTTGCAACGTCAGGCAAAAAGCGGTCGTCGCCGCCATCGTCAACGCCCCCCCTGTGTTCGTCCCCAACAGCGGGGAGGCAAAAAACGCCGTGAGCAGCACGCCGCACAGGAGAAAGCCGAAGTTGACGAAGGGAACGCGGCTTTTTTCCTGCGCCCGTGTGTGGAGAAGCGCGCCGTAGAGCAGAGCCGCCGCCCCGACGACGACCCCCATGTATTCGTTGCCGATGCCATAGTAGCGAGCGCCGACAATCGGGTCGTAACTGAGCAGAGAACTGTGGGCGAGTTGGCCCCCGGCCCCGATGTCATACAGGATCACGCCGATCGTACACCCTGCGACCCACACCGCCCGTCCAGCCACACGTTGGCAGATCGAGAGTATGCGAAAGGGAATCACGAGCAACAGCAACATCGTGGCGATCAGTGCGGCAGCGGTCTCCGCAAAATTCTGGGCCCGCCACAGCGGGAGCACGTACAGAACAAGCGGCAACCCCAACACCGCCCACAGCATCCGGCGAGCGAATCGGACAGAGAGCCCGGTGACGAAGATCAAGCGACACAGCGCCGCGATCACCCCCACCGCGACACCAATTCCCACGAGTCCGAGGATCACACCACGATGGGTGTAGGTCCAGACGGTGGCGTTTTTCAGCGCGGTGAGTTTTTCGGGGAGCAGGCGGGTGTGGGTCGCGCTGGTCAGCGGGTAGCCGATCATCCCAGGCGGGATCGCGAGTCCGAGGTGCTCCGCGACGGTCGGCATCACGTCGAGGTTGGTCACGATGCCATCGCGTCGGGTCGTGGCCGAGGTCAGCACGCTGTGCGGCTTTGTCCGACCGCCCGCCAGTGCGATGGGAGCGAGCCACTCGCTTTTTTTCGCAGCCTCCATCCCTACCTCCGGCGTTGCGACGAGCAGCAGGCAATCGGGATTGGTTCCGGTGAGCAAACGCCCGATGAAGCTGTCGATCTCCTGCAACGTCAGCTCGCGAAGTTGCTGGTAGCGCGCCTCGGTGAGATGCGGGCGGTAGGATTCGAGCCGGTAGAGATCTGCGAGGTCGAACACGGTGAGCGAGGCATTCGTCGCCCCGGCAATCATGCGGGCATAGTCCGTTTTCACGCCATACGGACGCTCGCCATCCGCCACGAACATCGCCGCACTCACATCACCTGCGTCCGTTCGCCCTTGGGAATCGGTTGTCAAAAGCGCCCCTGGGCGCCACTCGTCCCCGCCGCGATCGCTGGAGCCGTACACCGCCGTCGTCAGCCCTCGGCTGTGCAACGCATCACCCAGCGTTCCCAACGTTCCCGCCCACTGGTGGAGATCCTGTTGCCGATGCTGCCTGTAGGTGGAGAGCAAGAGTACGCCGCTCGCTCCGACAGCTCCACCGCCCAACTGCTGGTACATCGCAGAAGCCGGAATCTCCTCTTGCTTGGGCAGGCGCTCCTGCGCACTATACGCCAGCACGCCCGACTGTTTCAGTTTCGCGGGAACGCCAAGTGCGAGCGTCGCGTAAGCAGAACTGTCCGTATGCCCAGCACCCGTGTTGATGTTCAGCAGCCCCATCGCGCCGACTTGCCCGAGCTCCTGTAGATGCGGCATCTGTTGCAGGTCGTCACAGGTCAGGCGGTTGACCAACACGACGAGCGCCTGTTTCGATGCGGTCTCCCCGCTGGGTGCCGCATGGGCCACCAGCGGGAGGGTTGTCCCTGTACAGAACAGCGCGAGCACTGTGGCAAGTGCTTTTTTCCAACGCTCCATCCTCGTCTCCTCCTGTGCATTCTTGTTAGGCACAGGATGCCCAAGTTCTGGGGTGTGTATCATTTTTGGATCGCTTTGGAAAAGTAGAGACATCAGGTCTACACACGAGAGGGGATACAAGATCATGAACCAGAACCAAAATCAGAACCAAAATCAGCCGCTCAACCCCGGCCTCTCCGAACGAGAGATCGAGGAAATCCTCGCCAGCAGCGGCGTGATCAATGGCAACGTCACGAACGGCATCAAGCTAGGTTCCGCGATTGCGGACATCATCACCAAAAACAACCAACTGCTGATCGAAGCGATCCAAAGCGGCAACGTCAACCGCGCTCCCTACGACGACCCTGCCAAGGGCCCGCACCAAACGTCAGACCCGTCGCGGATGTGGGAGGCTGGCACCGCGCCGGGCACGCAGATGCCAGAGTCCAGCCAAGTCACCCCACCTGCGCAATCGTAGTAGGTCTTGTCAACCACATAACTCCTCCTTGATAATGAGTAGTAGTCTAGATGTTCTCGACAAGGAGGCTTCTCCATGACGCACCCCCTCGGCACCATCCAACAACTGATCCGCTACCCGGTCAAATCCTTCGGCGGCGAACAGCTCGCTAAGGTCCAGCTCACCCCGTATGGACTGTACGGCGACCGGAGCTTGTACTTCCGATATGACGATGCGAAACAAGACTACCTCAAGATCCAAGACTGGCCGCGCCTCGCTGCCTACCGCGCCGCCCTGCACGAACGCTCCACGCCTGACTCCCTCCCCGGCGTCACCGTGACCTCCCCGTCCGGCGCGACCTACGCGTGGGGCGATCCGGCACTGGTGCAGGAGATCTCATCTGGTCGCGGACGAGCGGTGACTGCGCACCAACGCCAGCCGGATGAGGAGACGACCAATTTCGTGGATCACATCTTGATCACCACCGACGCCTCGCTACGCCACCTGAGCAAGCTCTGGGGACACGGCGACCTCGACGTGGGCCGCTTCCGCTCCAATATCGTGCTCGCCCTCGCGGAGGATACCCCGTTTCTGGAACAAACATGGCTCGGGCAACACCTCCAGATCGGCGATGCCGTCCTGAAACTGACGGAAAACTGTGAGCGCTGTTCGTACATCAACGCCGACCCCGCAGACGGCGCAGTCAACGCTTCCGTCCTGAAAACGGTCGTGCGCGAGATCCAGCAGAACTTTGGCATCTACGCCTCGGTCGTCACACCGGGCGAGATCAAGCTCGGGGACCTCGCCTCGCTCAGACCATGAAGCCAAGACCTTCATCCTGCGCGGCACGAGTACCGGCGAAATCCTCCTGCAAAACAACCGCACCTACGAAAAAGAGACCTCCCGACACGCGTGTCGAAGAGGTCTCTTTTTCATCCACTAGATCGCCAGCAGCGTCACCGATTCCCGCGCCTCTAGCTGCTCAACCATCGCGTACCACTCCTGCGGTTTCTCTGGCAACACCGCGTAGTACGTCTTCAAAAACGTCGCCACCAGCTCAGCCGGCACTGCGTCCATCCCTGCGCGATAGGTCAAAAAGCACAGATCCAACCCATGTACCGCCTCGCCATCCTGCTGCCAAGACGGGTGTACATACGCGAGATCGAGCTTGCGATACCCTAAATGGGCGAGCACTTCGCGGCGCACGAACGGGTTCATGACTTGCAAACCGCCGAACTCATACTCGGCAACCAAGTACGGATTGTAGATCTCCGCGAACATCCCGATCAGTTCCTTGCCGGTCTCCTGCACGAGTGCAAACAGGTCGGCCTGTCGCTGATTGGCCAAAAACGGCCCGATTCCGCGGCCTTCGCGCCCGACGATCGTGAAGTCGGTCATCGCCACCTGCAGGTCTTCATAGTAGCGGTACTCCGTGCAACCGACGACCTCGCCCTTGTCCACCGCCACGAATACGCGGATGCCCGGGTCCTCCAGCGGCCCCGCCCAATCCTCAAACGCCAGCACTTCCTCTGGCGGAAATACATCCTTCATCAAGTTGTGCATCTGCTTGAACAGCGGGTCTTCGATGGTGGTGATGCGTGTGTAGTCCATAGTCTCTAAGTTCTCCTCCTAAGTTAAAAAAGGGTTTTCCCACTCCATCAGCGCCGCGTAGTTGCGCGACTCCTCGTCTTCTAAGTATTCAGGCACCACCGCGATCGGCATCCGGCCACAGCGCAGCAGGAAGGTGATCACCGGATCGTACAAGTCGCCAGCGGTGACTTTTTCCAAGTATTGCTCGGCGCTCATCGTCTCGGCATGACGGTGGTAGCCCGACATCCGCCCGCCACCCAGCAGGCGCCGCAGCCCGGTGTGGATCACGACTTCGTACATCGATTGCATCAGCAATTTGCCGAGCCCGAAGTGGCGAAAGGCGGGCATGACGGAGATATCCACAATGTACAGGGTGTCGCCATGCGGGTCGTGGTTGCGGATGTAGCCGTCATCGGTGATCTCCGCCCATGTGTGCAACGGGTGGGCGGGGTCGATCTGCACGCGCAATCCGGTCATCGACCCGACCACCTGCCCCTCGACTTCTACACACAACGCCCCCTGTGGAAAAAGTGTCACATGGTTGTGCAACTGCTCCTCATTCCACCACAACTCCGATGGAAAGGGCGGCGGGAAGCTCACCCGCTGCACCTCGATCAGATCTGCGAAGTCTGCCTGTGTATAACTTCGGATCACCGCCCGCAGCGGTTTTTTGTCGGGATCAAAAACGAACAGCTCCTTGCGATACACGGGTTCACCTACTTCCAGTCTGTGTACAAGTCGATGCGTCGGTCGCGCCACGTTGTCACCGAGCCTTTTTCCCGCACTTGTTCGAGCAGTTCGAGATCGAGGTCAGCGGTGACGATCATGTCGTCGTTGATCTCGCCTTCTGCGGCGAGGCCCTTGGGCGGGAACGGGATGTCGTTGGGCGTGATCACCGCCGCTTGCCCGAAGTTGGCGCGCATGAAGTCTACCGTCGGCAAACTTCCGACCGTTCCGGTCAACACCACATAGACTTGGTTTTCCACAGCCCGCGCATGGCTGGTGTAGCGCACGCGGTGGAAACCATGCCGGTCATCGGTACACGACGGGCAGAAGATCACATCCGCACCTCGCGCCCTCGCCATCCGCACGATCTCCGGGAACTCGATATCATAGCACGTGAGCAGCGCGATCGTGCCTTTTTCCGTCTCAAAGACCTCAAAGGAATCCCCGGCCGCCATGTTCCATTCGTGAACCTCGGTCGGCGTGATGTGCAGCTTCGCTTGCGTCACCACGCGACCATCCGGGTAGAACAAGTGGGCGGTGTTGTACAACTTGCCCGCTTTTTCCACAACATGCGTGCCGCCGATCAAGTGCATCCCCGTCTGTTTGGCGAGCCCTGTGAATAACTCCACGTACTGCTCCGTGTACTCGGGGAGCTCGTCGATCCGCAGCGCTCGCCCGTCCTTGCCTATCGACATCAACTGCGTCGTGAAAAATTCCGGAAACAGCACAAAGTCAGCCGCAAACTCCTCGGCCGTCCGCACATAATGCTCGACCTGCGCCGCGAACTCCGCAAAACTATGGATCGTATGCAGGTGGTATTGCACCACCGATACGCGCATTTTGGTCATCTGTACCAACCTCCTCTGTCCCTCCATTGTACGGGAAAACACCGCTCGACAAAAGCTGACGAAACATCTCTCGACTGCATTGTGCAAATTTTCAACTCATCCACAGTATCCACAGACTTACCCACAGCCAAGAACCGCGTGATTCCAACAAAAAAACCTCTTTTTGCGCACTTATCCCCAAACTCCGGCGACACTTTACATAACAAATGTGAAAATTTTGTCGAGAGAGAAATCCACGCTTTTCAACAGGTTTCCACCTTATTCACACCCGCCTGTGTATAACTTCGATTTCTTGTGTACAACTCTGTTGATAACCACACTCATCCTTATTTGAGAACCATACTAACGCACAATCTGATCAGTCATTGTATTTTGACAAAATTGTTATTCATTATTTACTGGATGGCATTGATATTTACCACTTTCTAGCTTATGATGAACCCAAACCATACTAGAAACTACGGTGATCAATGATGAAAACATGGCAAAAATGGCTTGTCTCCTGCACCCTCGTGGTCGCAGTTCTCGGCGGGGCTGCCTATGGCATACATGCCCGCTACCAACCGCTCCTGTTCGTCGTCGGCAACGAAGCGATGCGCCAAGCCGAATGGACCGACCTGCGGCCTGAATTGCTCGCGGGCATTCCGTATACCCGCAGCGATGACCTGCAGACGCTGGAACGCCGTTCTATGGAAGAACTGATTTTGTCTGCCGCGAAAAAAAACGGTGTCACCTACGATGAAAAAATCCTGAACCAACAGCTTTCCCAGTTTGGCAGCACGCCAGACGAACGCGCCCAAAAGCTCGCGGAGATGAACACCACCGAAGCCAAGGTGCGGGTCAATTACGAGCGCTCGCTGACCGCCTTTGCGCTCAAGACGATGATGACCGCAGACGTCAAAGTTTCCGAAGATGAGATCAACACCTACTATGAGCAGAACAAAGGGCTGTTCCTCGCGCCCGAGTTTCGCTCCGTGTACTACCTGCGCGGCAAAGTGTCCGACACCGAACTGGTCAACACCTTGAGTGGAGCCACCGCCACCACCTTTCCCGACCTCGTGAAGAGCTACAACGACGAGGCGAAAAATCGCACAGGCACTTGGCACGAACTCGATGGCCTCGACCACTTGACGTCGCACACCTCGCAACGCGTTGCGGAAGTTGCGTTTCAAGCCCCGCTCAACAAAGTGGTTGGCCCCTTCCAAGACAATGACTGGAACTACTGGTACATGATCTCCGAGATCAAGGAACCGCACCAATTCACGCTGATGGAAGAGCGTGACAAGATCCAGAGCTCCCTGCTCCAAGAAAAACAGCTTGCCAAATACCGCGCTTGGCTGGAAACACAAAAGGAAATCATCGGCTATCACTACTTCCCGGAGAACCTTGATCGCGAGCCACTCCGCGCTTTTTGGCACGATTTACCGCAAAATTTCAAAATTTGGTTCTGAACTATGTAAAAAGTACCTTTTTAATCTTGAATAGATGGTAAAACTAACCTATACTTGAGTTAGTTTCATTGCAAGACATTCTATTCAATTAAGAGAAAAAGAGGAGGTCATCATTTTGAAACTTACCCGTACACTGGCAGCAGCACTGGTCATGACCAGCATCCTGTCCGTTCCGGCATTCGCACAGAAACCGGGCCAAACCCTGATCGCCAACGAAGCGCTGTCCAGCGCAGAACCGGCTCCGGCGTCTTTTGACCCGAACAGCAAAAACGCGGACGTTCCGCAATCGATCGTCATCGCAGCAAACCCGATCATCGCAATCGATGCGGGCCACGGCGGCAGCGACCCGGGCGGCGTGGGCAACGGTTTGTATGAGAAAAACCTGACCCTCGACATCGCCAACCGCGCGAAGTCGTACATCACCACCAACTACCCGGCATCTGTCGTCATGACGCGTTCCAGCGACGTTGACGTCTCGCTGGCTAGCCGTACAAACATCGCAAACAACGCAGGGGCGACCTTCTTTGTCTCCATGCACATCAACGCGTTCTCCGATGCTTCGGCAAACGGTCTGGAAACCTGGTACTACCCGGGCAGCACCAATGGTCTGAACCTAGCGACCGACGTCTACAACAAACTCAAAGCTTCCTACACCACCCTGCGTGGCGTCAAGTCGGCTGACTTCTACGTCCTGCACTACACCAACATGCCGGCAGCACTCGGCGAAACTGGCTTCATCTCCAACGCGACGGATGCTTCCAAACTCAACACCACCACCTTCCGTCAATCCCTGGCTACTCAGTACTCCCAAGGGATGCACCTCTACTACTGGGGTAACTAAGACCCGCACGTCAAAAAACACCAAGCCCGCTCGCGGACTGGGTGTTTTTTACTTTCCAAAGCAGGTGGTTTCTTTTATAATCGAGAGTGATGCAACCGTTTGCATTCCAACACTAAAAGTTCGTTTTGACATATGACCTTGAGGAGGTTTTTCTGTGGAAGGCAGTGAGATGATTAAGCCTGATTTACACAAAAGCGAGACCGGTGTTGAATATATCACCGTCGGTGACATTCGCGACTTGCAACAGACGGACCGTACATACCTGTTTCACTGCACCCACGCACGCGTGGCTTTGCAGTTTTTGACGGATAGCTTGTTCCGCTTCAAACTGAGCCGTGGCAAGCACGCGCTCGACCTTACACATAGCCGCGTGATCGAACTCGCCGCCCGCGACTTGCAAGCGGAAGTCGCGGTTTCCGAAACGGAACAGGCTTATGAACTGCGGACTGCGGCGCTGGTCGTCACGGTGAACAAATCCCCCTTTGCCCTGCGCGTCACCGACCTGCACGGCAATCTGATCTCTGAGGACGAAGCCAACGGCTATGGCTGGACCAAGGAACACACGATCTTCACCACCAAAAAGGCACAGGACGAGAACTTCTACGGCTTCGGGGAGAAGACGGGCCACCTCAACAAAAAAGGCTCCCTGCAATCGATGTGGAACACCGACATCTACGCGCCGCACGTGCCGGAGATCGTCGAACTGTACCAATCGATCCCGTTCTTCATCTCCACCAAGGGAACGAACGTCTACGGTCTGTTCCTCGACAACCCTGGCAAAACTGAGTTCGACATGACCGACACCAAAAGGTACAAGATCACCTGCCACTCCGGCGAACTGGAGTACTACTTCCTGTCGGGTGCGAGCATGAAGGAGATCGTCAGCCAGTACACCTTCCTGACCGGTCGTATGCCGATCCCGCCGAAGTGGGCGATCGGCTACCACCAATCGCGCTACTCCTATGAGACCGACCTTGAAGTGCGCGAACTGGCGGCAAACTTCCGCGCGAAGGAGATCCCGTGCGATGTCATCTACCTCGACATCCACTACATGGATGAGTACCGCGTGTTCACGTGGCACCCGACCCGTTTCCCGCAACCTGACAAACTGCTGGCCGACTTGCGCGCAGATGGTTTCCGCGTCGTCCCGATCGTCGACCCTGGTGTCAAAAAAGACCCGAAGTACCTCATCTATCGCGAGGGTGTCACCCACGAGCACTTCTGCAAGTACCTCGAAGGCGAAACCTACACCGGCGAAGTCTGGCCAGGGGTGAGTGCCTTCCCGGACTTCACCAATACCCAGACGCAACAGTGGTGGGGTGCCAAGCACGAAGGGTTTATCAAGTCAGGGATCGAAGGCATCTGGAACGACATGAACGAACCGGCGATCTTTAACGAAACCAAGACGATGGACGTCAACGTCATGCACGGCAATGATGGCGACCCCAAGACACACGGTGAGTTGCACAACCACTACGGCCTCCTGATGTCCAAAGCGACCTATGAAGGGTTGAAGGAGCAGATGGATGGCAAGCGTCCGTTCGTGCTGACCCGCGCGGGGTACTCGGGGATTCAGAAGTACGCAGCCGTCTGGACTGGCGACAACCGGTCCTTCTGGGAGCATCTGCAGATGTCGATTCCGATGATCCTCAACATGGGGCTGTCTGGCGTCGCCTTTGCGGGCGCGGATGTGGGCGGTTTTGCCCATCACAGCAACGGCGAACTGTTGGCGCGCTGGACGCAGGCAGGGGCTTTCCTGCCGTACTTCCGCAACCATTCCGCGACGAGAATTGCACGTCAGGAACCGTGGAGCTACGGAGAAACCTATGAAGCGGTCATCAAAAAATACATCGAGATGCGCTATGTGTTCCTGCCGCACCTCTACACGCTGTTCCGGGAAGCCTCGGTCAGCGGCCTGCCGTTGGTGCGCCCGCTGGTGTTCGAGTACCCGCAGGACCCGAAAACGCACAACCTGAGCGACCAGTTCTTGCTCGGGGACTCGATCTTGATCGCCCCGATCACGCAACCGGACATCGACTACCGCGCGGTCTATCTCCCAGCGGGTACGTGGATCGACTACCACACAGGCGAAGTGGTGGAGGGCGGTCGCGCCGTCGTGGCCGATGCCCCTCTCGACGTGCTCCCGATGTACGTCAAAGCAGGCGCGATTTTTGCCACGGGCAACGTCGTGCAGCATTCTGGGGTACAGCAGGACATCACGTTCCAGGTCTACGCAGGGAACGGCAGCTACGAGTTCTATGAGGACGATGCGGTGACCTTCGCCTACGAGAACGGTGCCTACAACCTGCTCCGCCTCGAACAGCGCGTCGAGGGCTCCACGCTCACCTTGAGCTGGACGGAGGCGCACAGCGGCTATGACAGCGCGGATCAACTCACCTTCACCGTCCACCACGAGGACGGTCGCACCGAGACCCACACCGTCGCCAAAGCGGATGGTCAACTGGTGCTGAACCGCTAAGGCTAAGGACGCATTTCGCAAAAAGACCCTGCTTCGTGAGCGAGCAGGGTCTTTTTTTCAGCTATTGTTGGTTCTGTTGTAGCTATTGCTGTTGTTGCAGTCGCTGTTGTTGGTCCATGAGGGATTGGTACTGTTCACCCCAGTCCCGCATCAACAGGATAATTGGCTCCAAAGTCCGACCGAAATCGGTCAACGAGTACTCGACCTTCGGCGGCACCTCTTCGAACACATGCCGGTTGATCACACCGTCCGCTTCCAATTCGCGAAGTTGCAAAGTCAACATGCGTTGCGTGATGCCGGGCAGGAGGCGGCGGAATTCGTTGAAGCGCTTTTTGCCACTGATCAAATTGATACTACCATACATAATTGTGCGTTCTTGTTGTTAGGATGTATATACCATAAACTGAACATGGAAACAAACAAAAGGAGGTTGCCATACATGACTACCATGAAAGCTGTAGGTTTGTACCGCTACTTGCCGATCGACCACCCCGAGAGCTTGGTCGATCTCGAACTTGAAAAACCGACTCCGCAAGGTCGTGACCTCTTGGTGCGCGTCCATGCCATCTCCGTCAACCCCGTCGACACCAAAGTTCGCTCCCCCAAGGAGCAAGTGGAAGCAACTCCGCGCGTTCTGGGCTGGGATGTCGCAGGGATCGTGGAGCAAGTCGGCCCGGACTGCACCTTGTTCCAACCGGGAGACACCGTATATTACGCGGGCAGCATCGTCCGTCCGGGTGCAAACAGCGAATTCCATGTGGTCGATGAGCGCATTGTCGGCCGCAAGCCCAGCACCCTGAGTTTTGCCCAAGCGGCCGCCCTGCCGTTGACGGCGATCACCGCATGGGAAGCGCTCTTTGACCGTTTGCACATCTCGCAGGAGCCCGCTCGCAATGCTGGCAAGTCGATTCTGATCATCGGTGCGGCCGGTGGAGTCGGCTCGATCGCGGTGCAACTGGCCAAGCACGTCGGTCTCACCGTCGTCGGTACCGCATCGCGTGAGGAGTCTACACGCTGGGCGCGCGAGTTGGGCGCAGATCACATCATCAATCACTTCGAGGCATTCGTTCCACAACTGCAAGAGCTGAGTTTCGCACACGTTGATTACATCCTGTGTCTGAACAGCACCGATACACACTGGGTGAACATGGCGGAGGCGATCGCTCCACAGGGATCGATCTGCTCCATTGTCGAAACCAAGAACACGCTCGACCTGAGCCTGTTGAACAGCAAGAGCGTCACGTTTGCATGGGAGCTCATGTTTACCCGCTCTATGTATCAGACCCCGGACATGATCGAACAGCATCATTTGCTCAATCGCGTCGCTGAACTCGTGGATCAAGGTCTGATCAAAAGCACGATCTCGGATGTCCACTCCCCGATCAACGCCGAAAACCTGCGTCGTGCACAAGCCAAACTCGAGGCAGGTCGCACCATCGGGAAAATCGTCCTCGAAGCACAGGTATAAAAAAGACTCGATCCGCTAGGGGATCGAGTCTTTTTTCTTCTAGCGTGTTGTTCGGTTGCCTCGCGACGTCCTACTCTCCCAGGACCCTGCGGTCCAAGTACCATCGGCGCTGGAAAGCTTAACTTCTGTGTTCGAGATGGGAACAGGTGTGACCTTTCCGCCATCATCACGAGACTGTGACAACTGGGTAGAGCAACTTTGTGAGTTCAAGACGTTGTATTGCGTAGGATAAGCCCTCGACCTATTAGTACTGGTCAGCTAAATGCCTCGCGGCACGTACACACCCAGCCTATCAACCCAGTCTTCTACTGGGGGTCTTACCACGTTGACCGTGTGGGAAGTCTTATCTTGAGGGGGGCTTCGCG
>NZ_QGGL01000031.1 GCF_003148565.1 Tumebacillus permanentifrigoris
TATGTCTTTCGAATGTTTCCCATAAATGAAAAACCCCCTTCAAATAGATAGTAGGGGGCTTTCTTCCTACTGTCTACTTGAAGGGGATCATATCAAGCGGCAGGTGTGCTTTTTTGTAAATTAGTCTTTGTTGAGGCCAAGTTCGAGTTGCTTGAGGTTTTCCCGCATGACTTCGAGGTATGTTTTGTAAGCCGCCGGGTCTTGGGCACCTTCGTATGGGTTGATGATCAAGCTACGGTAGCCAAACTCCGCGAGGAATTCCTGCACGCGCGGTGCTGCTTCTTCTTCGAAGAACGCGACTTTGAAGTCGTGCTTGGCGAGGTCAGCCTTGAGTGCGTCCGCTTTCGGTTGATCGTCCCACGGAATCTTGTTCGAGTTAAACGTGGTCGGAACGTAGTACGTGAGTCCGTAGCGCTTGGCCATGTATTGGTACGCCGGGTAGGGCGAAACGAGTTCCTTGTGCTTCACTTTGGAGAGCGTGTCTTGGTAGGACTTGTCGAGTTCGTCGAGTTGCTTTTTGAAGTCCTCGGCGTTTTTCTTGAAGTCGTCCTTGAACTTCGGTGCTTTTTTCTCCAGAGCGGCTTCGATCGCGTCCACTTCAATTTTGGCATTGACGGGGTCGAGGTAGTAGTACGGGTCTTGGCGTTCCTTGTTTTTCTCCTCATCAGAGACGTCCGGGTTGTTCAGGCGTTGCAGTTTGTACTTGGGCTCGATCCCTTGGGAAGCGTCAACGATCAGCAGTTTTTTGTTCTTGATCTTCATCTCTGCTTCGGTTTGGCTCCACCAGCGATCTTCAACGTGTACGCCGTTGCGGATGTAGATGTCAGCACTTTCCAAGTTCTTTTGATCTGCCAAGGTCGGGGCCCACTGCCAAACGTTCGTATCAAATGGCAACCAAGTCACGACATCGACATGGTCCTTGCCGATCTGTTTGACAAAGTCGGTTTCTGCCGCCAACGTGGTGTACACCTTGAGCTTGTCCCCCTTGGAGACGGTCTCTGTGCTTTCCGAGCATCCAGCGATCATCGTTGCCGTCAAGGCCAAACCGAGGCCCAAGGTGGTATAAGTGAATTTGTTCAGCCAACGTTTCATACTGTGTATGACCTCCCTCGTTACGACTCTTGTCTCTGTTAGAAAATTCGTTCTCTTGTAGTGTATATAAAAAATAGCTTGCAGTCCATAAGCAATTTTTAACGAGCGATGACAATTGTGTGTCCGTAACGTTTCCGATTACGGCACTTACCGCCACTAGAAAAAGACCCTGATGGTTGGCTCATGATCTTGCTAGTTGACTTCAAAAGGGAGATCGACCTTCATGTGTTCCTCGCGTTTGCCGCGCTGAAAAATCGCCTGTACGGTGTGCGACCCGGTGCTAGCGGATGGTTCTGGGTGGAGCGTGACGGCTAGTGCGATCGTCTCCTGCGGCTTGAGCGCCTTGTCCACGATCACCGAGGCGCAGAAATCGGACTCGCCCGGTTTTTTGACCCGTTTGTAGCCGGTGCTGTGTACGTTGAGACCTGGGTCACAGGAGTTGTAGCCAGTGTAGGCGATCGGAGTCTGGCCTTCGTTGGTGGCTTCGACGTGAACCACGACATCGTCCGTAGGGGCGTAGGTAGACTTGTCGAGGGTCACGCTGAGTTTGACCCCGTTTTGCTCCTGCACGAGGTTGTGCGTGGGGTCAGAGGCATGTCCCTTTTCAGAGCAACCGGGGAGGAGGAGCGCGAAGGTGAGGACGAGTTGTTTCATAGAGTAGACCTCCTGTCATGCACAGCAAAAAAGTCACGTTATCTAGGCGTGACTTTTCATTTCCTATCATGCGCTGCATGGAAAAAATGATTCGCGTGTGGTCGGACATCCGTGATTTCGTGTAATCCTTGGGATTCAGCCGGTCATCCACCTCGACAGGACGAACATTGAAGTAAAAAAAGTCACGCCCCCCGGCGTGACTTTTTTCCTTACTTCGTTCCTAACCACTCCCGCACATGGGCGAGTTGGATCTTCACACTCTCCGTACCTGTCCCGCCCTTGGAATTGCGGGCGTTGACGACGTTGCGGATGTCGAGCGCGGCGAACAGGTCCGCTTCGAACAACTCGGAGGCTGCTTGGTATTGCTCCAGCGTCAGATCCAAGAGATAGCACCCTTGCTCGATACACTGCAGCACCAATTTCCCGATCACCTCATGCGCGTTGCGGAACGGCAAGCCCTTGCGCACCAGATAGTCCGCGAGGTCTGTCGCATTGGAGAAGTCGGCTTTGACCGCTCGTTCGACGTTCGCCCGGCGCACTTGCAGGGTTTCGATCATGCCGGCAAACAGCACCAGACCCGTTTTCAACGTGTCCACGGTGTCGAACATGCCTTCCTTGTCCTCTTGCAAATCTTTGTTGTACGCCAACGGCAAGCCTTTGAGCACCGTCAGCAACCCGATCAGATTCCCATACACCCGCCCCGTCTTGCCGCGCACCAGTTCCGCGACGTCGGGGTTTTTCTTTTGCGGCATGATGCTGGAGCCGGTGCAGTACGCGTCATCCAACTCGATGAAGCTGAACTCCGTCGACGACCACAGCACCAACTCTTCACAGAATCTCGACAGGTGCATCATCAGAATCGAGGACGCCGCCAAAAACTCCAAAATGAAATCGCGGTCGCTCACCGCGTCCATCGAGTTCTCGTACAGACGCGAGAATCCGAGTTCCTGTGCCACCAGATCGCGGTCGATCGGGAACGTCGTCCCCGCCAACGCACCCGACCCCAGCGGCATCATGTCGATCCGCTTGTAGGCGTCCTCATACCGCTCGATGTCGCGGCGGAACATGCCGACATACGCCAGCAAGTGATGCGCCAACAACACCGGCTGTGCCCGCTGCAGATGTGTGTAGCCTGGGATGATCACATCCAGATACTCCTCTGCTTTGTCGGTCAACACTTCGACCAGACGGTAGAGGACACCAACGATCTCTTCAACTTCTTCCTTTAAATAGAGGTGCATATCGAGCGCCACTTGGTCGTTGCGGGAACGCCCGGTGTGCAACTTCCCTCCGACCGGCCCGATCAGATCGATCAGGTGCTTTTCGACGTTCATGTGAACGTCCTCGTGCGCGATGGAAAACTGAAGCTCACCTTGCTCCAGTTTTTTCTGCACCTGCAGGAGACCTGCCGCAATCGTCTCGGCATCGGCCTGCGGGATGATCCCGCAGGCGCCGAGCATCTGGACATGGGCGAGCGATCCGCGAATGTCCTGTGCGGCGAGGCGTTGGTCGAAGGGAATCGATGCGGTGTAGAGTTCGACCAGTTCGTTCGTCGGTTTCGTAAAGCGTCCGCCCCAGAGTTTCATCAGGTCCGCCCCCTACTTCACGTCAACCGGGATCGGCTTCGGAGCCTCCTCCGTCGGCACGGTCGCCGCTTGCACTTTCGCATAGACCTTGGTCGGCAAGCCCCACAGCTTGATGAAGCCCTTCGCCGCGTTGTGGTCGAACGCATCCTCCGGGGAGTAGGTCGCCAAGTCGAGGTCGTACAGGGATTGTTCCGACTTGCGGCCGACCGGCTGGTACGTGCCTTTGTGCAGTTTCACGCGGACGACGCCGGTGACGGTCGCTTGGGTTTCTTCAATAAATGCATCGACCGCTTTCTTCAACGGCGAGAACCAGAGGCCGTTGTAGACCAGCTCGGTGTATTTCAGTTCGAGTTGCGGCTTGAAGTGGAACACTTCGCGCGGCAGGGTGATCGTCTCCAACTCACGGTGTGCGGTGATCAGCACGAGCGCAGCCGGCGCTTCGTAGACTTCGCGGGACTTGATCCCGATCAGGCGGTTCTCGACGTGGTCGATCCGGCCCACACCGTGTGCCCCGGCGATTTTGTTCAGTTGCTCGATCAGATCGACGAGGCCAAGCGTAGCACCGTTCAGGGAAACAGGCACGCCTTTTTCAAAACCGATCTCGACATACTCCGGCTCGTTCGGTGCGTCGGAGATGTTCACCGTCCACTCAAATGCCGCTTCCGGGGCTTCTGCCCACGGATCTTCGAGCACGCCGCACTCGCAGGAACGACCCCAGAGGTTGACGTCTGTGGAGAAGGGGTTTTCCAACGTGATCGGAATCGGGATGTTGTTCTGCTTCGCGTATTCGATCTCTTCGTCACGGCTCCAGCCCCACTCACGAACCGGTGCAACGATCTCCAGATCCGGGTTCAGCGCCGTGACCGAGACGTCGAAGCGCACTTGGTCGTTGCCTTTGCCGGTGCAACCGTGCGCGACAGCAGCCGCACCCTCTTGCTCCGCAACTTGCACGAGCAATTGCGAGATCAGCGGGCGGGACAGCGCTGCGGAGAGCGGGTACTTGTGTTCGTAGAGCGCGTTGGCTTTCAAGGACGGCAGGATGAATTCCTTCGCATAGAGGTCACGCGCATCGACCATGTACGACTTGGTCGCGCCGACTTGCAGGGCTTTGTTTTTGATAAATTCAAGGTCTTTGCCTTCGCCGACGTCGGCCGACAGCGCGATGACCTCATAACCTTGCTCTTTTAACCACGGAATTGCAACGGATGTATCCAGACCGCCCGAATAAGCGAGCACCAATTTTTTGTTCGACATGTATAGTTCTCCTCTCAACTCAAAAGGTTGGGTTGTATATAAGTTTCATCAATGAGAATAATTATGCATCACTATGCAAAAAAAATCTAGTGGTTTGTGGAGAATTTTTTAGGCCATCGTTGCGACGAGGATCGCTTTTTGCACATGCAGGCGGTTTTCTGCTTCGTCAAAGACCACAGAGTTCGGCCCGTCGATGACGTCAGACGTCACTTCCTCGCCACGGTGTGCCGGCAGACAGTGCATGAACAGGTAGTCAGGTTTCGCATGTTTCACCAGCTCCGCATTGACTTGGTAGGCGGTGAATTTGTCGAGGCGTTCCTGTTGCTCCGACTCTTGGCCCATCGAAGCCCAGACGTCGGTGTAGATCATGTCGGTATTGGTGACCGCGACAACCGGGTCATGGGTCAGCACGATCTCTGTGCCGTGCAGTTTGGCGTAACCTTGTGCTTGCTCGACCACCGCAGGGTCACACTCGTAGCCTGCTGGTGTCGCGATGTGCAGGTTCAGTCCGAACTTCGGCGCGGCCACCAACCAAGAGTTCGCCATGTTGTTGCCATCTCCAATGTAGGTGACGGTGAGCCCTTTGAGCGTGCCTTTTTTCTCCCAGAGCGTCAGGATGTCCGCGAGAACTTGGCACGGGTGGTGCAGATCGGTCAGGCCGTTGATCACCGGAACGGTTGCATAGCGTGCCAGTTCGATGACGTTCGCGTGGCCAAAGGTGCGGATCATCAGGCCGTCCACATAGCGGGACAGCACGCGTGCCGTGTCTGGAATCGGTTCGCCACGGCCGATTTGGGTGTCGCTGCCGGAGAGGAACAGCGCGTGACCGCCGAGCTGGAACATCGCGACTTCAAAGGAAACGCGAGTCCGCGTGGACGCTTTTTCAAAAATCATGCCGAGCGTCTTGCCTGCGAGCGGGCGGAAGGGTGTGCCTTTTTGGTGTTTGTCTTTCAGGTCGATGGCGAGCGCGAGCAGATCCTGCAGATCGAGCGCCGAATGGTCCGCGAAGTCGAGGAAGTCGTGACCTTGCCAGTTTTTCAAGTTCCAGGATTGCGTCAATGGGATGGTAGCCATATGGGAAAGCCTCCTTAGGGGGGGTTGGCGTTGGGGTGATGCTTTCTAGGCGTGCATGAGGTGCGGTTTATCGGTCGAGCCCGATTCCAGCGACGCAAGCCATGCGGCGGCGGTGTCGAGCGAAGTTAAGCACGGGATGCGCATCTCCACCGTAAAGCGGCGGAGGTTGTAGCCGAGGCGCGATGGATCGTGTGCGAGCGTCGGCAAGTTCAGGACGAGTTGGATGGTCCCGGACTTCAGCAAGTCTTGGACAGCTTCGGCGTCACGGGCGACGGCTGTGCAGGGCACGCCGTTTTTTTCCAACCAGTCTGCGGTGGACGGTGTCGCGTGGAAAGCGAGACCAAGTGCGGCGAAACGCGCCAAGAGCGGCAGCGATTCCGGCTTGAGACGGTCGCAGATCGAGAGGAAGATCGCATTTTTGGACGCCGCTTGCACATCAGGGAGTGCGATGCCAGCGCCGACAAACGCTTTGGCCAGCGCTTCGGCAAATGTCGCGCCAACGCCGAGCACTTCACCTGTCGACTTCATCTCCGGTCCGAGCGGGATGTCGAGGCCGGTAATTTTTCCGAAGGAGAACACCGGGGCTTTGACGACCACGTAGTCCTTCGCCGGGAACAGGCCCGTGCCGTAGCCGCAGTCGGTGAGTTTGTGCCCACATTGGACCCGCACGGCGAGGTCGACGAGCGGAACGCCGGTGACTTTGGAGATGATCGGCACCGTTCGCGACGCACGCGGATTCACTTCGAGGACGAAAATTTCGCCGCTGACGATCACGAACTGGATGTTGATCAACCCGACGACCGGAAGTTGCTTGGCGATCTGTTCGGTGTAGACGACCAGCGTGTCGATCTCCTGCTGCGTCAAACCTTGTGGCGGATAGACCGCCATCGAATCGCCAGAGTGGACGCCGGCGCGTTCGATGTGTTCAAAAATCCCTGGAATCAGGACATGCTCCCCGTCACACACCGCGTCAACTTCTACCTCGCGCCCGGCGAGATACTGATCGATCAGGATCGGGCCTCGTGAAACGTCTGCGGCATGTTCCATGTAATGGGCAAGTTCGGAATCGCTGTAGACGACCGCCATCGCCCGCCCGCCGATCACATAGGAAGGTCGGACGACGACCGGATAGCCGATCGAGTTCGCAACGGTGAGTGCTCCCGCTGTTTCCAACGCAGTGCCGCCCTCCGATTGCGGGATGTTCAAGTCTTGCAAAAATGTCCGAAACCGCTCGCGGTCTTCGGCCATGTCAATGGAGTTGGTGGTGGTGCCGGCAATTTTCACGCCGCGCTGTTGCAGTTTCTCCGCGAGGTTGATCGCCGTCTGCCCGCCGAATTGCACAAACGTCTGGTCGATGCCTTCGAGGTCGACCACTTCCAGCACATCCTCGACCGTCAATGGTTCAAAGTAGAGGCGGTCAGCGGTATCAAAATCGGTGGAGACCGTCTCCGGGTTGTTGTTGAGAATCACCGTCTCATAGCCTAAGCGTTCAAGCGCCCAGACGGCGTGAACGGAGCAATAATCAAATTCGATGCCTTGCCCGATGCGGATCGGGCCGGAGCCGAGGACGAGTGCTTTTTGGCGGCCTTCTGACGGGACGAGTTCGCCTGCGCCGTGATAGGTCGAGAAAAAGTACGGGGTCGTCGACTCAAACTCTGCCGCACAGGTGTCGACCAGCGTGTACGCCGGACGGATGCCGTGCGCATGACGCAGGGCGCGAATTGTATCGGCATCTGTACCCAGCAGGGCGGCGATGCGCGTGTCGGCAAAGCCGAGGCGTTTGAGGTGTGCGAGGTGGTCGGAGCTGATCAGAGCGCTGGAGCCTCCAGCCGGTGCGGATTGCTCTGCCGAAGTTGTTTGCGATGACACGCTGCTCACGAGCGTTTTTTCCTGCACGAGCGCCTCTAGCGCTTTTTCCTCCGCTACGAGGTCTTGCAGTTTATAGAGGAACCACTCATCGACCTGCGTCCATGCGTGCAAGTCGGTCAGCGCATACCCGCGGCGGAAGGCTTCCGCGAGCACGAAGATCCGGCGGTCGTCAGGGTCTCCACAGAGATACGTGGTCACTTGCTCCTCGTTCCACGAATTCACTTCTGCCAGATACAACCCATCGACGCCGATCTCCAGCGAGCGCAGCGCTTTTTGCAAGCCCTCTTCAAAGGAACGCCCCAGCGCCATCACTTCACCGGTCGCTTTCATCTGCGTCCCCAATGCGCGGTTGGCTTGCGGGAACTTGTCAAACGGCCAGCGCGGGACTTTGACGACGATGTAGTCGAGCGCCGGTTCGAACGCGGCGAACGTCTTGCCTGTGACGGGATTCACAATCTCGTCCAGATGCAGGCCCACGGCGATCTTGGCCGCGATCTTGGCGATCGGGTAGCCGGTCGCTTTTGACGCCAGCGCCGAGGAGCGCGACACGCGAGGGTTCACTTCGATCACGCAGTAATTCATGCTGTGCGGGTCGAGCGCGAACTGCACGTTGCAGCCACCCTCAATTTTCAATGCCCGGATGATGCGCACCGCCGCCGTCCGCAACATCTGGTACTCGCGGTCGGTCAAGGTCTGCGAAGGCGCGACGACGATCGAATCGCCCGTATGCACGCCGACCGGATCAAAGTTCTCCATGTTGCAGATCGTGATACAGGTGTCGTTGGCATCGCGCATCACTTCATACTCGATTTCCTTCCATCCGCGGATGCTGCGCTCGATCAGGACCTGCCCGATCGGAGATTGCTTCAACCCGCGTGTTAGAATCGACTGCATCTCTTCCATCGTCGACGCGATGCCGCCACCCGTGCCCCCTAGCGTATAGGCCGGACGGATGATCACCGGGAGTCCAATCTCTTCTACAAATGCCACGCCCTCCGCCATCGTGTGTACGATCGCACTCTCCGGGATCGGCTGGTGCAGTTCTTCCATCAGGTCTTTAAAAAGCTGGCGATCCTCTGCCCGCTGGATCGACGAGAGCGGCGTTCCGAGCAGTTGCACGCCGTAGGTTTCCAATACGCCCGCTTCTGCCAATTCCACCGCCAGATTCAACGCGGTCTGCCCTCCGAGCGTTGCCAACAACCCCGCCGGGCGTTCCATTCGGATGATCTCGGTCAGCGTTGCGACGTTCAGCGGTTCAATGTAAACTTTGTCGGCAACGCCTTGGTCGGTCATGATCGTCGCCGGGTTGGAGTTGACCAACACGACGCCATAGCCCTCCTCGCGGAGTGCTTTGCAAGCTTGCGTGCCTGCATAGTCAAATTCGGCGGCCTGCCCGATCACGATCGGCCCGGAGCCGATGACGAGCAGGAGTGCGCCCTTAGGTAGCGTAGGCAAGGCTCTGTCCCTTCCTTTCAAGCATCAGTGCTGTGAATTGTTCAAAAAGCGCACGGGCGTCCTCCGGCCCCGGTGCCGCTTCTGGGTGGTACTGGACGGAGAAAACGGGCAGTGCGCGGTGGCGTACCCCTTCTACGGTGCCATCGTTGACATTGACATGCGTCACTTGCAAAACGCTCGGCAAACTCGCGTCATCCACCGTGTAGCCGTGGTTCTGCGAGGTGATGTGGACGCGACCTGTCAGCAGGTCTTTGACCGGGTGGTTCGAGCCGCGATGTCCGAATTTCAATTTATGTGTCTGCGCCCCATAAGCGAGCGCGATCAGTTGATGACCCAAGCAGATGCCGAAAACGGGGAATTCCTGTGCGAGCTCGCGGATCACGGGAAGCAGGTCACGGTTTTCCTGCGGGTCGCCCGGTCCGTTCGAGAGCATGATTCCGTCCGGTTGTAGGGCGCGGATGATCTCGACCGATGTCGTCGCCGGCACCACGGTCACGCGGCATCCATGTGCCGCCAACGAGTTGGCGATGTTCGCTTTGGCCCCAAAGTCGAGCAGCACGACGTGATGATCCCCGGTCGCTGTATGTTGGTAGATCCCCGTAGTTGTGACTTTTTTCACGAGATCGCGCGGAAGGTCGGGGAAGGCGAGCGTTCCTTGCAACAGTTCCGCTTCGGTGGCGCGGATGATATATCCCTTCAAACTGCCATGCTGGCGGATCATGCGGACCAAGGAGCGCGTATCGACGCCGGTCAGCCCGACGATCCCTTGTTCCTCCAGATAGCTGTGCAGTGTTTTTTCCTGTTGATCATGGCTGGGCTTCGTGCAGGCTTGCGACGTTACGAATCCGGTCAACCACGGGCGCTTCGCTTCAAAGTCCGTACCGTTGATGCCATAGTTGCCAATCAACGGGTAGGTCATCACGACGATCTGGTTGGCGTACGATGGGTCGGTCAGGATCTCCTGATACCCCGTCATGCCTGTGTGGAACACCACTTCTCCATAGCCTTGTTGTACTGCGCCGATCATCTCACCGCTGAATGTATGTCCGTTCTCCAAAATGAGATACCCTTTCAACTTTCATCCCTCCTGCCGAGCAGCGTTGTCGTAGCTGCTTTTAACATATGGGTTATTATACGTCTGTATGCATAAGTATTCAAGTCCGAATTTCGCGGATCGGTGGTGTATTTTTTGCCCAGTCGGAAAAGCACCCCGAGCGCACTCCCCACATATCGTAAGGTAAACCCTCCCCCCACAGGAAACGAGGAGCCGCACTTCTGCCGGAGAGAGAAAAAAAGCGAGGTGGCCGTGAACCACCGGCAGAGAGAGCGATCACATAGATCGTCCCGGCTGCAGACGGGACACCGCATGACAAAAAAGGGACGGACGCTGACTTGTGCAGCTCCGTCCCCTTTTTTCGTTACCAGAAAAACCCCGCGCCCCCGTAGCCTCCGCCGAACAACGGCCCGACCGAGCCCCAGACGGTGTAAAACACATATCCGATGAAGGCCAACACCAGAAACGCGATCGCCCAGCCGGAAAAGCGAAACCCCGATGCAAAGCCCGCACCTGGGATCGCCGGAAACCCGGTTCTAGCCCCAATCCCTGCGCCAACGCCCGGAAATCCTGCATGCGTCACTGCCATGCGCACTTCCTCCTCCCTGCCCTGACTCCTGTACCACATCCTATTCAAAGCGCTGGCGTTCGGTACAGGCGGGTACCCAGTTCCGTTTGATAAACGATTCTCGTGATTACGTAAGTAAAAATCACAGACTGCACAGGCAGGAATTGATTTCACAATAGGAGAATATGATTATCCAATAGGATAATTTCAAGATAGGTAGAGGAGGTCACCGCCGTGCAAGACGTTGATCGGTATCTGGACGAATTGGACCAAGACCCGGAGATTCACGCGATCAAGGCGCAACTCACAGTTCTCGAATCCCAACTCCGGCCTCTCGTGTCGGAGGAGGCGTGGATGCTCTTCCTCAAGTGGGAAAGCCTCTGGGCGGAGTTGGCCGTGCTGTACGTCACCCGTCTGTATCCACAGAGCGATTTCAACGCTTGAGTTTCTATAGGAAAAGCCGTACTCGCGGAGGAGTACGGCTTTTTTGGTGGGGGGTGGTACTTCAAATTTGGGATGTGTTGAACTTCGGATCACTTTTGCCCCTTCGTTGAGTGGAGGAGTGGTGTATTTTTTTTAAAAACTCGCCTAACAAAAACGCCCTGGTTTTCATCCAGAGCATTTACCCTATTTCCCATCAACAGTAAATCCAGTTATTTTCCATGTCGAGCCAAGTCGAAGAGTAATTTGAAGATCATGATTCTGATATTTGTACGAATACACTACCTCTTCTGGATCCTCTTTTACAGTTTCCAGATTCATAACACCGGTCGAGTCCTTTAAGTATGAAAGTGTAGATTCGTGCTCAACATAGGATTTCTTTGCCTCTTGAGTCCAGTTGTTCGGGTATTCTTTGATGGCCGATGAAGTCATCAGTTCCTTGATTTCTATAATCGACGAATAGGCTTGAAAAATCTTGGATTCTTTTGTCCAGTCAAACTGAAATACGCCGTTTTGATGCTCGTCGGTCATCGTCATTTGTTGTATTGAAGGATCGTACTCGAATAGTTTATTGATTGAGCTGTCATCTTTCGCATCAGGAGTACCTAAGTCCCACTTATACGTCCGACTGCTTGTAGAGATGTTGAGTTTACCATCCCGTAACCAATAATGAACCCCGTTGCTACCTGCATACTCTAGTAGTCTCGAAGGACTGCCATTTGATCCCCCATACAACTCGAGTTGACTTGTGTGTGCGCCTGATATTCCGCTCAGAAGTAAAAGGTTCTGATTGCCTTGTTTGACGACATTTGTTGAGTTGATGGAATCAATTTGTGTATGTAGATTTGTTTCCCTTGACGCGCCATCGATAAGGTAAGCAGATGTGGGCATTGTGTACCCATCATTGAGTGTCGTTACCGCCAAATAGTTGACATTGCCGAGTGACACGCTTTGGACTGCACCGATATACGTATCTGCATGATTTCGTACAAAATTCTTGAGCAACCTGTTTTCTGCACCTTTTGCCCATGAGATAACTACACTGCTTGTATTAGGCATCCATTGGACATTCGCATTTAGATTTTCGGCTACAAACCGTACTGGGACGTACACATGATCGTTGTACATAAGTGCACGATACTCACTATCAAGCAGCTTTTCGTTCCCATCAAAAAGGAAGTGAATGGGAGTCGTTTGCACTTCTACAGAATCATCATTTGTTCTGATTGAATTCCATCTGCTCCAATCTGTCGGGATCGCTACCCCGTCTCCACTCTTGAAGATGACAGTATGCGTATCATCGTTCCACTCAACCTGATGCCCCATTTGTTCGGCAACAAAACGTGCTGGCACATACAGATGATTTTGATATTGAAGAGATACGTAACCAGCATCAAGAAAACCGTATTGCCCATTGAAGTAGAAAGAGTTAGTTTGATATGTTGCTGTCACAGGAGCAGCCTGTGCAGAGACGGGGAGAGAAGACAGTACGGCCCCCATCAGTAATACCGATCCAAGAGCAGTAACCTGATTTTTCACAAAATACACCATCCTTATAATCATTCAAAAGTACAGACAAGGTATATTTTATCATTATTATACTTTTTTACCATGTACAAATTTGTTGCCTCGCGATAATCACAGCAAAAAGAAAGGAATGTCCCATTGGAACATTCCTTTCTTAAGGATAATCAATATAAGGTCGGTCAGAAAGCGGATGACAGCCCCTAATTCGATTGATTGTTTTTTTTGTTGCTACAAAAATAGTATATTTCTGATAGGCTAATACCCCATAATTCGAACAAGAAGGGTAATGCAGACATTTCGGTTTTCTCTTTTTGTAAACTATTTGGTATGTCCTGATCAACAAGATCGGCACCTTATTGAACAAGTGCTTCACTACCCTTGAGTAATCTCAGAGTACACCCTGATGATTTCATGACATTTCTGCTTTGTAGGAACCGGAATAGATACGTTTCCTCCGGACGTACCAATTTGTAAGAAAAACATTTTAGTGGTACTGCAACCTCCACTGTTACCGACGATGCTAAATGACCAAAAGCTGACGCTATTGCCTGTCCAAAGGTTGACGGATATAATGACCATCGTACATATCCTAGAAAAGGAA
>NZ_QGGL01000032.1 GCF_003148565.1 Tumebacillus permanentifrigoris
AAGAGATCATCCGGTATTAGCACTCGTTTCCAAGCGTTATCCCAGTCTGCCAGGCAGGTTACCCACGTGTTACTCACCCGTCCGCCGCTGACATCCTCGAAGCAAGCTCCGAATCAGTCCGCTCGACTTGCATGTATTAGGCACGCCGCCAGCGTTCGTCCTGAGCCAGGATCAAACTCTCAATTAAAGTTTGATTCAAGGCTCGAATCGATTCTCATCTATCACTCGTTTAGTTTTCAAGGATCAATCAAGCCGCAGAAGCGACGTTTTCTAATATACCACCTCAGCCAACTCAAGTCAACTTCTCTTTTCTTCACCGCCACTCTCTCGCGGCGACAAGGAGTATCTTAGCATGTCCAACGCCCACACTCAATCCGCATACCGAAACAAATTCGCGCAAAAACAAAAAGGACTGCCCATGAGGACAGTCCTTTTTCCTTACACTCGCAATTTCGACACAGCTTCCTGTAACTCAACAGCCATCCGCGCCAACATCGTCGACGCGCTAGTGAACTCCTGCATCGTCGCCGTCTGCTCCTCAGAAGCTGCTGCAACATCCTGAGCATGTTCCGCCGAACCGTTCGAGATGCGGCCGATCTCTTGCATCGACTGTACCATCGTCAGCGTACCGGCCTGCATCTGTTGCACAGCCGCCGCCACTTCCTGCGACTGATCAGAGACCGTCTCCACATCAGACAGAATCGCATAGAACGATTCGCCCGCTTGACCGACCATCCGCAACCCTTCGTGTACCGCGAGATTGCCGTCCTCCATCGAACGCATCGCCGTCTGAATCTCGCCTTGAATCTCCTGCACCAAGTGCGAGATCTGCTCGGCTGCACGACCAGACTGCTCGGCTAGTTTCCGCACTTCATCCGCGACTACCGCAAAGCCCTTGCCATGCTCCCCTGCACGCGCCGCTTCGATTGCCGCGTTGAGCGCCAGCAGATTGGTCTGCGCCGCGATCGACGTGATCAGCCCGACGATCTGGCCAATCTCTTGCGACTTGCCACCCAGCCCGTTGACCACATTGACCGACGTGTGGACTTTGCCTTGGATCAAATTCATCTGCCCAATCGCTTGGTTCACCGTCTCATGGCCACGGTTTGCCGTGCGCGTTGCCTGTACAGATGAATTCGCAACCGACTGCACTCGAGAGGCCACGCTCTCCATCCCATGCGCGATCTCGTTGGCCACCTGTGTCGTCTGGTCGGATATACTCGCTTGTTGCTCAGTCCCCGTCGCTACTTCGACCATCGCGATGGAGATCTGCTCGGCAGCCGTCGTCGTCTGTTCCGCGCTCGCCGTCAACTGCTCCGACGTGGCTGCTACCTGCTCCGCGCTCGTCGAAACCTGTCCAACCAACACGCGCAGATTGCCCATCATCCCATTGAAGTTGCGCGCCATCGTGCCGAACTCATCGGCACTTTTCACCTGAAGCGTCTGTGTAAAGTCTCCCTCGGACAGCGCGGCCGCAATCCGGTTGACATGCTTCAAGTTGCCCGTGATGTAGCGACCAAACCACACGATCAACGCCACGGCCAGCACCACGGCCCCCACGATCAACGGAATCAGATTCTTCAACAGAGTATCCAGTTCTGCAAACAGTTCTTTTTCTGGCATCACCATCGCGATCTTCCATCCCGTCTCCGGAACCGTCGTGTAAAAGACATGGAGCTTGTCGGAGGGTCCATCAACGATCGCCACGCCTTGCTCATGGCTCAACAACTCGTTGCTAAAACCGGCCATCCCGGAGTCTTTGTCGTCCGCCAATTTGACCTTCATCAACTTTTTCTCATCACGATCTGCCAGATAGGTGCCGTTTTTATCCACGAGGAATGCATACCCTGTGTCGCCGACCTTGATATCAGTGATCATCTTTTGCAAATTGGTCAACGAGATATCGCCTGTTGTGACCCCGATGAACGTTTCGCTTTGATCGTGGATCGGAGCGACTGCGGTCACCATCGTCGTTTTGGTCCCTTCATCATAGTAAGGCTCCGTCCATGCGACGTTTTTATCGGTGGACCTCCCGAGTTTATACCAATCTTGAGACGGGTAATCGTATTCAGGCTTCTCAAAATCAGCGAGAAAAGCCACCTTGTCCCCCTCACGATACGCATAAGGTCCGAAGTACTTCACGTCCGCCTTGTACCGATTCGGCTCATAGAACACGCCGAGGCCAAACGTATCCTTGTTCGTCTGCAAGGTGTTCTCGACGAGTCTCACATATTGCTCACGGTTCAGATCCACCCCCACAGATTCCATCATGCGGGCCGTCGCTTCGGCCACGCGGCTATGCGATTTCAACCGCGTTTCCACCGCTTGCACAGTCTGACCGAGTTTCGCGTCCATCTTGCTGCTGATCTCCGAATTGATCATCGACTTAGAATACTCGTACTCCATCCCCGACAACCCGAACAGAACCAAGATCAGAAATGGCAAGATCATCCCCATCATACGCATCGTCACACTGCGAAATCGAAATCTATTCATCGACTGACAGAGCCCCCTCATACCTGTATCTTTCTTTCTACATGTACATTTTACCGAGTCCCCGCAGTCGAATCATTGTCGTAATATTTCCAACCCTTACAATCCACCCTGACCCGTCAGAGTAAAAAAAAGACTGCCCCACGCGTGGGCAGCCTTTTTCACAAATTACCTATCCTGAAAATCCCTAGCCTTTCACAATCAACGACTCGCGACGGAACAGGTTCGCCGTCAACACCACGGCGAGGATGGCAAAAACGAGCGAACTGCCAAATACCATCGCAACGTGTGCAGGATCGGAAACGCCATAGAGAACTTCCTTCATCAGCGTCGTTGTGTTGAGCACGGGCAGCAGGAAGTACTGCGTCGGAATCTCGTTGATTGACATCATCATCGTCGCGTACACAGGAACCATCGCCACAAACACGAACGGTGCGAGGTAGGTTTGCGCTTCCTTGTACGTCTTCGCCAGCGAACTGACGCCGAGCATCAGGGCACCAAACATAATCGAGACAAAAAACAGCGCCCCCAAGATCGTCAACACATCGACCGCCGACAAATACGACAGCGAGAAATGCAGATCCTGCGAAGAGTCCCCCTCCGAACTGGGCATGAAGCGGAAGGTCGCGACCATCGCCAGCGTGGAGAGCAACGCCGAGAGGAAGGACATCACCGAGACGGACAACAACTTGCCGGTCAACACTTGACGCGAATTCACGGGTGCGGTCAGCAACGCCTCCAACGTGCCGCGTTCCTTCTCGCCCGCCATCAAGTCGGTCGCGACGGGCATCGCACCTGTCACACAGGAGAGCACGAGAAGCAACGGCACGATGAAACCGAGCGCACTGCCCGCTTTTTGGTTCTCCTCAGACGTATCGATCGATTGCACATCGAACGGCAGGAGGGTTTCCGGCGGAACATTCAATTTCGTCAGACGTTCCGCGGCCACTTCTTGGCTGAGCACTTGGAGCGTCTGCTGTACCAATCCATGCGCCGCCTCCGACTTTTGATTCGACGGGTCGTACGCAATCGTCAAGCCAGCCGGCTTCTGCGCCTGCACCTGTTGGTCAAACTGTTCACCGATCGTCACCACAGCTCGGACGTCGCCGTCCTTGAGCGCCTGTAACGGGTCGCTTTTTTCCACGAGATGCATCTCAGGGATCTTCGAGATGGCTTGTTCGACGCGGGCGTTGTGGCCGACGAGCGCGACATTGATGTTTTTCCGCGCGTCCTCGGCAGCCCCCGCTTGCATCTTGGCGATGAACAGCATCAGCGCAGGCATCACCAACAGCGGCAACACGATGCTGCCCAGCCACATCTTGCGATCGGTCAGCAGTTCCTTGATTTCCTTTTGAAAGACGATCCACCAACCGCGCTTCATCGAGCTCCCCCCGCTCCCACGATGTTCATGAAGATCTCATCGAGATCACGACTGCCATGCGTTGCAAAAAGCGCCTCCAACGTTCCGTTGTACTGCAGCTCCCCACGGTGCAAGATCACCGCTCGGTCACACAACCGTTCGACCTCGCTCATGATGTGGCTGGAGAACAGAATCGTCTTGCCCTCCGCTTTAAACTCCTGCACCAAGCGCCGGAACATATTGGCCGACGTGATGTCCAATCCAGAGGTCGGTTCGTCAAAAAGGATCACTGCCGGGTCGTGTACCACCGAGCGCGCGATGGCGACTTTTTGGCGCATCCCTTTGGAGAACCCCCCGACCTTGCGATCCAGAAATCCCGCCATATCAAACCGCTTCGCCAACTCCTCCGTCCGTTCCCGGATCGTGCGCTCCTCCAGACCGTACAAGCGCCCAAAGTACGCGATGTTGTCGCGGGCGGTCAACTTTTCATACAGCCCGGTCTCCCCGCCAAACAAGATCCCGATGCGCTTGCGAACTTCCTCTGGACGTTGCAGCGTATCCATCCCGTCGACGACGATCCGCCCCTCCGTCGGTGACAAAACGGTGGAGATCATGCGTAGCGTGGTGGTTTTGCCTGCCCCGTTTTCGCCGAGCAACCCGACGACTTCCCCTTGGCCCACTTCTAAGCTCAGGTCGCTCACAGCCGGGATTTTTTTGAATTTTTTGGTAACCCGTTCTACCAGAATCATAACTGACAACCGCCTCCTATCGCTCTCGTTCCGCTCCGATACGTATCAATACTACCCAGAGTGTACTCAACTCAGTTTCATCTGTAAAGCCTTTCCAACCATATAAATCAGTTGTATAATAGACGTAACAGAAAGGTTTAAGCTGTATCCTTTCTCATATATTATATATTTTAAATGATCAGGAGGCACATCGCAGATGCATTCGCACAAAAACTATGACGAAGTCGTCGCCAAAGCATGGTCGGACCCGAGCTTCAAGGAACGATTGAAGCAGGACCCACACAGTGTGTTGGCCGAGCATGGCATTGAAGTCCCAAAAGGCACCCAAGTCACCGTCGTCGAGGACACCGATGCGGTACAGCATCTGATCCTGCCGCTCAACCTGACAGGCGGCCTCGCTCCGAGCGTATCCAAGTTGTGTGATGGCTAAGAAACAGCAAAGAGACTGCCACGATCGTGGCAGTCTCTTTTTTGATCTCACCGGCAGCGTTCGACGTACATCTGTAGAATTTCATCGCTTGGCGAGCGCTTGAGACACTCGGCGAAAAGCGTCCGCGCCTCCTCGACAGACCCTGCCCAGTAGGCCTGGTAGGCTTGTTCGTAGAGCGGTTGCAAGCGCAGTTTCTTCGAATATCGCTGCGGTACGTCAGCAGAGAACACTTCGTACAGCGTGACGGGAGCAGAACGTCCGCGCACCGACACATGATCGATCGGTCGGAGGGCGAAACGCTCTGGGTGCTTCAAACGCTCGCGAGTATGCTCGCTGATCAACAGCGGTACATTGTAGGTCTTGGTCAGTTTTTCAATCCGCGCCGCCACGTTGACCGCGTCGCTGATCACCGTGGAGTCCATGCGCTCGTAGCCACCGATCGTCCCGAGCATGAGATGCCCACTGTTCACCCCGATCCCGAGCCGTACCGCCTCCCGCCCTTCGGCAGCGCGGGTTTCGTTGTAAACCTGCAGCTGCCTGAGCATGGCGACCCCCGCTCGCACCGCATCGTCCGCGTCCCGATCGAACAGCGCCATGATCGAGTCTCCGATGTACTTGTCGACAAATCCACCCTGTTCCTTGATCACCGGCTCCATCCGGCGCAGGAATCCATTGAGGAAAAAGAAATTCTCCTCTGGCGTCATCTGTTCCGACAGCGTCGTGAACGAGCGGATATCGGCAAACAGTACGCTCATGTCCTTCTCGACATGGTCGCCCCAATTGACATCGGTGATGCTTTTTTTCTGGAGCAAGCGCAGGAATTGGTGAGGGACGAAGCGGCCGTATGCATGATTGAGCGTCACCTGTCGTCTGTACAATTCGGCGTTCTCGATGGAGACAGCGGTCTGAGCGGCGAGCAGATTCATGACCTCCAACCGCTCCTCCGTGAACCCGTGTGTCATCAAGTTGTTCTCCAAGTAGATCACGCCGATCGTCCGGCCTTGGTTGAGGATCGGCAGGCAGAGCACCGACTTCGGTTCCGTCTCGCGAATGTACGGACACTTACCGAACACATCGTCACGCGCCGCATCGTGCAACACCACCGCTTCCTGTAGCCGCGTCACATACTGGATGATCATCGGTGAAACGTCCACACACGATTGCCACGGCGTCGGGTTGCAGACCAGCACATTGATCTCCTCGGGCATTTTGTGGGCGACGACGTTCAAGCCATCCTCCGATTGCATCAAAAACACGACTTTTTGCGCCCCCGCGTTTTCCACGACGATCTCAATCAGTTTTTCCAACAGCTTTTCGAGGACGATTTCCCCTGAGATGGTTCGCGCCGCCTTCATCACGGAGAGGAAATCGACATTGGTTGTTTGCTGATCCTGTTGGTTCTGCATGTGCAGCAAGACCGGATGTTCCACTTCCAACTGTCGGGCTTTGACCAGCGCCCCCCATTGCAGATACCCGTAGCGCGCCGCTTCGAGATAAGAGGTGGCGAGATGGGGCTTGCCCAAGTTCAGATAGAACTTCGCCGCACATTCGTTGGCGATGGCCGCATGGTGTAGGTAGCCGTTGCGAGACGCCGCCTCAATCGCTTGGTCGTACAGGTCCATCGCCACTCGCACATGTCCAGCCAATCTGGCAACTTCCGCCTCCATCAACAGGGAACGGTGTAGGAAGTTGTCTGGGCAGACCGCTGCCCATTTTTTCATCTGCTTGCGGTAGTGCTTCAGTTTCTTGTCTGATTCGCCCTGCCCCACAGCTGTATAGGTCAAGGCAAACAGGAACGGGAGGTCCGATTCATACTGGACGACCTCCTCGGAGATCTCCGGAATCAGTTGGAGGATCGCGTCATACTCACCCGCCAAATAGAGCAAGAAAATTTTGCAAAAGTAATACCAGGTCGGCCAGAGCGCCGCTTGGTTGGGCAGAACTTCGGTGCGGTAGTGCTCCTCGTCAAAATCCTCGTAGGAGAGGTTGGCAATGCCCTCGGTCGTGCCTTGCAAGTTGTGAATCAGGCCGAACGCGATGTGGATCAAATAGAGCGTCCATTCCGACTTGCTGCGCTCAAACATCCGCATCAGTTTCTGCAGATCCTGCTTGAGTTCGTCCAGTGGAACACCACCATAGACCTGACGTTGCGCCCGGTCGGCTAGCGTATACACGGCGCGCATCAGTTCGCCCGCTTCGAGCGACAATTGCGACACGGTCCACAGCGAATCGATCACCGAGCGGTTGTGCGTCGTCCAGCGCTGAATCTCGTTCGCGTAGAAACTCAGGCTCCGATACGCCCGCACGCCTTTGCGGGACAGCATCAATTCCTCCATCTCGACGCCGAGCCGTCCGAGCGCGTCGGCCGTCTCGTAATCGCCAAACTCGGTCAACACCATCACGCCGACGCCAACGTAGGCGGAGGCGGTTTTTTCAGTCAGTCCATGCTCCAACGAACTCTCGATCATGTGGATGCGCAACGCTTGGAACAGCATCGGGTCGATGTGATAGGACGGTACCCCCATCGAATTCATCATCTCCACCTGTGCGATCACGATCGGGTCGGTTGCCATCGGCACGTCGATCATCTCCGCGAACGGCTTGTTTTGCACCAGCCATTTCAACTGCTTGTACGCACGCATCCGGGCGGCGCGGCTCATGTGCATCTTGCCTTTCCACCCAAGCACCCGCAAGCCTTCCTCGCCAGTGCGCAACGCTTCCTCCATCCGGTCGGAGAAGTTGTACAAGAGGATTTTGATGATATACACCGCAGACTTGTCGAGCACCGTCCTCGCCCGCTGCACCACTTGGTCAAAAAAAGCCTCCGCCTGTTCGACTTGTCCGCACAGATACTCCAGTTCAAAACGTTCCTTGTACAGCTCATACGCCAACCCGTACTGCGTCTCCCAACACGTGTCGGTCAACAGGTCCGTGCCGCGCGCGATGTACGAAATCGCTTGGTCATAGGCCGTCGAGGTCTTCAACTGCCGACCCGCTTCGAGGTTCAACCACGCCAATTCTTCACGCTCGTCAGGTGCGGTAATCCAATCCAACGCTTCATTTAAATGGTTGACGCGTTCGAACAAGCGATCCTCGCGATCCCAGAGCCAGCGCCCCATCTGCAGATGTGTGCGCTTGCGCTCCTCCTCGGTCAACAATCCATAGGCCGCCTGCTGTACGCGGTCATGCAGGAATTCACAGGAGATGTGCAAACTGTCCAAGCACTCCTGCTCGACGCAACCATCGCGGATGTCGTACAGCCACTTGTACGCCGTGCCTTTGGAGAGCAGGATGCCCTCTTCCAACGCCCACAACAAATCAGCGGCGACTTCCACCATCTCCCGTTCGAGCACGACCTGCAACGCGAGCAGATCGAACGAACTGCCTAAGCAGGCTGCTGCTTTCACCAACTGCTGGGTGCTCATCGGCAATTGTGTAAGCTTGTTGACTAAAAAACCGACTTGGTTGGCGTTGACCTCCATCCTGAGAATCGCCTGCTCATCCCAGCGCCACTCTCCGGTCTCTTCCTCCAAGCACAGATGGCCTTGCGTGTACAAACTCTGCAGAAATTCTTTGATAAAAAGCGGATTGCCTCCGCCCTTTTCCATCACCACCTGTGCGAACCACGCGGCTTGCTCGGCTGTGCAACGCAACGTATCGCGCATCATCTGGGCGACATGCTCACTGCGCAGCGGATCGAGCAGGAGATCGCGAACCAAGCCTTCCTCGCGCATCGTGTGTACCGCATTGCTCCAGCGGTCCGGCAAATCGTCATCACGGCAACTCCCGATCAACAAGAGATGCGTGATGCTCTGATCGGACAGCAAAAAAGACAACAACTTCAAGGACGCTTGATCCGCTTCTTGCAAGTCGTCGAGAAACATCACCACCGGATGCTGCTCGGCCGCGAACACGCCCAACAAATTTTGCAACGCCAGCCGGAAGCGGTTGTTCGTCTCGACGGCAGACGCTTTCGAGACGGGCGGTTGCGGGCCGACGATGCGTTCCAGCGCGGGCAGCAACTCCGTCAGCAGGGAGAGATTCGCCCCAACCGCTTGCTGGATGCGCTCCCGCCAGTTCGCGATGCTGGCATCGCTTTGGGCCAGCAGATGCGTGACGAGTTGTTGCAAGGCTTGCAACAACCCTTGGTACGGAGCTTGCTTGCGCTTGTCGAACTTGCCCATGAGGAAAAAACCGTGCTCTTGCTGCACAATCCGCTTAAACTCCTGCCCGAGCGTCGACTTGCCAAGCCCAGCTGCACCGATCACCAGCATGCCTTCGTAGCCGCCTTGACAAACGCGCTCGTAAGCCTGACACAGCGTCTGAATCTCCCGCTCCCGTCCGTACAGGGCATCGGGGATGCGGAAATGTTCGGCGCGATCTGCCTCGCCCACCGGAAAGTGTTCGATCCTGCCGCCGATCGTCAATTGACGGAGGCATTTTTCCAAGTCGTATTTGAGTCCATATGCGCTCTGGTAGCGATCTTCGGCGTTTTTGGCGAGGCACTTGCAGATCAGATCGGACAGCGTGAACGGAAGCAGCGGATTCAAAACCGTCGGCGGCACAGCTTCGACGGAGAGATGCTGATAGATCAGATGCACCGGATCTTCAGCGGAAAAGGGACGCTGTCCGGTCAGCATCTCATAGAATGTCACGCCCAACGCATACAGATCCGAGCGGAAATCGGTCGGTCGATTCAATCGCCCCGTCTGCTCTGGCGACATGTACGGAAGCGACCCTTCTAACAAATCAGGTTGCACCAAGTCGGTGCGCTCGCCAGATAGTAGCGAGGCACTGGCAAAATTGGTGAGTTTGACAAGTTCCTGCTCCCGGTTGACGAGAATGTTCGCAGGCTTGATGTCTTTATGAATGATGTTCTTCCGGTGCAGATGCAACACAGCATCCGCCAGTCGAATCGCAATCTCCAGAAACAGAAACAGGTTCATCGGCCCTTCGGTCAGCACCTGTTCCAACGTCTCGCCGCCACAATCCTCTAGTTTGAGCAACCAAGTATGTTGATAGGGCTCCAGCGCGAGCGGAGCAATCACACCAGGTGAAACGGCTCGACGGGTCACTTCGTATTCGCGTTTCAGTTGCAGGATCTCCTGAGGTGCCGGATAGTCGGCCTGAAAGGTCTTGATCAGAACCGGCCCTTGCGCCGTTTGTGACTGCGCGCGGTAGAGAACGGTCTTTTTCTCCCGGTGCAGTTGTGTTTGGACTTGATACTCGGCGACAGTGAACACGATGAAGCCCCCTCCAACTTCGCTTAAATGGCAGTTCAGCACATCTTCTATTATAATCTACAGTCTTTTTTTAGTCATGATAGATTCTGTGCCATCTTGTATACTTAATCATGAAATCTTATTCTGTTGCGAGGTTTTGAGATGATCCAAATGCCTGTTTTGAAACCGATTGTCCAAGTAGACGTGTTGCGCGACGATGCGGTCTTGGTGATCACAGAGACTGGTTCGACGCTTTGGGAAGGGAGCGCGTATGTTCGCCTGCTCCCTTTTTTGCAAAAAGGAATTTCGACGGTGGACTTGGTTGCGCAGATGCGAGGTGCCATGTCGGCGGCGGAGGTGTATTATATCTTGTTGGAATGGGAGCGAGCGGGAGTGTTGATGGAAGCTACCTCCACGGTACCAGAGCCGCTGGTTGGATGGCTCAGTTCGCTGGTCCCCGATGTGCCCGCCGCCTACCAGCTTTTGCAAAAAACGACGGTGTCCCTCACATCGTTCGGCCCCGTCGATGCGACGCGGCTGGCACAAGAACTGCTGATGCCTGTGGCTCCTGATCAGACGGGTGACTTCGAAATTGTGCTGACCGATGACTATCTGCGCGCGGAGTTGCAGGCGGTGAACGAGCGTGCGCTGGCGAGTGGACGTCCGTGGATGCTGGCGAAACCGATCGGGAACGTCCTCTGGATCGGTCCCGTTTTTCGTCCAGGTGTGAGCGGATGTTGGGTGTGCTTGGCCCAGCGCTTGCGAGGAGACCGGAGAATCGCTGGGGTTACGACCTTGGACAGACAGACTGGCTATGAGTTGGTGGCCCAAGAAGCGATGAAAGCGGTGGTGTTGGGCGAACGTCATGCGCTGAACGGAGCACTGGTGACATTGGATCTGCAGCAGTTGCAAAGTGAGACGCACACGGTGGTACGGCGACCGCAATGCCCGGTTTGTGGAGAGCAGACGTCCGCTGCGCCGCTGGTTTTGAAGTCACAGCCTGTCGCAGTTGGTGAGTATCGGACGGTGTCGGCTCAAGAGACGTTGCAAAAGTTTGGGCATCATGTCAGCGCGATCACCGGAGTTGTGAAGCGATTGGAACGCGTACAAGATCGCGGTGGCTTGGTGCATAACTATGTTGCTGGAGTGAATCACGCGGGTGGTGCAGGGTTGCGCTCGTCGAGTGGGGGCAAAGGTACGGATGATTTGCAAGCCCAAGCAGGGGCGTTGTGTGAGGCTCTTGAACGCTACTCGGGGCGGTTTCAAGGCGAGGAGGAACGGATATCCGCGAGTTTTTTGGAACTTGGAGAACGAGCTCTGCATCCGAACCGACTGATGCTGTTCAGTGACGACCAATACGCTCAACGTGCGGAACGCAACGCCCGCAACACACTGCCAGGGCGACAGATTCCCCTTTTATTTGATGAGGCGGACGTACTAGACTGGACGCCGGTCTGGTCGCTGACGGAACAAAAGTTCAAGTATGTACCGACCGCGTCGTGCTTTTTCGGATACCCAGATACGCGATACTGTCATGCGGACTCGAACGGTTGCGCGGCGGGGAACTCGCGGGAGGAGGCGATCCTGCAGGGATTTTTCGAACTGGTCGAGCGGGATAGTGTGGCGATGTGGTGGTACAATCGCGTGGCGCGCGGGGCGGTTGATTGGGCGAGTTTCCATCTGCCCTACGTGGCACGCTTGCAGGAACACTACCACACGCTCGGTCGGGAGTTTTGGGTCTTGGATATCACCCATGACTTTGGCATCCCGTCGTTTGTCGCAGTTAGTCGTGCGGTAGGGGGTGCGACAGAGGATCTGTTGTGCGGTTTTGGAGCACACCTCGACCCGCAGATCGCCTTGCTCCGAGCGCTCACTGAGATGAATCAGTTTCTCCCGGCGTTGGCCGATCGCGAGCGACAGGACGCGGTTACTCGACAGTGGTGGCGAACGGCGACGTTAGAGAATCAACCCTATCTTGCACCCGATGGAGGGATTCCGGTGAAGCGGGCCTCCGATTTCCAGACGCTACATGTGACTGATCTTCGCGAAACTGTGCACCATTGCCAAGCGATAGTGGAAGGCAAAGGGCTGGAGTTGCTGGTGTTGGACCTCACGCGTCCAGATGTTGGACTGCCGGTAGTTAAAGTGATCGTGCCTGGCCTGCGTCACTTTTGGAACCGATTTGCGCGAGGGCGCTTGTATGATGTGCCGGTGGAGTTGGGCTGGTTGTCGTCAGCCAGAACCGAAACGGAACTGAACAGCATCCCGTTGTTTTTTTAAGCAAAAAAAGACCTGATCCGCGAGGGATCAGGTCTTTTGCTGTGCGCTATATCAGTTTGGTTGCGGGGACAGGACTTGAACCTGTGACCTTCGGGTTATGAGCCCGACGAGCTGCCAACTGCTCCACCCCGCGACGACAATATGAAGAAGTAAAATGGCGTGCCCTGAGAGATTCGAACTCCCGGCCTTTTGATTCGTAGTCAAACGCTCTATCCAGCTGAGCTAAGGGCACGTATGAAACTGGAAAGCAACTTTGTGAGTTCAAGACAATGTATTGCGTAGGATAAGCCCTCGACCTATTAGTACTGGTCAGCTAAATGCCTCGCGGCACGTACACACCCAGCCTATCAACCCAGTCTTCTACTGGGGGTCTTACCACGTTGACCGTGTGGGAAGTCTTATCTTGAGGGGGGCTTCGCG
>NZ_QGGL01000033.1 GCF_003148565.1 Tumebacillus permanentifrigoris
CGCGAAGCCCCCCTCAAGATAAGATTTCCCACACGGTCAACGTGGTAAGACCCCCAGTAGAAGACTGGGTTGATAGGCTGGGTGTGTACGTGCCGTGAGGCATTTAGCTGACCAGTACTAATCGGTCGAGGGCTTATCCTACGAAATGCAAGGTCTTATACTCACAAAGTTGTAGCATCCAGTGTATCAAGTTTGTTATGCGATCATGGCGGAATTGGCAGACGCGCAAGATTCAGGTTCTTGTGGGGGCAACCCTGTGGAGGTTCAAGTCCTCTTGATCGCACCATTGTACATCTACAAGACATCTAAGGCTCGATCCGAACAGGATCGAGCCTTTTTTGCAAAGGGAGGATCATCCATGTTAGTCGGTTGCTTAGGTCCAAAGGGCACGTTCACCGAAGAGGCGTCGCGCCAGTATTTTGTCGAGGAGGATGTCGAGTGGAGCCTTTTTCCGTCCATTCTCGACACCTTGGAGGCGCTGGTGGAGAAAGCGGTCGACCGTGTGGTCGTCCCGATTGAGAATTCCATTGAAGGCTCGGTCACGATGACGCTTGACGGCCTCACGCAGTATGAGGAGTTATTTGTCGAAGCGGAGATCGTGATGCCGATCCGGCAAAATCTGCTAGCCCTCGCAGGCACGCAGTTCGATCAGATCCGCGAGGTCTGGTCACACCCGCAAGCGTTGGCACAATGCCGGCACTACGTACGCAAGTTGGGCGCGACGGTCAAGACCTATGACAGCACCGCAGCCGCAGCCGCTGACGTTGCCGCCAGCGGGCGGACAGACGTCGCTGCGATCGGTACGCTGCTCGCTGCCCAAAACAACGCCTTGGCAGTGCTGGAGGCAAGTGTGCAGGATGTCGCCGACAACTTCACCCGATTTGTCGTGATCCGCCGCACGGGCAAGACGGTCGCCAAGGCGGAGAAAACCCTGCTCCATGTGCAGTTCGGCCAAGACCAGCCAGGTGCGCTCGTTCACGTCCTCAACGTGTTTGCCGCCCTCTCGCTCAACCTCTCGCACATCGAGTCCCGCCCGACGCGCAAGAAGCTCGGAACCTACCAATTCTTCATCGATGTCGAAGCCGGCTGGCAGGAGGATTCCTTGCAAAAAGCCATCTCGATCGTTGAAACGTATGGCCACCAAGTGCGCGTGCTCGGTACCATGAATCGCCATTTTGTACTCTAGCACCCGACAAGGGTGCTTTTTTTGACGAAAACTTTTTTGAGAAGAGCGTCAAGTTCTGACAGCCTCTGCAATAGACTTGTACTATACTGGGGGCAATCGGCGAACCTGTTTGGTAGGTGATGACGAAATGCCCGTCGTCTATTTGGACGTCATCTGGGTGATCAATCTCGTCTTAGATGGGTTCATTTTATTCGTGACGGCTTTCCTGGCCCGTCGCAAAGTTAGTGGGTGGCGGATGATCGGCGCATCTGCCATCGGAGCCTCATACGCTCTTTTTTTATTCTTTCCTGCTCTGTCTATGCTGTTGTCGTTTGTTTGTAAAGTGTTGTTCTCAGTCCTGATGGTCTGGGTGGCGTTCCGTCCAAAAGGGGTGTGGGAGTTTGGCAAACTGCTCGGACTGTTCTACCTCGCTTCATTTCTAATGGGCGGCGCGGCCTACGCGACCAACGGACTTTTCCAAAACGTCTCGATGAAAAACGGGCTCGTGATCGTCAAAGGTCGGATCGCCTGGCTGCAACCAAGTACATTGCTGTTGATCGTCGTCGGAATTCCACTGGTCTACTGGCTGGGCAAAAGCGCGTGGAACTCCCTCGCCAAAGCCAAGCACCGGGAGCACAATTTCTGGCAGGTGGAAGTTCGCATCGGCGACTGGCAAGCCCAGTTTACCGGATTGCTCGACACTGGGAATGCGCTGACCGACCCGCTGTCCCGCACCCCGGTGATGGTGGTGGATGGGGAGTTGTTGCGGGAGGCATTGCCCGCTGCGTTAACCGAGTGTTTGGAAAAAGGTGCCGATCTCGCGTCCGCTCTCGGCGACTTCGAGTTCGACGAGGCGTGGCAAGCTCGCCTGCGACTGGTTCCATACCGAGGCGTTGGCGGAATGATGGGCATGTTGCTGTGCTTCCGGCCCGATCTGGTGCGCATCACCGCAAACGGGGAGGAGCATGTGTGCCGCAAAGTGCTGGTCGGCTTGAACCCGAAACCGCTGGCGGCCGATGGTTCGTACCGCGCCATCTTGCACCCCGCGATGCTTGGTGAAAGCACAGCGTACAAGGCTGTCAGCTAAAGCAAGGGATGAAAGGAGACAACCTCGATGAGATTGCCGATTCCGTTGAAACTGCGATTGCAGGCGCGTCTGTTGTTTCTGCGCTTGCTCTTCAAATTCGGCGCTACGCCAGAAGAAATCTACTATGTAGGCGGAAGCGAGGCCCTGCCGCCGCCCTTGACCCGCGAGGAAGAAGAGTTCCTGCTGGAAAAACTGCCGACCAAGGACGAAGCCGTCCGCGCGGTGTTGATCGAGCGCAACCTGCGCCTCGTCGTCTACATCGCGCGCAAGTTCGAAAACACCGGCATCAACATCGAAGACCTCGTCTCGATCGGCACGATCGGCTTGATCAAGGCAGTCAACACGTTCGACCCGGAGAAAAAAATCAAACTTGCAACCTACGCGTCGCGCTGCATCGAAAATGAGATTCTGATGTTCCTGCGCCGCAACAACAAGATACGTTCCGAAGTGTCGTTTGATGAGCCGTTGAACGTGGATTGGGACGGAAATGAGCTGTTGCTCTCCGATGTGCTCGGCACGGAAAACGACACGATCTACCGCGATCTCGAGGAACAAGTTGACCGCAAACTACTGTATAAGGCGTTGGAAAAGCTAACCGAGCGCGAACGCAAGATCATGGAAATGCGCTTCGGGCTGACCGATGGCAAAGAGATGACACAGAAGGATGTGGCCGATCTGCTCGGCATCTCGCAGTCCTACATCTCGCGTCTGGAAAAGCGAATTATCAAGCGTTTGCGCAAAGAATTCAACAAAATGCTGTAGTGCATATTTCTCCCTCCGATGGCTCATACTGTCTGCAACTGAGGCGGATATGAATGGAGGGAGTCACTCATGAAACGTAACAAAGTCGAAATTTGTGGCGTGAACACAGCTCAGCTTCCCGTTCTAACCAATGCCGTAATGCGTGAACTCTTCGTCGCACTGCAAGCAGGAGAATTGCCCGCCCGTGAGAAATTGGTCAACGGCAACCTCCGCCTCGTGTTGTCTGTCATCCAGCGCTTCAACAATCGGGGAGAGTACGTCGACGACCTCTTCCAAGTCGGATGCATCGGCTTGATGAAGGCGATCGACAACTTCGACCTCAGTCAAAACGTCAAGTTCTCCACCTACGCCGTCCCGATGATCGTCGGCGAGATCAGACGCTATCTGCGCGACAACAACCCGATCCGCGTAAGCCGTTCGTTACGCGACATCGCCTACAAGGCGCTCCAAGTCCGCGACAGCCTGACCAACCAGAACTTGCGTGAACCTTCCATCGTCGAGATCTCCGAAGCGATGGACGTACCCAAGGAAGACGTCGTGTTCGCGCTCGATGCGATCCAAGACCCGGTCTCGTTGTTTGAGCCGATCTACCACGACGGAGGCGACCCGATCTACGTCATGGATCAACTCAGTGATGAGAAAGACCACGACACCCTGTGGGTTGAGGAGATTTCCATCCGCGAGGCGCTGACCAAGCTCAACGAGCGGGAAAAACGCATCCTCTCGATGCGCTTTTTCGAAGGCAAGACGCAGATGGAAGTCGCAGATGAAATTGGCATCTCCCAAGCCCAAGTCTCCCGCTTGGAGAAGGCAGCCATTTCGCACATGCACAAGTTCATAAAAGCATAGAAAAAAGCCGCGGGCGCAAAACCGCGGCTTTTTTTCCGATTCCGCAGTTCGTACTTCTGCTTCGGACATATACATAGAGGAGGAAGGGGCGAGTCAGATGGTCAAAATCTCCGAGTTGCAAGCGAAGGATGTCGTCAGCATCTCCGACGGGAAACGGTTGGGCCAGATCGGAGACCTCGACATCGACCTGGAAAACGGCATGATCCGCTCGATCATCGTGCCGGGGGGCGGACGCTTTTTGGGCATGTTCGGCAACGGGCAGGACTATGTGATCCCGTGGAGTCAGATCGTGAAGATCGGTGCCGATGTCGTGTTGGTCGAGGTGCGCGGGTCAGGTGACTCTCACTATCTGCCGCCGGGCAGCGGTTCGAGCTCCGGCGGTTTTTAAAAGCGAAGGGATTCCTGCTGGAGTCCCTTTCGCTTTTTTAGTCAGGTGTGGTACGATTTGGACAGAGTGGAAAGGATGAGCGAGGATGATGTCTCGAATCATCGCCCGTTTCACGACCCGTCTGGAGGGTGTGAGCGAGGCGCCTTATACAAGTTGCAACCTGGGCTTGCATGTCGGGGACCAGCCGAAGCATGTGGTAGAGAACCGGGCGCGCGTAGGAGCTTCCATAGGCGTTCCGCTGGATGCGTGGGTGGCCGGTGAGCAAGTACACGGTGCGACGGTGACGGTGGTCACCGCCGAGGGGAAGGGTCGTGGGGCACGCGATCTGGAAAGTATGTTGCCCGCAACCGATGCGCTCGTGACCAACGTCCCGGGGATCGGACTGACCACGTATGCGGCCGACTGTGTGCCGTTGCTGTTCGCCGCACAGGATGTGCAAGCGATCGGTTGCGCACATGCGGGCTGGCAAGGCACGGTGAAAAAAATCGCGGCGAACACCGTTCGCACGCTGATCGCTCAATACGGAGCGGACCCTGCGCAGCTTGAAGTTTGGGTCGGCCCGTCGATTGGACCGTGCTGTTACGAGGTGGACGAGCGCGTCGCCGCTCAGGTGCGCGAGGCGTTTCCTGCCCAGCAGGATCACCTGTTGACCCCGAATCACAACGGGCGTTGGCAGTTGGATCTGTGGCAGTGCAACGTGCAGGCTCTGGTGGAGGCGGGAGTGCGAGAAGCAAACATTCACCGCGAGGATGCCTGCACGAGCTGTCGAGTGGACACCTACTTTTCACACCGCAAGGAAGCGGGGAAAACCGGACGACATGCCGGGATCATCGCGATCTTGCAGGAAAAAGCGGGCAACTAAGCGTATAAGTACCTATTGGCCCGCAGGAGGACATCGCTATGGACTACGAAAAGCGCTTGCAGGAGATTCGTGCGCGGATCGCTGCGGCTTGCTCCCGTGTGGGGCGCAACCTGGAGGATGTGACGATTGTCGCGGTGACGAAGTACATCGACACCGAACAGACGGAGCAGGTCATTCGGGCCGGGCTGACCGACATCGGGGAGAACCGCTTGCAAGTCGCCTTGCCAAAAATGGAAGGCATGGGGGCCGAGTTGCAAGCCAGCGTTCGCTGGCATTATATCGGAAGCCTGCAGACCAAGAAAGTCAAGGACGTGCTACCGCGTTTTTACATGATACATTCGCTGGATCGCCTCAGTCTCGCGGAGGAGATCCACAAACGAGCGGCTGCATTCGGTCGCTCCATCCCGTGCTTGGTGCAGGTCAACATCTCTGGTGAAGAGTCCAAAAGCGGACTCGCGCCGGCGGAGCTGCCGGCGTTTTTGCAACAGGTGCGGGAGTTGGACGGGGTCGAGGTGCGCGGATTTATGACGATGGCTCCGGCAGGTGCTGACCCGGAGGAGGCGCGCCCGGTGTTTCGCGGGTTGCGTGAGTTGCGCGATCAACTGCTTGCACAAGGACTGGTGCCAGCGCAGGCTCGTGAGCTGTCGATGGGGATGTCAGGGGATTATGAAATCGCTGTGGAGGAGGGCGCCACGCTGGTGCGCCTCGGCAGCATTCTCGTGAATGGTTAAGGAGGACAGAGATCATGTTCCAAAAAGTGATGACGTTTCTCGGTTTGGCCGATGAAGAACAGCCGCGCCGAGAGGAAGAACTGATCGATGAACAGCAACAGCAGCAGGGTCAACAGGAGAGCGTCGTCCCGCTGAAGCGTCAGGGAACGGTCGTTTCGTTGCACACGCAAAAGCAAGTCCGCGTCTACCTCGCGGAGCCGGAAACCTATGACGACGCCCAAGGCATCGCCGACCATCTGCGCAACCGCCGCCCCGTCGTCGTGAACCTGCACAAAGCCCCGCACGATGTCGCCAAGCGCGTGATCGACTTCATCAGCGGCTGTACGTATGCGCTGGGGGGGACGTTGCAAAAGCTCGGGCACAACATCTTCCTCTGCGCGCCGGAGAATATCGACGTGCAGGGCTCGATCAGCGATTTGCTGGAGGACGGAAGTCTTTCCTCCATGAACAACCCACGATAAAACTCAACGAGGTGAAGGAATGGTTTCGCTCACGGTTATCATCGTCTATGCGATGCGTCTGTACAGTTACCTCTTGTTTGCCAGCGTTCTGGTGACTTGGTTCCCCGATATTCAAAAGTCCACGATCGGTCGTCTGTTGTATCGGATCACCGAACCGTACTTCGGGATCTTCCGTCGCTTTATCCCGTCTGTTCGGCTGGGCGGCGGTTACATGGACTTCTCGCCGGTCGTCGCGTTGATCGTGTATGACTTGTTCGTGCAACGAGGCGTCATCTACCTCTTGGGCAAGGTGCTCTACTAGATGAAGCAAGATCATGTGATGATGCACTTCCGGCCGGAGGAACGGCCTTTTGTGGAGCGAATGATCGACTTGGCGGATCGTGTAGACGACCGCCAGTCGCCCGCTCTCACCGACTTTTTGGACCCGCGTCAGCAAAAAATCGCCATGTCCGTCGTGCGACGCCATGCCGATGTCGAGATCTCCCTGTCCGGAGGTATTGACGCGGCGGAGCGGCAACGTGCCTTGATCGCCCCCGCGTATTGGGTGCCGGAGGACAGCGAGTTTGAGCTGGCCTTTTTGCGTATCGCCGTACCGGGTGATTATGTGAAACTTTCGCATGGTGACTACTTGGGTGCGTTGGTCGGGCTGGGGATGAAACGCGGGAAACTCGGTGATCTGAGCGTGTCTGATGAGGGGTGCGATCTGGTTGTGGCGCGTGACATGGCCGATTTTGTGCGGTTGCACTTGAATCAGGTCGGACGAGCCACCGTACAGGTGCAAGAGATCGAGCGCGGGCAGGTTAAGTCGGTGCAGCGTGAGTTTCAGGAGAAGGAATTCACCGTGATGTCGCTGCGACTCGATGCCGTGGCCTCGGATGCGTTTAACCTCTCGCGCACAAAGGTCGTCGACCCGATCAAAAGCGGCAAATTGCAACTGAACTGGCAGACGATCGAGAACCCGGCGACACAGGTCGAGGAGGGGGATGTGATCTCCCTGCGCGGGCACGGTCGGGTGCGCATCCTCGAAGTGGGCGGACAAACCAAAAAAGGCCGAACGGTCTTAAAAGTCGGAAAATATATCTAGTACTGGCAGGAGTTTCGTCGGATGCCGTCGAAATAGATGGGGCAGGATGACGAAGGTTGTCTTATTTTCTCAGGAATTGATGGAGGTGCCGGATCGAATGTTGACTCCGCTCGATATTCATAACAAGGAATTTGGCCGTTCGTTACGCGGTTACAATGAAGATGAAGTAAATGAGTTTCTCGACCGCGTGATCAAGGACTATGAAGCTCTAGTTCGTGAAAACCGCCTCCTCGAAGAGAAGGTCGCTAGCCTCGAAGAACGTCTTCAGCACTTCCAAAACTTGGAGGATACGTTGTCCAAGTCGATCATCATCGCGCAAGAAACGGGTGAGGAAGTCAAAGCCAACGCCCGCAAGGAAGCACAATTGATCGTCAAGGAAGCGGAGAAGAACGCAGACCGCATCGTCAATGAATCGCTCGTCAAGTCGCGCAAGATGGCGATGGAGATCGATGAGATTCAAAAGCAAGCGTCCGTTTATCGCGCACGCTTCCGTTCGCTCGTATCCGCACAGTTGGAACTGTTGGAGAGCGAGCAGTGGAACCACTTGCTCGACGAGAAGACCATCCGTCTCGAAGAATAACAATTGACAAGTTTGGTTACGCTATCATATAATACGTGCAACTTCAACATTTGACGTTGAACGGGACGAGTAGCGGTTGGGAACTTTGCAGCGAACCGGGGTTGGGTGCGAGCCGGGAAAGGGAACAATCGGGAAAATCACCCGGGAGTCGTGGACTGAACCTGCCTTTTTTCCCGGCAGTACTAAGTTTCACCGTGCTGGCCTACGTTACAGGGCTCAACGAGCGGCTCTCTTTTTTTAGAGGGCAAGCAGGGTGGTACCACGAGAAACCAAAGTCTCTCGTCCCTTCGTGTGCACAAGCATACGGAGTGACGAGGGACTTTTTTTGTTTCATACTTGTAAGGAGTGACGACAACAATGGAAAAGCTGGAATACAACAAGACCCTGAACCTGCCGGAAACGGAGTTCCCGATGCGCGGCAACCTGCCGCAACGCGAACCGGAGATCCAGGCGAAATGGGATGCATTGAACATCTACGCAAAAGTACAAGAGCAGCAAGCGGGCAAGCCGAAGTTCATCCTGCATGATGGCCCGCCCTACGCGAACGGCGACATCCATATCGGTCATGCGATGAACAAGGTCTTGAAGGACATCATCGTCAAGTACAAGACGATGTCCGGCTTTGATGCACCTTACGTCCCAGGTTGGGATACGCACGGCATGCCGATCGAGCACGCGATCATCAAGAACAAGGGCATCAACCGCCATGAAGTGCCGGTCACCGAATTCCGCCAGATGTGTTACGACTACGCGCTGGATTTCGTCGAGCGTCAAAAGGGTCAGTTCCAGCGCCTTGGCGTGCGGGGGGATTGGCAAAACCCGTACATCACGTTGCAGCCGGAGTATGAAGCGCGCCAGATTCAAGTGTTTGGTGAGATGGCGAAAAACGGCTACATCTACAAAGGCCTGAAACCGGTCTACTACTGTGCGGCCTGTGAAACCGCGCTGGCGGAGGCAGAAGTCGAGTACGCCGACAAGACCTCTCCGTCGATCTATGTAAAGTTTGAAGTGTTGGATGGCAAAGGCGTCCTGCCGGCGGAGAACACCTCGATCGTGATCTGGACGACCACGCCGTGGACGCTCCCGGCAAACGTTGCGATCTCGCTCGGCCCGGACTTTGAGTACGATCTGGTGGCAGTCAACGGGGAAAACCTGCTGATCGCGCAACATCTGGTCAGCGCAGTGTTGAAAACCGCTGGCGTGGACGCTCAGCCGAAGGTGCTCAAAACCTTCAAAGGCTCAGAACTGGAACTCGTCACCTGCAAACACCCGTTCCTCGACCGTGAATCGCTGGTCATCCTCGGCGACCATGTCACGCTCGAATCCGGGACCGGTTGTGTACACACCGCACCGGGTCACGGGATGGAGGACTACTTGGTCGGTTTGAAATACGACCTGCCGATCCTCGCACCGGTTGACGGACAGGGCAAATTCACCGCCGAGGCGGGCAAGTATGCCGGCCAATTCTACATCAAAGCGAACAAACAGATCATCGCCGACTTGCAAGAGTCCGGTCGTCTGCTGGTGGAAAAGTCGCTCGACCACAGCTACCCGCATTGCTGGCGTTGCAAAAACTCGGTGTTCTTCCGCGCGACCGAACAATGGTTTGGCTCGATCGATAAATTCCGCGACAAGCTGCTGGAAGAGATTAAAAAAGTCGAGTGGAGCCCGGTCTGGGGCGAAGTGCGTCTGCACAACATGGTCGCTGACCGCACCGACTGGTGTATTTCCCGTCAGCGCAAGTGGGGCGTGCCGATCCCGATCTTCTACTGCAACGATTGCAACACGGAGATCATCAACGATTCGACGATCGACAAGCTCTCGAAACTGTTTGCCGAGCATGGCTCGCAGATCTGGTTTGAGAAGGAAGCGTCCGAATTGATCCCGCATGGTTTGACTTGTTCCTGTGGTGGCGATACGTTCCGCAAAGAGTCGGACACGATGGATGTCTGGTTCGACTCCGGTTCCTCGCACATGGCGGTGCTCGATGCGCGCCCGGAGCTACAATGGCCGGCCGACCTGTATCTGGAAGGCTCTGACCAATATCGCGGCTGGTTCAACTCCTCGCTCTCGACGGCGGTGGCCGTGCGCGGGCAAGCTCCGTACAAAGCGATCCTCTCGCACGGGTTCACCCTCGACGGCGAAGGTCGCAAGCAGTCCAAGTCGCTGGGCAATGTCGTCGACCCGCTGAACGTCATGAAGCAATACGGTGCTGATATCCTGCGTCTGTGGGTGGCTTCTGTTGACTTCCGTTCGGATACCCGCGTCAACGATGCGATCCTCAAGCAGGTGGCAGATGTCTACCGCAAGACGCGTAACACGTTCCGTTACCTGCTGGGCAACTTGAACGACTTCAACCCGCAGACAGACCTCGTGCCGCTGGATCAGTTGCTGGAGCTCGACCGTTGGGCGCTGAACAAGTTCGAGCAAGTGCGCGAGCGCGTCCTGAAGGGCTACGAAGCGAATGAATTCCATGTCGTGTACCATGAGATCAACAATTTCTGCACCGTGGCGATGTCGAACTTCTACTTTGACGTGTCCAAAGACCGGATGTACACCGTCGCTCCGAAGGCGTTGGAGCGCCGTTCGGGCCAGACCGCGATGTACCAGATCCTCGTGGCGCTGACCCAACTGCTCGCCCCGATCCTCACGCACACCGCAGATGAAGTCTGGACGTATGTGCCAGGCGCTTCTGAGGAGAGCGTGCAATTGACCGAGTTCGGTGGCGTCGTGGCTCCGTTTGATGCAGAGCTCGACAAAAAGTGGGACGCGATCCTCTCCGTCCGCGATGAAGTGTTGAAAGCGATGGAAGTCGCACGTCAGGAAAAAACGATCGGCAAGTCGCTGACCGCGAGCTTGGAACTGTATCCGGACAGCAAGACGGCTGAGATTCTGGCGAGCGCTCCGAACCTCAAGGAAGTCTTGGGCGTTTCGTATGTAGCTGTACAGGAAGTCGGGACTGCTGTAGCGGCAGATGCAACGCAATACAACGGTCTGTTCGTGAAGGTAACCGCTGCTGGTGGCGAGACCTGTGAACGTTGCCGTGTGGTGACCCCGGATGTGGGTACACAGGCCGAACATCCGACGCTCTGCCCGGTTTGTGCAGATAACGTCGTCCACTTTATCAAGTAGGCAAAAAGGCCTCCAACGCCACAAGGCGTTGGAGGCTTTTTTTATCGCGGGGTGAAAGTTAGCGGGAAGGGCTGCTTTCCTTGTGGTAGCCGCCCCCATACCCCCCGTAGCCACCGCCATAGCCATACGGGTGATAGCCGTACCCACCGCCGTGGTAGCCGCCGCCATATCCACCATACCCACCGAAGAACGGCGGGAAGAACGGAAGGATCGGCGGGTGGTAGTACGGACGAGGACGGCCACCGCCATAGTACGGATACGGGCGACGGACATCTTCAACGCTGCGGTAGTCGTCGAATTGGCCGGCTTGGTTGTAGAAGTTTGCGTAGTACTGGTTCAGGCTGTTCTGGTATTCCGGGGTTTCGAAGTAGCGGTACTCGATGTTATGGATCTCCGGATTGAACTCATGGAAGGGGATCAGTTGGACGTCCGACTGTTGGTTGTAGTTTCTCAGCAATGCAGGTCACGCTCCTTGGGTTCAGATGGGCTGTGGTTCATTTGACACCCTATGGATATGTGCGGAGAGTAGGCGTGGTGCGGGAATAGCAGAAAAACAGGCGAGTGCCTAGATTTAGCGAAAAGTGTGGGTGCGGCGAATGATGGCGGACGTAATCTGAGGAGATTGTCGTTTTTGCGCGAAACTTGTTTTTGATTTGCTAGGGGGAGACATGCTATATTAACACCTGTCGCCACGAGATACGGCGGCAAACGAATTGAAAAACACATGGAGAGATGTCCGAGTTTGGTCGAAGGAGCTTGACTCGAAATCAAGTAGGCGGGTAACCGTCTCGGGGGTTCGAATCCCTCTCTCTCCGCCATGTGAGCCATTAGCTCAGTTGGTAGAGCACCTGACTTTTAATCAGGGTGTCGAAGGTTCAAGTCCTTCATGGCTCACCATTTTCATTTTTTACGATTGATCCTTGAAAACTAAACGAGTGATAGATGAGAATCGATTCGAGCCTTGAATCAAACTTTAATTGAGAGTTTGATCCTGGCTCAGGACGAACGCTGGCGGCGTGCCTAATACATGCAAGTCGAGCGGACTGATTCGGAGCTTGCTTCGAGGATGTCAGCGGCGGACGGGTGAGTAACACGTGGGTAACCTGCCTGGCAGACTGGGATAACGCTTGGAAACGAGTGCTAATACCGGATGATCTCTT
>NZ_QGGL01000034.1 GCF_003148565.1 Tumebacillus permanentifrigoris
CGCGAAGCCCCCCTCAAGATAAGACTTCCCACACGGTCAACGTGGTAAGACCCCCAGTAGAAGACTGGGTTGATAGGCTGGGTGTGTACGTGCCGCGAGGCATTTAGCTGACCAGTACTAATAGGTCGAGGGCTTATCCTACGAAATGCATGTCTTGAACTCACAAAGTTGCTCTACCCAGTTGTCACAGTCTCGTGATGATGGCGGAAAGGTCACACCTGTTCCCATCTCGAACACAGAAGTTAAGCTTTCCAGCGCCGATGGTACTTGGACCGCAGGGTCCTGGGAGAGTAGGACGTCGCGAGGCAGCAGCATCAGGAACAAAAAGACTCGATCCATTGCGGATCGAGTCTTTTTTTATTTTTGTAGGCATCTATTCGTTAAGCGGAAAGTAATATAGAATGATTTAGTACGATTACGGAATAATAGGAGAGATATTAATTGAGTCATAAAAAGTGGAGTAAATTGCTTGCCAGCACCATCGTTTTGTCATCGGTATTCAGCCCTCTGGCAGCGGTTGCTACAACACCAACCGCAGGCGCACAAGTTGCAACCGGTCTGGAGGATGCGCTTCAACAGGCTCGTGAGTTGGGCTTGTTGGTGGGCGATCCGAACGGTGAGATCCGACCGAATGACCATTTGACGCGCATGGAATTGGCGAAGATTTTCTGCTCGCTGTTCCAATTGAACATAGAGCAAGTGCAATCACCGTCTTTTGCAGATGTGTCTTCGAACGATTGGGGCTTGAACTACATCGAAGCCGTTCGCAAGGCGGGGCTGATGACCGGTGACGGGAGAACGTTCCGTCCGAACGACTTGATCACCCGCGAAGAGATGGCGGTTGTGCTCGTGCGCGGACTCGGCCTTGATGCGCAGGGCGCAGGGAGCCAGCTCAAGATCGCTGACAAATCAGAGATCAGCACATGGGCTCAGGATGCGGTTCAAACCGTTCTCGACCTCGGGCTGATGCAAGCTTCTGGCAATACGTTCTCGCCGCAACAGGCGCTGATCCGCCAAGAAGTAGCGACCGTTGCAGTAGGTGTCGTGGATCGTCCGACGGGCCACGTGCATGTTGCTGACGGGACCGTGACTATTGCCGGGATTTCATATCAAGTTTCTGAATCGTTGCAAGGTCTCCTCAGTTCCACCAACTCTGATGTTTTGCAGCATGCGAGATTTGAGTTGGAGCGTGACGGGTACAAAATCATCGGCATCAAACGCCTGGAACTGCAACAGCAAGAGGGCGTGCTTGATGCAAAAAACAACGTGCTCAGCGGGAGTTTGGTGCTCAAGGGCTCCGTCACGTTGAAAAACCTGACCGCCAAAGGCACTGTGCAAGTCACGGGAACTGCGGCTCAGCAGGGCCATGTCATTTTGGAAAATACAACGCTCGCTTCCGTGGCGGCCAAAGACGCGCAAGTCACGGCGCGCGGTACGACGAAGATCGCCGATACGGTCGTCAATGGCAAGGCGTCGATCACAGTCGAAGGCAACGCTTCGATTGACAAGTTGCAATTGGCAGAAGGCGCAGGAGAAGTGCAACTGAAAGGGAAACTGCTGAACGTCGTTCTGCAGGGCAATGCACACGCGAAAATCACCTTGCTTGACGGTGCGAGCATTCAAAACTTGACCTTGCCTGCAGGCGTCGCCACACGCGATCTCTTCAACCAGTACGATGCGATCAAGGCGAGCATCCCGATGGTCAACGGCAGCACCAACGTGGACCTGAGAGTCTATGTTACGTCCAACCCGCCACAAGTACAAGTCGACCGTGCAGCCTTGAACCTGAAAATCATCACAGCGACGGCCTTCAAGAATGCGGCCGAGGTTGGTACAACACCAGGCACGGTTCCGCAAGCAGCCTATGACGCGCTCGTTCAAGCGATTGCGGATGCAACCGCTGTGCAAAACAACGCGACAGCAACCCAGACGCAGGTCGATGCAGCGGTAACCACCTTGGAACAAGCGATTGCAACGTTCCAAGCTTCCATCAATCAAGGTGTCAATACACAGGCACTGCTTGCAAAAATTGCCGACGCAACCGCTGTATTAGGATCTGCAGTGGTGGGCAACACAACCGGTACATACCCGCAAAGTGCGATCGATGTATTGACCCAAGCGATTGCCACGGCGCAAGGATTCGCAGATCAAGTGGATGCGACACAGGAGCAAGTTGACTCCGCGGCGATTGCCTTGACAGTGGCGGTCACCCAGTTCCAACAGGCGCAACTGGCACCGCTCACGGTGACCTTGACGGAAGGTGCTCGATTGGATATCAACTCCGCTCTGGGCGGCACTTCTGGTGATGTTGTGTTAACCGATACGCAGCAGGTCCCCTTCTATCAATACAACAAGCGCAACATCAAGAACCTGATTCAAATCAAGCGCGGCGCCGAAGTGGAGAACATCAAGTACGTACCGGGTACCACCACGTTTGAAGTTGACAATGCACAGAATGAAAAGATCGCGGAGCTTTCGTTGGCATCCAGCACGGACCTCATTCAGCTTGCAGCGGCAACATCTGGCGTCAATCTACATCCGCAGCCTGATTTGACGGAAGCGACCTCGGGGAATCTGGTGTTCACTGTGACCGAAGCAGGGCAAGTTGCCGGACAGCAGACTCTCTCGTTCCGCCCGGACGAAACGGCTCCGGTTCTGACCGGCGCAACCTATGCGAACGACCTGTTCACGTTCACGGCCAGTGAAGGGCTCGCCACGTTTATGATCCCACCTGTCATTCAGGTAGAAGCTTCAACGAAGGGGGACTTTTTGGACACGATCTCGTTGGTAAGCGGAAGCGATTACTCCCTCGTTGGCGGAGCTGTCAATTCTCAATTCCAGATCAGACTGACGGGCACTGGAAAAAGCAAGCTGACCATTCAACAAGGCAGCAAATTCCGTTTCACAATCAACGGGTATTATGATTTTGCCAACAATGCTATGAACACGAGCTATCTCGTCGATGTAGATCAACTCTAGTCGGATCGCAAAAAAAGAGAGGGGAAGCGACTTCCCTTCTCTTTTTTTCCAAAATGACCCCCAGATGCACACACCATATGCGTTTGGAAAGGAGGATTTCCTTGCCTGAATGGTTTGAGTTGAGCCCGGCGTCCGCCCCTGCTTTTCGCCTGTTGGCGCTGCCTGAGGCCCGGCATCTGTTCACCGACTTCCCACCGTCCCTACGGATGGTTGGCGCGGTGCAAGACGGGCATCCGGTCGGGCTGGCGATCGGCGACCAGCAGCAAGGCTCGGCGGCGAACTTGCTTTCCTTGACGGTCGTTGAAGGTGCGCGACACAAGGGCATCGGGAAGTCGCTTTTGCTGGAGCTGGAAGACCTGTTGCGACGCAGGGGTTGCTCGTCGATTCTCGCTGAATATCTTGCAGATCCAGTTTTGCCGTCGGAAAGTGGTTCGTTTTTGACAGCCTGCGGGTTTGATACACCTCGTCCCGGGATTCACATCTGGAGCGGCGCTCTGGAGATCCTGCAGGAGATTCTCTGGGTGGGGCGCTGTCGGTTGCCGGATGCGTTCTCGGTAGGCCCGTGGTCGTCTCTGACAACCAGTGAGCGTGAAGCCGTTCATGCTGGACTCGGAGTCTGGTACCCGCCGATCCTCTCGCCCTTTGCAGAGGAAGCGATGCTGGACCCGGAGCGGAGCATGGTCTTGCGCTATCGAGGTGAAGTTGTGGGCTGGATGATCCTCGAAGTCTTTGATGCGCAGACCGTGCTGTTCAAGACGATGTTTGTGCATCAGCGGCATCAGCGGGCAGGCCGTGGTGTAGCTTTGATCTCAGAAGCTTGTCAGCGAATGCTCCAAGACCCTGAATTTCAGCAGGGGATCTTTTTTGTGGAAGCGGTCAATGCGTCGATGGTGCGGTTCATGCAGGATCGCCTGGGACATCCGGAGATTGAGAAGCAGATCCTCTGGCGAACGGGCAAAGTGCTGGCGTGAAGCAAGACCTACTCCGTTACGGATTAGGTCTTTTTTGCGTGGTACACTAGTGGTGTGTTAGGAGGTGCTGTATGACGACGTATATTATTTTTGATCTGGAATGGGTGGCGACGTTTGCCAAGGGGCAAATTCCGGAAGTGATCTCCATCGGGGCCGTGAAGTTGGACCGCCAGATGAACGAGTGTGACCAGTTCGCGTCCTATGTTCGGCCCAAGCGGGCGCGGATGCTCAACAAGCGCACGACGCGCATGACCAAGATTCGCCCAGAGGATGTGCAATCGCAGGACAATTTTGCAAAAGTCTGGAAGCGGTTCCTGCAATGGATCGGCGAGGAGGAGTACTTCCTGCTCACCTGGGGTCCGACCGACATCCACACCTTGTTGCAAAACTGCAAGCTGCACCACGTCTCGTTGGAGTGGCTGCGCAATTACAACGATCTACAGGCCGAGTTCGGTCGGCTCCAAAGTTTGAAAAACCAGTCTGGGTTGATGGAAGCGCTCGAAGCTCTGCACCTCAAGCCGATTGGCGCGCACCACAGTGCCGTGGACGATGCACGCAACACCGCCCAGATCTTCAAGGCGCTGTACGACCGCCTGCAGTTGAAACGCAACAACCACGTCGGGTTGCTCAAAGCGTTCGCGCCCAAGCAAACCAGACGCCCATCGCGCCCCTTAGAGACCGCCGTGCGTACTAGGCGAGGCAAAGCCCAAGATCGGATCGGGGAAGCCACACGAGCCTGCCGACAACCCTAAGTAAGCTGCGAAAAAAAGACTCATTCCGTTGCGGAATCGAGTCTTTTTTTGAGGCGAAGTTGGCAGTTTTTTCACACTTTTCAAAGGCGCTATGATAGAGTGAACTTACATTCATGTCATGAACCAACGAGGAGCGTGCTCCCTAAATGAACCAAGAGATCAAGAGCCAGTTGCAATCGATCGTCGGCGATCGCTGGATGATGGATTCGCCTAACGAGCTGTACGTATATTCCTATGATGCCACCCCGCTGTACCAAGCGATGCCGGATGCAGTCGTGATGCCGGGCAACGTGGAGGAAGTGGCTGCCGTGCTGAAAGTGGCCAACCAATATCGCATCCCGATCGTCTCGCGTGGCTCGGGCACCAACCTCTCTGGAGGCACCGTCCCGACGGAGGGCGGCATCGTGTTGGTGACCAATCGCCTGCACACGTTGCACGAAGTCGACCAAGAGAATCTGACTGCCACGTTCGGGCCAGGCTTGATCACCGCCGATCTGCATCGGGAGGTCGAGGCCGTCGGCCTTTTTTATCCGCCTGATCCGGGCAGCATGCGCATCTCGACGATGGGCGGGAACGTCGCGGAGTGTGCAGGGGGCATGCGCGGTTTGAAATATGGCGTGACCAAGGACTACATCATGGGCATCGAAGCGGTGCTCCCCAGCGGCGAGATCGTGCGTTTTGGCGGCAAAAACGCCAAGGATGTGGCGGGCTATGATGTGACCAAACTGCTCGTCGGCTCCGAAGGAACACTCGCCGTCGTGACGGAGATCACGGCGAAATTGTTGCCGCTGCCGCCTGCCAAGCAGACGATGGTCGCCTACTACCAAGACCTCACCTCCGCCGCTCGCACCGTCCAGCGCGTCATCGCCGCCAAGATCATCCCGGCGACGATGGAGTTCCTCGACCATGCGACGATGGCGGTCGTCGAGGACTTTGCGCGCATCGGCTTGCCACTGGATATGAAGGCGATGCTGATCATCGAGCAGGATGGTACCGCGCTACAAGTCGAGCAGGACATCGCCCGCATCGCGGAGATCTGCCGCTCAGAAGGGGCAACCGAAGTACGCCTCGCGCAGACGGCAGACGAAGGCGCGAAACTGATGGCCGCCCGTCGTGCCGCGCTGTCCGCGCTGGCGAGAGTGAAGCCGACGACGATCCTTGAGGACGCCACCGTCCCGCGCGCAAACCTCGCGACGATGGTCGAGCAAGTCGATGTGATCGCCCGCAGATACGATCTCCAGATCTGCACGTTCGGCCACGCCGGGGATGGCAATCTGCACCCGACCTGCCTGACAGACGAACGCGATCGGGAGGAAATTCACCGTGTTGAACAGGCGTTCGAGGAGATTTTTCACGCGGCGATCAAATTGGGCGGGACGATCACCGGCGAGCACGGCGTCGGGATGGCAAAAGCGGGCTTTCTCGACCTCAAGGTCGGCCCGTCTGGCATGGAATTGATGAAGCGGATCAAGGAAGCCTTCGACCCGCATGGAATCATGAACCCTGGCAAGATTTTTGCAAAAAGCGACCGACGCAGAGTGGTGGTGAAAACGCATGCCTGCACACACGAACACAACCATGCCTGAACAAACCAGCCTGATCCAACTCCTCGACAACTTCGATCGGGAGGAAATTCTCAACTGCATGCAGTGCGGATTCTGCCTGCCCGCCTGCCCGACCTATCGCCAAACCGGCAAGGAATCCGCCTCGCCCCGCGGGCGAATCGCCTTGATGAAAGCGGTCGCGGACCAGCAGCTCGACGTCGATGCGGAGTTTGAGCAGAACATGTACCTCTGCCTCGGGTGCCGCGCCTGTGAAACGGCATGCCCGGCCGGCGTACCCTACGGCAGCCTCATCGAAACCGCACGCGATGTGGTGGAAAGCAACAAAAAGAACAAAAGCGACCATTCGCTGATCCGCGACCTCGTGTTCGAGGAGATTTTTCCGCACCCGGAGCGTGTCGATCTGCTCAGTTCGATGCTCTGGGCCTCGCAAGCGCTCGGGTTGCAGAAACTCGCCAACGTCACGGGGCTGATTAACATCCTCCCGCGCCCGATGCGCGAGATGCAGACGGCAGTGGATCAGATCGCCTCCCCGTGGCAGCGGATGAAGCGTGAGCGCGTCATGGCCCCCACAGGAGTCCCGCAGAAGTTGCGAGTCGGCCTGTTCAAGGGCTGTATCATGGATGTGATGTTTTATGAGTCGAACCAAGCGACGGCACGGGTGTTGACCAAGGCCGGCTGCGAAGTCGTCTTCGTCGAGGATCAAGCCTGTTGCGGAGCCCTCCACGCCCATTCCGGGGAGAAAAAGGGGGCCAAGGAACTCGCCAAGCGCAACATCGAAGCCTTTGAAAACGCAGGCGTCGATCTGATCGTCAACAATGCGGGGGGGTGTGGAGCGGCGCTCAAGGAGTACCACCACTGGTTCCACGACGACCCGGAGTGGCACGAGCGGGCGCTGGCGTTCGTCGCCAAGTCTCGCGATGCCAATGAATTGGTCGCTGAACTGCCGGTGCTCCCCTTTACAGAGGCACTCGCAGGGGTTCGGATCACCTACCAAGACTCCTGCCACCTCGCACACGGGCAAGGCGTGCGCCAACAGCCGCGCCACCTTTTACAGAGCATTCCGGGCGTGGACTATGTGGAGATGAGCGGTGCCGACACTTGCTGTGGGTCGGCGGGCATCTACAACATCACCAATTTCGAGCTGTCGATGGAGGTGCTCGATGTGAAGATGGAAAACGTCAAGCGGACGAAAGCCCATGTCGTCGTCACGTCGAATCCTGGCTGCTTGCTGCAGATGAAAAAAGGCATCCAACGCGCCGGTCTTGAGGAGCACATGGAAGCCTTGCATATTATGGATCTACTGGATCGCGCACTCTAAAAAAGGCCCTGTCCCGCGTGGGACAGGGCCTTTTTTCGGATTGTTCCATGTGAAACGTAGGAATCAGGAGGAAACGGGAGAATCAAATTGGAATCGGAATCTAGTATAGGTTCGTTGTTGATTGAGTCAGTTTTTGTCGAAATTCGGTCGGTATGCGGTGTTGAGATGTCGAATCAGTCCGTGTTAAGATAACACCTGTCGCCACGAGATGGCATCAACACGCAAGACACACGGTGAGAACATGAGCCATTAGCTCAGTTGGTAGAGCACCTGACTTTTAATCAGGGTGTCGAAGGTTCAAGTCCTTCATGGCTCACCATTTTACATCTGCGGAAGTGGCTCAGGGGTAGAGCATCGCCTTGCCAAGGCGAGGGTCGTGGGTTCGAATCCCATCTTCCGCTCCATTTTTACAAACTTGATATGCGGTCGTGGCGGAATGGCAGACGCGCACGCTTGAGGGGCGTGTGGGGTTTCCCCGTGGAAGTTCGAGTCTTCTCGACCGCACCATGTTTTTCTGGGGGGTTAGCTCAGTTGGTAGAGCACCTGCCTTGCAAGCAGGGGGTCAGCGGTTCGAATCCGCTACTCTCCACCAGATTTGCCTTTTTAGCTCAGTAGGTAGAGCGCATCCATGGTAAGGATGAGGTCATCGGTTCGATTCCGGTAAAAGGCACCATTTGCTTGGCTCGTTGGAGAAGCGGCTTAACTCATCGCCCTTTCAAGGCGACATTCACGGGTTCGAATCCCGTACGAGTCACCAATTTTTACGGAGGCTTAGCTCAGCTGGGAGAGCATCTGCCTTACAAGCAGAGGGTCGGCGGTTCGATCCCGTCAGCCTCCACCATTTTCAAACTTGCAACTTGTAACTCGGAGCTGTGGTGTAGTGGCCTAACATGTCCGCCTGTCACGCGGAAGACCGCGGGTTCGAATCCCGTCAGCTCCGCCACTTATCTTCATACTTGCATGGCTCGGTAGCTCAGTTGGTAGAGCAGTAGACTGAAAATCTACGTGTCGGCGGTTCGATTCCGTCCCGAGCCACCATTGAGAGACAATATTATGTTACGCGGAAGTGGCTCAGGGGTAGAGCATCGCCTTGCCAAGGCGAGGGTCGTGGGTTCGAATCCCATCTTCCGCTCCATGATTTTCCTCTCAAACACTTGGGGGCCCATAGCTCAGTTGGCTAGAGCGCACGACTGATAATCGTGAGGTCGGAAGTTCGAATCTTCTTGGGCCCACCATTTCTATATAGATCTAGTGATACTGGCGAAGAGGCCACACCTGTTCCCATCTCGAACACAGAAGTTAAGCTCTTCAGCGCCGATGGTACTTGGACCGCAGGGTCCTGGGAGAGTAGGACGTCGCTAGGCATGTGAAAAAAGCTCGGTCTTCCCTTGGGGGAGATCGAGCTTTTTTTGCATCAAGATCGAATTGTGTCTGGGGGTGAATACGAGCGTATGCGTGAGGATGTGCGGGGTAATCGTGGCTAGTGGCAGGATTTTGTTGTGATTTGTCTGGATGATCCAGTTGAGGAGTGGAGATGCTTGTGATAAGATAATTTTTGTCGCCACGCGGAAGTGGCTCAGGGGTAGAGCATCGCCTTGCCAAGGCGAGGGTCGTGGGTTCGAATCCCATCTTCCGCTCCATTGCCTTTTTAGCTCAGTAGGTAGAGCGCATCCATGGTAAGGATGAGGTCATCGGTTCGATTCCGGTAAAAGGCACCATTCGGAGGCTTAGCTCAGCTGGGAGAGCATCTGCCTTACAAGCAGAGGGTCGGCGGTTCGATCCCGTCAGCCTCCACCAATTTGTTTTGAACACCAAGACCCGATCTTCCTCGTGAAGATCGGGTCTTTTTTTGTCCCTAGCAACAACTATAAGCGAGCGTGAGAGCGAGGCTGAGTGGGCAGGTTGAGGCCAAGGTCTGAATTTGTTGAGGTTTGGCTGATTGGCTGGATTGAGCAGCCGACGGGTACGTGGTAAGATAACTCCTGTCACCGCGAGTGACGTTGCGAGCCATTAGCTCAGTTGGTAGAGCACCTGACTTTTAATCAGGGTGTCGAAGGTTCAAGTCCTTCATGGCTCACCATTTTCACCCGCCTTTTTAGCTCAGTAGGTAGAGCGCATCCATGGTAAGGATGAGGTCATCGGTTCGATTCCGGTAAAAGGCACCATGTCTCTGGAGCTGTGGTGTAGTGGCCTAACATGTCCGCCTGTCACGCGGAAGACCGCGGGTTCGAATCCCGTCAGCTCCGCCATATGTTTGGAAAAAAGGCCCGATCTTCTTCGTGAAGATCGGGTCTTTTTTGCGTTCCGGTGCGTTAGGTCTTGCGTTGTGGTTCGCGGCCTGACATCCATCCGACCCAGACGGCGAGTGCGAGGAAGACGAGCAGGGCGAGCAACGGACCGCCGAGGGTGGCTGCGGGCAGCGTGACTTTTAGGGAGACGAGCGCCGCGATGAGGATGCCGATCAGCGATTCGCCGGCGATCAGGCCGGAGCAGAGCAGGACACCGCGTTCGACGCGTTCTTCGACAGGTTGGTCGGCATTGCGTTTTTGGAAACGCAGGTACGCCCAGCGCACGAGGCCGCCGAGGAGGATCGGGGTCGAGGTGTGTACGGGTAGGTAGATGCCGACGGCGACCGGGAGGGCTTCGATGCCGAGCAGTTCGATCACGACCGCGATGGCGACGCCGATGAAGACGAGATCCCACGGCATGTTGGCGTTCATGATGCCTTCGACGATCAGTTTCATGAGCACGGCTTTGGGGGCGGGGAGTTCTTTGGTCCCGAAGCCGTATGCGTCGTTGAGGAGCAACAACACCCAGCCGATGACGAGCCCGGAGCCGAGGATGCCGATCAGCATCGCGACTTGCTGCGCGCGCGGGGTGGCGCCGACGAGATAGCCAGTTTTCAGATCTTGCGAGATGTCGCCGGCGATGGCGAGGGCGACGCAGATGATTGCGCCAACGGTGAGCGCTGTGACCATGCCATCCATCCCGGAATAGCCAAAGGCCCGGTAAACGGAGGTGACGATCAAGAGCGTGGCGATTGTCATGCCGGAGACGGGCGAGGAGGAGGAACCGATTGCGCCGACGATCCGGGAAGCGACGGTGACAAAAAGGAACCCGAATACGGCGATGCCGAGCGCGCCGATGATGCCCGTGTTGATTTGGGGCATGAACGCGGCGAACAGCAACAGGACAGCGGCGGCGGGGAGGGTGATTTTTTTGCTAAGGTCTTGTTCGGTGCGCAGGAGTTCGACCGGTGTGTCATCGCCGCGTGTGCCTTGGATGCCTTGGAACGTCGAGGTGAGCGAGCTCCAGAGCATCGGCAGGGTGCGAACGAGCGAGATCAGGCCACCGGTCGCGACCGCACCGGCCCCGATGTAGCGGATGTAGTGATCCCAGATGCCCCACGCGTCGAGGGTGTTGATGGGGTCGGTACCAGGTGCGATGGCACCGCCGCTTTGACCGAAAAAGCTGATCATCGGGATCAGCACCAACCAAGCCAAAACGCCACCTGCTGCCATCATCGCGCCGACCCGCGGGCCGACGATGAAGCCGACAGAGAGCAACGAGGGGAGGGTGTCCATGCCGAGCACCCCATTGCGCAGGCCCGCGATCTTGGTTTCGATCTCGGACGGGAACATTTTGAGCCCATCGGCGAACAGTTTGAACACGCCGCCGATGGCGAGCCCGCCAAATACGAGCTTGGCGCGACCGCCGCCTTCTTCACCTGCGACGAGGACTTGTGCGCAGGCGGTGCCTTCTGGATAGGGCAGGCGGTCGTGTTCCTTGACGATCAGCAGGCGGCGCAGTGGGATCATGAACAGCACCCCGAGGAAGCCGCCTGTCAACACGATCAGCGTGATTTTAAAAAGGCCAGGGTTGGCCTTCCACAAAAACAGCGCGGGCAAGGTGAAAATAGCTCCGGCGGCCACAGCTTCTCCGGCGGTGGTGATGGTTTGCACGATGTTGTTTTCGAGAATGGAGTTTCTGCGCAGGACGCCGCGTATGATCGCCATCGAGATCACGGCCGCCGGGATTGAGGCGGAGATCGTCATGCCGATGATCAGACCGAGATAGGCGTTGGCTGCTCCAAAGATGATCGCGAGCACGATCCCGATCACGATTGCGGTGATGGTGAGTTCCGGTGGACGAACGGATGGGGAGATGAAAGGTTTGAAGGGTTGCTTGTTGTGGTTGTTGTCGCTCATGTGCGGGCTCCTTCCCCAGACTGGTTCTCTTTCTAAGATTTGTGGATTGCGGGTTGAGTATACGGCGTGCTAAGATAGCTCTTGTCGCCGCGAGAGATGCGGTGAATGATTGAGAAGGTAGATGGAGAATCTACCAGTTGACTTGTAAGTGATTGGTATGTTATCTTGATTGAGTGGCTTCGGCGGCACGTTTTGATCCTTGAAAACTAAACGAGTGATAGATGAGAATCGATTCGAGCCTTGAATCAAACTTTAATTGAGAGTTTGATCCTGGCTCAGGACGAACGCTGGCGGCGTGCCTAATACATGCAAGTCGAGCGGACTGATGTGGAGCTTGCTCCATGGATGTCAGCGGCGGACGGGTGAGTAACACGTGGGTAACCTGCCTGGCAGACTGGGATAACGCTTGGAAACGAGTGCTAATACCGGATGATCTCTT
>NZ_QGGL01000035.1 GCF_003148565.1 Tumebacillus permanentifrigoris
CGCGAAGCCCCCCTCAAGATAAGACTTCCCACACGGTCAACGTGGTAAGACCCCCAGTAGAAGACTGGGTTGATAGGCTGGGTGTGTACGTGCCGCGAGGCATTTAGCTGACCAGTACTAATAGGTCGAGGGCTTATCCTACGAAATGCAAGGTCTTGAACTCACAAAGTTGCTCTACCCAGTTGTCACAGTCTCGTGATGATGGCGGAAAGGTCACACCTGTTCCCATCTCGAACACAGAAGTTAAGCTTTCCAGCGCCGATGGTACTTGGACCGCAGGGTCCTGGGAGAGTAGGACGTCGCGAGGCAGAAGCATCAGGAACAAAAAGGCCCGATCCATTGTGGATCGGGTCTTTTTTTGTTTATTCAAACATGCTAAACTTTAGTAAATTATATGAAATCTATCCATTCTATAGGGGTTTTCTCATGTATGATAGTCTAAACAAACCGATTCCGGAATTTACGTATCTAAACGCACGCGGAAACATCATTCGCTATCGGTACATCATGCGTTTTTTCTACGAACAGTATGAGCGCATCAATTATTGGCTACGACCAGAAGAAGTCTACGAAGGTGTTGTGGCCATGGGACTTGATATGCCATATGAACTTGAGGAGTGCCAACAGGACCTGGGGGTCTTGAAGGAGTGGGGCAGTCTGGTCGTCCAACACGACGGGACGCGTGTTACAACGATTGAGGAGTACTTGAAAAAGCGATTCCGCTATATGATGACACCCTACGCCATTGAGATTGAGCGGTTGGTCATTCAACTAGAGGGGATTAAGGGATATGGCGGTGCTTTGCAATCGAGCAAATTGTATGAGCTGGCTCGACTGGTTCAAAGCCTGCGTAACTGGACAGATCGTTCGGCCCAACAAGCGGAAGAACATTGGGATCGTATGTTTGAGATTTTCAAAAACCTGAACGAACAAGCAGGCAACTACATCGCCAGCCTAAACAGCAAGCAATCGGAAGAGTTGTACACGACCGAAGCTTTTCTCCCTTATAAGGACTCGGTGATCAGTTATCTGGACGAGTTCATCTCGGTTTTGCAGCAGACGGCTCCAGAAATCTCCCAATCCCTTCGAGATCTACAGAGAGATGAACGCTTCGTGAGTGAGTACTTAGAAGCTGTTATTACGGCCAAACGATCTGTGCCACAGCTGGAAGAAGTACTGACTGAAGAGGAATGGCGGAGACGCATGCAAAGTCAGTGGCTGAATTTTGAGCGTTGGTTTCTCGGTGATGAGCGTGACCGTGCTCAGACCGTGCGCCTCGTCCATATCGCCAAAGAGACTATTTACAAGCTTGTGCGCTGTGCTTTGCGCATCCAAGAGAAGGGCCGTAGCGGCATATCGAGGATGCAAGAGCTGGAGGCGATCGGTCTTTGGTTTTTGCGGCTTGACGACATGGATGACGCACATCGTTTGTTCGCCTATGCGTTTGGATTGTATGAAACACGGCACTTTCTAGGAGAACACCGAGATGATCGTAGCGCACTTGCGGAGACATCCATGTGGCAAACGCATCCCAATAAGATTTCACTTACCCCGCGCGGACAACAGTATCGACAACGCAGTACTGGACCGACTCCAGCAATAAAACGAAAGAAAACCACCTCGATCCAAGACTATCTGGAGAACAAACAATGGGAAGAAGGACTGTTGCAGCAATATGTTGCCAAAGGCATCGTCCGCATCTCAGAGTTACCTGTAGTAAGCCGTCAGGAAAGGCAGCAACTCCTTGCGTGGATTGGCCGGTGTTTGGGGAATAAGTTGTTGTTTTTCACGACGCCGGAGGGAATTCAGATTGCCATTGACAGGAAAACGGAAATCCCAACGACCACGTTGGAATGTGAGGACGGCACGTTGCAGATGCCTGACTTTACCCTGGTGTTTCGCAAGGAGGGAGAGTAATGACGCTGTCACCACAAGAAGAACAACGTCGTGAGGAGCGGGCAATTCTCGCACAGTTGCTTCTCAACAGACCTTGGATAGTAAAGTCTGAAGATCCAGACTTGTTTCTACGAATACGCGATTATTATGAAGAATTGCGAACTTGGTTCCACAATGCTTGCGGCTTTACGCTATTGAAGACAAAAGAGCTGTTCAAGTTGGAGAAAGTTCCGGGTGTGGCACAGCCGTGGATGGGTATCCAACAGTTTCAAAAGCCACTCGACTACGCGTTGTTTACGTTCTGTACCAGGTTTTTGGTTAATAAAAGTGAAACGGAACAATTCGTTCTTAGTGAGATGGTAGAGGAAGTTTCCGCGCAAATTCATTTGGCTGGTGTTGATTTTTCTCTGGAAGAAACGCCTGATCGCCAATCGCTCAAAAGAGTATTGAAAAAATTGAGGGAACTCGGAGTGCTCCATGCGATTCACGGGGATGAGGAGGAATGGGCGCGGAGCAAGGACGAGAAAGCGAATATCCTGTATGAATGCACATCGGTAGCCACACTCGTGCTCCGAACATTTGCGCAGGATATTACGTTGGTGCGGGATATGGAGGAACTGGGAGCTGGGGTTTATCCAGACAATCAGGAGGGACAAAACGCTCGGCGTCGTCATTATGTGTTCCGTCGTTTTTTGCAAGAACCGTATGTGCCAGATGCGTGGTTCCTGCAAAAGGATGACCGGAACTACGTGCTCTGGCAGCGTAACTACATCTTGGAACAACTCAAGACGGTGGGGCTGCAAGGCTCGAGGTATCGGGAAGGGATGCTTTTTTATGCGGAGGATGGACGAGGGGAGACACAATTGTTTCCCACCGCTCGTTCGATCAGCGATGTAACTCTTTTGCTGGCCGCAGAGATCCGGGCACGACAACAAGCAGATACTCCTGAGTTTCCCACAACTCCTGCCGGGACGATTGAATTGACGCGCGCTGATCTGGAGCGGGTTTTGGAAGCGATGCGGCAGACTCACGAGACGTATTGGAGTAAACATGACCGAGAAACCACCATCGCCGAGTTGGTTGATCAGTTACTTCATCATTTGTCGGAGTGGGGATTGGCTGTCTGGAATGGCGGGCAGCAGGTTGAATTGACGGCTGCTTTGGGACGGTGGTCAGGATTCTATAAGCAACAGCTAGGAGAGGATGCCATGTGATTACGAGATGGAAACTGCATCGGGCGGGCTTGTTTAATTTTTGGTACTACGAGGATCAAGAATTCGTCATGGAAGACGGGCGGGTGTTGTTCCGGGGGTCAAATGGCGCCGGGAAGTCGGTTACGATGCAAAGCTTCATCCCTGTCGTCTTGGACGGGGATACGCGACCACATCGACTGGACCCGTTTGGCTCCAGAGATCGCAGAATGGAGTACTATCTCTTGGGGGAGGATCAAAAAAACTCAGATAGCACCGGGTATCTCTGGATGGAGTTCAAAGATCCGAGCACACGAACGTATTTGACGATTGGGATTGGACTGAGAGCCAGGCGTTCGCACAACCTAGATTTCTGGGGATTTTCGATTACAGATGGTCGTCGAATTGGACAGACCTTCGATCTGTACGAGTCTGATTATTCTTTTGATAGGGAGTCGAAGTTCCCCCTTGATTGGAAAGGGCTGGAGCGCGCCATCGGAAGCGGCGGGAAAGTTGTTCGAGAGCGCAAAGAATACAAATGCATGGTCAACAGACTGCTTTTTAAGTACAGCCAGATTGAACAATACGAGGATATGCTAAACCTGTTGATTCAACTGCGCAGTCCGAAACTTTCCAAGGATTTCAAGCCTAGCACGATCTACGAGATCCTCAATAACGGTCTGCCGCCGCTCCAAGATGACGAATTGCGTCCACTTGCAGAAGTTTTGGAGGCCATCGATCAGATTGGAGAACGAAAAGACGAGTTAGAGACGCATGTGGGGTTTGTCAAACGGGTAGCGGACGTGTATCAACGATACAATGAATACCAGATGTATAGCCGTTCCGGGCAGGTGATGTCTGCTGAGGAGCAGTTCACGAAGCTGACTAAGGACTGGGAAGCTCGCAACTTGGAATACGATCAGTGTGAAGCGACGATCACGAAATTGATGGCACAAGAGCGCGAGGCCGAGAACGCCATTCGGCAGATGACGGCTGAGCTCAACGTTTTGCAAAAAGACGAGGCATTTCAGACACAGGAACAATTGATGGAAAAGATGAAGAACCGCGATCTTTTGCAGACACAACTGATGGAGTTGGAAGGCAGAGTTCAATTTTGGCAGCGAAAAAAGGAACAAATTGCGCGAGATCAGCAAGAATGTGCTGGGAAACTGCAGTTGTGGGAATCGCAGCGCCAGAACCAATTGCAAGAGATGGAAGCGACGGCAGCGGACATGGAGTTCACCTACCATCAAGTGGCGCATCTGCGAATCTCACGTGAAGCGGTGGAGGATGAGCCGTTATGGGCGAATTGGAAACGAGAGTTGGACAGCCACGAACAAGCGTTGAAGCGGGGGCTGGAGTTGGCTCGGGAATACGAGAAAGCCAAACAAAAACTTCGATCAGCCGAAACGGAGTTACACGAGGCGACGCTGCGTCGCGATGATGAAGAACGCTTGCTGCACCAAGCGGAAGAAGGACTCGAAACTGGTAAAAAAGAACAACAGCGCTCCCTGTGGAAGTGGAAAAGCGAATTGAAGGTGTTGCAGGTTGAAGATAGAGAGATGGAGGAAGCTCTTCGGAGTTTGGCCGACTTCCCCGTGGTCCGGTACGAGCAAGTGCGTCTCGCATGTACGGGCGCGTATGAGCAGCAATTGGATGCGATCCGGCATGTGCGATTGGAATTGCGCAACACACAGGAGCATTTGAAAAAGGAGCTGGCGGAGACCAAGGCTGAGTTGCAAGGCTGGCAAGAACAGCGAGAACCCGAACCGCCCCGCACGGAAGCGAGGGTGCAAACCCGTCTCTCCTATGCGGCTGGCGACATTCAAGGGGTCCCGCTCTACGAATCTTGTGAGTTTCGCCGGGAAGTGCCCTTGGAAGTACAAGCCCAGATTGAAGCGCTTTTGCAGGAAACCGGCTTGCTGGATGCGTGGATCGGAGACAAAGGATTGCAATGGTCGCGTGAAGATCAAGAGTTTTGGATTCAACCGGACCCGGTTGTATTTGGAGCCTCATTGGCCGACTATTTGCGGCCGACCCCGCCGGAGGACTGCTCGGTTTCGGGGGAGCACATTGACTCGATACTTCGTTCGATTGAGATGGGCGATGTGCAGATTGGATCGGCGCGGGTGGTATTGTCGGAGGAGGGATATTTCCGACTCGGAACGATGCTTGGCAAAGTGCCGCCGAAGTCACGCGTAGAATTTATCGGTCGCGAGAGTAGACGTCAGACGCGACTGGCGAAGATTGCGGTTTTGCAGGCTGAGTTGGAGCGTTTGCAGGTTGCTGTGCAGCAGTACGAACAAGTTGTAGCGGAACAGGACGACCAAGAGCGCCGCTTGCAAGCGGAGTGGTCTCTTTTTCCAAAAGCGGATCTGCTGGAGGAATTGGTGCGTTCCTTGGAGATTGCAAAGGGCAAATGGCAGGCGGCACGGGAAGTTGTGGAGACGAAAAATGAGCAATACAAACGTGTTCTGCAACAGGAACAGGAACGTCGCCGCGCTTTGAGCGATGCAACGGGGCTGTGGAATTCCTTGAAATCTGAGTCACAACTCGCGTGGGGAGTGGAACAGGTGCAAGTCTATCGGGGGGAGTTTTTTTCCTTGCGTACTCTGTGCGACCGCATGATGCAAACCCAAGCTCAACTGCGTGCATTGGAGTCTTCCGTTCAAGATGCGGTAGAACAATTGGAAATGGAACAGGACAAGTGGTCCAAACAAGAGCGCGATTGGCAAGAGGCGGACGCAACAGTGGAAGCGTTGCGCAAAGTGATGGAGGACTTACATGTCGAGGAGAAGGTGGAGCAACTCCGTCGTTTGACCACGTCCATTTCTGAGACCAAAGAGGTTTTGCATACCGTCGTTTACCATGAAGAAAAGGGGCTCATCCAGCTGCGATCTCTTCGCTTGAATTTGGTAGACAAGGTGGAGAGCTTGAAGATCGGACGCGAGGAGTCGTTGGCTTTTCTCGATGAGAAAGTATTGCAATTCGCTGAGGAATGGCGGTTGCATCTGACCGAGTGGCGGGGGCAGGAGCTGCCTGCCGATCGTGCGGATGCATTGAAAGTGTGCCGGAAAGTGCATCAAAGGTATCGGGGCGTGTATGATGCCCGACGCGGGGATACCATTTTGAAACAACTGTATGATGTGTTCCATGAAGTGCGACCGCATCTGTTGTCGTACGTGTTGGAGATGGAGGAAGCGGGCTCACGACAAGTAGTTCATTTTATGATGGATCGCACCCGACCGATTTCGCCAGAGCGGCAGTTCGATCTTTTGCAAAGGCTGTTGGAGGAACAAAATCTGCTTATGAACCAAAAGGAACGTGAGCTGATGGAAAAGATCTTGCTACAAGATATCGGAGTCAGCATTCGTCAAAAGATTCAGCGCGCAGAAGAATGGGTGCGGCAGATGAACGAACTCATGGAGAATCGGGATACGTCCAGCGGTCTCAAATTGAAGCTCAAATGGGAGCCACGGCCCAAAAACTCCGAGCAGGAGATGGACACTTCGGATTTGGTGCGGTTGCTCAGGATTGATTATGTACATCTTACGGACGAAGACCGGGAACGCATCCAAGAACATTTTCGTTCGAAGATCCAACAAGCCAAATCGGAGGCTGAGCATACGGCGGCCTTGCGGGTGATCATCCATGAGTTTTTGGATTATCGCAAGTGGTACCGTTTCCAGTTGAGTCATAAAAAAGGTGAACAAGCAGGCTACCGCGAGTTAACCGACTCACAATTTAATGCCATGAGCGGTGGCGAGAAGGCGATGGCCATGTATATTCCGCTGTTGGCCGCCGCTTCCTCACGCTATAAGGGGGCCTCATCTGATTGTCCCAAGTTGATTTCGTTGGATGAGGCATTCGCAGGGGTTGACGAAGAGAATGTGCGCGACCTGTTTAAACTGCTGACAGAGATGGACTTCGACTACATGATGACAAGTCAGGTGTTATGGGGTTGCTTTGACACCGTTAAAGGTTTGGCGATTTACGAGATCGTTCGACCCAAAAATGCGGATCATGTCGATGTGATACGGTATTATTGGAACGGTGTCATCCGGGTGGTGGATTATGCTCTCAGCGGATGAAGTAAAAAAGCATTTTATCCAGCCTGGGTATCGTCGGCTATTTGAGGCAGTGCGACGAAAAATGGAATCGATGCGCGGGCGCGTGGCCGGGCGTGTGGTGCTTGAACAGCTCACCGAGGAAGAATGCAGTCGTTTGTCAGGTCTGCTCGGCATCCCCTGTTTGTCTGAGGACAAACTCACTGTAAAATTGCCAATATTGGAACGACGAATGTTGGAATCGAGGTGGAGGATCGGGTTGGCTGAACTCGTTCCTCTGGTGACAGGGACTCCGCTCGTATCCAACCACGAACGGCGGGAGCAGAAACTCCAGACGTGGGAGCAGTTTTGCGATCGTCTCGCGGAACTTTGTCTGCGTACAGAGAGTTGTCGGTGGGTGGAAAAACTACGAGCAGGTGAGGGGGCAGGGACCCGAACTCTGAAGAGTCTATTAGAAGACGAAGAACAGCGGGCTTTCGAGTGGGCTGCTCTGATTGTGCGAGCTGTGGATGAGTTGCCATGCTGGGAGGATCGAAAGGAGCGACTGCCGGTTTTTGGGAATCGGCTGTGCGGCGATCCTCATGTATTTGATGGAGATCAACAGTTGGGTCGGTTACTGCACCAAGTACTGTCTGATCTATTTGATCCATCATCAGGTGGTACAGCTGAGAGGAAGCGCGAGTTGATGGCGGAGGCTGGGTTGATGGCTGACGATTTATCATCCCAAGTTTTTTTGCTAGGACTAAAGCCTATCTCATCCGAACGGTTTCGTCCGATTTTTGATACATTTTACGAGGCAGGCATTCCGGTCATTTTACCATTGGCGGCCGCCCGAGCGGATCTGGTCTGGGAATCGGTGTCGAGGGTTTATGTGGTGGAAAATCCCTCAGTTTTTCAGACGATTGTCGATGCGTGGCCAAGTGGTCGCGCATGGCCGGCCGTGATGTGTACTAGTGGGCAACCGTCTGTCGCTGCGTTAAAGGTGTTGGACGCGTTGGTGGAAAAAGGCAGCCTCGTCTTCTATAGTGGGGATTTCGACCGAAAGGGGCTCGAGATGGCGAGTTCCTTTCAGAAACGGTATCCAGAGAGTTTCTGTGCTTGGCGAATGGGTTCTGACGATTACGTTGCGCATGACAAGGGACTGTGGTGGGACAAAGAGGAGCTACGAATCTTGTCTACACTAAGTCTGCCTTGGGATGAACTTTTGATCGAGACGATACAAAAACGCAAGTTGAAGGTGTTTCAGGAGTCTTTTGTGGAGCGGTTGATCAAGGATTTGTTGATTCACTTTTGAGTCAGGTAACAAGAAACGCAGGAGAAGCAGCCAGGTAGGCGCTCTCCTGTTTTTTTGTTTCATTTGAGTTGTGTTTGTCGAGAAATTGATTTGAGAGGCGGTTGGATCTTTGATAAGATAGTCCTTGTCGCCGCGAGAGATGTGGTGAGTGAAGAAAAGAAAATCTACCAGTTGACACTAGATGATCGGTATGGTAAATTGATTGAGTCGCTTCGGCGGCACGTTTTGATCCTTGAAAACTAAACGAGTGATAGATGAGAATCGATTCGAGCCTTGAATCAAACTTTAATTGAGAGTTTGATCCTGGCTCAGGACGAACGCTGGCGGCGTGCCTAATACATGCAAGTCGAGCGGACTGATGTGGGGCTTGCTCCATGGATGTCAGCGGCGGACGGGTGAGTAACACGTGGGTAACCTGCCTGGCAGACTGGGATAACGCTTGGAAACGAGTGCTAATACCGGATGATCTCTT
>NZ_QGGL01000036.1 GCF_003148565.1 Tumebacillus permanentifrigoris
AAGAGATCATCCGGTATTAGCACTCGTTTCCAAGCGTTATCCCAGTCTGCCAGGCAGGTTACCCACGTGTTACTCACCCGTCCGCCGCTGACATCAATGGAGCAAGCTCCACATCAGTCCGCTCGACTTGCATGTATTAGGCACGCCGCCAGCGTTCGTCCTGAGCCAGGATCAAACTCTCAATTAAAGTTTGATTCAAGGCTCGAATCGATTCTCATCTATCACTCGTTTAGTTTTCAAGGATCAATCAGTGCCGCCGAAGCGACTCAATCAAGATAACATACCAATCACGTACAAGTCAACTGGTAGATTCTCCATCTACCTTCTCAATCATTCACCGCATCTCTCGCGGCGACAAGAGTTATCTTACCACGGCCACGACCCGACTACCAAACCTCGCCTAAACAAACCTGAGCAAAAGACCTACTCACCTCCTAACACCCGTCACACACACATGAATGCGCCATTTCTTGTTCCCCTCCTTCCAAAAAAGCCTGATCCCCATAAGGATCAGGCTTCTTGATTCCTTGTTCGATTGATCTTGATCACATTGCTTTGCGGAATACTCGGGTCATGATAGACCGCATAGGCTTTTTTAAAATGCGCCAAATAACTCTCCCCATGCGACTTAGGAGTCAAGATAATCAACTTCCGCTTCAACTCTTGCTCGTACAAGAGAAGTACCCGCTCCTTACGATGCTCGTCCAAAGCACTATCAAACTCGTCCAGCACGAGGAAACCTGGGGAGGCTTCAATTGTTTGGAGCAAAGCAAGCGCAAACAATAAGGAACTAAGCGACTCCTCGCCCCCCGAGACGCCCTTCCCCACTTTTCCCCCTCGACCCTTTACCCCGACATCTTCGGCTTTCCCACGATGCCCTTTTTTGCGTGCCTTGATGTAGAGATCGTATCGCATCTCCCCATTTCGCCCTGAGTACATGTCCCATTCAACTTGACCTTCAAATCCAAACATCTCCATATAACGGGAAAAACGCTCATGGATTTTATGCAGCCGCAAACGGATCGTTGCTCGGAGGCGTTCTTCCATGTCGTCCATTCGATCTTTCACTTCCGACAAGATCAATATCGACCTTTGAACCTCATCTTTCCCGCGATCGTACTCTGCCTTTACTTTTTCATAATTGTAAGGGGCGGATTCGTCCACTTGCTGCCGATACGCATGCTCCCACTCGATTTTGCTTTCAACCCGAACGCGACTTGCCTCCGCTTCATTCCAGGTTTCTAGGTGATCAAGCGACCACCCCTCTTGTTCCAGTTCAGCAAAAATCGGCTTGATGGGCTCCTCCTCTAACGCTTGAAACTCCTTTCGAAACCGAAACATCGCTTCAATGGCTTGCAGATGCTCCTCCGACCCTTTTTTATGCCGCTTCTGTAGATCCATCTCCTCACGAAGTCGATCTGCTTCCTCTCGCTCCAAATGCCTTACTTCCTTCTTGGCGGTATCCATTGCCCGTTCGCATTGGGCTAACTGGTCAGACAACTCCTCTCGGCAATCTTGCCATACTTTCAGTTGGGCTTGCCCCGCGAGAACTTCAGCTACCAAGCGTTGCAATTCTGCAATTTTCTCACTCTCTTGTGCAAACTCCTGGTACACCGCTTGATACTTCGAGAGAACGTCAAGATCCCTCTGAAGATGAGAGAGGAAGAGTTTTACCTCCCCTTGTCGTTCCCGCATTTTTTTCAAACGTTGATCATGAGTGTCGAAATCCGACCGCTTCTCAGCCAGCGTCCTGCGTTGATGATCACGTTCAGCCGTTTGCGACAAGAAAGCTTCTGCGTCTTTGATTTTAGGAAGAACCCCGCGAAGAGTCGAATCTACTTCATCCAATTTTTCCAAACGATCTTGATGAACCGTACATTTTTGCTCAAGCGATTGCAATTCGTTCGTCAGTTTCTGTAAGCGAATCGTCAAGGCTCTCTCACTCAGAATGTACCCCATCTCTTCCTGAACTCCGCGCCGACCTTTGCTATCAATGAGAATGTTGTCTTCCAAATGCGGGCCATCTACATCTTTCAAAAAACTATTGACCCACCAAAGAGCTTTGGCCGCTGCAGCGTGCCGACGATCATCTAGACCCTCTCTGACTTTCAAATGATACTCGGGTAACTGAATCAGCCAAGTACCCGGCACGATCTCTGGAAGTTCTACATGATACAGATCCGTCGGGGGTCGAAACCCTTTTCCTTGGACAAACAAGGTGTACTTGATCGCATCGAATTTTGCTTCTTGGGTTAGTGAAGAATTCTCATCTAATTCAATTAATTCGCGCAACGGATACACGTCCACCCCCCGCTCACGGAAAAAGCGAATCGACTTCTCCTGACGCGGACTGACAAAGCGATTAGACTGTAAAGTCGCCTGCTCCTCACGCAATTGTACACAGAATTTCTGCCATTGGTGAAGCTCCTCGTTCCATTGCCTTCGATCATGCTCCAACCTCTCAATCTCGACTTGGACGTGGTGACTTCCCTGATATTGACGCAACCAATTCAGCGATTCCTGTTCCTGTCTTCGGTTTTCATCCATCTGATATTCCAAGCGGATGATTTGGCTTCGAAGTTCTCCGATGAACTCCTCCAACTTCCCTAGATCGTGATGCAATTGCTCGGACTCTTGTGCAAGTCGTTTTTGTTCCGCAAATTTTCCCTGCAACTCTTGCTGCACCTCAAGCTCGGTAAGTGGAATCATTTGAATCGATTGCTGAATTTCCTTCATTTGCGATGCAAGTTCTGAATGGCGTTGGTCGTTCGCCTTTTGTTCAGTACGCTTTGCCTCCAAACGTTTTTCCAACGACGTCAAATTCGCTTCTAGCTCCCTATACTCTTCTGAACATTTCGAAACCCGTGCTTGAGCGGCTTTCTTTTGCCGACTGCAGGCGTCCCTTTTCTCCGTCAGCTCCTGTAACGATGCCTTCCAGGATTCTAGTTTCGCTCTCATGGCATCTGCTTGCCCAACGTTTATTTTTTCTAATACCTTCAGCGACATGGCATACTTCTGCAACCCTAGTTTACGACGCTTCTGACGGTCGAGGAATTTATCCAGTCGCGTTTTCCAATCCCCTAGCGCGTGTTTGTGATTTGTTTGGTTTTTCTTGGCTTCCTCCACAGCTTCTTCCGCGTCACGCACACGTTCTCGGCTGCTCTCCCAATCTCGTTGCAAATGATCGATCCCCGTCATCTCACTGAAGGTGCGGAAACGTTCACCTGGATGCATCGTAGCGAACTGATTGACCTCCTGTTGATACCAAATCAAATAAAATGTGTCCGGATCAATCGCGTACTTGCTGAGAATACGCTGGCTGTAGGCACGAAAATTGTACACGCTATCTCCAGAGGTAAATATCGTTTGCGTCTCCCAACGGTCGAATTCATCCCCCTCGGAGATCTGGTAGCGTTTCTTCAACAGATCGTTTGGCTTTTGCTCAAGTTGCAGTGAAAACCGCACATAACGAGGGGCATCAATTCGATGCACCCCCTCATTGAGAAAAATCAAATGGATCGTTGCGTGCCAGACTTGGTCCGCCGGTACATTTTTTGACCGTAAACCTTCCAAGTCGACTTTGCTTGAACCCAGAACGGCTCCCCAACAAAACGAAATGGTCGACTTTCCTGACCCATTGGTCCCAGTGATGAGGATATGATCGAGTTCCCCTGAAACGTCCAGATCCGTTGGGTTATAATCACGAATGCCAGAAAATTGCAGTTTCCATGGAATCATAGGGTCCCATCTCCTTGCAGGTTATAACGTTTAAAAAAGCGAAGCACTTCCTCCTTGTTCAACTGTTGCGACTGGCTGAATTCCGTGTAGCGTTTCAAAAAAGAGTCGGAAAACATCTGGCTGCCGATGACTGTCAAAGAGTATGCGACCTCTTGGCTTGTGGTCTCCAATTTCGAGATCGCCCCAATTTTTATGAGCGGTTCCAGATTGGTCTGAATCTCTGTCCGCGCCTGCATCGATTCATGACCAAAGATCGTAAACAGTTGTGTAAACAGCGTATATTCATTTTGCAAAACATCTTGGTGATAAAAAATGTACATCAGCAGAGACAAACTCTTCGCAGAAAGAACTTCTCTCGCTTGACGTGCAGGCACACGCATGATCACGACAACGCGGTCTCGTCGTTCATCATAGACACATCGGAAGTAGCGACTGATAGCATGGTTTAAGCGATTCAGGAACGAATCGAATGCGTGCGGGTCCTCTGTTCCCAGCAACTTCTCGACTTCTCTTTTGGGGAGACCAAAGTTATTGTTACGAACCGTTGCCGAGGAAGAAAAGAGAATCTGCATAAATGCGTACTCCTCATCACGGGTCAAAACGCTCGCTACTTGCTGCATCGCTGCAAGCGGATTCGAAGGGCTCTCAATTGGTTCGACGAACTCGTTTTCGCCTGTCTTGGTCATCTGACAATTCCCACTCCTTGTTTACGACAGATGGTCTTGCGATCTCGGCCAAGGGATCAGTTGGTTCGATCAGTTGCGCCTTTTCATGCCCGATAAAAGCGGAGAGCGAAGTGAGTGCGTTGATGGCGTCGCCCCATTTCTCCGATCCAGTTTCCAACACCAATTGTTCCAAGCTGCATTCTTGCACCTGTTGTAAATACTGTTCCATTTGCTCCGTGTCAATTTGACTCTTGGTGAGTTGCCAGTTACTCTCTCCCACCAATTCCGCAATCTCTGCTTCGCTGCGCTCGAGCGGAGGTTCAAACGTGAACGCAGGCACTTCCTCTAACGGCTCCAGAATCGGCTGGTACTCCTCCAGAAATTGCACAGTTGCGGCAAGTTGAGCGCCAGGAATCGGAGAGGCGAACTTCACCGGCACCCACAACCCATCCAATCGTTCTCCCTCGATCAGATCTTGCTCCATGAAACTCAGAATCTGGTGTGGATCAGGCAAGTCTGAATGCAGTTGTTGGTGATAGGTCTCTCTCATATATGTACGAAGGGAATCATGTTGTATCGCCTCTCCAACAGGAGTTGTTTGCAGATGGGAGAAGCGGAGGATTTTATGCAAGGTGCCGAGGCTTACCTGCGTACCCTTCAACATGGCACCTGTTCCTTTTTGAATCAAAGGTGTGTAGCGCAGTCCCTCTTCGAACGTACTAAACTGAGCAATTCTTTCATTCAATCGAGCGCTCAAATCTTGCATCATTCCATGAATCACTTCTACTTGTGGCAATGCGTTGCGGTCTGCTAAGTACTCTAACTCACGCTCCTGTAACTTGGACACCGCCTCTTCGATGTTACGGATCATGCTGGCCAACCGATTTCCGCCAGAAATCCCTTTGTCATCATACGCCTCGCTGATCTCGGCATCTCGTCTCGCTTGGAATAGCGAGCGTGTAACTTCATCTTGCATGTAGTAGGCAAGCGAGTCGTTCGCCAAGCGAATTAGCGTATCCATCATCCGTTTGCCGACATCCATCATCGTAATTCGTTTCGGCCCTTTGTAGATCCAGTTGTATTTACCCAAAATGAACACGATTCGCTTGATGTCAACTGTAGGGTCTTGCTCATAGAGATTCCGATAGCGATAAAAAATCGACTTCTCGTCTTCCAGTAGAGAAGTCAATCCTAGAGCTTCTTCATTCAAGATGTGGAGGACTCGGATTATCTGAAAGGTTTTGGATGGGTCCAAAAAGTAATCGGCTTCTCCAAGCTCTCCAATCACCCCTGCCAATTTCGATAAGTCGCGCATGGATTCACGAAGAGCTGGATGTTGCGGTTCTGTAGCAAAGATGGAAATCAGTTTTCCATCCATATTCTCCATTCGTCGGATCCCCCTGCCTGTTCTTCCTGCTCCATTCGTTGCGTGAGGAGATAGGATTGCATATGCTTTTCGTACTCATTCCAAGTGGAGATCACCGTTTTTTTACCTGTTTCCAGTTCTGTGGGGACGATCCATTTGATCTTGCAATGTGTAAATGGGGACAACAACTGCCAGATGGTCTGGCCAATTTGGTAGCCCGCAGGATCAAAATCATGCCAAACGATGATTTCCTTGAGGCTTTGGGATCGAGCAACCAATTGTTCAATTAGTTTACGGTGCCCGCTTCGCACTTGCCCATCGACTCCGATGATGAGACTCTGTGTTTGTTGTAAAAAATCAGACTCCGCAGACATTCGGGTGATGATCGCGCGATTTTCGGTTAACCAAATTGTTCTCGCTGTGGTTTGAAAATGATAGTGGTACACCGCTAGATCTGTCGTTGCATGGACAGAACCGTAGGGATAGTACACGCGATCAGCTGAACCTTTCTTCTGCCCTTCTAGTTCTCCGCTGAAAAAAATAGGCGTGATCGCGCCTAAACTGACTACACCTAAGATGTGTAGAGGACAACCTACTAGTTCTTCTAATTTTTCCAAGAAATCTTTTTTGTACGTATCAAATACTTTTGAACCTCCGATGGCTCGGAAATACGCAGCCCCAATTTCTTTGAAATCAAATGCAGTCCGAGGAAGAAGTTGATAAAATGCGACGAGGAACTCTGCAAAAAGCAAGTTCTTTTTGAATCGCCACTTCCATTCTGGATGGACGGTTAGGGAAGACTCCAGCACCTCTAGTTGTTGCAGATCTGAAACCATATGACATCTGAGCGCGATATCATCAAGGTAGTTCTGGAGCGTAAGAAAAGCTTGGAGTTTCTCTGTTGAAGCTTCACAATGGATCACGGTCTGTTCTTTGGCACGCTCCCAAGAGAGAAGCCAATCTGCCACTTGTTTATGTGCTTCGTTCACCTTGGCACGGTCTCGCGCAAGCAGATGTTCGTAGAGACTTAAACCCATTCGGTAGTAAACAGAATCGACTGTTCGTTCATCGGCTTTGTATCGGGTTTCTTTTATCAACAGCCCTTGGTGAAGATACCCGATGATGTCCCTTTCCTGAGATATATATGGCTGCAACTGTTCTAGATTCTTTTTCACGAGCGGACTATGAAACACCTTCAGAAGTTGATCAGGAACATCCGTTAGTTTCTGATTGGATCCTGCGACCTGTAGCAGTGCAACTCTTCTAAGAAGGCGCGCAGTCTTTCGAATGACTGGAATTTCAAGTTCGAATCCAGTATGATGAATCGCATCATCCTCTAGACATTCGCCACTTTTCAAGATCTCGTTTTGTAGGTAATCGTTCCAACGATCCGAAATCATCCGAACACCTCCGCTTAAAGAATAATCTAAAAAAGACCTGATCATGAGATCAGGTCTTTTAGATGCCTCGCGACGTCCTACTCTCCCAGGACCCTGCGGTCCAAGTACCATCGGCGCTGGAAAGCTTAACTACTGTGTTCGAGATGGGAACAGGTGTGACCTTTCCGCCATCATCACGAGACTGTGACAACTGGAGTAGAGCAACTTTGTGAGTTCAAGACGTTGTATTGCGTAGGATAAGCCCTCGACCTATTAGTACTGGTCAGCTAAATGCCTCGCGGCACGTACACACCCAGCCTATCAACCCAGTCTTCTACTGGGGGTCTTACCACGTTGACCGTGTGGGAAGTCTTATCTTGAGGGGGGCTTCGCG
>NZ_QGGL01000037.1 GCF_003148565.1 Tumebacillus permanentifrigoris
CCAGTTGTCACAGTCTCGTGATGATGGCGGAAAGGTCACACCTGTTCCCATCTCGAACACAGAAGTTAAGCTTTCCAGCGCCGATGGTACTTGGACCGCAGGGTCCTGGGAGAGTAGGACGTCGCGAGGCATATGAAAAAACTCATTCCTATAGGAATGAGTTTTTTTGTGTAAATACTAGATACGATTGGAAGAGCTACAAAAAAGGACTTTGGACCTACACTGTCGAATTGTTTTTGAATTCATGAATCCTCTTAAAAAAGGTGTGGTCTTATGCAGACAAGTAACTTCACCTTCCTCGCAGACAAATGGCCGATCTTGGTTAATCTAGGGGAAATGGCAGAACGGAATTTACACCAAGATCCGAATACAACCTTATTTAAGCTCCGATTATTCGGGGAAATGATGGCTAAATATATGCTGGCGATGGAAAACATCAGCGAACCTAACGATCACCGGCAGGACAGCCGATTGCGCCTGTTTCGCCAAGAAGATATCGTAACATTTGAATTGTTGGAGATCTTCCACGCATTGCGAATCAAAGGGAACCGTGCAGTTCATGACTCCTACGAATCGTTCGAAGAAGCGAAATTACTGCTGTCCTTGTCCTATAAACTAGCAGTCTGGTTCATGCAAACCTACGGAGAGTGGGATTATGAGCCAGACGATTTTGTCGTGCCTCCAGCTCTGGAACAATCGGATGAGGTTCAACAGCAACAGATTGAACGACTCACCGCAACATACGAGCAGCGTCTCTCTCAAATGCAACAAGAACTGGAGTCTCTTCGCGAACAAGAATCTACATCTGACCAGCGTCAAGATCGTCGCAACCGATCCCGAAGCGCGGCTGCATTAATCCAACTCAATGAAGCGGAGACCAGGAAGATTATCGACACTCAACTGGAGATTGCGGGGTGGGAGGTGGATACACAACACCTCACATACGCTAAGGGAGCCCGCCCAGAAGTGGGAATCAACCAAGCGATTGCGGAGTGGCCGATTGGCAGAAAGAAAGCGGACTATGCGTTGTTTGTCGGTCTGAAACTCGTCGGCATCATCGAAGCAAAACGCAAGAGCAAAGACGTAAGCACCGACTTGGAGCAGGCCAAAAAATACGCCCGTGAAGTTGTACAAAAGACAAACGAAGAGATCATCGGACCATGGGGCGAGTACAAAGTGCCGTTTATGTTTGCGACCAATGGCAGACCCTATCTAAGGCAGTTGACCACTAAATCGGGAATCTGGTTCCTTGACGCACGTAAAAATACCAATCGTGCGCGTCCATTGCCAGGTGGGTGGTATGGACCTCAGGCATTGCTTGATGAGTTGCAAAGAGATACCGACGTGGCGGACGAAAAACTGCGCAATGAACCGATGGATGATCTCCGTCTGCGTGACTACCAACTGAAGGCGATTCGCGCCGTAGAAGAGAGCATCGCGAACGGTCAACGAGATATTCTCCTCGCTATGGCAACAGGTACAGGAAAGACGCGCACCACCATCGGTCTGATCTACCGTCTGATCAATTCAAGCCGCTTCAAACGCGTACTGTTTCTCGTTGATCGCACCGCATTGGGCGAGCAAGCGATAGATGCGTTTAAAGAAACCAAGCTCGCAGAATTTCGCACCTTCACCGAAATCTTCGAGTTGCAAGAGCTCGAAGATAAAGTGCCAAACAAAGAAACCAAAGTTCAGATCGCCACCGTCCAAGGCATGGTCAAGCGCATTCTCTTCAACGAAGACGAAGCATCGATTCCAACTCTTGACCAATACGACTGCATTGTAGTGGACGAAGCGCATCGCGGTTATACGCTCGACAAAAACATGACCGACGTCGAATACCAATTCCGTGACCAGACCGACTACGAAAGTAAGTATCGCAAAGTGCTCGACCATTTTGACGCTGTCAAGATCGGACTTACAGCAACGCCAGCTTTGCATACCACAGAGATTTTTGGCAAGCCCGTGTTCACCTATTCGTATCGGGAGGCAGTGATCGATGGTTATTTGGTTGATCACGAACCCCCGCATCAGATCAATACACACTTGAAGGAAACAGGTATCAAATGGGAAAAAGGCGAGAAGGTTGACGTATACGATGCCAACACGCAAGATATACAAGTGGAGGAACTGCCCGACGAGGTGGAATTGGAGGTCGAGCACTTCAACAAGCAAGTGATCACCGAGAATTTTAACCGTGCCGTGCTCCGCGAAGTGGTTCGGCACCTGAATCCAAGCGGCAGAGAAAAGACCTTGATCTTTGCTGCGACAGATGAACATGCTGATCTGGTTGTCGATATACTCAATCAGGAGTTGGAAGCCTTGTACGGTGAGGTGGACAACAGTGCCGTCATGAAGATCACGGGCACGATCCATGAACCATTAAAAGCGATTCGCCGTTTTAAAAATGAACGCTTGCCGAATATCGTCGTCACAGTCGATCTGCTGACAACGGGTATTGACGTGCCGCCGATCACCAACCTCGTCTTTTTGCGCAGGGTACGTTCCCGTATTTTGTACGAACAGATGATCGGACGTGCTACACGCCTGTGTGACGACCTCGATGGCGTCGCAAAGACGCATTTCAATATTTTTGACGCGGTGGGGCTGTACGAAGCGTTGCAACCGGTGAACACGATGAAACCAGTCGTCACGAGTCCAAGCATCACCTTCACCAAGCTAGTGGAAGAACTTTCGCAGATACAAGATGAGCAACAACAGCGAGAGCATATTGACATGATCCTCGCCAAACTTCAGCGGAAAAAACGCCGCATGACACAGCGGGAACACCAAGATTTCAATACGTTAACGGACGGTCAATCCATCGAGCAATACATCGACTGGATGCGGCACGCGCCTGTAGAAGAAGTACGTACAACTGTGACCGAGAAATTGAACCTGTTTGATCTGTTGGATGAACACCGTTCGCAGCCGCGCAACCAATTCATTTCCTATCACGCCGATGAAGTGACCGGGGTGACGCGAGGCTATGGGGATGCACAGAAACCAGAGGACTATCTGGATGAGTTCGCACGTTTCATCAACGAGAACATGAACAAGATCCCAGCCCTCCACTTGGTCTGCACCAGGCCTAGCGACTTGACCCGCGAAGACTTGCGCAAACTACGGCTGGAACTGGACACACACAATTTTACCGAACTCAACCTGAGAACCGCGTGGCGTGAAATGACCACCGACGACATCGCGGCGGACATCATCGCCTTTATCCGTCAGCGTGCGCTGGGCAATGTGCTGATAAGCCAAGAGGAGCGCATAAGGCGCGCCATGCAGAAAGTCTACAGCATGACCAACTGGTCGCCGCAACAACGTAAATGGCTGACCTATATCGAAAAACAACTGCTCAAAGAAACCGTCCTGCACCCGCAAGCGGACAAGGCATTCGATGTCGAGCCGTTCAAAGGGCAAGGCGGTTATAAAATGGCCGAGCGGATTTTCGATGGCAGAACACAAGAAATTCTCAATCAAATCAACGAGTCGTTGTACACCACAGCGTAGGTAGAAAGAAGGAAGCATCATGAACACCCAAGAGATCGTACAGAAGCTTTGGAATTTATGTAACGTCCTGCGTGATGACGGGATCACCTTTCATCAGTACGTGACGGAACTAACTTACATCCTGTTCCTGAAAATGCTCAAGGAAAAGGGCAACGAAGTGAGTATCCCAGAGGAATTCCGCTGGGACTCGCTCGCCTCCAAGCATGGGATGGAATTGTTTAACCATTACCGCCGTCTGCTCTTGGAATTGGGGGGGAAGGGGAGCGGGTTGGTCAAGCAAATTTATGTCAATGCCAACACCAACATCACTGAGCCGAAAAATTTAGAGAAGATCATCAAGTCAATCGACGACCTCGACTGGTATAGTGCGCAGGTTGAGGGATTTGGCGATCTCTATGAAGGTTTGCTTGAAAAAAATGCGAGTGAGAAAAAGTCGGGGGCTGGGCAGTACTTCACACCTCGTCCACTAATTGACGTTATGGTCAAGTTGGTTGACCCGAAGCCTGGGGAAAGATGCAATGACCCGGCAGCGGGAACGTTTGGCTTTATGATAGCGGCGGACGACTATCTGAAGAAGAAGACCGATAACTATTTTGATCTCAGCGAACAAGAAGCCATCTTCCAGCGCGCCCAGGCGTTCTCCGGCTGTGAACTGGTCAAAGACACGCACCGACTGGCCCTTATGAACGCAATGCTTCATGGGATGGAAAATGAGATTTTACATGGCGACACCCTATCGAGCCTTGGCAAACAGATGATGAACATGGACGTCATCCTCACTAACCCGCCATTTGGCACGAAAAAAGGTGGCGAACGTCCGACACGAGATGACCTGACGTTTGTTACTTCCAACAAACAGTTGAACTTCTTACAACACATTTACCGTGCCTTGAAAGCAAACGGCAAAGCTCGTGCGGCGGTGGTTCTGCCGGACAACGTGCTGTTCGCCGAAGGCGATGGACAAAAAATACGTGAAGACCTGATGGACAAGTGTAATCTGCATACTATCTTGCGCTTGCCAACTGGAATTTTTTACGCACAAGGCGTGACGACGAACGTGCTGTTCTTTACACGCGGAGAGACAGATAAAGGGAATACCGATGAGGTATGGTTCTATGATATGAGGACCAACATGCCGAAATTTGGCAAGCGGACTCCGTTTACAGAGGCTCATTTCAACCAATTTATTGCGGCATACACGACCGAAGACCGAACTAAGGTAGAGGATGAGCGTTGGTCACGGTTTACGCGGGGTGAAATTCGGGATAAGGGCGATACATTGGATTTAGGGCTGATAGCGGATGAATCACTGTCATCGTATGAAGACCTGCCCGATCCGATCGAATCGGCAGAAGAAGCGATTGAGAAGTTGGAACGGGCGATTGCGCTGCTGAATGAAGTTGTGGGTGAGTTGAAGGTTGTTGAGGAGGGGCGGGAGTGAGGGAACTTAGTAGGCCAATTGACAGATTGGAGGAAAAAGTATTAGTTCCTGAGAGTGAGCAATCATTTAAAATCCCAGATAATTGGATATGGGTGAGGATTGGTACTATACTTCCGCCGATGAGGACTCGTAATCCTGAAAAACTTGGATCGAACTTTTTCACGTATATTGACATTGAGTCGATTAATAATGTGAATCAAGAAGTCGAATCTCCAAAAAAACTGCCTGTAAGTGAAGCACCAAGCAGGGCACAAAGAGCGGTTCATAATGGGGATGTTATAATTTCTCTTGTAAGACCTTATCTGAAAAATATTGCTTTGATTGATTCGGAATATGAGCATGCTGTTGCATCGACTGCTTTTTATGTATGTGGGTCAAGTCAAGCCTATGACTGTCGATTTTTGTATCACTTTTTACGGTCTGATTATTCAACTCAATATTTAGTTGCCAATACTAAAGGCGATAATTCTCCTTCAGTAAGAAGTGCAGACTTTTTGGAAATGGCTATCCCCCTGCCCCCTCTCCCTGAGCAAAAACGCATTGTTGATCGGATCGAGTCGCTATTGGGAAAGGTCAATGAGGCGAAGAAATCAATTGAAGGCACGCTTGATTTTTTATACCAATTCCGTCAAGCAGTTTTGTTATTGGCCTCGTCAGGGCAGTTGACAGCCGAGTGGCGAAAGAATCATCCCCATTTGGAGACGGCTACTGATCTCTTGAAAAGAATCTCTGAGAGAAGAGAAGAAGTTTATAAACAACGATGTCAGTTGGCTAAGAAAAACGGTGAGAGATCCCCAAGAAAGCCGATGGAATATATGAAAGTAGAGAACGATGAAATCAATATTCCTCACTCCTGGGCTTTAGCGCTTCCAGAGCATATTTGTTCCCCAGATGACTATGCAATCGGTATTGGTCCCTTCGGAAGCAATTTGAAAGTTTCGGATTACGCTTCTGAGGGTGTGCCGTTGGTTTTTGTTCGAAACATACGGAGTGGAGACTTCGCAGGGTTGGACCCAAAATACGTGAGTCATAAGAAGGCGGAGGAATTACTCCCTCACATGGTGAGGTCTTTAGACCTACTTATCACCAAGATGGGTGAGCCGCCAGGTGATTGCGAAATTTATCCTGAGAATATGCATGACGCTGTAATAACCTCCGATGTCATTAAGTTGCGAATTTGGGAGAATGATTTAGTCACCGAGTATTTCAAGCATTGTATCAATTCCTCGTTGATTAAAAAGCAATTAGGCTTGATCACAAAAGGGGTGACTCTGCAAAAGTTGAGTCTAGAGCGTTTCAGATCCATTATGATACCAGTTCCGCCACTGGAGGAACAGAAGGAAATCGTTCGATGCATTAAGCTGCTTTTAGATCATGCTGATCAAATAGAGGGTCTGTATCTCGGAACCAAATCCCGCATTGACACCATCACCCAATCCATCCTTTCCAAAGCCTTTCGTGGTGAACTCGGCACCAACGACCCGAGTGAGGAGAGTGCACTTGAGTTGTTGCAACAAGTCCTCGCCGAACGCATGGACGAAGCGCCGAAGAAAAAGAAGGCTGCGAATACGAAATAAACGAACCCATCATTACAGAGAATCCGACCAGACCCAGTCTCATAACGCAGACTGGGTCTTTTTCATATGCAGCCAATTGTTTGGGAGGTGACCATCTTGGATGTCCTGAAGAAATGGAGCCCGAGTCACTTGAGTCGTGTGACTCCGCTCGTGGTTGTGATCTAAATCAAAAAAAGTAGAATGCGGGTGGTAGATGAGAGAGTGGAGTGAAAACTGCGTTTTTTGTCTCGTTTTGTTGGAACTGAATCCAGCAACGAAGGTATGGAGATGATAAGATAACTTTTGTCGCCGCGAGTGATGCGGTGAATGAGAAGATAGAAAATCTACCAGTTGACTTGTACATGATGGGTATGATATCTTGATTTAGTCGCTTCGTCGGCATGATTTGATCCTTGAAAACTAAACGAGTGATAGATGAGAATCGATTCGAGCCTTGATTCAAACTTTAATTGAGAGTTTGATCCTGGCTCAGGACGAACGCTGGCGGCGTGCCTAATACATGCAAGTCGAGCGGACGGATGTGGAGCTTGCTCCATTGATGTCAGCGGCGGACGGGTGAGTAACACGTGGGTAACCTGCCTGGCAGACTGGGATAACGCTTGGAAACGAGTGCTAATACCGGATGATCTCTT
>NZ_QGGL01000038.1 GCF_003148565.1 Tumebacillus permanentifrigoris
CGAAGACATGCTGCGTGATCTCCGCACCGAGATCGGCATGGACAAGCCCGAGGACAAGGAGGATGAGCAGGAATGACGACCAAACAGACCACCCCGTCGCCTATGCTGGTGCTGGGACGTCACAACATCGCCCCGGCATACTGCCCACCTGAACGCCTGGAAGAACTAGAGCGCGAAGCCTATAACCTCTGGTGCAACTCGCTGTCTGGGGAAGAAGAGTTCTTCGAGGAAAACACGGGGGCAATGGAAGCGATCGCCATGATCAAATGGCAAGCCGAGAGGATCGCGAAGCTGACCAACGCATTGCGGGTCTGCGAAGCAAACGATCGCTCCAAACCCAACGGCTACGGAGAGGCGCGCCCGAGCGACGGAGTGAAACCATCGATTGGTCGATTCAATACACCAGCTGAGGTAGCGCGCGAAGTGTTGAAGGAGGTGGAGTAGGGATGACGATCAAACCGCAAGGGCGCGTCGTTGGTGGGACATGCCAAAATTCAAAGCTGACCAACAAGCTTGATGAGTCGGTCTACGCATACGCAAAGGGCGTCTATTGGCTCGAATTGCTGAAAATAAAGATGGTGCCGAAAAAGTGGAACAAACCCACCCGGAACGGCACGAAAGTCAAGTTTATCTATCCGCAGTCGCAAGAGGAGTTCGATAAGTCCTACGAGGATCTCAAGAAGTACGCCGCGGAGATCGACGAGCAGTACGGACTTGGCATCGTGTTAGTCGACGGACCCGCTCAGAAGGATGGTGAACCGACATGCTGACCGCTGAGGAACGCTACACCGCGATCCGTAAGCTAGGCACCAAGTTACTAGCCGTCACAGTGGAGGAAGCAACCGCGATGACGGACGAGGAAGTCTGTGGCATTGTGTGCGCTCTGCCGACGGTGGTGCTTTTGAAGGAGGTCGACCCGGAGTGAGAAAGGTATACCGCAACAAAAACCTCTTCAAGATTCCGAAATGTCCGAATTGCAAAAGGAAAACGCTTTATATCGAGTATGACGATTCAGAGTACAGCCTTAGCAGTTGGGTTGCCTGTGAAGATTGCGGTCACACGGAAGACGTCGAAAAACTGCATGCTCCCTTGAACTTCTTATTCGGGTATGGCGAACACTCGAAGCACTTCCGTCGCAATAGCAAGACCAAGCGCAAGCGCCGCCAGATGGTCGGAGGCAAGCGCTAACCCATGCAACACTACATCTGCTTAACCTGTAGTGAGTTCTGCACCGGCGACGAGGATCGCCGGGAGCGGAACCGCTGCGAGGAATGCGAGAGGGGGAAGGACGATGAAGCGCACGATCTACGTAGCCGGAGTCAACCGAAAGCACTTAGCCGCTGCGGCATCGTCCTGCCGCTTCTGGCTCCTATCGGTGACGCTGATCCGCAAGCGCGGGGGGGAGATTCCCGACTGGCTCAGACCGTACCACGCTGACCCCGAGAGGCGATTCCGCTTCGATCCCGGCACCTTCTCCGAAGGACCAGTCAGCTACCAGACCTACCGCCTATTCTTAGACCGCTGGTGCCGTCCGCAGGACGACTACCTCCAGTACGACGAGATTGGCGACCCGGAAGCAACTGCCTGGTATCTGAAAGACATGCGTCGACGGGGATACGACCCTATCCCAGTGCTCCAGCCCGGTGGAGACACGATACTCCTGCGAGAGCCTAAAGTCGCAATCGGCGGACTGCTGAGTTTAAGGGAAGAGGTACGAATGCTATACCTCGATCGACTGCTCCACGGGCCGAACAAGCCTGCTGGTGAAGTTCAACTGTTGGGCATCGGTAAACAAGACTGGTACGAACGCTACGATGTCGCAACATCAGGCGATTGCACGAGCTGGATACCGCGCTCTGAGTGGAACCGCCGCAAGAGCATCGAGCAGTGGATGGAGCATTTTGGTGAAGTGGAGATACCCCACGCACCGTTGATGACCCTACAGCAATCACTATTTTAGGAGGGATACGCACATGTTGATCGCCATCTACCTCGCGGCCATCGTCGCCGCCAACCTGAGCGTTACGTACTTCGGTGTCGCCTCGACCATCGTCAACGCATTCCTGTTCATCGGACTGGACATCACCACGCGGGACAAGCTGCACGAGAAGTGGAGAGGCAAGGGACTCTGGTGGAAGATGGCGGCGCTGATCGCCATCGGCTCCGCTCTGAGCTTCACCCTGAATCGAGAGGCTGGGCCTGTTGCCCTTGCATCGCTCATCGCCTTTGGCGCCTCTGGTGCGGTGGACACAGCGGTGTACCACCTGCTCCGCAAGATGGACACACAGACCCGAGTGAATGGCTCCAACATCGTCAGCGCGGCAGTGGATTCGATCCTGTTCCCGACCATCGCGTTCGGATCTCTGATGCCGGGCGTGGTGCTAGGGCAGTTCATCGCCAAGGTAGTCGGCGGGTACATCTGGTTTCGAATAATCAAAAAAACGGAGGTATGAACCTATGAACCTGACAACAATGTTTGAAGCGACCCGTCAGCACGACGCGGCGCTGATCGAGAAGAACAACCTGACCGGTGACCTGTTGTCCCGCAAGGTGCTGGCTCTGCAAGTGGCTTTGGGCCGGGTCGCGGATCTGGCGGGTATCGGAGGTTGGAGCACGACCGCGAAGCCGAGTACGGATGTTAAGTTGCTCTGTCATATCTGTAGTGGGAAAGGAACGATCATCGGTCTGAACTGGGAAGAGGCTACTTGTGAAGATTGCGTTGCGGGTGTAATCGGGCACACCAATCCCTTGCTGGAGGCGTACACCAAGGCGCTGGGAATCGTCATTAGCATCGGGGTGAGTATCGATCATGAAATCTACAGTTACTTTCACATCGATTGCGGAACGATCGAGGAACAAATTCTCGAAACCATGCGACGAGCAACCGAAGTGTATCGGGATGGCGAGGAAGCCTCTCTTAGTTACGAAGAGCTGTTCGAACACATCACATACCTTGGTGAGGTGCTTGGCTTCACCGAGGAGCAGATCGAGACCGCATACCTGGAGAGCATCGAGCGCCAGCGGGCGGCGATCGGCTAATGGCAACAGCGCCGAAGACCTACGTCGACGGTTTAAACCGGGAACGATGTACCGCAACAGGAAAACCCGTCGCACAATGTCGATGCAAGGAGCACACGAAGCGCAAGGAGCCTGCGAAGAGCAAGGATACGCCAAACGTACCCGTTGCACACGCGATCTATTACAAGCCGAAGACGTACCCCGTCAGACGAACAAAAGACTTTGAAATTCCGTTCGGAACGCCCATCCCACAGATCGGTGACGAGATGGACGTCACGAACGCTGGTACGGGCGAGGACATGCACATTCGAATCAAGCAGGTACATTCTGTTGAGTGGTTGGACGACAGAGGCGTAAAGGTGGACATCGAGTACGAGGTACTGTCTTCGGATCTTCGGGTCCGCATTGCGGACATACGCATCCACTGATAGATTGACCGCCACCGAGCGGATAGGAGGATACCCATGAAGAACAAACTGAACCTCGCCGCCGCGATCTGGTTGGCGGCGCTGATGCTGGCAGTTGGGTGTGGTGCGCAGGCCGGCGCGGAGCAGAACTTGCGGTTCACCGGCGAGCAAGGTTCCGAACCATACGTTAGGGTCGTAACCGACAACGCAACGGGTTGCAAGTATGGGCTGTACTCCAATTCAGGAACAGCCTGGACAGTCCTCTACGGCACCGACGGCAAGCCGTTGGGGTGCGGGGAGGTATCCAAGTGATCCACGAACTCAAGCTCGTGCAACCATACTTCGATGCGGTTGCCAGCGGGCAGAAGACGGTAGAGATGCGGTGGGACGACCGCGGCTACCAAGTCGACGACACACTCGTCCTGAGAGAGTACGATCCGGCGACGGACTCCTACAGCGGTCGGACGCTGGAACGTCAAGTCACGCACATCCTGCGTGGGGAAGAGTGGGGCGTGATGAACGGGTATTGCGCGCTGTCGATCAAGCCAGTGGTGAAAATGGGGCGATTCGGCCCGATCATTCTGCACCAGAAAGAGGACGGTTCGTTGCAACTGAGGGACAACCTATCGCGATTCTGGTGCGCATGCGGGGCACCGGCAGTTCACCAGATCGAGGAGCAAGCCAATACGATCTACGAGTTCCTGTGCATCAAGCACAACGCTGAATACCAGGAGGCATAGCCCGGAGGAGGGGAGCGAGTGTTACCAGATCCGCTAATGAACGTCGCTATAGTCGTGAAGGCGGACATCGCCGACGAAGACATGATCGTGCTGATCATCGGCAAACGCATCGTCAACCCGGACACGAATAACCCCTGGGACTACGTAGGGGTGAAGTATCCGATGGGGTTGGATCGGCATCGGGACTTCGTCTACTTCAACCACATGGACATTTACGAAGTGGTTGCCGAGGCTCCGACTTTGGTTGATCCGAAGGAAGAAGATGAAGCATAGGGAGGAGGGGAAGAGAGTGGCAAAGCAAACGAAAGTTTCCTGCGAGACGTGCAACAAATACAGCGGCGGTGGCTACTGTTGTCTCAAGGCTAACCAGGTGGACACGACGTGGAGAGAGTGCAGCACCTACACTCCGACCGCAAAGAGCATCAAACTGAGTCCCGCGCAGGACACGCTCATCAAGGCTCTGGTAGAACGCTGGGAAGCTGTCGGATATCTCTACCAGTGCGGGAATGAAGCTCGCACATGGGAAGCGCTTCAGAAGCGCGGACTGATCGCCTACGATTCAAAGATTGAAGAACAGAGCGAGCGGCACTACATCACCGTACTGGGTTATGAGTACGTGAATCTCGCCACGCAAGCCGAAACAGCATAGCACCAAGCCGAAATTTCGAGAGCCACTGAGCTCTCTTTCGGCGTTTCACCAGCACGGAATTCGAGGAGGACGATGGAGATGGCAATGACCGCAACCACCACTGAACAGATCGCATTCGAGGGGTTGGAAGTGAAACTCTCGTACAAGCAGGTGGAACTCAAGGTATTGGATCGTCTGGAGAAGTACAACCAGAACAAAGGTCGAATCAAGGTGCTGGAAAAACAGTCGATCGGACACGGCATTGAGATTGACGTTCACCCTTCGTCCTTCCGCGACGGCAAAGACCTGCTCTCGCTCGTACACGACAAGCTCAAGCGAATGAAGGAGAGCAACTACCTGTCCAAGCACGAACAGGAACTGGCGGCGATCTGGCGGGAGTACATGAAAGACTACAATCCGGCAGCGCTGAGTTCAAAGCTTGCAGCATTACGGAAGGTCGCTGCTGAGCTCCGCGAGAAAGGTGGCACCGAAAAAGACTTGGAGTTGATCAACGAACTGATTGGGAAGATCGTAGTCGCGGTGGAATCGCGGACTAATGGTTGGGGGCGAGAGAAGGGTTACAGCACCAACCGAATGGATGCCATCGTCGTAAAGCGTGTTGAGGATCAAAAGCGGGCTAAGGTAGAGTTGATCGACCTAGTACACGAGCAAGAGATCGTCGAGACGGCGCTGGAGCAGTTGGGCTACTACGACCACGAGTGCGAACAACTGATGCGGGTGCGGTACATCAAGCGCAAGAGCGTCATCGAGTCGTGTGAAGAACTCAGCATCTCCGAGAAGACCCATGACCGCCGCAAGAAGAAAGCGGTCGGCCTGCTCGCCCATCTCCTTGGCATCACGAATGCCAACTAAGAGGTGTGACGGTTGAGTGACGGTTACCTGACGGTAAGGCGACGGAAAATCTACGAAATTCCGTGTTATTCTGATAGCGTGGAAGACAAAGCAACAAGGCGAGAAACACCAGACGATGGATAGACCACACCGATGAGTTGCGGGGGAGCCCGCCATCCGTGTGGTCTTTCTATTCCCACGTCGCCGTAGCTCAAAAGGGAAAGAGCACCCGCCTCCTAAGCGGAAGGTTGCAGGTTCGAAGCCTGTCGGCGACGCCACAAACCCCGACGAAAGGATGGTCACCATGACTTGGACCTAGATTCAGCTCACGGGAGTAGTTGAGCCTACGCCCGCGAGCGACCTGCAAGAACACAAACGATGCATAGCCACTTCACAGGCATAGGTGTTTACCCGCCGCGCTTAACAGGACGCGGCGGTTCCTACGGGCC
>NZ_QGGL01000039.1 GCF_003148565.1 Tumebacillus permanentifrigoris
CCAGTTGTCACAGTCTCGTGATGATGGCGGAAAGGTCACACCTGTTCCCATCTCGAACACAGAAGTTAAGCTTTCCAGCGCCGATGGTACTTGGACCGCAGGGTCCTGGGAGAGTAGGACGTCGCGGGGCATAGGAACTGAAAAGACCCGATTCTCTAGGGAGGATCGGGTCTTTTTTCTACATGGAGGTGGTAGTGGGATGGTGACAATCCGAGAGGCACGGATCGAGGATCTGCCGGCGCTGCTGGCAATCTACAACCGCGCAGTGGAGACGACGACGGCAACGTTTGATTTGGAAGTGCAAACTTACGAGCAACGCGAGGTCTGGTTTCATAAGTATGACGACCAGCACCCACTGATCGTCGCGGAGCAAGAGGGCCAGATCGCTGGGTATGGCTGTCTCTCCAAGTTTCGTGACAAAGAAGCGTACCGCAATTCGGTAGAAAACTCCGTGTACATAGATGAGCGCTTCCAACGACAAGGGATTGGCAAGGCGCTGTTGGAAGATCTGCTGCAACGCGCTCGCCAATTGGGCTACCATACGGTTATCGCCGGGATCACGGCTGGGAACGACGGCAGTGTGAAGTTGCATCAGGCGTTCGGATTTGAGCTCTGTGGCCGCTTCCGACAGGTTGGGTACAAGTTCGATGCCTGGCAGGACGTGGAGTTTTATCAACTGATGCTGTGAATGAAGTTATGAGAGATGTTGTAGTGAATCGGAAGACGCGATCCGTGACGGATCGCGTCTTTTTTTCATATCTTGGACTAGAACCAAGGGTGGAGTTGAGGGGGATGGGGGACAATCTGAAAAAGTTCGACCACGTCGTCGTGTTGATGATGGAGAATCGCTCCTTCGACAACATGGCGGGGTGGCTGTATCCAAAGGGGAAAGCACCACGGGGACAGGTGTTTGACTGGGTCGATGGCAAAAGGCTCTCCAATCCGATCCCCAAAAACGCGTCGGATGCATGGCGCAAGGAAGTCCCCGTCGGGCGGGGCAGTCAGGACTTGGCACCGACGACCGATCCAGGTGAGGAGTTCCGACACATCAACCGTCAATTGTATGGAACTCCCACTCCGCAACCTGGGCGCCGCGCAGAGATGAAGGGCTTCGTGCAGGACTACATCGAGGTCTTGCGCGAGGAGGACGTTGAGGCCACATACCAAGCCTACAAAACGATCATGGACGGATTCACGCCACAACAAGTTCCGGTGATCAGCACGCTGGCGAAGCAATATGGAGTGTGTGACCGTTGGTTTTGCTCGGTGCCGAGTCAGACGTGGACGAATCGGTCGTTTTTTCACGCGGCGACGTCGGCAGGCTTGGTGAACAACTGGCCCTACATCAACTGGCTACAAAATGATACGGATACGATTTTTAACCGCTTGTCGGAGGCCGGCTTGTCGTGGGGCGTCTATTATGACAAAGCCACGGTCGCCTCGCTGACGATGTTGATCCACTTTCGCAAACTAGCAGGTCATTGGAACACGAACTTTCACTTCATGGAGCGCTTTTACTCCGATGCAGCCAAGGGGACTTTGCCACACTACACGTTCATTGAACCGCGCTTCAACAACTGGGGGGGTCAACGCAACGACCAGCATCCCCCCTATAGTGTGGCGCAAGGCGAGCAGTTGATCTATGATGTGTACCAAGCATTGAGGAAAGGCAAGAACTGGGAGCGAACACTGTTCCTCATCACCTACGACGAACATGGGGGCTGTTATGATCATGTCCCACCCCCTGCTACCACACCACCTGAGAAAAAAGCCTCTGCAGGGCAGGAAGGCTTTCATTTCGACAGACTCGGGGTGCGGGTGTGCACGGTTGTGGTCTCGCCGTATATCGAGCCGGGAACGGTATTTCGGGCAAAAAATACAGACGGGCACGAGGTACCGTTGGAGCATGCCTCGATGATCAAGACTTTGACGTCGCGTTGGAATTTACGGCCCTTGACAGAGCGTGACAAGCAGGCTGTGGACATTGGGCAGGTGCTATCCCTTGCAAAGCCGCGTGTGGACGATCCATTCATTCCGAAGCCGCAGGTACCGAAATCGTCGCTTTTTCCACCGAAGTTGTCGGGGTTGGAACGCGATTTTGCCGGAATCGCGGCCGTGCGATTGGGGGAGTTGTTGGCGATGCTCGTGAATGCTCAACGTGCCAAACGGAAGTGAGCGGCAGCGTTTTTAGCCAAAAAAAGACTCGATCCAGTGTGGATCGAGTCTTTTTCTTATTCCTTGTCAAAGTATTCGTAGAAGAGGTAGCCCTTGGCCCACTTCTCCTCTACACCTTGGGAAGTTGCAGCTTGGAGGAAGAGACTGACGAGTTTGTCGTCGAGGTCATCGGTTTTGTACTTGTGTTTTTGCACGATTTCTCTGTGGATGGTTTGGAGTTTGGTGAACTGGTTGTCAACGAGTTCTTCGTCTTCGTCCGCAATTCGGTCATAAAAGTTCTCCAAATCGTATACCGTTTCTCGTGAAAGCATCATCGGGGATGTCACCTCCTGCGTGTAGTATGCGCACTTGTAACAATACCGCATGTCCCTGTGAAAGGAAAGGGGAGATTTGCCAATGAGATTGTCAGAAAAAAAGACACAGTTGTACGGAATTTTACGCGAGATGGATCAGGTGATCGTGGCGTTCTCAGCGGGGATCGACAGCACGTTTGTCCTCGCTTGTGCAAAGGAAGTGCTCGGAGATCGTGTTTTGGCTGTGACGGCGGCAAGCGAGACGTTTCCCGATCGGGAGTTGCGGGAGGCGGTTGCGTTGGCGGCGGAGTTGGGGGTGCGCCATGAGGTGATCGAGATTCGGGAGATGGCGAATCCGAATTTTGTGGCGAACAATCCAGATCGCTGTTACCACTGCAAGGCAGGGCTGTATTCGCAGTTGACGGCGCTTGCACAGGAGCGTGAGATCGCGTGGGTGCTGGATGGCGCGAACATGGATGATCTCGGTGACTACCGACCAGGGCGACAGGCCGCCAAGGAGTTTGCGATCCGCTCGGTGTTGCAGGAAGCGGATATTTATAAGGAAGAGTTGCGCGAGATGGCGCGCGAGATGGGGTTGTCGAATTGGGAAAAGCCGTCATTTGCCTGCTTGTCGTCGCGGATTCCGTATGGGAATTTGATTACATTGGAAAAAGTGGGGCAGCTCGACCGGGGCGAGGAGCGGTTGCGAGCGCTCGGATTTCGGCAAATTCGCTTGCGTCACCATGATCAGATCGCTCGCGTGGAGGTGTTGCGCGACGAGTTGGCGCGTGCAGTCGAATACGCGGATGAAATCACGGCGATTCTGAAGGAAGAAGGTTTTTCGTATGTGACCCTCGATCTGCAAGGGTATCGCAGCGGCTCCATGAACGAGACGCTCGGAGTGAAGCGATGAACGCACAGGTTTTGCGGGCTGTATTGGGTCGTCTGCAGACGGGGGAGCTGTCGGTAGAGCAGGCGGAGGCGGAGATTTGCGGGTTTGAGGATCTGGGATTTGGCAAGGTCGACTATGCAAGAGAGCGGCGGACCGGGTATCCAGAGGTGATTTTTGGTCAAGGGAAAACGCCCGAGCAGGTCCGGGCAATTTTTGCCAAGTTGTATGAGCAGCATGGGCGTGTGATGGTGACGCGGGCAGATCCAGAGATGGTGGCGGCCGTTCGGGCATCGGTGCCTGTCGCTGTGTATGATCCGGTCGCCCGCTTGATCATGGCGGGCGGTGGGGAGCGGCGCTATCACGGAACGATCGCGGTCGTGTCGGCGGGGACGGCAGATGTCCCTGTTGCAGAGGAGGCTGCGCGGACGGCGTCGTGGATGGGCAGCGAGGTCGATCGTCTCTACGATGTCGGTGTGGCAGGGATCGACCGGTTGTTGGCTCATCGGGAGCGGTTGCAGCAGGCAAGCGTTTTGATCGTGGTCGCTGGGATGGAAGGAGCGCTGGCGAGCGTGGTCGGCGGTCTGGTTCGCCGACCGGTGATCGCGGTGCCGACGAGTGTTGGGTATGGAGCGCACTTTGCGGGATTGACACCCTTGCTCTCGATGTTGACGTCATGTGCGGCGGGGGTGACGGTGGTGAATATCGACAATGGATTTGGCGCGGCTTATGCGGCGTCGATCATGCAACAGGCGATTTTGGAAGGAGCGAGTTTGGCGTGATGAGTAGGACGTTGTATGTGGATTGCATCTCTGGCATGAGCGGAGATATGCTGCTGGCGGCGCTGATTGATGCAGGCGCCGACCTGCAGTATGTGAAGCGCGAGTTAGAAAAACTGCCTGTGGATGAGTTTGATCTGTGGGTAGATACGGTAGACAAGCGGGGGATCACAGCGAAGAAGTTGGGGATTCGGCTGCCTGAGGTGGGGGGGCGGCAAGGGCATGGGCATTCGCATTCGCATGAGGATGGGCATTCGCACGAGCATGGCAACGGGCATCTCGGACACGCACACGGGCATTCGGATGATCAGGGCGGGCATCGCAAGGCGGCCATGATCTTGGAGATGATTCGGGAGAGTGAACTTCCGGAGCGGGTGATCGCGCGGAGTACTGCTATTTTCGAGGCGATTGCGGTCGCGGAGGGGAAGATTCACGGTATTGATCCGGCAGACGTGCATTTCCATGAAGTCGGCGCGATGGACTCGATCTTGGACACGATTGGGATCTGTTTGGCGATGGAAAGTCTACAAGTGGAACGAGTGTTCTCATCCGCTGTTCCTACTGGCTATGGAAAGGTAAAAATGGCGCATGGCCTGTACCCGATCCCGGCTCCGGCCACCGCCGAACTACTAAAAGGAATCCCGCTCGCCAAGTCTCCTGCAGAGGGGGAATTGACTACGCCTACTGGGGCTGGCGTGTTAAAAGCGCTCGCTACTCGCTTCGGTCCATTGGAGAACTTCACCGTTGAAGCCATCGGGTATGGGGCCGGGACCAAGGACTTCGCTCATCCCAATGTCGTTCGCGTTCTGCTGGGACAGGCTGTTGAGAGCACGGCCCGCGAGACGATTCATGTCTTGGAGGCTCAAGTGGACGATTGCTCGGCGGAAACCTGTGGGTACGTCATGGAGCGACTCTTTGAAGTTGGGGCTCTTGATGTCTACTTCACTTCTGTCCAGATGAAAAAAAACCGCCCAGGCACGCTGGTCAGCGTGCTGTGCGCTCCTGCTGATGTCGTGCGGATGGAAGAACTCCTGTTGCGAGAGACCACGACGTTTGGCGTGCGGCAAAGCGTGTGGACGAGGCGTGCGTTGGAGCGTGAGTTTGAGGAAGTAGAAACGGCCTATGGGCCGGTTCGCTTGAAGATCGGTCGGTTGGACGGACAGGTAGTGCAAGCGACGCCCGAATACGAGGATGTTGCACGACTTGCACATATGAAGGACGTACCTTTTCGTGAAGTCTATCGTGCGGCGGTGTATGAGAACAAGAAAAGGAGCTTGTCTACTGAGAGTCGCTGAGAGGCGGCTTTTTGTTTCGTCGGGCGGGAATTTGAGGAAATATCGCGTTGTGTCGATACTGTGGGCATGATAAGATAACTCTTGTCGCCGCGAGAGACACGGTGGTGACGAGATTGATCCTTGAAAACTAAACGAGTGATAGATGAGAATCGATTCGAGCCTTGAATCAAACTTTAATTGAGAGTTTGATCCTGGCTCAGGACGAACGCTGGCGGCGTGCCTAATACATGCAAGTCGAGCGGACTGATGTGGAGCTTGCTCCATTGATGTCAGCGGCGGACGGGTGAGTAACACGTGGGTAACCTGCCTGGCAGACTGGGATAACGCTTGGAAACGAGTGCTAATACCGGATGATCTCTT
>NZ_QGGL01000040.1 GCF_003148565.1 Tumebacillus permanentifrigoris
CGCGAAGCCCCCCTCAAGATAAGACTTCCCACACGGTCAACGTGGTAAGACCCCCAGTAGAAGACTGGGTTGATAGGCTGGGTGTGTACGTGCCGCGAGGCATTGAGCTGACCAGTACTAATCGGTCGAGGGCTTATCCTACGCGATGCAAGGTCTTGAACTCACAAAGTTGCAGCATCCAGTGTATCAAGTTTGTTATGCGATCATGGCGGAATTGGCAGACGCGCAAGATTCAGGTTCTTGTGGGGGCAACCCTGTGGAGGTTCAAGTCCTCTTGATCGCACCATTGATGGAGAGATGTCCGAGTTTGGTCGAAGGAGCACGATTGGAAATCGTGTAGGCGGGAAACCGTCTCAAGGGTTCGAATCCCTTTCTCTCCGCCATCATGCCGCTTTAGCTCAGTTGGTAGAGCGATTCACTCGTAATGAATAGGTCATCGGTTCGATTCCGGTAAGCGGCACCAGCTTTATCCTTTCTACAGATGGTACAGAGATCTACTAAGCCGGAGTGGCGGAATGGCAGACGCATTCGACTCAAAATCGAACGGGAAACCGTGGGGGTTCGAGTCCCTTCTCCGGCACCATGTTTACCGGAATGTAGCGCAGTTTGGTAGCGCGCTCGCCTTGGGAGCGAGAGGTCCAGGGTTCGAATCCCTGCATTCCGACCATGATGGAGGCTTAGCTCAGCTGGGAGAGCATCTGCCTTACAAGCAGAGGGTCGGCGGTTCGATCCCGTCAGCCTCCACCATTTTTCAAACATACGCCAAAGGCCCGATCCTCATGGATCGGGCCTTTTTACGAGCGTTTCGAACGCAACCGCTTATGAATAACGCGACCAACTGATCAACATCTTATCAATTGCGTCGAGCGTGTAATCAACATAGTGCAGGGCCGTGTCCAATTCGCGATCGGACATGGGAGAGACATACTGGGCAACGTTGCTATGCTCTTCATCCGCCTCGCAATGCACTTCCCAGTAGGTGAGTTTGGGTGAAATGTTCGTGACCTGCAACTGCTTCAAACAGTTTGTGTACAAGTCCAAAGCAAAACCTTCAGCAGTGCTGTTGATGACCAAAAGCGCCATGCTCTCATCCATCGCCGTGGCTGCACGGTACAAAATCGAGATGAAATCCTCAGTCTCCTTGGTTGAATGCATCGTTTCAGGATCAGGCAAGCCGATGGAGAGCATCCAGTCGCGCAGCAGGTTGGCATGTCCGATCTCTTCTTGGTAGTGCGACTCGAACACATCGTGCGGTACGCTTGGGAAACGTTGATGGCGCAGTCGCAACAACTCCGTAAATTCCTTGGAAAGGTGATAGAGGTTGACACACCATTTCCAATCTTGTGCGTGGGTACGTTGGCGCAAGGCTTGGTAGAATTCGTTGCGCACGAGCATGGTTGCCCGTTTGTCCTGAATCCCCTTTTCCAACTCTTCTGCAGTTACAAGGCTCCCCAATAATGTAGCAGTCACTATAAATCCCCCTTGGTCATTTTAAGATAATTCGTTTTACTATCAAATCCCCCGATAACAAAATAACACAGTCATCTTTAAAATTCAACTGATTTCAACATTTTCCTATAATGCAATGTAAATTATACAATGATATTGTTTTGCCGAATTTTCGCATTTAATTCAACTCAAAAAAACGAGCCCCTGTGCTCACTTTCTGATGAGAACAGGGGCTCGTTTTCTGTGTAACCAGGACAGAGACTACTTGACCATCTGGTTGGCGAAATCGTTGAGCTTACGGCTCAATTGATGGAGATCATCTACCAATTCGGAGAAAGATTCCGAATGATGGATCAAGTTTGAAGAGGAGGCGGCAATCTCGGAGAGGCTACCTGTGATGTCGTTGACCAATTGTTGCATGTTGTCGAGCGAGAGTCCAATCTGCTTCGCAGCGTCGGATGAATTGGACGAGAGTGTGCGAATTTCCTTGGCGACGACGGAAAAAGTTCTCCCGTATTCACCGGCTCGTGCGGCTTCGATGGCTGCGTTGAGGCCGAGCAGGTTGGTTTGTTGAGAGATTTTTTGAATAAAGGTCAGGACTTCATCCATATTGTGCGAGTGCTGGTGTGCCGTTTGTGAAAATGTAGTCACTTCTTCGATCGTGGCCGACAGTTGTTGCGTATGCGCGATCAAGGAATGCGTGTGATCTTGAATCGTGCTTGCCGCTTTGTCGAGTGCGCCAATCGTTTCGATCAACGTATACTCGCGGTGCAAAGAGATCCCGAAGCCAAAACCACCGATGAATTCTCCATTTTGATCAAACAGCGGGAACCCGACCGCTTTGAAAGGGGGCCCGTATTCGGGGGGAGAAATCTGCTCAACGCGTTCCTTTGTCTGGCGAATCGTTCCAAACAGGTCATGATCAAAAAACTCCATCCCAAGCGTGATGGGGGGATTCAAGGAGTGGGAGGGAGAGAAGTATACATATTGGGTCGTGTCTGTGACGGCGACCATGATATCTTCGCTCGAAAGTATTTTTGTCAAAATCGGTGCAACCTGTAAGACATGCTCGAGGATCTGCATGAGATGACCACCTTTATAATTATTCTCGTAATAATTATAACAGTTTTCTACCTATGTTTATATAAGTAATTCTTATTAGAAAGTGATAAATAAAATCTAGTCTTCTAGCACTTATTCTCATGGTCGATGTGCGTACATCATTTTGTAATAAAAAAAGACCTGATCCGCAACTGGATCAGGCCTTTTTACAACTTCCATAAAAACTCAACGGCCTCATACAGCATAGTACCAGCAAAAAAAGAGGATGGACACCCATGCATACAGCCGGTAAAATCGCGGCACTTGACCTCCATGCTTCGGGGTCTGCATGCCCGCCAAGGTATCTCTGAAAGCGATACCTTCATTAAATGGCGCTCGTGTGATTTCATCAGGCAAGGGCTCAATATACCGCTCAGATTCCTGCAAGTTGCGACTCATGGCAAAAAATCCCTCCCTCATTTTCAGTATATCAAGATTCTGTCTGCGGTGAAACCTTACGCAAGTGCTGGTGTCTACCTGTAGGTCAAGAGCAGGGACAGATGTCAGTGATGACTCAGGCAAGAAACAGCAAAACCACGGAGTCCCCCTCAGCACGGCTGGACGCGCGTCCGTGAGAAAAAGACAAATCATCACCGCCAGCGCACTGCGATCTCGGCGATGCGGTGTGGTGCGGGCCGTACTTCCCCCAAGAGGGCGGCGTTCGCAGCCACTGGACAAAGCCTCTGTTGAGGCGCTACAAGTTGAAAAGGAGCGTTGTTGCATGAAATGGTCGCAAACGAGAGTCACAGAAACCTTGGGTATCGAGTATCCCATCATTCAAGCGGGAATGGCAGGGGGAGCGACGACGCCAGAATTGGTCGCAGCGGTGTCCAATGCAGGCGGATTGGGCACGTTGGGAGCGGGGTATATGACGCCGGATCAGATTCGGGTCGCCATCCGCGAGATTCGCACCTTGACTTCGCGTCCGTTCGCCGTCAATCTCTTGCTGACCGACCCCGTGACCGTGGATCAGCAACAGATTGCGAGGATACAGGAAAAACTGAATCCGATTCGCAGGGAACTCGGCCTTCCAGAATGGACAGCACAGACAGCACCGACCCAATTTGCGGAGTCGTTTGATGCACAAGTCGCTGTGCTTTTAGAAGAACTTGTACCCGTTTTGAGTTTTACATTTGGCATGCTTTCAGACGAGTGGGTAGCAGCGTGCAAGGAGCGCCGCATCCACTTGATGGGCACAGCGACGAACGTTCGCGAGGCCCTTTTGCTCGAACAAAGTGGGATCGATAGCATCGTCGGGCAGGGGAGTGAAGCTGGCGGTCATCGGGGAACGTTCACCGGGGAGTGGCGCGATTCGCTGATCGGGACGATGGCGCTGATTCCGCAACTCGTCGACGCGGTGCAGATCCCGGTGATTGCCGCCGGGGGAATCATGGACGGTCGCGGGGTAGCCGCAGCCCGGATGCTTGGCGCAGCAGCAGTCCAGCTCGGAACTGCGTTTCTGACCTGCAACGAGAGCGGGGCACATCCCCAGTACCAGCAGGCGTTGCTCGACAGCACCGAGCAACAGACCACTTTGATTCGTGCGTTTTCCGGAAAACCAGCGCGCGGTTTGACAAACCGCTTCCATGAGCACCTCGATCCCGACGCTGAACTGCTCCCGCCCTACCCGATCCAAAACGCACTCACTCGCGACATCCGCCAAGCGGCCGCTCGTCAAAACCGCACGGAGTTCCTGTCGATGTGGGCAGGACAAGGGACGCGGCTGTCTCGTCAGGGGTCTGCGGGGGAACTGATCCAGCAGATCGTCGAGCAAGTTGAACACCTGTATTTGTAAAAAAAGCGCCCGCCACTGCTGATGTGCACCCCTTAAAATAGACATTGAGAAAAGACCCCTCAATGGTAATCTATTTTAGGGGGTGTCTTTTTTATGGCGAAGAAAGGTCAAACG
>NZ_QGGL01000041.1 GCF_003148565.1 Tumebacillus permanentifrigoris
AAGAGATCATCCGGTATTAGCACTCGTTTCCAAGCGTTATCCCAGTCTGCCAGGCAGGTTACCCACGTGTTACTCACCCGTCCGCCGCTGACATCAATGGAGCAAGCTCCACATCAGTCCGCTCGACTTGCATGTATTAGGCACGCCGCCAGCGTTCGTCCTGAGCCAGGATCAAACTCTCAAGTAAAGTTTGATTCAAGGCTCGAATCGATTCTCATCTATCACTCGTTTAGTTTTCAAGGATCAAAACGTGCCGCCGAAGCGACTCAATCAAGATAACATACCAATCAAGTTCAAGTCAACTGGTAGATTTTCAATTTCTCATTCACCGCATCACTCGCGGCGACAAGAGTTATCTTACCACGCCTCCACCACTCGATACCACCGACCCCGTGAAACAAAACGAAACAAACAAAAGGATCACTCTGTCTCCTAGACAGAATGATCCTTTTTTCTACTCATAACGCACTCTTTTGACCCCGACAACCAAAAACACCACTGCGAATCCCAACAATACCGCAACGGGCCCGACGACATCCCCCAGACCGCCACCTCTGGCAATCAATTCGGTGAACCCATCGATCGCCCATTTTTGAGGAGTAAAGTCGGCAGCCTTGCGCATCGTCTCACTCACAATATCAAGCGGCCAATACACCCCGCCCAACATACAGGTCGACAAAATCAACAGACTACCAAACGCCATCTGCTGCTCGGTCGACCGCACAAAACCCGCAATCAACATCCCCAGACCGACAACACACAGCAGGAACGCCGACACCAACACGAACTGCGCGAACCAGTTTCCCCACTCGACGCCAAACAGCACCGACGAAAAACCCATCAAGATCGCAAACTGCAACCACCCAGTCACAAAGAACGACAGCATATACCCACCTAAAATCTGCAGCCGAGTCGCAGGTACCGCCATCATCCGATACCAGACACCGCTTTTGCGCGCTTCCAGAATCGCGCCCGTCACAGGGAGCATGCTCATCATCACGAACATGATCGCGAAGCCAACCGCCCGCTGCGCTGAACTGTTCATTTGCTCGCCTTGCTTCCCTTTCGCAATCGCCTCCGCTTCAACGGTGACTTCATACTGCCCAGCGGCACTCACAAATTGGGCATACGGTTCCTGCCAAGCAAGACTCCCAATCTGGTCGCTCCACAACGTAGTCGCCTTCATCTGCACAGCCGTCTGCGCCAACGCATCATCCAGCCATTGCCGAATCCCGATCGAAATCGCCAAATCCGGCCCGTGCTGAAAAACGACCTCTGCTTTCTGCCCCGCGATGTAGTTCTCCTGATACCCTTTGGGTACCACAACACTGCCAGCCGCTTTTTTCTCCTGAACCAACGTCTGTGCTTCATTGACTGACTGCACGAGACTCACGGCATACAACTCTTCTCGATTCAACTTCTCCACCAACGCCTGCGACAGGAGCGTACCGTCCTCATCGACCACAACCAGTTTCGTTTTGACGAGCTCAGGCGTACTCGTGATCCCTCCGAACACAAACGTAAAGAAAATCGGCAACAAAAACATCAAAACCCATGAACGAGGCTGCTTAAACACCCGCTGTACCTCAAATCCACAGAGAGCCAACATCCGTCCCATCGCGCACCCCTCCTACCGTGCCGCCAAGCGCCATGTCCCGACACAGAGCGTCACCGTTCCCATACCCAAAAGCATCAACATCGGCAACCACAACGCCTGCCAAGTTGTCCCACTCATAATGTCGAGTAACCCGTTTAACGCCCATGCGTTCGGCGTCACCAACGACAATTTTTGCATCAGATCCGGGAACTCAGACAAAGGCACGATCGAACCGCCGAGGACAGCTGCGATCAGTGCGCCGATCCCGGACACGAGATCGGCCACTTTTTCCGAAGAGATCATCGAAGCGATCATCATCGACAACCCGGCTACAGCCACCGCGTACATCAACCCGAGCACCAGCACTTGCGCCCCATTCCCGCCCCATTCCACGCCAAAAATAAACCGTGTAGCCAAAACCATCACCACAAATTGAATCATCGAGTACAGCAACGTGCCCACGAATTTCCCAAGCAGGATCGAGGATTTACTCGTCGGCGATACCATCATCCGCGCCAACGTTTCCGTACCGCGTTCATTGAGGATCGACTTCGCACCAATCGCCACGTTGTATAACAAAAACATCGCGGTCATCGCTACTGCGTAGTATTGTTTCGCCGACACCGCCTTTTCCCCGATCGGGGTTTCCAACACAGACGCATTTGGCGAAATGGCGACCGGCTTCAACTGATCCGCCACTGCGCTGGCCATTTTTGCAAAATCAACCTCGCCCACCTGACTAGCCGGGATCGAATTTGACCGCTCCTTCACCACGACTTTCGTGGATGTCGCAACCGCGCCGACTCGCAGCACATACGACTCGGTCAGCGTTTGCACGAACTGGCCACTCGTGGGTTTACCAGGGTCTCGCAACACTCGGATCTTTTTGCTCTCGATCACGATGCCGACATCGACTTTTTGCGCTTCCACCGCCGATTTGACTTCCTCAGGCGATGCCATCTTCACGAGTGTCAGTTTGTCTTTTAGTTTCGGGCCCCCGAGCAGCCCGTCCAACAGTCCCTCGCTGAACCCTCCACCGTGTCCGTCGAAGGTCGCCACCGTCATATCTGGCAAGGACATCGCATCCGCATTCGTCTGACCTGCCAATGCACTGCCCAGGATCATGGACAGCAGAATCGGCATCAGCAACATGATCAGCAACACTTTCCAGTCACGCAAGCGAATCAATGTATCCTTCCAAGCAATCAGCCCAATTTTCACCATCCACACCCCTAATCGCGCAACGTTCGCCCAGTCAACTGCATAAACACCGTCTCCAAACTTGGTTCCCGAACATCGACCGATCTCACCAGAGCGCCCAACGCCAACACGCTCGTCATCACATCCCCCAGCACCTGCCGCACATCCTGGGCAAACACGGTCAGCATCTCGCCTTCAAGGACTGCTTTCGTCACGCCGGGCAGTTGCTCGATCATCGGCAATTGCTCGACCTGCATTCCTTCGACCAACACCTGTACACACGCACCGCCGTTCAACCGTCTGTACAATTCCTGCTTGGTTCCGAGCGCGATCAGTTCCCCATGGTCGACGATCGCCACGCGGTTGCACAGATACTCCACTTCTTCCATGTAATGCGAAGTATAGAGCACAGTCATGCCATCCTCGTTCAACCGCTTCACCGTTTCCAAAATGTAATTTCGCGACTGCGGATCGATCCCGACGGTCGGCTCGTCCATGATCAACAATTGCGGATGGTGCATCAGCGCGGCTCCAATGTTGGTGCGCCGCTTCATGCCGCCAGAAAAAGTACCAATCGGTTCTTTGGCACGATCGCTGAGTCCGATGATCTCCAGTACCTCATCAGCCCGTCGTTTTACCTCCGCGCCCTTCATCCCATACATCCGCGCCCAAAACAGGAGATTCTCCCGCGCCGACATCGTAGGATACAAGGCGATATCCTGTGGCACGACACCGATTTTTTGCTTCACAACCAACGGATTTTGTTTCACCGATTCCCCGCCGACACGCACGTCGCCACGATCGCTTGTAACCAGCCCACAGATCATCGAGATGATCGTCGATTTCCCCGCACCATTGGGGCCTAGCAGGCCGAACGACTCACCCGCCCCTACTTCAAAGGACACCCCGCGAACCACCTCGCGTTGCCCGAACCGCTTTCGCAAATCCTGCACTTGCAACATCGTTGGTCAACCCCTTCGATTCACTCTATCTGATTTGATTGTACGGCTCGGTATAGGGAACCTCATCTATCACAAGTCATATTAATAATATAAAAAAAGCGACCTTTTCAGGTCGCTCTATGCCAAATGTCATGCCACGTTGTCCATATCGATCTACGACGAGCAATCCGTATATAAAAAAAGACCCGATCCGCAATGGATCGAGTCTTTTTGTTCCTGATGCGGTTGCCTCGCGACGTCCTATTCTCCCAGGACCCTGCGGTCCAAGTACCATCGGCGCTGGAAAGCTTAACTTCTGTGTTCGAGATGGGAACAGGTGTGACCTTTCCGCCATCATCACGAGACTGTGACAACTGGGTAGAGCAACTTTGTGAGTTCAAGAC
>NZ_QGGL01000042.1 GCF_003148565.1 Tumebacillus permanentifrigoris
CTTTCCAGACCGTTCTCCTACCTCGCTCAGCATTCCGTTGTGCACGCCCCGCAACCCCGTACAACCGAAGCCATACGGTTTGGGCTTCTCCCCGTTCGCTCGCCGCTACTTAGGGAATCACTATTGTTTTCTCTTCCTCAGGGTACTTAGATGTTTCAGTTCCCCTGGTGTACCTCTATACACCTATGAATTCAGTGTACAGTACTACTCCATTACGAGTAGTGGGTTTCCCCATTCGGAAACCTCCGGATCACAGCCTGCTTACGGCTCCCCGAAGCATATCGGTGTTTGCCCCGTCCTTCATCGGCACTTGGCGCCAAGGCATCCTCCGTGCGCCCTTCGTAGCTTAACCTACGTTATGCTTCGAAAGTTTGCTTTCGATGTCTTGAATCACAAAGTTGTTGCTATCCAGTTATCAAGGAACAATGGTGTCACTCGCATGTCTCTCGCGGCGACAAGAGTTATCTTACCATGCCCTATCCAACCTCTCAACATCGATTCTAGAACAAATCAAAACAAAATGTTTCATGATCCCCTTTCTGCCCAACAGATATCACCCAATCGTCAACATGCTCACGAATTCGCACCCATCAGATTCCAACCTCGGCACATCTCAACAGAACGCAAAAAAGGCTCGATCCATGAGGATCGAGCCTTTTTCGTGCAATCATATGGTGGGCCCAAGAAGATTCGAACTTCCGACCTCACGATTATCAGTCGTGCGCTCTAGCCAACTGAGCTATGGGCCCATATGGTTGCGGGGACAGGACTTGAACCTGTGACCTTCGGGTTATGAGCCCGACGAGCTGCCAACTGCTCCACCCCGCGACGAAAAGGATTCTAGTGTTTTTAGAAATGGTGGAGGCTGACGGGATCGAACCGCCGACCCTCTGCTTGTAAGGCAGATGCTCTCCCAGCTGAGCTAAGCCTCCATCATGGTCGGAATGCAGGGATTCGAACCCTGGACCTCACGCTCCCGAAGCGTGCGCGCTACCAAGCTGCGCTACATTCCGATGTCTTGTGTGCCGTGTCTCTCGTGGCGACAAGAGTTATCTTAACACGTCCGTCCCCCCTGCACAAACACCCAGTTCTCCAATACCGCGACAAATCTACGCACCTCCGTACATCACCTCCCGATTCTTTGCATATCCACCGAAATCCCCACAATTCCGGACGAGGAGGATCGCGACGAGTTACCCCCGATCGACAAAAAAGCCCGATCTCCTAAGAGATCGGGCTTTTCCTCGTGCCTCGCGACGTCCTACTCTCCCAGGACCCTGCGGTCCAAGTACCATCGACGCTGGAAAGCTTAACTTCTGTGTTCGAGATGGGAACAGGTGTGACCTTTCCGCCATCATCACGAGACTTGAAACAAAATGGTGGGCCCAAGAAGATTCGAACTTCCGACCTCACGATTATCAGTCGTGCGCTCTAGCCAACTGAGCTATGGGCCCAAAAACAGATGGAGCGGAAGATGGGATTCGAACCCACGACCCTCGCCTTGGCAAGGCGATGCTCTACCCCTGAGCCACTTCCGCATGAGGTATTGAGTGAAAATGGTGGCTCGGGACGGAATCGAACCGCCGACACGTAGATTTTCAGTCTACTGCTCTACCAACTGAGCTACCGAGCCATATTGAATGTAAAAATAGTGGCGGAGCTGACGGGATTCGAACCCGCGGTCTTCCGCGTGACAGGCGGACATGTTAGGCCACTACACCACAGCTCCATGTGGTTGCGGGGACAGGACTTGAACCTGTGACCTTCGGGTTATGAGCCCGACGAGCTGCCAACTGCTCCACCCCGCGACGAAAAGGATTTCGGAGTGTCGACGTTGCGGCATGGACGCCGCGGTCTTAGTCGACCTTCCTTTGTTTTTTGAAAATGGTGGAGGCTGACGGGATCGAACCGCCGACCCTCTGCTTGTAAGGCAGATGCTCTCCCAGCTGAGCTAAGCCTCCGAAAACGTGGTGACCCGTACGGGATTCGAACCCGTGAATGTCGCCTTGAAAGGGCGATGAGTTAAGCCGCTTCTCCAACGGGCCAAGATGTGGCTCCCCGAGCAAGACTCGAACTTGCGACCATCCGATTAACAGTCGGGCGCTCTACCAACTGAGCTATCGAGGAACAATGGTGGAGAGTAGCGGATTCGAACCGCTGACCCCCTGCTTGCAAGGCAGGTGCTCTACCAACTGAGCTAACCCCCCATTGAAAATGGCGCGCCCTGAGAGATTCGAACTCCCGGCCTTTTGATTCGTAGTCAAACGCTCTATCCAGCTGAGCTAAGGGCGCATATGAAACTGGTGAGCCATGAAGGACTTGAACCTTCGACACCCTGATTAAAAGTCAGGTGCTCTACCAACTGAGCTAATGGCTCGCAAATGGCTGGGGAGGAAGGGATCGAACCTTCGCATGACAGAGTCAAAGTCTGTTGCCTTACCGCTTGGCGACTCCCCAACAGCGACTCAATTAAGATAACACATCTCGTATCTCGTTGTCAACCGTAAGTTTGTCTCTCGCGGCGACAGGACTTATCTTACCACCCCGACCGCCATGATACAACGTCCTCCAGCCGACAAAACCACACGATATGAGCAATCTCCTGCAAGTTTCTGCTGTTCTCTACGAGTACCTTCACCATTCTCCCCGGTGCTCCGCCCTTTATACCGCCATGATCCAAAAAAACGCCTTGCTCACGAAGAGCAAGGCGTTTTATGTAGAGCGTCGTGCATTCAGCTCCGAATTCGATCACAAAGCGTACCCTCGACAGCAGCTCCGACCAGGCGCTCCTGCGGCACACACAACGATTCCCTTAGTGCTGCTTCCTTCCGGACCTGACACGATTCAGGAGGCTGCGTTGCGCAAGACCCAATCCTCAACACTGCCGTTCCCGACGGCCGTTCTTCACGATCAGAACCCTCGACCGAACTTCAACCCCGCTGGAGCGGATTGCGGGTTACAGGGCACCGCTAACTCCCCGTCTAGCACGACAAGAGTTATCATAACATGCCGGCTCCCCACCCTCAACGACGCTACTCGAACAAACCCAAACAAAATCGCACCCCTGCAGTCATGAGCGCACCTCCCCTATACCGATCGGGGTTTTCTGTTGAAATGCTCCACACCTCCAACTTCCATATGCAAAAAAAGACCCGATCCGTAACGGATCGAGTCTTTCACAACGAAACAATGGATGGTCGGAATGCAGGGATTCGAACCCTGGACCTCACGCTCCCGAAGCGTGCGCGCTACCAAGCTGCGCTACATTCCGAAATGGCGGAGCTGACGGGATTCGAACCCGCGGTCTTCCGCGTGACAGGCGGACATGTTAGGCCACTACACCACAGCTCCAGATGGTTGCGGGGACAGGACTTGAACCTGTGACCTTCGGGTTATGAGCCCGACGAGCTGCCAACTGCTCCACCCCGCGATAACAATAAGAAGGAGTAAAAATGGCGTGCCCTGAGAGATTCGAACTCCCGGCCTTTTGATTCGTAGTCAAACGCTCTATCCAGCTGAGCTAAGGGCACGTATGAAACTGGAAAGCCACTTTGTGAGTTCAAGACAGTGTATTGCGTAGGATAAGCCCTCGACCTATTAGTACTGGTCAGCTAAATGCCTCGCGGCACGTACACACCCAGCCTATCAACCCAGTCTTCTACTGGGGGTCTTACCACGTTGACCGTGTGGGAAGTCTTATCTTGAGGGGGGCTTCGCG
>NZ_QGGL01000043.1 GCF_003148565.1 Tumebacillus permanentifrigoris
AAGAGATCATCCGGTATTAGCACTCGTTTCCAAGCGTTATCCCAGTCTGCCAGGCAGGTTACCCACGTGTTACTCACCCGTCCGCCGCTGACATCAATGGAGCAAGCTCCACATCAGTCCGCTCGACTTGCATGTATTAGGCACGCCGCCAGCGTTCGTCCTGAGCCAGGATCAAACTCTCAATTAAAGTTTGATTCAAGGCTCGAATCGATTCTCATCTATCACTCGTTTAGTTTTCAAGGATCAATCTCGTCACCGTAGTGTCTCTCGCGGCGACGTTTATTAGAATAGCATGTCCAATACAAACTGTCAACAACCAATTGCTTCTTTTCTTTTCATCACCACATCTCTCGCGGCGACAAGAGTTATCTTACCACATCGCTCACAAAGTCACAGAGTTGCGCCGAAACAAACTGAAACAAACCTTGAGTTCGCCTCGCACGGTCAGGCCGATTTCTCGTCCATTCTCCCTCGCACGCACATTAACTTTATCGCTACGAGCACATACAAAAAAAGACCCGATCCGCAACGGATAGAGTCTTTTTCCTAAAGATAGTGCCTCGCGACGTCCTACTCTCCCAGGACCCTGCGGTCCAAGTACCATCGGCGCTGGAAAGCTTAACTTCTGTGTTCGAGATGGGAACAGGTGTGACCTTTCCGCCATCATCACGAGACTTTAAAATGGTGGGCCCAAGAAGATTCGAACTTCCGACCTCACGATTATCAGTCGTGCGCTCTAGCCAACTGAGCTATGGGCCCGGGTATTGATTTGAAAAATGGCGGAGCTGACGGGATTCGAACCCGCGGTCTTCCGCGTGACAGGCGGACATGTTAGGCCACTACACCACAGCTCCATGTGGTTGCGGGGACAGGACTTGAACCTGTGACCTTCGGGTTATGAGCCCGACGAGCTGCCAACTGCTCCACCCCGCGACGGTATTAAGTTAAGAAATGGTGGAGGCTGACGGGATCGAACCGCCGACCCTCTGCTTGTAAGGCAGATGCTCTCCCAGCTGAGCTAAGCCTCCGTAAAACGTGGTGACCCGTACGGGATTCGAACCCGTGAATGTCGCCTTGAAAGGGCGATGAGTTAAGCCGCTTCTCCAACGGGCCAAGATGGCTCCCCGAGCAAGACTCGAACTTGCGACCATCCGATTAACAGTCGGGCGCTCTACCAACTGAGCTATCGAGGAATAATGGTGGAGAGTAGCGGATTCGAACCGCTGACCCCCTGCTTGCAAGGCAGGTGCTCTACCAACTGAGCTAACCCCCCATTAAAACTGGTGAGCCATGAAGGACTTGAACCTTCGACACCCTGATTAAAAGTCAGGTGCTCTACCAACTGAGCTAATGGCTCACAATGGCTGGGGAGGAAGGGATCGAACCTTCGCATGACAGAGTCAAAGTCTGTTGCCTTACCGCTTGGCGACTCCCCAACAAAGTGTTAGTTTTAAAAATCATGGGGCGATCGAGGGGAATCGAACCCCCGAATGCCAGAGCCACAATCTGGTGCGTTAACCACTTCGCCACGACCGCCATGATTGGCAGGGGCAGCAGGACTTGAACCCACGACATTCGGTTTTGGAGACCGACGTTCTACCAACTGAACTATGCCCCTGCGTATTGAAGTTGTTGAAGTGAAAATGGTGGAGAGAGAAGGATTCGAACCTTCGAAGCTTACGCAACGGATTTACAGTCCGCCCCATTTGGCCACTTTGGTACCTCTCCAGATGAAATTGGTAGCGGCGGAGGGATTCGAACCCCCGACCCTCCGGGTATGAACCGAATGCTCTAGCCAGCTGAGCTACACCGCCACGATGGCGGAGAGAAAGGGATTCGAACCCTTGAGACGGTTTCCCGCCTACACGATTTCCAATCGTGCTCCTTCGACCAAACTCGGACATCTCTCCATGTTAAGAAGGTGTTTCGTTTTGTTTACCGCTCTCGGCGGCGACAAGAGCTATCTTATCATGATCCCATGTACTCATCAACTTCCGCTACCCTCCATATTCTCGCATATTGAGCCGAATAGATAAGCTAGATGATATTATCTCATCCAGAACACATATTCCTCACTTTTTCTTAACAAAAGCGACCTCCACGAATTCGATTCGAAGAGGTCGCTTTTTACAGAGGTTCCATGCGGAAATCCCGCGCCAGGTCACGGGTCAGCTTGGCCAGCACGCGCTTGTCGAGGTCGTCCTCCGACACGTAATTCCCGGAGATCATCCGCAGCACCGACTCCCGCGTTGGAAACAGCTCGGTGAAGGAATCCATGAGCAAGCTCACCATCGTTTCATTGTACACGCGAGCTTTGATCAACATCTCAGAGGCGCAGTCCTTGTGGCAGTCATTATACATGTCTTGCAAACAGAAGGTCTCGATGTTCTATCTGGCGCTTGGCTGTCTCCTCATTCCCCCCTGGGACTGGCTCCAGCTTCAGCGAGAACGCCTTCGGATTGGGCTCAAACCAGCTTTTCACCCAAACCTCCTCCCGATCGTCCTCAAACGCCACACGGAACGCATAGACCCGCTCAAACCCCGCCTGGTATGGATGCTGGTGCGGCACCGCATAGAAGTCCCGATCACGTTTCATCCGTGAATTGCAGATCGAACAACTCGGCACCATATTCGCAAACGACACCGCCAAAAACGGATCGATCGACTTCGCATAAAAGTGATCCAACTCCGCGCGAGTCCCGGTCTTTTTGCCCTCCATGCGCACGGTATGGATATACTGCCGGTTGCAGTAGGGGCACACGTTGATCTGCAAGGAGCTCGTCAACCAATAAGCACCGACATCCTCTGACTTGCCACGTCCGCTAAAGTCCTCGTAATGGAAGACATCCTTCAACTTTTTCCGTATCGCCTCCGCGATCAGATGCGGACCTTCTGTAGCAGCAATGTTCTCCTGAGCGCGTTCCCTGGAATCAGCTTTTTTCGCAAGCGCGAGAGACCGCTACGCACTCTGATAACTCCGTGTAGCTTTCGTAAGCCACCCCATTACCTCGGGATGACGATTGAGCAGCTCCCCCAATACCTCTCGCAGCTCTACCGGAGAACCCATCACAATCTTGCCTTGCAATCTCTTTACATCAAGAAAAAACGCCTTCTGAAACAGATCCGTTTCGCCCTCCACCAACTCAGCCAGTTTCGTCGCAAACCCTGCCCCTACAAAATAACGCTCATCATGCAGCCGAGCTACAAGCGCATGGTGTCCCTTATATGCGGCGATCATGACTCGCGCATCCTCTGAAGTTGAACCCTTGGTTTTTGAGGGCCTTGTATTCCTGAAGGAGCTACCACCTTTTCTTGGGCTTGTATGTATGCAAAAAAAGACCCGATTCCCTCTGGAATCAGGTCTTTCTCTAGTGCCTCGCGACGTCCTACTCTCCCAGGACCCTGCGGTCCAAGTACCATCGGCGCTGGAAAGCTTAACTTCTGTGTTCGAGATGGGAACAGGTGTGACCTTTCCGCCATCATCACGAGACTGTGACAACTGGGTAGAGCAACTTTGTGAGTTCAAGAC
>NZ_QGGL01000044.1 GCF_003148565.1 Tumebacillus permanentifrigoris
CGCGAAGCCCCCCTCAAGATAAGACTTCCCACACGGTCAACGTGGTAAGACCCCCAGTAGAAGACTGGGTTGATAGGCTGGGTGTGTACGTGCCGCGAGGCATTTAGCTGACCAGTACTAATAGGTCGAGGGCTTATCCTACGTAATGCATTGTCTTGAACTCACAAAGTTGCAGCATCCAGTATATCAAGTTTGTTATGCGATCATGGCGGAATTGGCAGACGCGCAAGATTCAGGTTCTTGTGGGGGCAACCCTGTGGAGGTTCAAGTCCTCTTGATCGCACCATAGTCTCGTGATGATGGCGGAAAGGTCACACCTGTTCCCATCTCGAACACAGAAGTTAAGCTTTCCAGCGCCGATGGTACTTGGACCGCAGGGTCCTGGGAGAGTAGGACGTCGCGAGGCAGATGAGAAGGGCTCGATCCGTTGCGGATCGAGCCCTTTTTTGCATACGAAAGGAGTTGTAAGGATGGCCAAACACCTAGTCATCGTGGAGTCGCCTGCCAAGGCCAAAGCGATCAACTCCTACTTGGGGAGAGATTATCTCGTCAAAGCTTCGATGGGGCATATCCGGGACTTGCCGGAGAAAAACATCGGCGTGGACGTCGAGAACCGCTTTGAACCGCAATATGAAGTGATGAAGGGCAAGACGGCGCTGGTCAAAGAATTGCGCAGTCTCGCCAAGTCTTCCGATACGATCATCCTCAGCACCGACCCGGATCGCGAGGGGGAGGCGATCGCGTTTCACCTTGAGGAATTGTTAAAAGCACCTGGCAAGCGGATTGCACGAGTCACTTTTCACGAGATCAATAAAAAAGCGGTGCTACAGGCGATGTCGCAGCCGCGTGCGATCGACCGCCAACTGGTCGATTCGCAACAGGCACGGCGCATTTTGGACCGACTCGTCGGGTACAAACTCAGTCCGTTCCTCGGGCGCAAGATCCGGCATGGACTCTCCGCAGGTCGGGTGCAGTCTGTCGCGCTCCTGTTGGTCGTACAGCGAGCTGAGGAGATTGAGAATTTCAAGACGGAGGAGTACTGGGAGATACACGCGCAGGTGCAGACCGATGCGTTGGCGATGGTGTTCAGTTGCCAGTTGGTCGCAATCGATGGCAAGAAAGCCAAGGTCTCCACAGGGGACCTCGCTGCGGCGATCGTCGCAGAAGCGAAGGAACAGGCGTTTGGCATCACCGATGTGGAACGCTCCGACAAAAAACGCTACCCAGCCCCGCCGTTTACCACCAGCACCTTGCAACAGGAAGCATCCCGGAAACTGCGCTTCGACGTAGCGAAGACGATGCGTGTGGCACAGCAATTATATGAAGGAATCGATGTGAACGGGCAGACTTCTGGTCTGATCACCTACATGCGGACCGACTCGACCCGCATCGCACCACACGTGCAGCAGGAAGCGTTGCAGATGATTGGGGAGCGCTTTGGTACAGCTTACCGACCCTCGCGCCCGAATTTCTATCGTTCGAAGGACGGAGCACAGGACGCGCACGAGGCGATCCGCCCGACACACTTAGAGTGGGCGCCTGAGCGGATGAAGTCGCAGTTGTCACCTGATCAATTTCGGTTGTACAAGCTGATTTATGAGCGCTTTTTGGCCAGCCAGATGGCAGCGGCCGTGTATGATACGGTCAGTGTCAGCATCCAATCCGGGCGATTTGGCTGGAAGGCGAATGGGCGCACGCTGAAATTTGATGGGTTTTTGAAGCTCTATGAAGAAGGGATCGACCCGAAAAAAGCCGGGGGTGAGACGGCAGAGCAAGACGTGACGCTGCCGCCGGTCGAAACAGGGCAACGTTTGCTCTGTCGGGACATTAAGCCTTCGCAACGCTTCACGAAGCCACCGGCGTATTATACGGAGGCGAGCTTGGTCAAGGAACTGGAGAAGCGTGGCGTCGGGCGGCCAAGTACGTATGCGAGCATTATCTCCGTCTTGAAAGCGCGTGACTATGTGATCATCGTGGACAAGAAGTGGTTCCATCCGACCGACATTGGGCGCGCAGTTTGTCATATGCTTGTGGCGCACTTCCCGGATCTGATCAACGTCGAGTTCACCGCGGAGATGGAGAAGCAGTTGGACAATGTTGCGGAAGGTGCGCGAGAGTGGCGGGCGTTGCTGGATGAGTTCTACCGACCCTTTGCCCAGACGTTGGAGACGGCGATGAAGACGGGCGATCGCGTGGTGTTGGGGGAACAGACGGAGCAGAGCTGCCCTGCGTGCGGACAACCGTTATGGCGGCGCTCGACGAAGTATGGCGACGTTTTTGCCTGTGGCGGGTATCCGAAGTGCAAGTATATCGTGCCGGTCGGGGAGCCGACTACCGTGCCTTGCCCGAGTTGTGCGCACCATCTGACCTTGACGGAAGTGACGCCCAAGGGGAAACGCAAGCCTGTTAAGCAATACTTCTGCTACCAATGCAGGGGTCGTTTTGCATATGGGGCGCGGGGGAAGCCTGAGCCTTTGGTGGTGGAGACTGAGCACAAGTGTGACAAGTGCAGTTCGGCGCTGGTGAAGCGCAAGGGTCGCTATGGCGAGTTTTTGGCGTGCAGTGGGTATCCGAAGTGCAAGAACATCTTGAAGATCGACAAGCAAGGCAACCCGGTGGCGGTTGAGGCCAAAACGGTTCAAGTGACAAACCAGTGCTGTCCGAAGTGTGGGTCTGTTATGATTGTCCGCACCAAGGGAGAGGAGAAGTTCCTGGGTTGCAGTCGGTATCCTTCGTGCCGCACGACAAGCAAATGGCAGGAAGGAATCCAAATCATCGACGATTTGAGTGCTGCTGACGTCAAAAAGCGCTACAAACAGGTCAAGAAAAAGAAAAAAGCGTGAGACGCACCCTATATGGGTGCGTTTTTCTATGTTCCGAGAACAAACCAGAGAGATGAGTTCACGAGATCGTCATAAATGCGGGCATTCGGCGGAATTTGTTCTGGAATGACGTTCCAGCGAGTTGAGACAAACCCTGCGGGCATGATAAGATAACTCTTGTCGCCGCGAGAGACACTACGGTGACGAGATTGATCCTTGAAAACTAAACGAGTGATAGATGAGAATCGATTCGAGCCTTGAATCAAACTTTAATTGAGAGTTTGATCCTGGCTCAGGACGAACGCTGGCGGCGTGCCTAATACATGCAAGTCGAGCGGACTGATGTGGAGCTTGCTTCATTGATGTCAGCGGCGGACGGGTGAGTAACACGTGGGTAACCTGCCTGGCAGACTGGGATAACGCTTGGAAACGAGTGCTAATACCGGATGATCTCTT
>NZ_QGGL01000045.1 GCF_003148565.1 Tumebacillus permanentifrigoris
GTCTTGAACTCACAAAGTTGCTCTACCCAGTTGTCACAGTCTCGTGATGATGGCGGAAAGGTCACACCTGTTCCCATCTCGAACACAGAAGTTAAGCTTTCCAGCGCCGATGGTACTTGGACCGCAGGGTCCTGGGAGAGTAGGACGTCGCGAGGCACAGCTATATAGGAACGAAAAGACCTGATCCATTGCGGATCAGGTCTTTTTTTGCATCTCGATCACGGTTTGGTCCATTGTGAATAGGGTGTCCACCCAGCGTTCACGCGGGATTAGGGTTTCATTCGGTCCTGTGAATAGCGTTGTGGAGGCGCGGATCAGATATTGGACACCATCACGGTAACGGCTCCATTCGCGTTGATCTGCAGAGACGACGGGATCTTCGTGGTAGCCGCAAGAGTTCAGCAGTTGAGCGAGATCAGCCCATGTATAAAAGGCTGCTGTCCAAGGGAGCTCCAATATTCCCCGCAAATAAGTCCATGCCGGATGCGGTTCTTCTGTCCTTGGGTGGGGGGAGGGCTGTTTGGGTGCTCCTCGCAAGAATCGATAGAACAGCCCAGCCCACTGTTGGCGCAGGCAAAGGGTGATATCTTGTGCAGTTTCGAAGGGGAAGATCGCATTGTTGCGATCCAAACGGTGTAGCTCATCGAGAAATTCGTAGACCCGACGATCATCCGCATGTCGTAGGACGATACTGAAGTTGTCGCGGTTGACTTTGTAGGTTTCGTATTCGGTATGGACGCTTTGGAGGACGAAGATGTGGATTTGTTTGCCGAGCTCGTGTGCTCGTCGGAGCTCGGCTTGGGATACTGAGTATCGACGTTCTGAGGAGGAGGAACCGAAGCGACCGCCTATGATTGAGATGAGGATGTCGCAGCTCTCGATCTCCTCGTAGCAGTATGAGGCAGGGGCGTCTGCAGCACCGTAGGCGATGTGACCCTCTTCGAACAACACCGCTTCGTAACCGTGCTCATCAACAAAGTGGCCGACGTCTTGGCGAACTTGTTGCAAGTCATAAAAGGTAGAGCTGACAAAGACCCGTGGGCGTGGCATGAGTGGGGTTCTCCTCTTCGTTAGGTGGTTGGTTGTAGTTCATAGGTGCGCAGGGTATCCTGCATTCTGCTGGCGCGCAAATGTCGGATGATCAACTCGAGGAGTTGGGGCTTGGTTGTTTTTGCGGTGAAGGCAGTGATGCCAAGGGATGTAGCATAGGTTTGCAACTGTGCCTTGGTCTTGTAGGTGGCGGTGATGCTGGACTCGAGATTTTCCAGTGGAATTTGTTCCGGAGGTAGGATTGTATCTGCAGGATGTGTGTTCTCCACGTGGTTGATTGAGGTTTCGACGAGTTGATCGAGGTAGAGAAGGGCAGAGAGCAGGTCGGTGTGTGGAAGTTTTTTCAAGATCGAACTGAAGCGATCGAGGAGCAGGATGGTATCAGTTCGTTTCATAGGGAACCCTCCTTGGTCACGCGGAGCATAAACTCCTGTGTGATGTTGGTCATGGCATCGATTTGTTTGTTGGCGTTGTACACTGTAGAGGACCAGACCGGGAGATGGTCGTAGGCCGCATGGGGGATGGCGTCACCGTTGATCAGGTAGTTCTCGAAAACCCCCTTCGGTAATTGAGTGCGCATGAGGTCAATCGCATGTTGGTGCAATTGTTTGGGACCTCCGTTGTGGAGATTGATGCGGTTGAAAACCAAACCGGCAAAGCGGGTGGGGGTGAAGGACTCCGGGAAACCTAAGTAGGTCAGCAACCCCCAATATTTTCGATTCAAGGTTTCGATGTCGTTTCGAATTTCGTTCAAGCCGACAAGCGGGAGGTATTCAGGGGTGATCGGAACTAGGTAGAAGTTGCTGGCGATCAGAGCATTCCGGGTAATGAGGTTCAGGTCGGCCGGGCAGTCAAAGAGGATAAAGTCATAGTCTTGTTGGACTTGATCGATGAGCCGTTTCAGCACAGAGAGGCGGCTCAGTTCTTGGCGGGCGCTGCCATCGTGGCTGTGTTCCGTTGTGTCAGGACGCCAAGCAGCAAGGCTGTTGCTCATGTCTCCGATTTTTTTATGGGCGAGGATGAGGTCGACGTTGTTGTATATTCTCCCCTTGGCGGCGTTGACACGGCCTTTGAGGATCAGTTCCCTTGGGTCACAGCGGTGTCCTTGGAGTGCACTGTCGAAGGCTGTTCTGATCGTGGGTGTTCCATTGGCAACGAGCTGATGGTACGGATCATGTCCGATACAGAGAATGGACAGGTTGCTTTGTGTGTCTAAGTCGATGAGGAGGATGCGCTTCCCGCGTCTGGCCAAACCAGTTCCAATGTGGTGGGTGAGTGTGGTTTTTCCGACGCCTCCTTTGCGGGTGATGACACTCGTTGTGATCGCAGGCATTCGTGTCCCTCACTTTCCGTATAAATCTTGGACCTTTTAAAGGGTATTCATGAGGTGGACGAATATATCCGCTGGAGGTTAAAGGCTGTAGAGAATAGGCGATTGCGAGAGACAGGTTTGGGTAGGAGAATGAGGTGCGAGGTTTTTGTTTGAGTTTGTTTGTGGGAGTAGATTGAGTGAGAGTGCGTGGCGTGGTAAGATAACTCTTGTCGCCGCGAGTGATGCGGTGAGTGAGAAATTGAAAATCTACCAGTTGACTTGAACTTGATTGGTATGTTATCTTGATTGAGTCGCTTCGGCGGCACGTTTTGATCCTTGAAAACTAAACGAGTGATAGATGAGAATCGATTCGAGCCTTGAATCAAACTTTACTTGAGAGTTTGATCCTGGCTCAGGACGAACGCTGGCGGCGTGCCTAATACATGCAAGTCGAGCGGACTGATGTGGAGCTTGCTCCATTGATGTCAGCGGCGGACGGGTGAGTAACACGTGGGTAACCTGCCTGGCAGACTGGGATAACGCTTGGAAACGAGTGCTAATACCGGATGATCTCTT
>NZ_QGGL01000046.1 GCF_003148565.1 Tumebacillus permanentifrigoris
AAGAGATCATCCGGTATTAGCACTCGTTTCCAAGCGTTATCCCAGTCTGCCAGGCAGGTTACCCACGTGTTACTCACCCGTCCGCCGCTGACATCCATGGAGCAAGCTCCACATCAGTCCGCTCGACTTGCATGTATTAGGCACGCCGCCAGCGTTCGTCCTGAGCCAGGATCAAACTCTCAATTAAAGTTTGATTCAAGGCTCGAATCGATTCTCATCTATCACTCGTTTAGTTTTCAAGGATCAATCACGTCACCGAAGTGTCTCTCGCGGCGACAAGAGATAATATATCATACCCCTACGCTAAAAGTCAATACCTAATCTCAAGGTAGACCAACAAAAACCCAATCCTGACGGACCGGGTTTTCTGAACACGTTTCACGTTCATGCTGCAAACTACCTTTCCATAGCGCCGCGGTATTTCTGATACACAGACCGGCATAGTGCCACGTCCTCCAATACATCGTTGAATGTTTCCAATTGGTTGTCACGCTCGATAATCATCGCATCGCACGACGTGTTGTCCATCACCCACTCGGTTAACTCCATCACCTTCGGATCAATCCCGCCGACATGCGAATCGACCAATTCCCCATCCGTTTCGGTATGTCCTGCCAGATGAAGTTGGACTACTCGATCGCGAGGAATCGTCTTCAGGTATTCAATCGGATCGTACTTATGAACAACAGAATTCAGATAGAGGTTGGTCACATCCAACAACAGTCCGCAATCGGCAGACAGCATCACACGCTTGATGAATTCCGCCTCCGAATACTGTTTGACCGGCCATGTGATATGGTGCGTAACATTCTCCATGATCATAGGACGTCCCAGAAAGTTTTGCAGATCCAGAATGTGCTTGGAGGCGACTTCAATCGCTTCATCCGTATAAGGTAGCGCAATGAAATTCTCAATCTCGATGTCTCCCACTCGGCTATAGGACAGGTGCTCACTCACCCAAGACGCATTGACGAAATCAGCCGTCCGTTTTAAAGCCTCCACCCGTTGCTCAGCTGGCGGCTCCACGGAACCGAGCGAGAGGTTGATACTGTGGATCACAACTGGCAACTTCCCGAGAAACGGTCCCAAGTCAGCTTGTACAGCCTCGAGATTCGGTCGTTGGTTGTATTCCAAAAAATCAACGTGTTGCAACAGCAGCTCTGGCGTATTGGTAAATTGCGAGCGATACCCGATCCCTACACCTCTAGCCATGATTTGACCTCCTTTCCATGTGTGACGAGGATTCCTGCTTCGTACAGTTCTTCGATCATCTCGTGAGCCGTGCGCTCTTCATATCGGACAGCGATGCCCTCAGCGAGTACGAGCAGCTCTTGACTGGTAAACATCCGTCCTATACCTTGCTTCAAAAAGTCATAATACCCAGAGTCAATCTCGTACAAGTCGACTTCTGCTCCGTTCCACTGGGCCAACACAAACCCTTGGGTACCGAACAACTCAGGTAACGCTTCCTGAAACTTGCCATCAATCAACAGCTCCCCAGGCAACTGAAACGTAGCAACACGAACGCGTGACGCCACACGTAACCCGGTTCCTGAAACCTCTTCATCAGTAGCTCTACAACTTTCATATACCCACTTCTCAAATGCGATCACTTCACGTTGGAGATCTCCATGCTTATCCCCCGTGGCCTTGTCTGCTAAGAAATCCAAGAAAGTGATGATATTTTGCATCCAAAAATTTTGCTTCATCTCATGTATTGTCACGAATTCCCGCAACAGCCGGGCACGACTGCTACTTGAAAACAAGGACAAGGAACGAGTCACATAGGGCATGGCCAACCGATTCAGCCGTTTCAGCGCCACGTGAGTCTGAAACGCTTCCAAATCCCGCGCCTGCAACTGCAACGCGGCTTGCAACTCATGGTCCGCCAAATCATACGAGGCCTGAACACTAGAGGGGTCTGCGAACAACTGATTGGACAATTGCGGTTTGATGGAGAGATTCAACATCAGGCTCTGAATCTGTTGCAACGACATCCTGCCACCTCCTGAGTACGTATCTACTTCGTTTACTTACAAAAAAGGCCCGCTCCTCAACGGACCGGGCTCGTTCTTGATCACATCAATCGCTACACCAGTCAACACCGCAACCAAAAGAGCAGAAGTTGAGGCCGCAAGTATCGATCGGCATCAGGGCAACCGTGGTTACCTTTTTCAACATAGTTCTCACCTCCTTTCAACGAAAAATCAACCTATATACTTGGCTAAATATTACCACATTGAATTCAAAAATAAATGGTTAAATAGTCCTATGCCAATTGTATTTAAACAAACTCCTTCAATGTAATGAAAACAAAAAAAGACCCGATCCGCAATGGATCGAGTCTTTTTGTTCCTGATGCTGTTGCCTCGCGACGTCCTACTCTCCCAGGACCCTGCGGTCCAAGTACCATCGGCGCTGGAAAGCTTAACTTCTGTGTTCGAGATGGGAACAGGTGTGACCTTTCCGCCATCATCACGAGACTGTGACAACTGGGTAGAGCAACTTTGTGAGTTCAAGACATGCATTTCGTAGGATAAGCCCTCGACCTATTAGTACTGGTCAGCTAAATGCCTCGCGGCACGTACACACCCAGCCTATCAACCCAGTCTTCTACTGGGGGTCTTACCACGTTGACCGTGTGGGAAGTCTTATCTTGAGGGGGGCTTCGCG
>NZ_QGGL01000047.1 GCF_003148565.1 Tumebacillus permanentifrigoris
AGCGGCATGCAACACATAACGTGTCGCATCGTCGATGAATGCAACGAGGTAAACCTGCTTGTTCGCACCAGATTCACCAATCGGTAAATACGGTCGTAAAGTAAGAGACAAGGCGTAGTCAAACTATTTCCTTGCCTCTCCTTCCCGAACCGGACTTGCACCTCTCAGCGCATCCGGCTCTCTATTTAAGCGTTGCTCAAAGCAAAGGCGACTTCGCTATAGCGAGACTCAATTGTACGGCGTTTTTCTGAGCGCAAGATGTAAGGATTCTCAGCCGGGCTTCGCCATGTGAACCAACCTTTACGGCTGGTTATCAGCCTTCTAAGTGGCAGTTCCCCGTAGAATCCTCGGCTATTACGGCCTTTTAACACCCAGATTTTAGCCATTCCTTGTGCAGGTGATCGGACATACTCTCGCATTAAAGATCGGAAGCCACACTTGTACTTCCGTGCCAGCCAATACCCGAGTTTCCAGAATACCGTGCGATCTACTTTGCTGAATATAGTCGCTGTATGATCGGTGTATTGGTAAAAGGTTGCCCATCCTGCAAGTTGTCGGTTAAGGCTTTCGACCAAGTCCATTGTGTTCGTTCCGTAGTTACCCGAAAGCTGTTTGACCAGTTTCTCGGCAAAGCGACGATATTTCTCCCAGGGAATGGACGAAACAATGCGCATTCTTCCCCGGCCTCCGCGTTTTCGAATCACGCGATGACCTAGGAAGACAATACCGTCATTCACGTGTGTAATATGTGTCTTTTCCATGTTCAGCGTGAGCTTTAGCCGATCCTCTAGAAATTCTCGACAGGCTTCTCGAACTTCTTCTGCGTGTGCCTTGGTTCCTTTGACGACTACTACAAAGTCATCCGCATAGCGGCAGTAGGAGATGGCTGGTTTCCATTGCCGGTTTTCACGTAACGCGATGGGCCGTTGCTTTTGAATGCTAAAGTTCCATGACCAGCGATCTTTCCGTACCTTTTTGCTCAGAAACTTCGTGTCCATCCATTGATCAAATTCGTGTAACATAATATTGGAAAGTAGCGGTGAGATGACCCCGCCCTGCGGAACCCCCTCGCTTGAGGCGCGGAATAACCCCCGGTCTACGCATCCTGCCTTGATGATCGTCCAAAGCAAAGCAAGGAATCTCTGGTCTGAGATACGTTTACGAACAGCCTTCATCAGTAGTCGATGATGAACGGTATCGAAATAGCTCGCCAAATCACCTTCAATTACCCAGCGTCCCGCAGTTGCATTCGTTTTCTCATTTCCATCTTGGAGTTGCATTTTGATGGTTCGAATCGCATGGTGGACACTTCTCGCGGGTCTGAATCCATAGGATACCGGATGAAAATCGCTTTCCCATATCGGTTCCATTGCCATCAGCATCGCTCGTTGCACGATACGATCTCTGAGGCAAGGAATGCCTAGCGGCCTAAGTTTGCCGTTCGCTTTTGGGATATATACGCGACGGGCAGGTAGCGGCCTGTAAGTTCCAGTCAGCAATTCATGGCGTAGCAGTTCCAGTTCAAGAGCAAGCACTTTTTCCATCTTGTGTTTGTTAACGCCATCTACACCGGGTGTCTTGGCCCCGCTAGAAGCCAAAGTAATTCTAGCCGCCTCGCGGAGCCAAGATCTGTTAGCAATGAGTCTTAGAAGTCGGTCGAACTTCCGTTCTTTATGTTCTGTTGACCATGTCGCCAGTTTACTTTGCATTTCACTGATTATCAAAGGTCTTCACCTCACTAGGTCAGTTAATGAGCCAAGCAAACCACTTAAACTGCCTCTCTTCGCCATGTAGCCGGCTTTCCCGGCCTCGGACTACTATAGAGGCTCCGCCAGCCTGCACATCATCGGGGACACACTCCCTTAGCATCTGTGCAGACCTTCCCCAGTTCACACTTTGGACTCCACACATGGGCGAGGCTGCCTATCGCAGTCTTTGTCCTTGCTTACTGCAAGTCGTTGCGGACACTATGTTCTAGCTGTGCACTCTACATAATTCCCTGCCAGTCGGCAAACGTGTCCAATTGGCATTTGTGACAACCGTCAATTCGGTTAACGATTGCCAGTCCGCAATCTGCCTGTTAAGCGGTGTAGGCAGAGGTGACATTTCAACCCTCAGATGCGGATGAATAGGTTCGTGTTCCTCAGCCGTCCCATGCTCAGCCTAGAGACTCATCTTGGCGTAACCGCTTCGCCGCAAGCCCCGTTTCCTGCGGACTACGTCACCTTGCCAGTGTCGGCAAGTCACCGCCGCTTCGGCTCACTTCTTCTCACAGCAGAAGAAGGGCATGTCTGTTAAAAGAAATCGACATGCATTCCAAACATGCTCAAGTAACTTCGTTCCTCTAAGAGAGCGAAATTAGCTGGGCGTACCGAATTTTATGTCACTTTGCCACATATGGTTACGTTGCTTATGTTGAAATCGTCTGGCCGCAAGGCCGGAGGAGGAGTACAACCGCATATGACG
>NZ_QGGL01000048.1 GCF_003148565.1 Tumebacillus permanentifrigoris
AAGAGATCATCCGGTATTAGCACTCGTTTCCAAGCGTTATCCCAGTCTGCCAGGCAGGTTACCCACGTGTTACTCACCCGTCCGCCGCTGACATCCATGGAGCAAGCTCCACATCAGTCCGCTCGACTTGCATGTATTAGGCACGCCGCCAGCGTTCGTCCTGAGCCAGGATCAAACTCTCAATTAAAGTTTGATTCAAGGCTCGAATCGATTCTCATCTATCACTCGTTTAGTTTTCAAGGATCAATCGCGTCACCACCGTGTCTCTCGCGGCGACATGTATTAAGATAACATAACACACTACATAGAGTCAACTACCAGATTCTTCACAGTTTCGCCGCAACTACACCAACGCTTTTCCACAATTTTTCCGAACTTATCAACTATCCTGAAATCAATCAAACGCGAAACATAGACAAGGAGGAAACAAACATGAAACGCTATCTTCTCACCGGACTGCTCCTAGCACTGCCCCTCGCGGCACTGCTCAACCACGCCACCCCAGCAAACGCCATGCAGCAACCGAAGTATTCGATCACTGATCAATGGCATCAGAAATTCCTGAACGACATACAACGCTTCCAAAACCTTTTCACCCACACAACCAACCCCCAACAAATGCAACAACAATTCGGTCAGATGGTAAACGAACTCAACCAACTCAACCAACAGATGATGATCGACCAAGCGGTCATCCACCGCTCCGGCGTCCGCAAACTACCACGCCAGTCCACAAGCGGGCGCGCACAACAAAACATCACGAGCGGGCTCAAACTCACCGCAGGCGACAACACTGTCTCCCAAAATACCCTGCAGACCGCCGCCCAGATCATCCAAGACATCTCACTCCCGACCCTGCAACAACAACTCAACCAAAAACCAAGCGCCGGAACCGAGATCGCCCTGTTCTCCTCCCAACGCTCTTACGGACAAGCCTTGCTCCAAGCTGGCGTCCCGCGTGACCAAATCAATGCCATCGTCACAAATACCGGTGGCATCACCATCGGCAACGCCATCTGGATTCCGCTCTATAACCTAAAAGACCAGACCGACCTCGCCAACGTGCTCACCCACGAACTAACCCACGTCATCTTCAACCAACAAGGCATCGGCGAATCCTTGCCGACATGGATCAACGAAGGCATGGCGTGGCACGTCGGATTGCTTGGCCAACAACAGCTTGACCCCACCTCCGTGCAAAACCAAATCAACCACCAAAACCAATCCATCGCCCAAGTCGCAAGATCAGGCCAGCTGCTTCCCTTGGAAGCCAGCGAAGACAACATCCTCACCGCAGGCTACAACGTCGAATGGGTCGATTACCTCGCCGTCAACCAACTGCTCCAAACCTACGGCGAAGACCAGTTCCGCGCCTTCCTCGTCGACATCCCGCGCTACGGCGTAGAAACCAGCTTCCAGCAACACTTCGGGGAATCGATCACTGACTTCGAAGACAACTTCACGATCTAAAAAAAGACCCAGGTCCGTATGGACCGGGTCTTTGCTACGCCATTTGACGTTTGCCCTTGATCTTTCCCATCTCCGTCCGCAAACGACGGGCAGCCGCCACGTTCCAAACCGCAGCACCGCCGAAGAAACCAGCCGTGATAAACGGGGATACCGCCAGAAACCCTTCCACGGTCAACGCGTAGACAAAGCTTGTCCGCACAACTGCTTCCACCAGACACACGACCCCCCAGACCAACGTCATCCGGTACATCGTATTGCGGAAGTAGGCATACTGCCAGTTGCGATCATACTCCCGTTGCGCCTCTGGGTCGTTACCGACCGCGAAACGCTTCGAAAAATAAAAGACCAACGGTCGACCGATAAAGATCGAACCCAGACAGAGCAGCCCGAGCGCCACTGACACGAATGACTCACGCACCAGCAACATTTTTTGATCTCCACTGACCAAGGCCGCGCAGATTGCGATCATGAACCCAAACAACATGAACAGTCCAAACGCATCGACCCGACGATGTCGCAAAAACAACCACAGGTTTTCAACCAAGGGAATGGTCGTCGCGATCGCCAGCGCCGTCACATCGGAGATTCGACCGCTCAACACTTCATAAACGCCCAGCGGAACAGCAAAGTTGAAAAAGAACGTGATGAGGATTCCGCGAATGATTTCCTTTCTGTTCATAACAGCCACTCGCTCACCTTCTGTCTTATATGAATTATTACACCTTAACCAAGATGATAAACTATTTACATGACGAGCACATGTATCAGAAGTCATGAAAAAAGACCTGATCCGCACTGGATCAGGTCTTTTCGTTCCTTATGCTATTGCCCCGCGACGTCCTACTCTCCCAGGACCCTGCGGTCCAAGTACCATCGGCGCTGGAAAGCTTAACTTCTGTGTTCGAGATGGGAACAGGTGTGACCTTTCCGCCATCATCACGAGACTGTGACAACTGGGTAGAGCAACTTTGTGAGTTCAAGAC
>NZ_QGGL01000049.1 GCF_003148565.1 Tumebacillus permanentifrigoris
GCTTTGCGATCCACTTTGCCATTCGGTGTCAACGGCAGGGCGTCGAGCTTCACGAAGTTGGATGGGATCATGTATTCCGGCAAGGTCTCTTTCAGCGCACTTCGCAGTTCGCTGACCGTGGACTCTGACACCACATAGGCGGCGAGGCGCTTGTCACCAGGCTCGTCCTCACGCACCAACACGACGGCTGCAGACACAGTCGGCAACAGCGTGAGTCGCTCCTCGATCTCGCCCAGTTCGATCCGATACCCGCGCACCTTGACCTGATGGTCGGCGCGTCCGATGTACTCCAACTCGCCGTCTGGCAGGTAGCGAACGAGGTCTCCTGTGCGGTACATCCGCCCTGCACCGAATGGGTTCGGGAGGAAGCGCTCATCCGTCATCTCTGCGCGATTCAGGTAGCCGCGTGCCAGACCAGAACCCGCGATGAACAATTCGCCTACGACCCCCAGCGGTACGGGTTGCAACAAGCGGTCGAGCACGTAGAGTTGGGTGTTGGCAATCGGTCGACCGATCGTCGGCGCGGTCGTATTGCTTTTTTCCACCAGCGTATAGGTGGAGTAGGTCGTGTCCTCAGAAGGCCCGTATAGGTTGTAGACCTTTTCGATGTGCGGCAGTTGGTAGAGTTTTTCCACCAGCACGCGGTGCAGAGGCTCGCCCGCCAAGTTCACCGTGCGCACGGTTGTCGGTAGCCCGCCGATGCGCAACAGTTCCGCGATCGCCGAGGGCACTGTGTTGATCAGGGTCACTTCGTCCTTGGCAGGCAGTTGCGGCAGGTGCAACGCATTTTCAGCAAGGATCAGCTTGCCTCCGCTGCTGAGCGTGACGAACAGCTCGTAGACAGAGAGGTCGAAGCAGATGGAAGTCGAGAACAGAACACCTTCGAGATCCTGCTGGCTGTACTCGCCTTGTGCCCACGCGATCATTGCCACGGCGCTTTGATGCTCAATCGCGACCCCTTTCGGACGGCCGGTGGAGCCGGAGGTGTAGATGACATACGCCAAGTGGGTGGCCGAGGTGTTGAGCGATTCGGCTGTGAGATTACCATCCGCTTCCTGTGCGATTTGCTCCCATTCGGAGTCAAGACATACCGTTTTCAATGAAGAAGGCAGTTGCTCTTGCAGGTCTGATTGCGTCAACAGCACGGTCGCTTCCGCATCTTCCATCGTGTACAAGATCCGCTCCTGCGGATAGGCCGGATCGAGCGGTACGTAAGCACCGCCAGCCTTGAGTATCCCCAGCATCCCCACGACCATCTCCACGGAACGCTGCAGGTAGACCCCGACCAACGATTCCTGTTGCACGCCGAGACGACGCAGATAGTACGCCACTTGATTCGCACGGGCATTCAATTCGCGATAGGTCAGGCGCTGTTCGCCAACCACGAGCGCGATTGCTTCTGGCGTGCGCTCTACTTGGGCTTCGAACAGGTCGTACATCGTCATGGTGCGCGGGAAGTCCGCATCTGTCTGGTTCCAATCGACCAGCAGGACTTGCTCCTCTGTCGACGACAGCAACGGCACTTCCGCCACTTTTTGCATCGGATCGGCGGTCATCGCCGTCAACAGATTCTCAAAGTGCTGGGTCATGCGTTGAATCGTCGCAGCGTCGAACAGGTCGGTGTTGTACTCGAAAGTTCCGCTCAAGCCCGCTGTCGTTTCCTCCAGTGTGAGCGTCAGGTCGAACTTCGCCGATTGGTTGTCAACCTCGAACGGCTCTACCGTCAAGCCTGGCAGTTGTGCGGCGTTCGTCGGCGTGTTTTGCAAGACGAACATCGCTTGGAACAGCGGCGTGCGACTGGTGTCGCGCTCCGGTTGCAGCTCCTCGACCAATTTTTCAAACGGCACATCTTGGTTGGCAAAAGCGCCAAGCGCCGTTTCCTTCACGCGAGACAACAAGTCAACAAAGGTCGGATCATTCGACAGATCAGTGCGCATGACCAGCGTGTTGACGAAGAAGCCGATCAGGTCTTCCGTCTCTTCATGAACTCGTCCGGCAATCGGCGTGCCCACTGCGAAGTCCTCCTGCCCCGAGTAGCGGTACAGCAACGTTTGGAACGCGCCGAGCAAGGTCATGAACAGGGTCGCTCCATGACGACGACTGAGTTCGTGCAACGCTTCCTGCATCTGCTTCGAGAGCGCGACCGATTCTGTTGCGCCATTGTACGTTTGCACGGGTGGGCGCGGACGATCGGTCGGCAGTTGCAGAGCCGGCAGCTCGCCGCCCAGTTGCGCTCTCCAATAGGAAAGTTGCCCCTCCAGCACATCGCCTTGCAGCCAGTCTCGTTGCCATGCGGCATAGTCGGCATATTGAATCTGGAGGTTGTCGAGCGACAGGTCGGTTCCCAGAACGTCCGCCTCATAGAGCGCGGTTACCTC
>NZ_QGGL01000050.1 GCF_003148565.1 Tumebacillus permanentifrigoris
AAGAGATCATCCGGTATTAGCACTCGTTTCCAAGCGTTATCCCAGTCTGCCAGGCAGGTTACCCACGTGTTACTCACCCGTCCGCCGCTGACATCCATGGAGCAAGCTCCACATCAGTCCGCTCGACTTGCATGTATTAGGCACGCCGCCAGCGTTCGTCCTGAGCCAGGATCAAACTCTCAATTAAAGTTTGATTCAAGGCTCGAATCGATTCTCATCTATCACTCGTTTAGTTTTCAAGGATCAATCTCGTCACCACCGTGTCTCTCGCGGCGACAAGAGTTATCTTACCATGCCCGCAAGGGTGTCACAACAGCACTTCCACCTCATTCCAGAACAAATTCAGACTCTAGTTGCCTTCTAGGACAACCTCATGAACTGACCTCCTGTTTTTGTTCTGGTACGCAGGATTCCTCCTCTATCGATACTTCCAAAGAAATGCAAAAAAAGACCCGATCCGCAATGGATCGAGTCTTTTTGTTCCTGATGCTGTTGCCTCGCGACGTCCTACTCTCCCAGGACCCTGCGGTCCAAGTACCATCGGCGCTGGAAAGCTTAACTTCTGTGTTCGAGATGGGAACAGGTGTGACCTTTCCGCCATCATCACGAGGCTTTAATATGGTGGGCCCAAGAAGATTCGAACTTCCGACCTCACGATTATCAGTCGTGCGCTCTAGCCAACTGAGCTATGGGCCCATATGGAGCGGGTGATGGGAATCGAACCCACGCTGTCGGCTTGGGAAGCCGGAGTTCTACCATTGAACTACACCCGCTTATCATGAAGTGTTGAAAGGTAAAGTGGCGGAGCTGACGGGATTCGAACCCGCGGTCTTCCGCGTGACAGGCGGACATGTTAGGCCACTACACCACAGCTCCAAAAGAAAGTGGCGTGCCCTGAGAGATTCGAACTCCCGGCCTTTTGATTCGTAGTCAAACGCTCTATCCAGCTGAGCTAAGGGCACGCGATGAAGTTTTGAGAAAAACATGGTGAGCCATGAAGGACTTGAACCTTCGACACCCTGATTAAAAGTCAGGTGCTCTACCAACTGAGCTAATGGCTCGCAATGGCTGGGGAGGAAGGGATCGAACCTTCGCATGACAGAGTCAAAGTCTGTTGCCTTACCGCTTGGCGACTCCCCAACAGACAGAATGCGTTGGTTTAAAAACATGGGGCGATCGAGGGGAATCGAACCCCCGAATGCCAGAGCCACAATCTGGTGCGTTCACCACTTCGCCACGACCGCCATGTTGAATAGAAAAAGTAAAGAAGTAAAGATGGCAGGGGCAGCAGGACTTGAACCCACGACATTCGGTTTTGGAGACCGACGTTCTACCAACTGAACTATGCCCCTGTGTTGGATGTTGCGCTTATCAACCACTCTCTCGCGGCGACAGGAGTAATCTTATCATGAATGCCCCAGCATCTCAATCACGAAGATCAGACAAAGTCGAACAAACGATGGTAACAGGCTTGTTTACGACGCTTACTGCTCACTCTTCCTTGTGATTTCACCCGTTTTCGCCATGATACGGGTGATTGTCTACGCCTACAATTCTCGGAAATCGGAACACGAAAAAAGCACTCGGAGTAAACACTCCGAGTGCTTTCGTTACTAGTTATGGTGCGGTCGAGAAGACTCGAACTTCCACGGGGTAACCCCCACACGCCCCTCAAGCGTGCGCGTCTGCCATTCCGCCACGACCGCATAAAACTTGATACGCTGGATAGAGCAACTTTGTGAGTTCAAGACCTTGCATTGCGTAGGATAAGCCCTCGACCTATTAGTACTGGTCAGCTAAATGCCTCGCGGCACGTACACACCCAGCCTATCAACCCAGTCTTCTACTGGGGGTCTTACCACGTTGACCGTGTGGGAAGTCTTATCTTGAGGGGGGCTTCGCG
>NZ_QGGL01000051.1 GCF_003148565.1 Tumebacillus permanentifrigoris
TGTTACTACCGCCTTTTGATGTCCGAAAACTGACGGTAACTTTTGTCCAAGAGTTGACGTGAATCATGACCGCGTGATCATAGCAAACCCTGTTAAGAAAAAACGGGAGAATCAAGTCAATTCTCCCGCGATAACCCGTTTTATCATGTGGTCGTCAATAATCCGGTGCTTTTTCGTTGCACCGTAGATCAGACTATGTGTTGCTGCTTTGTTCACCAAGCGGACTGTCCCGCTCGAATAACGGTAAATCTCATCGATTGCACCATCCGTGAAAATATCTCGGCTTACGCCAGCATACTCCAGATGACGTGCGATATAGGCCTCAACTTGTGCGCGGTCGTAATGTACCAGTTTGCATTGAAGGTCAATTCTTTGACGAATTGCTGTAAATATCTGTAGTTGCAGGCGGTCCCACAACTCATTTTGTCCGACTAGGATCAATGCCATCGGACTCTGAGCATCCATTTTGAAGTTGAGCAAAAACCGTACTTCTTCGAACATCTCTTTGTCCAACAAATGCGCCTCATCGACCACCACCACGGGCTGTAAGCGATGAACTCCTCGCATCAATTCAATTTCCCGATGCAGTTGCCGCTTGCTGTCTCCTCGATAAAACTTCGCTTCACACCCCAACTGCTCAAGCAAACCCTTGTAAAAATGGCGCGGCGTCAGCTTCGAATCGGATAGATAGAGCAATTTAAATCTCGATGAGTCGAGTACATCCGCGAACCGCCGGATTGTTGTCGTTTTACCCGTTCCACAGTCGCCCGTCACAACGGAAAACCATTGCCTTTCGGCGGTGTATTCCAACCTTTCGAGCGTCTCTTCCAAAACGACTGAAGCATACAGCTCATTGGTGGGCATATCACGAGAAAACGGCGTTCTCGTCATCTCATAAAACGCTTCAAACATCTCGATTCGCCTCCTTCCTCATGTTTCGGAAAGAGGTAGCGTTTGTCTGGCGCTCTTTTCTTGCCTGATTCTTTTTCCCGGCAGCGTCCAATAAACGTGAACCCTCGGCGGCTATACTTTCAATCGTCGGTGGCAAGGAAGGTCGTTTACCTGCCCATTCACTGATGACCAGTTCCTTCACCTGCCATGGTGTGTGATTGTCGTACTCAATTGTAATCGTCGAGATGTCACGCGGGTCGTAGACCACTTCAACTTTATGCCCAATGAACGAGAGCCCAACCTCGTATTTCCTCCCCATGAAGCTGATACAACCGGCCTTGTCCACTTTTCGAGATTCACTGTGTAAAAACGCATCCGAGAGGATTGATTCTTCGACAAGTCGAAGTGGTGTTGAGTCGCTTCGAAAGGCTACTTGCGGGCTTGAATGACCATCAAGTGCGGAGTGGGGCTTTGTCTGGTAACATTCGGTGAGCCACACTTGAAACAACGAATTGAGTTGGTCGAGCGTTTTGGGCTTTTCTAGCGCCACTTCCGCTAGGAAACTGTCGATGACTCTGTTGAAGCGCTCAATCTTCCCTTTCGATTCGGCGGCGTATGGCCTCGTAAACCGAAGTCGAATGCCTAGTTTGGCGCATGTTCGAGCCATGCTTTTGGTGCGAAATTGCTTGCCGTTGTCGAAGTAGACAGATTCAGGCACTCCGTTTGTTTGAATCGCGTAGCGAAAACAGTCTTCTACGATCGTTTGATCAAGAGTTGGATAAAAAGCGGCATGCAACACATAACGTGTCGCATCGTCGATGAATGCAACGAGGTAAACCTGCTTGTTCGCACCAGATTCACCAATCGGTAAATACGGTC
>NZ_QGGL01000052.1 GCF_003148565.1 Tumebacillus permanentifrigoris
CTACCCAGTTGTCACAGTCTCGTGATGATGGCGGAAAGGTCACACCTGTTCCCATCTCGAACACAGAAGTTAAGCTTTCCAGCGCCGATGGTACTTGGACCGCAGGGTCCTGGGAGAGTAGGACGTCGCGAGGCAATAGTGAAAGACCCGATCCATAACGGATCGGGTCTTTTTTGTATTAACTGCTTCCGCCACACGAACTACCGCATGAGGAGGAACTACAGGAGGAAGAATTGCAAGAGGAGGAACTACAGGAAGAGGTTTTGGTGGAATCATCGGAAGACGTTGCACAGACAAATCCGCTGCCGCATGAGGAGCTGTTCGGGTCATGCTTGCGACCATAGAGCATCTGGTGCATCTCGTCCTGAAATCCGTCCGCTTCGTAGAGTGAGAAAAACACGAACGCGCTTGTCGCACCAACGAGCATCGATGGATGGGTGTACCTTTTTGTATATGCAGGTCGTGTGGTGTTGTTCATCTGTTCGCGCAGAGTATCAATCAGTCGTATCGCTGTCTCGCGCACATTCGGATTGGTGGTGAAGTATTTGGGTAGGAGCTGCGCATGATCCGTCGTCTGGAACTCTTTCAGTTGCTGCTGATCGAGCGGGGTGCGGAAAAAGTTCTTCCAGATGTATATGCTGTAGGGCGTAACCTCAAAGAGCTGGCAGTATACCCAATCAAACCAAGCACGACCGTTGGGGTTCGGTGCAGGTTCACTGTGCGGGGCATGGTGAATCACTTCGCCTGCAAAGGCCTTGCAGAACGCTTCATACTCACGGCTGTACAGCAACATCTCGTGCCAGATTTCATCAATGTCATCACTGAACATCGGAACTTCACGAAGAAGGGTTGTGAGGACGAAATAGCGTTTGAGTTCAAGCAGTTGCCAATCGAATTCCTCAGGCCGGAGCAACGGGCGTTTCAGTAGGAAACGGCTTTTCAAACGATCGCCAAATTCCTTTTCAAAGGCGGTGTCCAGTTGCTTCGCGATGCCTTGCAACGGATACGTTGGGTGCAGGCCGAGTTGGGCAGGTAGCGGGAGACCTTTTACATAAGGTTTGGAGGGGATTCTACGGGAGCGGTTTTGGGCGTTAGACTTGGCGGATTTGTTGAGCTTGACCACGAGAGTACAGAGGAGAATAAGGCCGCCAATAACGAGGATGGACATAGGTCTACCTCCTTCGTAGGGAATCATGTTCCCTTCACTTCTTTATATTCTGTAGGGATGTCAGGGAATCCTTGAATGCTTACAAGAAAGAGCGCGAAACCAAGGAGAGGTGTGGAGAAGGGCTTAGTTGAGTGGTTTTGTAGGGGTTTGTAAAGGAATGGACAAGCGAAGTACGACAGACTCTGATAAGATAGTCCTTGTCACCACGAGAGAGTAACGGTGAAGGGAAAAAGAAGTTGACTTGAGTTGGCTGAGATGGTATATTAGAAAACGTCGCTTCGGCGGCTCTATTGATCCTTGAAAACTAAACGAGTGATAGATGAGAATCGATTCGAGCCTTGAATCAAACTTTAATTGAGAGTTTGATCCTGGCTCAGGACGAACGCTGGCGGCGTGCCTAATACATGCAAGTCGAGCGGACTGATGTGGAGCTTGCTCCATTGATGTCAGCGGCGGACGGGTGAGTAACACGTGGGTAACCTGCCTGGCAGACTGGGATAACGCTTGGAAACGAGTGCTAATACCGGATGATCTCTT
>NZ_QGGL01000053.1 GCF_003148565.1 Tumebacillus permanentifrigoris
GTGTGGACAACGGTTGTAAAATCTCCAATATAAACGGTTGAAAATTCCCCACTTCCAACGAATAGTCTCTCCGAGAGGAGAGAGATTTCATGGTCAAGAATGGGGAGTTTTTTGTGATCAAAGAGATGAAACAGCGTGGCATGAGCATCACTGCCATAGCAAAAGAACTAGGTCGAGACCGCAAGACAATCCGAAGATGGTTATGTGAGGATTATCCGGACACGTACCGACGTACCGTAGACAAGCCTGAAAAGCTCGCGCCATTCAAAGCGTATGTGCGTCAGCGGATGGAAGAAGGTTGTTTAAACGCGGTTGTGATTTTTGACGAGATTCGAGCTGCTGGTTATACGGGCGGAATCACGATCCTGCGAGACTTCATGAGACCTTTAAGACCCCAAGTTTCCTCGAAGGCAACAGTAAGATTCGAAACACAGCCCGGCCGACAGGCTCAAGTGGATTGGGGCGAGTTTCGAGTTGATTGGAGCGGCAAGAAAAAGAGACTCTACGCATTTGTCATGGTTCTGGGCTACTCTCGAATGCTCTATGTGGAGTTTACAGAAGATCAGCGGCTTGAGACCCTCATGGGATGTCACGAACGAGCAATGAACTATTTCGGTGGCATTACGGAAACCTGCCTCTATGACAATATGAAAACCGTTGTCGCGGGTACAGACGACCAAGGCGAAGTAGTTTGGAATGAGCGTTTCGCTCGCTTCGCTTCACATCATGGTTTTCTCCTCCGTCGTTGCCGTCCCTATCGGGCTCGCACAAAAGGAAAGGTGGAAAATGGAGTGGGTTACGTACGCAAAAACTTCTGGCCACGAGTGCAGACGTTTACAGATCTTCAGAATCTGAACGAACAAACTCTTCTCTGGTTAAACGCCATTGCAAATGTTCGCCTGCACGGAACCACTCAGAAGCGACCCATTGACCTTTTCGCTCAGGAACAATTGAAGCCATTGGTGTCAGAGCATTTTGATCGCGTGGACTTTCATGTTCGTAAAGTGTCGTCAGACTCACTTGTCTCCTACGAAGGAAACCGCTACTCCGTACCGATTCGGTTCGTCGGTCACCTCGTTCATGTGAAGGATGATCGTCGCGGCGGCATTCAAATCCACTACGAAAACAAGATCATATCTGAACACCGAAAGTCCTCTGGACAACGGGAAATTGTGCAACATAAAAACCACTTCGAAGGCATCCGAAAAGACACTGTCGCAAAACCGGTTCCCCAACCAACACCGCGACTTATGCCCTCTTCACCAATACCCGAAGTGGTCGTACGCCCCCTTGCCGTGTATGAACAGTTCACGGAAGAGGAGGTGACGCGCTCATGATCATTCAAGAGCGCCTGCAAGCTGCCTTTCAACAGTTCGGATGGGTACGGATTCCCGAAACCCTCCATGCTCATGCGGAA
>NZ_QGGL01000054.1 GCF_003148565.1 Tumebacillus permanentifrigoris
GGACTCTGTGACATGCTCCCCAAACTCCCACCCTCTAGGCATTACAGTAATGTGCGACTCCGCCTTCACGAATGTGTTGCTGATGAAGTTCCACATTTCACGAAAACCGTCTGGATCGGACACGCCTAGTGAATCTCTGTTGATTTCGTACAGAACAGGAACGCCCGTCATACTGCTATCCTGATGAGAGCTCTCCTCGCGATACAGGTCAGCCACTAGCGGATGAAGTTTCCCCTCTTCGAGTTGCCGCAGAAACAAAGTTTGCGAATCAGGCTTCACACCTGTCAAGATTGCAACCGTTCGGTCATCGTTCTGAAAGTGCATGATCTTACAGTCTGTAACATGGGAAGCGACATCGTGAAGCAGAGTCTCTCGTTCCCGCGCTGAAAAAAGGGGAACTTGAATAGGGGCTCTCCCGTCAACTAGTACGCATGTTGCAATAAAAAATTGCCCGATCAGGCTCATTTCGCTTAACTCGTTGCTGAGGACACAAAAGCGTTCCGTATGAGCAAAAATGGGTTCCTTAAAGTGCACATCTACTTGTTCTGGCTCATGTAGGACCGAGAACCAACTCAATTCTTGCCCCCTCCTTCGTTGGCCATTGAAAACTAATAGACCGTCGTGTAGTCAGCCTTAGCTGGCACAAGTTGATAGAACCCGTCAAAAGTAGTGACTGTTCCAGTAAGTATGGCACTATATACTCCGGGCGCTCCAACATATTCATCGGCCACATTACCAATTTGATATGCGGGCGTGTTGATCACGTAGCTATAACCGTGAATGGCACCATTAGAGATGTCAACACCCAAATTGATGCGGGTGATCCTACTTGTGCTCGTAACGTTCCAACTGCAAACCAACCAATAACCACCGCCGTCATCGCAACTAATCGTTCCTACAATGATGGCCTCTGGTGCAATCACGCCAGTTTCTACATTTCGAAACTGATAATGCGTGACTGTTTTTCCTTTTCCTTTTACCTCACCATTTTGGGGCACAGATTGCACGGTTTCAACTTTCTTGTTCGTCTCAGTACCGTTGTCCTGTGCATAGGCGGAAACAGGAAGTAACGCACAGAACATTACCAACATCATAAGAATCGAGAGAGCTTTTCTTTTCATACTAAATTATCACCTCTACTTTTTTGATAAATATATCATAAAGGTAATATTTTGTACATATTCGTATATTGTATTTACTATTTCTCCCTCTGTGACGACAAACAAAAAAACACCCCGGTTTTGAGGGGTGTGCATGGAGGCTTGGGGATTCGCTTGAAGTTCCGACTCCTGATCTTGATCGGTGAGCCAGTTCTCTACCTCGCCCTCATGGTTT
>NZ_QGGL01000056.1 GCF_003148565.1 Tumebacillus permanentifrigoris
TGGTCAAGACCCCATTTTGTAGACAGTGAAAAAAGACCCTAAGCCGCAAGCTGGCGCCTGTATTCGACAGGCGTCAGCTTGTTTAGTTTAAGTTGTATGCGTTCTTCGTTGTAAAACTTGATATACGCTACAATTCGCCTTTGAGCTTCTGCCACATCTCGTATATCATATGGGTAGAGTGCTTCGGCTTTCAGATGGGAGAAGAAGCTTTCCATAGCGGCGTTGTCGTAACAATTGCCGCGACGTGACATGCTGATTTGGGCTCCAACCTTCGGCAGCATGTCATGGTAGGCGTGAGACGTGTACTGGCATCCTTGATCGCTGTGAACGATCAAGCCAGTAACGTCTCTTTTATTTGCAAATGCTTGTTTGAAGGTGTCTAGTACGAGTTTGGTGTCATTCCACAAGCTCATCTGGTAGGCGACAATCTCCTTCGTATACAGATCCTTAATTGCTGATAGGTACAACCATTGATCTCCTGCCGCAAACTGGGTAATGTCAGTCACCCATTTTTTGTTTTGCGCTTCTGCGGTAAAGTCTCGTTTGAGCAGGTTCTCAGCCACGCGAGGTGGTAAACCGTCTCCTTTGGGCTGCACTTTACGCTTCTTTCGAATGATGGAACGCAGGCCCAGTTCCTGCATCAGGCGCAACACCTTTTTGTGGTTGACCTTCCGGCCTAGCCGCTCCAACTCCGCCTGTATGCGTCGGTATCCGTATTTCTTTTCCCGCATGTGATAGATGGCCTGGATACAGTCTTTTAGTTCATGGTCTGGTTCTTGTTCTTTCCGCTTCAAAAATTTGTAATAACCGCTTCTGGAAAGCTGAAGCAACTTGCATAGAATTGTGACAGGATACAGATCTTTTAGCGCTTCAACGACCTGCTGTTTCGTTTGGACACCTCCTGACTCAAGATTTCTAACCACTTTTTTAGCACGGCGTTCTCCATCTCCATGTGTTTGATAGTCCGAGACTCTTCGGTTTGTACCCGATGCGGATTTCCTCTACGATCCTCGAATACCCTCTCTCCTTGTTCCCGGTAGACACGCACCCATCTTTTCACCCGATTGATATCGTGAATCCCAAGATGTTCGGTTATTGCACGGTTTGTCCATTTCTCTACTTCACGCAACCGAATCGCTTCTCTTTTCACTGATTCAGGATAATGTTGAAACGTTTGACCTTTCTTCGCCATAAAAAAGACACCCCCTAAAATAGATTACCATTGAGGGGTCTTTTCTCAATGTCTATTTTAAGGGGTGCACATCA
>NZ_QGGL01000057.1 GCF_003148565.1 Tumebacillus permanentifrigoris
TGATATGATCCCCTTCAAGTAGACAGTAGGAAGAAAGCCCCCTACTATCTATTTGAAGGGGGTTTTTCATTTATGGGAAACATTCGAAAGACATACACCTTTGATGAAAAGTTACAAGCTATAACCCTGTATTACCAAAACGAGTTGAGCTGCCAAGAGATCGCAGACAAATTGAACATCCCGAGTTCCACTACAGTCAAGCGGTGGGTAAAGCACTTTGAGGCCGAAGGAGAGGCGGGGCTAGAAGAGAAGCGTGGAAAGGCACTAGGAATCGTGACCGGCAAAGGTCGCCCTCGTACACGCCCGGAAACCCCTGAACAAGAGATGAAACGATTGCGTGCGGAGAACGAGTTTCTAAAAAAGTGGCTCGGTCTCGACAAGTAGAAACTACCCGTCGAGACCTTACCCCCACCTTTGAAAACATCCGGCAATTGGCGGGGCAATACGCCGTTTCTTTGCTATGCCGTATTGCAAAGGTCTCGAAAAGCGGTTACTACAAATGGCTCCATAGACAAGCGAATCCCTCGGCTAAGAAACTCGACGACGAAGCAACTCAAGCAAAAATCCTCGAGTGCTACCGCAAGGTACGAGGTATCTACGGGTATCGCCGCATCAAGATCAGTTTGCAGCAAGAGTATGGGATCACCGTGAATCACAAGCGTGTGTACCGGCTCATGCAGGTACTTGGTATTCAATCTCGTATTCGCAGGAAGCGGAAATACTTTGGCAGACGTGAAGCAACCGTCGTGTCCCCGAACCTTCTAAACCGCAATTTCAAGGCGACAAAGCCTAATGAGAAGTGGGTCACGGATATCACATTTCTATCCGTTCAAGGTCAATGGCTCTATTTATCCGTATTGCTCGACCTGTACAACAACGAGGTCATATCCTACCGGATCAGCGAACGTAACGATCTTCCTCTCGTCCTAGAAACCGTAAAAGCCGCCATCAAAAAGAGAAAGCCAAAAGGCGTGCACTTACACAGCGACCAAGGTCACCAATATACCTCTCGCCAGTACCATAAGCTTCTTTCGACTTCTGGAATCACCGCAAGCATGTCCAGAAAGGGGAATTGCCTGGACAACGCTTGTGCAGAAAGCTTTTTCAGCCATTTGAAGTCCGAGTGCATCTATCTCGATAAATTCAAGAGCAAAACAGAACTCGAAGTAGCAGTAAAACGCTACGTGAAGTTCTATAACCATAAACGATTCCAAAGCAGACTAAAAAACCATAGCCCGGTACGATACCGGACTATGG
>NZ_QGGL01000058.1 GCF_003148565.1 Tumebacillus permanentifrigoris
TGTTACCGACGATGCTAAATGACCAAAAGCTGACGCTATTGCCTGTCCAAAGGTTGACGGATATAATGACCATCGTACATATCCTAGAAAAGGAAAAGGACGCCTCTGTATGATGTGTCACTGTTCGAGCAGTGGCACCAGAGTCGTCCCCAAAAAATCGCATGGTCATTGTATCAAATTTTCAGCTCAAAGAAAATAGAGAAATTGGTGTTTTTCATTTGGAGTGCAGAGCAACATATTTGCCCAGTGTGTGAAGATGACCTGTTCGTTATCGGAAGCCGGAGGCGCATTGGGCGTAAATCCACTGGTGAACGGATCACCTACATGATCCGTCGCTTGCGTTGCAAGGGTTGCGAGAGGATTCATCATGAGTTGCCAGATCTGCTCGTCCCCTATAAACGTTACGAAGCCGAATCCTTCGAATCGGCCTTGTCTCAGGGACAGTCCTCAGACGTAGCCGCAGATGAGTCGACCTTGTACCGGTGGAGCGTTTGGTTCGCGAAGTTTTGGCAGTACTGGGTAAACTGTTTATCCATGATTGCAGCACGTACAGGAGATCCGGTGAAGCCATTGTCCGTCCCTTCGCTGTCTGCACTCCAACAGATCGGACATTATGTTGGACAAGGAGTCGGGTGGCTGGCGAGACTTGTCCGACCCATCGTTAATTCTCAATTATGGGTACATACCCGTTTTGCCTTCTTGTCCATAGAGCTATGAAGTATTGTGAATCTACTTCCTATAGAAAGGACTGTAGATTCCAATGAAAAACCAGAAAAAAGCGGATGAGATCGCCGCTGAGCGGATGCAACTCATTTCTCCGTTACTTGCTGAAGGGACCGACCCAAGCAAGATCCAACAGCTGAAGCGAACGATTTGTGAGCAAACTGGTTTATCCGAACGAACTCTTCGTCGTTATCTGTCTGCCTACCGAACCGAAGGCTTCGCCGGACTTCGACCGCATGGAAAGGGAAAGCGGCGAACAGCCGAAGCGATCTCTTCACATCTCTTGGATCAGGCCATTTTACTTCGCCGAGAAGTCCCCAGTCGTAGTGTGGCACAAATCATTCAGATCTTAGAATGGGAAGGATTAGCGCAACCTGGTGAGATCAAGCGCAGCACCTTGCAAGAAAAACTTATGGAGCATGGGTACAGTACTCGTCATATGCGGTTGTACTCCTCCTCCGGCCTTGCGGCCAGACGATTTCAACATAAGCAACGTAACCATATGTGGCAAAGTGACATAAAATTCGG
>NZ_QGGL01000059.1 GCF_003148565.1 Tumebacillus permanentifrigoris
CCAGTTGTCACAGTCTCGTGATGATGGCGGAAAGGTCACACCTGTTCCCATCTCGAACACAGAAGTTAAGCTTTCCAGCGCCGATGGTACTTGGACCGCAGGGTCCTGGGAGAGTAGGACGTCGCGAGGCAACAGCATAAGGAACAAAAAGACCCGATCCATTGTGGATCGGGTCTTTTTGTTGTCTTTCTCTCATGCAAAATAGAATAGGTATAAAAACACGAGGAATTGGGGAGAATTCGTAGTATCTATGAGAAGATCGCTCTATATGAGTGTATTTGATCGAATGAGTAGATTGTGTCCCGTAGAGGGACATGATAAGATAGCTCTTGTCGCCGCGAGACTGCGGTGTTGAGAAAAGAAAACAACATCATCTACATGTGCCCTTAGCTCAGCTGGATAGAGCGTTTGACTACGAATCAAAAGGCCGGGAGTTCGAATCTCTCAGGGCACGCCACTTGCGGAAGTGGCTCAGGGGTAGAGCATCGCCTTGCCAAGGCGAGGGTCGTGGGTTCGAATCCCATCTTCCGCTCCATTTTTACAACTTGATATGCGGTCGTGGCGGAATGGCAGACGCGCACGCTTGAGGGGCGTGTGGGGTTTCCCCGTGGAAGTTCGAGTCTTCTCGACCGCACCAGTTATGGGGGGTTAGCTCAGTTGGTAGAGCACCTGCCTTGCAAGCAGGGGGTCAGCGGTTCGAATCCGCTACTCTCCACCATATGGCCCGTTGGAGAAGCGGCTTAACTCATCGCCCTTTCAAGGCGACATTCACGGGTTCGAATCCCGTACGGGTCACCACTTTCTAAATAAGGCTCGGTAGCTCAGTTGGTAGAGCAGTAGACTGAAAATCTACGTGTCGGCGGTTCGATTCCGTCCCGAGCCACCATTGTTGCTTTCCTAGCAACACACTGATTGATCCTTGAAAACTAAACGAGTGATAGATGAGAATCGATTCGAGCCTTGAATCAAACTTTAATTGAGAGTTTGATCCTGGCTCAGGACGAACGCTGGCGGCGTGCCTAATACATGCAAGTCGAGCGGACTGATGTGGAGCTTGCTCCATGGATGTCAGCGGCGGACGGGTGAGTAACACGTGGGTAACCTGCCTGGCAGACTGGGATAACGCTTGGAAACGAGTGCTAATACCGGATGATCTCTT
>NZ_QGGL01000060.1 GCF_003148565.1 Tumebacillus permanentifrigoris
CAACGTATACCCAGCCACAGCGGTGCCGTCCTGCGTCAACGTGACCGTCGTGATGTCGGTGTCGCTGCTCACAGGGGTCACGCTTGTGCCGTAGAGGTGATTGTCCACAACCCCGCTGACCACCGGTCCTGCTGTGTCGATGCTAAAGTGAAGCACCGTGCTATTGCCCGCGAGGTCGGTAACGGTCAACTCGTAGGTGCCGTCTTGGGTAATCGAAGTTCCTAGCGAGTAGCCTGCGACGGCGGTGCCGTTTTTCGTCAACGCCACCGTCTGAATGTCGGTGTCACTCGTGACTGGAGTTACGGATGATGAGTACGCCTGATTGTCCAGCACACCCGTAATCGCCGGGGCTGTCGTGTCAATACCGAAGTGCAACACCGTAGTGTTTCCGGCTTGGTCGATGACGGTCAGCACGTAACTTCCATCCCCAGAGATCACCGTTCCCAACGTGTACCCGGCAACGGCACTGCCGTTTTTCGTCAGTGTCACCGTCTGGATGTCGGTATCCGTGCTGAACGGCGTGACGGTCGCGGTATACAGCTGATTGTCCGTGATTCCGGTGACGACCGGAGCGACCTTGTCGATGTCAAAGTGTAGCACCGTACTATTCGCCGCTTGGTCGGTGACGGTCAGCACGTAACTGCCGCCTAGGGTGATCGCTGTGCCCAGCGTATAGCCGGCAACGGCAGTGCCGTTTTTCGTCAGCGTCACCGTCTGGATGTCAGTGTCCGTGCTGGACGGCGTGACGGACGTTCCGTAAATGTGATTGTCGATCACACCCGACACCACCGGAGCCGCCGTGTCGAGGCCGAAGTGGAACACGGTGCTGTTGCCCGCAACGTCGGTGACCGTCAGCACATAGCTACCATCTGCGGTGATCGCCGTGCCCAGCATGTATCCAGCGACTGTGCTGCCGTTTTTCGTCAGCGTCACCGTCTGGATGTCGGTGTCGGTGCTAGAAGGAGTGACCGCCGATGTGTAGAGCTGGTTGTCTGTTAGACCTGTGACCACGGGAGCTACCGTATCAATGCTAAAGTTCAGCACCGTGCTGTTGCCCGCGAGATCGGTCACCGTCAGCACATAGCTGCCATCTGAGGTGATCGCCGTTCCCAGCGTGTAGCC
>NZ_QGGL01000061.1 GCF_003148565.1 Tumebacillus permanentifrigoris
AAGAGATCATCCGGTATTAGCACTCGTTTCCAAGCGTTATCCCAGTCTGCCAGGCAGGTTACCCACGTGTTACTCACCCGTCCGCCGCTGACATCCATGGAGCAAGCTCCACATCAGTCCGCTCGACTTGCATGTATTAGGCACGCCGCCAGCGTTCGTCCTGAGCCAGGATCAAACTCTCAATTAAAGTTTGATTCAAGGCTCGAATCGATTCTCATCTATCACTCGTTTAGTTTTCAAGGATCAAAAATGTCGCTCAAAGGCGACTCGAATAATATACCACACTTCCCGTTGGAAGTCAACTGTTGATCTCTTTCTCTTTCGCATCACCCGCTACTCTCAGCGGCGACAGGACTTATCTTAACATGCCCTCCCTCGTTCCTCAACTCTCACTTCCGAACAAAACGAAACAAACACAACCATCTAGGTTCAACAAAAAGCCCGATCTACGAGGACCGGGCTTTTGTTCACTTACACGGATTAGTGACCCACGGAAATGCCGCAGCTTACCGTGCAGTCGCCGAGGAAGCAAGAAAGCGAGCAAACATCGATCGGAATCGAAACAGTCGCCTTTACGCTAGATACTTTTTTCAACATGAGTAGTCACCTCCTTTCACAGCACCCACGATACTTGGCGATGCCCAACCCCTAGTCCCCTTGCCATGTATGAACCCACTCTCCACTTGCGATCAAGATTCGCGCCTCACACAATTCCTTGATTTTAAAATGTTTCCAGATCCTTCAGCTTCAAAAGTTGTGCGCTACGGATCGCTTTTTCAGTTAGTTGAAACTCTTCCATCACATTCTCATCATTTTATTCAATATATCAATTTTAACACCATTCAAAAATATTATAAATAATGCAATAGTCCCAATACATTAATGCTAAATACTTTCTTCAATGCAAAAAAAAGACCTGATCCGCGTTGGATCAGGCCTTTTTGTTCCTTATGCTGTTGCCTCGCGACGTCCTACTCTCCCAGGACCCTGCGGTCCAAGTACCATCGGCGCTGGAAAGCTTAACTTCTGTGTTCGAGATGGGAACAGGTGTGACCTTTCCGCCATCATCACGAGACTGTGACAACTGG